>CAVRRH010000016.1:0-24974 GCA_963723565.1 uncultured Gemmatimonadales bacterium | reverse complement strand
GACATCTTCGAGGATTTCGATATCGGGTTCATGGGGCTGTTCGAAGCCCGCCGCCACCCCTGGGTCATCCGGACAGACCTTTTCTACGTGTCGCTCGCCGATGAGCAGGCGCTTTGGTGGACGGCAGCGGTACCCTTCGGGTCGAACAGAAGGAGCTCATGGTCCAGCCGGAGCTGGGCTACACCATTCTCAGCCGACCCTAGGGAGGGGTGGATGCGTTGCTCGGTGCGCGCTACTGGCAGCTGAGCGTCGATCTCAGCGCCCCGCCTCAGGCGCTTTCCGGAGACCAGGACTGGATTCGATGGGACCTTGGGCGCCGCGCTGCGATACCAGCCCGCGGAACGCTGGCACCTGTTCGCCAAGTCCGACGTGGGGGCGGGTGGATCGGATTTTACGTGGCAGGCGCTTGGCGGCATAGGTTATGACCTGAGCCGCTGCTGCAGGCTGGACGCTGCATACCGGTACCTGGCTGTGGACTACGAGAAGGACGACGGCCTGGTGTACGATGTTCACCTCAACGGGCCCGCCGTGGGCGTCACGGTGCGGTTCTGAGAAGAGCGATGTCCCGTGTCCCTCCTTCACGACGCGATCGTGCTCGCAGCCGTGGCGGTCCTGGTTCTCGGGATCTGGGCCACCGTCAGGGCGCGCCATGCCAGGTGGGTCGCGGAAGATGACCTGACCCGCCTCGGGGGTGGCCTCCTCAAGGTGCAGGAAGCCGAATGGGCGCGGATAGCGCGCGAGCTGCACGACGATATCAGTCAACAGCTGGCAGTAGTGGCACTCGAGCTCGATGCGCTCGAAAGGGGACCACCTGACTCGGCCGGCCAGCGACGCGCCCAGGTGTCCGCACTCGCGCAACGGGTGCGCTCGGTTGCCGCCGACCTCCAGCGAGTAACCCGCGCGCTACACCCGGCACGGCTGGAGCACCTCGGGCTGGTGCCGGCTGTCCGCGCGCTGGGTCGCGACATGGAACATCATGGGGTCCGCATCGACGTATCCGAGACGGAATGGCCCGGCACGCTTCCGAGCGCCGTCGCGCTCTCTCTCTACCGCGTGGCGCAGGAGGCCCTGCATAACTCTACCAAGCACAGCGGGACCGATGCCATCTCGGTGGCATTCCGAGGCGAGGACAACTCTCTTACCCTCACCATCTCCGATGCTGGGGTGGGCTTCGAGCCCCAGTCAGCCAGCGCCCTCCATGGGCTCGGCATGGTGAGTATGCGCCAGCGACTCAGGACGATTGGTGGCTCGCTCTCGGTCTATTCCGCGCCCGGCCGGGGGACGCAGGTGCAGGCCCGTCTTCCACGCCCAGTCCCACTGTCTGAGATCGAGGCTCATGCCGGAGGGCATGACGGGTTCATGGCACCACTCGAGCGGTGAGAGCTTCTTACCGTGGGGCGGTGTGGGTCCTGCTGGCGCTCCTCCCGGCCAGGCTGGTATCGCAGCAGGCGGAGACTTCCGCACGGCAGGATTCGGTTCCCCAGCGTGACCTCATGGATGTGCTCTCCCGGGTGCTGCACGGGAAGCCCAAGCTGAGCGATAGCATCATCGTCCCACCCAAAACCGTGATTACGGTTCTGCCCGCAATCTCGGCCAGCCCGACGACCGGTCTCCTGCTCGGCGTATCCGGCAACGCCGTCACCCGGCTCGGGACCGATGAGAGCACCAACCTCTCGACGGTCTCCGCATCGGTCAACTACACCACCAAGAAACAGTTCAATATCCTGCTTCGCTCCAACGTGTACATGCCGGCCAACGCCTGGAAGCTGGAAGGCGACTGGCGCTACCTCGACAGCAACCAGCCGACCTACGGGCTGGGCCCTGCGCTGCCCGGGGAGTTCGAGTCGCCGATGGACTACAACCTGATTCGATTCCATGAGACCGTGTACCGCGGGGTGTCCGAGGATTTCCTGCTGGGGCTGGGGTACCACCTGAACCACTACTTCAAAATCGTGGATCACAACGCAAGCCAGGGGATCGTGACTCCTTACGTTCAGTACTCCGGAGGTCAGCCGACCAGCTCCACTTCATCGGGCCTCTCCTTCAACGTGCTGAGCGATACCCGGGACAACCCGCTTAACCCCTCGAATGGGCTGTATCTTCGAGGAAGCTTCCGGTTCCTCCCTACGTGGCTGGGCAGTGACGACAACTGGCAGGCATTCGAAGGCGAGCTGAGGACCTATCCCAGAGTGGGGCCGGGTGTGCTCGCAGTCTGGGGGTGGACCTGGTTCACCATGGGCCAGCCGCCCTACCTCGATCTACCAGCCATCGGATGGGACTACAACAACCGGAGCGGGCGGGGGTACGCGCAGGGGAGAATCCGGGCCCAGGATCTGGTGTACGGAGAAGCTGAATATCGGGTCACGCTTACTCGAGATGGCCTGTTCGGTGCGGTGGCGTTCTTCAACCTCACCTCTGCCAGCGACTCCCTGACCGGCGGCTTCATACTCCCGATCCTGGAGGAGGCGTGGGACTCCGCATCAAGCTCAACAAACACTCCAGGACGAACATCGGCATCGACTTCGGATTCGGGGTCGAAGGATCGAACGGCGTCTTCTTCGGCACCGGTGAAGCGTTCTAGAGCGGCAGATACTACGGCGGTAGATAGTGCGGCGGTAGGCATCTCTCTCTGCCGCACCGCAATACCGCCGTACCGCCGCTTCATCTACCGCCGCAGTATCTACCGCCTCACTTCACCGTGTAGCCCTTCCCCTCGATACACGCGCTGTACGCCTTCTTGAAGGTGTCGATCTGCCGCGCGGCCCAGGCGTTGGTTTGCTCTACCGCTTGCTGTTCCGCCTGCTTCTTGGCCTGCTTCTTTGCCTTTCTGCCCGCGGCGACCCCTACGACCGCGCCGACACCAGCGCCTTCGCCGGCATCGCCGGTAATCGCTCCCACGACCGCGCCCCCGGCAGCGCCGCGCGCCGCGCCCCGGGCCCCCGCACCCGCAGTGGCAGAGTCGGCCTTGGCCCCGGCCGCCTTCTTGGCCGAATCTGGGTTGGCTTTGACCGCTGCGGGATCGATCCCTGATTGCTCCTTGGACCAGGCGTAGCACGCCTGCTCGTCCTGGTTCTGTTGCTCGGGGGTCTGACCCTTGGCAGGAAACACATACAGCCCCAGCGATGCAGCAGGTCCCTTCGTGGACGCAGCGGCGGCCGCTTGCGGAGCCGCTGGAGCTGCCGGTTGCGCGGCTGATGCAGGTGCTGGCTGGGCCGCCGGTGCTGCTGCCGGTGCGGCCGCGGCGGTAGAGTCTTGCGCCGCCAGCCGGGTGGCGAGACCGCCGACCAGGGCCAACGTAGTCAATGCGATTCGCATAAGAACTCCTTAAGATGTAGGCATCACTGTCTCAGCAACACTCCCACGAACGCCAGGATGCCGAGGGCGCCCACCAGGATGGCGACGATGCTGGCGAGCGACCGGGGTCCCTTCCCGTAGCGTGCCTCCAGCACCTTGAGATCACGCTGGTGTTGAACCGTAGCCACCACCAGCATGAGAAGCCCTACCACGATCATCGACATTCCGAAACGTCGGGGATTGAGGGCATTGGCTACGTGGTCGCCTGCTCGCTCTCCCGCAGGTACTCAAAGAACTTGTAGATGGTGAACCCGAAGGAGATCAGCGAGACCGAGGTGCGAACCCAGGCCATCAACGTCCGCTCATGAGCCAGACGGGTCCGCTCCACCGCGAGCGCGGTAGAGTCGGGCAGCTGGCTGAGCGAGGCACTCACGCGGTCGGCCATCGAGTCCTCACAGGACGAGCTTGGCGGCGTAGCTCAGAATCTCGTTGATCGGCAGCGCCACCAGCACCACCGGCACGAATGGCAGCAGCACGGCGATCACCAGCGGCACGACCTGGGCGACTCTAAGCGGGACCAGCCCCATTCCGTGCGCGTTGGCCGTGATCGAGTACAGGTCGGTGGTGGCCGAGAAGTCGGGAGCGGCAAGCGCCTCGGCGCTGACGACGCTCGGGGCCCTGAGCCAGCGGCTCTCGAACTGCTGTCCGACGGCCTCCGCCAGGGCCCCGTACTGGAAAATCCCCCGGGTGCGAGCCCGGAGGAGCGCCGGTCCAAGCAGGAACAGGGGGCCGATGAAGAGCACCATCTCGACGATCAGGATCCCCGCGACCACGTACCTGAAGTCGGTGAGAGTTCGTCCGCCAAATAGAATTCCCTGCGCCACTGTCCCCGCGATGGGTACCGAGAGCGCCAGCGCCAGCAGCAGGAAGTAGCGGATCGACGTGCCCGCGAAGCCGAGCCCACCGGCCAGATCGGGATGCGCGGGGATCAGCTGGAGATCCAGGCGTGACATACCCCGGAGGAAGCCGGCCCAGAGCACTACCCGCAAGAGCCACCCCATCAGGAACATGAGAAAAAGTGGCTGACTGACGAGCGCCCGCCACCAACCCGCGAGCGAGAGCTGGTGTCCGGCTCCGGACAGCGGTGCGACCCAGGTGGAGACGCTCTCCGGATAGAGCCGCGGGGCCAGCCCCAACGTCGCGCCATAGGCCAGGAGCAGGATGCTGATGTCGGTCCAGGGTGACGCGAGCAGCCGCCGAGTCGATTCCACCAAGTGGTCGTAGCGGGGGCGGTTCGCCTGCGGGATCAGCCCCATGTCGCCGAAATGTCGCGCGATCGAGGCCAGCCCCGGGAGACAGACCGCTTCGGCGATGACGAACAGCGGCAGTGCGAGCAGGTAGCGGGCATGGGCCGCGATGTCGAGCAGCATCGATTCACGGGGATCCGGCCGAAGCGCCAGACCCTCGACCGCGGAGAGCAGTAGCAGCGGAAGCCACGCGATGACCCCGACCAGGAGTGCGCGATGTCCGGCCCGCAAGGCATCACTCTTGATGAGCCCCAGGGTGGCCTGGACTCGGCTGTAGGGCCCGGCGTCGAAGGGATCTGCTCTTAGCTCCACACTCCTCCATTCGGAGTGGCTTAGGATCGGGTGCTCGAACGCACGATGCAGCGGAAGCCGACGTGGCTGGTGGAAGTGTCCACCGGCTCGGGGAACCGCGCCGCGGGGCGGTAACGGCGGCAGTAGTTCGGCGCGCAGAGGTGGGACCCGCCCTTCAGCACCTTGCGCGGGATCCGGATGGCCGGGTCCGCCGGATCGTAGCTGGCTTCCTCGCGGCCGCTCCGTGGGTTGCGGGGAACACAGCACGCCTTGATGGCCTCCGCGGGATGGCGGGGCTCGTACCAGTCGGTGGTCCACTCCCACACGTTGCCGATCACGTCATGAAGTCCGTAGCCGTTGGCGGGGAACGCACCGACCGGAGAGGTGCCCTCGTAGCCGTCCGTCCCAAGGTTTTGCCAGGGGAACTCGCCCTGCCACGTATTCGCCATGGGAACGTCGTTCGGCATGAAGTCTTGGCCCCAGGCATATGGGGCCCCCTCGAGTCCGCCCCGGGCAGCGAACTCCCATTCGGCCTCGGTGGGTAGCTCCTTGCCCTCCCAGCGCGCGAACGCCTCTGCGTCGCCGAAGGTCAAGTGGACGGCGGGGTGCTGCTCGAGTCCGTCGATCGAGCTTCCTGGCCCCTGGGGCTCACGCCAATACGCTCCCCGCATGTACTGCCACCAGTTGGCGATCTCACCCAGCTGGACTCGACTCGCCGGTTTCACGAAGACGAGCGAGCCGGCATAGAGCATCTCCGGGAGTGCTCCCGGGTAGTCCGCTGGATTCGGAGGTATCTCGGCGAAGGTGACGTGGCCCGTGCCCTCCACAAACCGGCGGAAGCGCGCGTTGGTGACGGGGAACCGGTCCATCCAGAATCCGTCGATCGTGACTGGATGCACCGGGCGCTCTTCGGGATAGTGCTTCTCGGAGCCCATCCTGAACGTGCCGCCCGGGATCCAGACCATGTCCGGAAAAGGCGAATCGCCGGGCGCCGTGGCGGTCTGCACTGGCTCCAGGCCTGTGAGCGGCCGGTTGGGTTGGTCGGGCATTGTCCTCAGGCTCGGGGTATAGACACCGTAACGACTCAGGGGAGTCTGGAAGCAGTTTAGGGTGGCCAGGGCCCGATGGCATCTGTCATTTCTGACAGTGGACGGGTCACGCCCAAAGGGTCACTCTGTATCGATGCGCGGCTCCTCCCTGCAACCCTTCACTCCTCCTGTAAGAACTAACAGTTTCGGCGCTCGTCGCGCCCTCGTAGCCTGTACCCACAGTTCGAGCGCCACCCTCACAGCAATCGGGAGAAGACCCATGCGGAGCATCCGCGGCCTCTACCAGCTCCTCGCTGGTGCCCTCCTGCTTGGGGCGTGCGCGTCCAAGAACACTGAGCTGGTGAATTCCTGGAAAGAACCCGGCCTGACCCCGCAGCGCTTCAACAAGGTGCTCGTCGTGTTCATCAGCAAGGATGCCGGCCTGCGCCGGGCGGCCGAGGATCACCTGGCCCGCAAAATGGGCAATGCGGTGCCGGCTTACACGGTCTTCCCTGATGCGCTCCTGCAGGACAAGGACCAGGCCAAGGCCTGGGTCAAGCAGCAGGGCTTCGACGGGGCCGTGATCCTGCGTCCAGCCAGGGCGGAGCAGGAGACCACGGTCGTACCCGGTCAGACCTACGCGGTGCCGCTGAGTCACGGCGACATGTGGGGGTACTGGGAAACCGGCTACGGCTACGCCTACGACCCGGGGTACGTCAAGCAGGACCAGGTCGTGAGCGTGGAGGCAAACGTCTATTCGGTGGCCGACGACAAACTCGTCTGGGCCAGCCGCACCAAGACGTACAATCCCGAATCGGTGCCCCAGTTCGTCGATGAGATCGTGGACGCGACGGTCGCCGAGATGAAGCGGCAGAAGGTCTTTGCGAGCCGGTAAGCGCCAATGGAAGAGCACTTCGCCGGGTTCGCTCGCGATGTCGCGCTGGCGATCGAGGTGGTCGCCGTCCTGGTCATCGCCTTTGGTGCGGCGGAGGCGACCGTTCGGCTGGCGGGTCGCCTCTTTGGCCAAGCGAGGGTCGTAGGCCATCGGAAGGAGGTCTGGCTCCGCTTTGCCATGTGGCTCGTTCTGGGCCTGGAGTTCGAGCTGGCCGCGGACGTCGTCCGCACGGTCATCGCACCGAGCTGGGAGGAGTTGGGGCGACTGGGCGCGATCGCGGTCATTCGAACCTTCCTGAACTACTTCCTGGAGAAGGATTTGGAGAAATACGGCGAGCCAGGAAGACCTGCCGCCGAGCCGAGAGTCGTGGCCTAGGCAGCGAGGCTGCGGCGGATGACGGCACAGCGTGGCTGTCACAAGTGACAGTTACCCCGGTATCCCTAATCGTCTATCATGGCGGACCGGACACACTAACACAGCGGAGGATGTATGCGTACGCGGGCGTGGTTGAGCGCTGGACTCTTGGGAGCGGCGATGCTCGGCATGGGGTGCTCCAAGAAGGAGCCCGAGGAAACGGTTCCTGAAACAGCGGCGGGAGAGGCAGTCGACACGGCGACGGCAGCCGCGGCCGCGGCTCAGGACTCCATTACGGCAGCGGAGGGTGCCTATCGCGATACCGCCGCTGCGGCCGCCGGCGCGGCGGGTGACTCTGCCGCAGCAGCCGCGGGAGCCGTTGGCGACTCTGCCGCCGCCGGACTGCCGGACACCAGCGGCGTGATGCCGGATACGACCGGCCTCGGAGCCGGCGCGGATTCCGTTCGGCCGGACTCGATGTAATCAGGAGCAGGTCCGACACCACGACAAAGCCCCCCTACTGGAGGAATGCATGCGCCCATCGTCGGTGGTCCTTTCCGTCTGCGCCGGCCTCGGTCTCTGCCTCGCAGCGGCGCCGGTTGAAGCCCAGTTAGAGGAGGTAAGCCAGAAGCGTTTCGAAATCACGCCTGTTGCCGGCTACCAGTGGGGCGGTACCTTCGACGTCGGTGCCGGGACTACACTTCCGCCGGGAGAGCTGCGGCTCAAGGATTCCTTCGCCTGGGGCGCCATCGTGAGCTTCCTGGCACAGATGGGGTCTGCCGTGGAGCTCACCTACCTGCGGCAGGACACCGATATCGAATTCGACCCCGCGGCTGGGGGTGGCATCGTGGGCCTGGGCGGGTTCGCCATGAACTACATCCAGATCGGCGGCCGCCAGGAGTTTGGGCACTCGGAAAAACTCCGCCCGTTCATCACCGGCTCGCTCGGCATGGCAATCCTGGATCCGCAGGAGGGCGACCTCGGCACCTCGACCCGATTCTCCTGGAGCCTGGGCGGTGGTGCCAAGTACATGTTCGCCAGCGGGAAGGCGGGGATCCGCACCGACATCAAGTGGTGGTCCACCCCGGTTCCATCAGGGCAGATCGAAGTCTGGTGTGGCTTCTATGCCTGCGCCGCGGGGGAAGGAACTGACTGGATCACGCAGGGCCAGGTATCGGGTGGGCTCGTCCTGGCGTTCTGAGGACGAACGAGCGCACTTCAATCGCGTTGAGCGTGGAGCGGACCCTGATGTCCTGGGTCCGCACCCCGCTCTGATCCTAATTATCGACGCCTGCACGAAGGTCTAATTCCGGCCCCCCTCCATCCAGCCATATCCTTGCGAACGTTTGCAATCCGCGACTGATTCACCGTGGCCTCGGCCCGCAGGATGCTGCCTATCCTGTGCCGGAGCTGGTCTGCACGGCGGCAAGCTGGCCGAAGAGGCGGTGCCCGGATACCTTGACGGTGCGGATCGCGGCCGAGGAGGGGCGGAGGACATTCAACGTCAGTCTAGGAGGATCATCCCTTGAAAGCTCCTTCACCGACGCCTTCAATCGAGGCGAGCGCCGGCGTTCGAGGCCGAGGCGGACGATGGCTGGCTCTGACGGCCTGCGTCGCAGGTGTCGTCGCCATGGTTGGCCCGGTTCCCTCCAGCGAATACGTGATCGATATCGGGCCGGTCTCCATGCCTGCGAATGGCGGACATGGTGACATTGCGCAGCCATCTCCACTCGCACTCGAGCTGCCGGTAGACGGTTGGCTCCAAGGCCTCGCGTTCGAGCTGGTCGATGACAAGGGCGAGCAGCTGCCGAGAGGAATGCTGCATCACCTGAATCTCATCGTGCCGGACCATCGGGAGCTCTTCAGCAAGATCATGCTCCGGATTGGTGCGGCTGGGCCCGAGACGCGACCCTACAACCTCCCCTGGTTCCTGGGGTACCGGGTGCATCCCGGCGACAGTCTTCTGGTGACCGCGATGCTGCACAATCCGACGCCGACTGAGCACCAGGGCGTCCGGCTCCGGGTGCGGCTCGAGATGAGCTCGGCAACGCTCTGGCTCCGGCCACTCGCCATCCGGCCGGTGTATCTGGACGTGATGCCGCCGGCAGGGGGGCACGCGTTCGATTTGCCACCCGGCCGCTCGGTCAAGAGCTGGGAAGGACGGCCCGCGGTCGCCGCCCGGCTGCTGGCCGCCGGCGGCCACCTGCATCAGTACGGAACGTCGCTCCGTCTGGAGGACGTCTCGACCGGGAAAGTGATCTGGGAGATGCGACCCAAGCTCGGTGAGGGGGGCGAGGTCGTGGGCATGCCGACCCGGTACTTCCTGCCGTTCGGTGTCCGTCTGTCCCCCGATCACCGCTATCGTCTGACGGCCGAGTACGACAATCCAACCGGGAAGTTGCTCGAGGGCGGAGGCATGGGCGCGCTCGGAGGGATCGTCCTGCCGGCCTCGGGGAGCGAATGGCCCACCGTCGTGCGGAGTGATTCGGTGTACCAGCACGATGTCTGGGTGACCACGGGGCCGGGGTCCTCGCACCACGGGGCCTCGCAGCACGGGTCCTCGCACCACGGCTCCTCGGAGCACGAATCGGCGCACCATCAGGTGACCGAAGACGGGCGGTAGGCGGAAGGGCGGTAGGTAAAGCGGCGGTAGGTACTGCGGCGGTAGGGCGGTAGGTACAGCGGCGGTACGGCGGTAGTCAGCGCGATGGGGCGCGATTCAGGGAGGAATAGAAGCGCCAAGTCAGCTGTCCTGCCCTATTCCTGAGATCATCCAACGCCAGAAACCTCTCCGGGCCGAGTATGCCCCGGTCCCTGCTGAACCGAAGAAGGTACGATACTTCGGATAATGAACCCAAGGCGATGTCCAGGTAACGCCGAAGCTCGCGGGGCCCCCGCTTGGCAGATCCTTCAGCGATGTTGGTTGGGGCGGAGAGGGCAGCACGACGAACCTGAGCTGTGAGTCCATATCTCTCGTTCACAGGCCAACGATCCGTCTCGGCATATACCTGCAGGGCAAGTTCGTGAGCGACCTTCCAGGCATCGAATCTCTCGTAAGGCACCATACCCGATTGTAGTACTACCGTACCTATTGTGCCGAACCACATTCACGCGCAGTCTACCGCCGTACCGCCGTACCGCCGTACCGCCGTACCGCCGTACCGCCGTACCGCCGTACCGCCGTACCGCCGTACCGCCGTACCGCCGTACCGCCGTACCGCCGTACCGCCGTACCGCCGTACGCCGTACCGCCGACCGTATCCGCCGTCGCCGTACCGCCGTACCGCCGTACCGCCGTCGGTCTTCTGTGCCTCGGCTGCTCCCGCGCCGAGGAGAGCGAGGGCCGGCAGGCCGCGGCGCATCACCTCATCAGCGCGAGGTTCCGCCAGAAATTCGCCAGACTGTCCGTTCCGCCGAACAGGGTCGTGAAGATGGTCGAGTCGGCCATGAGGATGTCCCCGGCGCGGCGGTCCTTCGGCGGCATCCAGATGAAGCAGTTGAACTCGGTGTTGCCCGCGGCGGTGAAGGGGTGCGGGCGGTCCATGTCGATCGGCTGCCGCGACAGCACCTGCACCGATGCCGTGTCCCCGTTCGTGAGCGCGTAGTGCGGCAGATGCGGGTGAAAGTTGAAAGTGGTCACGCCCTTGAGTAGGCCCAGCTTGTCCAGGTCCCGGTTCGCGTTGAGCGGCGCGATCCCCCCGCTGCCGTTGACCACGGCCGGGCGCAGACCGTACTGGTTCATCACCGGGATGTCGAGCGCCTTCATGAGCGAGCGGGTGTACTGGCCGAACCGCTGCTGGCGAGGGACCAGTGGATCTCCATGGTGCCGGTACTCCATCTGGCGCTGGTCGAGGTCGCTGGCGAAGCCGACGTCGTGGTGCGGGCCCACCATCAGGCAGGTCCCTTCGCGCTTGAGCCACTCGCCGATCGCCTCGATCTCCTCCCGCCCGGCCTCCTGCTCGGAGACCAGGTGGTCGAGTCCGAACACCATCAGCGTGTCCGTGTCCGCCAAGATCCGCTCGTCGATCGGCTGGCGGTACCCGGCCTGGTCGATCCGCTGGAACACCGCGACCGGATGGCCGGTCGCTTCACCGACGAGCTCCTGAAAGGAAAGGGTGGAGCGGTGAAACAGTTCCAGAGTGCCCGCGATGCCTTGGAGGAAGGCCCGCTCGTCCCACTCCTGTGTCTCGTACTCCGGCCAGGCTACCCGGCGGACCTCGGTCATGGTCGAGAAGCGGTTATCCATTATCGAGGGATCGCGGTTCGCTTCCCACGGATAGCTCCAGGTCCAGTAGATGCTCACCCGCCGCTTTCCCCGGGTGTATCGCCGCGGCACGTGGTTCTGGTTGTAGGTCCGTGCCACCGGCATGGGTCCGCTCATAAAGACGCTCCTTCCTTTGTTCTGGCCCTCCGGCTCAGAAGCCGAGCGAGCACGAGATCTGTAGTGAGTATCCCTCGAACGTGGAACGGTTCGAGAACTCCTGGAAATACTTGAGGCCCACGGCCGCTTTCCGTTTCGGCATGCTCAGGCTGGTGGTGAATCCGAGGGCGTTGACCCGGTAGCTGGCCTCCGCCTCCTCGGGAGTCACGGCGGGCCCGGTCTTGTCGGTCGTCTGCCACTGTCCGTAGCCGACCACTCCCACCTGCAGGCGCATGTCGTCGCGCAGCGGGACCATCCTGGTCAGCGAGTAGTCGAGGTTGAGTGTCTGCCCCGGCTGGAGGTTCGTGCCTTCCTGAGTGCCGTGGAACTCGTACATCTGAAAGGCGGAGATCGCGGTCGCCCTGTCCGCCGTCAGGTAGATCGTCTGCCCCGACGCCACGACGTGAGTCCAGTATCCCGAGCCGACGTTGTCGCTCGCCCCGGCCTCGAACCGGCCGGTCGGAGCGAGGAAGCCGTAGATCGCCCGGATGTCGGCACGCTTCATCGCCCAGCCCAGGATCACGGGCTGGTAGTACGAGTCGGCGAAGCCGCCGCCGCCGCTGATCGCGCCGGCGGGATCCGAGGCCAGCGAGTTGTTGGCGATCGGCAGGGTTGCCGAAACCGAATACGCCGCCCCGCCCAGGATATCCTTCCGGCTCGCCCACACGAACGAGTTCATGTCCATCAGTACCGAATTGCTCCCGGTAGCCAGTACCTCGCCGTCCGGTCCTCTCGACTCGTTACGCGAGTAGAACAGGAACAGGTTCGAGTAGGTGAACCCGGCCTCCGGCATCACGCCGGAGTTCGTCGCGCTCATGCCCAGCGGGTAGACCCCGCGGTTCTGGGCCTCTGCAGGGCGGCACATGGCGACCGCGCAGGTCACGGCCAGCACCCTCGTCAGGAGATCCATCTCCTCGCCGCGGCTCAGGCGTGGATCCCGTGGCTCAGGCCAAGCTGGCGGGCCGCGCTCGCCGCCACCCGCCCGAAAACCCCGATGTAGGTGGGAAATGAAAGCGGAATCCGGGCCAGGTCGTCCACCCGCATCCGGCCGCCATCGCGATCGCCACCACCTGGACGATCTCGACCGCCCGCTCGCCGACGACGTGGCAGCCCAGGATCGTGCAGCGTCGCGCGGTCGGCGATCAGCTTGCAGAACCCGGCCGTCCGGCCGTCGATGATCGTGCGGGTGGTCTGCGTCGAAGCGCACGACCGCTACGACCACATCGTGCGTTTCGCGGGCCTTCGCCTCGGTCAGGCCTACCTGGGCATATTCCGGGTCGGTGAAGCTGCCGATCGGACTTACCGGGTCCCCAAGAGTCGTCGTCGCGCCGCGCACGGCGTTGGTCGCCGCCACGAAGCCGTCCTGTATCGCCTGCGGAACCAACATCAGGCGGCCGGTGATGTCGCCCGCTGCGAAGACGTGCGGCGCAGAAGTCCGCAGCGAGGAGTCGACGCGCACGTAGCCCCGCGCATCGGTCTCGACGCCTGCCGTCGCCAGATTCAGCCCGGCGGAGTCGGCCACCCAGCCCACCGCGACGACGGCGAGCGCAGCCTCAGCACTGTCCCGTGTGCCGTCCTTCGAGAAGACCATCCGCACGCCGCTCGGCGTCTTCTCAAACGATTCGATGGTACCGAAGCCCTCGCGCACCACGATGCCCGCCCTGCGGAAGGCGGCAGCGACCGCCGCCGACACGTCTTCGTCCTCGGTCGGCAGGATGCGCGGTCCGGCCTGGAAAAGCTGGACCTCGTGAGCCAAACGCGTTGAAGATCGAGGCGACCTGCACCCCAGTCGCTCCCCCGCCGATGACCAACATCGACGGCGGGACCGCGGTCAGCGCTCCAGGCATCGCTGTGGGTAGCGGTCAACTCGAAGCCGGGAACTGAGAGGCGCCGGCTCATGCCGCCCGCGCAAAGGATGATCTTGTCGGCTTGCAGCCGCAGCCCACTCTCGGTTTCGATGGTGTGCGGATCGACGAAGCGCGCGGTGCCGGCCTTCTCATAGACCGTCACTCCCAGACGGTCCATGTCCTCACGCCGAAGCGAATGCGTGCGCACATCGGTGACGACCTCGCGGACGCGCGCGAGCAGCCGAGGATACTCAAGCATCGGCTCGCTCACGGCGATGCCGTACTGACCGAGCTGGCGAGCTTCTCGGATCAGCCGGGCAGCATGGGCCAGTGTCCGCACCGGAACTGGTCCGTCAGTGGCCGCCATGCCGCCAAACTCGTCGCGGGTTATGAGTGTCGTCTTCGCGCCCAGGTCGGCCGCACGGCACGCGGCGAACACACCGGCCGGTCCGGCGCCAATGACGATGACGTCCATCACTCTCCGTTCTCCTGACACTGCTGCGGCCTGGGTGAAAGCCGCGCCTCATGCGCCGTCGCCATCACGAGCGGGATGAATGGCCCGAGCACCGTCACCCGCGAGCGTGGCACGAGTGAGGAGCTCGTGGGCCCGCGGTGTCTGGCGGACTTCGAGATTCCTCCTAGCCAGCCACAGCGCCCGATCTGGGTCCCCGCCCACCTCGAGCCAGAATTCCGCCGCGTGGTCGGCGAAGGCCTCGAGATGCCGCGCGACCAGTTCGTCGTAGCGCGCCGCCGCCCGGGCGCGCCACTCACGGGCCTCCGCCACACGGCCAACCTCGCTCAGGATGCGGGCGAGCTGTGCCGCGTAATCGGGATCGTCGGAGGAGATCGTCAGTGGGCGCAGCCGGGCGATCGCGGAGTCGGGCTCGCCCAGGGCAGCCTCGACCTCGGCCAGATGGCCCTGCGCGGGAGCGTAGGCTGGCAGGCGGCGATGCGCGGCGCCGAGCCAGGTGCGGGCGCGATGGAGATCGCCCTGCGCGAGCCACATCAGGGCGCGCCGGAA
This sequence comes from uncultured Gemmatimonadales bacterium, assembly GCA_963723565.1. Taxonomy (GTDB): domain Bacteria; phylum Gemmatimonadota; class Gemmatimonadetes; order Gemmatimonadales; family GWC2-71-9; genus CAVVWJ01. The sequence goes on along the minus strand of CAVRRH010000016.1, from coordinate 10,517 downwards.
GTCGAGCAGCGCCAGCGGAAACGGCGAGACCCCACGGTAGCGAGCCCGACTCTCGTCGAAGAAGCGCTCCGCCGTGGCCACATCCCCGCGCTCAGCGTGAAGCGTAGCCAGCGCCCCGAGGGAAGCGAAATCGGCCCGGCGTTCCGCAGCCTCCCGGAAGAATGGGAGGGCCTCGTCGTAACGTCCGACCGCCTGGAAGATCGCGGCGCGCTCGGCTCCTACCACCGCAGGATCAGCTCCGAGCCGCTGCGCCCGCTCAAGGTCGGTCAGGGCATCCGTGAAACGATGGAACGTGGCCCGCGCCCGAGCGCGGGCGAGGAAGGCCACGCCGTCAGCCGGGGCATCGCGTGTTAGCTGCTCGGCGCGCTCTTCAGCCCACTCGTAGTCGGCGATGCAACCCAGGACGTGCCCCCGCAGGGCAACCAGCTCAATGAGCTCGGCTTGATCGCTGACAGTGAGAAGCCCCGCCCTGGCCCGTCGCTCCTGCCCTTCGATTTGCGCCTGCAGATTCGCCAGCGCGAGGACCCCCGCCGTCGTGAGGAACTCGCCATCGATCACCCCGCCGACTGCTGCCGCTGCATCGCCGCATCTCGTCATCACCGGCCTCCTCACTTGGACTTGTCAAGCGAAAGCTCTATCTTGGCCGGGGGGTTCGGGTCCGGGGGAGCGAGATACGGGAAGGCGCGAGAGGCCCGGACGGCCTGCTGGTCAACACCGTCGCTGATCCGGGGGCCGTTGCCGGCATTGATCAGCATGGTCAGCAACGTGTCTGCGATGTCGTCATTGGGCGATCGGCCGCCGCAGGTCTCATGGCTGGCGCCCTTCAGCAACGCCCGCTCGATCTCGAAGTAGCTATCCTCGGCGTACGGCTTCGAAACATCGACCACCATGAAATCCGCCAGCAGCAGCTCGGTCAGGGGGTGGGCGCCGTCCGCGTCCAGCGGCCAGTCGGTCTTCTGGTCGAGGCCATCCCAGAAGCTGAGATTCGCGTTCATCCGCGCGCGATACGCACCCAGGTATGTCGGCCCCAGCTTGAACGCGTCCTCCTGGTTATACAGATCGCGAATATCCAGATCCCGGTTGACGGCATCGAAGTTCTTTGCGCCGAGGACGACGCTTTTCATCAGGGGGCGGCCGAAGCGCTCCAGACGGACGGTGATCGACCCACCCATCGCTGTTTCGCCGACGACGGCGAACAGCGGCCCGGCATCCGCCCCGAATATGGTGGCGACGTCGACTTCGACGACGATGCTCAGGACGTTCTGGCGGTACTGCCTGCTGTCGCCGGGGCTCACGAACGCGAGCTGTCGGGTCACGATGGTCTGCACCGCTCTTACGCCGTCGAAGAAAAACGGATCCATCCGCCGTCCGGCAAAGACGCGCAGGCCCGTGAGCCTTCCCACCCTGTTCGTCGTTCACCCGGAAGGAGACGGCCTGGCCGGTCGAGGCGGTACAGGCGCCTTCCTGCACGAGCGGCCCGCCACCCTGGCGCTCGACCGGGGCCGCGAAACGGCAGCTCAAGGTGTACTCCTTCTCGCTGACGGCAAACGCGGCTCCGGCTCCGCGCGGGATCGTGACCGGCCGCACCCGGAATCGGTAGTCGACTACATCGGAAAAGAGCGCGGTCGGTTCTGCGTTCGGAAACACGTCCAGTACCAGGACCAGAAGGCCGGGCCGTTCCGGATTGGGGAAGACGTAGATGTCCGTGATGTCCACGACGGGATCTGCTAAGGCCCGAGGCCCGGAATTATGGTCAGACATTTCTCATTGACTCCTTAGGTCTCCAGATCCGCCAACCAGCGCAACGCGCGCAGCCCGGGTGCAAAGAAATACTCGCCGCCCCGTGTGACGACGAAAGCCGGCAGACCCTGCAGCCGCCGACGGATCGGCTGTTGCGGGATGATGAATTGATCGCTTCCGTTGTTCGCGCCCGCGATCGGGTCCTTATCGTTGGCAGGGCCATGAAAGAACTGCCCCTTGTTCACCCACTCCGACTGGACGAACTCGAATTGCCGCTCCAGGTTCGCTCCGACAAAGACGAACGCCAACCCTCGTTCGGCGCCGTCGTCCTCGAGGACCCCAGGCGGAAGCATCGGGCCGTAGCTGGTGCCGCGCCGGATCATGCGGTGTATCCGCGTGACGCCGCTGATGTCTGAGTCGCGCGGATTCATCCGTCGAATGTGCGAGCCGGGAGGCGTCTTCAAGCCCTTCGGATCGTCATCCTTGAAGAGGAAATCGTTATTGCGCTTCGGGTCGGCTCCCAGTTCGGGATCATCCCGCATTGGACACAGCGCCAGCGGCGCGCCGCTCTGCCAGCGCCCCATCATCTTTGCCCCCAAAAGGTCTTCCTCTTCGGGGCTCGAGGAGTTCGCCTTCAGATACTGGCGGAACGCCGCCACGCGTTGGTGCAACTTGCGAAAGACGACGTAGGTGCCGTTCTTGCCCAGGACCTCGGGCCGTGGCATCGGGGGCAGTTCTCCCAGCTCGTTCGGGTAGCCCAGGAGGAACTCGCCCGCCTTGATCGGCTGCTCCCTGGGGTTCGATCCGGGAATGCCGCTCCCTTCGACTGCCGGATGGCTGATGCCGTCCCTGAACCCGAAGGCTTCCTTCTCGGTAGGTAGCGCGTGGCAATCCAGGCGCCAGATGGCGCTGACCCCTGACAGTTCCTCATACGCCTTTCCGAGCGCGCGCAAGTACGCGCTCGAGCCGCGCCGCGTCGGGCGAGAGCGCGCTGAGGGCGACATGGACGTCCGGGCTCCCGAGCGGCTTTTCCCAGTTTTCGGGGGCGCTCTCACCGACATCCCCCAGCTCTGCCGCGCGCGCGGCCATGCCCTGCTGGAACGGCAGCGGGAAGCTGTCGAGCGAGTCCTGCGGAACACCCAGCGCCTTGAGGCCCTGGAACGTGAGTGCGGCGCTGACCCACGCCTGCTGGCTTGGATCCGCCGGGCTCGTGGCGTCGGCGAGCGCCGGAATCAGCCGCCGCAGCAGCTCGCGACCGGCGCGCCGGTCGTCGATGCGGAGCAGGATATAGACGCCGACGTACGGCGAGGGCCGGGGATGCAAGGCCCCGCTCTGGATATCGTCTAATTCAAGCATGACACGCGCTTCTCCTGGTGGTGTTTCTAGTGGCAGAATCAGCTCCTCTCGTGGAGTGGCCGGTCACGCTCGTTCGGTATCGCTGAGGGCATGACCGCCACTCGCATGTCCAAGCGGCCACCGCGGACGGCAGCCGCCAATCGTTCCGCCGTCCGGATCAGTCCGCCGCTTCCTCGAGCAGCGGCTTCAACGCCGGGTGCTGGAGCGCCTGCGCGGCCTCGGGGTGGTCGAGCACCTGTTGAAACGCCTTCTGCACTCGCAGCGCTTTCCGGATTTCCTGTACCGACGCGTCGTCGGTATTCGCGAAGATGTTCGCTGGTGTCTGCTGTCGTAACCAGCCAATTCTTGACTTCCTCCCAGGTCAGGGAGCGGTACCCGCCCTCCGGGAATCCCTCAAGATTCTCGATCCAGTCAAAGCCGGCTTTGTGTTCGGGTCGCCGCCAGTGAGGTATGCCAAGGCGTCGTCGAAATACTTGTCAAAGTCATTGTCGAAGCTGATCGTGATGAGAAGCCGCGTGTCGTTGTCGAACAACACATACCTGGCGTCGTGAACGCCGATATGTCGCATACGTCTCCCTTGCCCCTCCCGGTCGACTCCCAAGGCCCGCCGCGATCCGATCGACAGTCGCCTTGCCGCGCCCCGGCTTCACCTTCCAGATGGCAGCAGAACTCGGTCACCGGCCCGCTCATCAGGCCCTTTCTTGGCACTCTGGCTGGCGTTGTCGCTTGAGTTAGTCATGGTTATTTTCTCCCCGTCATAAATTGTTTGTGGCTATTCAGCCAGCACTGAGATGTGAGATCCGGCCATGGCGGCGGGCTTCGTCCAGTCCTGCAGGGTCGATGTGTTCGTCATAAGGTGCCTTCTCGTGGTTGGCGGTTGCGATGTACCGTCACGGTGCAAGCCCTCGGCGGCCGGCGGCGGAGATGTATTCCCGCCCCTCCAATGCGGCATCGACGGCCCGAGCCAGCTCGTCGGCGGCGTCCTCCTTTATAACATATTCGTGGATACCTGCAGCCAGACAGACCCGGATCATTGACGAGGCGTCGATCACGCTGAGGAGCACGATCCGGGCGCGGGGGTGCCGCGCCAGGATATGCTGCACCGCCCTCAAGCCACCCTCGCCCGGCATTACGATGTCCGCGACAACGACCTCGAGAGTGAGCCGCCGTGGATTGCTTCACCCATTTTGGTGTCGCTCAGTCCTCCGCTTGGTGCACCTGCCCGCCTACCTCCAGATTGAGCTGCTCGGCGGCACGGTATGCTGCGCGCCCGAGAAAACCTGCATAGGTGGGAAACGAAAGCGGAATCCGGGCCAGGTCGTCCACCCGCATCCGTGCCGCGATCGCTATCGCCGCCACCTGGACAATCTCGACCGCCCGCTCGCCAACAACGTGGCAGCCGAGGATCGCGCACGTCGCGCGGTCGGCGATCAGCTTGCAGAACCCGGCCGTCCGGCCGTCGATGATCGTGCGGGTGGTCGCGTCGAAGTGCACCACCGCAACAACCACATCGTGGGTTTCGCGGGCCTTCGCCTCGGTCAGACCGACCTGGGCGTATTCCGGGTCGGTGAAGCTGCCGATCGGGCTCACCTGGCTCTCGAGCGTCATCGTCGGGCCGCGCACCGCGTTGGTGCCCGCCACATAGCCGTCCTGAATGGCCTGCGGGACGAGCATCAGCCGTCCCGTGACGTCTCCGGCGGCGAAGATGTGCGACGCGGAAGTACGGAGATACTGGTCCACCCGCACGAAGCCCCGGTCATCGGTCTCCACGCCCGCCATAGCGAGATCCAGCCCTTCGGTGTCCGCCACCCAACCCACCGCGATGATAGCGATGGCCGCCTCGGCTCTCTCCCGGCGGCCGTTCTTCTCGAACACCATCGCGATCCCGCTCGGCGTCTTTTCGAAGAGCGTGATGGAGCCGAAGTCCTCGCGCACCGCGATGCCCGAGTCCCGGAAGGCGGCGGCGACCGAGGCCGCCACGTCCTCGTCCTCGCTCAGCAGGATGCGCGGGCCCGCCTGGAACAGTTGGACCCGGGAGCCGAACGCGTTGAAGATGGAGGCGACCTGCACTCCCGTCGCCCCACCACCGATGACCAGCATGGACGGAGGGACCGCTGTCAGGCTCCACGCGTCGCTGGGCGTGTTGGTCAGCTCGACGCCGGGGACCGTCGAGCCGCCGGCTCGTGCCGCCGGTGCAGATGATGACCTTCGTCGGCCTGGAGCCGGTCTCCACCCTGGTTTCGATGGTATGCGCGTCGATGAAGTGCGCGGCGCCGGCACGCTCGTGCACGTCACGCCCAGGGAGTCGATCTGCCCGCGCAGGGCGGAGTGCGTCCGCACGTCGGCGACCACCTCGCGCACGCGCGCCAGCAGCGCGGGGTAGTCGAGCGCCGGCTCGCCCAGGGCGATGCCGTAGCGGCGGAGCTGGCGGGCCTCGCGGATCAGCCGGGCGGCGTGGGCCAGGGTCCGCACCGGGACGGGTCCGTCGTTGGCCGCCATCCCGCCGAACTCGCCCCGGCGTCACGAGCGCCGTGCGCGCGCCCAGGTCCGCGGTGCGAAGGGCGGACAGCACGCCGGCCGGTCCGGCACCGAGGACGAGGACGTCCAGCATCCTATCCTTTCCTCGAGTCGCCGAGGGTCGCCAGATAGCGCAGCGCCTTGAGGCCCGGCAGGAAGAAGTAGGCGCCGCCCCTTACCGTGGTGAACGCCGGAAGGCCGGTGATCTTCTTGCGAATCGGGCGCTTCGGAATCTTGAACTCCAGCGTGCCGTCCTGGTTGCCGATGATCGGATCCCGCTCGTTGCCCAGCTCGTGGAAGTTCTTGTCGTTGATCCAGACGTTCTGCGCGAACTCGAACTGCCGGATCAGGCTCGCGCAGATCACGAACGCGGCGATGCCGCGCTCCACGCCGTCGTCCGGGCGCGCCCTCCGGCAGGGGCGGGCCGTAGGTGGCGCCGCGGCGGATCATGCGGCGGCGGTTCATGTTCGCGGCCGTGTCCCGCGGGTTCATGCGCCGGCATGTGCGAGCCGAGCGGCACCGCGTAGCCGTGCGGGTCCATCTGCTTGTAGTTGAAGTCGTTGTTGCGCTGGAGGTCCGCGCCGAGCGCCGGGTCGTCCTTGCTCCGGCGCCAGCACCAGCGGCGCGCCGCTGCGCCAGCGGCCCATGAGCTTCGCGGCGATGAGCTCCTGCTCCTCGGCCGTCTGCGCCGTGCTGGCGCAGGAAGTCGCGGAACGCGCCGACGTGCTCCTCCAGACGGCGGTAGGCCATGTAGGTGCCGTTGCGGGAGAGCGCTCTCGGGCTGCGGCAGATCGGCGGCGGGCCGTCCTCGTCCGGATAGCCGAGGATGAACTCGCCCGGCCTTCAGCGGCGCGCCCGAGCCGGGCGTCGGCTCCTCGCCGGAACCTTCGATGACCGGCTGCGAGAGCCGGTCGCGGTAGCCGAAGTGGTCGTGCGCATAGTCGAAGGGCGGCGTCGCCTCCAGGTCCAGCGCCGAGAGCACTTCCACGCCCTCACACCGCGCGAGGAGCTTCTGCGTGCTCCGCCACGGCACCGCTCGCGCTCCGCGGTGTCGCGGGCGAACAGGATCGACGATGGCGTGGAGGTCCGGGCTGGCCAGGCCGCCCACCCAGTGGTCGGGATGATTGGCGCCGGTGTCGCCGAGCATCTCCGCCCGGGCCACCATGCCCTGCTTGAACTCCTCCGGGAACGTGGCCAGCGACGCCTCGTCCACGCCGAGCGCGCGCAGGCCGTTCCAGGTGAAGGCCACGGTCACCCAGCGGTGTCCTGCGTCGACCGAGCGCGGCACCGTCGGCGGCCGACTGCACCTTGTCCAGGATTGCCGGCGAGCCAGGCCCGTCCGCCCGCCGGGGTCGCGAAACGAGAGGAACTCGTATCGCCCGGTCAGCGCGGGCGTCCGGGTCAGCAGGATGTGCTGGATGTCGTCGAACTCGAGCATGGCATGCGTCCTGCTCCGGCTCACTGCATCTGGTCGAGCATCGTGGAGAACGCCGCCTTGAGCCTCAGCGCCTTCTTGATCTCGTCGGCGCTCACGTAGGGGTACTCGCCGTATTCCAGGAAGCTCGGGACACTGGTGCTCGCGGACGAACTTGACGAAGGCCGGCGGGTTCGTCTTCCAGTCCTCCGGGAAGCCCTCGAGGTTCTCGAAGACGTGTTGATGCCCGTACTCGCCGAAGAGCGCGACGGCGTCCTCGGTGTACTTGTCGAAATCGGTGTCGAAGATGCCCTGGTACATGAAGTAGGTGTCGCCGTTGATCGTCGAAGAGCACCCAGCGCAGGTAGTGCAGCTTGAGCACGGCGAGAGCATCCGGCAGGCCGGCGATGGTCTTCTCGATCTTCTTGCCGTACTCGCAGAATGTTCTCCTCGCGCCCGGGCTTGATCTTCGCGATGATCGTGAAGCCGTAGCACGCGGGAGTCTTGGGGAAAGATCGGGCCGTATCGTCCCTGTTCGACGTCTTCGAAGAATCCCCCCTTCGGAATGGCCATGGCGGCGGGTTTGGTCCAGTCGGGTTGTGTCGCTGTGGCTGTCATGTTGTGCTCGTGGTTGATGGTTCAGACGTCTTCTGCTTCTCGACGGTTGAAGAGCCGCGCGATGGTCATGCCCACGCCGAGGCCGAGAGCGATGGCCATCGTTCCGGTGAATGCCCGGCTGGCCTGGGCGATCCAGGCCAGCGCGGCGGCGTTGAGGGCTTCGCCTTCGGCGGCGGAGGCCTTGAGTAGCTCGAACACCGCACGGAACACGGCACCGGCCGCGCCGAGCGGAAGAACTGCGCAGATCAGGACGATGGGTGACACGCGATGCCGGCGGGTGGTCGCCACTGCGACTGCCACGATCGCCGCCGCGGCGAGGACCGTGGCCCAGTCCCGGCCGATGCCCCCCTGGACGAGCAGGGAATGCACCAACCGCCCGGCAAAGCCGCCGAAAGTCGGGATGAGGTACTGGAGAGGAGCGGTCAGACGAACACCGAGCCCCACCGCGAACAGGGCCGCCCACAAGCTGTTCGTGAAGATCGAAGCCAGGTCCATCGGATCTCCCCTGGTGGGTCAGCCGAGGGCCGCGTAGGCCAGGGCGACCGCGATCGCGATGACGACGAAGACCAACGCGGCGTTGGCGATCCGTTCGAGACCCGTGACCCGGTGGTGGGTCGAGAGCATGTCCGTGAAGCCATTGATCAGGGGCATGCCGGGGACCATGTAGATCACCGAGGCCAGGAGCGTCGCCGAGGGGACGCCGCGAGCCCGAGGCGCAGTCCGAGCGCCGCGACCACCGCCGACAGCGCGCTGCAGGTAAACGCCACCGAGGTGCCCCCGACCCGCTTCGCCTCCAGGTGCAACTTGAGCGACTGCCCCGCGCCGGCCGCCACGAAGGCGATGGCCAGACTGCCCAATCCCCTCCCGGGAGCTGCGAATACGCTGCGCCGGCGCAGGCCGCGGCGAGCGCGAGCACGCGGCCGCTGTAGGGAGAGGGGAGCGATCCGACCCGGTTCAGCTCCGCGTCGAGGGCCTCCGCGGCGACCTGGCCTCTCGCCACCCGCTCGCTGAGCGCCACCATCTCGCCGGCGCGGGCCAGGTTGACCCCGATGGGTCCCACCGATCGCAACGCTGTCAATCGTCCCTCTCTGGTCTCCCCGCTTGCGGCGACGAAGTCGAGCCGCCACACCGCCGCCACGCCTTCGATCTCGCAGCCGTTCAGGATGTTGGCGAAGCTCCGGGCGGCGGCGGCCGTGGATCCGCCGTTCCTCATCACGATCACCGCCGCATCCAGCGCGGTATCCAGGCGATGGGTCATGTCCACGAGAGCGCTCGCCGGCCGGTGGACGAGACGTAGTCGCGGCCTTCCCGGGCGGCTTCGATCGCGGAAACCAGCTCGTCGGCGGCGTCATCCTTCACCACGTACCCCGAGCCGCCGCTCGAAAGGCTCATCCGGATCATCGAGGGGGCGGCGATCACGCTGAGGAAGACGACCGGGGTGCCGGGATGCCGGTCCTGGATCGTGCCGCACCGCTGCCAGGCCTCCCTTGCCGGGCATCACGATATCCGCGACGACGACCTCGGGCGCCAATGCTTCGAACGCAGACTCGAGGTCCTCGCCGCTGGCGACGACTCCGACCACCTCGTACGCCGGCTCGAGCAATTCGCGGATCCGAGCGGCGATCATGGCGCTGTCATCTGCGAGCAATGGCAAAGTAGGTCAGGAACTCCCCCAGCGTGGCCAGTGCGAGCGGGCGGCGGAGGACGACGCGCAGCGCGACGGCGATGGCGACTCTGGACACCGGCCAGGAGCCGGCCGGCCCCGGGAGGGACGAGTCCGAGGGCGAGGAACAGGAGGGTCGTGCCCGAGGCCGCGCCGAGGATGACCGCCGCCAGCGCCGGTCTCGTGAGCATCGCGAGCGCCAGCATCACCCCGCCGGGGATCCAGGTGGTCGAGACCTGGGCCGGGGCACCCACAGCAGGACCGCTCCCCACTGGGCCAGGAAGCAGGCCAGGCCGCTGCTGAGCGCAGCGCGCAGGCTACCCCAGACTCGCTCCGTAGGAAACGGGCGGGCGCGTTGCGCTAAGCTGGGCGGGTACAAGAAGGTGGAGCCCGACACAGCCTGCCTGGGGGGGGGGATGACAAGCTAGCGCCGATGTGCCCGTGAGTAACCTGCGCCAAGGTGTAGGATGCTCCCGCCCGTACTTTTTCGGACCGGGGCACCCGGAGTTTTTCTGAAGCCGAGTGCGCCCTGCCATCCCTAGGTTGACTGCCCGGCGGCCGGGACTGGGGGCCAGCCAGCCCGACCGATCCCGCGGGCTCGTGGTGCTGCGGCACAACAACATGGCCATCCCGATGGCGACGCCAGGCACGGAGTCGAAGCAATCAACCGGAGGGCATTTCCGTGAAGCACTCCCTTGCATCCTCTTCGCGCGGCGCCTTGTGCCGCCTTCTGTTGTTCCAGCTCGAGACCTACGTCATGCCGGACTCCGTGGTCGAGATCGTACCGGCCGAGAGCGTGGCCACCGCCCTTCCCTTCGACCACACCTACGATCAGCTCATCCTCGACGGGGTGTACTGAGGCCCGTCGCGCTCACGTGCTCGGGGTAAGCCCTCAGTCCTACACCAAGGTGCAATGAATAAAAGCCACTCCCTCTTGCAAAGTGGTTGAGCCAGGTCCGGCGTCAGCCCAGGAGGATCCCCTTGAAAGCGCGTCTATTTCTCGTTCTGCTGCTGTGCGGCCTGCCTCCCATCCTTGCCGCGCAGGACGGCAAATCGAAGTTCGAGGTGTACGGCTTCGCCATGATGGATGCGGGGTACAACTTCAATCAGATCGATCCCGCCTGGTTCGATGTGGTGAGGCCGACCAAGCTCCCCGCATTCGAGGACCAGTTCGCCCCCGACGGTAACGCATTCTTCAGCGTGCGGCAG
>CAVRRH010000015.1:0-840065 GCA_963723565.1 uncultured Gemmatimonadales bacterium | reverse complement strand
CTCGTCCCGCCAGATCGCCAGCACGTCCTCGCGCCCGATCAGCGTGCGCTGGCCGGAGCGGTGCGTCATCCCGTAATTCCAGTCGTCGAAGGCGAAGTTGAGCGGATCTCGAGCGGGCCGGGCCTTTCCGGCAGCACGTGCCGATAGGGCCGGATGTCGTCGCGCCAGGAGCTGGAATAGCGAATGCCGCGATCGCGCAGGAGCTGCAGCAGCTCGACGAAGCTCTCGCCGGACGGCGCGCGGTAGCCGAGCGGGACGACGCCGAGCACGCGCTTCAGGGCGTGGAGGCCGCTGGTCACCTCCTCGACCATCGCAGCGAGATCGCCGGGCTCCGGCCGGCCGATGCAGGTAGCCGTGATGGGCGATCCATCTTGTCGCCCTTCAGGATCGCCTCGCAGGCGGCAGGATGCGCCTCGACCGTCCATCCGGTGACGAAGAACGTCGCCATGACCTCGTGCCGCGCGAGCAGCTCGAGAATTTTCGGCAGGCCGACTGCCGAGCCTCGTAGCCGCCATAGGATAAGGTCACCAGCCGTCTTGCCGGCATTGCGCGGATCGCCGCCGAGCCACCAGGATTCGGCGTCGACGTCGAAGCCAGGGAACAGGACAGCAGCGGCCGATCTCCGGCCAAGCGCCCTTGAAGGCTGGGCCGGCCGGAGTCCGCCCCCACCGATACCGTGACTCCTTCGGGCTCCTGCTCCCGAATGAACGCAGTAATCTCAGCGGCATGCTCGTAGTTGAGCCGCTGCTGCTCCTCCAGCGACTCGTGGGACAGATCCACCAGCGTGGACGTGTCCACGTCGATGTTGTAGAAGCCCGCTCCGACCTCCTCGGCAATGAGCTTCTTCACTTCGCCGATTTCGCTGCCCGGGTCGGCCTGATACTTCTTCTGGTTTACCTGGCAGTGGTCGCCCTGAATGAAGAGCGGAAGGCTGTAGCCTTCGCGCAGGGCGGCCGCAATAATCACCGAGACATACTCCGCCGGCCGCTGCTCGGTATAAGCGATCTCGGACCGGGCTATCTCCAGGATAATGGCTCCCGCCTTGGCGGCGCGCGCGGCACGGAAGATCGCCCGGGCGGTGTCATAGGCGAGCATGCGGACGTTCATCGCCGGGACGGTAAACCCGCCGCATTCTCCCCGCCCCCGGGCCAGGTACAGGTCATTAATGGAAGCGGGACGTGCACCGGTGAGCTGGCCCAGCTCCCACAGGAGCCAGCGGGCCGCTTCGCGCTCGTCTCCAGTTCCGAACACTGCCTGCCAGACCAGGCGATCGGTGGCCGGAGAACGAACCTTGGCCTGATCGCGCACGGTGATTCCGCCGGGGACGAGCGTCACCCCGCCCCCGTATAGATCGATGACCTGCTGAGTTGCATCAGCCATGCACGTCTATCCTCTTGAAAGCAGTGCCCCTACGGTCTGTGCCAAAGGTAGGGCGGGAACTGTAGGCCCGCAACGCATGTGGCCCGCAACGCATGTGGGCCCGCGACACGTTGCGGGTCTACACCTCGTCGGTGCTGGCGGGGCGCTTCGGAGCAGTGGGCTCATACCCTGGCCTTCCCATGGCAGCGTAGGTAAGCCGCTTACCCAACTCCACCCCAGGCTGATCGAACGGATCGATGCCGTACCACGCGCCGGCGTACCCGGTGGCGAGCTGGTAGAACATGATCGCCTCTCCCAGCGTGGCCGGGGTGAGATCGGGCAGGGCCAAGGTGCAGCTCATCCGTCCCATCTGCGCGAGTGCTGCGGAGGTCGCCTCGTATTCGGCCCGAAGCAGCTCACCTAGGGTGTGGCCAGGAAGGTATTCGAGCTCCGCCGGGAGACCTTGCCCTGAACCTGCCGACGGAGCCTGCCCAGAGCTGGTCGAAGAGTCTGGCTGCCTCGGAATCGGCACATCCACACCGAGATCGTCCACCGTCATGAAGGTGATAACCTTGTCGTAGGGACCCTCCATAAAGAGCTGCACCTGACTGTGCTGGTCGGTGGCGCCGACGGCCCCGACCGGAGTAGGCCCTACGTAAACGGGCTTGCCGTTCCGGTCCACTCGCTTGCCGAGGCTCTCGGCCCAGAGCTGCCGGTACCACTCGGCGAACTCCCGGAGCCGGTCGGTATACGGCATCAGGACGTGTATCCTGGCCCCCAGGCCGGTATCAGCCGCCCAGTGCAATGCGGCGTAGAGCGCGGCACGGTTCTGAAGCAGATCGTCCGACGCGGACCGCTCCACCGCCAGACGAGCGCCCGCGAGCAAGGCCTCTACGTCTATCCCCACCAGGGCCGCCGGCAGGAGGCCGACCGGCGAGAGCACGCTGAACCGGCCCCCAACTTCCGGCGGGACATCCAGGGTGGCGATATGCTCCCGCTGGGCGATCTCGCGCAGCGCGCCGCGGGCAGGGTCGGTGGTGAACACGAGGTGGCGGGATGCCGCGGAGCCGAGTGCCTGATCGAGCCACTCGCGCAGGACGAGGTATTGCGCCATCGTCTCCGCGGTTCCGCCTGACTTGCTGATCACGTTGACCAGGACTCGCCGTGGGTCGATCCGTTCGAGGGCGGCCGCTACCGTGGTGGGATCAACGTTCTCCAGGATGGTGAGCCGGGGAAAAAAGTCACGGCCCTCATCGTCCCACTCGTTCCACGCCGGCCGGCGAAGGGCATTGAGCAAGGCCTTCGTGCCCAGGGCCGATCCGCCGATCCCGAGGACCAGCACGTGGTCGTAGGCCTGCCCTACCCCGTCGGCAAAGGCCTGGATCTGACGTACGGTGCCTGCCTGATCCACCAGCCGGTAGAAGCCGTACTCACCCGCCTCACGCCGCTTGCGCACTTCCGCCTGGATGACAGAGAAGCGATTCACCAGCTCCGCGAGCCCCGCGCGATCGAGACCGTGTTCGCCATCGAGCGCATCGCGGAACATTCGTCCATAGCGAAGTTTGATCACGCCACCTCCACCGTCAGGCCATCGTGCGCGGGGAAAACCCCCGGCGGAAGCTTTGCCTCCAGCTCCGCATGCCCGGTTTCGTGCGTCAGGTGCGTCAGGTAGGTGCGTCGCGCCCCCAGCGCCTTGGCCGTGTCTACCGCCTCGGAAATGCTAAGATGAGTCGGGTGTGGCCGCCACCAGAGTGCATTCAGCACCAGCACATCGAGCCCGCGAAGCTGGTCAAACGTCGCCGCTGGAATCGCCTTGACATCGGTGATATAGGCCAGGCTGCCGAAGCGGTAACCGAAGACCCGCAGATGACCGTGCTGAAAAGCGAGCGGGAGGACCTCGACTCCGGCCATGGTCACTGGCTGGCCGGGTTCGGTGGGATGCAGGGTGAGCCGGGGCTTCGAGGTTCCCTCGTAGGGATGGACCGCATCATCGAAGATGTAGTTGAACGACGTCCGCACCCGCTCCATCGTTTCCGGCGGTCCGTAGATCGGCAGAGGTCGGCGCTGGCGAACCGAGAAGATCCTGAGGTCGTCGATGCCGTTGATGTGGTCGGCGTGCTCATGGGTGTAGACCACAGCGTCGATCCGGGAGAACCCACCGGCGATCAGCTGTAACCTGAGCTCGGGAGGCGTGTCGATCAGAATCGTGGATCCGCCGGCCTGGAGGATGGCACCAGAACGGGTGCGCTTATCTCGCGGGTCGGTCGAGCGACAGACCGCACAGTCACACCCGATCTGAGGCACGCCAAACGATGTGCCCGTGCCCAGAAACGTGAGGCGCATCCCCTAAACTGCTTCGACCTTGAGGAGGTTGGTAGTGCCGGGCATGTCGAACGGCACGCCTGCGGTGACCACGAGCCGTTCCCCAGGCTGGGCGAGGTGACGCTCGAGGATCTGGTGGCGTGCCACGGCGAGCATGCTGTCGTAGTTGGTCGAGTGCTCGGTGAGCGCCGGGGTGACGCCCCAGACGAGGGCGAGCTGGCGGAAGGTTTCCGGTTCCGGAGTGCAGGCAAACACCGGCACGGTGGGACGACAGGTTGCCACTTTGCGGGCGGTGAAACCGCTGCTGGTGAAGCAGACGATGAGCGGGGCCGAAAGCATCTCGGCCGCCGCGCACACGGCCACCGCGATGGCGTCCTCGGTCCTGATGGGCCCGGCCTGGGGTGAGTGGTGGTGGGTGAGCGCGTCGTCTCCCGCAGAGCGCCGGCCGAGTGCGACGTCGATGGTTGCCCCGCGAGACTGGCGCTGGCTCTCCATCTCCCGGGCGATCCGGTCCATGGCCTGGACCGCCTCCAACGGATAGTCGCCCACCGCCGTTTCAGCCGAGAGCATCACGGCGTCGGTTCCGTCGAGGATGGCGTTGGCCACGTCCGACGTTTCCGCCCGGGTGGGACGGGGAGCGTGGACCATCGACTCGAGCATCTGGGTGGCGGTGATCACCGGCTTACCGTGCAGGCTCGCTTCGCGGATGATCTTTTTCTGAATCAGGGGAACTTCCTCGAACGGGAGCTCCACGCCGAGATCACCGCGGGCCACCATGATCGCGTCCGATGCATCCAGAATCCCGCACAGATTCTTGAGCGCGGTGTCCTTCTCGATCTTTGCGATCAGCTTCACTCCTCGAGGCACCAGGGCTCGCAGCTGTTCCATGTCCTCCGGCCGGCGGACGAAGGAGAGCGCGATGTAGTCGACGCCCAGTGTCACCGCCTGCTTGACGTCCTCGATGTCCTTCTCGGTCAGCGCCGGCGCACTCACTTCGATGCCGGGCAGATTCATCCCCTTGTGGGCTTTGAGGTCGCCGCCGTAGTGGACCACCGCCTCGACCCGCTCGTCGCGCACTCCCCGCACCTCCAGCGCGAGGAGGCCGTCGTCCAGAAGAATCCGGGCGCCGACCCGCACGTCCTTCGACAGGTCGTCGTAGGTGGTGGGAATCTCTCCCGGCCGGGCGACGCTCTCCGGCGCGAAGACGACTCGTTGTCCCGGCTCGAGCCGGATTGGTTCCTTGAGGCTGCCCACCCGGATGCGGGGACCCTGCAGGTCGAGCAGAACCGCCGCCGCCTCGCGCCGTGAGGCTAGCACGGTTCGGAGCTGGTCGATCCACCGAGTGCGAATCTCGGGCGTTCCGTGTGATGCGTTGATGCGAACGACGTCCACTCCGGCGTCCAGCAGGGCCGTCATCCGGGCCGGCTCTTCCCAGGCAGGACCGAGGGTGGCCACGATTTTGGTGCGGCGTATGGAGGAGCGCGACATGGCAGGAGTCTAATGGGAGCCGGTCACACCCGCATCACCGTCTCGCCACCCACGACGGTGAGGACCGCGCGGCCCTGGCGAAAGGCTTCCCCGTCCCCCCGCTCTGCCGCGGGATCTACGGCCCATGCCACGAAGTCGGCGTCGAAACCGGGGGCGAGCACTCCGCGCCGGTGTCCCACCCCAGCGGCGTGAGCGGCGCCAACAGTGTACCCAGCGACTGCGTCAGAGAAGCCGATCTTCTCCTCGGGTCTCCAGCCGTTGGCTGGCGCGCCATTGAATCCCTTGCGCTCGAGTGCTGCATGAATGCCGGCACGAGGGTCCAGCGTGGCCACTGGGACGTCGCTTCCGAAAACAAGTCGCGCTCCTCGGCGCAGGAGTGAGCGGAAGGCGTAGGCACCTCTGCCGCGATCGCCCCAGTGCCGGTCCACCAGATCGATGTCAGTGAGGAGATGCGCGGGCTGCATGGAGAGTACGATCCCTGCCCCGGGAGCACGGTCGAGATCCACCGGGTGCACGCACTGGAAGTGTTCGATGCGGTGCGGAATCGATTGCCGGGGAATGGCGCTCAACAGCTCCAGCGCCCGCCGTACCGCCGCATCGCCGATGGCGTGCACCGTGCTGGCGATTCCAGCCGCCGCCGCGGACGTCATCGCATCGCGCACCTCCTTCTCGCCGGTTATCGGCATTCCCCGATCGCGGGTGCCGGCATAGGGCTCCAGCATCCAGGCAGTGCGGCTGCCAAGGCTACCGTCGAGGAACATCTTCACGCCGCCAAGCGTCAGCCACTCGGATCCCTGCCCGCTCCTGGCCCCGTCAGCGATCAGACTGGGCAGCGCCTCCACCGGGGGATGGAAGAGGACCCGCAGTCGTAATTCGCCGGAGGCATCCAACCGGCTGAAGGCGTCGAGTACCGCCATGCTTTCAACATCATGAATTCCGGTGACTCCCAGCCGGTGACCTTCGACCTGGGCATCCCGGAGCGCGTCCTCGAGTGCTTGAGCCGGAGGCGTCGGCAGATAGGGCATTACCAGCTCTACCGCGCGCTCGAGCAGCAGCCCGGTCGGGTCACCATTGGCGTCCCGCACGATGCGCCCGCCGAATGGATCGGGGGTATCCCTAGTGATTCCCGCCGCTGCGAGCGCGGCGCTGTTCAGCCATGCGGCGTGCACATCCAGCGAATCGAGGTATACCGGTCCCTGCTGCACTCGATCCAACGCCAGCCGGTGCGGGGGTAAAGACCAGCCATTCGCGTCCCAGCCCTGCCCGATGACCCAACCCTGAAGTGGGCGAGCTGCTGCGACCCGAGCAATCACTTCCTCGCGTGTAAGGAAACCCGCCAGCTCCACTCGCCGGCGATTCAAGGCCCACATCGCCAGATGAGTGTGTCCGTCTACCAGGCCCGGGGTGACCAGGGCACCTGCCAGTTCAAGGCGGGGAAGCTGACGCGGGGCGGCCCTCTCCATTTCTGCGGCCGATCCTACGCCCTGAATGCGGCCGTCCTGCCACCACAAACTGTCGCCCTCGAGCCCCGGCACCATCGTGAGGAGCCGGCGGGCTCGGAGGAACCCGCCTCCGCGTGATCGCGCATCAGCCATGGCGGAAGATAGGCGGTGACGGGGGAGGTGGAATCTTTGGGTGAAACCCGGCTGGAGACCGGCACGCAAGGTCGGTTTCCACATGTGGAAAAGCCAGGGAAGTGCATATCTTATTTGCGTGTAAAACCTGATAAAATCCTTCACTAATATCGCATAAGTTACCTCATCGATATGCGGCATTCGCTTGCCGGAGAGAGACTTAGATCGAAGGTACGGAATTGCGTATGAGGAACGCGACAGTGTCGCTTGTGCCGAAGTAATTATGCAGAGACTCGAATTATGAACATCATCGACATGCCATTTGTGGCACTGGCCCCCTTCCCCACCAATTCGGTGGAAAACGGCTGTGTGAGGCCGGAAAAAAATTGGGAAAAGTTACCGGCTGGATGGGACGGGTGAGCGGGAACGGAAACGCGTGAGCGGGAGGGAAAAGCGGAGCGGTGAGCGGGGCAACTGAGCTCCCGAGCCCTTCGACTGGGCTCAGGGTCGCTGGGGAATGAGGAGTTCCTCGTTGCAGGGGGAAGTGTGGTGGGTCAAATCCGAAGGGCCGCTCAGCGAGAAAAGCGCAGCTCGCCTCCCCCGCCCTGATAAAGTGGTCCAACGAAACGGATGGGAGAGGCCTTGAGGGCCTTGGCCAAATCGTCCTTCCCTTCAACGCTCAGCGCGCCCACCAGAGGTCTACTCCACTCCGGCTTGAGAGCAGCATGCACCCGCCAAACCATCCCGCTAGTGCCCTTCGCCAACCATGACTCCTGGATCGGCTGCTCAACCCTGGTACTGTCGCCGACAGCGCGCCCGTTCCACGTCAGCCGAGTCTTCCCAATCTTCACCTCGTACAGGTCATTGTCCGTCCTTGGTACTTTCGATACCGTCGACTGCACCTCGTTGAGCTTCACCTTTGCGTGGGCGGCGGCCTGGACCAGTCCACCTCCGACGCCAAAGAAGTCCAGCACGACGTCCAGCCGGGACCCGCTTCCCTGCTCCGATGCGGCGACGGTCCACAGCCCGATCATCTGCCGCTTACGGGGGTCCTTACTGCCGAAGCGCCGCCCGCCGATTTTGAGCGCATCTCCGTAATAGAGACACAGGGACGAGGGATTCCAGGCGGCAAACTCGGGTTGCGCATCGATGACACTGCGCAGCGCGGGATGCAGGGTCTCATCCCGGCTGGCGGGTAAGAGGCGACTGCCGTCATGGAGCGCTCGCCGAGCCATGGTGGGATCGAGGAGGAAGCGCACACACTGTCCGGTGCGCAGGCCTTCGAGGGTCCACACCGGCCCTTCCCGGCCCGGTGAGCGCGTCTGAGCGACCAGGGGCGCAGCGGGGCCGCACCAGACCGCCACGGCGAGACCCAGCATCATCCGGGCCTCCGCCAAACCCGGAAACACCGGTATCAACTGCCGCGAACGGTTTTGATGGCGCTGCGTAGCTCGGAGTAGGCCTGGGGATCGAGCGCGTTGAACTTCATGTTCCGGTACTTGACCCGGCCGTCGGGGCCGATCACGTACACCGTGCGGCGGTTATAGCCGCCGGAATCTTTGCTGGCGTACTGCTTCGAGACCCGTTGCTCCGGGTCACTCAGCAGACGGAACGGCAGATTGAGACTGGCCGCAAAGCGGCTATGGGTCGCGACCGAGTCGGTGCTGATGCCGACCAGTGTGACGTCCGGGCCGAAGAGGCTGTCATACTGCTCGGCAAATGTCTGGAGCTCGGCTGTGCACCCCTTGGTGAAGTCCCGAGGATAAAAGGCGACCACGACGGTCCTGCCGCGATCGCTGGCCAGCTGATACGGCGACTCGATGGGGCCTACACCTTCCCGGTTGGCCCAGGGAAGCGAGAAGTCTGGGGCCCGCTTGCCCACGTCCGGCCCGCCCACGAGGACGGCGGTGACCTTTGTCGTGGAGTCCTTCTGGGCTGAAGCCAGCGGCACACCGGTGAACAGCAATGCGCCAAAGGCGATTCCGAGCACGAGTACACGCATGAAGAATCGGTCCTGTTCTGTTGGAGAATCAGTTCTGAGTAATGCGGCGAAGCACGCCGTCGAACTCCTGAGTGCCGCCACTTCCGGTATATGCAACTTTCCCTGACCGGTCCACGATCACGACATAGGACGTGGCGGGTGCCTCATAAGCCCGAATACTGGTTCCCTCTTCATCGTAGAGGGTTCTGAACGGGAGCTGATGCTTCTCCAGGTACCGCCGGACTCGGTCGCGGGACTGATTGACGGTGACGTTCACCCCAAGGAATTCGACCTGGTTCCCGTAGGCCGCCTTGGCCGCGCGGACCCGTGGCAGAAGCTCCTCGCAAAGTTCGCACCATGTGGCCCAGAATTCGAGGAAAACCGGCTTCCTCCCAATATACTGACCCAGATCGACCGCCTTGCCGTCCAGGTCGCGAACCGTGACCACCGGGGCCTTGGCCCCAACAGCGATGCCCGACTCCTGAGCCTGCAAGGGCGCCTCCCAAGCACGGTGGCGAGGAGTAGCGGGGCCACCAGCGTTGTTCTCATAGTACGCTTCCCATCCTGACGAAGTAGTACTCGGCCATCACCAGCAGAAGCACTCCTCCGGCTCGCTTGATCCAGAGCGTCCATTTCCCGGCCCGCGGGAGGGCGGCCAGACTGCCGCTGAACAGGCCCACGGCGACCAGCAGCGCCGAGAGACCAATGGAGAAGACGAACAGGTACAGGAAGCCTAGCACCGCGCTTCCAGTCGTGCTCACGAATGTCAGCACCGCGGCAAACGCCGGCGCTCCGCACGGCGCCGCCACGAGACCCGAGGTGGCCCCGAGAGCAAAGACGCCGCCCACGGAGTCGCCGGCCAGACGGCCCGCCCACGCCGCGAGGCGGGCCGGAGCATTCACGGTAAAGACGTCCAGGAGCGCCAGTCCAAACACCAGGAGCAGGTTGCCCATGATGAACAGGGCCCAGGGGCTGGAGCTTACCGTACCGAACAAGGTGCCCGACAGGCCCGCGAGCAGACCGAGTGAGGCGTACACCAGCGCCAGGCCCAGGACGTAGACCGCCGTCAGGACCAGGGTGCGTCCCCGCGAGCGCCGGGCCGACCCGGCACCACCGAGGATGCCAGCCGTTATCGGAATCATGGGGTACACGCAGGGAGTCAGGCTGGTAGCCAGGCCGGCGCCAAACAAGACCACCAGCGCAAGGAGGGGCTGATCCCGCAGAGTTGCCTCGAGTCCTGCAAGCGCCAGGAGCGGCACGAAGCCTCAGGACCGGTCCGCGGATTCGACGGCGCCATAGCGGGAGGCCACGTAGTCGTCGAGTATTCCGAGGAAATCAGCCACGATACCGTCACCGCGCAGAGTCACCAGCAGACGGCCGTCCACGTACACCGGTGCCCTGGGCTCTTCAGCAGTACCCGGGAGTGAGATCCCGATGTCGGCGTGCTTCGACTCGCCGGGACCGTTTACTACGCACCCCATGACCGCCACCTTCATGTCCTCTACGCCGGGCCGCTCGCTGCGCCACGCCGGCATCTTCTCTCGGAGGTAGTCCTGTATCTCCTGAGCCATCTGCTGGAAGAAGGTGCTGGTGGTGCGGCCGCAGCCGGGGCAGCTGGTCACCTGCGGTGTGAAGCTCCTGAGACCAAGGGACTGAAGCACCTGCTGCGCTACCCGCACTTCCTCGGTACGGTCCCCTCCGGGGGCGGGCGTGAGTGAAACCCTGATCGTGTCGCCGATTCCCTCCTGCAGGAGGATGCTGAGACCCGCGGTGCTGGCGATGATCCCCTTGCTACCGAGTCCGGCTTCAGTGAGGCCCAGGTGCAGAGGATAGTCGCAGCGTGCAGCCAGCAGGCGGTACACCTCGACCAGGTCCTGCACTCCCGAGACCTTGGCGCTGAGCACGATTCGGTCGTGCCCCATACCGGTGGCCTCCGCCAGCGCCGCCGACTGTAGGGCGCTTTCGACCATTGCCTCCATGACCACATCGCGCGCATCCCGCGGTACGGAGCGGCGCGCGTTGGCATCCATCAGCTGCGTCAGAAGGCTCTGGTCCAGGGAACCCCAGTTGACCCCGATTCGCACCGGCTTGTCGTGAGCCAGCGCCACCTCGATGATGGCACGAAAGTTCTCGTCGTGCCGCTTGCCGCCGACGTTGCCCGGATTGATCCGGTACTTCGCCAGGGCCCGCGCGCAGTCGGGATACCTGGTGAGGAGCAGGTGGCCGTTATAGTGGAAGTCGCCGATGATTGGAACCGCGATGCCCAGGCGATCGAGTCCTTCGGCGATGGCAGGAACCGCCGCGGCCGACGGCTCATTGTTGACGGTCACACGGACCAGCTCGCTCCCGGCCAGCGCGAGATCGGCGGCCTGCCGTACGGTAGCCGACACGTCGGCCGTGTCGGTGTTGGTCATCGACTGAATGACAATCGGATGATCGGACCCCACCCCAACACCACCGATGGCGGCGGTTACGGTGCGGCGACGACTCGCTGAGGGCATGGCCGGAATATAACAACGGGGTGGTAGCCTGGCTCCGCAAAGGCAGCCACGGATGCCGCCGATGGGAATGAAATCGCTCCGTGAGCTTTCTGGTTCCCTTCCTCCACTTCCTTGTACAAAGAGCATGTTGTTCAACAGCACACCTGCTGAGTTCACAAGATCGATGTGTGGTGTGCTGTTGACCATTTGGTCAGGGCAAGCACGCTGCGAAGGGAGGGCCGCACCTCAAGGAGCGATCCATTCCCATTCGTGTCATCTGTGGCTTGCAGTCCGTCCCTGGCTTGCAGTTGCTGTTAGATTCTTGCATGCCTGCCGACCCGCCGTCTACGCCGCGGCGCGCCGCCATTTCAGCGGTCGCGACGTACGTTCCGGAGCGCATTCTCACCAACGCCGACCTCGCCGCCCGTCTCGACACCTCGGACGAATGGATCGTCACCCGCACCGGCATCCGGGAGCGCCGGGTCGGTGCTCCCGGCGAGACCACGTCCAAGATGGGTGCGGAGGCAGTGCGCCGGCTGATGGCGAAGCGGGGGCTGGGTCCCGATGACATCGACGCGATTCTCGTCGCGACCGTAACGCCAGACATGCTCTTCCCCGCCACGGCCTGCCTCATCCAGGACCAGCTCGGGCTTCGGCGGGCCTGGGGCTTCGATCTCTCGGCCGCGTGTTCAGGCTTCCTCTACGCGCTCACGACCGGGGCGCAGCTCGTTGCCAGCGGCGCCCATGAGCGTGTAGTGGTCGTTGGCGCCGACCTCATGAGCTCCATCATCGATCCGCTCGACCGAACCACCGCGGTGCTCTTCGGTGACGGCGCCGGGGCGGCACTCCTGGAACCAGCCGAACCGGGGTACGGCATCCTGGACTTCTATCATCGGGTCGATGGCAGCGGGCGCGACGATCTGATGATGCCCGCCGGCGGGAGCCTCCTGCCGCCGAGCATCGCTAGCGTGACCGGCCGGCAGCACTTTCTGAAGCAAAACGGCCGTGCGGTCTTCAAGTTCGCGGTAACCACCATGGTGCAGAGCGTCCAGATTCTGCTTCAGCGCAACGGTCTCACCCCCGCAGATATAGCCATGGTAGTACCCCACCAGGCCAACCAGCGCATCCTGGACGCAACCGCCGAGCGCCTGGGTCTCCCCCACGAACGGGTGGCCTCGGTGCTGGCCCGTTACGGCAACACCACCGGCGCCACGCTACCGCTCGCGCTGGACGGTGTGCTCAGCGAGGGGAAGATCAAGCGGGGCGATCTGGTGGTGTTTACCGCGGTAGGAGCTGGTTTTACCTCGGGCGCCACGCTGATGCGGTGGAGTTGAGAGGCGGAAGGAACGGGAAAGACGGGAAAGACGGGAGGAGACGGGAAGGACGGGAGGGACAGGAAGGTCAAAGAAAACCCCTCATCCCGAGCGGAGCGAGGGACCTACATAGTCAGCATCCCGAACCAGGAGGAGCAGGTCCCTCTGTCGCTATCGCTCCCTCGGGATGAGGAGCATCTTCCTGTTCCCACCCTTCCTGTCTTTCCCGTCCTTCCCGTCATGCCCGAGAAAACTCGGCTGTCGTGATCGCGGAGAGATCGGCTTCACTCAAACCGAGTTCCGCTGCACCGGTGCTGTCGAGTGCGTGCTCGACGGTACGCGCGCTGGGGATGACGATTACCGCCGGTGAGCGCGCCAACACCCACGCGAGCACCAGAGCATGAGGGGTGACGCCAAGGCGGACCGCCATCGGCTGGAGTACCGGGTGCGCCGGCAGCTTATGGTTGAGTCGCCCTCCCCCGGTCGGGCTGTATGCGAGGAAGCCGATTCCTCGCTCGGCACAGTACGCCACCACTCCCTCGGCGAGCGCCTCCCGAAAGAACGGGTTCAGGCGGTTCTGCACGCTGGTCACTCGAACCACAGCCTCAGCCTCCCGGATCTGAGGCACCGACACGTTGGAGAGTCCGACCCAGCGGATCTTTCCCTGCTGTTGGAGCTCGGCCAGGGCTCCTACACTCTCCGCCAGCGGGATCTTCGGGTCCGGCGCATGCAGCTGGTAGAGGTCGATTCGCTCGACCCCGAGTGCCTCGAGCGAGCGATCACAGGCGGCTCGCAGATGCTCCGGCCGGCCATCGGTGTCCCAGCGGCCCGCTGGTCTCGTTACGCCGCCCTTTGTCGCCACTATGACCTGGCCACGGTCGCCCTGCCAGCTCGCCAGCGCACGCGCCACGAGCCGCTCGTTATGTCCGATATCCCGGTGGTCGAGGCAGTAGACATCGGCGGTGTCGATGAGCGTGACGCCGGCATCCAACGCGGCGTGAACGACTCGAATCGCCTGCGCCTCCGGGGGGCGATCCTGAATGGAGAGGTGCATCCCGCCGTACCCCACCGCGGAGACCGGCGGGGCGTCGAGGCCGAGGCTCCGGCGGGGAATCATTCGATGGGTGGAAAGGATCACGCGAGGCCCAGCTGCCTGGTCAGTCGCTGCCAGTCGGAAGCGGGGATGATACCCTCGTTCATGAGAGGGGTCAGCGTGGCCATGATCTCGGCGCGGCTGCCATCGATCCGCCGATCGCGCAGCTCGCCGATCATGCGGGCGAAGCGGTGCTCGTATTCATCGGCGGCGAGTGTGCCGTCCTTCCGCTGACTGCCCAGCTTTCTGAGCTCCTCCGCGACGCGCGCGGGCGTTATAGGCTTGAGAGCGCCTTCCTTCTTCTCAGTCGACATGTCATCCCTCTCTCCGAGGCCGTGGACAGATAAACACCAGTGATCTGCATTATCGCTGGGCGCGCCGTACCGCGTCCAGAGTCTGCGTGGGATCTGCTCCGGACCAGCTGACGTCGGCGGTGGGGCCGTAGGTCGGCGGCACCCGGGTATTGAGCAGCCGGAGACAGTCACCGACCTGCGCCCGATGATGCGCTGTGTGGAGCACCCGTCGCCAGAAAACCCAGATGCGCTGCCGACGGACGTCGAAGAACGACACCTCTGTCAGCCAGAACCGCTCGTCGCCTGCCGCCAAGGGCGCGAGCCTGGCCCGTGCCAGGGTGATGACACGGTCGATATATTTCTGCACGGGCGGCGCCTCTCCCGGCGGCAGCAACGACTCGGCGTCCGGTTCCGAAAGTCCGATAAACTCGGCGAAGAAGCGAGCCTCGGAGAGGATCTGGTGCCTCAGGATCTGCCGAATCGAGCTGCTGCGGGGATGCAGCCGGAAGTCGAGCTGGTCGTCGCGCAGCTCACTCCAGACCGCACCCACCTTGTTGGTCTCGGAAGCGTATGTATCCACCACATGCTGAAAGATCGGTTTTCCGGCCCGTGGCACCTCGTGCTCGGAAATGAATTCACGCGAGTACTGCATTGCTCTTACTTTCTGCAGGCCAGCGTCAGTCAGTCTCCGGTGACGGAGGGACGTCAGCGGTCAGGGTAATCGTCGCGGGGAACTGCAGAACATTGTTGGCTTCGCTGGCTTCCGGCACCTTTCCAGTCACGTCGAGAATCGAGCCGATGTAGTACCGGCCAGTCGGTGTTCTGGCGCGAAGCTTCTTGTGTCGCAGATACTGGTCCGCCCCTCCCGGGGGAAGCTCCCGGGGGGCCGAGAAGTGGTCCACCTCAATGTCCGACGCATCGATCATCGGATCGGCGGAGAGCATTACGCGAACTACCCACCCCGCATCTGCCGCTCTCGTGCCACCGTTGCGAACACCAACCACCATCTCCAGGATCGAGTACACGCTCACCTCATCCGGCACCAGCATCGGCCCGGCAAAGAGGTCGGCACGGAGGCCAGGCGAGGGATCCGGAGGGGGGTTCCCGGGTCCGTGGGGTCCTTCGGAGCCGGCGACGCAGCTCCAAAGAAGGCCTGTGATCAGAATCATGCGCCGGCGCTTCATGCTGATCATGTTTGGGGTCCCCCACGGGGTACGTTGAGCGGGCGGCGGGATGGTCCCCTCTAATCTGGTGGCTCCGCCGCGCCGCGCAAGCAGACAATCAGAGCGTAATCACGAGCGCGAAAGGGTTCCATGATCGCCTGCGCGACTCACGTTACAGGTATCGGTAGGCCGGACACACCAACGCCCGCAGACCTCTCGGCCTGACGGGCGCTGTCGTGTGCTGCCCAGATCAGCTATCTATGGATGACCACGATCACCCACACTCGCTGAAGCCGCACACGTGGCACTTCATGCACCCTTCCGCGAACTCGAGCTGCGAGCCGCAGTCGGGGCAGGCGCCGGAGAGGGTTTCCTGCATGCCCCTGAACATCATCTGCTCGCCTCGGTCACCGGTCTGCCAAGCCGGCTGAGCAGCGACTGGAGCCACGTCGTCCTGTGCGCCCGGCATGGCCGCCCGGGCAGCAGCTCCTGCTGAATGCCCTGCTTCTCCTGCATCCAGCGCTCGATCGCGATGCCAACCGCGTCGGGCACCGACAGGATCTTGTTGGGCCCGAGCCCGATGACCCGGTCGGAGCTGATCCCGCGGAGCTGGCGATAGATCTCCTTGATCGGAATCCCGGAGCGCAGGGCCAGGCTGATGAGCCGCCCCAGCGCCTCGACGTCGGCCATGAGCGCGCCGCCAGCCTTGCCCAGAGTCATGAAGACCTCGAACGGCTGGCCCCTGTCGTCCTCGGTGATGGTGACGTAGAGCGTCCCCAGCGGCGTTTCCACCCGCCGGGTGGTGCCGCGCAGAACCTCGGGCCGGGAGCGCTTCTGCCGGCGCTGCAGGTTCTCCGACTCCAGCTCGTGGACGATCCGCTGCAGGCGCTCGTTCTCGGCCCGCAGCTCGGCGAGCTCGCCATGTAGGTCAGCCACCGGAATCCTCTCCTGCGCCGTCTTGCCCGTCCTTTCCGTCCTTCCCGCTTCCGTGCCCCTCCTGCACCTTCTTGGCGGTCGAGCCCGTCGAGAGGACCTGCATGTCGCGGCTGCCATCACGGTACACCGTGACGCCCTTGCAGTTGAGCCGATACGCCA
This sequence comes from uncultured Gemmatimonadales bacterium, assembly GCA_963723565.1. GTDB lineage: Bacteria > Gemmatimonadota > Gemmatimonadetes > Gemmatimonadales > GWC2-71-9 > CAVVWJ01. The sequence goes on along the minus strand of CAVRRH010000015.1, from coordinate 823,904 downwards.
GCCGGTAGATTTCCTCGACGTATTCCTCGGTGGCATCGTGGGCGAAGTTGCAGGTCTTCGAGATGGCGCTGTCGTTGTACTCCTGGAATGCCGCCTGCATCCGGATGTGCCACTCGGGCTTGATGGCGTTGGCGGTGACGAACACCCGCTGCCACTTGGCCGGCACCTCGGGGAAGTCGATGTGGCCGCTCTCGGCGATCCGCCGCATCAGGTCGTCGGAGTACCAGCCCTCCGCGCTTGGCGATGGCGACGAAGTCCTCGTTCACGTCCGGCATCAGCGACGCCGGCCTGGTTCCGCATGAACGCGACGGCGAAGAGCGGCTCGATGCCGGAGCTGCACCCGGCGATGATCGAGATGGTGCCGGTCGGCGCCACCGTGGTCACGTTGCAGTTCCGCAGCCGCCGCATCGGCCGGATCCGCTCGCCCTTGCTCGTCCCGGGCGCAGGTCTCGTCCGGGCCCCAGATGCTGCGCTCCCACTCGGGGAAGACGCCGCGCTCCGACGGCCAGCCGCTCCGATTCGCTCTTGGCCTCCTCATCGACGAACTGCTGGATCTTCCGGCCGAGCGCCACGCCTTCCTCGGAGTCGTAGGGTATGCCAAGCTTGACGAAGACGTCGGCCAGACCCATGACGCCCAGCCCGATGCGGCGGATCCGCTGCGCCAGATCGGTGATCTCCTGCGAGCGGATACTGGTTGGCGTCGATGACGTTCTCGAGGAAGTGGGTCGAGAGATGCACCACCCGACGCAGATGATCCCAGTCGATCTCTGCCTCCCGTCCGTCCCCTCGCTCCGCTCGGGGCAGTCTTCCCGCCTTCTTTCACAAAGCGCACCGAGATTGATCGAGCCGAGGTTGCAGACGTCGTACGGCAGCAGTGGCTGCTCGCCGCAGGGATTGGTGGCCTCGTACTCGCCCAGATGTGGAACCGGGTTGTAGTGGTTGGCCTTGTCGACGAAGAAGACGCCGGGCTCGCCGGTCTTCCAGGCGCCGTGGATGATCCGCTCCCAGACCTCGCGGGCGTGCAGCTGGCCGGTGACTTGCCTGGTCTTGGGATGGATCAGGTCGTACATCCCGTCGGCCTCGACCGCCGCCATGAAGGCGTCGGTGACCGCCACCGAGATGTTGAAGTTGGTGATCTTGGTCGTGTCGTCCTTGCAGGTGATGAACTCCATGATGTCGGGATGATCCACCCGGAGAATGCCCATGTTGGCGCCCCGCCGGGTGCCGCCCTGCTTGACCACGTCGGTGGAGGCGTCGAACAGCGTCATGAAGGAGACCGGGCCCGAGGCCACGCCCATGGTCGAGCGGACGATGTCGTTCTTGGGCCGGAGCCGGGAGAAGCTGAATCCGGTGCCGCCGCCCGACTGGTGCACCAGCGCCATGGCACGGAGGGTGTCGTAGATGCCGCTCTTGCCGTTGGAGAGCGCGTCGTCGACCGGAAGCACGAAGCAGGCGGACAGCTGGCCCAGCGGGCGGCCCGCGTTCATCAGCGTGGGCGAGTTCGGCACGAACAGCCGGTTGGCCATGAGGCCGAAGAAGTCGCTGCGTTACCTCGTCCACCGCGTCGCGTCCGATGCGCCGTAGCGGCGCGTCCGCCTCGGCGATGGTCCGGGCCACCCGCCAGAACAGATCGCGCGGGCTCTCCACCGGCACCCCGGTCTCGTCCTTGATGAGATACCGCTTCTCGAGGACGGTGATGGCATTGGGCGACAGCCGAACCGCGTCCCGTGGGGTGGACGATTTCATAGAACTCCCCGCTTAGAAAGGTATTGATCTCAGAGGGTGGAGCGTGTGCTCAGCACCAGCGATCGACCCTGCACGACCCTGCCCGCCAACGCGCTTCCGACCGAAACGGAAGGCCAAGCTAGGCCAATCACCGAACCGAGACAATACCATGAAAAATGCACGTAACTACGTGCAATCTGCTTCCCACATCACAAATATAACCGCGTGGCATGTGGAAGAGTGGATAATGTGGATAATCGATGTAGGACGGGTAGGCGAGTTCTACGGTAGGCGATCACCACAAGCCTCATTGGACGCAACGAAAGGCTGCCTGAGCGCAGCGATGGCGACCTTCGCTAGAGCGGATGCGGAGCCTGTCCTGAGCGCAGCAGGGCTCGGATGACACGGAGGTCATCGCTATCACTCCTTCCCGCCTTTCCCGTCCTTCCCGTCAACGGATACCTCCCTCCGATGGCTCGAGCCTCCTGACGTAGTGGCTCCAGGACGCCACGCTGGCCAGCGCGGGTCCACCGGCCGGACGATGCGGCCGGGCACTCCCATGACCAGGGAGCCGGGCGGCACCTGCATCCCCTCCGGAACGACCGCACCCGCCGCAACGACGCTGCCGGCACCGATCCTGACTCCGTTGAGCAGCACGCTCCCCATGGCGATCAGACAGTCGTCTTCGACGGTGCAGCCGTGGAGGATCACCCGGTGCCCTACAGCCACCCGACTGCCCACGATGCAGGGCACGCCGGCATCCACGTGCACGATGCTGCCGTCCTGGATATTGGATTGAGCGCCGATGACGATCGGCGCCATGTCGCCGCGGAGCACCGCGCAGTACCAGACGCTGGTGTCTTCGCCCAGGGTCACGTCCCCCATCACGGCGGCGGTAGATGCGATGAAGGCTGTGGGATGGATTTGGCCTGCGGAATGCGCCCCTACTCTCTGGGCTGGCGGGAACAGCATCTGGGTCCAGGCTTCCACCGGCGCCCCATCCTTGAGGGCCGGATGCCAGGTCACGGTCCACACGAAGTTCCGGACCGCCCGCTCGAAAGCCGGATCGTCAGACGGGCGCAGCCGCCTGATATCCACCGTCGGCCCTCGGCCGATACCTTGACCCAGAGAAGCGATGGTCGCGGCGACGCCTGCGCGTCGGCGGGAACGGTCACGAACGGAGGGTTGACCGGCTTGGGGCGCTCGTCGAAGCAGGAGCCATCGGCATTGTATCCCGAACCCGGACACGCATCCGGCGTCTGCCCGCACGCTCCCGTCGCGTGGACAGGTGCCGGTGCACCGAGCTGCGTGAGCTGAGGAGTGAGCTCCTGGATCTGGCCCGGCCGGATGACGATCGTGTCGGAGTAGAAGTTGTACCGCGGGGCCGAGATGGCCAGGGCATGGGGGCCCGGTGGAAGGCGGGTCAAGGCCTGAGTCACGGGTTGCTCATCAATCATGACGGTGGAGCCGCGAGGCAGTCCAATGAGACGAATCCCCCCGCTGTCCACCGGGCCGGTTACGTCGCTGGACCCCGCGCTTCGACTGGCGGCGCCAGTCGCCACAGGAGCCGAGTCGCGCGGCACCGGCGGAGGCGTCACCGCCGGAGCCGGCGCCGGATCTCCGGAAGCGATCGGCGTCTGGGGTTGCGGTAGCGAGTCGAGGAAGGAAGCGAATCACCGGCCGGTGCCGAATCCGCCGGAGTAGCCATCGGCCCCTGGGGCGAAACCTCGGGCCTTGTAGTAGTAGAACGCGCCCCCTCCGCCACCCAGCACCGCAAGCAGCACCCAGAGCCAGGCCCAGGAGGACGCGCTCGGTCGCATGGCCACCGAACGGTCCGCCACCCGCCGGGGGACCTCGCGCCGCTCCAGCGGAGTGAGCCGCCGGTTCACCAGGGGCGAGTCCAGCGGCGTAGTCGGCTGGCTCACGATCGGAGGCAGCCCACCGCCATCTCGCCACCGCCGCACCAGCGCCCGCCACGGCCGCGGCGCTGCCTACGAACGTGGCCACCGATGAGCGCACCGCACCGGGGGCGGCGATCGGCTGGCCGCTGGAACGAAGCGACGAGCTCCTCGCAGCTCTGGAATCGGTCAAACGGATCCTTCATCAGCATTCGCTTGATGACTTCGAAGATCCGCCGCTCGTCGGCGGTTACCAGGCTGGGCGTGGGAATCGGCTCGGTGATGTGCTTGTAGCCGATAGAGAAGCTGTCCTCGCCGTCGTACGGCACAATGCCGGTGAGGCACTGGTAGGCCACCACGCCCAGGCTGTAGATGTCGCTCCGGCCGTCGATGGCCTGGGCCCGCGCCTGCTCCGGGCTCATGTAGTGGGGCGTCCCGATGGACATTCCCGGTCCCGGTAAGCTTCTGTCCCGACGCAGCCTTGGCGATACCGAAGTCGGTCAGCACGCTCTGGCCGAACTCGTCGAACATGATGTTGTCGGGCTTGATGTCCCGGTGGACGATGCCCCGCTGGGCCGCGTAACCCAGCGCGCTTCCAGCCTCGAGACAGCAGCCGCCGGATCTCCGGGGGGGTGAGCTTCTTCCGGGTCGCCGAGCACGGTGGAGAGCGAGCCGCCGCGCAGGAACTTCATGACGAAGTAGATCACCCGGCCGGAGCGGCCGACCCGATAGATCGGAGATGATGTTGGGGTGCTCGAGCTGGGCGGCGGTGCGAGCCTCGCGCTGGAAGCGCTCCACGAACTCGGTGTCGAACGCGAGGGAGAAGGGCAGCACCTTGATCGCCACCTCGCGCTCCAGCTGCCGGTCCTTGGCCCGGTAAACCATCGCCATTCCGCCCCGGCCCAGCTCCTCGATGATCTCGTACTCTGCCGCGAGCGACTCGCGCACGAGGTCGAGCTCCTGCAGCACCCCGGTCGCGATAGCGTGGACCGGTGTGGTCGCCATCAGGTCGAGACCGCAGGAGGGGCAGAACTTCGATTTTCCGGTGATTTCGCTTCCACAACGGGAGCAGAACATGCGCGCAAGCTACGTCAGGCGTTCGGGGGAGTTCAAGCCGGATTGCGTGGCGTATCGCGAGATGCTTTGCGAAAGGCACGGTCGGCGGGTCGGCGGGACAGCGGGTCAGGAAAGGCACTCGCAAGTGCTGATGCGGCAACACTCAGAGAGAAAACGTTCCGCCTGCCCGCTGACCCGCCTCCCCGCTGCGCTGGCACGTCACGTGCAGCGGTTTGGCGGCAGCCATCCCGCTGTCATCCACTTGGAGAGCCCGTGGTACCGTACCACACGATCGCCTTCAGCCAGCAGAAGCTCCGGGCCGCCCTCCGGCGCGCCGCGGGCCAGGACCCCGCCTTCAACTACGGGTTCGTGGTCCACTCCCGGCGCCAGCACGAGCGCCCGACCCTGGGCCTCATCACCCTGCACGGCGAGAGCCTGGCATTCAACGAGCGGCTGCTGAAGTCGCTCGATGGCCTCCCTCTCTGGCTGTTCGGGCATGCCCGCATCACCCTGGTCCCGGGTAACTCGATCGCCCCGGCCGAAGGGGGACGCACCAAGCAGGCCGACCGGCCCCTCGCCTCGATGCTGATGCACATCGCCACCTTCGATACCAGCACCGGCGTCACCCAGCACCTGGTGCAGGTCGAGGCGGTGGTCAAAGCGGAGAGCCTGGTTCAGCCGCTGCTGATTCTGACTCCCTCCAGACCGGCGGCCTGGCCGCTATAGGCGGGGAAGCGGGAAGCGGGACAGCGGGACAGCGGGACAGCGGGTACAGCAGGAACAAAGCAAGACCCTCCGAGGCAGGTAGCGCCGGAGGGTCCCTCTCGATATCAGTCGGACCGCTTCTCGTCTGCACTTGCTGCCCCGCTTCCCGCCGTCCCGCTGACTACCCTTCTCGACCACCTGAAACTCCTGGGTCCGACAGTCCTTCCGGCCATCGGCATCAACCACCAACAGCTCCAGCACATAATTGCCGGGCTTGAGGCGCTCGAGCTTGAGGCTGCGATGGGTCGAGACCGCTGTGTAGTGGCCTGCTGCTCGAACTTGAGCTTGATGGCCGCCCCGCCACCACCGAAGATCTTCTTGAAGATGCCTCCGCCGGACCCCTTCTTCCGGACCGCGAGCTCTACGGTATAGGGGGCCGGGCGGAGTCCCTCGATCTCGTAGTACAGCTCCATCTCCTCGCTCTCGTTTGTAGGTCCGAAGCGGATTGAAGAGCACGGTATCGTCCGGCGTGCGCCGCCAGCCAAGATTGGCGGTACGGGAGCCGAGTACCAGATCGCTGAGACTCAGCGCCGTCGAGCTGGTCGGTCCCACCCGCACGCTGTCGCGCGGTAGTGTCATGCCGGCATCGTCGCCCTGCTGAATGCGCCAACCGGTAATGCAGGGGTCCCGGACGGCACGGTCGCGGCCACGCGCCCCACCAGATGCTCGTTCGGGTGGCACCGGCTCGGGCGCCACGAAGTGCCGGGTGGTATCGAGCGAGGCGACGACCTTGCCCTGGTCGTCCATCGCCACGAAGCGCAGCCGGACGCTATAGAGGTACCCGCGGGTCACCGTTACCGGCTCGAGGCTGGACCCGGCAATCGCGTAGGCGATCTGCACCTGGTGCCCGGCGGAATCCCGCCCCACGGCGAGCACTTCGGATTTGGCCTTCAGCTCGCTAGGGAACCGCAAGCTCGTAGCTGTCGCTGGTGGTCCCTAGCGCGATGCTCTCCTGCCCCGCCCGACGCTCCTGGCTCTGGTAGCGCCCGGTGCTCCCCCGGCCCGCGGCCTGTAGCCGCCGGTAGATCGGGGAAAGCTGCTCCCGCGACAGCATCAGCTGTTCGGCCATGGCGTTGTCGGCTGGCGTTGGCCTCTCCTGCAGCTTCACCGCAGTGCTGAAGCCCAGCACGTCGAAGAGACTCTCGACCAGCTTGAAGTCCTGCACGTCCTCCCGCGCGATGAAGTGGAAGATCAGATCGCCGTCGGTGCGGCTGTAGCGCCAGGACTCGTTGGGCTCGAGCCCGGGCGCGGCGTAGCTTGCCCGGCTCGATGGCTCGCCGTGGCGGATGTAGATGACGCCGCGGTCGTCAAAATCCCGGCTGCCCGAGCGATAGCGTTCGACGATGTCGTAATGCCGGTTGTTGGCGGTAAGCTGGAAGTTCTTGCGGGCATAGAAGAGCCGGCGGTAATGCTCGCGCAACCGTTCACCATCGGTCCGCAGCTCGGCCCGGTCGCGCTGGCCCCAGAAGCGTCGGAGGTATGCCGCTCGGCGGGGGCCCTGCTGGCCGTCGAACTCACTCAGTGACGCTGTCGGACACAATAGTGGCGAGGTCGGCTACGGTAACCTGCGACGGTGATGGAGTCGTCCAGCCATCGCGCCTTCGAAGTACGGGGTCACCCCCTCGAAGCGGCCGAGCAGGAGGAGCGTGCGCGCCGCCTCGAGGAGACCGAGGCCTCGGTTGGTGCCAGTCCGCAGGTAGCCGTTGAAGGCCACGAGAGCCGAGTCACCGTCGCCCACCTCGCGCTCGACCCGGCCGCGGGCGAGCAGCACCTGAGGATCGTTGCCGATTGAGTGGGGGCCGACCGCCGAAGGGCCTCCAGCGCCACGCCAAGCTTGATGTTGACCCGTTGTCGCAGCGCAGTATTCGCCAGATCAACCAGACCGCGGACGAAGGATGGGTCGATCTCCGCTGACTTGGCGAACGCCACCGCCGAACGGGTGAGCGCGTCCTTCCCCAGCATGGTCTTGAGGCCGGTCACGAAGGAGATCTGGGAGTCACCCACGCCGTATTCGGCCAGCCCCATTCCGTACCACGCGTAGGGCCAGGATGGCTGCAGATCGATTGCCCACTGGAACTCCGACGCGGCATCGTCATAGTGGGCTTGACCGCCCAGATCCCCGAGCCTGAGTGAGAGGAACCCCAGCCTCAGATGGACCATGCCGTTGCTGCGATCAACCTTGGCCGAATCGATCATCCGTTTTTCCAGGGTGAGAAGGCCCATGGAATCCACGGTGGCGGCAACGGAGTCGCGGAACCGTTCCAACTCGGCGCGCTCCTCGGGGCTCTGGGCGCGGAGACCTCCCGGCGTGACAGCGAGGAGCGCCAGGGTGAGGGTACAGGCGAGAGTCTGGAGACTTCTTCGGGGTGAAGCGGACAGGCCGGGAGTTTCTTGCCACAGAATCTGGGAAGACATCAGCCGAACCTCGTCACTGCACTCTAGGGGCAACACCGCCGTCCGGGGCGCCAGCTCCAGGCGCGCGGCGCGATGGGGAGGGATTCGCCCTAGGAGACGCCCCTGATCTCGACCGGCCCACACCGGCCGGAGACTGGTTTCCAGCCCGGTCCTGGAGGAAGCTGCGGATTCCCTCGTAGACGCCCCGAGCATACCGTCGCGTTCCAGCGGGAGACCGCAGGGCTGCTTCTTGCTCCGGCATGATCATGAACATCCCCTCGACCAGCACCGACGGCATCCATGTCGCTCGAACGATGGCGAGGTCGGCCCAGCCGATTCCCAGATCCGGCAACCGGAGCCGGTACACGAGCCACCGCTGAATGGCAGACGCCAGGGGCACGCTCCGGGGGTGATTATAGAATACGCTGGTTCCATTATTGGTGAAGGGGTTGATCCCGTCGGGCAACGCATTGTTGTGAATCGAAACCAGCAGCTCAGCCCCGGCGCTTTCGGCCAGCGCCACTCGAGGCCAGAGGTCCACGGCGGAATCGGTGGTACGGGTCATCTGCACCCGCGCACCGGCTGCTTCGAGCATGTCTCGCAGCTGAAGTGCCACCGCCAGATTGGCCTCCGCCTCGCGCAGGCCCGTCGGCCCGGTGGAGCCCAGGGGCGGGTGTCCCGGATCGATGGCGATTACTCGCCCGCGCAGCGGGGCGCTCGTCCTGATCCTCGGCGGGCGCCGGACCTCGAGCAGCAAGTCGTTGCGGCTCCAGCGAGCTCGATAGCCCCAGACCGGCGCCGCCAGCTGCACCGTCAGCGTTACCTCCTGCCGCTGGGTCTGAGCCCAGCTCAGCTGTCGCACCATCGAGTCCGTGCCATACCGCATCCAGTCCACGTCCCCCACCGCGCCGTAAAGCGTGATGGCGAGACTTCGCTCGGCTTCCACGACCTGGAAGGGAACCCGTTGGGTCAGCGGGATGCGCAGGGTCGCCCGATCCTCGGAGGGTGTGAGGGTGACAGAGCCCACGACCGCCCGCGGCTCCGGTAGTCCGGGGGGAGCGGTCGCGCCTCGGCTATGGAGAACCCACGCCTCCGACCCGGGCGAGAGTCGAATACGAAGATCGTCATTGACCCGGCCAGTCACCGATGCGCGAGTGCCGGTTGGAAAGAACCAGGCATAGGTGCCACCCGGCGTGGCGCGGCCGGGTGTCAGGCTATCGGTGTTTCCCTGCCCCTGCCCTGCGGTGTCGTCGTCAAGTTGGGTGACCACCGGCAGTGTGTCGAGCAGTGCAACTTGCAGAGGCCAGCGAAGCCGCACCGTATCGAGCCCGAGCGCGGCCTCCACCACGGCCCAAGAGCTGTCAGGCGAGACCAGCTCGGCGTAGGGAGCCGGACAGCGTGCTCCGGTGACACAGCGCAGCGCGGCCCGCGCGAGAACCCGGACCAGCGAGGCCGAAGGGCCGCGCAGGACGGGACCGGCATCAGGACCTATCGCGCGTCCCCGTATTACACCTACGTACCTCACCTCCTCGGGTGCGCGGAGCCTGGTGGTATCCCGATCGAAGGCCCGCAGCGCCGGGAGCACTTCTTCCGACTGTCTCTGGGGGAGCAGCCGGACCATGCTGCCGCCCGGAAGACGCACCCGAACGTCCGCGCCTTCTACCGCACGGGTTGAGAGGGTCAGGTACTCGTTCCGGGGCAGCCAGACCTGACCTTGAGGCGAAAGCGACACCGAGTCGATCCATGCCCTCCCCTCGCTTACTTCCCGAGGGAGAGAGCCTCTGTCCCTGCGCACCGGATACACCAGAACCGAGGAATCCTGCCCGGCGTGCGCCTCGATGGTGAATTGCATCACGGTGTCGGGCGGAAACGGGATCCACGCCAGCCAGGCGCCGTTGGGCCAGACGCGCACCGGATGGCCATTGATCGTGACCTTGGTCTTTCCGTTGGCGACGGATCCGAACAGAAAGCTGGAATCTCGTGCCCGAACCAGGTCGGTCGGTGCCGGGTAGATTACCCGAAGGCCAATCGGATCCTGCACCCGGGGTGCCGCGTGCAGTTCCGAGCGGCTGATGAGCGATTCGGGAGCCACCGAATCGGTTCGTTGGACCTTGCGGGGTGTGGGCGAGGAATCGGATTTCGGAGAGCAGGCCGGCGCCGCCAGAACGAGCCATAGCGCCCAGCCAGATGCGCGAGAAACAGGCATAGCTGCAAAGTACACAGGGGCCATGACTTACGCCAAGACGGCGTTGACGCTCCCCTGGACGCTTCCTAGATTCGTCAGACCGGGAACCGCCACAATCACGGAGGGGAACCGTCGGGTGACTCTTCCTGTGGCAACCCGGCCGTCCCCCGCTCAGTCCATTACCGGAGGTGCTACATCTTTCCGAGGAGCGCGTGAACGGCGGGGCGGTGCGAGTCTGCGTCTTCGGCAAGACCGATCCCGGCCGCACCCGGGATCACAACGAGGACGCCTTCCTCGTTGCCGATCTGAGCACCGGCAACGCCAGCCTCCAACCCGAAGTCCGCCGCCACGACATCGGCGCGCGCGGGTCCCTCTTCATGGTGGCGGACGGCATGGGTGGCGCCGCCGCCGGTGAGCTGGCCAGCGCCATGGCCGCCGATCTCATCTACCGCCATATGGCCACCGCCTGGGCCACCGATACCGACAGCTCTCCCGTCCAGTTTGCCTACCGCATGCGGGAAGCGGTCGAGCTCGCCAATGGACAGATCTATTCCTACGCCCGCGAGCACCCCGAGGTCCGGGGAATGGGCACCACGGTGACGGCCGCAGGCATGTTCGGAGGCAACCTGTACCTCACCCAGATCGGTGACAGCCGCGCGTACCTCGTGCGCGGGACGGAAGCCGTTCAGCTCACCAAGGATCAGAGCCTGATGCAGCGGCTGGTGGACGCCGGGGAGCTCACCGCGGATGAGGCCGAGCAGAGCGAGCGGCGCAACATCATTCTTCAGGCCCTCGGGCCCGACCCGCGGATCAAAGTCGACCTCACCCACCAGTCAATCCGGCGGGGCGATACCCTGATCCTCTGCTCGGACGGTCTCTCCGGCGTGGTGCGAAAGGAAGAGTTCGCGCAAATGGCGGGAGAGCACACCGATCTTCCGGCGCTTTGCTCCGCTCTCATCGATTTGGCCAACGCGCGCGGTGGGCCCGACAACATCACTGTAGTCGCGGCACGCTTCGATGGAGAGGGACTGCCCGAGGCCAACGGAACCGATGGCGTCGGTCACCAGGCCTATCGGCCGACACAAACCACCACGGTGCCCGAGCTGAAGCCAATCGCGGCCGACGAACCCCATTCCGGCAGCGACCTCCTGACCGGCACCCCGGAAGAGTCGGCCTCCGGCTACGCAGCTCCGATGGATCGTATCCGTTCCCTGGCCCTCGTCCTGGTCATCCTGGGCGTGCTTCTGCTGCTTCTCACCGTGTGGCGGTAGGCTCGTCTCCAGTAGCGGCTGAACGGGCAGAGCCAGCCGGGGTACGCGCTCCCTTGCCGGTGCGCTTGGCGTGGCTCGCGGCGCTTTCCTTCGCGTCGGGCTTTCCCTTCGGGCTGGTGAACGAGACGCTTCCGGTCTATCTCCGCACCCATGGTGCGGGGTTGGTCGAGATCGGGCTGATCAGCGCCGTCAGCTTTCCCTGGACATTCAAGTTCATCTGGGCCCCGCTGGTGGACCGGGTCGGCAGCCGGAGGCAGTGGATCGTCGGCTGTCTTGCCGGCTTGACGCTCCTGACGCTGGTGCTAGGCACCATGGAGCTCAGCGAGCTGGCGCGGTGGTTCTGGCTCATCCTGGTACTGATGGTGACCCTGTCCGCCACGCAGGATATCGCCATTGATGCCTACACCATCGAGGCAACCACCACGCGCGAGCTTGGGGTGGCGAACTCGGTTCGGATCGCCGCTTACCGGATATCGATGTTCACCGCGGGCGGCCTACTGATCTGGCTCGCTGGTAGGCAAGGTTGGCCGACGTCGTTTCTCACCGGCGCGATGCTTATCGGAGCGCTCACCGCCGCCGCGCTCTTCATTCCCGAGCCAAAGCGCACGGTGACGACGGCAACGTCCATCTGGGAGCCGCTACGGGAACTGCTCTCCCGGCCGGGCATCTGGGCGGTGGCGCTCTTCGCGCTCCTGTTCAAGATCGACATATACGCCATGGAGCCCATGACGCGGCCGTTCTGGGTCGACCGGGGCTTCACCCTGGAAGAAATTGGAGCCATCCTCACCCCCGGCCGCATCATCGCGACGGTGTCAGGCGCGGTGCTCGGCGGGTTGCTCACCACCCGGATGGGAATCTTTCGCGGACTCTGGACCCTCGGCATCGTCCAGGCGCTTTCGAGCCTTGGCTACGCCACCGTGGCCAGCGTTCCCGCGTCGAAGCCGCTGATCATAGGGGCAGCGCTGTTCGAGAATTTTGCCCATGGACTGGGAACGGCGGCTTTCCTGGCTTTCCTGATGTCGGTTTGCGAACGGCGCTATGCCGCAACTCAGTTCGCCGTTCTGTCGGCGTTGCTGGCGCTCAGCCGGACGCTGGCGGGAGGCGCTTCGGGGTTGTTGGCTGAGAACCTGGGATACGGGAAGTATTTCTTTCTGACATTCCTCCTTGCAGTTCCTGCCTTCGCGCTCCTTCCCTGGATCAAGACGGCAAGCAGGAGTAGCTGACGCACGGGCGGGCAGGCGGACAGGCGGTCGGTCGGACAGCTACAGCACAACAAAGAGCTTTATGCATCGGCGTAGACCGTCCGCCCCTCTCTCCGTACCTCCGTGGTGAAATCCTCCTATGCACTACCCAGTCGTTGCCCCAACCACCTGGCCACGGCCTCCTGCATGAGCCGCTGCCGATGCCAGGCCAGCAGAACCGGTGCCTTGCTGGGCAGCTCGGCCGCGAGACGAGGATGCCCGAAGAGCACGATGAGGTCTGCGCTCTGCCGCATGATGAGCCAGCGCCTCCTTGGTGGCAGGGCCGAACCCTGACCGGCCCTTCCAGGCTCGCGGCTCGGCGAACACCAGCACGACTCGCGAGCCTCCGCCGTACCGGCCGATCAGATCGGGTCCGAGCGCCCGGTGGACGTAGTCGCTTGGCCCCGGTGGATACGGACCACCGATGTCATCGTCCACCACTACCAGATCGAGGGGCCCCGTCAGCGACGGCACCGAGCGCTCGTACCATCATGCCGTGCTTCAGCAGCACGTCCGCCAAGGCATCCGCCGACTCGTACGGCCCCCGGGTGACCGGAGGCGTCGGCGCAGTGGCGGCAGCGAGGGCATGGTCGTACCGGCGGAGGGACTCGTTCAAGCGATCCCTTCCGAGCGCGCCGCTGGACAGGGCCGCCTCGAGCGCGTCGCGGACCCGCCGGGCATCGTTGGGATAGAGCAGCAGGTCGGCTCCGGCCTGGATCGCCTCTACGGCCGCATCAGACTCGCGGCGGCCGACCAGGGCGCCATCCATGATGAGGGCGTCGGTCACCACCAGCCCGTCGAACCGTTCGGTGCTGCGAAGCTCGCCCAGCAGACGTGCGGGAGAGCGTTGCCGGGAGGCCCGAGCTATCCAGCGTCGGGTAGGCCACATGCGCGGTCATGATGGAAGCCACCCCACTCTGCGATGGCGACGGTGAATGGGACCAGGTCGGCGGCGCGCAGCGCCGTGGCCGGCGCCTCCACCACCGGCAGGGCGACGTGAGAGTCCACCGAGGTGCGACCGTGGCCAGGATAGTGTTTGGCACAAGCGAGCGCGCCGGCCGCCTGGCATCCCTCGATCCACTGGCGCACGTAGGTGGCGACTTCGTTGGGATCGGCGCCGAAGGCGCGGGTCTGGACGATCGGGTTCTCCGGCAGCAGGTCGAGATCCGCCACCGGGGCAAAGACCCAGTTGATCCCCACCGCCCGCGCCTCCTGAGCCGTGACCGAGGCGGCCCAGCGAACCACCGCGCGGATCGCGGAGAGAGGCGAGCGCCATCGGAGGAGGGAATTCGGTGAGGCCGGCAAACTGCTGGCCGGCGCCGCGCTCCAGGTCCGACGCCAGCAGAAGGGGACGGCCGGCTCGCCGAAGAAGGTCCGCGGTCAGCCGGCGCACGCTCTCCGCCGTGCCCCCGAAGATGATGTACCCACCGACGCCGATCTCGAGCGTGTCGGCGATTCGGCCGGCCTCGTGGGCAAAGCCGCTCAAGGCATCGGAGCGCAGCGCCGGCATGATCAGCCTGGCTGGGTTGACCGAGTCGGGAATACTGGTGGTCATGGGGGAGTCACGGCGCCGAGCACCCGTGATCCTCCGGCCCCGGTAGCCGCGGGGATGTTGCCCGGCTGGCCGTGGAGCGTGAGATAGCCGAGCAGGGCAAATGCGACCGCCTCTTTGGCATCGCCTGGAAAGAACAGCTCGTCGAAGCGACGGAGCGGATGATTGCCCCGCTGCGGCAGCTGTCGGCCCAGCGACGCCATGAGACCCGGATGATGACAGCCTCCGCCGGAGGCCACCACCTCGACTCCGGCGGGCGTCCACCGCGCGACAGCATCGGCCACGGTGCGAGCGGTGAGCTCAACCGCTGTGGCAACGCCGTCGGCGCCCGGCGACCGCTGGTGCAGCGCCGCGCGCGTACTGGTCGCCGAACCGTTCACGGCCGGTGCTCTTGGGCGGCGGCGGCCGCAAAGAACGGGTCTGCCAGAAGCTCGCAAGGACGTGCCTCGTGGACGGTTCCTCTGTGCGGCAATCTTGCCGTCTCGATCGTAGGAGCGGCGCTGGTCCACCATGCGCGCCACCGCATCGATCACCGCCACGCCCGGGCCGGTATCGAACGCGAACACGCCCTCCTCCTGGGCACGCCGCTCGCACATAGGTGAGGTTGGCCATGCCGCCAAGATTGAGCAGTACCCGGGGCGCATCAGCGGAAGCGAAAAGGAGCACGTCGGCCATCGGCACCAGCGGTGCCCCCTGCCCGCCCGCGGCCACGTCGCGGGCGCGAAAGCCGCTGACCACGCGCACTCCGAACCGCTCGGCCAGCACCGCCGGCTCGCCGAGCTGCCAGGAGACCAGCGGCGGCTCATGCCAGATCGTCTGTCCGGGAAAGGCGATCAGGGACAGATCGGAAGCCGGCACCTTGCCCTGGACCAAGCACGGTCTGCACCGCTTCGGCGGCCCACTCCGCCACCCGCACGTGCAGCCGCGCGAGCGAGGGAGCGGTGGCGCCGTTGAACGCCGTTGCGGATCTCTGCCCGTTCATCGTCGGTATAGGGCCGGGTCACGAAGTCGAGCAGGGTGGCATGCGTGGGGCCGTCGAACCGGACCAGCGCTGCATCCACGCCGTCGAGTGAGGTTCCCGACATGAGGCCGACGGCCAGGGTGGGCCGCTCGGTCATCTCGCACGCACCGGTGGAGGATCGCCGACGATTGGCCGAAGCCGGCCCGGCGTGCTCGGCCAGCAGCCGCTCGGCCTCACCCTTCTGCACCCCGCGGCGGGCCATCACGATGGCAGTCTTCACGCTGCCCTCGGCCGCCTCGATGACTTTCTGCGCAGCATTGCGGTCCAGACCGGCGGCCTCCATCACGATCCGCTGGCTGCGATCGACCAGCTTGTCGTTCCAGGCCCTGAGATCCACCATCAGGTTGCCGTAGGTCTTACCCAGGCGGATCATGGCTCCGGTGGTGAGGGTATTGAGCACCAGCTTGGTGGCGGTTCCCGCCTTCATTCGGGTCGATCCGGTGACGATCTCGGGACCGACGAGAACGGTGATACAGACGTCGCAGCTTTCCCGCAGCCGCTGCAGGCGGCTCCGAGCAGGACAGAAATGCGGTCCGGGCGCCGAGGGCCTGGGCCCGGGCCAGCGCTGCCCCTACGTAGGGCGTCGTTCCGCTCGCGGCAATGCCGACGACCACGTCTTTGCGCCCGACGCCCAGAGAGTCTCAATCGCCGCATCAGCAGCGTCGACGTCGTCCTCAGCTCCCTCGACTGAGCGCACCAGCGCGGGTGCGCCGCCGGCGATCAGGCCGACCACCATCTCGGGCGGCGTCCCGAATGTGGGCGGGCACTCAGCAGCATCGAGCACGCCGAGCCGGCCGCTGGTGCCGGCGCCGACGTAGATCAGCCGGCCTCCTGCCCGGAACGCGGCTTCCACCAGATCGATGGCGCGCGCGATCTCGACCCGGGCCTTGGCCACCGCCGCCGGCACGCCGGCGTCCTCGGCGCCGATGAGATCGACGATCTCGAGCGGCGGAGGCAGTATCGATGGTAGAGCTGCGGGGATTGCGCCGTTCGGTCAGGCGCGTGTCGTGAAAGTCGTCAGCCACGCAAGCGGAGGATAGGAGTATCCAAGCGTCAGCGTCGGGCTAAATTAGGAGAACGTGCGAGGTCCGAGGCAACTCCGCACCACCATCCAATTCTTTCACGGAGCTCCGTGTGCGCATCTCTGCTGCCCGCTGTGCTGCTCGGCCTCGTTCCCTGTCGCCCGGCTGCGCCCGCCGCGCCAGACTCGCCCGGCGCCAGCCCGCGCCGGAGCGGTCGCCCATACCTGGCCCTGCGCCGGCAAGGCGCGGGTGATCGAGGCGCCCGACGGCCATGGTAGTGTCGGGCAGCCCGCTCGCCAGCGAGGTCGGGCAGGGACATCCTCCAGCAGGGCGGCAATGCGGTGGATGCCGCGGTGGCCGTCGGCTTTGCCCTGGCGGTGGTCCACCCCGAAGCCGGAAACATCGGCGGCGGCGGATTCATGGTCATTCGTCATCGCGGGATGGCAGGTACAGACGCTCGACTACCGCGAGACGGCGCCATCGCGTGCGTCCCGCGACATGTATCTGCTCCGCCGGACCGGAGGCGAGTGTGACGGGCCATCTGTCCGCCGGTGTGCCCGGCGCGGTCGCCGGGCTTGACCGAAGCACACCGCAGATATGGACGGCTTGCCTTTCGCGACGGTGATCGAGCCCGCCATTCGACTGGCGAACGAAGGATTCGTCATCGACGAGTACCGCAGCCGCTCGATCGGGGAGGACAGCGCCCGGCTGGTCCTCTTCCCGGCATCCCGCGCCACCTTCCTCCCGAACGACCGTCCGCCGGTCGCCGGGCTCTACGTTCAGGCAGCCGGAGCTGGGCGCGACCCTGGAGGCGGTTCGTGACAGCGGGGCAGCCGGCTTCTATCGGGGCCGGGTCGCCGACCTCATCGTCGCCGAGATGGAGCGCGGCGGCGGGCTGATCAGCCGCGAGGACCTGCGCCGCTTATCGGGCCATCTGGCGGGATCCCGATCGAGATCTCCTATCGCGGGCACACGATCTACTCCATGCCACCGGCCTCATCGGGCGGCGTGACGATGGGCGAGATCCTGAACATCATGGAAGGCTACAGACCCGCTGCCACCGTTCGGATCGGCGGCCCTGATGCACCGCGAAGCCGAAGCGATGCGGCGCGCTTTCACCGACCGGAACCGCTACCTGGGCGATCCTGGCTTCGTCCAGAACCCGGTGGAGCGGCTGCTCTCCAAGGAGTACGCCGCGGAGCTGCGCCGGCAGATCGGCGAGCAGGCCTCGGTCACGCCGGAGTTCGAGCCCGGCCGCTCACAGGCGGCGCATCGACCACCCACTACTCGGTGGTGGATGCGGAGGGGAACGCAGTCAGCTGCACCACGACGCTGAACAACAGCTACGGAAGTGCGGTCACCGTGACCGGCGCGGGCTTCCTGCTGAATGATGAGATGGACGACTTCGCCACCTCACCGGGACAGCCGAACATGTACGGGCTGGTTCAGGGTGAGGCGAACGCCATCGCCCCGGGAAAGCGGATGCTGTCGGCCATGACGCCGAGCATCGTGCTCGATCCGGGACAAGCAACTTTTATCTGCTCGTCGGCACCCCGGGCGGACCCAAGATCATCACGATGGTCTATCACGTCATCTCCAACGTGATCGACCACCGGATGCCGCTGCCCCGAGGCGGTGCAGCGCCACGGATCATCACCAGGCGCTGCCCGACAGCCTGCAGGTGGAGGACGGAGGATTTCTACCCGCGGTGCTGGACAGCCTCAGAGGCCGCGGTCATGGAGTCTCGGAGCGGGGGCCCGTGGGGCGACGTCGAGGGCATCGTTCGAACGCCGCATGGCTGGCAGGGAGTGAGCGATCCCAGGCGAGGAGGCGGCGGAGCAGGGTACTGAAGGAGTGTCACCGTGAACGCAGTGAAGGATCTCTGCGAATCACCCGAAGAGATCCTTCGCTTCGCTCAGGCTGACAACCTGGCTAAGTACTACCCTGCCTTCAAGTCGCTGGCGTGAACTTCTCGGTCCAGCGACAGGGTAACCGTCGTGCCCTGAGGCAGAACCACATCCCGGTCCTTGGTCTCGACCGCGCGCTGGGCTCCGACCGCACCACCGAGCACGCCACCGATGATGGCACCCGTGCTGCTTCCGCCGATCACTCGGCCTACCATCGGCGCCAGCCGCGGCACCGGCCGCCGGCTTGGCGATGTCGCCCGCGTTGGTGCCCCGCCCTTGGAGCTCAGTGTTCACGTGCTCGATCGTCGCGGCGATGGGGTAGGACTGCCCGTTGATGCTCACCGCGGTGGGCTGCACGGTCAGCGTGCCGGTCGTGTCGCTCTTGTTCTCCGACTCCTTGATTGCGGTCACCTTCAGCACCACCTCGGATCCGGCCGGAATCACGACTCGACCCGAGCGGTCCTTCACGTCGGTCGCGACCGTAGCGGTCACCGTGTCACCCACCTTGTTCTTGTGGGAGCGAATCTCGGCATTGGTGGACGCGGTAAGCGTAGTGCCGACCGCCAAGCTCCGGCGGTGTCGGGCGCCGGAGCAGGTGGCGCTCGGTTCAGCGCTGGGGACGGTTGGAGCGGCCGGCCGGCTGGGGGTCGTCGGACTGGCGCGGGGCCGGCGGCGGTGGGCGCTGGCCGTCGGACGGTCGTTCAACTCAGCAGTGGTGTCCACGGGGGCCAGCTGCAGATCACGACTCAGGCTGTCGGCCGTGGCCATATCCCCCTTGTCGCCGCCGCCACAGGCTGCGACGGCCACCAACGTAAGCGCTGCAATCATCGTTCTCGACATCTAAGCCTCCTTAGTAGTGACTTGCTCGGGTTCCGCGATCCGGTGACATTTCAGCCCGCCTTTATGCACGAGCTTCGATCTCTCCTTCCTTATCTCAAGCCCTACCGCCGCGCCTTTCTCGTTGGCCTGGCCCTCGTCGTCATCTCGAACTTCTTCGCTACCCTGGGCCCTCGGTTTCTCCAGCAAGGCATCGATGCGCTGCGCAGCGGCGGCGGATTCCACGAAGTGCAAGGTCGCGGTGGTGCTGCTGCTCGCTCGTTGCCTTGGCCAGCGGGGTTGCCCGCTATGGCATGCGCGAACTCCTCAACAGCGGCAGTCGCCGCGTTGAGACTGACCTGCGAGACCAGCTGTACGACCACCTTCAGCGGATGTCGGCCGAATTCTACGACCGGTACCCGACCGGCGATGTGATGGCCCGCACAACCAACGACCTGCTCGCCGTCCGAATGGTAGCTGGTCCGGCCCTCATGTACCTAGTCGACACCACCATACGCGCGCTTCTGGTTGCACCGGCGATGGTAGCCATCAGCCCCCGGCTGACCCTGCTGGCCCTGGTACCGCTCCTCGGCCTGCCAGTCGCCATGGTGTCGCTGGGCCGCATCATCCATCGCCGGTCACAGGAGATTCAGGCCCAATTCAGCGAGCTCACCAGCCACGCGCACGAGAACCTGTCCGGGGTTCGGGTGGTCCGCTCCTACCGGCAGGAGCGGGCCGAGATCGCGCACTTCCGCGCTCTGAACGATACCTATCTTGACGCGCAACCTGGGCCTGGCGCGGGTGCAGGGTGCCTTCTTTCCGCTGCTCACCCTGCTCGGCGGGCTGAGCGGCCTCGTCATTCTGTACGCGGGTGGCAAGCTGGTGATGGGCGGAGCCGTTTCCGTCGGCGAGTTCGTTGCCTTCGGCGTGTACCTGGCGATGCTGGTCTGGCCGATGATCGCGCTGGGATGGGCATTCAACCTGGTGCAGCGCGGAGCGGCATCGATGGGCCGGATCAACGAGCTGTTCCCCGAGCGCCCGGCCATTACCAGCCCTGCGTCCCCGACCGTCGCTACCTCCGGCGAAGAGCTCCAGGGCGGTTGAGTTTCGAGACGTCTGGTTCAGCTACCCGGGAGCCCGCGGACCGAGGCTGGGTGCTACAGGACATCTCGTTCCGGGTCGAGCCCGGATCGTCGCTCGCCATCGTGGGCCCGACCGGCTCGGGCAAGTCCACCCTGGTGGATCTGATCGTGCGGACCTACGACCCTGACCGGGGCGCCGTGCTCATCGATGGGGTGGACTGCGGCAGCTCTCGCTCGACGGACCTGAGAGCGCGCGGTCGGGTTCGTGCCCCAGGAGACGTTTCTATTCGGCGAGACGCTGCGGCGTAACATCCTGCTCGGCGCGCCCGACGACGGCCGGCTGGAGCGGGTCGCGGAGATTGCGCAGCTCACCGAGGCACTCCCGGCGCTGCCCGACGGCTACGACACCATGCTCGGCGAGCGGGGGATCAACCTCTCAGGTGGCCAGAAGCAGCGAGCGGCGATTGCACGAGCCCTGGCGCAGGACCCGCCGGTGTTCGTGCTGGACGACGCGCTGAGCGCGGTGGACGCGCAGACCGAGGCCCGCATCCTTGCCGGCCTGCGAGATGCGCTGGTCGGCCGCACCAGCATCATCGTGTCGCACCGGCTCGCCGCAGTGCGCGATGCCGACTGGATCCTGGTTCTCGACGGCGGCCGCATCGTGGAACAAGGCACCCACGCCGAGCTGCTGGCCGGGGAGGACGCTACTGGGAGCTGCTGCGCCGGCAGCAGATGGAGGAGGAGCTGGAAGAAGAAGAAGCGGAAGGAGAAAGCGTGAGCGGGGAAAGAACAGCGGTAAGCGGGAAACACGCCCGGGCCTCCCCGCTCAGCGTTTTTCCTTTCCCGCTCACGCTTTTGTTACAGCTTCTCTCTGAGGAACTCCGGCGTCAGTCCCTGCAGCCACCCCGCCAGCCGGGTGAACTCGCCGGTCACCAGCAGCACGCCGACCAGATCAAGCAGTGACCCCGCTGACCCGCATCACCCACGGCAAGAAGCGCCGGAACCGCTGAAACCAACCGAGGAACGATCGACCGCCACCGCCGCGATCAGAAACGGCAGCGCGAGCCCGGCCGAGTACGCCGCCAGCAGCTGCATGCCGCGGGTGACGTCGCTCGAGGTGGCCGCCAGCCCGAGGATGCCGCCAAGCACCGGACCGATGCAGGGCGTCCATCCCGCGGCGAACGCCATCCCGACGAGGGCAGATCCCAGGTAGCCGACCGGCTTGCGCTCCAGGTGAAGCCGGCGCTCCTGAGTCAGCGACGCCGACCTTGAACACGCCGAGACAGAGCAGCCCGAAGAGGATGATCAGCACCCCGCCCACGCGCTGGAGCCAGACCTGGTAATAGTTGAGCGCGCGCCCCAGCGCGGTGGCGCTGGCGCCGAGCAGGATGAACACCAGGGAGAAGCCGCGCGACGAAGAGTAGCGCGTGGATGAGCGCGGCGCGCCGCCGCCCGCTCACCTCGGGCAGGGTCATCCCGGTAATGAATCCCACGTAGGAGGGCACCAGCGGCAGTACGCAGGGCGAGAGAAAGCTCAGCAGCCCGGCCACGAATGCAACCGCGAATCCGAGCGCCGCCGGCTCGTTCACAGTGGGCCCAGCTCCCGCTGGCGACACTCGCGGCAGACTCCGTAGATCTCCAGCCGGTGTCGCTGATGCTGAAATCCGTGCTCGTCGGCCAGAACCGGCAGCATTCGCTCCAGCCGCTCATTGGCGAACTCCACTACCCGCCCGCAGCGCTGACAGATCAGATGCTCGTGGTCCGCCTGCGCCGCCATGGGCTCGTAGCGCTTGAATCCCTCGCCGAAGTCATGGGCCCGCACCAGGCCGCTCTCGACCAGAAGCTCCAGGGTACGGTACACTGTCGCGGTGCCGACCCGCTCTCTCCCGCTGCCTCAGCTCCCGGCGGATTGCTTCGACCGACAGATGTTCGTCTGCCAGGAAGACGATCTGAGCCACGAGATCCCGCTGGCGGGTGACCGGCTGGTGATGCTCCCGGAGGTAACGGCGAAAGCGCTCGGAATGGGCGGCTGCCTCCGCCTTATCCAGTCGGGCCATCGGCCTGGGATTCGCGGGAGCGACCGAGGAAACCACGACTCCGGCGAGACCGAGATCGGCGGGTGCTCGTCGTCGATCCGGCGCTGCGCTTCCTGAAGCAGCCGGTCGAGGGCTTCCAGCGGCCCGCTCCCCACCTCCTGCACCGAGGCCTCGAACTTCCCGCGCTCCTTGCCCTTGATCGCGAGGACGTAGCGGGCGGTGTAGATCCGCCGGCGGTCGCCATCCACCCGGGACAGCACCGCGGTGCCCCACTCCTTTGTCTCGCGCCGCAAGGGGCGTGAAGACCCAGACTCCGTCCACCTCGGCCGGAGGCAGTACCTCGGCCACGGCCTGGGCCAGCCGGTCCCACCCCGAGGCCTGGCCACGCCATTCCGCGCGATGGCTCGGTCATGCCGGCGCCCTGCTCCCATCGCTCGACGTAGAACCGCAGCACGTGCATGAAATCCTGGGCGTTGGTGACCACGCCGTAGGCCTGGTGGGTGCCCCGGTCCTTGAGCTTGTTGACCACGAACTCGGTCTGATCGACGCAGATGGTCATCAGTGGAGCCGGCGCCCCGTCGCACAGGTAGAAGGCCGGCAGCATGTTCCCGACCGCGATGGCGTGGAGCGCGGTGGCGACGAAGATGGCCCCGGTCGCCTTGACGGTGTGCTCGCGCATGGCGTCCTGGGCCTGCGAGCGCGTCGCTGTACACGCCGGGCAGCGGACCGTCGTCGCGAATCGAGCCGGCCAGTACGTAGGGAACTCGATTGGTCACCAGCGCATGCATGATGCCGCTCTTGATCATGCCGGTCTCGACGGCACGCTCGATCGAGCCGGCGGCCCGCACCCGATTGATCGCCCGCATGTGCAGGCCATGTCCACCCTCGGTGGGCTGCCCGGTGTTGCTCATGCCAAGCGTAGTACCGAAGATGGCCGCCTCGATATCGTGCACCGCCACCGCGTTCCCGGCCAGAACCGCCTGCACGTAGCCGTTTCGAATGAACCACTCGAAGTCGGCTCGCGCCCGGGAGTGCACCAGCGCGGGTCCCGACCACCCAGACGAGATAGCCTCCCCGTCGCTTCTCCTCACCGAGCCGCGCGGCCAGCTCCTCGTAGTTGACTGGGCGCTCCCGGCTGACCTCGGTGGACATGAAGCGGAACTCGTTGGCTCCGTGGCCGCCGCCGAGAAAGCCCTGGGCATGCACCACGATGCCCTCGGTTCCGTCCTCCGCCTCACCCATGGCGATCAGGTCGCCCCGCTTGCAATCGCCGAGGCTCGATCGTCTCCAGCAGTCCGGGCCGCTTGACCACGACGCAATCCATCCGGGGCCGGATCGGCGCAAGCCACCGGCCGTCGACCTTGATGTAAGTAGGCAGATTCGAGGTCGAGAAGAATCCCTCCGGAAGCACGCCATCGGCCGGGAGGGGAGCAAAGCGAGCCTCCGGCGCTCCGGCAAACGGCGGCCTGCTGAAATCGGGTAATGTGTCCTTGGGGATCGTGCATTTGGGTGAGGAAGCTAGGGGTGGATCAGGGGGGATTCAAGCGCCGTAGCCCGCCGATCGAAGGAAGATTAGGTTTGTCGCAACCAGGAGATCGCCATGCACGGATGGAGTGCCCTGCCCCACCGCTGGAGCCTCAAGTGCGCCCTCTCGTTGAGCTGGGTACGTTGGGCGCTGCTGAGCCTGGTTTCGGCGTCGGCGGTGTTGGCCCAGGAGCCGGTCCGGGGGGATACAATCGCGCTGGACACGAGCCGGGTTCGGCAGCTGCCGGAAATCAACGTGACGCGCACCACGGAGCCGCTGCAGAAGGTGCCCTACGCGGTGGGTGTGGTCGATCGCACCGAGTTCCAGCGGGGTCAGCAGACGGTGGGTCTGGACGAGGCGCTGAACAACCTGCCCGGCGTCGTGGTGGCCAACCGGTACAACTTCTCTCTCGATCAGCGCATCTCCATTCGCGGCTTCGGCAGCCGCTCGAACTTTGGGGTGCGAGGGCTCAAGATCCTGCTGGATGGAGTGCCCCAGACGCTTCCCGATGGGCAAAGCCAGCTCACCAACATCGATTTTGCCAATATCGACCGCGCCGAGGTCCTGCGAGGAGCCAGCTCGTCCCTCTACGGAAACGCGTCCGGTGGAGTCGTTTCGTTCTCCAGCGAGCCGGCGGCTGCCGGTCCGTTCGCTCAGCGAGTCCGGGTGCAGGGCGGGAGCGGAGAACGGGACGCGGACGACTTCTACAAGTGGCAGAGCTGGACCTCGGGCCGTTCGGGGAACGTGAGCGGCACGCTGTCGGTCTCCCAGTTCAAGACCGACGGATTTCGGCAGCACAGCGCTGCCGAGTTCCGCCAGGTCAACGCGGGCATGGACTATGCCGTCACCGGATCGACCCTCGCTACGGTGCGGTTGAGTCTGGCCGACAACCCGCGAGGCCAGAACCCCGGGGCCCTCACGCTCACCGAGTACCTGGCCAATCCTGACTCGGCCGCGGCCAACAACATCCTCCGCGGGGCGGACAAGGACGCCCAGCAGCACCAGCTCGCGCTCAGAGTCCGTCACTTCGATGCCGGTGGGAACGAGTACGAGGTCACGGTGTTCGGGCTGCTGCGAGATCTCGCTAACCCGCTCGCGGCTCCACCGCCTACAGGCGTCACGCCGACTACCGGCACTTACGTGGCTATCGATCGTGCGGTGGGTGGTGTGAGGGTCAGCGCCAACCGCCGTCTAGGCTCGGAACAGGCGCCGAGGCTCACCGCTGGGGTTGATCTCCAGCGGATGCGCGATGACCGGCAGAACTTTGTCTCCGAGGGGGGCCAGCCGACGACGAGCGTCATTCTGGATCAGCGGGAGCAGGTGACCGAGTTCGGTCCTTTTGCGCAGCTCAACTGGAACCCGAGCGAACGCTGGCTGGTCAGCGGAGGTGCCCGCTTGGACTGGGCCCGGTTCGATCTGGACGATCGATTCACCGCCGACGGCGACGACAGCGGCACCCGTACCATGTCCGCGGTCAGCGGCAATCTGGGGTTGAGCCTGTCCTTCGGTGATCACTTCGTACCGTACGCCAATGTTGCCACTGCCTTTGAGACTCCCACGACTACCGA
Source organism: uncultured Gemmatimonadales bacterium (assembly GCA_963723565.1). GTDB lineage: Bacteria > Gemmatimonadota > Gemmatimonadetes > Gemmatimonadales > GWC2-71-9 > CAVVWJ01. Next base: position 798,840 of record CAVRRH010000015.1, on the reverse strand, counting down.
GCTGGCCAACCAACCCGATGGCTCGGGCGGCTTCAACCCAGACCTCGGCCCGCAGCGGGCGGTGAACTATGAGATCGGCGCCCGGGGACAGCCGGTGCCAAGCGTCAGCTACTCGGTGGCGCTTTTCCTGGGCCGCGTTTCGGATGCGATTGTCCAGGGGCCGGAGATAGGCGGACGGGCGTTCTTCCGGAACGCAGGGAAGACCCACAACGATGGCGCCGAAGTCGGACTCAACGTCACGCCGGCAGCGGGGCTGACCTTGAGAGGCTCCTACACCTACGCCCGTTATCGGTTTACCGACTACCAGCTGGCCGACGGCACGGTGGTCGACGGCAACCGGCTGCCGGGAGTGCCGGAACACTTCTGGCGCTTCGGGCTTCGCACATCATTGCCGGCGGATTTCTTTCTCGATGCCGACCACACCATCAGTTCGTCGCTTGTGGCGGACGACGCCAACACGATCTACGTGGATGCCTGGGGTGCGGGCGTCACCAATCTGCGGCTGGGCTGGGATGGTCAGTCCGGTCAGATGGAGTTTGCACCGTTCCTCGGCGTGAACAATCTCTGGGACCGGCGATATGTCGGTTCAGTCACCCTGAATGGAGTCGGTGGTCGCGTATACGAGCCCGCGCCGCGCCGCGTAGTGTACATCGGGACAGTGATCGGCTACTGGGCGAATCCGTAGCGTTCAGGTGAGCTTTACCCGCCAGTCACACCCCCGACACAACGCGATGCGCGACGGGATTCGAGGTCCGAATCCGGCGAGCGCGGATGCAGGCGCTTCCAGGTCCGAATGCGGCGCGTGCGCGGATGCGTCACACCCTATGGTGTGGAAACATCAAAGAGCGCCCACCTGACGGTGCGCTCGCCGTGTTTCCAACACCGGAGGGTTCAAATGCGACACATCTCGTGCGCCATCCTGATCGCCGCCGTGTACGGCTGTGCCGACGAAGCAAAGGTCACGCAACCACACCAGGAGCTCGCTCAGCTGGCGGAGCCGCAATACGAAGTCGTCAAGCTCCCGTCGCTCGGTGGAACGCTGAGCCGGGGCATGGCCATCAACGACCAGGGCGTGGTGGCGGGCTGGTCCAACCTGGCGAATGGTTCCCGGCGCGCCGTCCTATGGAAGGATCATCAATCGATCACCAATCTCGAGACGCTCGGCGGGCCGAGCAGCACCGTGCCGTGGATCGGGCTGAACAACGCGGGCATGGTCGTCGGCATCTCCCACACCGACGAGGTGGACCCGCTGAACGAGGACTGGGCCTGCGAGTTGGCGGGGTTTCTCCCGGCAACCACTAACCTGATCTGTCGTGGGTTCGTGTGGGAGAATGGCGTGATGCGGGAGCTGCCCACGCTCGGCGGCCATCATAGCTTCGGCACCGGCGTCAACAACCAGGGACACGTAGTTGGGTGGGCGGAGACCGCGGTGCAAGATCCGACATGTGACCCCACGACCACCCAGAAGCTCCAGTTCCGCGCGGTCATGTGGGACCCCAAGGATGGGAGCAACGGCAAGATCAAGGCGCGAGAGCTCCGTCCGTTCCCCGGCGACTCGACCTCGGCCGCCACGGCGATCAACGACAACGGCCAGGCAGTCGGCATCTCGGGGGATTGCGACCAGGCCGTTGGACGCTACAGCGCCCGTCACGCCGTGCTCTGGGACAAGAACGGCAAGGTGAGCGAGATCCCCAATCTGGGAGGGACCAGCTGGCACACGCCCATGGACATCAACGCCCAGGGTGATGTCGTCGGGTTCTCCAACCCGGCCGAGCCCGGCGACGAAATTGGCGAGTTCATCTCGCGCGCCTTCTACTGGGCCAATGGCGCAGCCAAGGCCGAGGATCTCCACACCCTTGGCGACGACCCAGTCAGCGAAGCCTTCGCCATCAATTCTCGGGGGCAGGTGGTAGGCATTTCCTTCGGCGGTTCCAACGGCCCGCGTGCCTTCTTCTGGCAAGGCGGGGTTCTGACGAACCTCAACGATCTCGTGGATATTGCGCCGGACACCCTCCTCTCGGCCCAGGACATCAACGATGCCGGGCAGATCACGGGTAGGGTGCGCGATCACGCTACCGGCGAGACTCTAGCCTTTGTGGCGACCCCGATCGCGGACCAGCCATAGGTTCGACGGACACTGGACACCTCAATCCCTATGGCACGGAACGATCACACCCAGCCCGTCACGGCCATTCCACTGATGGCCGCACGCCTGTCATTCGCGGGCGCGGCCATGTTCGTGGTTCTGCTTGCCGTGCTGCACCTCATCAAGCCGGAGCTGGATCCCTCGTGGCACTTTGTTTCCGAGTATGCGATCGGAGACAATGGCTGGATGATGGTGCTTGCGTTCCTTTCATTGGCACTCAGCTACGTCGCGCTATTCATGGCACTTCGGCGCCAGGTACGGACTCTGGCCGGTCGTATCGGGCTGGCGCTATTACTGGCTAGTGCTGTCGGTTTGACCATGGGTGGCGTATTTGTTACTGACCCCATATCGGCAAACCATGACGCCCGGACAGTGAGCGGCAAGCTTCATAGTGTGGGAGGGACCATTGGCATTGTGATACCGTTCGCCGCTGCGCTCATCAGCTGGAGTCTGAGCCGCAACCGCGCCTGGGCTTTGGCGCGGGAACCACTCCTCTGGTCGGCGGGCCTGGCCGTGCTTGGCTTCCTCCTGTCTGTCGTCTCCCTAGGTGTGCTCCTCTCGCAGAGTGACGGTAGCTTCGGACCCGACGTGTTGGTTGGTTGGCCCAACCGGCTCGAGATCCTGGCCTACACCGCGTGGCCCATGGTAGTCGCGTGGTGCGCGCTCAGGCTGCGCAAGGGAATGATTCCATGATTCGACCATGACCTCGACCGCGCGAAGCCTCGCGCTCGATCCCGCCGTCTGCCATCGTGCACTCGACGCCCGCGATGCGCGGTTCGACGGTCTCTTCTTCGTGGGTATCACCACGACCGGGATTTACTGCCGCCCAGTTTGTCCCGCGCGAATCTCCTATCGCGACCGCCGTCGCTTCTTCGATTCGGCCGCGGCCGCCGAGGAGGCCGGCTTCCGTCCCTGCCTTCGCTGCCGCCCCGAGTTGGCGCCGGGCCGCGCACTCGTCGATGCAGTGCCCCGGCTGGCCCGCGCGGCAGAGTCCCGGATCGCCGGCGGTGCGCTGAATGGGCAGGGTGTCGATCATCTCGCTCGCGAGCTGGGAGTGGGCCAGCGCCAGCTCCGGCGTGCCATGGAGCGCGAGCTGGGTGTGTCCCCGATCGAGCTGGCGCAGACGCATCGCCTGCTACTCGCCAAACGCCTCCTCGCCGACACGTCGCTTTCGGTAACGCGCATCGCGTTCGCTAGCGGTTTTCAGAGCCTGCGCCGTTTCAACTCCGTATTTCGCGAGCGGTACCGGCTCAGTCCGAGTGCGCTGCGGCGCACCCGACTCCCGCGCGACGCACGACGGGACGCGGAGGAAGCTCGCGGCTCGGCGGCGGTCCCCGGCGAGGCCCTGGTCCGCCTGACCCTCGCTTACCGGGCACCCCTCGCCTGGCATGCGCTCACCGCGCTCCTACGGCGCGACGCCATGCCCGGGGTGGAGGTAGTACAGGGAGGGTGCTACAGCCGTACCGTGCGCCTCAATGGCGCGTCCGGGCTGGTCTTCGCCGAGGATGCGTCGCAAGCCCTCGACCCGCAGCATGCCGTGAAGACCCATCTCCATGTCCACGTCTCGCCTGCGCTCCTGCCGGTACTCATGCCGCTGCTGGTGCGGCTCCGGCACCTGTTCGACCTCGACGCCGAGCCAACGGTTATCGATGCCTCTCTCGAGCGGAGCGGACTCGGCCCACTCGTCAGACGGCGGCCTGGCATGCGTATTCCCGGGGCGGTGGACGGTTTCGAGGTCGTTCTTCGCGCGTTGCTGCGCGGTCGCTCGGCAGGGGCAAGCCGTGATCTCTTGGGCCGGGTCGTGGGGACTCTCGGCGAACCGTTGGACACGGGGATCCCAGCACTTAGCCGGCTCGCTCCGGGGGCGGAGCGTGTGGCCGAGGCGGGCGTATCGCGGCTCACCGCGATCGGCGTACCGCGTCGCAGCGCCGGCGCGATCATCTCCGTGGCTCGCGCGCTCGCGGAGGGTACTCTCCGGCTCGAGCCGGGCAACGATGTCACCGCGGCGCATCGAGCGCTGCTGGAGATCGGTATCGGGGAGCGGCTCGCGACCACGATCGTGATGCACGCACTGCACTGGCCGGATGCATTTCCCGCTTCGGACGGCCTGCTGCTGCGCGCCGCGGGTGCGTCCAGCCCTGGCGAGCTCCGCTCTCGAGCGGAGAAGTGGCGCCCCTGGCGGGCATACGCAGCTCTGCATCTCTGGCTGGCCGGCGAGGAAGGCTGACGTCCCATGCGAGACTACCTTCGGCTCATCAGCCTGGCTCTGGCAGGAACCTTGGCCTGCAGTGCGCCTAACCTGGACCCGGGGGACTTTGTGCTGTCGCCCGGCGCACTCCCGGCAGTCACAACAGACGCGGGGATCTATACGCTGGCTCGCGTCGAGGGCGGTTACGAGGCTGAGGCATTGGCAACCTACACGAACACGACCGGCCGGCCGGTTTACTACCAGCGCTGCCTCCCAGAGTCTGCGGGGCCGATGTACGGCGTGCGACGCACCGGCCCCGACAGCACTGCCCCTTCGTTTGTGGCCAGCGTCTGGGCGTGTGTCGGGGGCGTTCCCACCGGCCGCGTTCTTCCTGGTGGGACTTTGTCGGCGCGCCTCAGTCTCGGCAGCACCGATTCACCTCAAGCGCAACCGCCGATTACTCATGAGCAGCGCGTCGGCCGATTCCGGATCGAGTTCGCACTATGTACCCAACACGCGGACGACTCCGACGCCTGTGAGCCGTTGCCCCAAGCGGCGAGAGAATCGAATGCCTTTGAGCTGCAGTTTGCCGGACCATAGAAGGAGGGAAAGAGGGAAAGAGGGAAGGAGGAAATAGGGAAAGAGGGAAGAGGAAAGAGAGGCGGGGAAAGCAGCTGAAAGGACGATCCTCATCCCGAGGGAGCGAAGCGACCGAGGGACCTTCTACACGCTTCAGGATGCCCTGGAGTAGGTCCTCGCTTTGCTCGGGATGAGGACATGCTCTTAGCCTTCCCGTCCTCTCCGTCCTTCCCACCTAGAGAAGCGAAACCGGATCCCGATCGATCACGACCCGCGTGCCTCCCTCACGCCGAAGGCTCCGCGCCGCGTAGCGCACCACCCTACCCAGAGACTTAGATGGTCCCTTCAACAGCACGTGCCATCGCCAGCGATCCTTGATCCGCACCAGCGGGCAAGGCGCCGGGCCCAGCACGTCGATGGGGAGCTCGTATCGCTCGGTGAGTGCCGTGCACCAGTCGGCCACCGCCGCAGCGCGGCGGCCCACCTCCCCCTCATCCAGCCCGGACAGCAGCAGATTGACGAGCGATGTCGTGGGAGGATACGGCGGATCCTTCCTCAGCTTACGTTCCTGCCGAAGAAAACCCTCGGTGTCATGCTGTCGGGCCCATACCAGAGCGTGATGCGTGGGATGGCGGGTCTGTACCAGCACTCGTCCACCCTTGGGCCCCCGACCGGCTCGCCCTGCCACCTGCGCCAGCAGCTGAAAGGTTCGTTCCGCCGAGCGAAAGTCAGGCAGATAAAGTCCGGTATCTGCGTCGACCACACCCACGAGTGTCACGTTGGGGAAGTCCAGGCCCTTGGCGATCATCTGGGTCCCGATCAGCAGATCGATCTCACCCGACTCCACTGAGGCCAGGATTCGCTGGTGCGACCATTTCGTGCTGGTAGTATCCAGATCCATCCTGGCGATGCGCGCGTCCGGATACCTGTCGGCCAGCATTCGCTCGAGCTGCTGGGTGCCCACCCCGCGCATCTGCTGGACCGGATTGGCACAGGCTCGGCAGGTGAGCGGCAGGGGCTCCTCATGACTGCAATAGTGACAGCGAAGTCCTGCCGGAGCCTGGTGCACGGTCAACGAGATGCTGCAGCGGGGGCACTGCCAGACCTCACCGCACTCGGGGCATTGGAGGAAGGCGGCATAGCCGCGGCGGTTGAGGAGGAGGAGAGCCTGCTCGCCCCGGGCCAGAGTGGCCACGATACCGGCGTCGAGCGCTTCGGACCACGCGACTGGACCGGTACCCGGCACCTTCGGCGCTATCCGGAGATCGATTACTTCCACCGGTGGAAGCGGCCGGGCCCCGACCCGCTGGGGAAGGCGGAGCACCTGGAGCTGCGTTTCGGCATTGACCATCGTCTCCAGTGACGGCGTCGCGCTCCCCAGTATCAAGCGTGCACCCTCGAGCCGGGCGCGCACCGCTGCCACGTCCCGGGTGTTGTAGCGCGGCGTCTCGCCATTCTTGTAGCTCGCCTCGTGCTCCTCGTCTATCACGATCATGCCGAGGTTGGCCACCGGTGCGAACACCGCGGAACGCGCGCCCACCGCGACCCGGCGCTCGCCCCGCCGGAGGAGTCGCCAGGCGTCGGCCCGCTCCCCGTCCGACAATCCGCTGTGGAGCACCGCAATCTCATCGCCGAACGCGCCGCGAAACCGGCTCACGGTCTGCGGCGTGAGACCGATCTCCGGAACGAGCACGATGGCGCCCGCACCCGCCGCGAGTACCTTCCTCACCGCTTCCAGATACACCAGCGTCTTGCCACTTCCGGTCACCCCGAACAAGAGAGCCCCTTCCCCGGGCGGGAGCGCCGCGATGGCCGAGAGGGCCACGGACTGGTCGGTGGTGAGCTCGGTGGGCGGCGGTGAGGCAGGTGAGCCCGCAAACGGATCCCGGAGCACTTCCGAACGCGCCATTCGTGCCAGTCCCTCCCGCACCAACGCTTTGAGCACGCTGTCACCGAAGCCAAGCTGCTCCGAGAGGTGCCGCACCGGGGCGCTTCCACCGAGGGCTTCCAGGGTTTCGTAGAGTTGCTGCTGCCTGGGCCGTCGCTTGAATAGAGCTTCCCGCTCGAGCAGGGTAGGCCTCTCCTCCGTCAGGGAGAGAACTCGCTCGGTGAGCCCAGCGGCGCTGGTGTCGGGAGGCTGAACTCGCAACGTCACCGCGTCGATCCGGGTGAGGCGCTCGATTACATCCCAGAGCGGACGCTTGAGCGCCCGAGCGGCAGCAGAGACGGACGCTTCCCCACCCCGCCGCTCCAGCCACGCGAGCACCTCGCCCGCAACTCCTCCTGTAGCCCGTGACCCGTTCCGCAGCGACACCATGACCTGCGACTCGCCCCACATACCTCGGGGAAGAATGCTCTTGAGCGTGAGACCGAGAGGAGCGGCATAGTATCCGGTGATCCACTCGGCAGTAGCCAGGAGGGCGGGTGACAAGGCAGGCTCGGGATCGGGCACTGCGAGCAGGTCTTTTGCCACGGCGGCGGCAGGCGCCGTATCGGTGGCGACGACCAGGCCAATGAGCTCCCGCCGGCGAACCGGCACGACGACGCGCGCGCCGGGGACGACTCGATCGCCCAGCGTCTCGGGAATGCGGTAGGTGTAAGGGGTGGCGAGCGGGAGCGGGAGAGCAACCAGGGCGTAGCGGTCGGTCATCGCCGCCTGACGCCAAGACCCGGGCCCGAGGGGAGCGTCACCTGCCCTCCATCAATGCCGGCCCCGACGAAGGGGTCGTTGGCCAGGAGTGCAGCGCCGTCGAGATCCACGATGTCCACCAGAGGAGTGAAGTGGGCGGCAGCGGTGATTCCCAGGGAGCTTTCGATCATGCAGCCCACCATCACCATCATCCCATGGGACCGCGCGATCGCGATCATGCGGAGCGCCTCGCGCAGGCTCCCACACTTGGCCAGCTTGATGTTGATCCCGTCGACCTTGCCAACCAGAGGCGGGATGTCCTGCGCCGTGATGCAGCTCTCGTCCGCAATGACGGGGATGTCGGCCTGCGCGGTGATTGCCGCAAGACCATCGAGATCCTGGGGTGGGAGCGGCTGTTCGAGCACCGTGACGCCGAATTCCTCGAGGATCGGCAGCATGCGGATGGTTCCCTTTACGGTCCAGCCGCAGTTGGCGTCCACTCGGATCTCCTTGTCGGTGGCGCCTCGGATGGCTCGCAGGATGTCGATGTCCCGGTCGGTCCCCAGCTTCACCTTGAGGATAGGATATTGCTCCGCCTCAAGCACTTTGGCCCGGATCCGCTCAGGCGAGTCGAGGCCGATGGTGAAGGTCGACTTAGGCGCCTTGCAGGGGTCGAGCCCCCACATGCGGTAGACCGGCACGCCGAGCCGTTTGCCGGCGAGGTCGTGCAGCGCTGCTGAAAGCGCCGCGCGGGCGGCCGCGTTACCGCGCAGCATCGTCTCCCAGCGACGCTCCGCCTCCTCCAAATTGAACGGGTCGTCGGGAAGCGCGGTGCGGTAGACCTCGAGTGCCGCCAGCACCGACTCGGCCGTCTCCGCGTAGAACTTGCTCGGGGCCGCTTCGCCCCATCCCTCCTGTCCATCGCTGTCGGTAAGGCGGACCCAGACGGTGCGGTAGTCGCTCTGACCCCCGCGAGCGATGATGAAGGGGTGCTTGGTCTGGAGATGAAGCAGCTCGACATCCATCCGCAAGGGATGAGGCAAGGCATCCTCGAAGCTGAGGAGAGATGGGACTGGGGCGAACCGGCTGGATTATACGGCTGGCAGAGGAGAGGCAACAGGCCGATCACTCCAGCGCCCGCAGGTGAGCCGTGACTCCATCGGCCAGTCGATCGGGCCGGTAACCTCCCTCGAGCATGCCGACGATGGGGACCGCAGGCAAGCGGTGGCGCAGCCGGGTGGTCAGATCGGCATAGTGCTCCGGCTCGAGAGTGAACCCCCCGAGCGGATCGCCGGCCATTGCGTCGAATCCGGCCGACACCAGCACGAAATCCGGCATCCAGTCGGTAGTTGCGGCCACGATGGCGGCCCAGAGATCGCCCACGTACAGCGCGGGCGGCTTGCCGGGGCCACGCGGCACGTTGAACACGTTTCCCACGCCTCGTTCATCGGCTGCGCCGGTTCCCGGATACCAGGGGTACTGGTGCAGTGAGACGTAGCGCATTGTCGGGTCGGTTTCCACCAGAGCCTGGGTCCCGTTCCCATGATGCACATCCCAATCGATAATCAACACTCGCCGGCGTCCGGCCGCCTGCGCGTAGCGAGCGGCCACAACCACGTTGTTCACCAGGCAGAACCCCATTCCCTTGGCGGCGAGGGCGTGATGGCCCGGAGGTCGGATCGCAGCAAAAGCATGGCCCCGTCCGTCAATGGCGTGATCCACCGCGGCGAGCACCGCACCGGTGCCGCCGAGCACCGCGGACCAGCTGTCGCGACTGAGGACGGTGTCCAGAAAGAGCGCTCCCCCGCCCCGCGCACTCATGCTTTCGAGCCCCGCCAGATACTGGTCGGGATGCACCGCCAGCAGTGGCTCACGCGAGGCGGGCCGGGCCTCGCGAACTTCCACGCCAGGCTCGCCCCGTAGCCGATCGAGGACGGCACGCAGCCTGGCTGGAGTCTCGGGATGGCCGGAGCCTGGATCGTGCTTGAGACAGCTGGGGTGGGTGAAGACGGAGACGGGCATACTGAAAAGTAACCGGTGAGCGGGAAGAGAGAAGCGTAAGCGGGACGCCAAAACACCCGGCTTCCTGCCTCTTAGCCCGAGAAGGAGCCTTCGAGATGATGTTGCGCTGACGAGCGCCAGAACGCGCTATGTGAGTTCCCGCTTACCGCTCACTCTTTTCTTCTCCCGCTTACGCTTTCCCGAAGTGCACGGGCCTCCTCGCTCAAGGCCCGCCCCGCCGCCGAGATGTCGTCCAGCCTCCGACGGTACCAGCGCCAGCTGAGCAGGATCAGACCGGACGCCACAAAAAAGGCCAAGCCCACGGGAACGAGCACCCCATGCCCGGTCATGTACCCCAGCCAGGCGAGCGCCGCTCCGTCGAACGCAAGAACAGCGGCGGCTACGAGGGTCAGGCTGCCGCTCAACGCCCGAGAAACCCGCACGACCCGGCTACCGCACCGGCCGACGCCGCCGGGAAAGAACGATCAGCGCCCCGTTCGGCACCAGGCCTGCCTCGGCCATGGAGCGGGATTCGTCCCCTAACGCCGCGCCTCGGTACTTGAGCAGGTAATCCGAAGGGTTCCGCGTCACATGGGTGAGCTCGAGCGCCTGGCGCTTGAGCTCCGCCAAGCGGGGTGCTCCCGGGGAGCTCGAGGAAGACCTCGTCCCAGGCATCCTGCACCATCACCCGCATCGGCAACGCGCCGCTCATGCGACGTGCTCGGCCGGCAGGAGGCAGGGTCGAGAGAAAACGGTCCACGACCTGATCGAAGAGCAGGGTCGAGGCCCGCACCCGTGTGCCTCGCGGATCCGGCGCACACGGCCAGCGCAATCTCCTCCCCGCCCTGCCCCCGCAGGGTCGACAAAGCTCCGGCCCTTCCTTCTCCGGGTAGGCGGCGTTGAGCGGCACGCGCTCGGCAAAGAACCGCTTGGCCCGGTACAGCACCTCGGCGCATCCAGGGTCGTTATCGCTTCGTGAACCATGTCGATTAGTGCCTTGCCGTGGGCGACGGCATCCGGAGAACGGTGATGCCGGTCGGCTGACCCGGGAATCGAGATGGTGCCCACGACGCTTCCGCTGGGCAGAGATCGATCACGTCCACCGCCCCGGGATCCGCACCGATCGACTCGGAGGAGATGTAGGCAAGCGGCCGTCCGGCGAGTAGGCGATGCCGTGCACGATCTTCTTGCTGGTGGGGATGCGCGCGACCTCGGTCAGTGTCACCGCGTCGACCAGGCTGACGCTCTGGTCCTTCTTGTTCGTCACCATGACCAGCTTGCCGTCGGGCGACGGCTCCACGTTGTAGGCCCCCTTGCCCCACCGGGACTTCCTTGATCAGCTTGAGCGACGCCGCATCCCAGACCTGGAGACTGTTGCCGTAGTTGCAGGCGACGTAGAGCCGTGTGTCATCCGGGCGAGACCGAGACGAACGTCGGCGAGCACTCCTTGGCCACCCGCTCGCACCAGCGGCGCAGCGCGGCCCGTGGTGCGAAGGGCCCGTCGCGGCCATGGCGTGACCCTCGCCGGTCCTGGCCCGCCGCGCGATCTCTGAAGGTGCCGACATCGAGCTCCAGCATCTCGTCGCTGTGCATGCAGGACACGTAGATCCTGGTGCCGGCATGGTTCACCTTCACCCCGTGCGGCATGTCGCACGCGGGGATGTCGGTGATCTTGTTCATCGTCGGCGTGTGCACGACCGAGACCGACTTTACCCGGGGATGGTCGCCGTGGAAATCCGAGTTGGCCACCAAAGCGAACTGACCATCGGGCGTCAGCGTGATCGTGGTCGGAAAGAGCTCCACCTGGGCCCGGCCGAGCAGTGAGTCGCCCGTCGCGCGCCAGCTTCCATAGGGAGCCGAACGGCGTGCCGTGCGCGATGGTGATGTAGTAGTTCTTCTGGTCCGGCGACACCGTGATGTTGTGGGGACCGTCGATATCGGCCGGCATGATGCCGACCGGCACCACGCGATCGACTGCAGGCTGCCGCCCACCGGCTTGAGCCAGGTGACCATGTCGCCGGATTCGCTCACCACGCCGACGCGGTATCCGGGCTCGCTCCTGCGCTTGCGGCCGGACTGCCAGGACGAGCGCGAGCACGGACAGATAACCTCTCATCGTAGCGCTTCCTTGGCTTGGTCGGTATCTTGGTCATCGCTGGGAAGATACCCGTCTAGCCGGTGACCCGCACGCTGGCCTGAAACACGACCTGGCCGGCCGAACAGGTCGCGGAGCTCCGGGCCGTCGCGCGCAGCACCAGGACCAGGTCACCGGGGGCGGATCCGCGACACCTCGATAGTCAGGAAGCACGGCAGCTCGCGTCTTCCGGCGGCGCCACCCGGTAGTTCCGCCCGTGCCAGACGAAGCTCACGGCCGGTGGGATGGAGCCCACGATCTGATCGATGAAGATGTCGTCCTCGACCCAGTAGATTCCGTCCGGCTCGAGCTCGCCGCTGAGGAAGAACATGGGATCGAACGGTTCCCCGTCCTGGCGGGCGAAGTTGTCCTCCACCGCCCAGTCAAAGCTCTTCCAGATCAGGTGCCCGCGCCCGCCACTCCAGGTGATGGCGCAGCTCGTGGGTCAGCGTCTCCCACGCCTCCTCCCGCCAGTCGAAATCCGCCTGCATCCCGGCAAGCGCCGCGAAGGACCCGTAGTACAGCACGACCCGGCTCTGCACCCCTCGACTCCGCTGCCGCACCTCGACCGGCAGCGGGATGCACTCGCCCATGGTGTAGATCTCCGCCCGGTCCGGATGCGGAACCGTCGCGCGGCGACACGACGACCTCGGCGATGCCCTCGAAGTAGTGCTCGGCGGCACCTCGTCGGACAGGCGGCGGACCATGGCTTCGAAGTCGGCGAGGCGCATCTCACGGTGAGCCTTAAGCTAAGCTAGTAACCTAGGTAGCCGATGAGCTCGGAACCTGGGCTCTGGGCGCTTACCTATGCTCCCGCTCACCGGTTACCGCTCACCGTCATGCTACGACTCCGCCACCCGTCCATCCCTACCCGCTCCTGCTGCATCGAGTCCCGGTCCCGGACCGTCACGGTCCGATCCGCTCAGCGTATCCCCGTCGACCGTGATGCCGAACGGCGTTCCCGCCTCGTCCATGCGCCGGTACCGCCGGCCGATGGCGCCGCTGTCGTCGTAGAAGCACGGCGAACCGTCGCCGAAGATCGTGGTACAGCGTCGGTCGCGACCTCCGGCATGCCGTCCTTCTTCACCAGCGGGAACACGCCGGCCTTGATCGGCGCGACCGGAGGGATGCAACCCCAGCACGACGCGGGTCTCGCCTTCGACTTCCTCCTCACGATAGGCATCGACCAGCAGCGTCAGCGCCACCCGGTCGGCGCCGGCGGACGTCTCCACGATGTACGGCAGATAGCGCTGTTCTGCGCCTGGTCGAAGTACTCCAGCTTCTTGCCGGAGTACTCCTGGTGGCGGCCGAGGTCGAAGTCGCCTCGGTTGTGAATTCCCTCGATCTCCTGCCAGCCGAATGGAAACTGTACTGGATGTCGAAGGCGGCGCTTGGCGTAGTGCGCCAGCTCGCTCCGGGCCGTGCTGGTGCCATTGGAGCTTGCGCGGGGTCGAGCCCGAGCGACCGGTGCCACTCCATGCGCCACTCGCGCCAACGCTCGAACCACTCCGCGTCGGTGCCCGGCTGCACGAAGAACTGCATCTCCATCTGCTCGAACTCGCGGGTTCGGAAGATGAAGTTTCCCGGCGTGATCTCGTTCCGGAACGCCTTGCCGATCTGGGCGATGCCGAAGGGAATCTTCTGCCGCGACGATTGGAGCACGTTGAGGTAATTGACGTAGATGCCCTGCGCGGTCTCCGGCCGCAGGTAGACCACCGCGGCCGACTCCTCGACCGGGCCCATGAAGGTCTTGAACATCAGGTTGAACAGCCGCGGCTCGGTGAGGGAGCCGCGGGTTCCGCACACCGGGCACTTGGGCGTCCGGCTGGCCCGGAGTCCCCTTGATTCGCGGATCGTCGGCGCGAAAGCGGTTCTTGCACTGGCGGCAGTCCACCAGCGGATCGGTGAAGCCGGCCACGTGGCCCGACGCTTCCCAGACCCTCGGATGCATGAGGATGGCCGCATCGAGGCCCTCGATGTCGTCCCGGGCGTGGACCATCGCGTCGCCACCAGCGGTCCTTGACGTTCTTCTTGAGCTCGACGCCGAGCGGGCCGTAGTCCCAGACCGAGCCCAGCCCGCCGTAGATCTCGGAAGATTGGAAGACGAAGCCACGGCGCTTGCAGAGGGAGACGAGCTTGTCCATCAAGGTGGTGTCAGCCATCGGGTTCCGAGCGGAATGAGAGAGGATCGAGATCAGCGGGGGAAGATAGATCTGGCAGCCGTGCCAAGGAAGCGCGGCAGAACCAGCAATTTCCCGCGAGATAGCGGGGGAGATTCCCGATCGCCGGCCTCTCCCTAAGAGTCGATCTTCTTACGACACAAGGCATTAGCATGCCTTCTGAGGTAGGCTCGGAATTTGCCCTTTTGCGCCTTCCCGTACTCTCCTGCTGCGCGTTCATGAGGCATGTTAATGGGGGCAGAGTCCACCCCGACGAATGAGCCAGAAAAGCCTCCCCAAGCGGAGGGAGCCTCGCCGTCCCCGGAGGTCGGCGGCAAGCTCACGAATGTGGCAGCGCTCTCCCGGGAGCTCGCCGACTTCCTGATCGAGTTCTCCATCGTTCTTCACAAGCGCTCGATGTATCCAGCCGGCCACCCGCACCTGCTGGAGTCCGCCGAGCGATTCGCCCGCCGGCTGAACACGCTCCTCGAGCACCGCGAGTCGGTCACCCTCGGCGTAGCTCGGCACCGGCTGGTGATCGAAACAGTTACTACTGACCCCAAGAACGCGCTGCTGCGGGATCTCGCACACCGGCTGCATCGGCATCGCATCGCGGCGGTTCATCTGACCCGCGGCGCCACGGCGCAGGAGATCGAGGATGTGCTGGCGGCGCTCAGCGCCGATCCGCAGCGCGGCGAAGGGCCGATCGGAAGACGACTCGCAGCGGGTAGGGCCCTGGAACCACATCCGGCTCCGGCCTGTCGGCTACGACAAGTTCATCCTGCAGGACCCCGACTCGGCCAGGGACCCCAACAGCGACAGACCCGCCGACGGTAGGGACGCCTGGGTGGAGCTCGCCCGCCTCGCGCTCTCCAGCGAGCACGAAACCAGCTCTCCCACTGCAGCGGATCCCTTGGTGGTCGCCCAGGCCATCGGCCGCAAGTCAGGTGAGGTAGCCTACGACCGTGTCGTACTCGGCTACCTGTCGAGGGTTGCCGAAGAGATGTCAGGTCGCAAGGGAGTCGTCGAGGACCAGCTCGAGTGAGCGCCTCTCGAGTCTCATCGAGGCGCTCGATCCAGATACCCTCCGCCGCCTGCTGGAGACCGGGGCCGACCAGGCCGAGCGGCGCCGAGTTCGCGCTCAACGCTTCCCAGGTGCTTGCTGCCGATGCCGTCATGGAGGTCCTCGAGGCCGCGGCCAAGGCGTCACATCAGACCATCTCCCACAATCTGCTCAATCTGCTTCACAAGCTGGCTCACCACGCCGAGGCGGGATCGCCGGATATCAGGGCCGAGGCCGAAGGCGCTCTGCGCAACAACGTGGCGCGACTGATCGGGGATTGGGAGCTGGAGGATCCGAACCCAAAACAGTATACCGCGATCCTCGAAGGGATGGTTCGGAGTGCTCCGGACGATCCCTCCGAGGAGGTCCAGAGCGGCTGCGAGCCCGAGATCGTCGTCAAGATGGCGCTGGAGTTGGACTGCGTTGGACCCTCGGTGTACGCGGCCACGGAGGCGTTGCTGAATCGCCATCAGCTTGGCTGGATTGCCAGTCTCCTGGAGGCGGCGCCCCAGACTGAGACGGTAGCGGCGCTCTGGCGCTATGTAGCCACACCCCAGCGTTTGGAGGCAGAGCTGGCACTCGAGCCGCCGGATCAGGACGCAATGGGAATCCTGGTTCACCGTCTCGGCGTCGGAGCGGCCAATTCGCTGCTCGATTACCTCGGCCGCACCGACGATCGGTCCACTCGAGCTGCCTTGATGAAACAGCTCTTGGCGCTTGGCCCCCGTATCGGCGACGTTGCGGTCGCGCGGCTACCGGACGCTCCCTGGTACCTGCAACGCAACATTCTGGTGCTAATTGGTCGCCTGGGCAGCTGGCCCGAGGGGTTCTCACCCGTTGAGCTACGCGGCGCACGCCGACCCGCGGATACGCCGGGAGGGAATCAAGCTGATGCTCGAATCGCCGACACCATGTCGCGGAGGGATTCCGCTAGGGCTTAGCGATGGCGACGACGGCATCGTTGGGCTGGCCCTCAGTGCCGCCCTCGACTCCTGTCCCCGCAGACATGATTCCCCTGTGGGAGCGCATCGCCATGGACCCCAGCGAGGCCGGAAAGCCGCGTTCCAGGCCTCCGAATCCTGGCCCGAACCCGCAGGCCCAGAGCCCTGAATGTCTCCTGCGCCCACGCCCAGCGCCCCGCCGCTGGTTCGGACGCCGGCTTGCGTCGAAATCACCCGAGCTGCTGGCTGCACTCGCCGGCCTGGCGAGTTACTGGAGGACGATCCGCTGGCCACTGAAGTGCTAACGCAGGCGCTGCAGCACTCGGATCCCGAGATTCGCGCCGCTGCCGGCTCGTCTGCCGCATGAGCGACTCCGGTTCGCTTTCTCACGCGCTCTCCCAGGCGCTCTCGACGATGAGCCTCTACGGAGACGACCACCCCGCCACCGCTCGCGGCATCGATGCCGCTCTGGAGCGACTGCAGGAGCTCCAGGAGCCCGACCCGAAGCTTCAGTTCACCTTCCTCTCAGGCGAGGTCCTGTTCGGGTCCGAATCAGTGCACGAGCTGGAGGGCTGGGAGTGGAGCAGTCGCTTGATGAAGGCTGGCATCGAGCGTATCGAGTTCCTCAGCCCAGTCGAGCTCGGAACACTTCGGACGGTTCCTGTCCCACCTGGCCGTGCGCCTTGGCATCCGCCCGGGCTCGAGTGCCGATCTATGGCAGATGGGAGAATCGTCAATCCGCTTCGGCCAGGTGACGCTGGATCACGGCCAGTCCTGCGGCTCGAGCCGGCCATGCCGGTGGCGACACTGAGCTACACCCTGCGGGAGGAGAGAGAGACCATGGACTGGGTCCATCAGGAGATTCAGAATGGCGCCAAGATCCCCATGGTCGAGGCGGACGCGGTCGTACGCTCGCTGTCCATCGCCATGCATGCCGAGCAGGCCATGGTGCTGCCGCTGCTGCAGCTCAAGGAGTTCGACCAGTACACGACCACTCATTCGATGAACGTGTCGGTGCTCGCGATGGCCCTGGGCGAGTATCTCGAGCTGGGCGGTGCCACGGTTCGCGCCCTCGGCGTAGCCGGACTGCTGCACGATCTGGGCAAGACCTGCATCCCGCGGGAGATCCTGGTGAAGCCAGGCAAGCTCACCGAGCCGGAACGGCTGGTCGTCCGGGATCATCCGATGGTTGGCGCCCGAATGCTCCTGGCAAGCCCGGAGCCGATGGAGCTTGCCGCTGTCGTGGCGTACGAGCACCACGTCATGCTCGACGGCGGAGGTTATCCCACCCTCCACGACGCGAGAGGAGCCCAGTACGCCAGCATGTCTGGTCCACGTCTGCGACGTCTACGATGCGCTACGGACCAACCGCCCCTACCGCGAGGCCTGGGAATCCGAGCGCGCTCTGGCATACATCCACGAGCCGCGCGGGAATCGAGTTCGATCCGGCGATTGCTCAAGGCGTTCATCGCGATGATGCGGACATGGGACCACCGGATTGCGAAGGTGCCGGCGTGAGCGCCGCCGCGCGCGTGCAGCAGGTGCCGCACGATCAGGTCGCCATGCCCGCGGGCGTTCTCAATGAACAGCCGATTGGCATCGTTTCCGCTGGCGATGACTCCCGCCAGGTAGCACCCCGGTACCGGCGTGGCCATCGTCGCCTCGTCGTGGGCCGGAACGCCGGTCACCGGGTCGACCGGAACGCCGAGCGTCCTGCAGCAGGCTGGTATCGGCATGGTACCCCGTCATGGCCAGAACGGCGTCGGCCGGAAGCATCTCACGCGCGCCGGTTTCCTCTGACATCACTTCGACGTGCGTCGGCGTGATCGCACGGACCCGCGATCGCCAGCGCACCGCCGATGCTCCCCTCCTTCACGCGGTTGACGATGTCGGGCAGCACCCAGGCCTTTACCGTACGATCGAAGCCCTCACCAAAATGCACCAGCGTCACCGTGGCGCCCGCACGCCAGCACTCCAGCGCGGCGTCTACGCTGCTGTTCCCCGCTCCGATCACGATCACCCGCTGATGCCAGTAGGGATGTCCCTCGACGAAGTAGTGGCGTCACGTGGGGAAGGTCTTCGCCGGGAACCCGCAGGTAGTTGGGATTGTCGTAGTAGCCGGTGGCGAAGACGACCGCCGGCGTCCGGTAGGCCTTGCTGTCGTGTCGCCGGGCTACCCGGACCCGGAAGGAGCCGTCCGGCTTCTCGGGCTCGACATCAACCACGTCCTCCCCCGGACGGATGTCGAGGCCGTAATGCTCCGCCACCCGGCGATAGTAGATGAGGCCATCCTGCCGGGTGGGCTTCTCGTGGCTGGCAATGAACGGCACACCGCCGATCTCGATCCGCTCCGGGGTGGAGAAGAATGTCATCGCCAGCGGGTAGCGCTCGATGGTGGATACGACCGTGCGGCGGTCGAGGAGCACGCAGGAGAGCCCCGCCTGCTTAGCCGCGATGCCCACCGCCAGCCCGCAGGGCCCCGCACCTATGACCAGTAGATCGGTCTCTTCGCATCGCTGTGCCTCAATAGCGTGAACTATTCACCGTTCACGCCTGTCATACTTCGATGATCTGATCCCGCCGGGTCCCGACGCTCACATAGCGCACCGGCACCCCGGAAAGCGCCTCCAGCGGTCCAGATACGCCCGTGCCGCAGAGGGAGGTCGGCCAGCCGTCGCGCGGCGCCGGTGGGCTGCTGCCAGCCGGGATGCACCTCGTAGATCGGCTCGACCCGCCCCAGCGCCTCCACCTCGGCCGGCATCTCCTCACAGTTCTCACCATCCAGCCGGTACCCGACGCCGACCGGGATCTCGGCGAAGCGAATCGAGCACGTCCAGCTTGGTCACGGCGAGCCCGGTGAGTCCGTTCACCCGGGCAGCATAGCGGACGACGGTGGCGTCGAACCAGCCGCAGCGGCGCGGCCGGCCGGTGACCGCACCGAACTCGCCGCCCAGCTCGCGCAGCCGTTCTTCATAGGGGCTCTCTGCCTCGGTTGGCAGCGGTCCATTTCCCACCCGTGTCGTATAGGCCTTCACTACTCCGAGCACGCCGTTGATCGCGGTCGGCCCGATGCCGGCTCCCACCGCTGCGCCACCGGCGGTCGTATTGGACGAGGTCACGTAGGGGTAGGTACCGTGATCCACATCCAGGAGCGCGCCCTGTGCCCCCTCGAGCAGCACCCTGCGGCCGCTCCGGATCGCGCGGTGCACCAGAGGCCGGTGTCGGCCGCCAGAGGCAGCAATCGCGGCGCCAGCCGCTGCAGCAGCTCGACGTGGTCCTCCAGCTGGCCCGCTCGCTGCTTCCCATCATGGCGAGCAGCCGGTTCGCTCGGTCCACCCGTTCGGTCAGCAGACGCTGGGCGCATTCGACCCGGCGGAGATCTGTGACCCGCATTCCTCGGCGTCCGTACTTGTCCTCGTAGGCGGGGCCGATGCCGCGGCCCGTGGTGCCGAGCTTCTGGCTCCGCTCGCTGGCGGCGTCGAGCAGTTTGTGGTACGGAAGCACCAGGTGCGCCCGGTCGGAGACGAACAGCCGGCCGGTGGTATCGATGCCCCGGTCGCGCAGCTGATCGAGCTCGGCAAAGAGGTTCTCCGGCTCGAGCACGACTCCATTGCCGATGACGCAGGTGACGCTCTGGTGCAAGATGCCTGATGGTATCTGACGGAGCACGAACTGGCTGTCGCCGATCACGACAGTGTGGCCGGCGTTGGCACCGCCCTGATAGCGTACCACAAAATCCGCCCGCTCGGCCAGCACATCGACGAGCTTCCCCTTGCCCTCATCTCCCCATTGTGCCCCAACGACCACCATGCAGGTGGTCTTCTCGTCGAACATGTCGACTCCCTCCGTGAAACAACAAAAGAGCCCCTCGCGGGGCTCCTGAATCCTCGGGCAAACCTATCGTGGCCCCAGCGAAACGTCAATTCGATGCGATCGCCTTTCCGACCTGTTCGGCGGCGCGAAAAGACAACCCAGCGGTCGTATCCGCCGCAGTGTGGATGCATCGCAAGGTGCGCCAGGTCAGCCGTCCGACCGTTACCGCCGGAGCGACACGCGCCAGCGGCGCGCTGTCAACGAAGATCCCCAGGGGCAGGCTCCGACGTTGCATGGGCAGCCCCATCCCCGCCAACAGCGGCTCCACCGCTCGTGCCAGGCGCTCACCGGCCGCATTGTGGCTTACCAGGTACAGCTTCCCTTCCTGGTCCACGGTGTCGACGTTTACGAACTCGGTGTCAGCGAGATCCGGCGAGAGCCGCGCGAACACACGGGCCCCCACCAGACCGAACTCCTCCGCGCCGGTGATGAGGATGCCTACGGTCGAATCCGGTGCAGCCGCGGCGGCCAACGCGGCAACCACGCCGGTCCCGTTGTCCCGGGCACCGTGCGATCGGCCGCGCAGGCGGCCGCGCCCCGCGAGGACACCCGCCAGGACGGCCAATATCACTCCAAGACCTGCCAACCCAGGTGAGAGCGTCCCTGAGAGCCGACCCAACGCGAGGGCGGTGAGCGCCACCACGGCGAGCCCCACTATCCATACCGCCACCAGCCGGCCTGCCATGGAGTGTCCCTGGGCCTTGGAGTCGAGGTGCGCCACAACCCACCGCCGTGGCGGGCTCTTGCCTCGAGTCGCGATGAGGTTGGCATCCTCACGAAGTCCCTCGCCGAGCTGCACCCATCCCAACCCCACACCTGTGGCCACAATCGCAAGGGCCAGCAGACCGCTCACCCAAACCGTGAGGGCGGTCCAGGGCGGAAGGCTGTCGGAAGCCAGGAAAGGAAAGAGCACCAAGGCCAGGCCGCCGAGCCCGGCACCAAAGATGGGAAACGCCCGGAGACTGGCTGGAGCGAAGGTGAAACCCTGGGAAACCACAGTGTAGCCGAGCCCGGTCAGGTAGGTGGCGACAAGCTCGCGCGCTTTTGCCGCCTCGGGGGTTCCGGCTTCTCGGGGGAGCGCGAGTACCTGGAGGGCGATTTCCTTTAGCGAGGGCACGTGCCAACTTCGCGAGTCACTTCGAGGCTGCTTTCCCCGGCCCACGTCGCGAGTAGGTAATGGCGCGCGGAGCCGAGGTGGGCAGGGCGGCGCGCTTGGTGTCGGCAGTGATCTGGTCGGCTTCGATCAGCTCCGCGAGGTGCTGATCGTAGGTCTGGGTGCCGAGCTCCTTGCGGCTGTCCGCCATGATTCGCTTCAACTCCCCGGTACGGCCAGCATCCTTCAGGCACTCCCGTACCGCCGGCGAGGCGATCAGCACCTCCACCGCCGCGACCCGCCCCTTGTCGTCCTTCTGAGGGAGCAGCTGTTGGGATACGATCGCATGCACTGCCTCGGAGAACCGCATCCGGCCGATCTCCCGCTCCTCGGCTGGCAGTGTGGCTATCACCCGCTCGATGGTGGTGACCACGTCGGGCGTGGTGCTGGTGGCAATCACGAGATGGCCGGTCTCGGCTCCCTTAAGAGCCGTATCGATCGTGGCCGCATCCGCCATTTCGCCGAGAACCACCACGTCCGGATCCTGGCGCAGCGCTGCCCGAAGCCCGATGGAAAGGCTTTCGGTGTCGACCCCGACTTCTCGCTGGGTGATGGAGCAATTCAAGTCCCGGTGGAGGAACTCGATCGGGTTCTCGATTGTGACCACGTGTTTGTGCAGGGTGCGGTTGATGTGATGTACCATGGCGGCCACGGTGGAGCTCTTTCCGCTGCCGCTCACTCCCGAAACCAGCACCAGACCCCGGTCGACTTCGGCTATCTGCTTGAGCACTTCCGGCAGGCGAAGCGACTCGATGGTGGGCACGGTGAAGGGGATGACCCGCATGACGATCATGAAGGAAGAGCGCTGGCGGAGAACGTTGACCCGGAAGCGGCCCACCCCCGGCATACCCCAGGAGCAGTCGAAATCGCGTAGCCGTTCGATCTTGGCCCGGTCATCTTCGCTGCTGATCAGCTTCAGCGCGATGGCCTTGGTCTGATCCGGCGTCAGCCGCTGCTTGGTGAGCGCCACCAGCTTGCCGTTGATCCGTGCCCGGAAAACGTCACCCGCCTTGATGTGCAGGTCCGAGGCACCGCGCTCGACCGCCGCCTTGATGATCTTCTCCATGCATGTCCACCACAGTAGGGGAAAAACCCGGGATCAGCCGCGGTTACCGCACTCCGTCGAGTGCCGCCGGTTTGCCGCGGGCCGGAAGGAATCCCATCCGATCCCGCACCTCCCGCATTGTCTCGGAAGCTTGCCGGCGAGCCGCCGCGGCGCCTTCCGCCAGGATCTCGTCTACCCGGTCCGGGTCTTCCTGGAGCTGTAACGCCCGCTCCCTGATGGGCGCGAGGGTGGCGATCATATTATCGGCCAGCACTCGCTTACAGTCGAGGCACCCCCATTTGGCCCCCCGGCAGTTCTCGGCGACCATCGCAACGGTCTCCGGAGGTGAGAAATACTTGTGCAGATGATAAATGTTGCATATCTCGGGGTTCCCTGGATCCTTTCGAGTGACCCGAGCCGGGTCGGTCTTGGCCGGCCGCAGCTTGTGCCAGATCTCGTCGGGGGTGTCCAGCAGCCCGATCGTGTTGCCCAGGCTCTTGGACATCTTGGCCTGCCCGTCCAAGCCGGTGATCCGTTTGGCCTCCGTCAGAATGGGTTGTGGCTCGGGAAAGAAGTCCTCTCCCCGCCCGAATTCGGCATTCCACTTCCGTGCAATCTCACGAGTGAGCTCCAGATGCTGAACCTGATCTTCTCCCACCGGTACCAGATCCGCGCGATACAGCAGGATGTCGGCCGCCATCAGGACAGGATAGTTGAGCAGACCCGCCGGCACGCTCTCGAACTTCTGTGACTTATCTTTGAACTGGGTCATCCGCTCAAGCTCGCCCAGCGGGGTGACAATGTTCAGAAGCCACTGAAGCTCAGAGTGTTGGGGCACGTGCGACTGGACGAACAGGGTCGCCTGCCCGGGGTCGATCCCCGCAGCCAGCAGTCCAATGGCCATGTCACGGGTGCGTTGGGCTAGGGTGTCCTTGTCGTACTTGGCCGTGATGGCGTGAAGGTCCACGATGCAGATCAGCGACTCATAGCTGCGCTGGAGGTTGACCCAGTTCTGTACCGCGCCGAGCCAGTTGCCGATGTGCAGCTCGCCCGACGGTTGAATCCCTGAGAATATTCGTGGCATATCGGCAACTTACCCTGCTGAAACTAGGCACGCAAGATTGTGTCTGCCTTAGACTTACTGCATCTGGCAAGGATCGCCGCCGACCAGGCAGGGGCCTACCTCAGGAGCGTCCAGCGACCGGCCGATCCAAGCCGTTGGAGCCTCAAGGGCAGCCGCGACTTCGTGACCGAGGTCGATCGCACCGCGGAACGGATGATTGCCGACATCCTGCTGGCGGCCGAGCCGGGCGCCCGGATGATCGGCGAGGAGCTGAGTCCGGACGTCGTCACAGATGGCCTGATCTGGATTGTGGACCCGCTCGATGGAACCACTAACTTTCTGCACGGTTTCCCCAGTTACGCGGTATCGATCGCCGCCGCTCTCGATGGCGTGCTCGAGGCCGGGGTGGTGCTCCAGGTTCCCCGGAATGAGACTTATTCCGCGTCCAGAGGTGGTGGCTCCTGGCTCGGCGATCGGCGGCTCACCGTCTCCACTATTGAAGAGCCGGAATTCGCCCTGATCGGCACCGGCTTTCCATTTCGAGCCATGTCGCGGCTGGAGGAGTATCAGCGGCAGTTTGGCAGGGTTGCGCGAGCGACGAGTGGCATCCGACGCCCCGGAGCCGCCGCGTTGGACCTCGCCGATGTTGCGGTGGGACGATTCGACGGGTTCTGGGAGCAGCAATTGTCTGCCTGGGACATAGCGGCGGGCACGCTGTTGATTCGGGAGGCGGGTGGAGTGGTCACCGATTTCTCGGGCCGGGACATCGGCCTCGAGCACACCGGGGTGGTCGCCGGTAATCCAGCAATACACGACTGGCTGCTTGAAGTCCTTAACTCCGGCTAATTCACCACAGAGGCACAGAGGACACAGAGGGATCGCCCTCGTGTCGATATCCCCCGTCGGGTAATCGCGCATTCCATTGTTCTTGCAAATAACCGCTTGTGTTGGTGGGTTCCCTCTGTGCCCCTGTGGTGAATATTCTAGTGCCTCTATGATAGATGCTTTTCTCAGCAGCCAGAAAGCTGAAATGGACGAGGAAGACGCACTCAGCTCCACGAGTTCGCTGCAGGAGTGGTCGGATGCGGTCGCCGCTGCGACCTCTACGCCTGCGGGCGGAGCCGTCGCCGCGCTTGCCGCAGCGCTCTCGGCCTCGCTGGTGGCCATGGTCGCCGGGCTCACGACCCGCCGGGAGAAGTACGCGGCAGTGCACGATCATGCCCGGACCACCCTGGAGAGAGCCGAGATCCTGCGGGCCGATCTTCTGGACATGGCAGCCCTCGATGCGGTAGCTGTGGCCGAATACATGGACGCCCTCAGCCTGCCACAGGCAACCGAGTTCGAGCGCACAGCCAGGGAAGCGGCCAAGCGCACGGCTCTCATCGAGGCGGCTCGAGTGCAGCTCGAGCTGCTCCATCAGACGGTGGAGGTGGCCGAGCTGGCCGAAGCCATGGCGGGATCGGGATTGGCCACAGCGATCGGCGATGCCGCGTCGGCGAGCTTCCTGGCTGCCGCTACGAGCCGGAGCGCGTACTGGAGCATTCGCAGCAACCTCAAGGCTGGGGGCTGGCCCGATGAGGCTCGAGTGTTGATCGACACCGCGTGGACGATGCTGGAACAGGTGGAGTCGGCGGAGATGCGGGTGCAGCAACTGCTGGAGGACCGGGTAGGGTGAGTCAGGCAGTAAGTTGGTCCTGTCAGCATTGAACGGGTGGTCACGTTCTGGGCTCCATATGGCATCGTTGAGCCATGTGGATCGTTGGTAATCGGCACCATGGCCGCACCCCGAGGCTTCAGAACCATGATTATGCAGCTCCTGGAGTCTATTTCATCACACTCTGTTCGTGGGGCCGTCAGCAAGTTTTCGGAAGCATCGAGCGTGGCAGGGTTCATCTCGGTCCTTGGGGTCGGATCGTGGAAGAAGAATGGCTACGAACGCCCAGCCTCCGGCCATACGTCCGTCTCGATTCACATGTGATCATGCCCGATCATTTGCACGGCATTCTGATCTGGGACGGGGACCCATTCGATCCGATGGACGAATCGTACGATGTAGGCCCGCCTCGATCCTTGGGATCGTTTGTAGCCCGTTTCAGGGCGGTGTGCACGAAGAGGATTAACGAGACGGGTCGAGAAGGCGAGACGCCGGTTTGGCAGCGGAACTACTACGAACACATCGTCCGGAACCAGAGATCGTTAGATCGGATTCGCCGCTACATCCGAGAAAATCCGCTGCGCTGGTCCCTGCGTACATAGGTGGGCCCGCAACCCGTTGCGGGCCTACATGGTGGTCAGGATCCGCGGCCCGTTGGCGGTGATGACGACCGTGTGCTCGAAATGGGCCGACAGGCTCGCCATCCGCCGTAACCACGGTCCATTTGTCTGCCAGCGTCTTGGTAGCTGGGCTGCCAACGGTGATCATAGGCTCGATGGCCAGGGTCATTCCCTCGAGCAGACGCGGTCCCCGTTTGGGGGCACCGTAATTGGGCACCTGGGGCTCCTCGTGAAACCGGGTCCCGATCCCGTGGCCCACCAGCTCCCGCACCACGCCATACCCTGCTCCTTCCGCTACCCGCTGCACCGCGTGCCCGATGTCTCCCACATGATTACCGAGCCGGGCCTCGGCGATGCCGGCAGCGAGGGATTCCTGGGTCACCCGTAGCAGCCGCTCCGCCACGGAGTCTACCCTCCCCACCGGGCAGCGTCGTGGCCGAATCGGCGTGCAGCCCCTCCAAGTGCACGCCAACGTCCACGCTCACGATGCTCCCCTCGGCCAACACCCGCCTGGCGGATGGGATACCGTGTACGATCTCCTGATCGATGGAGGTGCAGAGCGTCTTGGGAAAGCCGTATAGCCCCTTGAACGAGGGAACGGCTCCCTCATGACTTCTGATGAACCGCTCCGCCTCGGCATCGAGGTCTTCGGTACTCATCCCCGGCCGCAGAATCTCCCGCATCCGCGCCAGCGTCCCAGCCACGATCCGTCCCGCCCGGCCCATGATCTCGATCTCCCGGGGAGACTTCAGGGTGATCATGTTACTTGCCAAGCGCTCGGCGGACCCGCTCCGCGATTTCCTCGACGGAGCCTGCCGCGGGGATGTGATGAACGAGGTTCCGCTCCTCATACCAATCGAGCACGGGAGCGGTCTGCTTTCGGTAAGCGCGAAGCCGGGTGGCCACGGCGTCGGGATCGTCGTCGGCCCGCTGCTCGACCGCGCGCCGCTTGGCAAGCCGGGTGAGAATCTCGTCGTCCGACACATCGAAGAACAGCACTGCATCCATTCGGCGACCCTTCTCGGCCAGGAGGCGCTCCACTCCCTCCGCCTGCGGAATCGTTCGTACCACCCCGTCGAAAATTACTCCCTTGGCGGCTCCCGGCTTGCCGAGCTCGTCCCTGACAATGCCCAGGATGAGATCATCGCCGACCAGATGCCCCGCCTCCATGACCTTCTTGGCCCGCAGCCCCAGCGGGGTCCCCCTCCTGACTGCATCGCGCAGCAGGTCGCCGGTGGCAAACTTGGGCACGCCGCGAGCCTCGGCCAGCAGGGCGCCCTGGGTACCCTTCCCGGCACCCGGCGGGCCCATCAATAGGATATCCATGTGGCTCCGGAAAAGCGTAAGCGGTAAGCGGTGAACGGTAAGCGGGGCGATCCGACAGAGGTTCCACCGGGCAGCCCCGCTCACTGCTTACCGCTCACCGCTCACGCGTTTCTACATGTACCGCTGCTGTCGACCCCGGAACTTTACCCGCCCCGTCTTCATGAAGCCGTCGTACTTGCGCAGCGTCCGGTGCTGCTCGACCTGGGCGATCGTATCGAGGAGAACGCCGACGACGATCAGGACCGAGGTGCCGCCGAAGCCGGTGTTGGGAATGCTCATCCACTTGGAGACCAGGATCGGCAACAGGGCGACCAAGGCGAGAAAGAGGCCACCGGGCAGGGTGATGCGCGCCAGAACACCGTCGATATAATCCGCCGTGCTGGCTCCCGGCTTCACACCCGGGATGAATCCGCCCTGCTTCTTCAGGTTCTCAGCCAGATCGACCGAATTGAAGATGATCGAGGTGTAGAAGTAGCTGAAGACCAGGATCAGGAGCCCGAACACCAGGTCGTAGGGCAGATCGCCCGGCTGGAAGAAGCTCGCCAGCTCGGTGAGCACCGGATTCTGGGTGAAGCTGGCGATGCGTGCCGGGTACGATGATGATCGTCTGGGCAAAGATGATCGGCATCACGCCCGCGGTGATCAGCCGGATGGGGATGAACGTCTTCTGCCCTTCCCGGATCCGGCCGCGGCCCATGACCTTGCGAGGAATCTGAATCGGAATTCGACGGGCGGCGATGGTCATTGCCACCACCGCGGCGATCGTGGCCACGAGAATGACGAGGAACAGCGCGGCCCCGATAGGACTGACCACACCGCTCTGGATGAACTGAAGCAGCTGTAGCGTCCCGGGCCAGAGCCGCTCCAGGATCGAGAAGGTGATCAGCAGGCTCATCCCGTTGCCGATTCCCCGCTCGGTGATCTGCTCGCCCAGCCACATGACGAAGATCGCGCCGGTGGTGAGCGTCACCACCATGATGAGCCGCGACCACAACCCGGGATCGGGAACGGCGCCAGGAATCGATTCGGTGAACAGGGCGAAGGTGTAGGCCTGGGACAGCGCAATGAACACGGTGAGATACCGGGTCCACTGGGTGATCTTCTTTTTGCCCTCCTCGTCCTTCTGCATCTTGCCGATTGAGGGCGCCACTCCCCCGGCCAGCTGGAAGATGATCGAGGCGGAGATGTAGGGCATGATGCCGAGCGCGAACACGGTGGCGCGCGACAGGCCGCCACCGAGCGCGTCGTACAGGCCGAAGAACCCGGCTGCAGCCGAGTTCCGGATGAAGTCGGCCAGGGCCGTGACGTTGACTCCCGGAGCGGCGATGTGCGCGCCTACCCGGTAGATCACCAGCGCCAGCAGAGTGAAGAGGATCTTCCTCTTCAGCTCCTCGTCCATGGCCAGATTGGGAACACGCGGAGCTGCCACTTACTCCTCGATCTTACCGCCGGCCGCCTCGATCTTCGTGCGCGCCGACGCGGAAAAGGCCACGCCTCGAACCGAATAGGCCCGGTCGGCGTCACCGGTGCCCAGCAGCTTCACCGGGGCGTCAGGCTTCCCGATGAGACCCGCGGAGTACAATGTCTCCGGGCTGACGTCGCCGGCACTGACCTTCCTCAGATCGGCCAGATTCACTATCTGGGACTCCACCCGGAACGGGTTGGTGAAGCCCCGCTTGGGCAGCCGGCGGTACATCGGCATCTGCCCGCCCTCGAAGCCGGGGTTGGTGCCACCGCCGGTCCGGGCCTTGTGGCCCTTGTGCCCCTTGCCCGAGGTCTTGCCGAGCCCGGAGCCCGGGCCCCGACCGACGCGCTTCCGCGACTGGGTCGAGCCGGCGGCCGGCTTCAGATTCGACAGCGTTATCGTTGGCTGCCGCCTCACGGCGCGACCACGCTTTCTTGCTCTTCGCCATCAGCTCTCCTGCGCCGGCGTCACCTCGATGAGGTGACGCACCTTGATCAACATGCCCCGCACCGAGGACGTGTTCGGCACCTTGACGTCTGCTGGTGATGCCGGAGACCCAGCGCACGCAAGGTGCGCCGCATGGTCTCGGGATGGCCGATCTCGGAGCGGATCTGCTTCACCGCCAGCGCGCTGGCCTTGTCCTCGGTGGGGATCACGGCGGCGTGGTGCCCCGGTCCCTGCCGGCCCACCACTGGATTACGTCCCATGCTCAGCCCTCCTGCCTGGCCTTGTAGGCAATCTGGTCCAGCTCGACGCCCCGCTCCCGGGCGATCTGACGAGCGACACCAGACTGGCCAGGCCGTCCATCGTCGCCCGGACCATGTTGTGCGGATTGGTCGAGCCCAGGCTCTTGGTGAGAATGTCGGTGATGCCGGCGCACTCCAGCACCGCGCGCACCGGTCCGCCGGCAATCACGCCGGTGCCGGTGGCGGCAGGCTTGAGCAGCACCCGGCCCGCGCCATGCTCGCCGATGACCTCGTGCGGAAT
The DNA here is from genome assembly GCA_963723565.1 of uncultured Gemmatimonadales bacterium. GTDB lineage: Bacteria > Gemmatimonadota > Gemmatimonadetes > Gemmatimonadales > GWC2-71-9 > CAVVWJ01. Next base: position 769,814 of record CAVRRH010000015.1, on the reverse strand, counting down.
GGTGGACCCGGTGCGCGGCAGCTCGATCATGGAACGCTTGGCCGCATCCACCGCCTTGCGCACTGCCTCCGAGACCTCGTTGGCCTTGCCGGTGGCGATGCCGACCTTGCCCTTCCCGTCGCCCACCGCCACGAGGGCATTGAAGGAGAACCGACGGCCACCCTTGACCACCTTGGCCACCCGGTTGATGGCGATGACGTTCTCGACATGCTCGCTCGAGCGATCCCGGTCGCCCCGATCCCGCCGGGGTCCGCCGCGCCCACCACGATCTCCCCGCTCACCACCGCGCCCGCCACGCCCGCGCGGACGGTCGGTTCCCGGCGGGGCGCTCGGCAACCGCGGGCCCGTCACTCGGCTTGCCGGTCTCTGCCGCGCTGCCTTCGGCTACCAAGCTGTTATGCCCTGGAGTTCCGGCGCTCCGTTTTCATCTCGCCATTAGAACTCCAATCCGCCTTCGCGTGCGCCGTCGGCGACGGCCTGCACGCGACCATGGTAACGGTAACCTGCCCGATCGAACACGACTTTGGTGATCCCAGCCGCCTTGGCCTTCTCGGCCAGCAGCTTGCCGGTGCCCTTGGCCCGGCCCACCTTGGCCGCGCCGTCGGCCTGAATCCCCTCGCTCAGATCGCTCACGCCCAGCAGGGTGACGCCGAGCTCGTCGTTCACCAGCTGGGCGTAGATGTGCTTGAGCGAGCGATACACCACCAGGCGGGGCCGCTCGGCCGTGCCGGACACCTTGCGGCGCACCCGGAGGTGGCGCCGATAACGCAGCTGCAGCCGGGTCTTGGGCGCGTGAATCGTACGCATGCTTACTTGGCTCCTGTCTTGCCGGCCTTGCGGCGGACGTGCTCACCCTGGTAGCGAATCCCCTTGCCCTTGTACGGCTCCGGCGGACGCACCGAGCGCAGCTCCGCGGCCACCTGGCCGACCAGCTCCTTGTCGGCTCCTTCGATCTTGACCACGATGTTGTTGTCCACCGAGATCTTGATGCCCTTTGGGGGCCTCGTACTTCACCGGATGCGAGTAGCCGACGATCAGGTTGACGCCGTAGGGCTTGGCCTCGGCCTTGTAGCCGACGCCCTGGATCTCCAGCGTCTTGCTGAACCCCTTGGAGACGCCCTCGACCATGTTCTGCACCAGGGTGCGGGTCAGCCCGTGGAGCGCCTTGTGCCGCTTCTCCTCGCTGGGCCGGGCAACGGTGAACTGATCGTTGACCGAGGGCCATCTGCATGTCGGGGTGGAGGCTGCGCGCGCAGCTCGCCGCGTGGCCCCTTGACCGCCACGGTGTTTCCCTGCAGCTGGACCGTGACGCCCTTGGGGACGGCGACCGGCTTTCTGCCGATACGCGACATCGTGCCTCCTACCAGACCACGGCGAGCAGCTCGCCGCCGAGGTTCGCGCGTCCGCGCCTCGCGATCGGTCATCAGGCCGCGCGGAGTGGAGACGATGGCCATGCCCAGGCCGTTCTTCACCCGGGGCAGCTCGCGGCACTTGACGTAGCGCCGGAGGCCGGGTGTCGAGACCCGGCGCAGCTCGCGGATGACCGGCGCCTCGTTGTGATACTTCAGGTACAGGCGCAGCACGCCGTGGGCACCATCATCGAGGATCTTGAAGTCCGCGATGTAGTGATTGTCACGCAGCAACCGGGCGACCTCGCTCTTCAGCTTCGACACCGGCATGTCCACCCGCCGGTGACCCGCGGAGCAGGCGTTCCGGATGCGGGTCAGCATATCCGCGACGGGATCTGTCAGGCTCATACTTCCTCGTTCCCCTTACCAGCTGGCCTTGCGCACGCCCGGGATTTCCCCCTTCAAGGCGAGCTCACGGAAACAAATACGGCAGAGTCCGAACTTCCGCAGCACCGCGCGGGACCGTCCGCACCGCTGGCAGCGGCGCACCGTGCGCACCTTGAACTTCGGCGTGCGTTTGGCTCTTTCAATCCAGGCTGTCTTTGCCATCTTCTCCTCGACTGCGTAAGCGGTGAGCAGTGAGCGGTGAGCGGGCCACCCGGCCCTTCCGCTTTACTTCAACCGCGTTCTCACTCGGTTCGATTTCCCGCTTACCGCTTACTGCTTACCGCTCACGCTACTTTCTCTACGCCACCCGCTGCGGCGTCTCGCCCCGGAACGGCCACCCCAGCTCCCGCAGGAGCCCCATGGCCAGGTCATCCCGGTCGGTCGAGGTGACCAGGGTGATGTCCATCCCGTGGATCTTCTCGACCCGGTCGAAGTCGATCTCCGGGAAAATCATCTGCTCCTTGATCCCGAAGGTGTAGTTCCCCCGGCCATCGAAGCTGCGGGTCGGCAGGCCGCGGAAGTCGCGGATGCGCGGAATCGCGAGATTGATGAAGCGGTCGAGGAACTCGTACATCCGGGCGCCCCGAAGCGTTACCGTGGCCCCGACCGGCATGCCCGGCCCGGAGCCCGAAGTTGGCGATCGCCTTCTTGGCCCGGGTCACCACCGCCCTCTGGCCGGTGATGAGTCCCAGCTCCTCGACCGCGGCATCGAGCTGCTTCGGGTTCTTGCCCGCGTCGCCCATGCCCGACGTTGAGCACGATCTTGACCAGCCGGGGCACCTGGTTCGGATTGGCCAGCCCAAACTCCTTGGCCAGCCGGGGCCGGATCGTCTTCTCGTAGTAGTCCTGCAGCCGGGGCTTGCCCTCCGCAGCCTTGGGCGCGTGGTCGACCGCGGCAGCCGGCGCCCTTGTCCTTCCCCTTGCCGGCCCGCCGAGGCTCCGCCCTTGCGGGCGTCGCGGTCGCGACCTTCCCGGCCTTTGGCGCCTTCGGCTTCCCGCCTTTTCCGCCTTTGCCGCCCTTTCCGCCTTCTTTCGTCTCGTCCGCCATTGCTACCGGCTCCTCGGGATCGGCTGGTCCGACTTCACGGCGATCCGCTCGACGGTTCCATCCGCGTCCCGCCGGCGGCGGACCCGGCTGGGCTCGCCGCTCTTGGGATCGATCAGCATTGCCTTCGAGTGATGGATCGGCGCGGGAAACTCGACGATCCCGCCCTCGGCCGTGTTGGTCGCGCGGCGGTGCCGCTTCACCACGTTCACGCCCTCGATCGTCACCCGGCCGGTCTTGGGGTGCACCCGGAGCACCCGGCCCCGCTTGCCCTTGTCCTCGCCCGGAGATCACCTGCACGGTGTCACCCTTGGTGATGTGCAGCCGCATCCTGAGCCGGCGCCTGATGGCGGATCCGCTTGGCCTTCTTGAATACGAGTGGCTTCATGCTACAGCACCTCCGGCGCCAGTGAGACGATCTTCATGTAGCGCTTCTCCCGGAGCTCCCGAGCGACCGGGCCGAAGATGCGGGTGGCCCGCGGCTCCCCGGCATCGTTGATCAGCACCGCCGCGTTCTCGTCGAAGCGGATATAGGAGCCGTCCTTCCGCCGGGTCTCCTTGGCGGTTCGCACGATGACCGCCTTGGCGACGTCGCCCTTCTTCACCTGGCCGGTCGGGATCGCGTCCTTGATCGCGACGACCACGGTGTCGCCCAGGCCCGCGTACCGGCGCTTGCTGCCGCCCAGTACCCGGATGACCAGCGCCTTGCGGGCGCCCGAGTTGTCCGCGATGCGGAGAATGCTTTCTTGCTGGACCATGTTTCCTCGTCAGGGCTCTCAGGGCTCATGCAGGTACTCCGGTCGGATAGCCCATAGCCATGCCATACTCTTGACTCTATTTCGCCCTCTCCACGATCTCCGTCACCCGCCAGTTGACCGTCTTGGCCAGCGGCCGCGTCTCCATGATCCGCACCGTGTCGCCCGCCTTGGCGCCATGCTCGTTCGCGCGCCTTCACCTTCTTGGTGCGGGTCACCTGCTTGCCGTACACCGGGTGGGCATACCGGCGCACCAGCGACACGGTGACGGTCTTCTCCATCTTGTCGCTGGTCACGATACCCTGCCGGATCTTGCGGCGGGTGCGGGGTTCTTGGTCTCTTCGGCCATGTTCGTTGTCCTGTAGTCAGAGTCAGTCGAGTCACGAGTCTCGAGATTGGAGTGCATGGTCATGACTCACGACTCGCGACTTGCGACTCGCTGACTCGCGACTTTCTCCTTCAAAATCGTCTTGATCCGCGCGATCTCCCGCCGGATGGCCCGGAACCGCATCGGATTCTCGATCGACTCGGTGGCCGAGCGGAACCGGAGCCGGAACCGCTCCTCGGTCAGCTCGGCCAGCTTGGTCTCGCAGATCCTCCACCGACATCTCCCGCAGCTCGTTGGGCTTCACCGCTCAGATCTCCTCGCGCTTCACGAAGCGGGTCTTCACCGGCAGCTTGGCCGAGGCCAGCGCCAAGCGCCTTCTTGGCCAGGTCCTCGCTGATCCCCTCGATCTCGAACAGCACCCGGCCCGGCTTGACCACCGCGACCCAGCCTTCGGGATTGCCCTTGCCCTTACCCATGCGGGTCTCGGCCGGCTTCTTGGTGATCGGCTTGTCCGGAAAGATCCGGATCCACACCTTGCCGCCGCGCTTCATCTCGCGGGTCATGGCCACGCGGGATGCCTCGATCTGCCGGTTGGTGACCCAGCCCGGATCCAGGCTCATCAGCCCGAACTCCCCGAACGCCACCGTGTTGCCCCGGGTGGCGATCCCCTTGGTCCGGCCCTTGAACTTCTTGCGGAACTTGATCCGCTTCGGCGCGAGCATCGGCTTCAGGCCCCCGTGCTGTACGTGCGGCCGGACATGTCCTCGATCACCTCGCCCTTGAAGATCCAGACCTTGATGCCGATGGTGCCGTAGGTCGTCTTGGCGGTGCTGGTGGCGTAGTCGATGTCGGCCCGCAGCGTGTGGAGCGGCACCCGCCCTTCGTGATATCCCTCGGTCCGCGCGATCTCGGCGCCGCCCAGGCGGCCCGCCGCCCGCACCTTGATCCCCTGGGCGCCCATCCGCATGGCGCTCTGCACCGCCCGCTTCATGGCCCGGCGGAACGAGATCCGCTGGGTGAGCTGGTGGGCGATGTTGTCGCCGACCAGCTGGGCCGACAGCTCCGGCCGCTTGATCTCCTCGACGTTGATCGCGGCTTCCTTGCCGGTCAGCTGGGCCAGCTCGTCCCGCAGCTTGTCCACCTCGGCGCCCCGCTTGCCGATGACCACGCCGGGCCGGCCGGTGTGCACCGTGATGGTGACCTTGCCGGGCCGCCGCTCGATGTGGATCTCGGAGATGGCCGCGTGCCCCAGCCGGGTCTTCAGGTACTTCCGGATCAGCTCGTCTTCCTTGAGCAGCGCCGGCATCTCCTTGGTGGCGAACCACCGGGACGACCACTGCTTGACGATGCCGAGCCGGAGCCCGATCGGATGCGTCTTCTGGCCCATTACTCGCTCTCCTTGGTCTCCACGTGGATCTCCACGTGGCTGGTGCGCTTCCGGATCGGCGTCGCCCGGCCCTGGGCCGCCGCGGTGAACCGCTTCAGCGGCTGTCCCGCCGTTGACGATCGCCTTCCTCACGAAGAGCGCGTCCACATCGAAGCTCGCGTTCTCCTTGAGCGCCTTCTGCTCCGCGTTCGCCACCGCCGACTTCAGCGTCTTGGCGATCTGCTTGGCCGCGAGCTTCTTGTTGAACTTCAGAATCGCGTACGCCTCGTTCACATCCTTGCCGCGGATGAGATCGATGACGAGCCGCATCTTTCGGGGCGACTGGCGCACCAGCCGCTGAATCGCATGGCCGCTCATGGTTACTCCGGCTTGGCCTTCTTGTCGGCCACGATCTTGCCGCTGTGGCCACGGAAGAGCCGCGTGGGCGCGAACTCGCCCAGCTTGTGGCCCACCATGTTTTCGGTGACGTACACCGGGACGAACTTGTTCCCGTTGTGCACCGCGAAGGTGTGGCCCACGAACTCGGGCAGAATCGTGCTGGCCCGGCTCCAGGTCTTCACCACCCGCTTCTCGTTCTTGCTGTTGAGGACCTGGACCTTGGTCATCAACGCATTCCTGAACGAAGGGGCCCTTCTTTACGCTTCGTGCCATGTTTTCTCCAAGTCGCCGTCGTCAGTCGCCAGTCGTCATCGCGGTCATCCAGGTCTGATGACTGGCGTCTGGCGACTGGCGATCCCACTACGTCGTCGCCTTCCCGCGCTTGCGTCCCCGCACGATCATCTTGGTCGAGCCCTTCTTCCGATGCCGGGTCTTCTTGCCCTCGACCTTGCCCCACGGCGACGTCGGCGGACGGCCGCCCGAGCTCTTGCCTTCGCCGCCGCCCAGCGGGTGATCCACCGGGTTCATCGCCACGCCGCGCACCTTGGGCCGCTTGCCCAGCCAGCGGCTCTTGCCCGCCTTGCCGACCGAGAGCAGCTCGTGCTCGGCGTTCCCGACCTCGCCGACCGTGGCGAGACAGCGGCCGTGCACCAGGCGCATCTCGGAGGAGCGGAGCCGCAGGGTGACGTAGTCGCCCTCCTTGGCCACGACCTGCGCGCTCGAGCCCGCGGTGCGGGCCAGCTGGCCGCCCTTGCCGATCTTGAGCTCCACGTTGTGCACCGTGGTGCCGAGCGGAATCTCGCCCAGCGGAACCGCGTTGCCGGTCCGGGTGTCGGAGCCCGGGCCCGACACGACGGTGTCGCCCTGCGCCAGGCCCTTGGGATGCAGGATGTAGCGCTTCTCGCCATCGGCGTACACGATCAGGGCGATCCGGGCGCTCCGGTTCGGATCGTATTCGATCTCGCGACACCTTGCCCGGAATCCCGAACTTGTTCCGCTTGAAGTCGATCTTCCGGTACTGCCGCTTGTGGCCGCCGCCCCGGTGCCGCGAGGTGAGGTGGCCCTGGTTGTTGCGGCCGCCGGTCCGCTTCTTCGGCTCCAGCAGCGACTTCTCCGGCGTCGACCGGGTGATCTCGTCGAACCCGGACACCGAGCGGAACCGGGTGCCCGGCGTCATCGGACGGAATTGCTTGATGCTCATCTCAGCCCTCGAACACGGCGATCGAGTCGCCTTCCTTGAGCGTGACGATCGCCTTCTTCCAGCGGGCCGTGGTGCCCCGGGTGCGACCGCGGGTGACCTCGTGCCGGCGCATCTGCATGGTGCGGACGTCGGTCACGGTCACGCCGAACAGCTTCTGGAGCGCGTCCCGGATCTGGTACTTGTTCGCCTCGGGGTGCACCTCGAAGGTGTATTCCTTCCGCGTCTGGTAGGCGGCCGAGCTCTTCTCGGTCACCACCGGCCGGACGACGACCTGATGCAGCGTCGGCATTACTTGGACCCCTTCTTCTTCGGCGCGGCCTTCTTCTTGGCCGGCTTGTCCGCAGACTTTTTCGCCGTGGTCTTCTTGGCAGCCTTGGCCTTGGCCGGCTTGGCCTTGGCTGTCGACTTGGCCTTGGGCGCTTTCTGCTTCGGAGCGGTCTTCGCTTGCCGCCGCTTCCCGTCTTTCCCGTCTTCGCGCTGCCGTCCTTTCCGCCTTCTCCGCCTCGGTTTCCTCTCCGGCAGCGGCTCCGGCATCACGCCGGTCAGCGCCCCTTCCTCGACCACCACCGCATCCGACCAGAGGATGTCGTACGCCGACGCCTCGGCATAGGCCATCACTTCGACGCGTCGGCAGGTTCCGCCCGCTGAGGTAGGCGTTCGGCGTTGTGCCCTGCCGTCAGCACCAGCGACCTTCCGCCCATCCACGCCCAGGCTTCCGAGCAGCTCGGCCAGCTGCGCCGTCTTCGGGTGCCCGGAAAGCGAGCCGCTCGACCACATGCACCGCGCCCTCGCGGGCCCGGGCATTGAGCGCGCTCTTGCGCGCGAGCTGCCTCACCTTGCGGGGGATGTCGGTGCGGTAGTCCCGCGGCGACGGCCCGAACACGATGCCGCCACCCCGCCAGTGCGGCGCGCGAGTCGAGCCCTGCCGCGCGCGGCCGGTGCCCTTCTGCTTCCAGGGCTTCTGATTGCCGCCGGAGACGAAGCTCCGGGTCTTGGTCATGTGGGTGCCCTGACGCTGGTTGTTCAGGTACACCTTCACCGCCTGGTGCAGCACCGGCTCGTTCACGGTGCCGTCGAAGTACTCCGCCGGCAGCGCGAAGTTCGCGTCCCGCTTCGCTCCGGCCGAGCGTGTAGTGCGGAGCCTCAATCATGGCGGCTCGGCCCTCCCTGCTTCGCGACCGTCACGATGCCGTTCTTCGAGCCCGGGATGGCGCCCCGCACGAACAGAAGGTTCCGCTCCGGATCGACCTTGACCACCCGAAGTCCGAGCTCGGTGTGCCGCTCGGCGCCCATGTGGCCCGGCATCCGCTTGCCCTTGATGACGCGGGACGGATCGGTGCCGGGGCTGATCGAGCCGGGCTTCCGGTGCCGGGTGTTGCCGTGGGTGGCGGGGCCGCCGCCGAAACCGTAGCGGTGCACCACGCCCTGAAACCCCCGGCCCTTGGTGGTGCCGGTGACCTTCACCAGCTCGCCCGGGGCGAAGATGTCCACCTTGACCTCCGCGCCCGGCGCGGGTGCGCTCGCCATTGACCGTGAAGACTCGCAGCACCTGGGGCGCCGCCTCGAGGCCCGCCTTCTTGGCGTGGCCCAGCTGGGCCTTGCTGGTGCGCTGCTTGCGACGGGCGCCGAACCCGAGCTGGACGCCGCCGTCGCGCACCTGCACCACGCGGCAGGGCCCGGCCTCGATGACCGTCACCGGCACCGCGGTGCCGTCTTCCTCGAAGACCCGGGTCATCCCGAGCTTGCGGCCGATCAATCCGTTGGTCATCGCTATTCGACCTTGATCTCGACGTCCACGCCGGCCGGCAGGTCCAGCTTCGTCAGCGCGTCCATCGTCTGCGGACGGGAGTCGTTGATGTCCAGGAGCCGCTTGTGGGTGCGCAGCTCGAACTGCTCCCGGCTCTTCTTGTCCACGTGCGGGCTGCGCAGCACCGTCCACCGCTCGGTCTTCACCGGAAGCGGGATCGGGCCCGGACACCTGCGCGCCGGTCTTCTCGGCGGTGCGCACGATGTCCGCCGCGGCCTGGTCGAGGACGACGTGGTCGAAGGCCTTGAGGCGGATTCGGATTCTTTGAGCCATTTGTTTCTCACTTCGTTCGAAGGTCGGGAAGGTCGGGAGGTCGGGTAGGTCACTCCCGTCTTTCCGTCCTTCCCGTCGTTCCCGTCTACTTCAGGATCTTGGTCACCACGCCGGCGCCCACGGTGCGGCCGCCCTCGCGGATGGCAAAGCGCAGCCCCTCGTCCATCGCGATCGGGGTGATCAGCTCGATCGTCATCTGCACGTTGTCCCCCGGCATCACCATCTCCACCCCCGCCGGCAGCTCCACGCTCCCCGTCACGTCCGTCGTGCGGAAGTAGAACTGGGGCCGGTACCCCTTGAAGAACGGCGTGTGCCGGCCCCCCTCCTCCTTGGTCAGCACGTACACCTCGGCCTCGAACTGGGTGTGCGGCGTGATGCTCCCCGGCTTCGCCAGCACCATCCCCCGCTCGATCTCGTTCTTCTCGATCCCCCGCAGCAGCAGCCCCACGTTGTCCCCCGCCTCCCCCTGGTCCAGCAGCTTGCGGAACATCTCCACCCCCGTCACCACCGTCTTCTTGCTGGCCCCGAAGCCCACCAGCGCCACTTCCTCCCCCACCTTCACCACCCCCCGCTCGATCCGCCCCGTCGCCACCGTCCCCCGCCCGGTGATCGAGAACACGTCCTCCACCGGCATCAGGAACGGCTTGTCGATCTCCCGCTTCGGCTGGGGGATGTAGCTGTCCAGCGCATCCAGCAGCTCCTGGATCTTCTTCCCCTGCTCCGAGTTGGGATCCTTGCTCTCCAGCGCCTGCAGCGCACTCCCCTGGATGATCGGCGTGTCGTCCCCCGGGAAGTCGTAGCTGCTCAACAGCTCCCGCACCTCCAGCTCCACCAGGTCCAGCAGCTCCGGGTCGTCCACCATGTCCACCTTGTTCAGGAACACCACGATGTACGGCACGTTCACCTGCTTGGCCAGCAGGATGTGCTCCCGGGTCTGCGGCATCGGCCCGTCCGCCGCACTCACCACCAGGATCGCCCCATCCATCTGCGCCGCCCCCGTGATCATGTTCTTCACGTAGTCGGCGTGCCCCGGACAGTCCACGTGGGCGTAGTGCCGCTTCGCCGTCTCGTACTCCACGTGCGCCGTCGCGATCGTCGATCCCCCGCTCCCGCTCCTCCGGCGCCTTGTCGATCTGGTCGTAGGCCGTGAACTGCGCCAGCCCCTTCTTCGCCTGGATCGCCGTGATCGCCGCCGTCAGCGTCGTCTTCCCGTGGTCCACGTGCCCGATCGTCCCCACGTTCACATGCGGCTTGGTCCGCTCGAATTTGGCCTTGGCCATGCTCGCTCGTATCCTGAGTTCTCGTGTCGTCTGGCTATGGGCTACGCGCTATGGGTCACGACTGGACTGAGCAGCTCATAGCCCATAGCCACTAGCCCTTCGCCTTCGTGATGATCTGCTCCGCGATGGTCTTCGGCACTTCCTCGTAGTGATCGAACTGCATCGAGTACACCGCCCGCCCCTGCGTCATGCTGCGGAGCTGGTCGAGTACCCGAACATCTCGGCCAGCGGCACGTCGGCCGCCACCACCTGCGCGTCGCCCGCGCTGGGTCATGCCGCCGATCTTGCCGCGGCGGCTGGAGAGGTCGCCGATCACGTCGCCCAGGAAGTCGGACGGGCGTCACCACTTCGACCTCCATGACCGGCTCGAGCAGGATCGGGTTGGCCTTGCGGGCCGCCTCCTTGACCGCCATCGAGCCCGCGATCTTGAACGCCATTTCGGAGCTGTCCACGTCGTGGTAGCTGCCGAAGACCAGCGTCGCCTTCACGTCCACCATCGGGTAGCCGGCCAGCACGCCGTTCTCCAGCGCCTCCCGGATGCCGGCCTCGACCGGCTTGATGAACTCGCGCGGAATGACGCCGCCGACGATCTTGTCCTCGAAGACGAAGCCCGCGCCCGGCTCGCTGGGCTCGAAGTTGATCACCACGTGGCCGTACTGGCCCTTGCCGCCGGACTGCCGGATGAACTTCCCTTCGACGTTGGTGACCCGCCTTCTTGACCGTCTCCCGGAACGCCACCTGCGGCTTGCCGACGTTGGCCTCGACCTTGAACTCCCGCTTCATCCGGTCGACGAGGATCTCGAGGTGCAGCTCGCCCATGCCGGCGATGATGGTCTGGCCGGTCTCCGCGTCGGACCGCACCCGGAAGGTCGGATCCTCTTCCTGGCAGCTTCTGCAGCGCGGTGCCCAGCTTGTCCTGGTCGGCCTTGGTCTTGGGCTCGATGGCGACGTCGATGACCGGATTGGGGAACTTCATCGCCTCGAGGATGATCGGCTTGTCCTCGTCGGAGAGCGTGTCGCCCGGTGCGGGTGTCCTTGAGGCCGATCGCCGCGGCGATGTCGCCGGCGAGCACTTCCTCGATCTCTTCCCGCTTGTTGGCGTGCATCTGCAGCAGCCGGCCGATCCGCTCCCGCTTGTCCTTGGTGCTGTTGTAGACGTAGCTGCCCGACTTGAGCGAGCCCGAGTACACCCGGAAGAAGGTCAGCCGGCCGACGTAGGGGTCGGTGGCCACCTTGAACGCCAGCGCGGAGAACGGCTCGCCATCCGAGGCGCAGCGCTCGATGTGGGTCTCGTCGTGCAGCGGCAGGTGGCCCTACGATCGGCGGGGACGTCCATCCGGGCTCGGCAGGTAGTCGATGACCGCGTCGAGCAGCGCCTGCACGCCCTTGTTCTTGAACGAGGCGCCGCAGAGCACCGGAACGATGATGCCCGCCGGTCGTCGCCTTCCGGATGGCGTGCTGGATCTCCTCGTAGCTACAGCTCGGCGCCGGCCAGGTACTTCTCCAGCAGCTCGCTCGTCGTGCTCGACCGCCGCCTCGATGACCTCGTGCCGCGCCGCCTCGACCCGCTCCCTGTAGGCCTCGGGCACCGGCATCTCGGTGAAGGTCTTGCCGAGGGTCTCCTCGTCGAAGATGACCTCGACCCGCCGAGCACGTCGATGTGCCCGGTGAACATCTCGCCGGAGCCGACCGGCAGCTGGATCGGGATAGGCCTTCTTGGTGAGCCGGTCCCGGATCATCGTCGAGGCAGCGGTCGAAGTCGGCGCCGACCCGGTCCATCTTGTTGGCGAAGATGAGCCGCGGCACGCCGTACCGGTCGGCCTGGCGCCAGACGGTCTCGGTCTGCGGCTCGACGCCGGCCACCGAGTCGAGCAGGGTCACGGCACCGTCGAGCACGCGGAGCGAGCGCTCCACCTCGACGGTGAAGTCCACGTGGCCCGGCGTATCGATGATGTTGATCCGGTAGAGGATGCCGTTCCGGGTCCAGAAGCAGGTCGTGGCGGCGGAGGTGATGGTGATGCCCCGCTCCTGCTCCTGCTCCATCCAGTCCATGGTGGCGGCGCCCTCGTGGACCTCACCGATCTTGTAGTTCTTCCCGGTGTAGTAGAGGATGCGCTCGGTCGTAGTCGTCTTCCCGGCATCGATGTGGGCCATGATGCCGATGTTCCGATACCGTTCGAGCGGTCGTCTGTCGGGCCATGTCGTCCTCCTACGGGTCAACGAAAAAGCGGGGCGACCGACCCGGGCGACCGCCGGTGGTATCGCTCCGCGCACATCCGGGCTTTCGCCCTGGACGAGGACCCCAGCAGGAGTCCCACGCGTTGTCATTGGAGGACCAGAGGTGGCCGCGAGGTCACGTAATCCGATGTTCCGGCGATCAAAGTGCCAAGCCCGGGAAAGTAGCGGGTTACGCGCTGGTGTCAACCCCTGGACCAGCTGCCTCGCGGGTCAAAAAAGGGCGCCTCTTCCGAAGCGCCCTGCAGTCCCGCTTCCCGCCTACCCGCTTACCAGCGATAGTGCGCGAACGCCCGGTTGGCTTCCGCCATCCGGTGCGTGTCTTCCTTCTTCTTGATGGTGTTCCCCTCGCCCTTGGAGGCCAGGATCAGCTCCGCGGCGAGCCGCTCGGCCATCGTCTTCTCGGTGCGCGCCCGGGAGAACGAGATCAGCCAGCGCATGGCCAGCGCGGTCCGGCGCTCGGGCCGGACCTCGACCGGCACCTGGAGCGAGGCGCCACCGACCCGGCGGCTCTTCACTTCGAGCGTGGGCTTGGCGTTGTTCACCGCCTGCTTGAACACCGACGACGCCCGGCTGGCTGGTGCGCTCTTCGATCAGATCCATGGCGCGTGTAGAAGATCCCCTCGGCCACGCTCTTCTTGCCCTCGAACATCAGGTTGTTGACGAACTTGGAGACGGTCTGGCTGTCGTAGCGCGGATCGGGCGGAACCGGCCGCTTGACCGCACTTGTTGCGCCGGCTCACTTCTTGCCTCCCTTGGCGCCGGCGCGCTACCCGCGGCCTTGGGCCGCTTGGCGCCGTACTTGGAGCGGCTCTGCCGCCGGTCGTTCACGCCGGCCGAGTCGAGCGTGCCGCGCACGATGTGGTAGCGCACGCCCGGCAGGTCCTTCACCCGGCCGCCGCGGATCAGCACGATCGAGTGCTCCTGCAGGTTGTGCCCCTCGCCCGGGATGTAGGCGGTCACCTCGAAGCCGTTGGTCAGCCGCACGCGGGCGACCTTCCGCAGCGCCGAGTTCGGCTTCTTGGGAGTGGTGGTGTAGACCCGGGTGCACACGCCGCGCTTCTGGGGATTGGCCTTGAGCGCCGGCGCCTTGTCCTTGGCCTCGACGTCTTTCCGGCCGTGCCGGATGAGCTGATTGATAGTCGGCATAACCCTGAGCTTGAGAAACAGAGCTGCCCCGTTTTTGGGGCAGACCTGCAAATGTAGCCATACGATTCGCTTAGGTCAAGAAGAGGCACACCCACGTGGTCTCAGTGGACCGCCGGTTGCCCCGTGGCTGCGCGCAAGAGCTCGGCGGTCACTCTCCTGACCAGTCCATCGGGAGTGAACGGCTTCTGGATCATGGCTCGCTCGAAGCCGACCGCGCCTTGCAGCCGGAGATCTTCCACCGAGTAGCCGGACATGAAGAGGACCGGAAGCGCCGGCCAGCGTTCCCTCAGACGCCGAGCCAACTCGATCCCGCCGATTCCCGGCATCATCAGATCGGTCAGGACCAGATCGGGCTGCCCATGCCGATCCAATCAACTCGAGCGCCTTTGCCCCACCCGACGCCCGGAGGACCCGGAAGCCGCTGCGCTCCAGGCTCCGCGCGGCAATCGCCCGGACCGCGGGCTCGTCTTCGATCAAGAGAACGGTTGCTCCGGGTTGCACGGCTTCTCCGCCGAGCAGGCGGCAGCTCCCCCAGCGGCTCTTTCCGCCGCTCGACTACGTCGGCGTCGGACTGGACGGGGAGGTACAGCGTGAAGGTGGCCCCCAGGCCGGGGGCGCTCGCCACGGTGATGTACCCCTTGTTCTGCTTCATGATGCCGTCGGCGGCGGCAAGGCCGAGCCCTGTGCCCTTACCGACGGGCTTGGTGGTGAAGAACGGTTCGAAGACATGCGTCTGGGTCGCCGCGTCCATGCCTATGCCCGTATCCCGAACGACGACGAGTGCATAGCGGCCGGCTGGGATGGCGACACCGTCATTAGAGGCTACCCCGTCCGGCGAGCTCGGTCTCCGCCGTCGTGATGGTGAGCGTGCCGCCTGCCGGCATGGCATCTCGAGCGTTGAGGGCGAGATTCACGATCACCTGCTCGAGTTGGCCCTTGTCTACCCGCACCCGGGGCGAGGCATCGGACACCAGGGCAAGGTGTCGCTCCTCGCCCAGCAGCCGGCGGACGACCGGCTCGAGGTCCTGCATGGCCGAGCCAGGTTGAGGATGTGCGGTTGATGGAAGCCGCGGCGGCTGAAGGCCAGGAGCTGGCGGGTCACCGCCGCGGCGCGTTCGGCCGCTCGCACGATATGCCGGACCTCCGCGAGCCGCATCTCCGCCATGCCTGGGGCCTCAGCAGGAACTCGCTAAACCCCAGTATCACCGACATCATGTTGTTGACCTCGTGGGCGACTCCACCCGCGAGCGCCCCCACCGCTTCCATCTTCTGCGCCTGCTGGAGCTGCTCCTCCGCCCGTCTGCCGCCGCCTGCAGCAGCAAGCGCTCGGTGATGTCCTGGACGACGAGGTGGGCAGAGGGATGGCCGTGGTCCAGGAAAGCGATCGCGGTTACCTCGACCTCGACCTCGGAGCCATCGAGCCGGCGAAAGGTGTCGCGCACCGGCGGCACCCGTTTCGCCACGTCGCCGGACCCGAGAAGCTGAGCCTCGACTGCCTTGAGGTAGGGTGGATGGAGGAAGCTGTCGATCGGCTGGCCGACGAGCTGGTCCCGATGGGTCGCGCCCGCGAGCCGGAGGGCGGCGGCATTGGCCAGCACGATCTGCTCGCCATCGTGGATCAGGATGCGTCTCGGCGCGAGCTCCACCAGCTGCTGATAGCGCTCCTCGCGCTCCTGGTGATTCTCGTCTGCCTCTCGCGTTCGATCACGTCGCGCGCCGACGCGCCTCGGCCTCGTACCGGGCGCCCTTGCGGCTCACGTAACTCGAGCTGGACCAGACGCTCGAGGATGGCCTCGACGCCGGCAGCGGCAGCCCCGTCTGCTTCGCGATCTCGGCCGGCGACATCGGCTCCCGCCCGGATCACCATCTCGAGCACGAGCACCTCCGGCTCCGTCAAGCCGGGATAGAGCCGGCGGGCGGGATACGGAGCTGGCGCTTGGGCATGCCGGTGATGATGCCGTCGTATTCCCGGAGCGACTCGCGCAGCTGCACTCCGGTGGCCGTGATCTCGTAGGCCCGGAACTCGCCGGCTGTGGCTGCTGCCCCGCATCTTCACCACCACCAGCGCCTTGCGGAGCTCGCCCTCGATCTCCACATAGCGCTGGCTGAGGATGTCGTCGGTCAGGAACGAGACCTGGTAGCCGGTGAGCTGGAG
Source organism: uncultured Gemmatimonadales bacterium (assembly GCA_963723565.1). GTDB lineage: Bacteria > Gemmatimonadota > Gemmatimonadetes > Gemmatimonadales > GWC2-71-9 > CAVVWJ01. Next base: position 754,025 of record CAVRRH010000015.1, on the reverse strand, counting down.
CCCGCGGTCCCCTCGCCTCCCTCCACCACCTCGACGGTCGAGTACATGGTGACGCCCAGCCCGGTGAGCGCGCCGACGAGCCGGTAGAGCGACTCGCGGAAGTCCTCGCGGAAGGCTCGGGGCGAGCGCCATCTCGAACCCGGAGATCGAATCGATGACGACGCGCTTCGCGCCGACCTGCTTCGACCGCCGCGCGGATCTGCTCGAGCGTCTCGTCCACCGAGAGGTCGAGGGGCCGGAGATAGATGATGCGCAGCTTGTCGTCGCGCACCGCCTCCCGCAGGTCCACCTCGAGCTCTTCGCCCGTTGCAGGTAGATCGTCCGGGTGCTCCTCGAAGATCGGCGATCACCGCAGTCTCGCCCGCAGCGATGCCCGGCCGCGATGAACTTCATCGCGAACGTCGTCTTGCCCGTGCCGGTCGGGCCGGCGAGGACCAGCGAGTCCCCTACCGGGATGCCACCGCCCATCATCTCGTCCAGCCCTGGCATGCCGGTCGACAGCCGCTCGATCGTCCGGTCGGGTGGAGATCGTCCGAACGCTCGGGATGTGCGGGGGAAGACCTGCACGCCCGTGTCGGTCATCCGCATGGTGTGCAGCCCCGGGCATCGACGCCATGCCCCGCGCCTTCACGACCTGGAGCCTCCGGACGACGGAATTCCGGTTCACCGCCTGGGAGAGCCAGACGATGCCGTCCGCGACGGTGAAGATCGGGTCCCGGAGCTCTGCTCGGTGTACTCCCCGATGAGGAACGAGGTGATCTCCCAGGTCGTCAGGTGCAGCGCCAGCCGCTGGACGAAATGCTCGAGCTCGCGGATCCGGCCGCGGTACCTTCCGGCTGCGTGCGCACCAGCGACCGGAACGAGTCGATGACGACGATGCCGGGATGCAGGCGATCGACCTCCTCGACGATCCGCTTCGAGCACGCCGTCCAGGTCCCCGGCCAGCGCCTCCTCGCTGAGATTGAGGAAGTGCACGTCCGACCCGACGCGGCTTGGATCGAAGAAGTCGAACTGCTGCTGGTAGCGCAGCATCTTCAACGACGTCTCGCCCAGGAGGGTGAAGTACAGGCCGGGCCGCGCGCGGTGGCGTTGGCGAACATGACCTGCATCGCCAGCGTCGTCTTGCCCGAGCCGGGACCGCCGGCGATCAGATTGAACGAGAGCTCCGGCAGACCTCCGCCCAGCACTTCGTCCAGCCCGGGCACCCCGGTGTCCAGGAGCTTCAGCCCGGGACCTTCGGGTCTCGCCTGCTTCCGGGAATGCTTCTTAGTCAACGTCGGCATTGCGTGCTCCCCTGGACTCAATGCTCACGACTCCGCGTGGGCTCGGTCTCACGCTCTCTCTGCCAACCTCATGCCAGTCTGCTCCACCAATCGCAGCGCCATCTCTTCTCCAATGACGCGACCCAGCAACTCGACCAACCTCGCCACCAACGCCACCATGCCGGCCGCCACCTCGGCGGCGCCATGCATCCGCACGGCTGCAGCAATCATCTCATCGTCTCCTCCGTGGCACGACATGACACCGAGCGCTGGATGCTCTGCCCGAGCCAGGACCAGCGCTCGACCCAGGAGCGCGCGATAGCCCATGGCTCCGATCCAACGGCCCAGCCCCGCCCGGAGCTGGATACATACGCGCTCGGCAGCGGCTACGACCTCCTCGGGCTCGTGGGTGTCACCGGCAGCGCGCGCCCAGAGGAGCCTGGCTACTTCAGTGGCGGCGGCAGGTTTTGGCGTCATTCAAGCGCTCCGACGCGGGGGAGCGAGGGGTCGGAAATCTAGGAGGGGGTCACGAGGACGCCCGTTAATCTCGTGGGTTGGACTCCAAACACAAGGGAGGGGAACCCTGATGGGTCAGCGGGACGGCGGGACAGCGGGTCAGCGGGCGAAGGTGACACCGCGTCCCGAGCGCTTTCGGCAGGGCCGGTCAGGGCAAGCTCCGCGAGGCACCTTGCCCGCTATTTCGCACCTACTGGGCGAGCTCCCAGTACCCACCGGGTGGTCCTTCGCTTCGCCCACGCTGCTGACTGCTCTCGTAACCCTCACGTCCCTGCTTCCCGCTCCCCGCTTCCCCGCCTCCCACCGCTTTTTGCCCCCGGGGCTGGCTTTTTGAAAGGTTCACGCCCCGCAACCCCTCTGAAATCCTCCGTTTACCGTCACTTCCGATAACGGCCCCCAACTTGCCCCTCCCCTGCTCAGACCTGGTCCCACCGCGGGCCGCTTCACTCTTGTCTTCTGTCGTCCGGAGTTGCCGTGTCCCAATCAGCTCGATGGTTCCTCGGCGTGTTTCTCGCCGGGTACGGCGCCATCAGCGCCCACGCGCAGCAACCGGCGCACTCTCCCAGTCCGGTCCGCTCCGCGACGGAGAGCGACACGGCCCTTCCCGCAGCCGCCTCCAGGGACGCCGTTTCCCTGCAGCAGAACAGCCTCCAGGACGGGCCCTGGAAATCGTTCTCCGACGTGACCAAGGGAGCCGAGGTCCACAGCGGCATCTTCACGATCTACCTGAAACGCGACAAGGCGTACCTCGCCCTGACCCCGGCTCAGCTCGACCGTGACTACCTGCTGGTAACCCAGCTCTCGCGAGGCATCGGCGAGCTCGGCCTGGACGGTGGCACCTCGATCCGCTCGGACCTGGTCCGCTTCCATCGCGCCGGCGACCGCATCGAGCTCACGGTGGTGAATCCTCGGTTTGCGGCCACGGCGGGCACGCCGATGGCGCGCGCCGTGGACTACTCCTTCGGCCATTCCGTCGCCCAATCGTTTCCCATCGCCACCATGCGCGACAATGGGGAGATCCTCCTCGACGTCGCGCCGTTCCTCTTGTCGGATTGGGTCGATCTGGGCGCCTTCTTCCAGGGCGTGGCCACGCAGCGCAAGCTGACGAGCACCATTGTCCTGGACCGGGAGCGGTCGAGTCTCGATGGAATCCGCCTCTTCCCGGGGAATCTCGAGGCCGAGGTGCGCCTCACCTATCAGGCCAATCGAAATCTTGGGCTCGACGCGGTGGCGGACTACCGCTGGATCCCGGTAGGCGTGCATTATTCTCTCCTCGAGCTGCCAACCACTGCAATGCGCCCCCGCTATGCCGACGAGCGGGTGGGCTACTTCGTGTCGGCGATCAAGGATTTCTCGCGCGATACCGCCGAGAGCTTCTTCGTTCGCTACGTGAACCGTTGGCGTTTGGAGAAACGCGATCCGGGCGCGGCCGTGAGCGAGCCGGTCAAGCCGATCGTGTACTACATCGATCGCACCGTCCCGACCGAGTGGAGGCCATGGGTCAGGGCCGGAATCCTGGAGTGGAACCGCGCGTTCGAAGAGGCGGGCTTTCGGAATGCGATCCAGGTGCTCGATGCCCCCGAGGACACCCTCTGGAGCGCCGAGGACGCGCGGTACTCCACCGTGCGCTGGACCGCCACGAACCGCAGCATCTATGCGGTGGGTCCGTCCAACGTCGATCCCCGCACCGGCGAGATCCTGAATGCCGATGTGCTGGTCTCGGCCGCCTGGATCCAGGCCTGGCGCGGGGAAGCCGGCGAATACGTGGCCCCGGAAGCGGCGGTCCGATCCGTTTTCCTGGAGGACTCGGCCAGCGCCGGACTCAACGGTGAGGCCCGCCTGTGCAGTCTGGCCGAGGGAATGCGGCGCCAGGGCACTCTGACCCGGGCCTTGCTGGCTGCCCGCAACGCGGGCGCGATGGCGGTGCCGTCACCCGGCAGTACATCGGCCATGCGCTCAAGGCCTTGATCATGCATGAGGTCGGGCACACGCTCGGCCTGCGTCACAACTTCCGCGGCTCTGCCGGTGCCACCCAGGCCCAGCTCGCCGATCGGAGCTTCACGCAGGCTAACGGGCTCGGCGTCTCGGTGATGGACTACAGCCCACCAGCGCTCTCGCTCGACCCGCGGAAGCAGGGTGATTACCACGCCGGCACTATCGGCACCTACGATCGCTGGGCGATCCGCTATGGTTACGCGTCGCTCGGCCCTCGCGAGCTGGCTGCGGCCAACTGGAAAGGCTCGGCGCCTGCCGCCCCGGCCTGGACGCCCGACGCGGAGATCAATGCCCTCCGCAGCGTGGCGGGGGAAGCCGCCAAGCCCACGCATTTGTACGGTACGGACGAGGATGCAGGGTTCGGCGGGTTCGGTCTCGATCCAACGGTCTCGCGCTACGACCAGACCAGCGATCCGCTACAGTGGGCTCGCGATCGGGTAACCCTGATCAACGGGCTGTTCGATTCGCTCGATACCCGCATGGTGGCGCCGGGGGAGAGCTATGCCCGCTTGCGGACCGCCTTCAGCGATCTGCTGAACGATCGCTGGTACGCGATTTTGGTCACGACGAAGTACCTCGGTGGTGCCACAACGGCTCGCGATCATCGGGGGGATCCATCGGGCAGGCCCTCACTGACCACGGTGCCGGCGAGCCGCCAGCGTGAGGCGCTTGCCTTTGTCACCGAGGCTGGCTTCGGCGAGCAGGCCTATCGTTTCCGGCCGGATCTGTTGAGCCGGCTCGGCCCGGATCGGTGGCGGCACTGGGGATCGACGCCCGGGGCCGACGGCCGCATCGATTTCCCGGTGCACAACTGGGCGATCGCGCAGCAATCGTCGCTGCTGGGGCAGCTGCTCGACCCCGCGGTGCTGGCCCGGATTCGTGACGCGGAGCTTCGCGCGACAGACGGCGAACCGACCGTGACGATTCCCGAGGTGTTCGCGACTCTGACCCGGGCCATCTGGGCCGAAGCCGCCTATCCGGCTGCCGGCATAACTGCAGTGCCGCGAAACATCACGTCGGTCAGACGCGATCTTCAGCGGCTGTATCTCAATAGCCTGATCCGGATGATCGTGAACCCGCTCCCCGAGACCCCGGAAGACGCGCGCACGCTTGCCCGGGCCACACTCGCGGACCTCGGCGGTGAGTTGGGCCGAGCACTGCTGCGACGTGGAGTCGAGCTGGACCCATACACCCGCGCCCATTTGGTGGATTCGAAGGAACGGATCTCCCAGGCCCTCAACGCACAGATGATTCAGACCGCCGGAACGGCAAGGTAAAAATCCATGCTTCTCATTGCTTTAGACCCCTCCCCCATGGTACAAACCGCAGTCTACATGGCCGGTGTGCTCGCAGGCTACGTCCTCCTGGCGCGGCCGGACGAGTGGCAGAGCACCTGGGAGTCCCTCCGTAACACCTGGTCCCGGCGCCGCAAGGATTGAGACGGGGAGCCGCGCCGCCCCGTAGGGGCGGCGTTATGATTCTCCCATGCATTCGCCTCTCGGCGGGATAGCCCTTCAGGTTCGGAATCTCCGCAAGGCCTACAAGGATGTGGTCGCTGTGGATGGCCTCGACCTCGAGGTCCTCGCCGGCGAGTGCTTCGGACTTCTCGGGCCCAACGGTGCGGGCAAGACGACCACCATCGAGATCTGCGAGGGACTGAATACCCCCGACGCCGGTGAGGTGACCGTGCTCGGTCGCCGCTGGGGCAAGGACGACCGCGAGCTGCGAGAGCGGCTCGGGATCTCGCTCCAGGAGACCCAGTTCTCCGAGAAGCTCACGGTGGAGGAGACGGTGCGCCTCTTCCGCAGCTTCTACCGCAGTGGCCCTACGGTAGACGCCGTCATCGCGATGGTGCAGCTGGGGGAGAAGTCGCACTCCCGGGTGGGCGGGCTTTCAGGCGGCCAGAAGCAGCGGCTGGCTCTCGCCTGTGCCCTGGTCGGCGATCCCGAGCTCCTCTTTCTGGACGAGCCGACTACCGGCCTCGATCCCCAGTCGCGCCGCCAGCTCTGGGGCCTGATCGAAGGCTTCAAGTCGGCTGGGCGATCCATCCTGCTCACCACCCACTATATGGAAGAAGCCGAGCGGCTGTGCGACCGCGTTGCCATCGTGGATCACGGCAAGATGATCGCGCTAGGCACCCCCCGCGAGCTCATTGCCGCGCTCCGCGCGGAGCACGTGCTGGAGTTCGCGCTGGCGGACGGCTCCACGGTCGACGAGGGTCCACTTCGACAGATCGAGGGGGTCTGCGCCGCCGCGCGCCAGGATGGGATGTACCGCCTCCAGGTGGACGAGCTGCACCGCGCCATGCCGGCGCTGCTGGGTGAGCTGCGGCGGCAGGGCGCTCAGCTGACCGAGCTCAGAACCCATTCGGCAACGCTGGAAGACGTATTCGTCTCTCTCACCGGCCGTCATCTGCGCGATGAGTGATCGGCAGCGATGGGCCGACCATCCACTGGTCCAGCTCACCCGGGTGCGCTATCGCGAGTTCTTCCGGGAGCCGGAGGCGGTGTTCTGGGTTTTCATCTTCCCCGTTCTCCTGGCGGCGGGGCTCGGCATCGCGTTTCGAAACCGGGCCCCCGAGCGGACCAGCGTGGCGGTCGTGGCCGTGGACACGCAGCGCGGCCGCGACTGGCCGACGCGCTGCGCGGAGCGGCGGAACTAGAGGTCTCGCTTCTGAGCGACTCGGCTGCGGCCGAGGCGCTTCGCACCGGAGAGGTGGCGTTGGTCGTCGTCCCTGCCCCTGATGGGCGGGTGGAGTACCGCTACGATGACACCCGGCCGGAGAGCCGGGTCGCGCGCCTGATGGTGGACGACGCGTTGCAGCGAGCCGCCGGCCGGCGCGATCGGGTGCCGGTGAGCGATCGGCTGGTACACGAACGCGGCTCCCGCTATATCGATTTTCTGGTGCCTGGGCTCCTCGGCATGAACCTCATGGGGAGCGGCATCTGGGGCGTGGGCTTCGCCATCGTGGATGCCCGAAAGAAGCGGCTGCTCAAGCGCCTCATCGCCACCCCCATGTCGCGGCCCCAGTATCCTTGCGTCGTTCGTGCTCTCTCGTCTTACCCTGCTGGTCATCGAGGTGGGCCTGCTCCTCGGCTTCGGCGCGCTGGTGTTCGGCGTGCCGCTCCGCGGGTCGCTCGTTGTGCTGGTCACCATCTGCCTGGTGTCATCGCTCGCGTTTACCTCATTGGGTCTCCTGGTGGCTTCGCGGGTACAGACCATGGAGGGAGCGTCCGGGCTGATGAACCTGGTCATGCTCCCGATGTGGATCTTCTCGGGCGTATTCTTCTCGGCCTCCCGATTTCCCGACTCGCTGCAGCCGTTTATTCAGGCCTTGCCGCTAACAGCCGTGGTTGATGCCCTCAGAGCAAACATCCTGCGGGGAGCCGGCTGGCAGGCGGTGACCCCCGAGCTCGCCATCATCCTGGCGTGGATGGTAGCGAGCTTCATTCTGGCGCTAAGGCTTTTTCGCTGGCGGTAGTCGGGATAGCGTAAGGACGCTGCACGTTGTAAGGTGGGAGCGGGCCATTCCTGGCCGAGTCTCACTCAAGATCCGAGGTTCGCCACCATGAACCAACGCAGTTCTCTCCAGGCGTTCACGGCCGGGCTCTTGCTACTGGCCGCGGCCTGTTCCGACCAAAATGAGCCCATCGCGCCCAACACGCAGCCGGAATCTTCTTCTTTCCAGCCGAGCATCCAGGGCAGCACCGACGACCCGATCTCCCTTGCCCGGGGCATTCCCGGTTTCGGAGGGGCCTATGTCGATGATCGGGGAACGCCAGTCGTGTACCTCAAGAATGCGGCCGAACGGGGCAACGCGGAGCGAGCGCTGACGCCGTTTCTGAGGGTCCAGGGGATCGCGGCTTCGCAGCTTCGCGTGCTCCCCGCTAAGTATGACTGGGCCCAGCTGGAACGCTGGTTTACCCAGGCATCCACCGAGGTACTGGCCGTCCCCGGTGGCGTCTTCGTGGATGCCGATGAGGCGAGCAACAGAGTCACGATTGGGGTCAAGCGAGGTGCGAGCGCGCGGATCCGCGGAGTCGTGGCCCGGCTTGGAATTCCACAGGATGCCGTCGTTGTCCAGGAGACGGAGCCGATCCGCTTGACGGCAACGCTTCGGGGCAAGGTGCGTCCCGCGGTGGGTGGGCTCCAGATCAACTTCCCCCGCTTCCCGGCTTCTTGTGCACGCTGGGCTTCAACGCGATCCGGAACGGCCAGAGGTCCTTTATCACCGCCTCCCACTGCACCAATCATCAAGGGGGCGTGGAAGCAACTCCGTTACTGGCAGCCTACTCCAGACCACGGCTCCAGTGAAGATCGCCACCGAGGTGAGCGACCCGGCCTATTCCCAGAATAAGACCGGATGTCCCGTTGGCTCGTCGCTGCCGGTTCAGCGATGCGTCGCGGGCAGCGTACGCGTCCACCACCACGTCCAGTCTCGGCAAGATCGCGAACTACCGGCCCAATAACGGCTCCGTCACGATCAACGGCAACTTCAGCATCACCGCCGAGGGCAGCGCGTCCGTTGGCCAGAGTTGTCGGTAAGGTTGGGCGCACCTCCGGCTGGACCACCGGCAAAGTCACGAACAGGTGTGTGAACGCCGCTGTCGACGGCACCGATATCGTCCAGCTCTGCCAGAACATGGTTTCCGCCCGTGTGCGCTCGGGGGACAGTGGAGTCACCGGTGTTCAAGGGTAGCAGCAATATCACCCTTGCGGGCATCCTCTGGGGCGGCAACTTCATGAGAACGGTGTCAGCCTCTACGCCTATAGCCCGATTTCGAACATCGAGCGGGAGCTTGGCTCACTAACAACGTTCTAGATCGACGACGTTCTCGGATTGCAGCACCCGGCCGGGCCGGGGTAGATAGGGATAGCGGGGGGACACGGCACGCTGTAACCTAGGAGCGAGCCATTACGGCCTCCGAGTCTCCCTACAGAACCACGAGGATCGCCACCATGCGCCAACGCACGCCTCTTCAGGCGTTCACGGCCGGGCTCTTGCTCCTGGCCGCGGCCTGTTCCGATCAGAGTGAGCCAGCCGCCCCCAGCGATCAGCCAGAACCTTCTCCCGTCCAGTCCGCCATTCAAGGCACCCAGCTCGATCCCAATTCCCTTGGGCGGGCGGTTCGAGGGTTCGGCGGCTTCTACTTCGACGCCGAGGGCGCCCCAGTCGTCTATTTGAAGAATGCCGCCGAGAAGGCCGCCGCCGTCGGAGCCCTCTCGCCGTTCCTCCGGGCCCACGGCCTCGATCCCTCCCGAGTCAAGACTCGCAAAGCAGACTTCGATTGGAGCGCGCTCGAGCAGTGGCAGGCGCGGGTGACGGTCGAGGCACTCGCGGTGAACGGCACGGTGTTCGTGGATGCCGACGAGGCCAGCAATCGTGTCCTGATCGGTGTGGAGCGGGGTGCGGCCGCCAGCATACGAGGCGTCATCGCTCGATTGGGCATTCCCGACGCGGCAGTCGTCATCCGGGAAACCGAGCCGATCCGCTTCGCGGCCACCCTGAGGGATCAAGTTCGGCCGATCGTCGGCGGTCTGCAGATCAATTTTCCGGGTTTCCTCTGCACCTTGGGATTCAATGCAACCAGCGGTGTTCAGAATTCATTCATCACCAACTCGCACTGCACCAATAACCAGGGCGGTACCGAGGGCACTCCCTACTGGCAGCCGCTGGAAACGGTACAACCGACGTCAATCGGCACCGAAGTGGACGACCCGGTGTACCGGCGGAATATCGCGGGGTGTCCCAAAGGCAGGGTCTGCCGCCGGAGTGACGCATCACGCGCAGCATATGCTTCAGGTATAACCTTCGATCTGGGTGGCATAGCCCAGACCACCGGTCCCAATAACAACTCGCTCACCATCGCCGGCACCTTCAACATCACCGCGGAGGGAGGCGCCTCTGTCGGACAAGTGGTGAACAAAGTTGGCCGCACGACGGGCTGGACCCAGGGTGCGGTCACGAACACGTGCGTTAACACCGGCGTTCAAGGTAGTAAGATCGTCCAACTGTGCCAGACGTTTGTGTCCGCGGGCGTGGGCGGCGGCGACAGTGGATCGCCGGTCTTCAGTCAGCCCAGCGGTGGCAGTGTTGCCTTACTGGGAATCTTGTGGGGCGGCAGCGGCTCGACTACCTACGTTTACAGTCCGATCGCGAACATCGAGGGCGAGCTCGGACCGTTGACCACGTTCTAGCAACGGGCCTGGCTGGTGGCGGTCCCTGCCACCAGCCAGGTCTCTTTCTTCCTCGTCATGCTGCTCTACGGCCTGAACCTGCTGGGCATTTTTCTCGGTTCGATGACGCTTCAAATCGTACTGCCCGCTACCGTGCGCTCGGGCGAAGCCGTGCCGATCACGCTTCGGCTGACAAACACGAGTCGAGAACCGGTCACCGCCTATCTTCAGGGCCGGCCGGTCGCGTTTGATGTCATCGTTTCCCGCCATGACGGCACGGTGGTCTGGCGCCGACTGGAAGGGGCCGTCGTCTCCGCCATCCTGCAGGTGCGCACGCTCGCCCCGGGCGAAGTCCTCGAGTTCAGTGACACGTGGTCTCAGCAAAGCAATCTGGGAGAATCGGTTGGGCCTGGTGAATACCTGGTAACCGGCGTGCTTCCCACCGATCCACCAGCCGAGCTCCGGACCCAGTCGGTACCGATCCGCATTCTCCCATGAGACGAAAGTCCTTCTCCCGAAGGCGCTCCGATCCGCGGCTCCGGATGGATGGGCAGCGGCCCAGGGTATTTTCCTGCATGTGCCTTGTCCTGATCGCCCTGAATTCCCACCCCGACTATTCGTTGATCGTTGCCGCCAACCGCGACGAATTCTACGACCGGCCGACTGCCCCGGCCGCGTTTTGGGCGGATGCCCCCTCGGTTCTGGCCGGACGCGACCTCAAAGCCGGCGGTACCTGGCTCGGGATCGATCGGCGGGGGCGGTTCGCGGCCGTCACCAACTATCGGCAAGGACAGCGCGAGCGCCCAGCGCCCCGCTCGCGCGGGCTGCTGGTCAGCGACTTCCTGAGGATGGACACCAGCACGCCCGAGCACATCGAGCGCGCCGAACGCGACGCCACCCTCTACAACGGTTTCAACCTGATCGCGAGCGATACGGACGGGCTATTCTACTACTCGAATCTCGAGGGCCGAGGCCGCACGCTTGTGCCTGGCGTGTACGGGCTCAGCAATCACTTACTCGACACGCCCTGGCCCAAGGTGGCTTCGACAAAAACCGCCTTCCACGCCCTCTTGAACGGTGGTACGTCCGACCCGACCGCGGACCTGTTCGCGTTGCTGTCCGACAGCGATCGGCCGGCCGATGATTTGCTGCCATCGACAGGTGTCGGGCCTGACTGGGAGCGGTTGTTGTCGTCGGCCTTCATCGCGTCGGACGACTATGGCACGCGTTCCTCCACCGTTGTGCTTGCAGGTCGTGATGGAGAAATCATCTTCATAGAGCGCACCTTCGGTCGCAGGGGTGCACCCGGCCCAGAAGCACGCTTCCAGTTTCGCGCAGACGTCGACGCCCGGCTACCGCAGCCGTAGCCAGGATTGACGTCGCCCAAACCACCCTCGCATGTTCCACGTAGGTGATGGAATCTCCTGGCCGTCCAAGAAGGAGGAATCATGAGGAGAGTGTTTAATTTGCTTGCTGCGTTTGCTGTGGTATCGGCCGCCGGCGTGCAGGTCGCCGCCGCGCAGGCACCCAAGCCCAGCCCTGAGCATGCCCGGCTCGGGTACTTCGTCGGCAAGTGGAATGCAGAGGGCGATATAAAGCCGGGCCCGATGGGCCCCGGTGGAAAAATGACGTCCACCGACAACTGCGAGTGGTTCGAAGGGCGGTTCAGCGTGATCTGCCGCTCGGAAGGAACCGGGCCATGGGGGCCAACCAAGAATATCGGCATTCTCGGCTACAGCACCGAGGAGAAGGTCTACACCTACTACGGCGTGGACAATTCGAACATGACCATGGCGAGCGTCCCGCGGGGCACGGTGCGGGGCGATACCTGGACCTATACCGATGAAGGCATGATGGGGGGCAAGAAGGTCAAATCCCGGGTGACGATCAAGGAGCTCTCCCCCACCAAGTACACTTTCAGGTTTGAAACCCAGGGAGCGGACGGGAAGTGGGCACCGATGGTGGAGAGCACGAACACGAAGGTGAATTGACAGGCGGGGAAGCGGGAGCGGTAAGAAGAACGATGGAAAGCACGGATAGCGGAGTAACAAAACAATGCCCGGGATCACTCCCGGGCGCTGTTTTTTTGCTGTTACTTCCTGCTTCCCCGCTTCCCCGCGTCCCCGCCTATTCTTCGTCCGCCAGTAACCCGGCCGCGGTGAGCTGCGGCGCCGCCACCACCGGCACCTCCTCGATCCGCGGCGGCGGCGGCTCGTAGCCCGCCGGCGGCTCGATGTCGATCTCGGCGTAGCGGTAAATCCCGCTGCCCGCCGGAATCAGGTGGCCGATGATGATGTTCTCCTTGAGGCCCAGGAGGTCGTCCTTGGCCCCGCGGATCGCCGCGTCGGTCAGCACCCGGGTGGTCTCCTGGAACGACGCAGCCGAGATGAACGACTGGGTCGTGAGACTCGCCTTGGTGATGCCCAGCAGCACCGGCTCGGCCTGCGCCGGGGTGCTCTTCCGCTTCACGACGCGCTCGTTCTCGTCGCGGAAGGTGAGACGATCCACGGTCTCGCCCTCCAGGAAGTCGGTGTCGCCCGGCTCGGTCACGCGCACCTTCTGCAGCATCTGGCGCACGATGACGCCAATGTGCTTGTCACTGATGCGCACGCCCTGCAGCCGGTAGACCTCCTGCACCTCGTTGAGCAGGTACTCCTGCACCGCCCGCGGACCCTTGATCAGCAGGATGTCGTGCGGGTTCACCGGACCCTCGGTGAGCCGGTCGCCGGCGCGCACCCGATCGCCTTCGTGCACCCGGAGGTGCTTACCGGCGGGAACCTCGTACAGCTGAGGCTCGGTCTCCTCCTGCCCGGCCGGAGTCTCGGGGTACACGTAGATCTCGCGCTTGCCCCGCTTGATCTCACCGAACTTCACCACACCGTCCACCTCGGAAATGGTGGCCGGATCCTTGGGCCGCCGGGCCTCGAACAGCTCGGCGATGCGCGGCAGGCCTCCGGTGATGTCCCGGGTCTTGTACGCCTGGCGCGGGATCTTGGTGACCGTGATGCCCTTGGTCACCTTGACCGGAGTGCTGAGGAAGACCGTCTTGTCCTTGCTCTCCTTCTTGGTCTTGCTGGGCCATGCCTCGTTGATCGGCCGCTCCTCCACGTGGAACTTGGTGCTCCACGGGTTGGCGGCGTCGGGGATGGCCATGCCCCGGGTAACGAGGTCGGTCGGCGAGCCGAGGATGACGCGGCTTCCTTCCGCCAGAGTGTACTCCTGCGGGTCCTTCCGATTCGGCATGTACACCAGCACGCTCGGATGCAGCTCGCGGTCGGGATCGGCCATGACCACGAGACTGCGCAGGCCGGTGCCCTCGTCCAGCTCCTCCCGGAGAGTGACGCCCGGCACCAGGTCCTTCCACCGGAGCTCGCCGTCGGCCTTGATGATGCTCGGGTCGTTGTACGGGTCCCAGGTGTACAGGATGGTGGCCCGCCGCTCGTTGTCGCCCTTGGTGACGAGCTCGCCTTCCTTGACCGCCAGAAGGGCGCCCTCGGGAACCGGATAGCGGTTGAGCACCCGCTTCGGGTCCTTGGGATCCACCACCAGGATGCCTTCCTTGCTCTCGTCCGATGCCGACTCATCCTCGCGGGTAAGCACGACCCGGATGGTGGCCTTGGTACCGTCTTCGTATTCCACCGGCACGTCGGCCCACTCGAGACCTTCGGTGTACTTCACCTTGCCGTCCGACCGCGCCCGCCGCTCCGCCTCTTCGGCGATACGGGAGGAGGTGCCGCCGATGTGGAAGGTCCGCAGCGTCAGCTGAGTGCCGGGCTCGCCGATCGACTGCGCGGCCAGAATCCCGACCGCCTCGCCCATGTCCACCATGTCCATGGTGGCCAGGTTGCGGCCGTAGCACATGCGGCAGATGCCCCGCCGTGCCTCACAGGTGAGGACCGAGCGGATCTTGACCTTCTCGATGCCGGCATCGTCAATCGCGTTCGAGATATCCTCGTCGATCAGCTTGCCCGCTTCCACCAGAAGCTTGGGGTCGCCATCCTCATCGAGCTCGTGCGGATCGAAGACGTCCTCGCTTGCCACGCTGCCCAGGATGCGCTCGCGGAGCGGCTCGATGATGTCCTCGCCCTCCTTGAGTGCCGCGATCTCGAGTCCGAGAATCGTGCCGCAATCCTCCTCGGTCACGGTCACGTCCTGAGCCACGTCCACCAGCCGGCGGGTCAGATAGCCGGCGTCGGCCGTCTTGAGCGCCGTGTCCGCCAGACCCTTCCGGGCGCCGTGCGTCGAGATGAAATACTCCAGCACCGTGAGCCCCTCACGGAAGTTGGACTTGATGGGGCTCTCGATAATCTCGCCGATACCGCCGGTAAGCTTCTTCTGCGGCTTGGCCATGAGACCGCGCATGCCGGCCAGCTGCCGGATCTGGTCCCGGCTGCCGCGGGACCCGGAATCGAACATCATGAACACCGGATTGAACCCGCCGCGCGAGACCCGCATCGAGTTGATCATCGCCTCGGCCACGTCATTGTTGGCGTGGGTCCAGGCGTCGATCACCTTGTTGTACCGCTCGCCGAAGGTGATCTGGCCGGTGTTATAGGCCCGCTGGAACCGCTTGACCCGGGCATCGGCCTCGGCAAGCAGCTCCGCCTTCTCGGCCGGAATCTCCAGATCCTCGACCCCGATCGACACGCCGCCCATGGTGGCAAAGCGGAAGCCGAAGTCCTTGAGCCGGTCGAGGAACGTGACCGTGTCGGCCAGTCCCGCACGCCGGTAGCTCTCCAGCACCAGCTCCGACAGGTTCTTCTTCTTCATCAGGTCGTCGCGGAAGCCCAGCTCGGCCACCACCCGCCGCGGCAGAATGCTGTTGAACAGCACCCGTCCGACGGTGGTCCGGAGCCAGCGCGGAGTGGCGTCTGCCGACTCCCGGGGCGGGATGTACCAGAAGCAGATGGCCGTGTGGTAGCCGACGCTCCCGTTGAGGAGCGCCATCTCCAGCTCGGCCAGGCTGCCGAAGTACTTGCAGTGCTGCCACAGCCGGACTCTGGTCTCTTCACTCTTCCCGACACCCGCCTTGCGCAACTCCTCCTCAAAGCCGGCCGGCAGCTTGGTGAGGAAGTAGCTGCCCAGCACCATGTCCTGCGACGGCTCGGCGACCGGACGCCCGTCCGACGGCTTGAGCACGTTGTTCGAGGAGATCATCAGGAGGCGTGCCTCCAGCTGGGCCTCGAACGACAGGGGCACGTGCACCGCCATCTGGTCGCCGTCGAAGTCGGCGTTGAACGCGGCGCAGACCAGCGGATGGATCCGGATGGCCTTGCCCTCGACCAGCACCGGCTCGAACGCCTGGATACCCAGCCGGTGCAGCGTGGGTGCCCGGTTGAGCAGCACCGGGTGATCCTGAATGATCTCTTCCAGGATCTCGTATACCTCGGGGCTCTCCCGTTCGACGATCTTCTTGGCCCGCTTGACCGTCTCGGCGATGCCCTTCTCCACCAGCTTGTGGATGATGAACGGCTTGAACAGCTCGACCGCCATGGCCTTGGGCAGTCCGCACTGGTGCAGCCGGAGCTCCGGGCCGACCACGATGACCGAGCGGCCGGAGTAGTCCACCCGCTTGCCAAGCAGGTTCTGACGGAAGCGGCCCTGCTTGCCCTTCAGCATGTCCGACAGGCTCTTGAGCGGACGCTTGCCCCGGCCACGAATGGCCTTCGAGCGGCGGCCGTTGTCGAACAAGGCGTCCACCGCCTCCTGGAGCATGCGCTTCTCGTTCCGGAGGATGACCTCGGGCGCCTTGTGTTGAATCAGCTTGGTCAGCCGGTTGTTACGGTTGATCACCCGGCGATAGAGATCGTTAAGGTCGGACGTGGCGAAGCGCCCGCCGTCGAGCGGCACCAGCGGCCGCAGGTCGGGCGGGATGACCGGAATCACGTCCAGGATCATCCAGGCCGGATCGTTGGCCAGATCGCCCGAATCGCCCGACGAGAGGAAGGCGTCGACGATTTTGAGCCGCTTGAGCATCTGCTTCTTGCGGTGCTGGCTGGTCTCGGTGGCCACGCCGGAGCGCAGCTCGTCAGCCAGACGCCGGATGTCGAGCCGGCCCAGCAGCTCTCTGACCGCGGGAGCACCGATATCGGCCTTGAAGGTGTTGTCCCCCTCATCCCGGGCCTTGGCCCGGAGGGTGAGGTACTCGTCCTCGTCCAGCAGCTGGTTCTCTTCGACTTCCTGCTTGCCGGGATCGATGACGATGTAGCTCGAGTAGTAGATGACCCGCTCGAGGTCCCGGAGCGTGATGTTGATCAGGTTCCCCATCGGGCTCGGTAGCGTCTTGAAGAACCAGATGTGGGCTACCGGCACGCTGAGCTCGATGTGGCCCATGCGCTCCCGTCGTACCTTGCTCAACGTCACCTCGACGCCGCAGCGGTCGCAGATCACGCCGCGATAGCGGATCCGCTTGTACTTACCGCAGTGGCACTCCCAGTCCTTGACCGGGCCGAAGATCCGCTCGCAGAAGAGACCATCCTTCTCCGGCTTGAACGACCGATAGTTGATCGTCTCCGGCTTGGTGACCTCTCCCCACGACCACCAGGTGCGCTGCCCCTGGAGCTCCAGGCGCTCGCGCTCCTTGGCATCGCGCGGCCCGCGGATTTCCTCGGGCGCGGCGATACGGATACTGATGTAGTCGAAACTCGAGCTCTTGGGCTCGCGACCGCTGCGAAAATCAATCATTGATAACCTCTATTCGTCGCTGGCTTCGGTGGTCCCCAGGGTAACCTTGAGGCCGAGCGCCTGCAGTTCCTTCACAAGGACGTTGAACGACTCGGGGATGCCGGGCTCCGGCAGGTTCTGCCCCTTCACAATGGCCTCGTACACCTTGCTGCGGCCGTTCACGTCATCCGATTTGACCGTGAGCATTTCCTGAAGGACGTGGGCCGCGCCATATGCCTCGAGCGCCCAGACCTCCATCTCTCCAAACCGCTGCCCGCCGAACTGTGCCTTGCCGGCAAGCGGCTGCTGCGTCACCAGCGAATACGGGCCGATCGAGCGGGCGTGGATCTTGTCGTCGACCAGGTGGCTCAGCTTCAGCATATAGATCGAGCCAACCGTGACGTCGCCCTCGAAAGGCTGACCGGTACGACCGTCCCGCAGGCGCGCCTTGCCTGCCGGCGTGAGCCCCGCTGCGCGAAGCAGCTCGTCGGCGGCGGCATCGATATCCGCGTCGCCCTTGGGTCCGAGCAGACCGGCGAGGGCTGGCCTTCCCGACGCCTCCAGCGTCTCCACCGGCGATGCAGCCGCGGCCTTCTCCACCTCTTTGAGCGCCTTGGCAGCGGCCTTCTCGTCACGGCCGAGATCGTCTCGCTCCACCTGAGCCCGATGGAACTCTACTTCCTGCCGCTTCTGGGCGATCTCTCGCTCAGCCAGCTCCTTGGCGGCCTCTACCATGAATGTGCGCACCGACTGGAACAGCTCCCGCGTTTCCGCGGACGCGGCCCGGGCACCGAGCACCCCGATCCCCGACTCGCTCAGCGTGGTGCGATCCCCCTTCGGGGCCACCTTCTTGAGATCCTGCACCATCCGGGTGATCGCCTGGGCTGTCATCTCCGGCGGCAGGGAGCGAAGCCGGAGCCCTTCGGCGGCCCGGCGGAAGCCGGCCAGACGGAGCAAGGTCCCTATCTCCGCCTCGTCGGCGCCACGGAAGACCGGCGTCTTGGCCTCGAAGCCCAGGATCCGGGCTGCCCAGCCGAGGTGGGTCTCGAGGATCTGACCCACGTTCATCCGGCTCGGCACCCCGAGCGGATTGAGCACGATGTCCACCGGACTGCCATCGGGAAGGAACGGCATATCCTCCTCCGGCACGATCCGGGCAACGATGCCCTTGTTTCCGTGGCGGCCGGCCATCTTGTCGCCCACGGAGATCTTCCGTTTCTCCGCGATATAGACCTTCACCAGCTGGATGACGCCCGGAGGCAGCTCGTCCGGCTGGAGAATCTTGTCGATCTGATCCTCCGCCTTCTCTTCCACCTTCGCCCGCTCCCGTGCGGCCATGTCGATCGCGGCCCGGATCCGCTCGTTGGCGGCCTTGTTGACCACGCGGAGCGTCTTCAGGTCCACCTCGCCCAGATCGGCATCGGCCAGGATGGCGGGATTGAGCTTGGTCCCGGCGGGAAGGTACTCCTCCACCGTGCCGGCCTTCAGCATGAGCGCCACTTCCTGCCCGGTGAGCAGATGGGTGAGCTCGTCAAGCATGACCGTGCTGATGCGGGCCTTCTCGTCGTTCTCGATCCGCCGTACCTCGCCGATCCGCTCGCCGCGGTCCTTCTCGACGACCTGATCCTCGATCCGGCTGAAGATCTTGACGTCGATGACCACCCCAGCCATGCCGGGCGGTACTTTGAGCGAGCTGTCCTTCACGTCCTTGGCCTTCTCGCCGAAGATGGCCGTGAGGAGCTTCTCTTCGGGAGACAGCTCGGTTTCACCCTTCGGCGTGATCTTGCCGACCAGGATGTCGCCCGGCTTCACGTGGGCGCCGATGCGCACGATGCCACGCTCGTCCAGATCGACCACGCTCTCGTCGGAGACATTCGGGATTTCCCGGGTGATCTCCTCCTGGCCCCGCTTGGTGTCGCGCACGTGGAGCTCGAGCTCCTGGATGTGGATCGACGAGTAGACGTCGTCTTTCACCAGCCGCTCGCTTAGGACGATAGCGTCCTCGAAGTTGTGCCCATACCACGGCATGAACGCCACCAGCACGTTGCTGCCGAGCGCCAGCTCGCCGCCTTCGGTGGCCGCGCCGTCGGCGATGATCTCGCCGGCTCCGACCTGCTGCCCCAGCTGAACCAGGGGCCGCTGGTTGATGGCGGTATCCTGGTTGGTGCGCCAGAACTTCTTCACCCGGTAGCGGTCGTGCTGGTGCAACCGGGCCAGCGGGGTCTCACCCACCGTCCCGCCGTTGCTGCCCGCATCCACGATGATCTCGTCCGCGGTTACCCGGGTGACCGTCCCGGCGCGGCGGGCAACGATCACCGCCCCTGAGTCGCGGGCCACCTTCTCCTCCAGTCCGGTGCCCACCAGCGGGGCCTGGGGGAAGAGGAGCGGCACGCTCTGCCGCTGCATGTTGGAGCCCATCAACGCGCGGTTGGCGTCGTCGTGCTCCAGGAACGGGATCAACGCCGCGGCGATGGAGACGAGCTGCTCCGGCGCCACGTCCATGAACTCGATCCGCTCGGGCGGAAGCAACGGGTAGTCGTCTCCCTTGCGGCTCAGCACCAGCTGCTCCGCGAAGGTCCCATCCGGATTCAAGGGGGCGTTGGCCTGCGCCACCGCGTAATCCTCTTCGTCGCTGGCCGACAGCCAGCGGATCTCGTCGGTGACCTTGCCGTTTTTCACCGTCCGATAGGGGGTCTCGATGAACCCGAGATCGTTGATCCGGGCGTAGGTCGAAAGGCTCGTGATCAGGCCGATGTTCGGACCTTCCGGGGTCTCGATCGGGCACATCCGGCCGTACTGCGAGTAGTGCACGTCGCGAACCTCGAAGCCCGCGCGCTCGCGGGTGAGGCCGCCCGGGCCCAGGGCGGACAGACGCCGCTTGTTGGTCAGCTCGGCCAGGGGATTGGTCTGGTCCATGAACTGGGAGAGCTGAGATGAGCCGAAGAACGCCTGGATGACCGCGCTCACGGTGCGCGCGTTGACCAGATCGTCCAGCGAGATCTTCTCGGGGTCCGAGTTGATGCTCATCCGCTCCTTGACCAGCCTTGCCATCCGCGACAGGCCGACCGAGAACTGGTTGGCGATCAGCTCGCCGACCGACCGGATGCGGCGGTTGCCCAGGTGGTCGATGTCGTCGGTGAACCCGCGGCCATCATGCAGGTCGATCAGGTAGCGGATGATCGCCACGAAGTCGTCCTCGGTGAGGACCGTATGGTTCGGGTCGGTCCTCGTCTTCAGCCGCTGGTTGATCTTGTAGCGGCCCACCCGCCCGAGATCGTACCGCTTGGGGTTGAAGAACAGCTTCTGGAGTTGCTGCCGCGCAGTCTCGAGGTTGGGGGCATCACCCGGCCGGAGCAGGGCGTAGATCTGCTCCAGGGCCTCGGCCTCACTGTGAGTCGGGTCCTTGGCCAGCGTGTTCTTGATGAGCGGAGACTCCGACCGCCCGTGGGGCAGCAGGACCTCGACCTTGTGGACGCCTGCCTTGATCAGCTTCTTCCGCAGCGTATCGGTCAGCTCCGCACCCCCGGCGGCCAGCACCTCTCCGGTCTCCGGATCGGCGACGTCGAAGGCCAGCAGGTGATTCTGCCGGTCGCGGGTCGAGGTCGGCTGCTCCTCTTCCCGTACATCGAGGGTGGTGTAGCCGGCAAAGACCGTGACGCTCTTCACACCCTTGTGCCGCATCTCATTCAGCCGCTCCTGGGTGAGCTCGTCGCCCACCGCGCCGAGCGGCTCGCCACCCCGGTCCTCCGGGTTCGGCACGTCCGCCGCCAGGAGCGAGCCGATGACTTCCCGCTTCTCCTGCCGGCCCTCGAGCTTGCCGGTGATGTTCAGCTCTTTAGTGGCGAAGAACAGCTTCAGGATGTCCGCGTTGTTGCCATGACCGAAAGCGCGCAGAAGCGCCGTGGCCGGGAACTTCTTCTTCTTATCGATGTGGACGTAGATCACGTCGTGGATGTCGATCGTGAACTCGACCCACGAGCCCCGGAACGGGATGATCCGCGCCGAAAAGAGCCGCTGGCCGTTGGGGTGGGTGTCCTCTTCGAACACCACGCCCGGCGAGCGGTGGAGCTGGCTCACTACCACCCGCTCCGCGCCGTTGATCACGAACGTCCCGAGCGGGGTCATGATGGGCAGCTCGCCCAGGTAGACCTCCTTCTCGATGGCGTTCTTGAGCCGCTTCTGGCCCTCCACTTCCTCGTAAACGTCGAGGCGGAGCTTGGCCTTGAGGGGCGCGGCATAGGTCATGTCGCGCTCCACGCACTCTTCGACCGAGTACTTGGCCTCCCCGAGCGCGTAGCCCAGGAACTCCAGCTTGTATTTCTCGTTGACGTCCGTGATCGGGAAGAGGTCCCGAAACACCCGCTCGAGGGAGACGTCCTGGCGCGCACCGTGGACGTCATCCGGCACGAGCAGCGTCTGGAACGCCGCCGTCTGGATGTCGAGGAGGTGCGGCATCGGCATGCCGCCCTCGCGCTTGCTGAACGTGATTACAGATCGGGTCTCAGGCATTGTCACTCGCTCTCACGCAACACAAATGGCCCCAGCACGAATCCCCCGACGAAGCGGGGTGGCTACGGGGCTCGGCAGATTCAGGAACTTACGGAGCTTTGAGCGTGCATTCGTCTCACTGAAATAGGGTGGCCTTGAGATCCTTCGCCGCGCCGGCCAGAGGCCGGCAACGGCTCAGGATAGGCTACGCCTACTTCAGTTCGACGACAGCGCCCTGCTCCTCCAGCTTCTTCTTGATTTCCTCGGCCTCCGCTTTGGACACGCCTTCCTTGATGTTGCTGGGGACGTTGTCCACCGCATCCTTGGCTTCCTTCAGACCCAGGCTGGTGATCTCACGGACCACCTTGATGACCTTGATCTTGTTGGGACCGCCCTCCTTGAGGGCAACCGTCCACTCGGTCTTCTCCTCAGCCGGCGCCGCGGGAGCCGCCCCGCCGCCGCCACCGCCTGCGGGTGCCGCCGCGGCAGCCGCAATCGTGACGTTGAACTTGGTCTTGAACGCCTCGATCAGGTCCGCCAGCTCGACAACGGTCTTGTTGCCGATCGCCTCGAGGATCTCTTCGTTACTCAGCGTGGTGGTGGGCATCGATCTCTGTTCTCCATCCTGTTTAATGGGGACCCGTCCTGGGGCCCGCTGTGGGCCCGCAACGCCCTTCGCTACGCTCAGGGCAGGCTAAGCGGGCCTTACGACGAACGCTGTGCGCGAAGCGCCTCGAGGGCGCCGACCATCTGATACAGAACTCCAGCCATGACCCCGGCGAACTGAGCCATGGGGGCCTGCAGGGCGCCGGCCAGCTGCGAAAGCAGCACCTGCTTGGGCGGCAGGCTCGCCAGCCGCTTGACCTGGTCCGACGTGACCGGCCGCCCGTCGACCAGGCCGATCTTGATCGTGGGCCTCTCGAACTCCTTGGCGAAGTCGGTCAGCACCTTGGCCGCAGCTACCGGGTCCTTCCCCGCCAGCACCAGGCCGGTCGGGCCGGCCAGATGGTCGTCCAGCACGGAGACCGAATTGGCCGCCAGGGCTCGCTGAGCCAGAGTGTTCTTGACCACGACGTAGGAGACTCCGGCTGCCCGCAGCCGGCGACGGAACTCCGTCATCCGCAGCACGTTGAGGCCGCTGAAGTCGGTCACGTAGATGTTGGGCGAGGCCCGAACTGCTCGGTCAGGCTCTGCACCGTATCCTGCCGCTCGGTCTTGTTCATCGGTACCCCGCCGTCTCGAGCCGAACACCCGGGCCCATGGTACTGGATATCGTGGCCGAGCGAATGTAGGTGCCCTTGGCCGCGGCGGGCTTGGCCCGCGCGATGGTGTCCATGAACGCCTGGACGTTGTCCGCCAGCTGGGGAGCCGAAAATGAGACCTTGCCCACCGGGGCGTGGACGTTCCCGGTCTTGTCTACCCGGAACTCGATCTTGCCGGCTTTGATCTCGCGCACCGCCTTGGTCACGTCCATGGTGACCGTGCCGGCCTTGGGGTTGGGCATCAGGCCGCGGGGTCCGAGCACCTTGCCGAGGGCGCCGAGCTGGCCCATCACGTCAGGGGTGGCGACGATGACGTCGCACTCCAGCCAGCCTTCCTTGATCTTCTGGATATACTCGATCCCTACGAAGTCGGCCCCGGCGGCTTCCGCGTCCCGCACCCGGTCACCTTGGGTTATCACTAACACTCGAACCGACTTTCCGGTTCCGTGAGGCAGGACCACCGTCCCCCGCACCACCTGGTCCGCATGCCGGGGGTCCACGCCGAGGTTGACCGCGACATCCACCGTCTCGTCGAACTTGGCGAAGGAGGATCCCTTCACCAGGGCCACGGCGTCCGGGATGGGGTACTCCCGCATTCGGTCGACCTTGGCGACCGCGGCCTCGAACCTCTTGCCGTGGTTACGCCATCAGTCCACCACCTCCAGCCCCATGGACCGGGCAGTGCCGGCGATCATGCGCATGGCGCTGTCCAGGTCGGCCGCGTTGAGATCGGCCATCTTGATTTCGGCGATCTTCTTGACCTGGGCCCGGGTGACCTTGCCGACCTTGATACGGTTCGGCTGCCCACTGCCCTTCTCGATTCCAGCCTCCTTCAAGAGGAGGTTGGGCGCGGGCGGGGTCTTGGTGATGAACGTGAATGTCCGATCGGCGAAGATCGTCACCACCACCGGGATGACCATCCCGCTCTGGCTCTGGGTCCGCGCATTGAACTGCTTCACGAACTCCATGATGTTCACGCCGTGGGGGCCCAGCGCGGTTCCCACCGGCGGCGCTGGCGTGGCCGCACCGGCCGGGCACTGCAGTTTGACCATCGCGTTGATCTTCTTTGCCATCTCTGCTCTCTAGTGTCAGCCGAGGTTTGCCCGCACAGCCGTGCGGACTCACATCGGCTTACTGCCGCGATAACCCGCGCGGTCGCGGGGTGAGCGGAAGGCAGGGAACAGCCTTAGTGTCCCCTGCAGCTGGAGGTAATCCAACTCGACTGCCGTCGGCCGTCCAAACAGGCTCACCGACACCCGAACCTTCCCCTTGTCGCTGAGCACCTCTTCGACCGTGCCGCTGAAGTCGGAGAACGGCCCTTCAGTGATCTCGACCACCTGGCCGATCAGGAACGGGATCTCCTCCTTCGGCTCGGCCTCCGCCACCGCCTCGGCGATGCCGAGCAAGCGATTCACCTCGTCCTGCCGGAGCGGCTGGGGCATCTTGCCGGTGCCCACGAACTTGATCACGCCCTGAATGCTGTTGACGACGTGCAGGGCTTCCTGGCTCATCCCCATCTCCACCAGCACGTAGCCCGGGTACAGTTTTCGCTCCACCATGACCTTCTTGCCGTTCTTGATCTCGATCACTTCCTGGACCGGCACCAGGGCCTGCCGGATCAGCTTCCCGTCTGCCGGACGAGGGTCTTCCTCGATCCGTCTCTGGAGCAGCCCCCGCACCTTGTTCTCGTGGCCGGCGGTGGTCTGAATCGCGTACCAGCGGTATTCCATATGCCTAGCGCGCGAGTCGCGCGACTCCATCGACGAGGATTACCTGGAGCAGCCAGTCGAGCAGACCGATCGTGAGTCCCAGCACGATGGACAACACGATGATCATGCGCGTGGCCTTGATCAGCTCCGGCCGGGTGGGCCAAGTGACCTTCTTCAGCTCGTCTCGTACCGAAGTGAGAAAAGCCCCGGTCCGCTGGAACCACCCCGTCAGCTTGTTCGACGGCTGCCTGACCTGCACGCTATCCATGCTACTTGGACTCTTTGTGCAGCTTGTGCGAGTCGCAGTGGGGGCAGTATTTCCGCCGCTCTACCCGCTCCGGGTGCTTCCGCTTGTTCTTGTCGGTGAAGAAGTTGCGGTTTTTGCACTCGGTGCATTCTAAAATGATCTTATCTCTCGGCATTTTCTCTGTCGGGCGGGCGGTCGGGTGGTAGGGCGGTAGGGCGGTAGGTTCCGCCCACGTTTACCGCCGTACCGCCTTACCGCCGTACCGCCTTATTTCAAGATCTTGGTCACGACGCCGGCGCCCACGGTGCGGCCGCCCTCGCGGATGGCAAAGCGCAGCCCCTCGTCCATCGCGATCGGGGTGATCAGCTCGATCGTCATCTGCACGTTGTCCCCCGGCATCACCATCTCCACCCCCGCCGGCAGCTCCACGCTCCCCGTCACGTCGGTGGTGCGGAAGAAGAACTGGGGCCGGTAGCCCTTGAAGAACGGCGTGTGCCGGCCCCCCTCCTCCTTGGTCAGCACGTACACCTCGGCCTCGAAATGGGCGTGCGGCGTGATGCTCCCCGGCTTGGCCAGCACCATCCCCCGCTCGATCTCGTTCTTCTCGATCCCCCGCAACAGCAGCCCCACGTTGTCCCCCGCCTCCCCCTGGTCCAGCAGCTTGCGGAACATCTCCACCCCCGTCACCACCGTCTTCTTGCTGGCCCCAAACCCCACCAGCGCCACTTCCTCCCCCACCTTCACCACCCCCCGCTCGATCCGCCCCGTCGCCACCGTCCCCCGCCCGGTGATCGAGAACACGTCCTCCACCGGCATCAGGAACGGCTTGTCGATCTCCCGCTTGGGCTGGGGGATGTAGCTGTCCAGCGCATCCAGCAGCTCCTGGATCTTCTTCCCCTGCTCCGAGTTGGGATCCTTGCTCTCCAGCGCCTGCAGGGCACTCCCCTTGATGATCGGGGTGTCGTCCCCCGGGAAGTCGTAGCTGCTCAACAGCTCCCGCACCTCCAGCTCCACCAGCTCCAGCAGCTCCGGGTCGTCCACCATGTCCACCTTGTTCATGAACACCACGATGTAGGGCACGTTCACCTGCTTGGCCAGCAGGATGTGCTCCCGGGTCTGCGGCATCGGCCCATCCGCCGCACTCACCACCAGGATCGCCCCATCCATCTGGGCCGCCCCCGTGATCATGTTCTTCACGTAGTCGGCGTGCCCCGGACAGTCCACGTGGGCGTAGTGCCGCTTGGCCGACTCGTACTCCACGTGCGCCGTGGCGATCGTGATCCCCCGCTCCCGCTCCTCCGGCGCCTTGTCGATCTGGTCGTAGGCCGTGAACTGCGCCAGCCCCTTCTTCGCCTGGATCGCCGTGATCGCCGCCGTCAGCGTGGTCTTCCCGTGGTCCACGTGCCCGATCGTCCCCACGTTCACATGCGGCTTGGTCCGCTCAAACTTCGCTTTCGCCATAGCTCCGGTGTCCGGTTGAGTTCCCTTGTTGCGGGCGGTAAGGCCGTGCGGCGGTACCCTTCCGCCCTCTCCGCCTTCTCCGTCCTTTACAGCAAGCTCGCGCGCGGGATTGAACCGCGGACCTCATCCTTACCAAGGATGCGCTCTACCAACTGAGCTACGCGAGCGAACGGCGGAACGTCGGAACACTGCCGCCCCACCCACTACCCAGTTGGAACGCCGGAACGACGCGTTCCCTCGTTCCCTCGTTCCCTCGTACCGCCTCTCCATCCGTCCATCCGATCAAGCGGGCGACGGGACTCGAACCCGCGACCCTCAGCTTGGAAGGCTGATGCTCTACCAACTGAGCTACACCCGCAATCAGCGGGGAAGCGGGACGGCGAGGAAGGGGGAAGCTACTGTCTGAATCGCCGGTCGTCCCCGTCCACCGCATCGCGCTCGACCCTACTTCCCCGCTGCCCTGCTTCCCCGCTGCCATGGTGGGGGTAGGATTCGAACCTACGTAGGGCGTTAGCCCGGCAGATTTACAGTCTGCTACCATTAGCCACTCGGTCACCCCACCGAGCCGTCGACTCACCCTCATCTGAGACAGAACCCCGCCGACAGAAGCGGGGTCCGTGTCTTACAGCTTGCATATAGGCGCTGCCGAGCGAACAAGGGGAATGACCGCCTCCTAACTTGCTGGCCAGAAATTACTTAGCAAGCGTTGGCTCGGAACATCAGAAAAACCACAGACTGTTAGAATAGTGGTACGCAAGGAGTTGTGCAAGGGCAGCGGGCGAAGTTTACCTAATCCACCCGGGACTCACTGAGGCTGGTCGGCCGCGCAGATATCGGGGGTAAAGCACGATCGACGTACTTATTCCACAACGTGAGCCACCACTCGGGACTGATGAAGAGTAAGAGCAGGACCAGTAGCACCATGTGTTGAAAGAAATCATGCCCTGCGGCCACAAACAGTCCGATTTGAAAAAGGAGGGCGCCGATAAAGATGAAAGGTGCCGTCCGTGGAAGGATGAGGGACACAAAGAAGAATGTCTCGATGAGAATCGTGAAGACCGATAGCCCTATGGCGATGGTATGTTGTTGTCCCAACCAGATACCCAACGGAATTTCCCGGTTTATGGCATCTGAGAAGGTGTAGGCCTGCAGCGTGTACCCATTCATCCACGCGGGCCCGCCGTCAATCAGCTTGCTCATCCCAGTGGAAAAATAGGTCAGGGCCAACAGGACATGGGCCAGTTTCAGTGGCCACATGGCCGTGTCGACTCTTGGGGACGCCTCCGCCCTGTCCTGGACGGAACGAGCTCGGCGCCGAAGGAATGCATCGACGGAAAGACTTCCTCCTGAGGGTGCGAAGGCCAGCGCCATGAGGACAATCGCGAACACGGCCTCGGGATGATGCCTGTCGCCATATGAATACAAATGAGCGACGAAGATCCAGGTGCCCAGCGCAAAGACAAAGAGGGAAACGCGAGTGAAGAGGCCCACCAAGGCGGCGAGCCCTGCGATCGCGGTTATCCAATAGAGGACGGAGAAGGTGGAAGGTGTGAAGAACACATCGCGCGGGACTGTGGCCGCAATTGCGCTGATGATGAGTTGGGGGTTGATGAACTCCGAGTTCTTCTCCAGTAAATGGAGGTGCGTTCCCAGCGGGCTGGAAACCCAGAACAGCTGTGTGGCGACCATGACAATCCGAGTGATGGACAGATAGGGCGTGGTGGTCTCGGGGAACCAGTACGCATTCCAACGGTCGATCCATCGCTTCACGGGTAACCTCATCTCGAGGGCGAAGGGCTGGACCGGTAAGTAACGACCGGATTGTCTTGCTTGACCACACCCGTATCAGTCACCGTGTACGTTTCACTCTCCATGCGAAGCTCTACAAAGGGATCTTCCCGCTGGAGATTGAGCCGGGTGAACAGTTGTCGAGCGGCAGAGGAATCCCTTCTCCACATCGGTGTTGCGTAGAGCGCCTGAAACGCAAATGGGCTCGACCCCAGGAGAAACGGAGTCACTGCTTCCTTCTGACCTTTCAGGGTTACTCCAATGATGCGCTTTTTGTTGGCCCGGATGGGACCGGGGGGACGGGAGTCCTTGTACATGCCCCAATCCAGAAAGGGCCAAACCCTTTTCTTGAGCCCCGGACTCAGAGCTGGCACTGCGTGGAGCGCAATGACCAGGAGGATGAAGACCGAAACCCAAACCTTATACTGACGCATACAGGAGCTTCCAGGTTTGAGGACCAGCATGGCGTGCATAGGGGCTCTGGGGTCGGCGAACTCTTTGCAAAACTTGCGCCAATCCTAACCCCATGAAGACCCTCAGCCGAGGTCTGTGAGCACCCGCTGCGCGGCGTTGTAGCCACACATCCCATGCACTCCAGCGCCGGGATGGGCATAGCTGGAGCACAGATACAGACTTTCGACCGGCATGCGGTAGCGAAAATACGGGAAGAGCGGCCGAAAGAGGAGTTGGCGGTTCCACGCGTTTGACCCGCCGCCAAGATCCCCACCGACGAGATTGGCGTCCATGGTGTGTAGCTGGTCCGGCGAGACGACCCGACGTGCCAGGATCCGCGTGCGGAAGCCAGGGGCGAGACCTTCGATGCGTGCATCGATGCGATCGCCGAATGCTTCGGCCTGCGTGCTCCAGCCTCCGGGTACCACGGATGGCACCCGCGAGTAGGCCCATAAGGTATGGCAACCCGGCGGCGCCCGACTGGCGTCGAGGAGGCTCTGCTGCCCGATCACGAGGTAGGGATTGTCGGGCAACTCACCGCCGCGGACCTGGGTGGTGAACCGCGAGAGATCGTCGATGCTGTCGCCGGCGTGAACCACCGCGCTTTCCCGGGCGGGCGCGACCGACCACGGCACCGGGCCGTCGAGAGCCCAGTCGACCTTGAAGGTTCCCCAGCCGCGCGGGTAGCGCTGCATGAACCCGACGACGCGCGAGGGCACGTGCTCGCGCCCCACGAGATCGAGCAGGAGCGCGGCCACGTCGGTGTCGGCCAGGACGACCCGCGCCGTAATCTCCTCTCCGTCCGCGAGTCGGACCGCCTCTGCGCGACCACGGTGGACGACGACGCGCGTCACCCGGGCACCCAAGCGCAGGCGGCCACCGTAGGCCCCGAGACACCCGAGGAGTGCCTCGGCGATCGAGCGGGCGCCGCCCTCGGGTACTACGTACCCGCTGGTGCTCGCGGCCATACCGAGCATGAAGCCGAGCGCGGCTCCGAACCGATCGTCGGGGCCGACGTCGGCGTGTAGCGCGAGCCCGGGCAGCACGCGCCGCGCCGCGCCGCTGGTGAACCAGCGCTCGGAGAGACTGCGCCCGCGCGACATGAACACCGCACTGAGCCGGGCGAGGTGAAGCGGACCCAGCCTCGCCATCGGGCCGAGCGCGGGGAAGGCGTCCAGGAGCATGCCGATCACGCGCGGCTCGATCGAACCATACCAGCTGGCAATCCTTCGCCAACGCTCGCCGTCCTCCGGATTGCCGAAGTGCGCGGCTGTGCGATCGTGATCCCCGGCAATGCAGGCGTAACTGCCGTCGGGCGCGGGATGGCAGCTGTCGAAGCTCGCCCGGCGCCAGCGCAGGCCGTGGTCTTCGAGCGGCAGGCTGCGGAATGCCGGGCTGAGCTTGGCCCAGGGAAAGAACGCCGCGCCGACGTCGTGCAGGAAACCAGGGCGGGTCGCCGCCTCGGAACCGACCGCACCACCGGCTCGCGCCTCGTTGGCTTCGAGGACGAGCACGTCGAGACCGGCACGCGCGAGCACGCACCCGGCGACGAGGCCGTTGGGCCCCGAGCCGATGACAACTGCATCCGGATCGCTCTGAACTCCACCCATGCCTACTCCGCTAACTAACCAGCGCGATTCCCGGGCAGCGGAGGGTCGACCGCCTGCCGGGATCTTGTTTCTGGAGTGCCCGCTCGGGGGGGAGGCGTCGCCTGCCGTTCGTCCGAGCACAGCAGTATCAAGGGATCGGGTCGGGCCCTTCGAACGCAGGCGGCATCACCCAAACCTGGGTGACACCGCCGACGGGCAGCTCCGACGGAGGATCTCCGCGGAATACCGAGCTGACGAGGGGAATCGAACCCCTAACCTGCTGATTACAAATCAGCTGCTCTACCAATTGAGCTACGTCAGCACGAATCAATCGAAAAAGACAGACTTTCCCTCTCCAGAGCAAGTGGCTACCAGGCAAGCGTGGGCTCGAACGAGCGTCCTTTTCCTCGTCGGCCTTGGCATCTCCGGGTATTGACATCTGGTATGAGCTGAGCTTGACTGCTGCACCCCCACATCAACTGCGCTTGTTCTGAAGCTTTAGTGATCGGAGCCAAGCCAGCCTGAAGGAGCGTGGGGTATGACCGTTCCTTCGGCTCCCGCCAGCAGCCGCTCGCCCCTCTCGCCTCATGCACAGCCCCAGAACAGCCCCTTCTTCATTTTTGGCTGCCCCCGCTCAGGAACCTCGCTGCTCAGCACAATGCTCGGGACGCATCCAAACCTTGCGATCCCTGGTGAATCACATCTGTATAACAGCATCTATCCCATCGTCGAGCGCTATGGCGCTCTGAGCCACCCAGCCACGCGTGCCCGGCTCGTGGCTGAAATTCTCAGAACGGAACACATAGGGAGGTGGAGGCCTGCGCCCTCGGAATCGGAGACACTCGGGGCGATCACACAGCATGACTTTCACGGCATCGTAGACGGCCTGCTGCGGGCCTGGGCCTCGAGTCAGGGAAAGTCGCGTTGGGGAGAGAAAACGCCGCAACATACGCTGTGCTGGCGGACGATTCTTCCCGGATTTGCCCGGGTGCAGGTCATTCACCTGATCCGCGACGGCCGCGACGTCGC
This sequence comes from uncultured Gemmatimonadales bacterium, assembly GCA_963723565.1. Taxonomy (GTDB): domain Bacteria; phylum Gemmatimonadota; class Gemmatimonadetes; order Gemmatimonadales; family GWC2-71-9; genus CAVVWJ01. The sequence continues at coordinate 723,386 of CAVRRH010000015.1, read as the reverse complement.
CCTATCCTACAAAAAGGCGTTCTTTGGACCCAAACATGTTTACCCCCTCGCTTGCCGGTGGCAGCAGTACCTTGCAGCCGCTGAAGAGGCCCGCGCCTTTCTGGGGGATAAGGCCTTCCTGCAGGTGCGTTATGAGGACCTCCTGGCGGCTCCCAAGGAGGAGTTACAACGCATTTGCGAATTCCTGGGAGAGGAATTTGCTCCGGTAATGCTCGCGTATCACCGGCAACAGAATGCCTCGCACCTCGACCAACGTAATGCCAATAACCTGCGACGTCCCATCATCTCCGATAACACCGGCAGGTGGCGTAGCCACATGACAGGCCGCGAGCTCCGCATCTTTGAGGCCCTTGCCGGGGCCTCTCTGGAGCGGTATGGGTATGCCAGGGCGCTCAATCAACCGCGTATCTCTCGATGGGAATCGCTCTCTTGCCGCTATCTCGAGCATCCCCCACGACGCCTCTTAGCCATGCTCAGGAACCGTCAGGCGGGCCGGCTCGCGCTGGAAAGATTGCGGCTTCGCCTCTGTCTGCTCAACCCTTCCTGATCGTCTTTCAAGCCGCAGTCGGTTGCCAGCCGTAGACCTCGTATCAGCTCGCCCGCCGGATCCGTACGACCTCCACCGAGCCGTCTCTTGCGTCGCGGACTTCCCAGCCGGCCACGCGCAGAAGCTCCCGGATCCGATCAGCCTCGGCGTAGTCCCGCATACCCTTGGCCTGCTTCCGCCGCATGGCCCACTGTAGCGCCCAAGCTTTCTGGAGTTCCTCGCTCTGATCGGCAGGAGAAGTCTCCAGCAGGTCGACCGTTCCTTCGCCGCTGGTCTGAAGCCCAGCCGAGGTAATAGTACCTGTGCCGGTAATCCTCACGGATGTAATCTCACTCGCGACCCCGAGCACGTTCTCGGCGTTGGTCCACGCCTGAAGTGCAGCGGGCCCGGGTCGCTCGCCGGCATCGAGGGCTGCGTTGGCCTCCTTCATGAAGGTGAACATCGCTGCGACAGCACGGGGCGCATTCAGGTCATCGTTGAGCCCCTCCGCCACGTCTCGGGCGAGGCGCTCGGCCGCCCCCGCCAGCCGCGGTGATTCCGAGCCTGATCCCGCCTTCTGTATCCGGTTCTGGAACTCGCCCAGCCTGCGGGAAGCTTCTTGCGCCGCCGCGAGACCCTCGTCGGTCAGATCCAGCTGCTGGCGGTAGTGGGTCTGAAACATGAGCAGACGTATTGCGCCTGCATCAACGCCGTCCTCCCTGAGATCACGCGGCGTGGTGATGTTCCCGAACCGCTTCGACATCTTCTCACCGCGCAGATTCAGGAATTCGCCGTGTACCCAATACCGGGCAAACAGGTCCTTACCTGTGACCGCGCAGCTCTGGGCGATCTCGTCTTCATGATGAGGGAAGATGAGATCCACGCCCCCCGCATGGATGTCGAGCACGTCGGTGCCGAGATGCTGGCCGATCAGCTCGAGCGCCATCGCGGAGCACTCCAGGTGCCACCCTGGCCGGCCCCGGCCAAAGGGGGCATCCCAGACGGCGCCGACTTTCTCGTCCTCCGGCCGCGCCGCCTTCCAGATCGCGAAATCCCGCACGTCCTCCTTGGTGTACTCGTCGCTGCTCACCCGCTCGCTCGCACCCGCCTTGAGCTCTCGACTGTCCAGCCGAGAGAGCCGGCCGTAGGCAGGGAACTTTCGGATGGCGAAGTACACCGATCCATCTTCACCCCGATACGCCACACCTTTGGCCAGCAAGGCCTCCACCAGCCGAATCATCGCCGGGATGTGATCGGTGGCCCGAGGATAAACCGAGGCGTCCTTGATCCGCAGGTAGCGGCGGTCTTCGTGGAAGGCGTCGATATAGTGCTGGACGTACTGGCGGAGCGGCACACCGGCCGCGGTGGCCCCGTTGATCGTCTTGTCATCCACGTCGGTGAGGTTCATGACGTGGAACACATCGTAGCCGCTGGCCTCGAGCCAGCGCCGGAGCAGGTCTTCGAAGAGAAAGGTCCGGAAGTTTCCGATGTGGGCGTAGTTGTAGACGGTAGGACCGCAGGTGTAGAGCGAGACCTTCCCGGCCTGGAGTGGCTCGAACGTCTCGACCTGCCGGCTCAGCGTGTTGTAGAGCCGCAAGGTCATGCGCCGGCGGCTCCCGCGCTGGCCGCGGCCGCAATCCCCTCGTCTTGGGGACCGCCCCTGACCGTCACCTGCACTCGCCGCTGCTGGTATGGTGAGTCTATGGTCTCGCGGGAGAAGCGGTTCTTGAGCCGCCGACGGAACTCCCGGGCCACCGACCACTGTGAGCCCGGCTGGGTCTTCAGCAGGGTCCGGATCACGACCGAGTTGTCCGTGAGAGACTCGACCCCGAGCACTTCGACCGGCCCGTCCAACTGGACTCCCCAGACCGGGTCGCTCGAAAACTTGGCCGCCTCGTCCTGGACTACCGCCAGGGCCCTGTCCAGATCCTCGGTGTGGGGCACGCTGATGTCGACCACGGCTCGGGACCACCCGCGTGTCTTGTTGCTCACCACCTTAATTTCGCCGTTCGGAATGATGTTCATGGACCCGTCGAGATCGCGAAGGACCACCACCCGGAGCGTCATTCTCTCCACCACACCGCCTTTGCCAGCCGCCTCTATCACGTCGCCTACGGCAAACTGATTCTCGGCCAGAAAGAAGAAGCCCGCTATCACGTCTTTGACCAGGCTCTGTGCTCCGAATGAGACCGCAAGGCCGAGGATTCCAGCACCCGCCAGGATGGGGGCGATGTTGATGAACACGTTGAACGTCAGCAGAATGGCGATGGTGATGATCACCACTCGACCCACACTCCGCAGCAGCTGCGATATCGTCCGGCCGCGCTTTTCCCGGAGAGTCGTCACGGAATCGTCGCCGTCGTCCACCGACTTCTCGATCCGCTCGGCGCTCAGCCGGACTACCCGGAGGGCCAACCACGCCAGTATCCAGATGCCGAGGACCCGAAACGTGGCCCGGACGATCCCCTCGCGGTCGAGCCTCAGGATCTCGGTCAGGCGATCTATGATGTCATTGAGCGAGAGCAGCAGCTGCACGGTAACTCCCGGAAATAACGCAGGTTGGCCGCGATTATAATGAACGGCGGAGCCCTAACGTAGGCCCCCGAGCCGCATGGCGTCAACCGGCGGGAAAGTCGGCAAAGTCGGCAACGACGGGAAGGACGGGAACGACGGGAAGGCTGGAGAGAAGCCCAGGGAAGTTGTCATTTTTGAGCGCAGCGAAGAATCCACCCAGGACGCTCCTCACAAGATCAGTCAACTAGGAAATCCTTCCCACCTTTCCCGTCCTTCCCGTCCTTCCCGTCTCTTCCCGTCCTTCCCGTCCTTCCCGACATACACAACCCGGCTTCCGACGACCTGCATGCCCCTGGCCAGGCACTCAGCCAGCACTTCCTCCGGCGAACCCGTCCTGATCGGTACCAGCAGTCCGCTTGAATCGGGACGGAGCCCGGGGAACTGCGCGCTCAGGCGCTCCACTCCGGGCAGGTACGGCGTTGCGGTGACGACCTGGAGAGTCCGCCACTCAATCACCACCTCGGCCGGGAGCACGACCGGTCCCCTGTCCTGCCGGAGCGCAACGTGACTGCAGCGACCCAGCAGGAAACCAAGATCGGGACTGACCAGAAGCCGGCGGTACCCGCCGCCCCCGTCGTAGACATGGAGCCGGTGCCGGCAGTCGCGCAGCCAGGCGCCTAGCGGCCCAGGCGGTTGGGCATGGGCAAGCAGCTCAGCGAGTGGAAGGTTGGGTGAGAGCGGAAGGGGCGGCCCCAAGAACATGGGCCACGATCGTCCCTACGTATTGCGATTGCGTCATCCAGGCTGTGCGTCGCTGGATGAATTTTCCGCGCACCCGGGTCAGGCGGGGATGAGACCTCCCCGGGACTCCAGATATGCCTGCCGGCCCTTTCGCACGGCCTCGAGCAAAGGCGAGGCATCGAATCGAACCGGATCGGTGGCCGGCAGCCCGGTCTCCCGGGTGGCCACCTCACAGGCACGCCGCGCAGCCTCGTCACTCAGATCGTAGGTGTTGAGCGAGACACCGATGACCCGCGTCGGGTGGACGGCCGAGCCGATGGACTCATACAGCCGGATGTATTCACTCAAGGGGGGAATCCGAAGCCAGGCCGCTTCGCGGTAGTCCCCGATGTATTCCCGACTCGATTGATGGCACAGGATCAGGGCATCGGGACAGGAACCATGCAGCAGACCGAGCGTAACTGCCGAGTAGCCGGGATGATTGAGGCTTCCCTGGCCTTCAACCAGAACCACGTCGGCGTCCTCGGCACCTTGAATGACCAACCGCTCGGCTGCACCGGCGACGAAGTCGGAGACCACGGCATCGACCGCGATTCCCCAGCCTTCGATCATGATGCCGGTCTGCCCCGTTGGAACAAACCGGGTGCGCAGACCGCCGGCGTTGAGCTCCCGGGCAAGCTGGAGCTGCGCCGTCATTTTTCCCACGTTACAGTCGGTTCCGACTGTGAGGACGACATAGGGTTCGACGGTCTTGGCTGCTCCCGATGCCACGGGAAGGTCGGCTGGAGGCCGGCGAAGATCGAAGATCCGGCGGCCGTCCACCTTGGCCTTTGCCGCGAGCAATGGGTCGTCGGCCAGGAAAGTGTGCAGCCCGCTCCAGAGGTCGCAGCCCCCGTCAAGCGCTTCCGCCAGCCAGTTGCGCCACTCTCCCGGCAGACGCCCACCCAGCGGGGCGATCCCAATCAGCACGGCGCTGGGCCCAAGGGCCAATCCCTCACGCATAGAGCCGACAACCGGAATTCCTCCCCCGAACCCGAGCACGTCCTGGGCGGTCTTTCCGGCCAGGCGCCGGTCGAGTACGCCGACAGTGCGTTCCGGGAGGTAACGGATGACGGAATTAGCAGTCTTCGACGTCATCGGGCCGAAGTCGCCGTCGGCCAGAATCAGGAAACGCGGAGCGGTCATGTAATCAGGGGGTAACGGGCTGAGAAGTTATGGTGGTCCTGGCTTCGGCCGACACGGTACCGCTGGGTTTGAACTCGCTGATAGGATCGCCGTACACCTCGCCGAGAAGTATGTGCCGGATCAGCACCATGACAAAGGCGAGTATGGGCACGGCGACGATCAGGCCCGCCAGCCCAAACAGCTTTCCGATCACCAGCACCCCTGCGATGGTGATGACCGGCGGCAGGTTCACCTTGCGCTGCATGACCAATGGGGCCACGAAGTTGGCTTCGATGAGATGCACGCCTATGCCTAGCAGTGTCACGGCAACTGCCTTGGGGAACCCCGCCACCCCCAGTGCATAGAGAGCCGGTATCAAAGTCGAGAATAGGGTGCCGAAGAACGGGACGATCGCCGCGACACCGGCGAAGATTCCGAACGCCAGGAAGTACGGGACCCCCAGGATCCAAAGACCGAGTGTCGTGAGAGCTGCCAACACGACCATCGCGATGATCTGACCGACTACCCAGGAGTGCAGAGTCAGCTTGAGATCATACAGGATGACTCGGGCGAGCGGCCGGCGCGCCGGCGGGACCAGCGCCACCGCGCCCTCGACGTAGGTAGAGGGGCTCCTGGAGAGATAAAGCGCCATGACCAGCACGCTCACCATCACGATAATCAACTCGAGGCCGCCCTTGAGGTACGGCACGGCAGCCCCACGGAGAAAGCCGAACAGCTCGTTGACCGAGGTTGCTAACAGACCCGGAGCTCCCCCCTCGGTGACTCCACGCCCGAGCACGGGAATGCTGCGAACTAGGCGAGTGATGCTCTGATCGAGCTCACTCAGGAACTGTGGGAGATTGGCAATGAGGTCCTGAACCTGCGCCGACACGGCTGGGGCGATGAGGAAGACCACACCGACCAGCCCACCCACTGTCAGCGTGACCGCGGCCGCGAGAGCAATCCATGGCGGGGCACCTCCACGGCGCTGCAGAAATCCGGAGACCGCATCCAGATAGATGGACAGGATGATGGCGAGGAACACCACGAGAAGCACATCGATGGTGCGGACAGCCAAGGCTACAAGAATGATGGCGAGCAGAACCCACCCCAGTGGGAACCCTCGCCGCCGTTCTGTTTCCGCCAAATGGGTCAACGTGACTTCCCTTCGTCCCCCTCCTCGATCAGCTCGGCGTCGCGCACATCCTCCCGACCCGCCCCCAGCTGCCTCGAGTCCGTTTTGTCACGGCCCGGGCTCAGGATGCCCATCTTCGTCTTCAGCTCGATGAGCTGCTGCTCGGAGCTACCCTTGTACTCCAGGGCCTCGAACTGCCGGGCCAGCAGGTCGCCCGAGACCTCTTCATTCAGCTCGGCCGCGGCAAGCGCCTTCCGCTCGGTGGCCTCGATCTTCTCCGCCATCCGCTCGAACGATTCGAACGCGCTTTTGTCCGACAGCCCCGACATGGTTTCCTGGATCCGCTGCTGGGCCTCGGCCCGCTTGGAGCGCGCCACCAGGATGTTCTTCTTGCGCTTGGCCTCTTCGATCTTGTCGTTGAGCTGCCGGAGCGAGAGCTTGAGCTGGTCGGTCTCAGCCTTGTGCCGAAGCCAGGTCTCCTGCAGCTGCTGGGCCGACTGGAGCTGCTCGTTGTAGCGGCCCAGCGCCTGCTTGGCCAGATCGTCCCGGCCCTCCTGCACCGCCATCATCGCCCGCCGCTCCCAGTCTTCGGCCTGCTTCTTCAGGGCTTCGGCATCACTCTGAAGCTTCCTCTCATCTGCGATGGCCGAGGCCACCTGCTGCTTGGCCTTGGCCAACTGGGTCTTCATGTCGAGGATCAGCTGATTCAGCATCTTCTCGGGGTTTTCTGCCCGGGAGATGAGATCGTTGATGTTCGACCGCAGCATCGCGGAAAGACGATCAAAGAGTCCCATGACGCGTCACCTTTCCCGGTAAGGCGCGAGCGCACTGAGGTGCGAAGCCAACGCCAGCGTGACCGAGTCGAAGCTGGCCTCGAACTCGTTGTAGTCGAGGTTCTCCAGCTCGAGCGTGTCGGTGAGGACCACGTGGTCGCCTTCCAGACCGTAGGATCCGTGTACCAGGTCGCGTGCGTTGTACTCGAGCAGCTGACGGAAGAGCTCGCCCCGGCGTGGCCCGTTGGCCGGCAGCTCCATCACGCGAACCCGAAGGATGACCACCGGCGGCGCGTAATGCACCACTACCTCGGCATCGTCCGCTGTCCTGGCCAGCCACAGGTTAGGCTCGACCTCGGTGACGGCGAGACTGCCCCCATCGAGGCGGTCGAGCCAGGACTGGATGTCTTCTCGGGTGATCATCGATGCTCTCCCGCTGGCAATTGGTCCGCCCGTCCGCCGTGCGCGAGGAGCCGCTCGGCGAAATCTAACCGTTCCTCGACCTCAGCCAACCGGTTTCTGAGATCGTCCGTCTCGTCCGTCACCCGCGCGCGCATCTCCTCGATCTCGGCATGGGCATCGCCCGGTTCGGCGCGTCCGCCGATTCGACGGGCGAGCGCCGAGCCGATCGGACCGAACAGCAGCGCGACCGCTGCAGCTCCGATCGCGAGAAACATCGCGAGCTCGCCCGCCCCGGTCATCAGCCGCGCTCTTCGGTTGGGGCGCCGAGGCGGGCCGGTTGCTGGGCCTGGGCCAGGAGCCGCTCGGCGAAGTCCACCCGTTCCTCCAGCTCCACCAGGCGCGACTGCAGCGAATCCATCTCGGCCAGACGGGTGTGTAGCTGCTCCACCTCCGCCCGGAAGGCGGAATCGGGGTCTGCCTTCCGCCCCAAGCGACGGGCCAAGGCCCACGTGATAGGCCCCAAGATGATCGTTATCGCCGTCAGCATGGCGATCACAAACCCCATGCCCACCTCCGGCTGGACCGGGTCTTGAAGCAGCATCATCCGGCGCTCTGTCCCTTCCCCAATTCGTTGCGATCGTGGCTCTTCAGCAGAACGCGCTCGGCGAAATCGACCCGCTCGTGGAGCTCCGCCACCTCCTGCCGCAGCGCATCCACCTCGGCCAGACGGGCGTCCAGCTGGTCCACCTCTGCCCGGAGAGCGGAATCGATGTTCCCTTTCCCCTCCAAGCGACGGGCGAAGGCCCGCATGATAGGCCACAAGATGATAGTGATCGCGGTCAATGCGGCGATCACGATTAGCACCACAGTCGGTGGGCCACCGTCGTTCATGAAGATCAGATTCGGGTCAAACTGCGGGCCGCATGGGCGGCGTCGGGGGAAGCGGGTCTTGAAGCAGCATCATCTGGCGCTCTCTCCCTTCCCCAATTCGTTGCGATCGTGGCTCTTGAGTAGGACGCGCTCGGCAAAATCGACCCGCTCGTGCAGTTCCGCCACCTCCTGCCGGAGGGCATCCACCTCGGCCAAGAGCTCAGGATCCTGCATCGGCTCTGCGTTGCCGCGCAGACGGTCTGCTAGCGCCTTGCCTACCGGACTAATAGAAAGGAGGAAGAGGGTCCCTCCTCCAAAAATCAGTATAATGGCGAGTATTCCTTCCACATCCATTCCTTCTTCTCCGACCTCGGTGCGGACCCAATGCCTCCTCGACCCTGGATGTACGGGCCGAGCCCTCCCATTGTTTCAGAACGGAACAATCATCTCTATCGGGGCTATCGGAGGGGCGCTAAACCAGCTCCACCGTCTCGATGGCGGCCAGAGAGACCGCGATCTCGGTGTCATCGCTGCCGGCCGGTCTGAGGTAGACCTCGTGGGCGGTGACGTGGGTGTCCACACTCATCGGAATCCCGACGACTTCGGTGCGCGCCGTCGTTGTAATCCGAACGGCCTGCTCGTGCCCTCCCGCGTAGCCCAGGAGCGAGACAATTTCCTCGTAGTTCATCTGGACCTGCCTCTCATGGGAGATCATAATCTAGGCTCCGGTTGGCTGACTCGCTATAAGCCTATCCAGCGGCGGGCGCCGATACCTGCTGCCACCCTAAACGAGTGATAGAGGAGGAACTGTGCTCCGATCCGTCTTTATACTGGGGCTCTCGATGATCGCTGGCGCCTGTGACGGTGCTGCGCAACGGCGGCCCAACCCAGAGGCCAGTGACAATGGGAAATCGGTGAACATCTCCGGCCGGGTGGCGGACAAGACTCTTAATGCGATCGGCGGTGGCCGCTGCAGGCACGCCCCAGAGGCCTCCATCTATGATGTACCCGCCGCTCTCTGGTTGGTCGATTACTCGAACCCGAATGATGCGCAGCTCAAGCAGCTGAATTTGACACTTTGGCGGCCGAAGAACGGCAGTCCCGATCAGATCTCGCTTTCGGTCGAGACCGGCTCAACCAGCCACCGCGTCAACATCGGAGGACGTGGGGAGCAGGCGGGCAGCGGAAGAGTCACCCTCTCGCCAAGTGGCGAGGGCGGCCGGTTCGAGTTCAAGGGGAAGGACGCGGCCGGTACCAGACTCGAGGTCGCGATCAGTTGTCCAGCGTTCGCCGGAGTCGAAGCCGAGGGCGGCTGAGCTTCAGCGGCCCCCGGCCGCGGCGCGCTCGGGAGCAGACGGTCGTGGCGGCGGTGACTTGAGATTCTGGTCGAGGTACCGACTGATCAACTCGAACAGGTGGAGCTGGGTGTTTTTCCCCTGGCACACACAATGGGTCCGGTTGGGGTACTCCATCATGGTGAACGGCTTGTCGGCGGCCACCAGCGCGTTGATCAGGACCTCACTGTTCTGGAAATGCACGTTGTCATCACCGCTGCCATGGATCAGCAGCAGGTTTCCCTTGAGCCCGTTCACGTACGTTAAGGGGGACCCGCGATCGTAGCCGGCCTTATTCTCCGCCGGCAGACCGTTGAACCGCTCGGTATACACGTTGTCGTAGAGAGCCCAGTGCGTCACTGGAGAAACCGCAACCCCGGTGCGGAAGAGGTCCGGGTACTGGAAGAGCGTGTTGAGGCTCATGAAGCCGCCGTAGCTCCAGCCCCAGATCCCAATCCGATCAGGGTCTACGTACGATCTCTGTGCCAGCGTGCGGGCTGCAGCTGCCTGATCCCGGGTCTCTAGCACGCCCAACTGCCCGTACACCGCCTTGCGCCAGGCCCGGCCCAGCGGAGCGGGAGTTCCCCGATTGTCGACGCTGGCTACGAGATAACCCTGCTGCGTGAGCAGCAGGTGCCAGAGATAGTATGAGCCCCAGGCATCGTTCACGGTGGAGTTGCCCGGGTCCACCATACACATGGAGGAGAAGCGGATACTTCCGGGTAGAGTCGAAGTCCGCCGGCTTCATCAGGAAGGCCGGCATCCTGGCTCCGTCCTCCGCCGGGATGCTGAAGAACTCGACCGTCCCCTTCCGGAGAGTGGCCAGGCGGCCGCGCAGTCCCGCGTTGTCGATCAGGGTCCGGATCACCTCGTGACCGGGCAGGCGTACCAGCCGAACCACCGGCGGCTGGCCGAAGCTGGAGTAGGTCTCCAGCGCATAGCGGAAGTTGGGCGCGAAATCGTAGCCATGGGTGCCCGCGTCGGTCGGGGCGAGAGCCGCTCCGGTGCGCCTTGACCGTCCAGCGCGGGAGCGGTACAGGTAGCGCTGGGAGGGCTGGTCGGGCGAAGCGAGATAGTAGACCCACCCGCCCCGCTCGTCGGTGCCCAGCACCTTCACCACGTCGAAGGCTCCCCGGGTCACCAGCCGTACCGACTTTCCGTCACGCGAGACCAGGTAGACGTGGTTCCATCCGTCCCGCTCGCTTACCCAGGTGAAGTTCTTGCCACCGTTCAGCCAGGTGACGTTGTCCACCACATCCACCCAGGTGCTGTCCCGTTCGGTCAGAACGGTCCGGACCTTTCCGGTGCGGGCGTCGCCCAGCATGACCTCATTGGTGTTCTGCAGCCGGTTGAGCCGCTGGAGTATCACTTCGTCCGAGCTTGCCGCCCAATCCATTCTAGCGATGTAGTGGTTCCGGGGATCGCCCTCGATCTCGAGCCAGCGGGTGGGCCCGCCCGAAACGCTCACAACTCCTACTCGGGCCGCGGAATTCGCTCGCCCGGCCTTGGGATACTGGACCGGAATTACCCTCGAGTAGAATGAGTCGGTGTTGTTGATGAGACTGAAGTCCTTCACCTGGTCCGCGTTGAGCTGCCAGTAGGCAATGCTCCGACCATCCGGGCTCCAGCGCCAGCCGTCGGCGTAGTAATTCATCAACTCTTCTTCGTAGACCCAGTCGAAGGTGCCGTTGATGAGGGCCCTGGAGCCGTCGGTGGTGAGTGGGGTGATGGTGCCGCTCGCCAGATCTTCCAGGTACAGATTGTTCTCCCGGACGTAGGCCACGCGGCGGCCATCGGGAGAGAACTTGGCGAACATCAGGGTGGACGGCTTAGCCTCACTGCCGCCGAGCTGGCGCAACCGGCCGCTCGCTCGGTCCAGAACCCAGTAGTCACCGCGCGTGTTCAGTCGCCAGACCGGCTGCGTGTTGGTGAAGATCAGCAGCATCTTGGTATCGGGCGACCAGGCATACTCTTCGACCCGAAGCGGAAGGCTGTCGCCCTGGGGGATGAACTGCCGGGCCGCCACCAGGACTTCGCGGCCGCCCCGCTCGGAGTCGTAACGAACCAGATTCTGACCCCGATCTGCATCCGACTCCTCCAGCGTCGTGTAGGAGGAGCCGTCGCCCAGCCAGCGGGCTGGTCCGAAGCCTTGGCTTCGGAACTCCCGCGTAGCCGTAGATCCGCTGGACCGACGAGCAGGCTCGAGTCGGACTGCTGCGCCGGCGCTGGCACCGCGAAAATGAGAAGACCGATGAAAGCGAAAACGAGTCGGGTCACGAAGAAAGTCCGCTGGTAGAGGTGGCGAGCGTCGCCGGTTCGGCGTTGCCAGGGGAAGGCCCTCGGGGCTATCCCTTCATCCAATCGCCGGTTGAGTGGCGTACTGACCGGCGAGGTGGTGGATTATATCACTCATCCGACAGGCGACATATACATGTCCGGTTCGCGTTCTGCCCCGTCATGTCGCTGCTCGTTGCCGCCATCGTGGCGAGCGTGGGTGCCGTCAGCTGCACAAAGGAAGCCGACCGGTCGCCAACGCTGGAAACGGCAGCTTCCTCTGTGACCACCGTCGCGGCACCGACTCAGCCGCGCCGGCCAGAGATACCAGCGCGACGTTGCCGGCGCCCGACACACCCCCAGCGTCGACGCCCCGGAAGCCGGTGGCACATCCGGTTCCGATGCCTGGCCCGGTCCGCGACTCTCTAAAGCTCAACCCCAAGCCCGCCCGAAGTCTCCGGCGCAGACTCCTGGCCCCACCGAATCGGCCAGCGCACCCGCTGCCGCCCCAGGGCCGGAGACCGCCCCCGACAAGTGGCTGTCCTACGATCCGGCGACCAACACCGTAACCTTCGAGCTGATTGCCGGGCCGTTCACCTTCAATGGCTATCGCAGTGGCGGGGCCACGCTCGCAGTGCCACCGAAGGCGAACGTGGTGATCAACTTCGTCAACAAGGACGGAACCCCCACAGTGCGGAAATTATCTCAGGCGAGGGCCCCCTACCCAATGCGGCGGTCGACCCCGCGATCCCCCGCGCCTACACCAACAAAGTACTGGAGGGCCTGCCCCAGGAGGCGTCGGACGCGATGCGCTTCTCGGTGCCGGAAAGCGGTACCTACCGGATCTTCTGCGGCGTACCAGGGCACGGCCTCTCCGGAATGTGGATCTGGATGAAGGTGGACCCGGCTGCGAAGGCTCCAGCTTTGGACCGACCAAGGGCTAGAGGAGTGTTGTCATCCTGAGCGAAGCGAAGAGCCTGCCCCGAGCAGAGTGCGAGGGGATCTAAGCCAGTAGGGTCTAGATCCTTCGGTCGCGGAGCCTGCCCTGAGCGAACCGAGGGCTCCCTCGGATGACACCTGGACCTTTGACCCTAGACCTACTGACTCCTGAGCCTTCAGCGCCTTTCGCAGGAACTGACCGGTATAACTCCCCCCCACTTCGGCCACATCCTCCGGCGTTCCCGCCGCCACCACCTGACCTCCCCGCTCGCCGCCCTCCGGGCCCAGATCGATGATCCAGTCGGCCGTCTTGATCACATCGAGGTTGTGCTCGATCACGACCATGCTGTTTCCCTTGTCCACCAGGCGGTGCAGACGTCGAGCAGCAGGCGGACATCCTCGAAGTGCAAGCCGGTGGTCGGCTCGTCGAGGATGTACAGGGTACGGCCGGTGTCCCGCTTGGCCAGCTCGGTCGCGAGCTTGACCCGCTGAGCCTCTCCTCCAGACAGGGTAGTGGCCGCCTGTCCCAGGTGGATGTATCCCAGCCCTACGTCGTTTAGTAGCTCGAGTTTCTCGGCGATCCGCCGCTGGTTGGCGAAAAACCCCAGCGCGTCCTCTACGGTGAGATCGAGCACATCGGCGATGCTGCGCCCCTTATAGCGGACCTCGAGCGTCTCGCGATTGTAGCGCCGGCCCTTGCAAACCTCGCAGGGCACGTAGACATCGGGGAGGAAGTGCATCTCGATCTTCACCAGGCCATCGCCCTGGCATGCCTCGCAGCGTCCCCCCTTCACGTTGAAGGAGAAGCGTCCGGGTCCATAGCCCCGCATCTTGGCGTCGGGCAGCTGGGTGAAGAGCTCGCGGATCGGGGTGAACAAGCCGGTATACGTCGCCGGATTGGAGCGCGGCGTACGCCCGATGGGGCTCTGATCGATGTCGATGACCTTGTCGATCCGGTCGAGCCCTTCGATGCGGGTGTGCGCGCCCGGCACGACCTTGGCCCGGTAGAAGTGCCGCGCCAGCGCCTGATAGAGGATGTCGGTCACCAGAGTGGATTTGCCCGAGCCCGAGACGCCCGTGACCGCGACGAACAGACCCAGTGGGATGTCGACGGTGAGGTCTCTTCAGGTTGTTGGCTCGGGCGCCGACCACCCGCAGCCGATGCTCCGGCGGCGCCTCTCGCCGCCCGGCCGGCACGGGGATACGCAGCTCGTCGCGGAGGTAGCGGCCGGTGAGCGACTCGGGATGGCTGCGGATATCCTCGACCGTGCCCTCGGCAACCACCTCGCCGCCGAAGCGTCCGGCCCGAGGGCCCAGATCGATCACGTGGTCGGCCGCCTGGATGGTTTCCTCGTCGTGCTCGACGACGATGACGGTGTTCCCCAGATCCCGCAGCCCGCGCAGCGTGGCGAGCAGCCGCTCGTTGTCCCGCTGATGCAGTCCGATGCTGGGCTCATCGAGGATGTAGAGCACCCCCACCAGCCGCGAGCCGATCTGGGTGGCCAGCCGGATGCGCTGGGTCTCGCCCCCGGACAGCGACGTCGCGGCCCGGCCCAGGGTCAGGTAGTCCAGACCCACATCGCGCAGGAAGCGGAGCCGGTCCACTACTTCCTTCAGTATCGGACCCGCGATGTCGGGATCGAGACCTACCGCGGCCGTTGCCGGTTGCCGCGCCGGCTCCCGCGCAGCGGAATGCTCTCGAAGAACTCGATAGCGCGCTCGATCGGGAGGTCCACCACGTCGCCGATGCTGGTACCGTAGACCAGTACGGACAGGCTTTCGGGCTTGAGCCGTTTCCCCCGCACGTCTGGCAGGGCTGCTCGATCATGAACTCCTCGAGGGAGGCGCGAACCCCATCGCTGGTAGACTCGCGATACCGCCGCTCGATGTTCCGGAGCACTCCTTCCCAGTCGCTCTCGTACTCGCCCCGGCCTCGGGCCCCGTCGGTCTGGAACTTGAAGCGGCCCGGCGCCCCATGAAGGATGGCGTGCTTGGCAGCCTCGCTGTGCTCGCCCCAGGGCGCGTTGAGCTCGAACTTGAACGCCTTGGCGAGCGTCGGCAGCACGACCTTGCGCAGGTAGCCGCTCGGCTCGCCCCAGGGAAGGATGACGCCTTCCAGGATGGAGATGCTGGGATCGCCCAGCACCAGCTCGGCATTCACTTCGCGCCGGGTGCCCACGCCATGGCAGTCGGGGCAGACGCCGAACGGAGAGTTGAAGGAGAACTGCCGCGGCTCCAGCTCCGGCAGCGACAGTCCGCAGACCGGGCAGGCGAAGCGCTCGGAGAAAATGACGGACTGATGGTCGGTCGGACGGGCGGACGGTTCGTCGGATTCGCCTACCGCGTGCTGTGCTCCGCCTGTCCGCCTGACCGCCTGTCCGCCATACCTACCACTTCGACGATGCCATCCGCCGTCTTCAGCGCCGTCTCGATCGAGTCGTTCAGCCGAGAGCGGTCGCGCGCCGCACCACCAGGCGATCCACTACGATCGCGATGTCGTGGTTCTGCCGCCGGTTCAGGTGGGCACCGAACCGAGGTCGTAGATCTGGCCATCGACCCGCACCCGGACGAACCCGCGCTTGCGCACGTCGTCCAGCAGCTCGCGAAACTCGCCTTTGCGGCCACGGACCAGCGGAGCCAGCACCTCGATCCGGGTCTCCTCCGGCCACCCGAGCACCGTGTCCACGATCTGGGCCGCGCTCTGCCGGGTGACCGGGCTGCCGTCGTTGGGACAGTGAGGCACCCCGACACGAGCCCAGAGCAGTCGCAGATAGTCGTAGATCTCGGTGACGGTACCCACCGTCGAGCGGGGATTCTGCCCGGTGGTCTTCTGCTCGATGGAGATGGCGGGCGAGAGACCTTCGATGGCGTCGACGTCGGGCTTTTCCATCAGGCCCAGGAACTGGCGGGCGTAAGCCGACAGCGACTCGACGTACCGCCGCTGTCCCTCGGCATAGATGGTGTCGAATGCCAGCGAGGACTTCCCCGAGCCGGAGAGCCCGGTGATCACCGTGAGCTGATTGCGGGGAATAGCGACGGAGATGTTTTTGAGGTTGTGTTCGCGGGCGCCCCGCACCACTAAGAATTCTTGAGCCATAGCCCCGAAAGCTACCCGAAACTCGAGCGGCGGGGTCAACTGGACGGCTATTGGCTATTGGTGTTGGCTATTGGCTTACTGCGAGCCTGACTGTATGGTCCATCAGCTCGAGCCCTAGCGGCCAGTTCACTGCCTTCCGGTTTTACCGTCCGGTGATCTACCATACTGAGCCCACTATTCCTCTAGTTGGTAGTGGTTAGCCCATAGCATACCATAGCCCATAGCCTTCATGCCCCGCCCAGACCCGACTAGCGGACCGGACCGCCCGACTCCTTCCGGAAGGCTCGGCGGGAGGGGAAAACGCCGACAACGCCGCCGCGAGATCGGAGCGCGGCCGAGCGCCGGCTTCAGCAGGCGGATGATCTGGCGAGCGGTTCGCTACCCGGGTCGGCGGTCCGTCCCTACCGGGAATTGCTGGAGCTGGAACCCGAACATGTAGAGGCGCGGCTACACCTCGCCCGACCTTCTGGATCGGCTCGAGGAAGCGGCTGACGCGGCTGACGTGCTGTCCGAGGGGCTGCGCCGGAGTCCCGACCAGACCGAATTTCTGGTTCTTCGGGGCTCCATTCTGGGCCGGCTCCAGCGGTATCGCGAGGCGGAAACAGACCTTCGGCGGGTGCTCCGGCTCCATCCATCGCACGCTCCGGCCCAATTCGAGCTCGGCCTGCTGCTGTGGCGGCGCGGACTGGTGCAAGAGGCTGCAGCCTGCTTTCACCGCGCACTGGAGTTCCAACCGGACAACGGGAAGAGCTATTACTACCTGGCGAATGTGCTCAACCAACTCGGTGATCTGTCCGGAGCCCGCGCCGCGCTGGAGCGAGCGCTGCAGGTAACTCCCGATGATGCCAAGGTCTACCAGCTCATGGGCAGGGTTCTCGACCGGCTGAACCTGCCGGAACAGGCTCAGGAGATGTACCGACGCGGGCGAGAGCTGGCCGGCCTGTGATTCAGCGTCATCGTGGACGATCTGGCCGTGACCCACGCCGACGCCATTCGTCCGCCCCGCTGACGAGAGCCTGGGCCCGATTCCCCACGCGATAGCCAGCCTCGACTGGACGAGCGGCGGGCCCGCGTTTTGCCGAGCAACGGCGGGTGGCCAGTCCCCTCAAGGCCGGCGCCGCCGTCGTGACCGGTAGCGGAGACCTGGCGGCCCCATTCGTGCTCCACGTGGTCATGCAGGATCAGGAATCCCGGACTGGGCGCGAGGTCGTGCGCCGGGCCCTTGTTTCCGCCTGGCAGCGGGCGACCGACTGGGAGCTCGGCACCATCGCCACCCCGCTGGTGGGCGTCGGATTCCGGGCAGCTGAGGTGGAAGAGGCAGCGACCCTGCTGGCCGAGACTTTTCCCGCTGCGTCGAAGGGATGCCCCACCGAGCTCCGCATCGTCGTGGACCGCGACGCCGATCGCGCCCTGGTCGAAGCCATCGTACGGAGGATTGCGTGATCCGACTGAACCAGCTCACCAAACGCTACGGCCAGTTCACCGCAGTCGATAGACATCGATCTGAGGTTCCCAGCGGCGAGCTGTTCGGCTTTCTCGGCCCGAACGGCGCCGGGAAAACCACCACCTTTCGCATGATCGCCGGCATCCTTCGGCCGACCAGCGGTACGGTCGAGATCGGCGGCATCGACATCAACCGCAGGCCGCTCGAAGCCAAGGCACGCCTCGGCTTCATTCCCGACCGCCCCTTCGTCTACGACAAGCTGACCGGCGGCGGAGTTTCTCCGCTTCGCCGCCGCGCTCTACGGCCAGCAGGGTGCCGTCGGTCGAACGCCGTATCGACGAGCTGCTGGAGCTGTTCGAGCTGACCCGCTGGAAGAACGAGCTGACCGAATCGTACAGCCACGGGATGCGGCAGAAGCTGATCATCTCGGGCGCCCTGGTGCACCGGCCGGAAGTGATCGTGGTCGATGAGCCGATGGTGGGGCTCGACCCGCGAAGTGCCCGGCTGCTCAAGGACCTGTTCCGCCAGTTCGTGACCGGGGCGGCACGGTGCTCATGAGCACGCACACGCTCGAGGTGGCGGAGACGATGTGCGACCGCATTGCCATCGTGCACGGCGGCAGGATCGTGGCCTCGGGCACCATGTCCGAGCTGCAGGAGCAGACCTCGTCGGAGGACCTTGGACTGGAGGATCTCTTCCTCAAGCTCACCGGCGGCATGCGAGAGCACCAGCTCGATACCATCCTCGACGCCTGATCGCGTGATCCCGACCCAACGCCGTACAGCCCGAGCCTGTGGACGCTGCTCACGCCCAAGTGGCGGAGCGCGCTGGCACGCTCCCGGGAGGAGCGTACCGATTCACGCGCCGCGCGTCCTGCTCCTGCGGTTTAGTCGCCCTGCTCTTCTGGGTCGCCGTCTTCGGGATTGCCTTCCGGGTGCTCCGCTATTTCCGGAGCGTGGATGAGATCGGCAACCTCATGGCCGGCAAGGTGCTGGGTATGATCCTGCTGGCGTTTCTCTCCATCCTGCTGCTGTCGAACATCATCACCGCACTCTCCACCTTCTTCCTGGCCAAGGACCTCGACCTGCTGGTCGCGGCGCCGGTGGGCGGGGTTCGCTTCTATCTCGCCAAGCTGGCCGAGACGGTCGTGCACTCCTCGTGGATGGTGGCGCTGCTGGCGCTGCCGATCTTTACGGCCTATGGCATCGTGTACGGTGGCGGGCTTCTCTTTCCCTTCGTGGCGCTGGCCGCCTTCATCCCGTATCTGGTCCTGCCAGCGGTAGCAGGAACCGCGCTTCACCCTGGTGCTGGTGAACGTCTTTCCGGCCCGACGCACCCGCGAGCTGCTGGGCCTGATCGCGACCGGCGCGGTAGTGATCGTGGTGGTGAGCCTTCGCTTCCTGCGGCCGGAGCAGCTGGCCCAGCCGGAAGGGTTCAAGAACCTGGTGGACTACCTGGCGGTGCTCCGGACGCCGACCAGCTCATTGCTGCCGAGTGAGTGGACCGCCTCCATGGTCATGAACTGGCTGCTCCGCGTGGCGGATCCGATGGCCGGTCGCCAAGCTCTGGGGCGCGGCCGCGCGTGGCGGTGGTACTGGGAGCGCTGCTCCACCGACGCCTCTATTCTCTGGGCTTCTCCAAGGCGCAGGAGGGCGCCGAGCGCAAGGTCCGACGGCCGCTCCGCGGACCGTTGTCCCGGCTTCTGCGCTCCCAGTCCGGCCTCGAAGCGGGAATTCATTCTTAAGGACCTGCGCCTCTTCTTCCGGGACAACACCCAGTGGAGCCAGCTCATTCTCCTGGCCGTGCTCCTGATGGTGTATCTCTTCAACATCAAGTCCCTCCCGCTCCATTCAGGCGAGCGGGTGCCGTTCCGGCTGGTGACCATCATCTCGTTCCTGAATCTGGGCCTGGCCGGCTTCGTCCTGGCGGCCGTGGCCGCGCGGTTCATTTTCCCCGGCATCTCGCTGGAGGGGCGGCAGATGTGGCTGCTGCGCTCCAGTCCACTCGATCCCAGAGCCATGCTGTGGAGCAAGTACTGGATCGGGACGGTGCCGCTCCTGGTCCTGGCGCTGATCATCACGGTGTTCACCAACTGGCTGCTGCACGCGAGCGCGTTCATGATGGCGGTCGCCGTCGGCACCATCGTGCTCTACACCCTGGCGGCCAGCGCGCTGGCGCTGTCCTTCGGGGCCATCTATCCCCAGTTCGGAACCGAGAACGCGGCGCAGATCCCCACCAGCTTCGGGGGTCTGGTGTACATGATGAGCAGCCTCAGTCTGCTGG
This sequence comes from uncultured Gemmatimonadales bacterium, assembly GCA_963723565.1. Taxonomy (GTDB): domain Bacteria; phylum Gemmatimonadota; class Gemmatimonadetes; order Gemmatimonadales; family GWC2-71-9; genus CAVVWJ01. The sequence continues at coordinate 703,890 of CAVRRH010000015.1, read as the reverse complement.
CCGCTGATCATCATGATCGAGGCCGGGCCCGGTGACGGACTACCTGCGGGATCAGCACTACGCTCAACAGCCGGTCGGCATCACTCCCCAGCTGGTCACGGCGGGCGCAGCGGTGGTGCGGCATTTGCGTGGCTGCCACCATCATTCCCTTGCGGCTTGGCCTGCGGAGGATCGAGATGATGGAGTGGTAAAGGTCGACCTGTTCAGCGATACCGTCACCCGTCCCACCTCGCCGATGCGTCGAGTTCATGTGCGAGGCGGAAGTCGGCGACGAGCAGCAGCGCGAAGACCCCACCGTCAATCTCCTGCAGGACATGGTCGCCGACCTCCTGGGCAAGGAGGCGGCGCTCTTTCTTCCCTCCGGCACCATGTGCAATCAGGTGGCATTCGCGGTTCACTGCCGGGCCGGGGACGAGATCCTGCTTCAGGAGCTGGCGCATCCGCTGCTGTACGAGGCCGGCGGCGCGGCTGCGCTGGTCGGTGCGGTATTCCGGCCACTCGCGGGCCCTGGTGGTTTCTTCAGCGGCCGAGCAGGTCGCTGAAGCCATCAGGCCGCCGGTGCACTTTATGCCGCGGACTCGGGCAGTTTCGATCGAGCAGACCAGCGCCTCCATTGGAGGACTATGCTGGCCGCTGCAGCAGATCGAGGAGGTCTGTGCAGCGGCGCACACCGGGGGGCTGGTGACCCACATGGATGGCGCGCGGCTGTTCAACGCCGTGGTGGCCAGCGGAACGTCGGCCCGGGCCTTCGCGGCGCACTTCGATTCGCTCTGGATCGATCTCAGCAAGGGGCTGGGCGCGCCGATAGGCGCGGTGCTGGCCGGTTCACGCGATTTTATCGAAGAAGCCTGGCGCTTCAAGCAGCGCTTCGGAGGCGCCATGCGCCAGGCCGGCATCATTGCTGCCGGCGGCGTCTATGCCCTCCGGCATCACGTCGACCGGCTGGCCGAGGATCATGAGCGCGCCCGGCGGCTGGCCTCCGGACTCGCCGAGATCCCGGGGCTGGCGCTGGATCCGGAGCGGGTGGAGACCAACATCGTGATTTTCGACGTGAGCCGAACCGGCCTCTCCGGGGATGACCTTTGCATCCCGCACGCTGTCGAGCCATGGTGTGCGCTTCAGCGTACTCGGACCCACGACGGTACGAGCGGTTACCCATCTGGATATCCCGCCGGACGGTATCGAGCGAGCGCTGGAAGCCGCACGGGCCGCAGCTGCAACGTAAAAGGGCTAGTCTCGCGTTACTGCGGTCGGCGTACATCCTTCCGCGCCTCAAACCCGGCGTGACGTTTACCACGAAGGGACGAAGGCCACGAAGACAACCACTGAGCGCTGGAAAGCCCATTTCATTCGGAGGTGTCGCCCATGGCTCGCGCTGTTGCGGTCCTGATCCTGGCCGGCGCGCTCGCATGCAGCAGGCCTGGAGACCTCGACGTTTCAGGTGAAGGCAGCTGGATCGATCTCTCCCATGATTTCTCAGCCGAGACGATCTACTGGCCCACGGCAAAGCCCTTCCGGCTCGAGGTCGTCTCGGCCCAGCGGACACCAGCCGGGTATTACTACGCCGCCAACAACTTCAGCGCCGCGGAGCACGGTGGGACCCACTTGGATGCCCCGGTTCATTTCGCCGAAGGCCAGTGGACCACCGACCAGATTCCGATCGAGCGCCTGGTAGGCCAGGCGATCGTGGTGGACGTACAGTCCGGAGCCGATAGCTCTGCCGATTACAGGGTCGACTTAGCCGCGATCAAGGGCTGGGAGCAGGAACACGGTGCCATTCATCCTGGCTCGATAGTCCTCTTTCGCACCGGCTGGGCGCGACGCTGGCCGGATCGCGCCGCGTACCTCGGAACCTTGCGGACTGGGCCGGAGGCTGTGCCCGACCTGCATTTTCCCGGCATCGACTCGGCTGCGGCCCAGTGGCTGGTCGAGCGGAAGGTAAAGGCGGTTGGAATCGACACCCCCAGCATCGATTACGGGCAGTCGAGCAACTTCCCCACCCACCGGGTTCTCTTTGCATCGAACGTCCCCGCATTCGAGAACGTGGCCAACCTGCACCGGCTGCCGCCGCGCGGGAGCTTCGTAATCGCGCTACCGATGAAGATCAAAGGGGGCAGCGGCGGGCCTCTCCGGATAGTGGCGCTGGTGCCGTAGCGTTGCATTGGTACTTGCACGAGCGCGAACGATTCATCTCGCCTTACTGCGGTTAGCGTGGCTCCAGCTGCTCCCCCACTTTCCGGTGTGACGGTTTACCACGAAGGCACAAAGGCCACGAAGGGCACGAAGGCGTGGGCACTAGCCGTGTCACACGACGTGATAGGGGCTGCAATTGAGGTACACCGCCTGATCGGACCAGGTCTTTTGGAGTCGGTGTACGAGGTGGCACTCTGCAAGGAACTCTGGCTCAGGGGAGTAGCTGTCGAGCGTCAGGTCAGCGTGCCGGTCAACTACAAGGGGGAATCCCTACACTGTCAGGTTAAACTGGACCTGCTTGTGGAACGGACGCTCATCGTCGAAGTAAAGACCGTAGAGAAGCTCATTCCAGTACACAGAGCGCAGCTTCTAACTTATTTGAGGCTTCAGAACCTCTGGCTGGGCCCTCTCATCAACTTCAACGTCGAGGTTCTCCGACACGGTGTGCGCCGCGTACTCAACGGTTGATAACCTACTTTCGTTCTTCTTCGTGTCCTTCCTGGCCTTCGCGCCTTCGTGGTAAACGCGTGAACCAGAGCAACAGTAGCAGCGGAGCGTGCGCCGAACATACCCCCGCAGAATGCCAGAAGGGTGTTTCATTCTGTTTCGCGAGTGCAAGCGGCCCCGCCCCGGCCGTCACTATGTGACGATGCGAGACAATCACCGCCCCAAGCAGGACCTCATTCACGAGGTGACCGGCCTCCGCAAGCAGGTCCTTGATCTGAAGGAAGCAATGGTGACGCGGCGCCGAGTGGAGGACGCCCTCCGCGAGTCCGAAGGGCTACTTCGATCGCTCACCGATGGCGCGCCGGTCGGTCTGTGTCTGTTCCGACGCGATGGCACACCCCTGACCGCGAACGGCCCATTCGCCCGGATGCTGGGTTACGACTCACCAGCTGAGCTCCAGCGCGTCGGTGGTGTGCTGGGCATCTTCGCGACTCCCGAAGAGCAGTTACGAGTGCTGGGCCGCGCCCGGGCAGGAACCGGCTCCATGCCCAGCGCCTCATTCCGGCACAAGAACGGCTCCCGGCTGTGTCTCACCGCGCTGGCGGCTGCCTGCGTCGAGCACGACGCCGTGACACTCGTGATCTACGACCGAACCCTCCAGGAGTAATCCGACTCTCTCTCGTCTTTTCAGCCCCGCCCTGCATAAGCCCGATCCTGAACCGAGCTCCATCCGAACCTAGCTTGGCCTCGCCGTCGGAACCGCGCCGCCGTCAGCGCTCGCGACCATTCCAAGGAGGAGCCATGCCCAACAGGATCAGTCTTACCGCAATCGCGCTGGCGGCCGCTGTCACCGCCTGCGATCGGCCAGTGCCCACGGCCGTCAACGAGGAAACGCCTCCGCTCGGCGCCGCGGCCACGCCGCGCGCCACCGAGCGTACCGCAATGGATCGGCTGGCCCGTCGGATGGCGCGCGCATTGGCAGATCCCGATTTCAGGTCCTATCTCAAGGGAGAGCTGGACCGCTCGCCGTTTGTGGAACACAAGCTCCAGTTTCAACGGTTTCTCACCCGGTCGGATCGCCTGGCACTCCGGGAGCTGGCGCGGCTGAGTGCGGAAGCCGAGTCGGCGGTTCAGGCCGACGCGGCCACGGCAATTCCGCTGGAGATCTACTTCCCGGTTCCAGGGCATCGAGCCGCGTGGACGGGAGGTGCGGATATCCTCGTCGCCAGTGCGCGGGAAGATCGGGAGGCACCCGTCGCCTATGATGTCAAAGGGCGGCGACAGGTCCTGAGCCCCGACACGCCTCCCTCGACCCCGGTGTTGGCTATCGTGCCGGTGGAGACCGACTTCGGTCCTGAAGGGCCGGTCGCGTTCGCGGTAACGCCGCCCCCACCCCCGCCGCCGCCCCCGGTTCCGCCTCCCTCGCCGCCAAGCGGGCTGTTCATGACCTATGCCCATTTCGTGCAGGATTTTGAAGGTTGGTTTAAGGGAAACTCCGAATATGAGATCCACATCCTGGGCCAGGGCGGAGCCTCTGATTCGCTGACCGATTATCAGTGCGCCGGGGAGCCCGCAGGAGGGTACTATCGGTTCGACCAGAACAGCCTGACCTGGAGTGGCCAGGTTCTGCTGTTCAGCCAGACACAGCTGAACAGTTACAAGACCGCACACCCGAATCAAAACCTCAGAATCATCGCCCTGGAGGACGATGACACCGGCTGCAAGATCAAGTTCGACTCGAATCGATTCAAGAATCTTCAAACTGTGCTTCAGGCGGCATATCCCGACCTGACCGGCAGCAAGGATACAACCGGCTCTCTTGGGAAGTGGGTCAAGCGCGCGAATGCGCTCCAAAAGATCCTGAAGGCCGCCTACTCCTTTATAACGACGCAGGACGACCTGATCGGGAACGCTGTGGAAGATGTGGTGGTCGGGCAGTTCTACCCCGGAGCCAACTGGATCGTGAAAGGCGAGAACAACGTGACCAACGGCTGGATCAAACTGGAGATGCGTTAAACCATGAGAACCTCCTCCTTGCTTGCAGGCTTTGCCGTCGTGATGCTGGCCTCCGGGGTTTGTTGCAGTACGGCTCTGGGTCAGTGGGCCGTAACAACCGAGGTCGGGGCCGACCGCTTCTGGGGCGGCTCGGTCGAGAATACTCCAGAGCATCGGTCCTTTCGGCCTTACCGACCGACGACCTTCGGCGTGGGTCTCGAGCGGAGAGCCGGCAGGCTGGGAGCAGGTCTCCGGCTGCGGTATGCGTCGGCCAGCCTCGCCCTGGAGGGTGCTGATGGACTCGTGGCAGCAAAAGGATTCTTCAGCGTGTACAGCGCGGCACCAGAAATCCTCTACCGGGTCACCTCACTAGGCTCGGTGAACCAGCTCCTCCTCCACGGCGGGCCGCTGTTCGAGGTCTGGAGCGTAACCGACGAGGATGCCCGGACCAGGGTCGGAATCCAGGGCGCGGTATCGCTCAACTTGCCGCTTGGCGGCAGGTTCGCCGGATCGGTCATGGCGGGCGCCGCCGTCATACCCTCGCCGCTCGAGGAAGGCCAGCTCGACCCAAGCTTCGAACGGCGCGCGCTCTGGCGGCGACGATTCGCTGTTGGACTGGACTACCGGTTATGAGCTCGCTTAAGGTCTAGGCCGCCACCGGTCTGCCGCATGCCTCGCAGAACCTGCTCTCCGGCACGAGACCCGCACCACAGCTATCGCAATACTGGCGGGCGGTCAGCGGGCGTCCGCAAGTAGAACAAAATACGGCATCGGGCTCGGGACGCGGACCACAGATGTCACACACAGGCCATGAGCCCGGCGCGGCAGAAGAAGGATGGGAGCTGTCCATCGGTGTTGTGGCGGTAGCGGAGCGAAGCGAGCGCACCTTGGCGGCGATCAGAGCTTCGATGTCGTTGGACACCGCCCCCGGCTCCTCATGGCGCAGCGCTTCCACCGCCGCGGCGGTGTACTTCGCCTTGAGAAGCTCATAGTCGTCGTCGGAGAGCTTACCCGTCTCCCGGTCGAATTCGATCTCCTTGAGAGCAGCCAGCGCAACCCCTTTGGGCGTCTCCTCGGGATCGAGCGGCTCCAACGGCAATGCGGGCGATGTGCGGGGGCGGATCAGAGGCTGGAGTACCAGCCAGAGTGCTGCCAGCCCGACCAGCACGGCCGCCAGCGCCTCGCCGGCCATCAATCCTCGATGTCGGCCAGGGCGCGCCGCAGCCGTCCAGCTCCTCCGGACTGGCGCTTCCACCAGCGACCCGGGTGCGGTCGAAGCGGTGGCCGCGGCAACAGTTGCCTTCCGCCGGGTGATAAACAACGCCAGTCCGCACCCGCCGCGGCAATCACCGCACCGGGCAGCAAATAGCCCGAGAGATTGAGACCCCTTCCGGCTTCGGCGCCATGAGCGCCTTCTCACCATACTTAGCGACGAAGGCGTCCAGAATCTCCTGCGCGCTCTTGCCCTCGTCACGCAAGGCAAGAACCTCTCGGTGCAGCTTGGGAGAATAGGTGCAGGTGAAGTCGGTGGTACGGCAGGTGAACACGTCGAGGGTGCAGCCGCAGTTGCAGGCCAGCCGCTGCTCGATCGCCTGGATCTCGGCCTCGTTCTCCGCGGATGGCAGTCGGTTGCCGCGAGCGGCCCACCGCGCTAGGGATCCCGCAGGGTCCCGGTGACCCCCCGCCCCGCCAGGGAGTCCGGTTGCGACTGAACCCTTGTGGCGGCGAGCGGTTGCCCCACCAGCGAAGCCGCGATTCCCGACACTCCCGTAAGCAGGAAATGCCGTCGTGAAAGAGCTCCGCCAGCCCGACCCATGCTCAGTCCTTCCCCGCCCCGACCAGGGTCACTTCGTACCCCGCCTGCGCACGACGCGGCAGCTGACCTCGTGGGTCCACCTCCGGGCCACATGGTGATGATGCCTCCCAGCGCCAGCACCAAGCCGCCGAACCAGACCCACCAGACCAGCGGATTGATGTTGAAGCGGTACACCGCCTCTTCGGTGCCGTTCACCGAGCCCGCGAACACCATGTACACGTCCTCCTGCAGGTTGCTGCGAATGCCGACCTCGGTCGAGGGCTCGAAGGTAGGCCGCTTGAAGCTGTCCACGTGCTGCCGCTTCTCCGAGGTCATCAAGCCGAGCGGGCCGGCCATCCTTGGTCACCTCCACCGTGGCGGCGGACACGATCCGGTTGAGCGCCTCGTACTGAGAGATTCCCATGTGGGTGAAACGGTAGGTGTGGCCGAACGGGCTGCTCAGCTCGACCGACTCGCCCGGCTTGAGCGTGGCCTCCTGTTCCCGCTTGAACGCCATGCCGGCGAATGCCACGAAGTAGATCAGGATGCCCAGCATGCACGATGTATCCGCCGTAGCGCCGCCGATTCCGCCCGATCAGGCGGGCGAACGCCAGCGGGATCGATTCGCCGTGCATCCGCCGCCGAGCCCGAACCCCGCGAGTAGAACTCCTGCACGATGGTCCCGGCCACGAACCCGGCCAGCGCCAGCGCCACCGTGGCATAGAAATCCCGCACGCCGACGGCGAGAAGCGCCACCAGGGTGACCAGCCCGGAGACCACCGGCGCGATGAACTGCCGCTGAGGTTGGCGGCTGAGGCCTTGCGCCAGGCGATCAGCGGACCCATGCCGGTGAGGCCCAGCAGCAGCAGGCCGAGCGGCACGTTTACCCGGTTGAAGAACGGAACCCCGACCGTGATCTTGGTGCCCCGCACCAGCTCGGAGAGGATGGGGAAGAGCGTCCCCCAGAGGACCGAGAAGGCAATGCCCACCAGGAGCAGGTTATTGAAGAGGAACGCCGCCTCGCGGCTCAGCATCGACTCCAGCTGCACGTCCGCCTCGAGCAGCGACCAGCGGGTGTAGAGCAGCGTGAAGGCCAGAACGGCCGCCACCACCAGAAACGCGAGGAAGAAGTAGCCCACGTTCGACTGGGTGAAGCTGTGCACGCTGGCGATGACCCCGGAGCGGGTGATGAAGGTGCCGAAGATGCTGAGCAGGAACGTCCCGATCACGAGGCCCAAGTTCCAGCGCTTGAGCATCCCCCGCTTCTCCTGGATCATCACCGAGTGGAGGAACGCCGTCATGGTGAGCCAGGGGAGCAGGCTGGCGTTCTCCACCGGGTCCCAGGCCCAGTAGCCGCCCCAGCCCAGCTCGACGTAGGCCCACCACATGCCCAGCGTGATGCCGATCGAGAGAAACAGCCAGGACACGAGGGTCCACTTCCGGATGGCGTGGATCCAGCCGGTGTCGAGCCGCCGGGAGAGCAGCGCGGCGATGGCGAAGGCGAACGGAATGGTGATGCTGATGTAGCCCAGGTAGAGCATCGGCGGGTGGATCACCATCCCGACGTTCTGCAGCTGGGGATTGAGCCCTCTGCCGTCAGCCGGCGTGAAGCCCAGCCGCTCGAACGGATCGGCGGCGAACAGCATGACGCTGACGAAGAAGGCGATGACCGCCGAGGTGACGCCGGCCACGTAGGGCATCAGGTGGGCGTAGCGGCGCGGCGGTCAGCAGCTGGGCGGCAGCTGGCGAAGAGCGAGAGCACCACGGCCCAGAAGAGCAGCGATCCCTTTCTGGCCCGCCCAGAACGCGGAGAAGATGTAGGCGGAGGGAAGATTCCGGGAGGTGTAGGCCCAGACGTACTCGATGTTGAAGTCGTGGGTGATCAGCCCCTTCCACAGCGACGACCGAAGCCACAACGCAGGCACCCGCAGATGGCGTAGACCGAGCGGACCACCGTGGCGCTGAGCTCGGGCGGCCCTGCCAGCGGCCGGAGAAGCGAGAGCAGCACGCACCAGAGACCGAGGAGGAAGGCGGCCCAGAGCGCGAATTGTCCCAGCAGTGTCATGGACGAGCTCAGGCCTTGGGAACGGCCTCGTAGCGGGAGCCGCACTTGGCGAGCACGTCGGTGGCGCGGATGACGCCGTCGCGACCCAGCCGGCCTTCGACGACCACCTCGATGTCGTTGGCGTCGGTGAATGTGTCGGGCACGAGACCGTGGTAGGTGACCGGATAGGTCTTTACCCCGTCGGAGACCTGGAAGTCGATGCGTCGGGCATTGGGATCGCGGCGGACCGAGCCCGGCACGACCTTGGCGCCCACCTTGAACCCGACGTTCTCCACGAAGGTGGGGTCGGCCGCGGTCTTGCGGCCAGCTCGGCAGGCGTCAGGAAGTACACCCCGGTCTCCTTCACGCCTTCGGCGATGAGGAAGCCGACGCTGCCGACGATCAGAGCGGCGCCGAGAAGGAATTTGTGGCCTGCCTTCATGCCCGCTCCGTGGCGAGTTCGACCCGCAGTAATACTAGCTCGAATTAGTCGCGCCCGGGCCCACGCCAGCGTGGCGGCCACCGCCCGCCGCCACCCGGCGAGGTGAGCCTCCCGGTCCTGGACTCCATTGCCGGCTCGAAGCGGCGGAACGTGCCGGCCGCTGCAGGAACTCCCCGCTGGTTCGCCACACGCCGAGCGCCAGTCCCGCCAACCCGGCGGCACCGAGCGCCGTCGTCTCCACCAGGTCCGGCCGCTCCACCGGGATGCCGAGCACGTCGGCCTGGAACTGCATCAGCCAGTCGTTGGCGGCGGCACCGCCGTCCACCCGCAGCGCCGGCACCGTCAGACCGCTCGCTGAGGCCATCGCTTCCAGCAGAGCTCGGCGCTGCTGTACGCCATGGCCTCCAGTGCAGCGCGAGCCAGATGGGCCCGAGAGGTTCCGCGGGTCAGACCGGTGATTGTTCCCCGGGCCTCCGGCTCCCAGTGCGGTGTTCCGAGCCCCACGAACGCGGGGACGAAGTAGACCCCGCCGGTATCCGGGACGGTACGGGCCAGCGCATCGGTTTCGGCGGCTTGTTCGATGAGGCCCAGTCCATCGCGGAGCCACTGCACTGCGGCGCCCGCGACGAAGACGCTCCCCTCCATGGCGTAGGCCGGCTCGCCCCGCGGCACCGCATGCGGCCGTGGCCAGCAGGCCCTGCGCCGGCGACGGGAACTCGATCGCCGGTGAGCACCAGGAGAAAGGCGCCAGTGCCATAGGTGTTCTTTGCCAGCCCGGGCGAGACGCAGCCCTGGCCGAAGAGCGCGGCCTGCTGGTCGCCGGCCAGGCCGGCGATCGGCAGCGACCAGCCCAGGTGGCGCGGCGTCGGTCTGTTCCACCACTCCGGACGACGCACAACGGTCGGGCAGTACTTCGGGAGGCACGCCGAACAGCCGGAGCAGCTCCGGGTCCCAGTCGCGAGCAGCGGAGATCGTACAGCAGGGTGCGCGAGGCGTTGGTGTGATCGGTGACGTGAGCCCGGCCACCAGTCAGCTTCGCCACCAGCCAGCTCTCGACCGTGCCGGCGGCCAGCTCGCCCCTGGTAGCCCGGCGCGCCGAGTTCGAGCGTCCGGAGCAACCACTCCAGCTTGGTCGCGGAAAAGTACGGATCAGCCACCAGACCGGTGCGCTCGCGCAGCATCGGCTCCAGGCCGGCCTCCCGCAGCTCGCGGCACCGATCGGTGGTGCGGCGGTCCTGCCAGACGATCGCGCGGGCCACCGGAGCGAGCGTCCGCCGGTCCCACAGCACCACCGTCTCCCGCTGGTTGGTGATGCCGAGTCCCACCGGCCGCTCGCCGGCCTGCCACTGCCTCCCGCATGGCTTCGACCGACACCCGGAAAATTTCCTCGGCATCGTGCTCGACCCAGCCGGGCTGGGGATAGTGCTGGGTGAACTCGCGATAGCCGCGGCCCAGCACCGTGCCGTCCTGGTGGATGACCAGGGCGGTGGAGCCGGTGGTTCCCTGGTCGAGCGCGAGGATAGAGACCATGAACGGCTCCGCAAAATCCACCACGAAGGCACGAAGGGCACGAAGGACACGAAGCGCCGAATAAAGATCCCCAGCGCTCACACCGATTTAGAGGAACAACAAACGAAAACAACAGGAAAGCAGATGATCAAATAGAACTTGCCGTGACCTGTCCTTCGGGTGAAGTTCGGAGCTCATTAATCGGCCACCAGCAGGTCGATCGCTCAACGCTCGGAACGACAGATCTCGTTGGGTCTAAAGATTCCTTTGTCTGTGATTATCGCCGTGATGAGCTCTGCCGGTGTCATGTCGAATGCCGGGTTCCACACCTTCATGCCGACTGGCGCCGTGCGAGCGCCCTGCCATGATGCCACCTCGCTCGCCTCACGCTGCTCGATCGGAATCGCTGCGCCGTTGGGCGTGGCCGGATCGATGGTAGAGGTGGGAGCGGCCACATAAAACGGGATGCCGTGAGCCTTGGCGGCGAGCGCCAAACCATAGGTACCGATCTTGTTGGCGACGTCTCCGTTCGCCGCGATCCGGTCGGCCCCGACGATCACGCAGGCGATGTCGCCCAGCCGGAGCCGGCTCGCGATCATCCCGTCGCCGATGAGGGTGCACTCCACACCGGCGCGAGTCAGCTCCCACGCAGTGAGCCGGCTCCCCTGCAGAAGCGGGCGGGTCTCGGGGACCACCACGTGCGGTGACCGCCCCGCCCGATGCAAGGTGTACACCGGGGCGAGCGCCGTACCGATCCCGCCGGTAGCAAGTGCTCCTGCATTGCAGACGGTGCATACCGTCGAGCCGGCGGGGATGAGTGAGGCACCCAGTTCGCCGATGCGCTCGCACATCGCCCGGTCCTCATCCCAGATGGCGTTCGCCTCCTTAATGCAGAGCGTCCCGCAGATCTTCGCCCGCCCCGCAGGCCCGCTCGGCGCGCCGCTGCATGCGGTCGAGTGCCCAGCGCAAGTTCACCGCAGTAGGTCGCGTCGAGCCTAGCACGCTGCAAGCCTCACGAACCCTCTCGAGTCCGGCTGCCCCACCAACCCTCATCGCTTGCACTAGCCCCATAGCGGCCGCGATGCCGATCAGCGGCGCCCCGCTGACCCGGAGCGCGCGGATCGCCTCGGCGACTGCTTCCACGGAATCCAGGTCACGATACGTCTCCGCCCCCGGCAGGAGCGTCTGGTCCAGAATCCGGACCGCGTGAGTCTCGGTCCAGGCAATCGGAGATGGGATGTGCATGGGGGAAAGATGCTATTGGCTATGGGCTATGGGCTATGGGCAAGGCCACGGGTGTGGACTATCCATTACTCTTATGGCGCTCTGGTCCGCTAATAGCTCCAAGCCAACAGCCCATGGCCCACAGCCCATAGCCTCCATGCCCACCACTCTCCTCTTCGATCTCAGCAACGGTATCGCCCGGGTCACGATCAACCGACCCGACAAGCTCAACGCCCTCAACCAGACCGTGATCGCGGAGCTGGGAGACGCGGTCACCCGGATCGAGACGGATGCGCGCGGTTCGGGGAGTAATTCTCACCGGATCGGGGCACAAGGCGTTTGTGGCCGGGGCAGACATCGGCGAGCTCACGGCGCAGACGCCGATCGAAGGCAAGGCACGCGCGACGCTCGGCCAACAGGTGTTCCGCCGGCTGGAGCGGTGCGGCAAGCCCGTCATCGCTGCGGTAAACGGGTTCGCCCTCGGTGGCGGATGCGAGCTGGCGATGGCCTGCCATGTCCGGATCGCAGCGGAGCATGCCAGGTTCGGCCAACCGGAGGTCAAGCTGGGCATCGGTCCGGGTTACGGGGGCACGGCCAGGCTCCCTCGGCTGGTAGGCAAGGGGCGCGCCCTCGAGCTGCTCCTCACCGGCGGAATGATCGATTCCGCGGAAGCGTACCGGATCGGTCTGGTTAATCGGGTCGTTCCGGCCGATCGACTGCTCGCAGAAGCGGAGACGCTGCTTCGAACGATCCTCGAGAACGGCCCGCTGGCGATTCGGGCCTGCCTGGAGGCGGTGGATGCGGGCTTGGAGACAAGCCTGGACCAGGCCCTGTTACTCGAAGCCAATTACTTCGGCCTGCTCTCCGCCACCGAGGATATGCGGGAGGGGACAAAGGCGTTTCTGGAGAAGCGAAAGCCCCTCTTCAAGGGGACCTGAGCACCTGCAATTTTCCCTCTCAACCGACTATTTTTTTGCGATGCCGAAGATGAGGAAATCCCTCCGGATCCGCGCCGATGGCGCCTGCCGGAGGGCCCTGGCCGCAGCGTCCTTGATGCTGCTGGTAGTCGGGTGCAACGAACGGGACCGGCTCACGTTCCCCACTCCGAGCGACGGGATAGGCCCCGTTACCACTATCGACCAGCCGAACGGGGCCGACACGACAGTCTTCCCCGGTTCCGATTTCTTCGTGAATGGAACAACGGTGGATCCGGATGGAGTTGATAGCGTCTATTTCTTTGTCATCGGCGGAGATCAGAATTTTTCGCCGCTCAGCCCCAAGCCAACACAGACGACGGTCCGCTTCGGGATACCGCTGACGACCTTCGGGCACGCGGGGGAAACGTTCCAGATCCAGGTCTATGGGGTTGATGTGCTGGGCAATCAAGGTGGCACCTCGACTCGGCAGATCCACATTCGGTAGCGCGGCTCCGACGCCTGGTGGCCCGCGAGTATCGTCTTGTGCAGTCATCAGTCGCCAGTCCCTTAGCGATCGTGAGACGAGGTTGTTACCCTTCACTCGTGACTCGTGAGTCGTGACTGGCGACCGGCGACTGATGACTGCTGACCGAGGACTGGCGACTGGTGACTCGTGACTAAGAAGAAAACCATCCCCGTCCCCCTCGCAGACGCGCTCACCAGCTACTTCAAGCAGGCGGGTATCACCAAGCGGGTGCAGCAGGCCGGGATTATCGAGGAATGGGCGGAGCTGGTCGGTCCCCAGATCGCCGCAGTCACCGCCCCGGAATCGATCACTCCGGATGGAATGCTTCGGGTCCGCGTCGCCACGGCGCCGTGGGCCAATGAGTTGAGTTTGATGGCACCCAGGATCCTGGCCCGGCTCAATGCCGGGCGATCCGGGCGGGTCAAGGAGATCCGCTGGATCCCGGGTCCGCTGATGAAGGCTATTGGCCAATGGCCAATGGCCAATAGCCAATAGCCACGAAAGGGGACATGGCCAAAGAATCGACCTCCGCCTCCGGCGGCAAACCAGAGTACAAGGCCGAATCGATCCAGGTCCTCAAGGGCCTGGAGGCGGTACGCAAGCGCCCCGGCATGTACATCGGGTCCACCAGCGAGACCGGTCTGCACCACCTGGTCTACGAGGTGGTGGACAACTCGATCGACGAGGCTCTCGCCGGCCACTGCGACACCATCACGGTGACGATCCACGCCGACAACTCGATCACCGTGGCCGATAACGGGCGGGGCATCCCGGTGGACATGCACCCCACCGAGAAGATGCCGGCGGTCGAGGTGGCGCTGACGATGCTCCACGCCGGCGGGAAGTTCGACAAGGACACCTACAAGGTGTCCGGCGGTCTTCACGGTGTCGGTGTCTCGGTAGTGAACGCGCTCGAGCGAGCGGCTGGAGGTCATCGTCGATCGCGACGGGCAGCGGCACCATATGGGGTTCGTCCGGGGCAAGACCGTCAAGAAGCTCACGGTGCTGGGCAAGGCCAAGGGTCGCGGCACCACGGTGCGATTCAAGCCCGACCCCGAGATCTTCACCGTGCTGGAGTACCACTACAGCACCCTGTCCGACCGGCTGCGCCAGCTTGCGTTCCTGAACAAGGGCCTCTCGATCACCATCAAGGATGAGCGGGAAGGGGGAAAGACCGAGACCTTCCTTGCCAAGGGCGGCCTGGTTCAGTTCGTCGAGTGGCTCAACCGCAACAAGAAGCCGCTTCACGCCAAGCCCATCGCCTTCACCGCCACCAAGGACGACGTCGAGGTGGACCTGGCCCTGCAGTACGAGGACGGCTATAACGAGAACACCTTCACCTTCGTGAACAACATCAACACCCACGAAGGCGGAACCCATCTCACCGGGTTCAAGTCCGCGCTCACCCGCACCATCAACGACGTGGCCAAGCGGCGTGAGTTCCTCAAGAAAGAGGACTTCACCCTCTCAGGCGAGGACATCCGGGAGGGGCTCACCTGCGTGCTCCATGTGAAGGTGAAGGAGCCGCAGTTCGAGGGTCAGACCAAGACCAAGCTCGGTAACTCCGAGGTCGAGGGCATCGTCAAGGCGGTCGTGAACGAGCATCTCGGCAGCTACCTCGAAGAGCATCCGCCGGTGGCGCGGAACATCATCGAGAAGGCGGTCAGCGCCGCCCGGGCGCGCGAGGCTGCGCGCAAGGCCCGCGATCTGGTCCGCAAGAAGTCGGGCCTGGAGAACGCCGTGCTGCCGGGCAAGCTCGCCGACTGCTCGATCGACGACCCGGCCCATTCCGAGATCTACCTGGTCGAGGGCGACTCGGCCGGCGGCAGCGCCAAGCAGGGCCGCGATCGCTCGTTCCAGGCCATCCTGCCGCTCCGAGGGAAGATCCTGAACGTCGAGCGGGCCCGCATCGACAAGATCCTCGGCAACGAGGAGATCCGGTCGATGATCACGGCGATCGGGACCGGCGTGAAGGACGACTTCAACCTGGAAGACGCGCGCTACCACAAGATCATCCTGATGACCGACGCCGACGTGGACGGCGCCCATATCCGCACCTTGCTCCTCACCTTCTTCTTCCGGCAGATGCAGGAGCTGGTCGAGGCCGGCTACGTCTACATCGCCCAGCCGCCGCTCTACCGGGTAGCGAAGGGGAAGGACGAGTTCTACGCCTACAGCGAGCCGGAGCGCGACGAGTACACCAAGCGGCTCAATAACGGCGACGGCGAAGGGCTCGGTCAACATCCAGCGCTACAAGGGTCTGGGCGAGATGAACCCGGACCAGCTCTGGCGCACCACCATGGATCCGGCCACGCGGACCATTCTCCGGGTGACCATGGAGGACGCGGTGGAGGCCTCGAAGCTGTTCGACGAGCTGATGGGCGACGAGGTCGAGCCCCGCCGCCAGTTCATCGAGCGGAACGCGAAGTACGTGAGCAATCTGGACGTGTAGCCTGGAGCGCGCCCGGCCGCTGAGCGGAGGGGCCAGGGCGCTGCGCAGGTGTTGACAAGGATACTCCCACCCGGTATACTGGGCCGTCGCGAGCCTTGAAACCGAGATGGCGCTAGCGGGCGTTCATTCCATCGCGATCCGTGGCCACACCCGGCACGGCTAACTCACCCTACAAATACAAAATCCGTCTGTTCCGAGGCCGGAACACAGTTACGTTCGCGCCCCTCAATTTGGCCTGCTACCGTCTCGGCCCCGCCGTACGATCGTAGCGCGCTCAGGGTGCAATGACTGTGGGCCGATACTCCTCAATAACCAGGAGGGGAAACGAATGCCTATGATCTGTCCTTGGACTCTGCCACACGGGAGAGCCAGACTGCGAGCGGCCGCGGGTGGCCTCCTTTTCGTCATCGGCGCCGCCTGCAGCGGCGACGGAGGTGGCCCTACTGCCGAGACTGCGTTGCCGGCGGACTCCACGCTCACCGCGCCAACCGACACGACCGTCACGACCCCGACAACTACTCCCCCGAGCGACTCTACTACCCCCGCTCCCACAGATTCAACCGTGCTGCCCCCGGCCGATTCGACCGGCATCGGCACGGCGTCGGCGGGCCTGGACACTCGCTCCCGGCTTCCCGGGATCGTCTTCGCCTCGGGTAACATGCCGGTCGCATACTTCGACGGCGTGCACAACGGCGCGAAGTACGGTGGCTCCATCTCGCCTAGCAATGTGCTGAGCGTCCTGGCCGCCGCCCGCGCCAAGGGAGGGCGCGTCTTTCTCAAGTTGCACATGGGGCGCGACAGTTACGTCCAGAACGCCGATCGGACCTTCAGCTTGACGAAGTGGAAGGCGCTGGTGGATCGGTTCAGAACCATCAATCTCGGTCCGTATATCGCGGACGGCACCATCGTGGCGCACTTCCTTATCGACGAGCCTCACCGGGCAGCGAAATGGGGAGGCAAGATCATTCCCCATGCGACGGTCGAGGCGATGGCTCTGTACAGCAAGCAGATCTGGCCCACAATGACCACCGTCACCCACACCCAGACGGCCTGGCTTGCAAGCAGTCCAATCACCTACCGGTATCTGGACGCGAGCTGGGGTCAGTATGCGGCGAGCAAGGGGAATGTTACAACCTGGGCCGCAAGCGAGGTTGCCAGTGCAAGGAGCAAGGGTCTGGGTCTGGTGCTGGGTTTGAATGTGCTGGACGGCGGCAACGGCTCGAGCAGGATTGCCGGATGGTCATCCGGGAAGTGGGCCATGAGCGCCAGTGAGCTGAGAACCTATGGTACCGCGGTGCTCAATCAGAGTTATGGCTGCGCGTTCTTCATGTTTCAACACGACACCCCGTACTACGGCCGCACGGATATCAAGAGTGCGATGACGGAGCTCTCGGGCAAGGCCAAGGCTCACGCAAAGACTTCCTGCCAGCAGTAATCAGCATTAGCGGTCCCCTGCTTTCAGCTAAATCTGAAAGCAGGGGACCGCCAATTTCCTAGAGTCTTTCGGGTGGCCGCGGTCGCGAGGCTCCGGGTCCCCAGTCGTCACCAAGAAAGCCATCTTCCGGCCGCGCCTTGGGGTCGAGATCCCTCACCTCCCGCTCCGCCGCCTCCAGCTCCTCGCGATCGATTCCATCGTCCTCCGCATCGAGACGCGGTCCCGGGTAGCTGCGGTTCCGCCGGAGCCAGAGCACCAGGGCGATAATCGCCGCCAGCGCCACAAGCAGTGTTCCTACTGGCCCACTGACTATCGGCATCGGACCTCCTACGCCAGCGCTGTCACGCCGTCCGCGGTGACGCGGTGGCTGATCAGCGGGGTGAGTCTCCCTTCATCCCCAACCACGATCGCTTCCCCCAGCGCCTCCAGGCCGATCGCTACTCCGGCTCGATCCCGGGCGAAAACTGAGGCCAGCGGCTCGCCCGTCCGCACCCGATCACCCGGCCTGGCGGGAATCACGAAGCCGACCGACGGGTCGATCTCGTCCTCGATGGTCCGGCGGCCCCCGCCCAGCTCGAGGATAGCCCGGCCGATTCGACGGGGCTCGACCCTGGCGACGACCCCGTCGCGCGGAGCGCGGAACACCTCTACCTCCGCGGCCTGAGGCAGCACGGACGGATCGTCGAGCACGTCTGGATTTCCTCCCTGCGCGTCGATCACCTGGGCCAGCTTCTCGAGCGCACGGCCGGAGGAGATGCTCTTCTCCAGCCGTTGCCGCGCCTCGGCCGGCTTCGATGCCGCGCCGACCAGCAGGAGCATTTCGACACCGAGTGCATAGGTGACCTCCATCAGGTCATCCGGACCTTCGCCCCGGAGCCCTTCGATGGCCTCCTCGACCTCCAGCGCGTTGCCACAGGCTCGCCCCAAAGGACGATCCATGGCTGTGAGCAGCGCCACGGTAGGGCAGCCGCGTGCCTGGCCGAGCCCTATCATCGTCCGAGCCAGCTCGAGGGCGCGGGCTGGCTCCGGGAGGAATGCTCCGCTTCCGGTCTTCACGTCGAGTACGAGACCGTTGAGGCCTTCGGCCAGCTTCTTCGACATGATGCTCGCGGCAATCAGTGGGATTGATTCCACCGTCCCAGTCACGTCCCGCAGCGCGTAGAGTCGCTTGTCGGCCGGAGCGATTTCGGGTGTTTGCCCCAGCATGGCGCAGCCCAGCCGCTCGATCTGCGCTCGGGTTTCCGCCAAAGTGAGGGAGGTTCGGAACCCCGCAATGGACTCCAGCTTGTCCAGGGTCCCGCCGGTATGGCCGAGACCCCGGCCGGACATCATGGGAACTGCTACTCCGCAGCTCGCCACCATGGGAGCGAGCAGGAGGGAGACCTTGTCCCCTACCCCACCGGTCGAGTGCTTGTCCACGCGGGGTTGGGAGAACCCGTCGAACCGGAGCCGGTCGCCCGAGTCGATCATGGCGTCGGTGAGAGCTGCGAGCTCCTCCGCTGCAAGACCGCGCCAGACGACCGCCATGAGCAGAGCGGACATCTGGTAGTCCGGCACCCGGCCGGCCGTGTAGTCGCGGATCAACTCGCCCCATTCCGCCGGCTGAAGAGCGTGGCCGTCCCGCTTGTGCCCGATGAGTGACGGGATAACCATTCTGAACCTTACCTGGAGCGAATGTCAGGTGCTCAACCAAGTCTGGAAAATCGCCCTGCTTTGCAGCGCCGTGTCCGGCACCGTCACGGCACTCAGCGCCCAGGGAATGGCCGATCACGTGGCCATGGGCATCGCCGCGAACGAGGCGCACGACCTGAGGACGGCCCTACAGCACTTCCAAGTGGCGCTGGCCCAGGACTCGTCCAACTATGACGCCAATTGGCGCGGGGCTCTAATCCTGCTCGACCTCGGCGAGCAGATCCCGGACTCGTCCAAGAGCAGCAAGCGGGACTCGCTGTACTCGCTGGCCGAGCGGTACGCCACCAGAGCGGTCGCGGCGAACCCTCGGGGCGCCGATGGTCACTTTGCCCTGGCTGCCGCCATCGGCCGGGCCTCGCTGACATTGGGGACCAAGGCGCGCATCCGCCGGGCCGGGATCATCCGGCAGGAGGCCCTGCGGACCATCGAGCTCAATCCCAGGCACGACGGGGCCTACCACATCCTGGGTCGCTGGAATGCCGAGATCATGCGAATCTCCGGGTTCAGCCGCTTCTTCGCCCGGAATTTTCTGGGCGCCGGGGTCTTCAAGGAGGCCTCGTGGAACAACGCGATCGCCGACATGCAAAAGGCGGTGGAGCTGGATCCGGGACGAATCTATCACCACCTCGAGCTCGCCCAGATCTATGCCGACCGCAAACGTCTAGCTGACGCGGAGACCCAGCTGCAGGCGGTGGAATCGCTGCCGGCGCGGGAGGTGAATGACTCGATGTACAAGCGACAAGGCGCGGAGCTCCGCCGGCAGCTGGCGAAGCATTAGGACCGTGGTCTAGTCCCGGGCCCGCTCAGCTCGTTCCCTGGCGCGTGCGAGCTCGGCCCGGAACCGGCGCTCCCGCCGGCGCAGCTCCTCCCGGGTGCGGCCGCCGGCCCGATCGATGCTCTCTCGCGCATCCTCTCGCCACGAATGCATTCGCCGGCGCAACCGTTCCCGGGGTTTCTTGCCGCGGTCCGAGGCCAGGAGCAGCGCGAGCCCGCCGCCCAGAACAGCACCAAAGAGAATTCCAGCCACAAAGCCGGCGCTGCCTCGCACCGGGTCGGGCCGGGAAGCTTCGTCGGCCGGATCCTCCGGCAGATCCTCTATATCCATCTTCGAGTCTCCTGTTGACTCCAACCTAGCGGCACCAGGTTCGGGTGGACAGGCGGCATGGGCGTACGGCGGTAGGTGGTACGGCGGTAGGCCGGCAGGCGGTAAGGCGGTAAGACGGGCTGAGAGGACGGAGAGGACGGAGACCACGCAAAGGACGGAGAGGACGGAGAGACGGCGTTGTCACCCTGAGCCCTTCGCTGCGCTCAGGATGAGATCCCTGAGAGCCTGCCCCGGCCAGACACGCGAGGGGGACCGAGCTGCTTCATCTACTCTGCAATATCTACCGGCCCTGTCCCTACCGCCGCTTTATCTACCGCCGTACCGCCTTCATCGGAAATCCGGGCGAGGAGCACCGGCGATACCCGGTCCCCGGCCGCGACCTCGACAGGTGCCTCCGCCCTGTGCCACGATGGTGCGGCCTCGTGCTGCGGGGAGATCATCGGCCGTGTCCGAGCCGGGTGAGGGGCCGGTGCTCGCCGGAATCAACGTGACGGTCTTCCCTGGTAAAAGCTCCCGATCGTTGGCCGGCGTCGCTGCCGTGCTGGCGGGCTGGGCTACCTGGGGGGTGGCGACGACGGGCGCTGGTACCCACACGTCAGCGACTCTTACTTTGGGCTCGCGACTAGAGCGCGGAGCCCGCGCCAGCCGAGAAGGACGAGCCATTCGGTGTTGGACCTGAGGACGCTGCATCTCTATTGGGGAGGCGATCTCCACTTGAGCGGGCTGGGTCACCAGCGTGAGATCACGCTGGGGAACGGAGCCGGTTGCCTGTTCCTTTATATCGGAGCCGCACCCCGCGACGACTGCCACCAAGGCGGTGAGCGGAAGCAGAAGAACGGGACGCATGAAAACCTCCAGGGGTGGAACGCCGGCTTCTCCGATTGTAGGACGAGGAGGCGGCCCTCACTCATACGTCCACGGCTGCCGTTGCAATCCGGGACGCCGCAGCCGTAGCCGTGCTTCAAAAAGTAATACTTCCCGTCGCGAGCGAACAGCACGGTAGCGCACACCGGAGGGTTCGCCTCGGGCGAGTCAGGCGGCACGCCCTACGGCTTTCAACGCCCCTCGTATGCCGGCCAGGTGGTGATAACTGTGCCGGACGGCGTGATCCTCGAGCATGAACTGGCAGGTGAGTGGGGCATCGGAGTTGAGCGATACCGGAGCGGCCCGATCGAGCTCCTCGTCGCTGAGAGCCCGAATGGCGGCCGCGGCTGCCGTGCTGTTGCGCCGGAGCAGATCCAGCGCCGCCTCTTTGGTGACGGCATCGTGCTCCCTGGCGTGCCGGGCATTCATCTCGTGGACCACATCCCAGGTCACACCCGCGACGGGCTTACCTCCGGCCAGCATCTGGGCCAACTGGATCTCCAACGGGTACATGGTCGCGACGTGATGCACGACCACGCCGACCTTACGCCCGTCCTTGGGAACCCGGGTGTGCCACTCGGCGTCGGTGAGCGCGCTCGCAAAGCTAGCAAGAGCGCGGGCCCCCTGTTCGAGCCGATCGGCAAGGACGTCGGTACGTTGGCTCATGGTTCACCTCCGGCTGATGGATAGTGAGTCGATGGCAGCGAGCATCATTGTGCCAGGAGGGAGCGATTCCGCCAATGACTGATCGTCCCGACTTCTTGCTCCGGAGTACCGCGGACGTATGGGGGTAATCAGATCAGGCTGTTGGGCGAGCATCGAGCTGCACCGACTCTTCGCACAGCTTTAACACGGAGGACACGGGGAAAAAAAACACGGAAGACACGGAAGGGGCAGCCGAGAATCGCGCAGGCACTTTTTGGTCAACAGCACACCACCTGGGTTCGCGATCAATGCACACGGACTGTATTGGTGTGCCGTTGAACACAAACATGCTCTAAGCTGACGAAACCTGGGTGGGATTCGCAACCTCCGTGTCCTCCGTGTTTTTTCCGTGTCCTCCGTGTTAAAGCTTTAACCTTAGCTACAAGCGACGACGCGCCTCAGCGCCAGGCGCCAGGGCCAGGCAACCCACCGCTGGCGCGGGCCGAAGCCCTACGTTTACTTACTGCTCCCCCAAACCATCAGTCATCTTCGCCCCGGGAGCACCGTGAGCGGACCATCGAAGGTCACCCGTCTCCCCGTCGGCACCGTCGCGTTCGCCACCGCGCTCTACGCCGTGCTCTACCTGGTGTGGGAGCAGAGCAACTGGGGCGGCGCGACGGCGCGCGACCTGATCGGCAACGTGGCGTTCATGCCGCTCAACCTGGGCGTCATGACGCTGTTCGCCCTTGCCTCGGGGCAGGAGACCCTGGATCCGGGCGTGCGCCGCGCCCTCAGGCTGCTCGCGCTCGGCGGGGCAATGGTGTTCACCGGCAACGCCATCTCGGCCGGGTACGTCATGACGCTGCACGACAGCCCGCCGGTGTCCTGGGCCGACCCGTTCTACCTGACCGACTCGCTGCTCACGCTCACCGCGCTCCTCTCGTTCCCGCTGGCGCGCCGCACCCGGATGGAGCGGCGGAAGTTCCTGCTCGACGCCGCGATGGTGCTGGTCGGCGGCGCTGTGGCGATCTGGTACTTCTCGGTCCGCCCAACGGCCGCGTCGCAGGAGAGCAGCATCGTCGTCACCCTGCTGGCGTTCGCCTATCCGCTGGCGAGCATGATGGTACTGCTCGGCGTCACCACGGTGCTGCTCCGCCGGCCGATCGATGGCAACCGGTTGGCGTTCGGCCTGCTGGTGACCGGTGTGTCGGTGGGCGTGGTGGCCGACCTCACGTTCAACCTGGTGCAGCTCGAGGTGGGCAGCCGGAGCGCGAGCTGGGCCGACGCCGTCTTCCTGGTCTGCTACGTGATGCTGATCGGCAGTGCCGAGCTCTACTGGCGCCGGCCCGTCGCCGGACGGGAGACCTCCGCGGTGCCCTTCACCCGGTACCGGGCGATCAGCCCGCTGCCCTACCTCGCGGTTGGCACGACGTACGTCCTCCTCCTCGTGGTGGCGCTCCGCCCGTGGGCCGATCCGATCAGCGGGCTCGCCGTTGGGGCCTTGCTGGTGACCGGCTTGGTGGTGCTGCGCCAGCTCCTCACCGTGCGGGAGAATGTGCGGCTCCTTGCCGAGCACGCGGCGCGCCAGAATGAGGCCCGTTTCCGCTCGCTGGTCCAGCACTCGTCCGACGTCATCATCGTCACCCGGGCGGACGGCACGGTCCGGTTCGTGAGTCCGTCGGTCACACGGGTGTTCGGCTACGACCCGTCGGAGATGCTGCGTCAGACCGTGTCCGAGCTGCTCCACCCCGATGACCGCGAGCGGGCGACCACGTTCTTCCGCAACGCGGCCCAGTCGCCGGGCGTCGCCGGCCCCGTGGAGTGGCGCTTCCGCCAGCCGGACGGCTCCTGGCTGCACGCCGAGATCCTGGCGACCAACCTGCTGCACGACGCGAGCGTGAAGGGGGTCGTGCTCAACACCCGCGACGTGAGCGAGCGGCGGCGGCTGGAGGAGCAGCTGACCCACCAGGCGTTCCACGACCCGCTCACCGGGCTCGCCAACCGGGCACTGTTCCGCGACCGGGTGAGCCACGCGCTGGCGCTGGCGCAGCGGCGCGGGAGCCCGGTGACGGTCCTCTTCCTCGACCTCGACGACTTCAAGAAGGTGAACGACAGCCTGGGCCACGCCGAGGGCGACCGGCTGCTCATGGCCGCGGCCGAGCGATTCCTGGCCTGCGCCCGGAGCGCCGACACGGTGGCGCGGCTGGGCGGCGACGAGTTCGCGATCCTGATCGAAGGGGCCGACGGGCGGGAAGGGCTCCCCGACCGGCTGGCCGCCGCGATGTCCCACCCGTTCTCGCTCAGCGGCAACCAGCTGCGGGTCACGGCGAGCATCGGCGTGGCCTCCGCCTCCACCGATGACCGGGCGGACGACCTGCTTCGGAACGCGGACATGGCGATGTACGCCGCCAAGCGGCGCGGCAAGGGCCGGGCGGCGACGTACGAATCGCGGATGTACGCCGACATCCGCGAGCGGCTCGACCTCGAGGCCGCGCTTCGGGGCGCGATCGAGAAGCACGAGCTGACGCTGTTCTACCAGCCGATCGTCAACCTGCAGACCGGCGGCATTCACGGCGTGGAGGCGCTGCTCCGGTGGGAGCATCCGCAGTTCGGCCGGCTCCTGCCGCAGCACTTCATCCCGCTCGCCGAGGAGACCGGCCTCATCGTGCAGCTCGGCGTCGTGGGTGCTGGGCGAGGCGTGCCGGCAGCTCCAGGCTCTGGCGGGCCGCGCACCCGCAGCTTTCGCTCGCCGTCTCGGTCAACATCTCGGGCCGGCAGCTCCAGGGGTCGGGGCTGGCGGACGCCCTCCGCCAGACGCTCACCTCGTCCGGCGTCGAGCCGTCGTCGGTGGTGCTCGAGATCACCGAAAGCGTGCTGATGCAGCAGACCGAGGCGGTGCTCGAGCGGCTGCAGCAGCTCAAGGCGCTCGGCGTGCGGCTGGCGATCGACGACTTCGGGACCGGGTACTCGTCGCTGAGCTACCTGCAGCGCTTCCCGATCGACATCCTCAAGATCGCGAAGCCGTTCGTGGAGGAAGTCGGCCAGGGCGCGGACCGCTCGGCGCTGGCGCGCGCCATCATCGGGCTGGGCGACACGCTCAAGCTCCAGACCATCGCCGAGGGGATCGAGCGGGCGGAGCAGCGGGCGGCGCTGATCGAGCTCGGCTGCACGCTCGGACAGGGGCATCACTTCTGGCCGGCGCTCCCGGCGGCCGGGATCGAGGAGCTGCTCTCGGCCGACCGGTTTCCGCGGTTGCGGCTCATGGAGGGGAGTGCCTGAGGGGAAGGACGGGAAAGACGGGAATGACGGGAAGGCGTCAAGAGTTTAGCGGAGTTGTCATCCTGAGCGAAGCGAAGGATCTCAGACCCGAGGAGTTTGAGATCCCTCACTGCGTTCGGGATGACACACAAAGCTAGGGCCCCTTCCCGCTTTCCCT
This sequence comes from uncultured Gemmatimonadales bacterium, assembly GCA_963723565.1. Classification (GTDB taxonomy): domain Bacteria; phylum Gemmatimonadota; class Gemmatimonadetes; order Gemmatimonadales; family GWC2-71-9; genus CAVVWJ01. Next base: position 679,169 of record CAVRRH010000015.1, on the reverse strand, counting down.
CCTTCCCGCTTTCCCTCCTTCCCGTCGTTCCCGTCCTTCCCGTCCTTCCCGACTGCGACGAGCCTCCCGCCACGCGCCCGGCGCGACTCCGGTCGCTTTCTTGAACGCCCGGCTGAACGCGGCCTCGGAGTCGTAACCCACCTCCGCCCCAACCGTAGCGACTTTGGCGCGGCTCTGGGCCAGGAGATTGGTCGCGACCTGCATCCGCCACTGGGCCAGGTACTGCATCGGCGGCTGGCCGACGAGCTCCGCGAACCGCTTGGCGAGGTTGGAGCGTGAAGAGCTGGCCTCCCGCGCCAGCTCATTGAGAGTCCAGGGATGACCCGGCCGGCTATGCAGTAGCGTCAACACTCGGCCGACCATTTCGTCACGTAGCCCGGCGAGCCAGCCGGTCTGTCCCGCCGGCAACTCCTCCAGATAGCGGCGCAGCAGCTCGATGAACATCAGCTCCGCCAGTCGGGTGAGGACCCCGTCGGCGCCGGGCCGACCGAGCTGGGATTCTCTGGTCACCTGCCGGGCGAAGCCGTCGAGCCACGTGTTTGACATCCCGCGCATGTGGAGCAGTCTCGGCAGCGACGTGAGCAGTGGATTGAAGGGACGACGGTCGCAGCCGAGGAATCCACAGACGAACGACGCCGCCGGCGGACCGCCGTCACCCAGTACGACGGTATGGGGATACCGGTCGGGGAAGCTGGTCGTGACGCCAGGAGCGCGGAGGTCTCGCCCGCTCGACATGACATTGGGATCGCCGTGAGGAAAGACGATCACGTCGCCAGGGAGGAGCTCGACCGGTTGCTCACCGATCAGCCGCACGAAGCAGCGGCCTCCGGTAAGAATATGGTACGAGATCAGGTGCTCTGCGGCCGGCAGGATCTGAGGCTTCAGCTCCTTGGCGGGCGCCGATTCGACGATCCAGGGCTCCGCCGCCTCGACCGCGTAAAAGAAGGCACCGTCGAGGCGGACCACACGCAGCAGATCCGAGAGGGGGTCCATCTGCCGAAGCTAGTGGCGGCTCGCGGACGGCGCGAGTCGGGTGGGCGGTAAGGCCGTAAGGCGAACCTGACAACCGCCGTCACCCCACTACCATCCTAGCGCCCCTACCACCGCAGTTTCGATCACCCGAGACTTACGCTGCATGGTCTACCGCCGCAGTATCTACGCCACTTTGTCTACCGCCCTATTGAGCATTGCGAGGCCCGCACAGCGCCCGAAGCAATCCCGCCGCTGGACATCGGACCTGCGGATCACGCTCTGTGTCTGAGCTACGATGGTTTTGGTCGAGATCACGACAGAACCATCGGTCGACTGTCACTCCTTAGGTAGCGACTGAAACTAAGTGCGACAGACGAGCGTAGACCTGTGGCACGATGCACTTAGACTGCACAGCTTGCGGTCTAATACTGGTTAGGAGGATCTCGCCATGACCTTCAAGTCCCCGATTTGGCAGCCGATCGCCGTCGTGCTGAGCGTCATCAACTTAGTTGCAGTCGGTTTCGCTGCTGGCTCAGCCGAGCCGTGGCATGCCGCGGTTCACGCGGCGCTCGCGCTGGCGTTCGGCTTATGGGCCCAGCGCCTGCTTCAGGGCTCCCGCGGGAGCGAGGGCCAGGCTCGGCTCGAAGTGCTCGAAGCCCTCGAAGTGCTCGAAGCCGACGTGAGCAACCTGCGGCGGGAGCTGACCGAGACGCAGGAGCGCATGGACTTCGCCGAACGGCTGCTGGCGCAGAGACCGGAAACACCCCGAGTGAGCCCGCATCCCTAGGGTCCTCCGAAGCAACCCGAATAGCGGACCGCGCTGCTAGAGCAATTCATGTCGAACGACGACGTCTACGCGGCTGGGTTACTGAACCGGGCTCTGGATCCTGCCACCCAGCCACCCCAGATCCAAGCCTTCTTACGCGCCGAGCTCGACCTCCTGCAGGAGGTCGTCAAGAAAGGGATGCGGGTCATCGATGTGGGCTGCGGCACCGGACGGCATCTGGTCCTGCTCAAGGACCGAGTCCGACTCGGGGTCGGGGTGGACTATCAGCGTAGCTACATAGCCGAGGCGGCGCATCGCGCCGGCGCTCACCATCTGCACTTCATCACCGGAGATGCAACCGCTATTCCTATCGTGGCTGTGTTTGACTTCGCGATATGCCTCACCAACACGTGGGGAACCATGACCGACAAGGCCGGCGTCCTGAGGGAGATGCGGCGACTAGCTCCCCAGCCTCACACGCGACTCCTGTCGGTCTTTTCGGAGGCCTCGGTGGCGTCTCGGCGAGAATGGTATCGCCGGTTGGGCCACACCGTGCTGGAGGAGACGGACGAATATCTCATAACCGATGGCGGTCTTCGGTCAGAGCACTTCTCTGACGTTCGCCTTCGGGCCCTCATAGGCGATTGTACCATTCGTCCGGTCGCTGAAATTGCACGTGCCGTCACGTTCTGACGCGCGGCCTAACTCGCATGCAGCCGATGGGCGCTTCAGCTCTTAGGATCATGGGATGATGCTGTTAGACCTGCTACTCCTCAGCGCCGTTGCCTGGGTGTGCTTGTCAGGTGGCGCTTACGGGAAGTAGACGTCGAAGCCGGCCGCCCGCCAATCTGGCCCGTAGAGAACGGCAAACAAGAACTGCCCGCCCGGCGCCCCTCCCTTGGCGTAGCAGATCCGCTCGATCCGAGTACCCAGTCGTGAGATGCGACGGTCGCCGACACCGTCGCAGCCGAGGAATGTCCAGGTCTGTATGGCCTTGACCCAGCCGCCAATCCGCTCTCGCCTGGCAGCAGACGTGTTCGCTGTCAGCCCAGGGGTCACTTCCGCCGAATCCTTCCCCGAGGCAATGTCGCGGAGTAATCGATCGATCGGCGTCGGCGGAGTCGGACCCGGGAGTCGGGTGTGCAGAAGGTGCGGCGGTGTTAAGACTGGCTTGAGCAGACCCGCGATGCCGAACGCTATTCCCTCGGGATTTGCCTGCGCCAGGTTGCTCAGCACGATCACCGTCAAGTCGAAGTCCGGATATCGCTGAATGGTGGCCCAAAAACCCTGGAAGGAGCCGCCATGCCCGATCCGCCGATAGCCGCGCTGCTGGGTGACGTGCCAGCCCAACCCGTACGGATAAGTACCACCATTGTTGAGCCGGACCGGTGTCCAGCTCGCCTCGAGGCCAGCCCGGCTCAACACCTTTCCTCGATTCAGCCCGACGGCCCACTGTGCCAGGTCCCGTACACTGAAGCTCAGCCCCAGATCTGCAGTGGCACCGATCGATGCTGAGACCCATTCCTGGTTCTTGAGCGTGTCGCCGATCAAGTAGTATCCAGCCGCCCGATTCGGCACGATGTCGCTATCGGAGTTAACCCGGGCGGTGCGCATTCCGAGGGGACGGAAGATGTGGTCCCGGAGGAAATCACCGTAGAACACACCAGTCACGCGGTGGATGATGCTGCCAAGCAGAGCGTAGCCAGTGCTACTGTAGCTCCAACGATCTCCGGGATCAGAGTCGAGAAGCTGAGCTGCGGCCGAGCGCACCATCTCGCTTTCGGTATAGTCTCGCCGCCAGTCGAGCATCGTATCCTGCGGGATGCCCGAGGTGTGCCCGAGAAGATGCCGAATCGTCACGCCGGGCCACACGCTCGAACCTTCGGGGAGATACCGCACGATTGGATCGTCGAGGCTGAGCCGGCCCTGGTCGGACAGCATCACGATCGCTGCTGCCGTGAACTGTTTACTGACCGAACCAACCCCATACACGGTGCTGTCGGTTGCCGGGACGTGATGCTCCACGTTGGCGTAGCCGTACCCACGTATCAGCAGCAAACTGTCGGCGCGGAGTACTGCGACCGACATCCCAGGAACCCGCTGCTGGGCAAGCTCGGACCGGACGAACCCGTCGATCGAGTCCACGACAGCGCGCGTCTGCGCCGACGCACTAGGGCCAAACAGCAGGAGAGTCAGTAGCGGTCCACTAAGCCTTGATATCATATAGCCTCATCGCCGTGCCGTCCGCCGTTATCCTTTGCCGACCCTGAGCGACTCACCGACGTCCATGGTCCGGAACCGTTCCGCCTGCACACCGTGTTCCCGCAACGCGTGCGCCAATTCGCGAACCGGCTCATCGATTCCCTCCGGCGTCAGCTGAAACGTGCCGAAGTGCATGGCGATGCTCTGCCGCGCCGCGAGATCGAGGTGCGCCTGCACCGCTTCCGTCGGATTCATGTGGATGTCTTTCATGAACCAGCGCGGTTCGTAGGCCCCGATGGGGAGGAGCGCGAGATCGATCGGGCCAAGCCGCGCGGCGATCTCGCGGAAATGCAGGCCGTAGCCGGAATCTCCGGCATGGAGGATCCGGTACCCACCGGCCTCGATGAGGAACCCGCCCCACAGCGCGCGGTTCCGATCGAATGGACCCCGCGCCGAGAAGTGCTGAGCCTGCGTTAGCGTGATCGGTACCGGTGCGGCGCTCGCGGTCTCCCACCAGTCAAGCTCCTCCACCTGGCGGATGCCGGCCGACCGGAGCAGCCGGCCATTGCCGAGCGGGGTCACGAACCGCGGATGAAAGCGCCGCTCGAGCAGTCGCAGGGTCCCGAGATCACAGTGGTCGTAGTGATTATGACTCAGGAGCACGAGCGAGATGGCGGGCAGGTCGTCGAATCGTACGCCCGGCGCGCGATGTCGGCGGGGTCCGGCGAACGAGACCGGGCTCGCCCGCCTGGAGTACACCGGATCGATCAGCAGGTTGGTGGCAGCGGCTTGAATGAGGAACGTGGCATGACCGACGAAGGTAACGACCACCTCGTCCGGTCCGGGATTGGGCGGCCGCCGCGGCTCGACCGTAACCTCCGACGGCCATCGGGTTCGTGGCGTGAGCAGCAAGCGCGGCACCCTCCAGAACGGCTGGCCGTTCGCGCCGCTCGGATTGAAGAATCGGTGGCCATTGAAGTGATCGCTGGGGAATGACATGCCACTGACAATAACGAGGTCGGGCGCAGCCTTCGAACCGCACGCACCTGGTGGCGCAGAAGCTTTAGGGAACGTAGGATTGTGGCCGAGCGAATCGCCGCAGCTGATGCAGAGTCGTTAGCCATCACTCGTGCGCCAAGACAGCGGCATGGAGGGCCAGGCGATGAATGTGAGAATCCCCACCCCACGGGGCGAGATGGCCGCCTACCTCAGTCGGCCTCGAAGTGCTGGTCCGTGGCCGGGTGTGGTAATCATCCATGATGCGGCGGGCGTGACCCGGGACCTTCAAAGCCAGGCAGAATGGCTCGCGTCCGAGGGGTTCCTTGCACTGGCGCCCGACCTGTTCTACTGGGGCAAACGGTGGCGGTGCCTCTTCGCCGCCATTCGAGATCCGGCGCACCCTCTGCCTGATTTGGACGCCGCCCGCGCCTGGCTCCGCGCGCGAGCCGACTGCACCGGCAAGACCGGGGTTATCGGCTTCTGCATGGGGGGCGGCCTGGCGCTAATGCTTGCGGCCGATCATGGCTTCGCCGTCGCCAGCGTCAACTATGGTGGCCTGACCCGGCACTCCGAACGCGCGCTGGGCCGCGCATGCCCAATCGTCGCCAGCTACGGCGCTCGGGATCGCTGGCCAGGGGTGCGCAAGGTGCCTGGTATTCTGGAGCCGGCGTTAACCGCCGGCGGAATCGACCACGACATCAAGGTGTACCCGGACGCCGGCCACGGGTTCCTCAACGACCACGATCCCGATGATCTGTCCCGGCTCGACAAGTTGATCGCGAAACTTGCGGCGGCGGGATATCACGAGCCGTCCACTCGCGACGCCCGCCGCCGGATCATTGCCTTCTTCCGCGCACATCTGGTCCGCGCGCGCGCGAAGCGGTGAGCCACCGATGAGTCCTATGCCATTCGACAGCCGACACCAGGCCACCCTCGAGCGAGCGGCCGACCTGGCGCTCTCGTATCTCGGGTCGCTCGATGCCGCACCCGTGGCTGCCACCACGCCACTCGCCGAGCTGCGACGGCGCTTCGCGCGCCCGTTGCCGGATGAGGGAGCCGACCCGGTCACCGTCATCGACGAGCTCGCCCGCGACGCGGCCGGCGGCCTCCTGGGTAGTGCCGGCGGCCGCTTCTACGGCTGGGTGATCGGTGCCGGCCTTCCCTCGGCCCTCGCCGCCGACTGGCTCACGGCGACATGGGACCAGAACGCGGGCCTGTATGCCTGTGGCCCTGCTGCCGCCGTGGTCGAGGAGGTCTGCGGCACCTGGCTCAAGGACGTGCTCGGTCTGCCGGCGCTAGCGTCCTTCGCTCTCGTGACCGGGTGCCAGATGGCCCACGTCACCTGCCTGGCCGCGGCGCGGCACGCGCTGCTCGCGCGCACGGGATGGGACGTCAATCGCGACGGGCTGGCCGGCGCGCCGAGTCTCCGCATCCTCACGTCGAGTGAAGTGCACGGCACCACGACGCGCGCGGCCAAGCTGTTGGGCATCGGTACGTCGAACATCCTGGTGCTGCCGAGCGACTCGTCAGGGCAGCTCGCGCCGGGCGACCTCGGCGCCGCCCTGGCAGGCGAGCCCGGGCGGCCCACGATCGTGGTGCTCCAGGCGGGCGACGTCAACTGCGGCGCCTTCGATCCCTTTCCCGAGCTCATCGCCCTAGCCCACGACGCCGCCGCGTGGGTGCACATCGATGGCGCCATGGGGCTCTGGTGCAATGCGGTGCCGGAGCTGCGCCACCTTCTCGCGGGTGCCGAGCTGGCGGACTCCTGGGCGACCGACGGGCACAAGTGGCTCAACGTCCCCTACGACTGCGGGTATGCCTTCGTGGCGCATCCGGAGCACCATCGTGCCGCCATGGAGCATCGCGCGAGCTACCTCGTTCACGCCGACGATGTGCGCGACCAGCTCGACTGGACCCCGGACCATTCCCGTCGGGCGCGAGGCTTCGCCACCTATGCGGCGTTCCGAGAGCTGGGACGCAGCGGCCTGGCAGATCTCATCGGGCGCTGTTGCCGCCATGCCCACGACATCGTGACCCGCATCGGCGCCTTGCCGAACGCCCGCGCCATCTGCGTCCCGCTCATCAACCAGGGGCTGGTGCGGTTCTACGACGCGCGGCCCGCGGCCACCGAGGAAGATCACGATAAGAGGACCGACGAGCTGATGGCGGCCATCAACGCCACCGGGGAGGCCTTCTTTACCGGGACGACCTGGCGGGGGAGACGCTGCATGCGGGTGTCGGTCTCGAGCTGGCGCACCACTGGGGATGATGTGGACCGCGCGGTGGCGGCGGCGGAACGGGCACTCCAGGTGGGAGCGGACCAGCCGGCAGCTACGAGCTGATGGTTCTTTCATTCGGTTCACCACAGAGGTACAGAGAGCCTGCCCCGAGCAAACGAGGCGAGGGGAAGAAGTGACGAAAACACGGAAGAATGAGAAGCAGATAGAAAAGGGCTTCAGCTTTAAGGAAACTCCATGACCACCGCCGAGCTTCCGAGCCGCACCTATCCATTCCTCCTGGGCGGCGAGCTCAGGAGCGGCACTGACTCGGTGCCGATTCGAAGCCCCTATTCCGGGGACCTGATCGGGCGGGCCGAGCTGGCCGGCCCGGCCGATGTCGCGGCGGCCCTCGACGCCGCCGTCGCCGCGGGGCCTGCCGCGGCCGCACTGCCGTCGCATGCCCGGGCCGCCGTGCTCGACCGGATCGGCGCCGGCGTGGCGGAGCGCCGAGAGTCGCTCGCCCGCCTCCTGGCGTCCGAGGCGGGGAAGCCGCTCGCGCTCGCCCGGACGGAGATCGATCGCGCGGTGTTCGTCTTCCGCCAGGGAGCTGAAGAAGCCGTGCGGATGGGCGGCGAGGTGATCCCCATGGACCTCCAGCCGCACGGCGAGCGGCGCTGGGGCCTCACCCGCCGCTTCCCGCTCTCGCCCATCTCCGCCATCATCCCCTTCAATTTCCCCGTGCTCCTGGCCGCCCATAAGCTGGCGCCCGCGATCGCCTGCGGTGCCACCATGGTGCTCAAGGCGCCGCCGCAGGACCCGCTGGCGACCCTGCTGCTGGGCGAGATCATCCGCGAGAGCGGTTATCCCGCGGGCGCGCTCTCCATCCTCCTCTGCAGCAACGAGGTCGCGGCGCCGCTGATCGACGACCCCCGGGTCCGGATGATCACCTTCACCGGCTCGGCTCGCGCCGGGTGGGCCATTCGCCGTCGCGCCTTCACCAAGCGAGTGACGCTGGAGCTGGGCGGCAACGCCGCCGTGATGATCGAGCCGGACGCCGACCTCGACCATGCGGTCCGGCGCTGCGTGGCAGGCGGGTACCTCTACGCCGGCCAGTCGTGCATCTCCACCCAGCGGATCCTGGTGCACCAGTCGCTGTACCCTCGCTTCACCGGAGCGCTTCGTGGCCGCGGTGGCGGCGCTCCGCACCGGCGACCCCATGGCCGAGACCACCGACGTCGGCCCGATGATCGATCACGCCGAACGCCGAGCGCGCTGCCGAGTGGATCGCCGAGGCGGTCGCGGCCGGGGCGCAGGTCGGGGCCGGCGGCGGGCGGGAGGGCGCGATGCTCGAGCCCACGGTGCTGCTGGACACCACCGGCGGCATGCGGGTCAACTGCGAGGAGATCTTTGCACCGGTGACCACGGTCCGCCCCTACCCCGGCTTCGACGAGGCCGTCGCCGCGGTCAACGACTCGCCCTACGGCATCCAGGCGGGGCTCTTCACCAACGACATGCGAACCATTCTCCGCGCCTTCGAGCGGATCGAGGTGGGCGGGCTGGTGGTAAACGACGTGCCCGGCTTCCGGGTGGACCATGCGCCCTACGGCGGGGTCAAGGAATCCGGGCAGGGCCGCGAAGGCGTCCGCTACGCCATCGAGGAGATGACCGAGCTCAAGCTCCTCGTGCTCGGCGAAACCTGAGACTCACTACCTTCATGGAGACCTGATGCGACCGATCGTCGTTGCCGCGCTTCTGTGCCTCGCCTCGGTGCTGCACGCCCAGACGCCGCCGCCCCGCCCTCGTCCGCGCTCGTTCCGCGCCAAGCAGATCCCCCATGAGGCCGGGCTTCCGGGTCTTCATCGTGCCCGACATGGAGGGGATGGGAAGCGCGGTGGACATCCGCGAGGTCATCGCCGGCAACGAGGGCGAGCGCTACAAGAATCTCACCAGCCCGGACTACTGGGACCGCTTCCGCCTGCTGCTCACCCGGGAGGTGAACGCCACCATCCGCGGCGCGCGCCTGGCCGGTGCCCGAAGCTTCGTGGTGAACGAGGGCCACGGCGGGAACCTGTTCGCCAATGTGCTCCCCTGGGAGCTCGACAGCTCGGCCATCCTGGTGCGCGGATTTCCCAAGCCGCTGGTCATGGTCACCGGAATCGACAGCAGCTTCGGGACCCTGATGTTCACCGGCGCCCACGCCAACGCCGGGAGTCCCGGGGTGATGGCCCACAACTTCGCCTTCGACTCGTTCACCGTGAACGGGAAGGTGCTCAACGAGGTCGGCATCAACGCGCTGATCGCCGGCGAGCTGGGGGTCTCGGTCTCGCTGGTGAGCGGGGACGACGTGCTGATCGCGGAGACTCAGAAGATGGTCCCCAACGGCTTCGTCGCCATCGTGACCAAGCGGGCGGTGGGCCGGAGCGCCGCCATCACCTACAGTCCCGCGAAGGTGCGTCGGATGCTGCAGACCGGGGCCGCCGAGGCCGTGCGCCGAGAGCGCCGGGGCGACTTCAAGCCGTTCACCCTGGAGCGGCCCTACCGGGTCGAGTTCAAGCTGCGGCAGAGCTTTCCCGACAGCATCGTGCAGCGGGGTGGCGGCGCTGACGGAGTTCAAGCTGGAGAAGACCGGTGAGCCGCAATTTCCGCTATGTCACCGACAGCGCGCGCCAGATGGGCTGGCTGCTGGACGCCATTGAAGAGGTGGTGCTCCGATGAGCACGCCTCCTTCTGGTCGCGGCGCTCCTCCTGCCGCCCTCAGCCTGGGCCCAGGCCCGGGCGCCCGGCGACACGACGCCGCGTGACACCACGCCGCCGGCCGCTTACTTCGGGGTCACCGAGTACCAGCTCGCCCGCCAGAAGCTGGAGCAGGACATGCAGCGCGGCGGGTTCAGCGTCTACATCATCGCCGACATGGAAGGGCTGGCCGGCGCGGTGCGGAACGCCGACCGAGATGCGGCCGGTGAGCCGGGGCGGGTCGCCCCAGCACGAGCGGTTCCGCCAGGAGCTGACCGACGAGGTGAACGCACTCATCGCCGGCGCCCGGGCGGCGGGAGCGACGCAGTTCATCGTGAACGAAGGGCACGGCGGCACCCTGTTCCGCAACGTCCTGGTGGACCAGCTCGACCCGGAGGCGATTCTGATCCGGGGCTATCCCAAGCCGATCGTGATGTCCACCGGCCTGAATCCGATGGTCGACGCGATGATGATCGTCGGCGCCCACGCCAACGCCGGGAGTCCCGGCATCATCTCGCACAACTTTGCGTTCGACTCCTTCACGGTGAACGGGAAGGTGCTGAACGAGGCAGGCATCGCCGCGTTCATCGGCGGCGAGATGGGCGTGCCCGATGGCCCTGGCGAGCGGTGACGACGTGCTGACCGCCGAGACCCGGGAGATGCTGGGGCCGCTGGAGACGGTCACCGTGAAGACGGCGTTCTCCCGCTCGGCGGCCGCCGTGCTCCCGCCGGCCACCGTCCACCGCCTGCTGCGGCAGGCCGCCGCGCGCGCCGTCCGCCGGGTCAAGGCCGGCGAGCTCCGGCCGCTCACGATGGAGAAGCCGTATCGGGTCCGCTTCTGTCTCCGCACGCTCGTTCACCGAGGACGACTGGGTGAGGGAGACGGTGGGCCGGCTCCAGGGCGTGAGCGCCGATGGCGGGCGGGGGTGCTTCGGGTACACCAGCGAGCTCGGCCGAGGCGGTGGGCAATCTGCTGAACGAAGTGGAGTGGACCGTGCTCAAGCCGTAACATGGTGTAGCACCCGCGGGGGTGCCTGACAGGTTTAAGTGAAGTTTCGCCTTGCATAGGGGGATGAGTGCCTGCCGATCTAACGCTAGCCGACGGAGCCGCGCTCGAGAAAATTGTCCGCCAACTTGAGGCCGCCTGGAACGCCATGGACGGCTCGGCGTTCGCCACGCCCTTCGCTGCCGAGGCCGACTTCGTGAACATTCGCGGCGAGCACTTTCGCGGGCAGGCAGCGATCGCCGCCGGCCATACGGCGCTCTTCCAGTCCATCTACGCCGGGAGCACGAATCACTTAACCGTCGAGGCGGCGCGGCTGCTGCGCCCTGAGGTCGCTCTGGTGCGCGTACGCTCCGTGTTGGACACCCCCCATGGTCCGATGTCGGGGCACCACCGGGCCCGCTTTTCCCTGGTCCTGACGAAGGAGAGCGGCGGGTGGGAGATCGCCGCGTTGCACAACACTCTGGAGGCTGTGCCGGGGCCGCCGCGCTGACGGCGTCACCAAGGGGTTTTCTACAGGGAGAATGGCGTGGCCAAGCTGCGCTTCAAGATCGCGATGTCCCTCGACGGGTACGCCGCGGGACCACAGCAGAGCAGGAAGAATCCCCTCGGAATCGGCGGGATGGGGTTGCACGAGTGGGTGGTTCCGCTCGCCGCCTGGCGGGCGATGCACGGCCTCGAGGGTGGTGAGGTCAATGAGAGCGCCCGCGTGGTCGAGGAATCGCTGGCCAACATCGGCGCCACGATCATGGGCCGCAACATGTTCGGCGGCCACCCGGGCACCTGGAACGCCAAGGAGCCGTGGAACGGCTGGTGGGGAAACGATCCGCCGTTTCACCACCCCGTCTTCGTGCTGACCCACCACCCGCGCCAGCCGCTCACGCTCGAGGGTGGAAACAGCTTCACCTTCGTCACCGATGGCATCGAGGCAGCGCTGGAGCAGGCGCGGCGTGCCGCGCGGGGGAAGGACGTGTCGCTCGCGGGTGGGGCGAACGCGGCCCAGCAGTACCTGAAGGCCGGTCTGGTGGACGAGATGGAGATCAGCCTGGTTCCCATTCTGCTCGGCGCCGGCGAGCGATTGTTCGAAGGCGTCAGGGACCTCGGCGGTCTCCGGCCGGTGCGGACGGTCGCCGCACCGGATGTCACTCATCTCAAATTCGCCAAGGGTTGACGGGGTCGAAACCCTTGGACATTCTCCGCGCGGTGGGGATCCTCCACCGGTGGCCAGACATCCAACCGTTACCTGGATTCGTGACATGCACACACCGGTTCTACTCATAGCGCTCGCGACCTGGTCCCTCGCTGCCACGGGCGCGGCGCAGGATCCCGTGACACCCGTCTCCGAGGCCGTACGTTCCGCCGCCGCGCGCGCCGCGACCAATTTCATCGCTGCGGCCGAGGAGATGCCGGCCGGCAAATACGGATTCAAGCCGACCCCGGCACAGATGAGCTTCGGAGACGTGATCGGGCACATGGGTGCGGGGAACGATGCCCTCTGCTCGAGCATTGGCGGAGTGGCGCCGCCCAAGCGCTCCGCGGTTGCCGCCGGGGCTCCGAAAGAGAAGCTCGTCGCCCGGCTCCGGGAGACGTTCCAGTTCTGCGAGTCGGCGCTGGCCAAGGTGAACGATTCGAGGCTGGGGGAGAAGGTGCCGTACTTCGGGGACCGAGAGCTCTCCCGGGCGCAGGTCATGGTCGCGGCGGCCGAGGAGTGGGCCGGCCATTACAGCCAGCTCGCCGTCTATCTCCGGCTCAACGGGCTTGCTACCGCCCACCGCGAATCGCTGACCCGTACGGCGGTACGTGAAGCTTGCCCTGAGCGCAGCGAAGGGGCGGTAAGGCGGTAATGCCTTCCCTGAGCGAAGCGAAGGGGCGGTAAGGCGGAGAATGTACAGTTCTACCGCCGCTGTATCTACCGCCGCAGTACCTACCGCCGCAGTATCTACCGCCGCTTCATCTACCGCGTCGACCGATGGATCCGGCCCCAGAGATCCTTGGCTTCCACGACGACCTGAGCGGACATGTTCGAGACGGCGGCATAGAACAGGTGGCCAGTCGGCACCGGCTCGACCCAGGTTCGTCGAGGCGGCCGGTCGGGACCGGTGTGCTCCTCGACGCTTCTCGGGTCAGGTCCGAGGCGCCGAGACATCGCGCCGCGCCGCTCGCCGTTCTCATACAACACCACGGTCCAGGAGGGATCCCAGTCCCAGACGTTGGCGACGATATCTGTTGGGGCCGACGGATCGGTTCCCCGAGGATAGACTCGCAACTGGGGGTTCCCCTCTTGCCCGGTGGCCCGGTATTCCCAGCGCAAGTCGCTGCCATTTACCTCGTAGACCTCATACCCGTTGGGCGTCCCGTCCCAGCAGATCTCGCCGCTCCACCAGGCTCCGCACACCGTTCCGTGGATGTGCTCGCGGAGCCTTCCCTCGGTGCGGTGCTCCAGCTCGTGGGTGTGCCCCGCGAGCACGTGAGACCGATAGGGCTCGAGCAGCCGATAGAGCGCCTCCCGGTTGTTCACGGTCTCGACCCTCTTGGTGTCGGACTGGCCGGCACGGGCGCCCCGCGAGCTCGCCAGCGGTATGTGGAGGCAGACCACCACCGTCGTACCGGGTGGGACCAGCTTCAGGTCGGTTGCCAGCCAATCGAGCTGGTCGGCGTCGAGGTATCCCACGTAGCCAGTGCCGTACCAGAACACATCGTCCAGCACCACGTAGTGGACCTCACCCCGATTGAACGCGTAGTGGGTTGGCCCGAAGTGGCTCTCGAAGGTCCGGGTGGTTTCCCGGTCGCTGGGCGCGTCCCGATCCAGGTCGTGGTTGCCCACCACCTGAAAGAACGGAATACTCATGCCCGCCACTGCCAGCTCGTACTCCGGATAGAGCGTGAGGTCGTCGTACATGATGTCTCCACAGCTCACCCCGAAGAGGGGGCGCTCGCCCAGGCGAGCCACCGTCGCTCGCACGTCGGGGACGGTCTCGCGGTGCAGCCGCTCGGTTTCCAGGCGGATCTCGGTCTGGGGATCGGCTAGGAGCAGGAAGGCGTGGCGGGTGTCCGGCGTCTCCAGCGGCTCCAGCTCGAAGACCTGGTGCGCCTCGCCGTTCCTGCCCGGCACGAGGGGACGATACAGCGCGGCTGTACCCTTGCTGCTAGTGGGAATCCGGTGACCGGAGGGGAGGACCACGGAGACGAACCGGGCGGATGGGTGCGCCTGGAGTGAATAGTCACCGGCGGCATCGGTGACAACGGTGGTGAATCCGTCGGTGATCCCGACCCGCGCGATGCCTCGTCCCCGACCCCGGACGCGCACCCGCCCGCGGACCCGCACCGGTCCACCGGAGGCGTTCCATCCGGATCGGAACGGCCGGTATGGGTCTGCCAGCAGTACGTCTGGGAGAGCCCACGCCGCTGCGAGCCCACCAACGCCCCGGAGAAAAACTCGGCGGGAACATGGCATGGCCCTAAGCTAGGGATCTGTTGTAACGGCGGGAAGGCGGGAAGGAGGGAAAGGAATGGGAGTCATTGCGAGGCGCGCAGCGCCGAAGCGATCTCGTGGCGTAAGTGCGGAAGCCGCTGGATTGCTTCTGGGGCTTTGCCCCCTCGCAATGACTCCCTATCGCCTTCCCTCCTATGCCGGCTGATCGGCCGGCAGCGGAATCTGATCCTTGTGCACCGCCAGCCACTGCTCGAACGTCTGCAGCTCCGGATTCAGCGACCGAGTGAACCCGAGGTCCCGCGCGCCGACGAAGTATTCGTTGAAGTCGCGCTTGAACTGGAACATGTTGCCCAGGTCGTCGGCGCCGGGGAAGCCGAAGCTCGCGGTACACCTCGGGCGGCACATTGTTGTAGCGGACCTCCTGCCCCAAGCGCCCGGGTGAGCCGCCGCGCCATCTCCGCACCGGTGAGGTGCTCGCCCGCGATTCCCACCGTCTTGTTGATGAACTCCCGTCCCCGCTTGAAGATGCCGTAGGCGCACTTGCCGATGTCCTCCGCCGCGATGCCGGGCAGCTTCTTGTCGTCCATCGGAAAGGTGAGCGCCAGAGTCCCGTCGGGGCCGCGCTGGGGACCCGCACCGAAATAGATCAGGTTGTCCCAGTAGAACGAGGTCAGCAGGAACGTGGTGGGCACGCCGAGGTCGCGGAAGATCTGATCGGCCTCGCCCTTGGCGTCGAAGTGCGGCACCTTGTACTTGCCCATCGAGCGTCGGCATCCGGTCGTCCTCGAGCGGCACCCACTTGCGGGTGTCCTCGAGGGTGGACCAGATCACATGCTGCACGCCGGCGGCTTTCACCGCCTGCGCCATGGTTTCGGGCCTGGGTGAGCTCCCGCTCGGGCGAGAAGTGCTCCCAGAAGTTGGTGACGCAGAAGGCGCCGTAAGCACCCGCGAAGGCCTTACCGAGGGTCTCGGGTTTATCGGTATCGGCGGCGACGACTTCGGCTCCGGCTGCCCGAAGCGCCTGGGCCTTCTCGGAGTCGGGGTTCCGGGTGATGGCGCGGGCGGCAAACGAGCCGCTCTTGTCGGCCTGGATGGCGCGCACCACTCCCCCACCCTGCGCCCCGGTGGCCCCGATGACCGCAATGATCTTCTTATCTGGCATGACACAATCTCCAATGAGTAGGTGATGCTAGCCCGAGTGAGCCATCGCCCGACTTTCCTGCGAGGCCTCGTAGATGAGCCGGGCCACCTCGGCCGGCTGGGAAACGTAGATGGCGTGACTTCCCGGAACCTCGACGACGGTGGCTCCCGCGCGCTGGGACATGGCACGCTGGGCCGGCGGTGGAATCATCCGGTCGTCAGTGGCGACCAGGTACCAGCTCGGCTTGGACCTCCAGGCCGGCTCCGTGATGGTTCCGCTGAGCGCCTCGAGCCCCCAGGGAACCTGGGCGTCGGCCATGAAAGCGGCCAGTTCCGGGTCGACGTCGGCTGCAAATGATGCGGCGAACTTTCCCTTGTCCAGCAGGAGGTAGCCGTTCTCAGGCGGGAGGATTGGTGGGACCGGCGCGCCAGGTGGCGGATCCTGAATCAGGGTGGCGACTGACTCGCCCTGGTCCGGAGCGAAGGCGGCGATGTAGACCAGACCCACAACTTTGGGATCGTTACCGGCTTCGGTGATCACCGCCCCGCCATACGAGTGACCGACGAGGATCACGGGACCGTCCTGCGCAGCCAGGACGCGTCTGGTCGCGTCGACGTCGCCGGCCAACGAGATCGTCGCATTTTGGACAACGCTGACGGCAAAACCATCTTTCCGCAGGGCTCTGTAGACGCCCTCCCAACCAGAGCCATCCACGAAACCGCCATGGACGAGAACAACGTTCCTTACTGCCGAATCAGGGGTTTCAGGCATGTGGAGCTCCTCTCGCGATGCTCGTTGGTGGAAGATGGGTCAGAGCCCTTCGGAGTAGCGGAAGAGCTCCAGTGACACCGTACGCTGGCCCCGCCGATCCTGCCTTACACAGTACCGAGTTGGATAATATCCCGACCGCTGGAATGCGTCCGGCTGTTTGATCTCGGTACAGGCATCCTGGGTCCTCTGGAGATACTCCATCGTGATCATCGGCTCCCAGAAGATGATCTCGCCGTCGTAGGCGCCGTAGATGAACGTGTTGACGAACGGGAGGGAATCCTTGAGCTCGGGCGACTGGGAGTCGAGCAGGTGATTCCCCATGCGAGGCACCACGGCACCGACGTCGATGTATCCGCTGGGGACATACTGTGGCGGGACCGGACGGATGGCAACCTTGAAGTTGCTGCAGTCCGCCAGCTCGCCACAGCGCCCCGGCGCGATGGCCTCGACCCGGTCCCGATCCCCGGTATGGAAGTGAAAGTCGAAGTGCGCCTTGGCGTAGGGAGTGTTGTGGTGGCCGGCGGGATTCCAGTTGACCTGGATCCAGCGGAACGGGAGTCCGGCGGAGGAATCGGCCGGGACGTCCAGGATCCGCTCCTCATCGCCGTGGCATTCGTGTCCGGTGTGCCGGCCGTTCCCGTCGAGATCGAAGCAACGGCTCACCGTGTTGCGGGACCGGCGGAAGTTGGTCGAGCGCACCGGCCGACATCGTCACCCCGATCGCGAGCGGTGCACCGTTCGGGTCCAGCGTCACGAAGCTCTGGATCGTACCGGCCCCCATCTTCTCCACCCGGCCGCGGAGGGTTTGTTCGTGCCCGGTTTCCTCGGCGGAGAGGGTGAGACCAAGACCAGTGAGGAACGCTGCGATGCCCAGACCTCGGGGAGAGAGGACAGCCGACCACATGAGTAGCTCCTTGTGTTGAGGGTATCCGTTGAAACAGATATCAACCCACAGAGATCAGGCCGAGGGACGGATCCCAGCCCTGACCTCGTTCAAGAGCGTGTCCAGGGTTCGGAGCTGCTGGGCCTTGAGGCCCGCCATGGCTCCCTCAGTGTACTCGCCGGCAGGATCGTCGAGGCGCAACAGCAGCGCCAGGCCGGCTGCAGTGATCTCGACCAGGACGACGCGACGATCGTCGGTATCCCGCTCCCGCCGCACCAGCCCCTGCTTGATGAGGCGATCCACCAGCCGCGTGACATCTGGATCCCGGGTGATCATGCGATCCGAGATCTCGCTGATCTTGGCGGCCTTGGGCCGTGCGCCCCGCAGGATCCGAAGGATGTTGTATTGGCTGGCTGAGATTCCCGCGGTCCGCTTCAGATACTGCACCCAGCCTTCCTCGACCAGCCGGGTGGTGCGCATCAGGTTGATGACCACCTGCTCCTGAAGCGAGCGGAAGGGTTTGGTCTGGCGGATCTCGCGGTCGATGGTCTGTGCCATGGGGCCACACATTATCTGTGACAACGAATATTGTCAAGAGGGGCTTCTTGGGCGGACGGGCGGACGGTAAGCCGCGTCATTTCGAGCGCAGCGAGAAAGCATCTGGCCTTCCCCCTTCCTCGATGCCTGGCAGTTCGGCTAAGCGGCACTGTCTACCGCCTTACCGCCTCTACCGCCTCTACCGCCGTACCGCCCGCGTCCGCGTCGGACTCATGCGAGCGGCAAGCGCGCCCGCTGACGCTCACATGGGCCCAGCGACCGGGACCGGGAGCAGGCGTTGGATCTGGGTGCCGTCGCCGAGCTGGCCGCCACGGTTCTCCCCCCAGCAGTAGGCTCGGCCGTCGGTGGTCACGCCACAGCTGTGGCTGTCGCCCGCATTGATCTGGGCCAGTGACAGGCCACCGCCCACCGCGGTCGGCGTCAGCCGTCTCGTGGTGGTTCCGTCGCCCACCTCGCCGAGCAAATTGGCCCCCCAGCAGAAGCCCCGCCCGGTCAGCGTCAGGCCGCAGGAATGGAAATAGGCCGCGCTGACGTTCTTGAACTGGCGTTGGCCAGCAACTGGGGCCGGCGTGGAGCGCGTTGTTCGGGTGCGGTCGCCGAGCTCGCCGTCAGGGTTGTACCCCCAGCAGTACGCCCGGCTCGACGTGGTGACACCACAGGTATGAAGGCGACCCGCCTCGATGTCCCGGAATGAGAGCCCAGCTCCGACCGCGACCGGCGATGAGCGGTTGCTGCTCCGGCGACCCCCAGCTGGCCTTGGGTGTTTGAACCCCAGCAGTAGCCCCGGTTTCCGGTGGTGACGCCGCAGGTGTGGTACTCGCCCGGGCTCACCCAGCGCCAGTGGAGCCCACCGCCCACCAGCACCGGCGTCAGGCGCTGCTTGTGCGAAAAGTCGCCGAGCTGGCCAACGCGGTTATCGCCCCAGCAGAAGGCCACCGCTTCGGGGGCGGGGGTAATCGCGCAGGTGTGGTTGATGCCCGCTCGCACATGGTGGAAGCGGTGCCCGCCAGCGACCGGCACCGGCTGCGGAGTGATCGTGCTATTCGTCCCGTCACCGAGCTTGCCGAACCCAGCGTAACCCCAGCAGTAGGCCCGGTCGTCGGTGGTCACGCCGCAGCTGTGGTCCGGCCCCACGCTCACGTTGCGGAAGCGAAGCCCGCCAACGACGGGGGCGGGTCGGTAATGGTCGGTTCTGGTACCGTCGCCCAGCTGGCCCACGAAATTGTGGCCCCAGCAGTAGGCCCGGTTGTCGGTGGTCACACCACAGGTGTGAGTATCACCCGCGCTCACGGAGCGGAACACCAGCGGCGAGGCCGCGGTCCCGGTGGCGAGCGCCGGCGTGCCGGGCTCCTGCGGGCCCGTAGGTGACTCGGCGTCCTCCCCGCAGCCCATGGCCCCTAGCAAGGACAGGGCGAGCACCGGAAGGCGCCGGCCAGGACGAAGGCAATCGCTGAATGACCGCATTGAACCACCCTGTTTCGACGGACTGAATGGACTAGGGCGAGCTACCATCAGCATAGATCGCCAGCGGCACTGAGGAGCGCCACCAACCTGCTCGAGCCCAGTCAAGCGGATGTCAAGCGGGCGGGGAGGGCGTATGAGAAGGAAGAGACGGGAGAGGCGGTAGAGGCAGCGAAGAAACCAAACTCCTCAAGCTCCACCGCCCGCACGCCTTACGCTGCATGACCTACCTCACCACCATCTGCCGCTCCCTCGCTTCGTCCGCTCGGGACAGGCTTACCCCCTTCTACCGTCTTACCGCCCGACCTCGGCGGCCCGAACGTGTTGCTGGCGCTCCCCCAGGTGGCGAGCGACTCCGGCTCGTTGGCGAAGCGGAAGCGGTTGAGACCATCCATCAACCTCACCACCTGGACCACCTCGTCCGCGATGGCGTCGAGTTCCGCGCGGGCACCGACGTGGGCCCCGGCCTTCGTCCCGACGATGGTGAGCTCTCGGGACTCAGCAATAAAGGCAGTTGCCGCCTCCTCGATTGCTTCGGGCGCGGTGCGCTGACCCACGGGATTGCTTCGGCTGCGCCTCGCAATGACTGTTATTATCACAGCCATGTCGCCCGCGGAGCAGGTCGCGCGCCTGCGCGAGCAGATCGAGCGCGCCAATAACGCCTACTACGTCAACGACGCGCCGGAGATCTCGGACGCGGAGTACGACCGCCTCTTCCGCGAGCTCCAGGCGCTCGAGGCCGCCGCACCCCGAGCTCCAGATCCCCGACAGCCCCACCCAGCGGGTCGGCGCCGTCGCCCCGCGCGCTCGCCAAGCACACCCACCGCGCCCCATGCTCTCCCTGGCCAACGCCTTCACCGCCGAGGAGCTGGCCGAGTGGGAGGAGCGGAACGCCCGGCTGGCGTCCGAGGTGCGGACCGGTGGGTACACCACCGAGATCAAGATCGACGGCGCCGCGGTGAGCCTGACCTACGAGAACGGCCGCCTGGCCATGGGCGCCACCCGCGGCAACGGCACCATCGGCGAGGATATTACCCCTAACCTCCGCACCATCCACGACATCCCGCTTCAAGCTTAAAGGCGACCACTATCCCCGCCTGATGGAAGTACGGGGCGAGGTGTACATGCCCTACGCCAGCTTCACCCGCATAAACAAGGAGCGAGAGAAGGAAGGCGAGGCCGCCCTTCGCCAACCCCCGCAACGCGGCCGCCGGCGGCCTGCGCCAGCTGGATCCCGCGCTGACCCGGAAGCGCCGGCTCCGGATGTTCGTCGTTCGCCGTCGAGGCGATCGAGGGGCGGCTGCCGGTCCGCGACCCACTCGGAGGAGCTCGACCTCCTCGCCGAGTGGGGCTTCCAGGTCGAGCCCAACCGCAAGCGGTTCGACACGCTGGAGGAGGTGCAGGCCGCGATCGACGACTACGAGGCCGCTGATCCCGAAGCTCCCGATTTCCAGGCCGATGGCGTCGTGGTCAAGGTGGACTCGCTCGCAGCTGCACAGCGAGCTGGGCGTGGTCGGCGGCCGGGAGCCGCGCTGGGCCATCGCCCGGAAGTTCGCGCCCGAAGTCGCCGAGACTCGGCTGCTCGACATCCAGGTCAACGTGGGCCGCACCGGCGCGCTCAATCCCTAGGCGGTGCTGGAGCCGGTGCAGATCAGCGGGGTGACGGTCACCAGCGCGACGCTTGCACAACGAGGACCTGATCGCCACCAAGGACATCCGCGATCGGCGACCGGGTCGAGGTGATCCGGGCCGGCGAGGTGATCCCCCAGATCGTCCGGCCCATCATCCAGCCCGGGGTCGAGCGGGGCCAGCCGTTCCGGATGCCGGACAACGTGCCCCGCCTGCGGCACGCCGGTCGAGCGATCCCGAGGGCGAGGCGATGCGCTACTGCCCCAACGTGTCCTGCCCCGGACGGGTGCTGGAGGGCATCGTCCACTTCGCCTCGCGCGACGCGATGGACATCCGGGGGCTGGGCTACGAGCGGGTGCGCCAGCTCCTCGATGACCAAGCTGATCCGAGAACGTGGCCGACCTCTATCGCGTCACCTCCGACCAGCTGGTGGAGCTGGAGCGCTTCGCCAGGCAGTCGGCCGACCAGCTGGTCGTCCGCCATCGAGGCCTCGAAGGAGCGGCCGCTCTCTCTGCTGCTCTTCGGCCTCGGCATCCGGCACGTGGGCAAGACCGTGGCGGTGCTGCTGGCCCGCCGATTCGGCAGCCTGGACGCGCTGACGTGGCGCCGCGCGAGGACAAGCATGGCGGGTTCCAGGGGATCGGGCCCGTGATCGCTGAGTCGGTCATCGGCGTTCTTCAGCGAGCCGCGGAACCAGGAGCTGCTGGAGCGCTGAAGACGGCCGGCCTGACACTCAGTCGAGCCCGACGGCCGCAGTGCCGACGGCGCGCTCGCAGGACAAGACCTACGTTATCACCGGGACGCTGCCCACACTCTCCCGGTCCCGGGCCACGACGCTGATCGAGGAGGCCGGAGGCCGGGTCGCCGGCAGCGTCAGCAAAAAGACCGACGCGCTGGTCGCGGGCGAAGACGCCGGCAGCAAGCTGGAGAAGGCGAAGGAGCTGGGCGTCGAGGTGATCGACGAGGAGGAGCTTTGCGTCGGGTCGGAGCGGTAAGGCGGTAAGGCAGTATGGCGGTAGTCAGTCCGAGCGTAGCGAAGGGAGTCATTCGAGGGGCAACCTCGAAGCAACAGCGGATCCTGCGCGAACTGACGTCGCATTGAGCGATCCCTCGCATGCGCTCGGGATGACACATCGCGAGTGCTACCGCCGTACCGCCTACCGCCCTACCGCTGTTACTCTCCCTCTCACCTCTACCTTTCTACTATGACTGCCCAACTATCGGGTTCGACACGACCAGGACTCAGGTTAGGCCGCCGAGTGATCCATCAGCTCCGCGCGTCGCTGGAGCGGGATACCGGGCCTCCAGGCCGCGGCCTATCTCCAGGAAGCCGGCTTTGCCGGAGGCGAGGAGCTGTACGCCGCCTTCGGCGAGTGGCTGGCGCGGGACGCGTGGGGTGGAACAGCCGTCCGAGCTGGACATGCGAGTTTCTGGGGGAGACGCTGGGGGAGTTCTTCGCCGAGCAGGGCTGGGGACGGCTCGACGCAACGCCGCTGGGCCGGCGGTGCTGGCCCTCGACTCGCGCCGAGTGGGCCGAGGCGCTGGACGAGCGGCAGGGTCGAGTTTCCGTCGTGTCACCTGAGCTGTGGGCTGCTGGCCGATTTCCTGGGCCGGATCTCGCAGGACCTGGTAGCGGTGATGGAGGTGGAGTGCCGCTCCCGGGGCGAAGCCCGCTGCCGGTTCCTGGCCGGGTCGCCGGAGACCCTGAGCATTGTGTACGACCGGATGGCGCAGGGGAGCGGCTATCTGGAGGCGCTGGCGTAGTAGGGTAAGGCGGTAGGGTGAGCGGTAAGTCGGTAAGCGGTAAGCGGTAAGAAAGGTTGTCATCCTGAGGGCCGCAAGCGAAGGATCGCCAGTAGCGATAGGTCTGCAGCACCAGTCGGCTGTCGCGAAGCCATCGGTTCGGCCCCTTCGCGTCCGCTGACGCTTCCGCCTCAGGGTGACATCGTACCGCCCTACCGCCGCTACCGCCTCACTGCCCTCCCTTCACCAGCTTGATCCCGCCCGACCCGGTCTCGATATCGATCTTCCCCCCGCCGTCACCGATGCGGCCGGTCATGTGATCCCGCGCGTGCCGGGTGACCGCGACCTCGAAGTCGGTCTCGATGTCCCCGCTCGAGGTCTCGATGTCCACCTCGGCCGCCGAGTGTCGGCGGCACCTTCAGCGTCACGTCCCCCGAACCGGTCTCCACGTTCACGTTCCAGACCTCCCCGCTCAGGTCGGCGGTCACCGATCCGCTGCCGGTCTCGAGCGCCACCTGCGGCGCCGTGAGTCCGGTTGACCTCGATGTTGCCCGAGCCGGTGTCGATCGAGAGCTCGTTGCTGCGGAGATTTGTCGCGCTGACCTCGCCCGAGCCGGTCCCGATCGAGATGGACTCGCCCCGCACGTCCGACACCGTGACCGCACCCGACCCGGTGTTCACCGACAGCTCGCCTCTGGCTTGGTCACCTGCACCGCGCCTGAGCCAACATCGGATGCCGAGCTCGCCCCGGGTGTTGGAGGTAGTGACCGGCGCCGAGGCGACGTCGATCGTGAGATCGCCGATGCACGTTGGTGACCGAGACCTTGCCGGCCGCCAGGTAAACCGCCAGCTGTCCGGCCCTCGGCACGGCCGATGCGGAGGTCGGCATGGGCTGCCAGGCCGCCGCCGCGTCCCGGCGATGGTGACCTGCTTCCCCTTGTCGCCTTTGCGGTCGCGTCGTCGTCGTCGTCGTCGCCGAAGGTGCCGTCGTCCCGGACCCGGAGCTGGGTGGACGACCCAGCCGACATCCCGGCGTACTGGATCCGGGTCTCCGGGTAGACGAACCGCAGTGTCTCCGTGCCCTCGCGCTCGCCCCGGAACACCTTGACTTGGCCGCGTCGGCGCCCCCCCGGGTCACCTGGACGATGACATCGCCGCCGTGCCGGGCTCCAGCCGCACCTCGCCGGCCAGGTTGTAGATGGCGACTTCCTCCTCAGTAGGATGGAGTACCGCTCGGCCTGCTGCGCCGAGAGGGCGGGGGATCGGTGAGCGACAGAAGGGCCGTCACGGAACTGCGGTCACGATCGCCTGCATTGAGGTCGCTCCTTGAGAGTAACTACGGCTTAGACGGGTCGCCGAGGCGGAAAGGTTGCAGCAGGCGGGACAGCAGGACGGCGGGACGGGGGACAGCAAGACGGCTGACTCACCCGAGCGTCATACCGAGCGGAGGCGAGGGATCGTCCCGGGCATACGTTGCTTCATCAGACGACTCCTCGAACGGACGACCCCCTGTCAAAGCCTCGCCGCGTCGTCCGGACGCATCCACCAGCTCCCCGCCCTGGATGATCTCCCGGTCCCAGGGCAGGATGATGAAGTTGTCGGTCTCGAAGGCGTGGAAGTCCGGGGCGTAGTCGCCGGTCTTGAACGAGACCGCGCTCATCGACCTCGGCCGGCTTGAGCGCGCGGACCTCGCTCAGGGCCAGCTTCATGGTGCTGCCGGTGTCGCAGGTCTCGTCCACCACGCAGCACGCGCCGGCCCCGGATGCTGGGCGGCGGGCCGGTCACCAGCACCGGCTGGGCGCCCGCCTCTGGCGGGTCACCACCATCGAGGCGAAGTCGCACTGCATGATGGAGGCGACCACCACACCGGGGATCACCCCGGCCTTGGCGATGCCGAGCACGATCTCGGGCTGATATTCCTTGGCAACCCGCATGGCCAGCGCGCGGCAGATCTCGCCGAAGAACGGCCAATCGACCTCGAGCGTGCCGCGGGGACCGGATTGGGCGTGAGGGCGCATGGTCTCAGGAGTCTAGGGTCCGACAGGTCCAGGGGTTCTGAGGCTAGCCTAACGGCGATTGGTCGTACGAGTCAGTAGGGTCGAACGGCTAGTCAGACCCTTGACGCCGTTCGACTCTCCGACTCCTACGACCCTCGACTGGTGCTGGCGACTCTTATCTTAAGCCCTTTCCAACGCCTTGTGCCCGCTCGACTTTGCTCGGAGAACCCTCCTCCTCAATGAGCTTCTGGCAACGCATGTTCGGTAAGGGAGCTCGGGAGGAAACCTGAGCCCGCAGCGGCTCGACTATCTCAACGAGGGCCTGGCCCTGGAACGCCAGGGAGACTTCGAGGCCGCGCTTACCTCCTACCGGCTCGCGTTTCGGGACAATCCGGCCGACTCCCGCATCCTGCTGAACATGGCCATCGCGTTCACCAAGACCGGCCAGCCGGAAGAGGCCATCCGGCACTACAAGCGGGCCCTGGAGCTGGACGACAGCCTGGGCGGGGCCCACTACGGCGTGGCGTTTCTGCTGCTGAAGCGGGGCGACGTGCAGCAGGCAACCGAGCACCTGCGCGCCTTCCTCGCCCGCGCCCCCAAGGGACCCGACGCCGAGCGCTGGGTCCGCCACGCCGAAACGCGCGCTGCGCGACATCGCGAGCAGCCCGGCCTCGGGGACGCTGTGAGCCGCTGGGCTGTCCTGGTCACGTCTGCCCTCGTGCTGGGCTGCAGCGATCTGACCGAAGGAGCCGGCGGGGTCGTCGCGCTGGAATCGCAGCGTGCCGGCCGTGACCACCCTCGAAGTGGGCCAGAACCTGCAGCTCTCCGCCCGGGCCCTCGACAAGGACGGCAACGAGGTGGACGCGCCGATCACCTGGCGCGCCGCCGACCCCACCGTCTCCAGTCGACAACACCGGGCTGGTCACCGGCGTCGCCCCGGCCCCGGCAGGTTCAGGCCTTCGCCGGCTCCCTCCCTCCGCCGCTGAGCTCACCGTCATCGACCGGGCCGACACGTCATGCTGGTGGGCGACTCGGTGGTTACGGTCGCGCCGGGCGTGAGCACGTCCGCCCCGGTGCGGTGCAGGTCCGAAACTTCGCACTGGGCGAGCCCCTGCCCTCCATCCTGTCGTCTACACTCTGACCATCCCCCGGTGAGGCCACATCCCGGTGCAGCTTCCCGGGGCGTGCTGATTGACACCGTCTCCACTGACGCGACCACCTCCAGGCAGTATCACCGTGAGCCGCGTGGCCGGGTCGAGTCGCCCGACACTGCGTTCCTTCGGTGCGCTCCTATCGCCCCGACGGCGCCGCCGTCCCGGCTCGGGCCAGCGCTTCATCGTCACCTTCCAGTAGTGGCCGCACCTCGCGCACGCTCACCGAGCTGCTCTTCGGGCGCTCGACCGCTTCGGACCAGACCGTCGCCATGCGCGCCAAGCGGAACGGGGAGTGGTACGAGCTGAGCTACCAGGAGCTGGCCGACCGGATCCAGGACCTGAGCCTCGGCCTGCTCGAGCTGGGCTCAATCCGGCGACCGGGTCGCCATTCTGTCGGAGAACCGGCCCGAGTGGGCCATCGCCGACTACGCCTGCCTCGCCGCGTGCTGCACCGACGTGCCGATCTACCCCACGCTCCCCGCCAAACAGGTCGAGCACAACCTGAGCGACTCGGGCGCCGTGGCCGTGTTCGTCTCCACCGGCGCCTCAGCTGGAGAAGCTGCTGGCGATCCGCGAGCGGCTGCCGGCGCTGCAGCACATCATCGCGTTCGATCGCGGATGCCCTGGGCACGGCGTGCTGCCGCTGGAGCAGGTGTACGCCAGGGGACGGGCGGCGCGGCCGGCGCGACCCAGCTGGAGAGCGGACGCGCTCCGGGTGCGGCCGGACGACCTCGCGACCCTGATCTACACCTCGGGCACCACCGGGGACATGAAGGGCGTGATGCTGACCCACGGCAACATCACCTCCAACGTCACCACCTGCTGCACCCTGTTCAGCTTCACCGAGGACGACGAGTGTCTCTCCTTCCTGCCGCTGTCCCACATCTTCGAGCGGATGTTCGGCCACTACTGCATGCTTCACTCCGGCGTCGATCATCAACTACGCCGAGAGCGTGGACACGGTGGCCGCGGACATGGCAGCGCTGGCGGCCGACCCTGATGGCCTCGGTGCCCCGGCTGTATGAGAAGATCTATGGCCGGGTGCTGGACGCGGTGCGCGGCAGGCTCGGCGGTCAAGCGGCCGCATCTTCTACTGGGGCAAGCGGGTGGGCGAGAGCGGTGGTGGAGCTTCGCCTGGCCGGCCGGCCGGTGCCGCCGGCGCTTCGGGCCCAGCTCTGGCTGGCCGACCGGCTGGTCTTTGCCAAGCTGCGGGCCCGCACCGGCGGCCGGATCCGCTTCTTCATCTCGGGCGGCGCGCCGCTCTCGGCCGACATCGCCCGCTTCTTCCACGCCGCGGGCATGCCGATCCTGGAGGGGTACGGGCTCACCGAGACCTCGCCGGTCATCGCGGTGAACACCTTCGAGCACCTGCGGCTGGGCACGGTGGGCCGTGCCGATCCCCGGAGTCGAGGTGAAGATCGCGCCCGACGGCGAGATCCTCACCCGGGGCCCACACGTGATGACCGGCTACTACCAGAAGCCGCAGGCCACCGCGGAGGCGCTCGACCCCGAGGGCTGGTTCCACACCGGCGACATCGGCGCTGCTGGACGGGGACGGTTTCCTGCGAATCACCGACCGGAAGAAGGACCTCATCGTGACCGCGGGCGGCAAGAACATCGCGCCCCAGCCGATCGAGGGCCTGGCGAAGACCAACAAGTTCGTCTCCAACGCAGTGATGCTGGGCGACCGGCGCCGGTTCCCCATCATGCTGATCGTGCCCAATCTTCGAGAACCTGGGTGCCTGGGCCAGCGCAGGAGGGGATCCCGGCAGCGCCGACGGCGCGTCGCTGGTGGCGCGGCCCGAGGTGCAGAGCAAGATGGACAGCGAGATCCGCACCACGCTGCGGGACCTGGCCAGCTTCGAGCGTGCCCAAGAAGTTGCTGCTGCTTGCCCCGCGACTTCAGCATCGAGGCCGGCGAGCTTACGCCGAAGCTCAGGTCAAGCGCGGGTGGTCGAGCAGCGTCACGCGGCCGGCGATCGAGGCGCTCTACGCGGAATAGCGCAAAGTAACAGCCTACGGGCACTGGAGAACACGGAAGAACGTGCGCGGTGAGGCTCGATGCCGACGGCTATCGTGCTGATGAAGATTAGCTGTCGAAACGGAGGTTTAGTCAGTAAGCGCGCCAGCCTGGCATAGACTGCGGAAGGACGGTCTAGTCAGTGACTGGTTACCGACGTAATCCTGACGAACTGCAAGGAGCTTGCAGGTTGACGTCGGCCTCCGTGCAGTTCTCTCCGTGTCTTCCGCTGGTAAGCTTTTGCTTCTACCTCGCTTCGTCCCAACCCAGACACCCCCGGCGCTCGCCAGCAGCTCCACCATGCTCCCGCGGAGGATCCTTCCCCTCGCCCACTACCCGCAAGCCCGGCAACACCACCCGCGCCGCTTCCTCGATCCAGTCGGGATCGTCGGCGAAGGGCCGGCCCAGCACCACGCCCCGCATCGATCCGACTTGATCGGAATCCTGCCGCCGCGAATCACGCTGATCTCCGGCGCATCGGTCACCTCGGGACCGGCGGATTGACCGCCACCAGCGCCACTCCCGGGATTGCAGCTCGGCGACCTCGCTCCAGAGCGCAGCACCGGGCCCACCAGCGCCAGGTAGCCACCCGGTCCGCTGAGACCGACCAGTGCAGTGAGCGCATCGGCGTCGAGCGCGCTTCCGCTCCCGCACCCGGCACGCGGTGCGTCGCCGGTGTCGAACACGCCGTCCGCCAGCTGGAAGGTGCGGCCGCAGACCGGGCAGCCCAGCTGGCCGGTCCGCACCGACCGGCCCTCCATGCTGTCGGGCAGCAGGACCAGAAAGCTCTCGTCGTGGTCGGCGGGACAGCGGAGATGATCGGTGAGCTCGATGAACATGGTGAGCGTGATTGTCATCCCGAACGCAGTGAGGGATCGCGCGGGTTTACGTCGGCACAAAGATCCCGAACGGACGTCTCATTAGACGATCCCTCGCGGAGCCTGCCCTGAGCGGAGCCGATGGGCTCGGGATGACGTCGGCAGTGCTCACGCCCTGACCTCGTACCCCTCACGGTCTTAAACACCACCCACGTCAGCTTCCCCGCCTCCACCGTCACCTGCCGAAACACCTTCTTCCCCTCGATCTCGGTTCCCATGACGTAGGTTCCCGGCGGCACGTCGCTCACGGCGAAGTGCTCGCCATAGAGCGGATGCGGGTGGGCCTTGTCGCCATAGGTCTCGGCGAAGGAGTACGGCGTCTCGGCTGGATCGCGCTTGGTGATGCCATAGATCCGCGCCTGCGGAACCGGGGCGCCGGCTGCCGTCGAATACCTGCCCCGCGACGATCCCGGTGTTGGGAAGCGGCTCGATCCAGAGCTCGGGATTGGTGGTGTACGGGGGAAAGCGCTGCAGCGAGTCCACGATCAGCGCCGATCGAGTCGCGTGGGCGAGGCGGAGATCTCCAGATGGAGATGGTCGTTGGTGGCCCGGCCGGTGTTACCCACCCGGGCGATCAGCGGCGCCCTTCGACCACCTTGCGGCCCGACCTTCACCGCCAGCGACGAGTTGTGGTAGTAGGTCGAGTAGAGCCGGTAGCGCTTGCCGCCGGCGGTCACCGTGGTGTCGTGCCGGATGGTGACGGTGAGCGCCCCCTGCTTCCGCCGGCCCGGCGTACACCACCGTGCCCGAGCCGATGGCGTAGACCGGCGTGCCATCCGGGTTGTTGAACTCCACGCCCTGGTGCTGCTGGAAGTTGCCGCCCATGGTCGAGCCGTAGCGGTAGGTCTGGTCGATGAAGCTGTTGTCGGTCAGCGCGATGGGTCGCCGGAACCAGGTGGTGAGCGGCACGCCGGGGCGCGTTCGGCGGCGGGGCCCGGCTGCCGGAGGCAGGGCAAGGTGTCGGCTGTTGGGCGGAGGCCGCACGGGGTGCCCTTGATGAGCTTCGTGCCCGATCAGCAGCGCGTTGGCCGGAGGGAACGCGGCGCGCCGTGAGCGGCTCGCCTTCCCAGCCGGTCGCGGCCGCGGCGAAGCCGCTGGCTGCCCCGGAGAGTGGAGACGTTCCAGCCCCGGCGCTCTGCGCGCCACCCGCCGCACGTACTCGCTGCGGAGCACCGGGATAGACGGTATCGGCCGGGCCCTGCGCAGGTGGGCCAACCCCATCGCCGAGCGCGGTCCACTTGGCGCCATCGTTGGTGGTCACCTGCACGCCGTCGGCCGTGCCGATCATGGTGGTGTCACCCCGGACCGCAATGCCCGAGGGGGCCACGTACTGCCACTCCGGGCCCAGCTGCTTGTAGGTCCAGTTCTTCCAGGTGGCGCCGCCATCAGTGGAGAGCCCCCACCCGTTCCCGATGGTGCCGTACCAGATCTGGCCCCGGGCGCCGAAGGCGATCGCCTGAACGAAGTCCCAGGAGATCGAAGTGGCGGTGGTGTCGTGGCGGATGGCTTCCCAGGCCGCGGGCTCCGGCAGGCAGGCGGTAGATCCCGTGGCCGTAGGTGCCGACCCAGATGGTGCCATGCGTGATCGCGCGCCACGGCGAGCACGTGCACGCCCCAGCCGGTGCTATCCGGCAGCGGCGGGATCTGCCCCTGGGCGAGTGCCAGCGTGTGACCCAGCATCAGAGAACAGGGCAAAAAGCATAGCCACAGGTGAACACTGAAACGAATGGATCTGCTCCAGTACATGCCGTCATCATGCACCCTGCACGTAATTGGTGAGGTAACCAACTTTTCGAATCTTGAGGACACGGCCTTCTAAGCGACGCAGTTTTGTGTTGGAGCGGAACGATCGAGCCTTTTCAATCCGTGTGGTACTACGTGCCGTGGCTGGCTTTTTTTTGACTGGGACCGAGACGAAGCCAGTCGATGTGCACGTGAGTCGGACGGGTTGCGACGAAAAGGATGGCTTCGGCTACGTCGGCAGGACGGAGCATGTCGGCCCGGTGGATGAATCCCTCGCGATGATCGGGGTCGACCGGATCCCATACCGCGGTGTCCGTCGGACCGGGGGACACGAGCGTGAGCCGGACTCCGCTTCCCTTGTATTCCGCGAGCAGCGTCTCATGCAAGCCCCGCAGTCCGTACTTGCTGGCGGCATACGCCGCATTTTCAGGAAAGCCGACGTGATCGGCCACGCTGCCGACGCTGATGAAAGCCCCCCGCCCCGCCTCGCGCATTGCCGGCAGGAATGCTTTGGCCAGGTAAAACGGCGCCCGGACGTTGACGGCCAGCTGCCGCTCCAGGTCCGTCGCTTCGGTGGTCTCGAGCGGCCGTAGCAGAAAGGCGCCCGCATTGCTCACCACGATGTCTGGTGGGCCGTGCTCGAGCGATAACGCGAGGCCCGAGCCGGCTCACCTGATCCGGGATCGGTCAGATCGCAAGGGATATCCTGAGTCCGCGCAGT
Source organism: uncultured Gemmatimonadales bacterium (assembly GCA_963723565.1). Classification (GTDB taxonomy): domain Bacteria; phylum Gemmatimonadota; class Gemmatimonadetes; order Gemmatimonadales; family GWC2-71-9; genus CAVVWJ01. The sequence continues at coordinate 648,143 of CAVRRH010000015.1, read as the reverse complement.
CGTGGTCTCGGTCAGGCTTCGCGCCACCCGGATCACGTGGGCACCTTCCGCGGCCAGCGCTGCTGCCACGGCGGCGCCGATGCCGCGTGAGGCCCCGGTGACCAGGGCCACCCGACCGGCGAGCCGGGTCACTCGGAGAGTCGGCCGCCGTGCGCGAGGCGGAGGAACTCGTCTCGGGTCTTCGAATCGTCGCGGAAGATCCCGCGCAGAGCGCTGGTGACGGCCCGCGAGTTCTGCTTTTCCACCCCGCGCATCATCATGCAGAAGTGCGCCGCCTCGATGACGACACCCACCCCGGTGGGTCTCAGCACGTCCATGATGGCATCGGCGATCTGATCGGTGAGCCGCTCCTGAACCTGGAGCCTTCGGGCGAAGACGTCCACGATGCGGGCCACCTTGGAGAGTCCCAGGATCTTGCCGTTGGGGATGTAGGCTACGTGGGCCCGGCCGAAGAACGGCAGCAGGTGATGCTCGCACAGGGAGTAGACCTCGATGTCTCGCACCATGATCATGCTCTGGTGCGTCTCCTCGAACACTGCGTCGCCGATGACTTCCTCGACCGTCATCCGATAGCCTTGGGTCAGAAACCGGAGTGAGGCTTCGACCCGCTCGGGGGTCTTGACCAGACCTTCGCGATGGGGGTCCTCGCCTAGCGCGGCCAGGATCTCTCCGCACCTTGTCGGCAAACGGCTCGGCCGCTCGAGGGCCGGGCTTCTCTTTAAGCGCCTTCATAGTCGACATAGTTCCTCGGTGTCTCCCAAAGGCGTACGCGAAGGGCCAGCTCGGCCGGAACGGCTGGACGCAGCTCGCGCCAGCAGACGAGCGCGATGTTCTCGGAGGTGGGATTCAACGACGCGAACCAGGGCACGTCGAGATTCAGATTCTTGTGGTCCAGGTGCCGGAGCAGACGCTCCTGAGCCAGCTCCTTCAGCTTGTTGAGGTCCATGACGTAGCCGGTCTCGGGGTTGATCTCTCCCTCGACGGTCAGCTCCAGCTCGTAGTTGTGCCCGTGGAAATTCGGATTGCTGCACTCGCCGAATGTCTCCCGGTTCCACTGGTCCGAGAACCGGGGATTGTGAAGACGGTGCGCGGCGTTGAAGTGCACGCGCCGGGTGACGGCTGCAGCGGGGCATGATTAGCTAGGGAGCTAGGAGCTGGGAGCTGGAGAGCCAGGGTGGTGGCCATGCGTACAAGCTACTCGGTCCAGGGAACGGCTCCTAGCTCCCATAGCTCCATAGCTCCCAGCTCCTAAAAAAACGCCGACCCGGAGATCGGCGTAGGATGGAAGTGGAACGGCAGCGCGAAGGGTTATTGAAGCCCAATGAGAAATCTCGGCGCCCTCACCATGACATCTGCCTTCCCCCGGGGGGCATGACATCAGCCACAGCATTCGGGCCCTTCATCGGACCTGTTGGCTCAATAACGTGGCTCCCCGCTACCGCCCACTCGGATGTAAAATAGGACTGCACTCCGACCCGGTCAACCGAACCCCATATGAGGTCTGCATGTCACCTACACTCCTGCTGGCAGTGGTCTCGCTCGTGGCCTGGGCAGTGCTGACCTTCGGCACAATGGTGAGCTCCGGCGCCATCCATCTGCTCCTCGCCCTCGGCACCACCTTGCTGGTTCGGTGGTGGGCACTGCGTGCGTGAGAGCCTGTAGCTTGTCGTGAAAACCATGTTGACGTACCACCACACGAAGGGCTGTCTTCCGACTTGGAAGTCAGCACTCCTGGTAGGCTAATGCAGTGCTCGCCAACACCTTGCGGCTGGCTACGGGGTTAGGTCCCAGGGAAGGGTACGGAGGCACAGATCGTGCTCATCCGATCGAACGTTGCCGCTGGTTACTCCAACGCGCTCGTCGGGGACGGCCCGCTTGCAAGCCTGCACTCCATGTCGCCGTGAGGTCAACCGGCACTCTCCCCAATCGGTCAGATGATGCGCTGGATGGAGGCCCTGGTGGAGCGGGCAGGGGCGGCCGGCAGCCTGCCGACGATCCAGAAGCTATGGCTCGTCGACCGACAGCCAGCGTCGGACGCGTCGGGCGATCCGTCGCACCCCGGACGCCGAGTCCACCGTACCCTCAATCTCGTCCTGGCACTCCTGGGGCTGTTCGCGTTGCTCCCGGTGCTGCTTCTCATCGCCCTGATGATCAGGCTGACTTCCCGGGGACCGGTCCTCTACACCCAGGTGCGGATCGGGCTCAACCGCCGCTTACCGCTTGATGACACCCAGAATCGGCGCCGGGAGCGCGATCTGGGAGGCCGCCCCTTCACGATCTATAAGTTCCGCACCATGCGGGTGGACGCCGAGCAGGGAAGCGGGGCGGTCTGGGCCCAGCAGCAGGACTCCCGGGTCACCGCCGTGGGCGGGCTCCTGCGGCAGTATCGCCTGGATGAGCTGCCCCAGCTGCTCAACGTGCTCAAGGGCGAGATGAACATCGTGGGGCCCCGGCCGGAGCGGCCCACCATCTTCGCCGAGTTGCGGGAGCACATCGCCGAGTACCCCCTGCGGCAGCGGGCCAAGCCCGGCATCACCGGCCTGGCGCAGATCAACCACCACTACGACCGCTCGCTTGACGATGTGCGCACCAAGGTGCACTACGATCTCGAGTACATCCGCCGCCAGTCGGTGACCGAAGACCTGCGCATCATGCTCAAGACCATCCCGGTCATCCTCCTGCGCCGGGGCGGTTGGTAACCTCCTTCCACCCTCAAAGTGAAACGGGGGCCGCGATTTCGCGACCCCCTTGTCGTACCGTCCTCCCTCGGCTGTGCTTAGGACCGGCAGCTCTTCTGACTGCGACTCTGGGCTTTGGACCTGAGATACTTCATTGCGTCTTTAACGCCACTGGTCGACAGGTAGGTGGAGTTATATTGCCAGCTGATGAAAGCGCAGGGATATGAGCTGTTCAGCAGCGTGGAGCCCCACGACTTGATCTGGGTCGGAGTCATCTTGCTCCGGTTGGGACCACCCCTGAGGACATTGAGCCCAACGATCAGCGCCAAGCCCTTCTTCTGGGCATAAGAGATGTTGGAGCGGATGAAGTCGTCCACGGGCCCCTTCCGATATACGTACTGAGCCCAGGCGGCATCGAGGTACCGATAGCTACCGCTCCATTTCGCGAGAAAGTCAGGGTAGGTACGGACGACGGTGGCCATACCCGGCCAGATCTGCTTGCTGTACTGCGCCATTGCTTCAACCGTGGAAGGCGACACGATCTTGCCGTTCCAGTTGCTCGGGTCGTTCGGCTCGTCAAGCAGGTAGTGTCCGATGATAGTGCCATCGTTGATGTAAGACGAGAAGTTGACTCTCCTGAACCGATCCACCGAGGCCTTCCACTTGCTCAGGACGAAATTACCCGAGCCGTCGGTATACCGCGATGGGCCGCCGGCCAGGGTGAGCACGACCTTGCCGCCCCGCGACCTGATGGCGGCCAAATGGCTCAACAAGAACTCCGGATAGATGTTCCGCATCGCCCCGTTGTAGTAGGTCCCGAACGAAGTGGTGGGCAGAGCAAAGGTGCCGAACGGAATGCCGCCAGCTAAACGCCACCGAGGCGAGCGAGGGTGCGGCGAACGAAGCACCATCAGCATCGGCATCATCTACGACCGGGGCGTCATCGACACTGACGATTTCCACATCGTCGGTGGGAACGTTGCTGTCCGGGTTCAGGGTTTCATCGGCGTTGCACCCGGCAAAGGCGAGGATCAACACGGCGAACAGCGGTGCTCGAAGTCGAACCTTCCGAGCGGCAAACTCAAAGTTGTGGGCCATACGGGTGGCTCCTCTCTCCATCACAGTTTGTGGGGGAATACACCCGGGTCGGTCAGACGGAGGGGCCAGCGCGTGGCACGGCCATAGCGGTGGCTCATCGCGGTGTGACGTCACACCCGGTAAGGGAATGGGCAGGGTATCTGCCCGAATTCCTATGTGTTGTGCTTTGTACTGCTGGTTACTCTGAGACTATGGGGCTAGTCGTGCAGAGCGCGAAGGAATGAGCACCGGGCTGGTGTCATCTCGTTGTCTTGAGTGCTCGCGCCGCATACAGAATCGTGACATAGGTCACGTTTGTCAAGGGCAAATACTATACAGCTGTCAAGCGCAAAAACTATACAGCAACAGCCGGCTGCCCACCGGGCCCTCTAAAGTGGTGCGGCAACTCAGCGTGCGTTAAAGTTCTGCGCCACCGACAGATCGGTGGGGATATTCCCGCGACAACCCTTGGACAGCCGCACACAGGACCGCTATGCACTTGGAAGACCATCAGGTGAGAAAGCAGCAATACCTTCTTCTGGCAGCTCTGATCCTCCTGGCTACCGCGCTTCGAGTGTGGCGTCTCGGCAACTGGGGCTTCGAAGGCGACGAAATCTTCACCTTGCGGGATTCCCTCAACCCGCGGATCAGCAATCCCCGGCCACTCCTCTATTTCTTGAACTACTACCTGGTCCGTCCACTGGTTCCACTCGACGAGTTGGGACTACGACTCCTGCCCGTTCTCTTCGGAGTCCTCGCAGTGCCCGCCTTCTATCTCATGGCTCGACGTTTGGTCGGGTCGCGGGCCGCGCTCTTCGGTGCGCTCCTCCTCGCCGTCAACCATTATCAGGTCTATCAATCGCAGAACGCGCGCTACTGGTCACTCGTGTTTCTTCTCTCGGCCGTGTACCCATTCGCCATCTATCTCGGTGTGCGTGACCGCAATCCTCGCCAGCTGGCCTTGGGGATCTTGACCGCTGTCCTGGCGGTGCTGGCCCATCCCGTCTCCCTACTCCTGTTCGGCGGATTGGGGTTGTTCCTCGCGACGCAGCTGCGTCGGGTTCATTTGAAACAGCTGTGGAGCCAACGGCGCACTCGCTGGGCAATATCTCTGGGGCTCGTTCTGGCCGGCTCAATTCTGATACGGTTCGTGTCGATACTTGGCGACTGGATTCTGGTGAGGCCACGGCTCCGTCTTAAGGACCACCTGCTGCATGGGCCGGCCACACTGGGCGTGAAGCAAATCGCATTCATGTTGAGCTATATGGATGTCTTGACGTTGCCAGTGATGTTGGTTGGCGCCCTGGGTATCTACCTGTTATGGCAAGGGCGGGACCGGCGACTGGCTCTTCTGTTGATCTGCCTGTTTATCTTCCCGGTGGGCTTTATCGTCCTTCTCTCGCTGCGCACCGCGGTGGGAATCACGTACGTAATCCCCTCGCTGCCAATCTTCTTCATCGGAGCAGGCGTTTTCCTCGACCGATTAGCTGGAGTCGAGTGGGAGTTGCGACCCCGGTGGCTGCTGCCGGCCACGATAACGGCCCTGATCATCGCGGCAGGAGCGCCGACCCTCATCTCCCAATACCGCGACGGGCGTCGCCATGATTTCCGGGGTGCCGCACATTGGCTCGATGAGCGGCTCGCCTCGGACGATGTCGTCTTGTCGGATCAGTTCAACGTGATGGCTCATTACTTGCCCGGGACTCAGGTGCACCGGCTCGCCGCCGACACCGCCTCACTCAGGCAATCGATACGGGTGTTGGAGCAGAGGACGTGGCGGGCATCTGTGGATCGTTGCGCCGTATTCCGCACCCAGGGGCGGCCGGCAAAGCGCCTCGAGCCTCGGCAGCATGAAGCGATGGATTCAGCACCACTGCCAGTTTCAGAACGCGATTGGAGTGGCTCGTCTGGACTTCAGGGTCAAGGAGCTGCAGATCTTCCAATGCCCCTCGCAGACACCGGCAGCCGCCTCCTCTGACCGCGGATCCTAATCAAGTCACAGGGAAAGAGTTGGCGCGGGCACGAGCCCCTTTCGCGCCAACACCTCGCGATACAGAGCCTCCCACCGCCCAACCACCTGGCCCAGGCCGTAATGGGACCGCACATGTTCACGTCCCTGCTCCCCCATCGACCGTCGTTGTGCCTCTGGCAATTCCATCAGCCGCAGCATAGCGAGCGCGAGCGAGTCAGGATCGCGCGGGCGGCACCAGAAAGCCGCTCTCCCGATCGCTGACCACCTCCTGATTTCCTCCGACCGTAGTCGCGACGATGGGGAGGCCGGCGGCCGCCGCCTCGAGCAGCACCATCGGCATCCCCTCCCAAGCAGACGACATCACATATCCGTCGGCGGCGCTCATGAGCGCCGGCACGTCCTGTCGGACCCCGAGAAACCGCACCCAGTCACCGAGACCCAGGGCTCGAGCCAACGCCTCGGTCTCCCCCTGCAGCGACCCACGGCCGACCAGCAGCAGAACCGCCTCCGGATGCCGCTCGCCGAACCTTCGCGAACGCGCGCAGCATGGTGGGATAGTCCTTTGCGGCTTCGAACCGCCCGACCGCCAGCCAGACGAACTCGCGCTCCAGTCCCAGGCTCGACGTAGCGACTCCCGCGCGTCCGACAGACACGTTTCGGTATTGCTCTGTGTCCACACCGTTGGGAACGACCTGAGCAGTTCTTGGGGACGATGCCCTCCGTGATGAAGCGGTCCGCCGCGGCCTGGCTGACGATGGTCATCGAGTCCACCAGCCCGTTGGTCAGGCGGTACGCGGCCATGCGCAGCCGGCCCCCCTCGTAGATGTTGTGGATGGTCGATACCAGCGCCGGAATCCGGTCGAAGAGCCGGAGCGCCCGCGCCATGAGGTTGGCATGGATCATGTGGCTGTGTATGACGTCAGGCCTCCATGCCCGAACCAGGCGGATCAGCCGCAGCAGCCCCCGCGGATCCGGAATGCCCCGCCGCATTTCCAAGCGACTCTGTGGGAATGCCGACGCTTCGCGCCTCCAACCCCATGGGGCCCAGCGGGGTGAGCGAGACGATGAGCACCTCGTGGCCCGCGACCCGCATCTCCTGAGCCGCGGACAGCAACTGCTTGTCCGCCCCCCCCATGCCCATGCTGGTCGACAGAAGCAGGATCCTCATACATCCCGCTCCCGCGAGCCCGCGAGCTGCCCGGCGCAAGACGCGCTTCAGCCCGGCTGGGAAAGTAGGCGTAGGCGTGCCGCCCGAGGGCGAACAGGTACATCCATCTCGGCAGACCGAGCTCGCGGACGCTCTGCGCCTGCACCCGCGCCAGATCTCGCTGCCGCTCGATGTACTTGAGTGACCGGTGGAACCAGCTGGAATCGTGGACGTAGTGCTCGCCCAGCACTTCGGGCACGTTGGCGAAGCGCCATCCCAGTTTGGCGACCCGAAGACAGAATCGCAGATCGATCAGGTTGTGGACCACGGGATAGCCGCCTGCCTCGGTCCAGGCCCGCCGACGGAAGGTCGCGATGGTGTGCGCGATCGGGACGTATCTCGCCATGGCGGCGATGATCGCCGCGTGATCGGTCGGCGGCATGCGCACGTAGCGCTCGCCTCGATGCTCGTCCACCAGCATATAGTAGCCGCCGACGATGCCTACCTCGGGGTGGGCGTCCAGGAACGCCACCTGGAGCCGCAGCCGATCGGGATAGCTGCGGTCGTCGAAGTCCTGGCGGGCGATGTACTCACCCTTCGCCTGCTGCGACGCCGAAATTGTACGGCTGCGGCAAGCCGAGCCGCCCGGGCGCGAAGACCCGGATCCGGGCGGTCCCGCCCGGCCAGTTCACGGAGCAGCTCGGGAGCTACGGTCGTGCGAGCCATCATCCACCAGGATGAACTCGAAGTCCTCGAAGGTCTGCGCCAGTATGCTAGGAACCGCGCGGTCGAGGTAAGGCTCGCCGTTGTAGACGGTGGTGACCACGCTGACTCTCGGCTCATGCCGCCAGGTTCCGGTGAGTCTTCCGGCGGTGGCGCAATCAGGGCTCCAGGTGTCGTGCCGCCACTGGCCGGCCGCGCATGGGAGCGGCCCGGGCGGGGGAGCGATGGGCCGAGGCCCGCACGGCCGCGCGGAGCGACCTGAGCATGGGACAACGCCAGGAGAGCCGCCAGGATGAACCATACCGCCTTCTTGGCCTCCCAGGTCAGCGGGAGCATCGTCACCACGAGCGTGGCCAGGAGGACCAAGGCGAAGCGTCGCTCCAGGCTGGGGAGACCGCAACGCACGCCCCGAAAACCGCGACGAACATCGTCGAGAAGAGCAGAAAACCTACCATCCCCTGCTCCACCAGCACCGACAGAAAGGAGTTGTGCGCCACGCGTGGTTGTCCAGCCCAGGGTCTCACCGCCGTCTCTGAAGCCCGCCGTACCGTAGCCGATCAGCGGTTTCTGGGTGAAGGCCTTCACCCCCGCCCTCCAGATCCCAATGCGGCCGCCGAATTGGCTTCCTCCACCTCCGCTCCGGTGCGTCGCCAGCCGCTTGATGAGGTCTGGGGGACATACGCTCACCGCGAGCGCGCCGGAGAGGACCAGCAGCGCGATCGCTATCGCACGCCTCCCCGGCAGACAGCCCGGTCATGGTCAAGGGCACGATCAGCGAGCGCGACCATGGTCGCCATGCATACCGCCGCGGGAGCCGGTCAGGCCGATAGCGACCACAGCCACCGGTAGGTATCCACGGCAGACCCAGCGCAGCAGCGGCTGGCGGTAGGTCATCCCAAGGTACCAGGCCATGGGCAGCGCCAGTGCGAGAGTCATCGCCAGATCGTTGGGGTCGACCCCCCCCGCGGCAAACCGCCGCAGCACCCCCGCGTCCCGCCGATACACCATGAAGGTGCCGAACGCCGCGATGTAGCCGCCGAGCACGTACGCCATGAACAGGCCAAGCACCCGTGCCGCGAGGGCGCGAGCTCCCAGACCATCCACAGCACCAGAAGGAGCTGAACATAGGTGTAGAACTTGTTGATTCTCGAGCAGCCCGTTCGCCGGGAGACCTCTGTGAGGATCAGCAGTCCGAAGCCGGCCCAGATCACAAACAGCAACGCCGCGACGTGGAAGAGGCGCCAGCGACGGAGCCGGCCGGAAGCCATCACCGCGAGCAGGGTCAGGCCCAGCGCCAAGCATGCCCGTGACCCGGGTGATGATGACGACCCCCGCGCTGGCGCGAGAGGGTATCCCATGGCATCGAGAAGACGAAGATCCACAGAGCGGCGTAGGCGAGGGAGATCATTCAGAGCATTCCCGATCAGGCGGAGGTAGTGATCGACCGCCGCATCCCGGGTGAACGGGTGTCAGCGCTTCGGGCAGGAGCGGTCCGCGTCCGGTTGCTCCAGCGCGTCGATCATGGCTTCGCCAGCGCGGCCGCGTCGCCGACCGGAACCAGAGCGCCAAGCCGGCCTTCCTGGAGGATCTCCCGCGGCCCGCTGGGACAGTCGGTAGAGACCACTCGGGCTCCAGCGGCCAGCGCCTCGATCAGCACGGTAGGCAGTCCCTCCCAGGCCGAGGAGAGCACGAACAGCGCCGAGCCGCGCCATGTAGGCCAGCGCATTCTCCCGGAAGCCGGGAAGCGCCACGTCGTCGGCCACCCCGAGCTCGGCAGACCAGCGCCTCCAGCGCCGGCCGCTCCTCCCCGTCCCCAAGAATAATCAGGCGCGCGGCCCGGCGCTGCCGAACCTCGGCGAACGCCCGAATGAGCGTGGGGAAGTCCTTCTGCCGGGTCAGGCGGCCCACGCCGAGGATCACCGGCGGCTGCCCGGAGCGTACCAGGGGTGGTCCGGCGCCTGCCGGGTCAGCGCCAGCATCGCCGGGGTGATCACCGGGTTGTACACCACATCGCACCCTGTTGCGAGGCACCCCCGAGGTTCGGGCCAGGTCGTCCGCCGCGCCACGCGACACCGCGACGACGCAGGTGGCCCAGGGGTAGAAGGTGCGCAGCAGCCGGGCCGTAGCCCATCGGCCAGCCGACCCGACGCCGGGTGGACTGGGACATCGTGTTGTGCACCGTCACCATGACCGGCGTCGCCCGTCCGCGCCAGCCTCGCCGCCCACAGAGCCACCACGTTGGCGTGGCTCATCGACGAGATCAGACACCCTCGGCCGCTCGCGCCGGAGGTAGCGGGTGAGCGGACCGAGGCTGCCGATCAGCCGGCGGGCGCGAGGTCCACCAGCCGGACCGCTGGGGCAGCTGATCCAGGAACACTCCCTCGGCTGTCGGCAAGCGCCAGGTCAACGGGCCCCCGTTCACTCATTCCCTGCACCAGATTGACGATCACGCGCTGGGCTCCCCCGCCACGCACTGACGGAAGGAAAAAGGCGATGGGGCTCTGGCGCTCATGCCGACCCCCCGGCGTGCGGGGCCCAACCGAGGCAGCAGTACGCGCGAAGGGCATTTCCCGTGCGCGGACGCCCTCGTGCCCCAAGGCGAGGGTCGGCGCCAGCCACGCCACCACGGCGGCGCCCCCGGCGGCGACCACGCCCGCGGCGAGGCCGGCAGCCGGCGGCAGTCCGAGGTGCCGCATCCCCAGCCGCAATGGTCGACGTCACGCACCTAGCACGATGACAGCCGGACCGCCGGCAGCTGCACCTGGGCGAAGCGAGCCCAGGAGACCTGGGTGACGCCAGGCTCAGCTGCGCCATCAGTACGTAGTTGAGGAAGAGGCGCCGAGCACGCCGCCCGCGACACCTCACCCCCCACGTCTGGCCCACCAGCGCACCGAGGAAAACCAAGCGCGCATACAGGCCCTGGCGCCAAGCCCGGCGGTATACCTTGCCCGTGGCCCGCGACAGTGAATCGCTCATTCGGTAGCAGGTGCGGAACATCATGCCCAAGCCGAGCACTTGAAACGGAGGAACCAGCCCCTCCCAGCGGCTGCCGAACGCCACCGCCACCAGGTCCGGTGCCAGCACCGCCGCCACCACTCCAGCTGGCAGGGTTATCAGTGCGACGCAGGCGGTGCCTTGGAGGAACGCCAAGCCAGTCGGCGCGGATCGTCCTGCACCCGCGCCATGGTGGGAAAGAGCACCTTGTCGAGCACGTCACCCAGCAGCCCGGTCGGCACCGACATCAGTTGGTAGGCCCGGCTGTACTCGCCGAGAGCACCGCGCCCAGCCAGCGTCCTACGACGAGATTGTCAGCCTGGTTGGCCAGGATGACACCGACGCGGCCGATGCTCTGCCCCACGCCGTAGTCCATGAGCTCCATGAAACTCGCCAGGTGGGCGGGCCGGCAGGAGGGGGGGCGCCGCCCGCAGCAGTATCGCTGTGCGGAGCGTGACCTGGGTGAGGTGGGCCACAACCAGTGCCCAGACCCCCAGCCGAGAAGGGCGAGCCGACGCCCACTGCACCGTACCCGACTCCGTAGGAGAATACGTCGCGGTTGGCCAGCAGGCGGAAGCGGAGGTCGCGCTGGAGCAGGCCCTCGGCGTGGCCGCGAGGCCCGCGATCGGGAACACCAGCGCCAGCGCACGACCGGCGTGAGGTGCTCCATACGGAAGAACCGGGCGATGAGCGGAGCCGCGAGCCAGACGATCGCGCCGACCAGGAGCCCCAATGCCGTCGAGGCGAAGAACGCGCTGCTGATGTGGCGGGGCTGGAGGTGGGACGGTGAACCAGCGCCGGCCCAAGCCCAACTGCGAGAAGTTGAGGGAGAAAGTGACCACGACGAGCGCGGCGCCGACGAGGCCGAAATCCGCCGGCGACAGCAGCCGGGTGAGTAAAACCAGCACCATGACCTTGAGCAGGGCCACTGCCCCGCTGCCCCACGCCACCCATGCCATGCTGGCGACTGTGCGGTGCATCAAACCGGAAGGACTATCCTTCACGTGTCTCCCCCGATCGGCGGCCACTCCCCGCAATCTCATTCCTCCCTCCTCTACAGGTACTGGATCCCCTACAGGTACTGGACCCCTGTCCACCGGGATCCCAGGAAGCAACATGAGACAGGTCACTCCGTACCATGAAGCCTGCCCCACCGAGCAGGATTTATGCCCCCTAGCCGTCTATCTTGCAGCCACTTGAGCCTGAAACCTGCGTGGGACAATCTATCACTGCGGTCGGCCGGGGCCGCTGGCAGCTGCTGCAGCCGCAGATCTGGGGGTAGTGGTGGTCGGTCGGCCCCTCTGGCAGGCGGAGGGGTCCTCCTGTGATGAGCCTCACCTGTGGCCGAGGCGCCACAGCCCGACCCACCGACGGGACGGCCGAAACGGGATTTCCGAGGGAGCTTCCAGACTGGTGAAGATCACTTGCATGGTCACGGAGCGGCACCGGTGAAGGCAGGCAGTGGGGTCCCGCAGCGGGTTATCTCCCTTCGCGAGAATGAGGTCATCAAGGTCCAGGAACCCGAGGCGAGCCGGCGGGAACGGCTGCGCACCATGGCCGGCCGGGAGGTGGGTCACCAGACCGGGCTCTTCGTCGTGCCAGAGATCGTCTCGTTCGATGATTCGCGCGGTGAGATTGTGTTCGAACGCTTGCGCCTGACCGCACTGCGGCCGGTCCTTTCCGGCAGTGGGCGAAGCATGGAGCTCGTTGAACGGGCGGCGGTGGCGTTAGCCGCAATCCACGGTCGCAAGGAATCCGGTGACGGCGCCACCAAGATCCAGACCGGCGGAATGGGCATAAGGGCGGGGCGGAACTCGGTGCCTCTCCACGGCGATTTCGGCATGCGCAATATCTTCTATCTTCCCGAGTCCGATGGGCTCGCCATTATCGATTGGGCGAATGCCGACTGGCTCGGGGTCGATGGGGACCTTGGCGCACCGGAGCTCGACCTCGCCGTGTTCCTAATGAGTCTCTTCAATCGTCGCATGTTCGGTCCCTGGCCAATCTCCCGGCGGCACGCGGTGGCTCGCCATTTCCTTGCAACGTACGCGTCCGCCTCGCCACATGGACTGGACATCGATGCACTGAAGGCCGTCGTGGCCGCGACCACCCCGGCATTTGCTCGATTGACCCGGCGGCGCAAAGGCAGGCTCCGCGCCCTGGCCTGCCGTCACGCTATGATTGACCTGAGGTTCTTTCTCCGCCGACTCGCCGGCCAACGTTCCACTGGCCCTAAAGGGCCACACACTGGTTGAGGCCATGGAGCACTCCAGGAGCGGCTTGCCCTATCCTGATCGCCACAAGGCACGCGGACGCGACTATCACGAGACCTTCTCACCGGAGGTCAACCCGTACAGGGCGATGGTGTGGCGATTGGAGCAACGGGTGCTGGACAGGATACTGCAGGATCACCTCAGGTCGGAGAAGATTGCCCACCTCGACTTCGCTTGCGGGACCGGTCGCATACTGGGGCATTTCCTCCGGGCACGTCGCCTCAGCCACCGGGGTCGATGTCTCGTCCTCCATGATGGAGGTGGCGGGGAAGGTAGCCCCTGGGGCCGAACTGATAGAGGCGGATCTGACACAGCGCGACGTGCTCGGCGAGCGGTACTTCGACCTAATCACTGCGTTTCGCTTCTTCCCCAACGCCGAGCCCGAGCTACGCAGCGCAGTGTTCTCTGTCCTGGCCCGACACCTGGCTCCTCACGGCGTACTGGTCTTCAACAACCACAAGAACCGAAACAGCCTGCGCCGGCGCGTTCTCCACCTGCTGGGGCGTGAAGTCGTGCGGGGGACCATGACAACACGCCGAAGTGGAAGCGCTCGTAGCTCACGCGGGACTGCGTATTGTGCAGGTGATCCCGGTGGCCAGCCTGCCCATCTCACGGACCCACCTCCTTCTGCCGGTCTCCCTCCTCGAGCCATTGGAGCAGCGGATCAGCGGCCTGCGAATGCTGGCCGGGTTGGCGCAGGACATTATCTACGTCTGCGCTCGCGCCTAGGTCAGGCCCAGTCGAACTCCTCACCCAGCCACCGGAAGAGCTCGCGGTTGTGGGGCTCGAAGTAAGCGGCTAGCCTGGTCCTCAGATGCTGCGGCATCGCGCGTTCATACTTCCCTCATAGTACGGCTTATACCGCTCGAGCTCGTGCGGGCGAAGTCCCAGAAAGCGGTGCACCTCCGCGGTGGCCGCCCGCGGATCGCGGAACAGCCGTTCGCTCTGAAGGACCAGCAGTTGCGAGCGCGGGAAGTGCTGGAGCCAACGGCGGAGTTGCTCGAGGTATAGCCCGCGACGGGTGTACGAGTAGCGATGGTGATTGAAGCTGTAGTACTCGGGCTCGGCTCTGGAGCCGCTCCTCCTCCCCGGCCAGGCGCTCGGCCTCTTTATCGATCGCCTCGGCGAACGAGAGCGACTCCCGTCCCTCCCCGGACCTCGTGTTGGTAGTGCGAGAGGGCTCGGTCGATGGGATTCCGAAGCAACGGCGATGAGCTTAACCTCAGGTAACAGCTGAGCGGCACGCAGGGGCGCCATCGGGTGAGCCAAGTAGTAAGGTGTGGCGTCCAGCAGTGAGCGAGCCACCGCGCAGCCGGTGGGCATACGGGAAGCGCCCGCGATACCAGTTGATGCCGCGGGCGTAGTGAAGGTCGAAGTAGTGGACCTCCTTGCTGAGCGGCGCCAACACATCAGGATGCTGCACCAGATAGTTGAAGAGCGAGGTAGTACCGCCCTTCTGCGCGCCGATAATCAAGGCCGACGGCAGCCCTCTCAGTGGGGCGGTCAGTTGGCGGTAATCGGCACGGATCCGGCGCAACGGCCTTTTAACCCTTTCCATGATTGTAGGCCCCCGACTCAGATCACCTCCGCGCATCCTGGTGCCTCCGGGATTGTACTTGATAATGGTTGACGGGTTTAGAACACCTGCCGTCAGAGGAGTTCCTTGATCGGAGGGCGGGTGAAGTCAGAGCGGTTTCCGGAGGGTTCAGCTAGCGCCCGACAGCTCCCGAACCTTCTCGGGCTTCGGGGCTGCATCGTAGCCATAGCGCAGGAGATCCTCGCGCAGCAGGGCATTCAACAGCGCCTGCTGATCGCCAGTCAGGTCATCGCGCCAGTGATTGCTCATGTTTTTGATTGGTGCCGCTTGGACCTGCCGTTCGAAGTCAACCGAGGTCGGCATTTCCGCAAACTCCAGGACCCGCCGGTAAGTTTCCAGCGGCTGAGCGCAGAATGCCTCGTACTTGACTTCGAAGAAACGTTTCGGGTCCAGCGTCCGACGCGCTGCTGCAATCGCCCTCATCTGGATCCGCCACTCGAGGCCGGCCAGTGCGACGAACGAGCGATCGTAGCCGTCCCACGTAGCCTGATCCTCTGCCGATAGTAGACCGGCACGCCAGCCCTGGGGCCCGTACCAGCCGCGCCAGAAGTCGGTGTGCAGCAGCGAGCTGGCAACCGCCCGGCCATCACGGACGATGTGAACGAACTTTGCGTCTTCGAATATTTCATTCAGGAAGCCGATGCGTGGCCAGCCGGTAATCTTGACGAGCAGGCGGCTCCGCCTCGGTGTAAGCATCGGCTCGAACGCCGCGCGAACCTGTCTCTCAACTCGTGCCGTTACGTCCGTCCGTACGAGATCGCGGCAGGGCTCGGAAAAGCAGCCGTAGGTATGTTTGTCCCAGAAGCGGTACTGCTCGTTGGCCCGAACCCACCCCCCGAAAAGTCGGCGGAGGAGTGGGTTGCCCATTGCCACGACCGCCCAGCGATTCAATGCTGGCTTTGATGGAAAAAGGTAGGAGAAGCCGGAGAGCCACATCGTTTGTGGATGGGTCGCCAGCAGTCGGTGAAACACGGTCGAGCCGCAGCGACCGGTCCCCACAATAATGATCGGTTTGGTGATCTGCATCATCTTTCCGGTATCACGCCCCCTGGACCTTATTTCAAGCTGTGGGGTGCTGGCGCATCGCCCCTTGGTAAGCACGATCCATGCCCCTTGAGACTGAACCTGCGCAGGGCAATCTATCACGGCCACATGGGAAGGGTACTTCGGTCGACACCATCTGCCCTTGACATGCGCGATGCTGTGGCGCATCCGCGACAGGCACGGCTTTAGAGCCAGTGTTCCAGGCTTCGGCCGATGAGCTCGGAGGTTTTTGCGATGTCGTCACGGAAGTGTCGCGTGAGCTCCTTCTTCAGCTCCGCCGGTAGAGGAGGTGCCTGCCGCATGTTCCGTTTACGGAGCCGCCTGACCCAATTCGCCGCCTGTTTCGGAACCCAGGGCTTGACCACCGATCTCATGGCGCTGCTCGTGAGGAAGCCCTCCAGCAGCATGCTCGCAGGCATGCCGCCAATGGCGTGGGGCGTAGCGAAATCAGGTTCGAAGGCAGGATCGACGTCGAGGAAGCGATACACATCCTGCATGACTTCCGGCGTACTCCGCTTGAGATCATCGAACAAGAAGACATGTATCTGTTCGCGAGGAAAGGCATCGAAATACCGCGACAGCTGCTCATGATACCGGCTTATACGCATCCAACGGGAGTCGGGACGGGCCCAGACCGACGTGGCCGTCAGATCGCGGGCCGGGTCAAAGCGTTGACGCCGATGCCGCAGATACATCAGGTAGTCCGAGTAGGCTCGATCGACCGGATGGCGAAGGCTGCAGATGATTCGCACCGCGGGTAGCAGCTCCCGGATCCGAGCAGCCGCCTGCGGACATTCCAGATACATCGTCGAAGCTTCTCCGACCGCCACGGCATCGCCAGCATCCGCGAACAGCCGCTCGTATTTGCTCAACGACCTCACCGGAAAACTATGAAACTCCGGGTCCCCCCAGCGAAGCCGCCCCTCAGCATCCAGGCTAAAGGCGAAATAGCTTGGGTCCTTCGCAGGACTGATGAATACCGACGGGTGTTCCATGAGATACCAGTGCAGCGCTGTTGTGCCGGCTTTGGCAGCGCCTATGACGATAAAGTTGGGAAGCATCCAGACACCTCGGTGTGATCCTGGTCTCGGCTCAGACAGCACGGATCGTTATCACATGCCACGCGTTGTTGTTGTAACCTTTCACATTCCATGCCGCGCTGACGGTTGGCGGCTGCGTCGCGCCAGCGCCGTCGGCTGCCCTAGCCGCCAGGGTGTAATGGCCTGGAGCCAGATCCAGCACTGCTTCCCAAAATGCCCAGGTCCAGGCCGCTTCTGCACTCAGGATCCGCGCCCGTCGCCAATTCTGCCCGCCATTGATGGACACCTCGACCGCGGTGACTGGCCGACCCCCGGAGCCCATGGCCCACCCGCGAATGGGCACTCGGCCCGCCTGAACCACCTGGTTCGGGACGGGCTCCAGCATGACGGCATTGAGTGGGACCTCGGTCAGGGCAGCCCCGCGTGAGACATCGCGGGGATCGTGCGGGTTGATCTCCCGTTGCATCCGATACGCGCTGCTCTGAAAATAGTTGGAGGAGGGCTCCTCCAATAGCGTGATCCTGCCGAGCCACTTCACGCTTCGCGCGCCAATCCACCCCGGCACCACCGCTCGCAGTGGAAAGCCGTGCACCGGTGGAAGCGGTGCTCCATTCAGCTCAGTCGCCAGGATCACCTCGGCACTCAACGCTTTCGTGAGGTCGATCGATCCGCCAAAGCCGAACTTGTGACCATGGCGCTCCACCTGATCCAAGCCGAGAAACTCGACGTACCGCGCCCGCTTTGCCACTCCTACCGCCTGGAGAAGGTCCCCCAGGGCCAGCCCGGTCCACCGGCCGGTGCTAGCGGGCTCAGGGCCCCAAGGGAGCTCGCCAGGCAGAGGGCCCAGGCGCAGGAACTCGTTTCGGCGCAGGCCGGCGCATACCAGTGTTGCCGTCACCTGTCGCTGGGGAAAGGTGCGGATGAGCTCCTCGAGCGAGAAGCTCGTGGGTCGGCTCACCAGGCCGCCTACCTCGAGCCGAAAGGTGCGTGGATCGATCCGAGGCACTGTGGCGTGACTGCGAGTAAAGAAGAGATCCACCGGGGTGACCGGGTGATCGCACGGCACGGGCCAGACGCCGGTGTTCAGGCCGTCAGCGTCGTGGACCAATCGAGGACCCATGATTCAGGAGGGCTGGGGCGAACACTCGCACGTTGGTGGGCGATACAAACACCCGTTGGCCCTTGGTGATTCCGAGCCGGTCGTACTCGGCACGGTGAAGATGAGCCTCGATCGTCCCGCCATCCTGCACCCGGTCCAGCTCCACCCGCACCACCGGCCCGAAGGCCCGCACATGGCGAACGACGGCCTCGATACTGGAGAGGCCCGAAGACGAGGGGGTGAGCTCGATATCGTAGGTTCTCACGTACGCCACGGCTGCCTGATCCGGTGCCTCCGCCCACTCCGGCGCCTCCAGCTCGTTGCCGCCGATACTCACCCGCCCGCGGTCGAGACGGCCGTGGAAGAGGTTGACGTCCCCGAGAAATCCGTAGACGAACGGCGTGGCGGGGCGCTCGTAGACTTCTTCCGGCGTTCCGCTCTGTTCGATCCTCCCCTCGTTCATGATCACGACCCGGTCAGAGACCTCCAGAGCCTCCTCCTGGTCGTGGGTGACGAAGACGCTGGTGACGTGAACCTCCTCGTGCAGCCGGCGGAGCCAGCGGCGCAGCTCCTTCCGCACCTTGGCGTCGAGCGCGCCGAAGGGCTCATCGAGCAGCAGCACCTTTGGCTTCACGGCCAGCGCCCGGGCCAGCGCCACCCGCTGGCGCTGGCCGCCGGAGAGCTCCGAGGGCCGTCGCTCGGACAAGCACGTCGAGCTGCACCAGGTGCAGCAGCCCCATGACCGTGTCGCGGATCTCCTGCTCCGACGGCCGCACCTTCCGGGGCCGGACCCGGAGCCCGAAGGCCACGTTCTCGAAGACGCTCATGTGCCGGAAGAGGGCGTAGTGCTGGAACACGAAGCCGACCTGCCGCTCCCGCACCGGCTGGTCGGTGGTATCCTCGCCATGGAAATGGATGGTGCCCTGATCGGCCGGCTCCAGCCCGGCGATGATCCGGAGCAGCGTGGTCTTCCCCGAGCCGGACGGACCGAGCAGCGCCACCAGCTCGCCGCCGGGCACGTCGAGGCTCACATCGTCGAGGGCCACGAAGTCGCCGAAGGTCTTGCGAAGATTACGAACCTCGATGCTCATGCCGCGATCCTTTCAGGAGTGCTGACGGCTTCGGGCCGATCCGCCATGGCCCGCCGCTGCTGCCATTCGACCAGAGTCTTGAGGCCCAGCGTGACGAGCGCGAGTAAGGTGAGCACCGACGCAACCGCAAAGCTCGCGGCGAAGGCATACTCGTTGTAGAGAATCTCCACGTGCAGCGGAAGAGTGTTGGTCTCGCCTCGAATGTGTCCGGAGACCACCGACACCGCCCCGAACTCCCCCATCGCGCGGGCGTTGCAAAGAATGAGCCCGTAGAGCAGCCCCCACTTGATGTTGGGCAAGGTGACCCGGAAGAAGGTCTGCCACCCGCCCGCCCCGAGGACGATCGCCGCCTCTTCCTCTTCCGACCCCTGCTCCTGCATCAATGGGATGAGCTCGCGCGCCACGAACGGCGCCGTCACGAAAGTGGTGGCGAGCACGATACCGGGCACGGCGAAGATGATCTTGATGTCGTGCTCGGAAAGCCACGAACCGAACCAGCCTTGCGCCCCGAACAGCAGGACGAAGATCATGCCCGAGATCACCGGAGACACCGCGAAGGGCAGGTCGATCAGGGTGATCAGCAGATGCTTGCCGGGAAACTCGAACTTGGAGATGCACCATGCGGCTGCGACGCCGAAGATCAGATTCAGCGGTACCGCGATCGACGCCACCAGCAGGGTGAGCTTGGCCGCGCTGAGTGCGTCCGGCTCCACGATCGCTTCCCAGTAGGCCGGAAGGCCCTTCGCAAACGCCTGGACGAACACCAGGGCAAGAGGCAACACCAGCACCAGCGCGAGGAAGACCAGTGCAATGCTGATCAGGCGTCCAGCGCACCACCCGCGATTCCCCAGTGGCGCGGGTGACCGCGCGGGGCGCGCTGGTGGCAGAGCGGAGGACGGCGCTCGTCGCCACGGTCAAGCCGCCGCGGCGGCGCGCCGCCCACTGGAGCAGGTTGATGGTCAGCAGCAGCGCGAACGAAGCCACCAGCATGACCAGAGCCACAGCGGTGGCGCCGGCGTAGTCATACTGCTCCAGCTTGGTGATGATCAGCAGCGGCACGATCTCGGTCTTCATCGGCATATTGCCGGAGATGAAGACGACCGACCCGTACTCGCCGATGGCCCGGGCGAAGGCCAGCGCGAAGCCGGTGAGCAGGGCCGGTGCGACGGTCGGGAAAACCACCCGGGTGAAGGTCTGCCAGCGCTGGGCGCCCAGGCTGGCGGCAGCTTCCTCGACCTCGACCTCGAGATCGTCGAGCACCGGCTGCACCGTGCGGACCACGAAAGGCAGCCCGATGAAGATCAGGGCCACAGTGATCCCGAGCCAGGTGTACGAAACCTTGATGCCAAGCGGATCGAGATAGCTCCCGATCCAGCCGTTGGAGGCATACAGCGTGGTGAGCGCAATGCCCGCCACCGCGGTCGGCAAGGCGAACGGCAGGTCCACCATGGCATCCACAATCCGCCGGCCGGGGAATCGGTAGCGCACCAACACCCAGGCTACCAGGAGGCCGAAGATGGTATTGACCAGCGCGGCGACGAATGACGCGCCGAAGGTGACCCGGTACGACGCCACTACCCGCGGATCGGTGACGGTGGCCCAGAAGGCGGAGCCCGTAAGCTCCGCAGTCCGGGTGAAAACGGTCGCAAGAGGGATCAGCACCATCAGACTGAGGTAGGTGCAGGTGATCCCCAGGGAGAGTCCGAATCCGGGGAGCACGCTCCGCGCCTTGTGCCGCATCGTCATCCCTTCGTAGGGGTAGACCAATAGCCCGGGCTAGCGCCCCGGCTGGTAGATCTTATCGAACAAAGCACCATCCGCGAAATGGGTGGCCTGCGCCTTCTTCCACCCCCCGAACGCCTCGTCGATGGTGACGAGCGTGACCTTGGGGAACTGGGCCTCGTACTTCGCGGCCACCGAGGCAAGCTGGGGACGATAGAAATGCCGGGCCGCGATTTCCTGCCCTGCATCGGTGTAGAGGTATTCGAGATAGGCCTGGGCAACCGCCCTGGTGCCGTGCTTGCCGGCCACCTTGTCCACCACCGCCACCGGCGGCTCGGCCAGAATGCTGAGCGACGGCGCGACAACTTCGAACTTGCCAGGGCCCAGCTCCTTGATTGCCAGCAGCGCCTCGTTCTCCCAGGCGATGAGCACGTCGCCGATTCCCCGCTCCACGAACGTTGTGGTGGACCCGCGCGCGCCGGCGTCGAGCACCGGAACGTTCTTGTACAGCCTGGCAACGAAGTCCCTGGCGGTGGCCTCGTTCCCGCCTGGCTGACGCAAGGCCCAGGCCCAGGCAGCAAGGTAGTTCCACCGGGCACCCCCGGAGGTCTTGGGATTCGGGGTCACGACGGAGACGCCGGGCTTGGCCAGATCGCCCCAGTCCCGGATACCCTTGGGATTTCCCTTCCGGACCAGGAGAACGATGGTCGAGGTGTAGGGCGAGCTGTTGTTGGGGAGACGGCTCTGCCAGTTGGCGGGCAGAGTCCCTCCCTTCTCCGCGATCTGATCGATGTCGTAGGCCAGCGCCAGGGTGACCACATCAGCCTCGAGGCCATCGATCACCGAGCGGGCCTGCTTGCCAGAGCCGCCGTGGGACTGGCGGATCGTCACCTCCTGGCCGGTCTTTCCCTTCCAATAGGCGGCGAACTGCTGGTTGAAGTCTTCGTAGAGCTCACGGGTTGGGTCGTACGACACGTTGAGCAGCGTCACGGGCTTCTGCGACGCGTTATGCACCGTCTGGCCCGCGAGCGGTGCCGCCGTCGCGCCGGCGATCAGTAGCGAGAGTGCAAGAGTCTTCATGAATGCATTCCTCTTAGGTCGTCAGAATGAGGTCTGGAATCGCGTGATCACGGCGTTCTCCGCCTCCCGGTCACCCGTCGTCGCACCGCCGGTGAAGGTGGTGCGCTCGTAATTGACCGCGATCTTGACCGCCCGCGTGAAGTGCCAGTTAACTCCAGCGCCCCACGCCTTGGCCTTCTGAGCGCTGACCGTGGAGCTGGCGTACACCGGGAACGACGCCGCGTCCAGGCTGAGCTCTCCATACCGGCCCACCAGCTCCAACGCGCCGAAGCCACCTTCCTTGAGATCGAACGGCTTCCTTGGCGCGGGGCTCCGGAAGCCTGCCTTCTCACCGGTGAGAAAGAATGATCCCTCCGCCTGCCAGGCGGTGTGCTCCAGTTCGGCCGTGACAGCAGCACGAGTGACCTCATTCCGGGAGATGACGTACTCGCCAAGCAGGCCGAGCGGCCCGGTGTAGTAGTAGCCCTGGGGGGAAAGTCGGGTCCGCTTGCCGTTGGCGAAGACGTTGTTAGCCGGCGTCGTGGAACTGGTGTTGTAGCGGAAGAGGGTCTGCTGGCCTGGGGTGCGGTATGAGGGCAGCCCCGTCGTTGCGGTGGAGCCCCGCTCGAACCCGGTGCTGCCGGCAACGCCAACGCCCAGTCCCCGAAGAGTTCCCGTCTTGAAGGGCTGAACGAAAACCCGCGCGGCGAAATCCTTCGCGTCGCTCAGATCGTCGCCACCGTTCGCCAGGTCGGGCACCCCGTTGAAGACTCCGATCTGGTAGGCGAACAGCCCCTCGGAGATGTCTCCGGCCACCTGGAGACCGATGTCGCGGCTGGGCACCAGGTTGGTGGGCAATCCGCGCTCCGCGAAAGCGATGTCGGTGGCCGACTGGAGCCGCTCGAGCCCGATCGGCGGCTTGAACTTCCCGGCCCGGACGGTGAACTGGGGCACGAACTTGCCGTCCCAGTAGGCGTCGAAAATCGCAGGCGATGTGCCACCGAAGTCGGGCATGAGCCGGAAGTCGAAATACCGACCCACAGTGGCTTCGATGATGGGGCGGGCCCGCCGGATCAGAAGATTGTCGACGCCCGCCGCCGGCATCGTTGCCGGGAAAGAGGCGCCCGTCGCTCTGGAGGTAGCCCCGGAACCGCAGGGTGTACCGGCCATCGGCAGACTTGAGGCTGAATCCTTCCTTGGCGCTCGCGGTTGTGGTGGCCTTGTCCTTGGCGGCCGCGGCAGCGCTGTCCGCCGCGAGCTCCCGGAGTCGCTGGAGGATTCGGATTTGCTGATCAAGCTCATCCACTCGGGCTGCCAGCGATGGTGGACTGTCGGCTGGCACCTCGGACGGCCCGCTGCCGCCCTGATTTTGCGCCCACAACTGTTGCGCCACGCCCACACCCAAACTCCCCAGTATCAATCCGCTGATCCACAAACGGAGGGCTCTCATCGTCACTTCCCCCTTGCCTTGGTCTGGCGGACTTCCGGTGGCCCGGTCGGTCCTAGGATTTCACTCCGGCGGGAGCTGCCCGCGTTCAGAGGCGCTCCTAGTTCTTACGTGTAACTTCAGCTTCTAAGCGGACTTTCTCGCGACGCTCGAGCTGCACCACTCGCCCTTCGTGGATCACCAGCTCGATCGATCCATAGCGTATGGACCGAAGCGCCTGCCCCAGCTCTCGGAGGAGGGCCGGTGAGAGGGAGAGCGGGTTGTCCGTGCCGAGGTCGGCATCCGAATCCAGCGTCGGTGGACGATCCATGATCCTATATACCCTATCTGACTGATAGAGTAAATAGGCAAACGTTGTGCCATTACCGGCTGGCTATCAGGACCTCGAACGCGGTGGGGACCTCTAGCGAAGTGGAGTCGTTGGAGCTGCGCGCGCGATCTTACGGCGAAGCGATGCCAGGCTAGTGCCATCGAGGACTCGAGCGGTCGCGTCCCGCACTTCCTTCATGGCCAGGTGCACACCGCAGACCGCCTCGTTCCGGCAGTCGGCGCAGGGTACGTAGGCGGTCTGGCTGGCGCAGGGCACCGGGGCCAGGGGACCATCGAACATGCGGACGATCTGGCCCAGATAGATGTCTGCCGGATCCCGGGCAAGGAGGTAGCCCCCGCCCTTCCCCTTTCGGCTCTGCAGGATGCCCTGGTTCTTCAGCCCAAGGAGAATGAGCTCGAGAAACTTCGGGGGGATCTGCTCCTTGCGGGCGAGATCGAGATGCGCACAGGCTCGTCACGCCTGCCGTCGGCGAGCGCCAGAAGAGCTTTGATGGCGTACTTGGCCTTCTTGGAAAGCATGCGCCAGTGGGCTATGGAGGGCCGAATATAGCTGGGTCGCGCGGTGAGTCGCGAGGCCGGCGAGCCGCCGGCCTGCGTTACTTGGTGCCCCGGAGGCGAATGCCCAGGAACCCGCGGCCAGGCAATGTGCGCCCGAGCACCCACCTGGCTCCCGGCGGTAGCAGCCCCAGCACCACCTCGCCTGCCGCCACCGGCGGGACCGGAACGGGCACGCAGACGCCGCGCCTGCCGAGTAACAGGTGAACCTTGTGAAATCCTACCTTCCGGAACAGTCCGCTCAGCTCCCCGACCGTATACTCCTTCAAGTGAAAACCCGTCGCGACCGAGTCGAAATGCTGGGAGACGTCGTGTGGACCATTGAGGCGATTCGGGGTAATGCAGATGTACACTCCACCCGGACGTAGGCGCCCGCCAGATTCCCTCGAGCTGTTCCAGCGCGTCATCAGGATGGAGGTGTTCCATGAGTTGGTTGCTGTACGCGACGTCCACACTGTTTGGCGGCACCGGGACGCTGGTGCCGTCCGACAGGATCAGCTTGAAGTTGGCCGGGAGCGAAACGTCGTGGGTGATCTCATCCGATACGTCGAGGCCGTACACCTGCCGTACCCGCTCTGCCAGCGCCACGGAGAGCACGCAATCGCCCGGCCCGATCTCGAGGACGGTAGCCTCGGGCCGCAAGTATGGTCGTAGAATCCGAAGCTGAGGAATCAGGGCGTCGCGGGTGAGTTCGGCGGAGGCCTTCCGCGTGAGCTGCGGATGATGTGGCACCCGCTGATACAGCTCATTGTAGACCGACCGGTACAACGTCCGACGCTCCTCCCGCGTCGCGTTCCGCAAGCGGTCTGAGAGCTCCCGCTCGACCTCGTAGTGCTGGCGCAGGAGGGCCAGGGGTCTGTGCTCGATCTTACGGGGCCTCAAAAGCATGTCTGCTCCTTCTCAACGATTGGGTGGCGTGCCTCCGAGTCAAATCGGCGTGCATCGTCCAGACTGCACTCGAATGGTTTTACATGTATCCGTCGCGCCGAAGCGTCTCCAGCCCACCACCGCCATCCTTGTCCTGGGCCCGGCCCGAGCGCTCGGCGATGTTGGCGAACTTGCCGGACTGGAGCTCCATGATGATGTCGTCCACATTGCGGGCATCGGACTCGACCGCGTTGGTGCAGGGATAGCAGCCCAGCGAACGGAAGCGTTTGCCGTCGCCCTGATTGTAGTAGAGCGAGACGGTCGGGATCTCCTCGCGCCGGATGTATTCCCAGATGTTCAGCTCGGTCCAGTCGAGCAGCGGGTGGATCCGCAGGTGGGTGCCCGGGCGCGAACTCGGTCTTGAACTGGTTCCAGAACTCCGGGGGCTGGTCGCCGACGTCCCACTGCGACTCGCGTGGTGCGGGGCGAGAAGTACCGCTCCTTGGACCGGCTTCCTTCCTCGTCGGCGCGGACCCCGACGATGACCCCGGTGAACGGCTCGGTGTTGCGGTCCAGCTCGTACACCTTCTTGGCGTGATTGAGCCGGTACCGCGGCCACTCGCCGCTCAGCGTGTGCTTGAGTGCGTCGGTCTTGAGCGCCTTGCAGCAGGCGATCCGGTCCACCGCGCCATCGGGGAAGGTCCGCTTCTCCTCCAGCGCCTGACGGTTCTGACCGTAGATCATGGTCAGATTCCACTCCAGCGCCAGCCGGTCCCGGTACTCGATCATCTCCGGGATCTTGAACGAGGTGTCGATGTGGATCAGCGGAATCGGCACGTGGCCGAAGAACGCCTTCCGGGCCAGCCAGAGAAGCACCGTGCTGTCCTTCCCGATGGACCAGAGCATCCCCAGGTTCTTGAAGTTGGCGTACGCCTCCCGCAGGATGTGCACGCTCCGGTTCTCCAGCTGATCGAGATGATCCATACTCGCCTGCCATCAGAGTTGGCCTCCATAACCGCGCTCGAGCACCTGGCGACGCACTGCTCCACGCTCAGGGCGCGGGTGTCGAGCGTCAGCTCCGGGTTGCTCGGGCGGCTCGTAGGGGTCGTCGATCCCGGTGAAATTCCGAATCTCGCCCCGTCGTGGCGCGGGCGTAGAGCCCTTTCACGTCCCGTCGCTCACACTCCTCGAGCGGAGTGGCCACGTAGATCTCGGCGAACTGGCGGCACAGCGCCCGGATGAAGTCGCGCGACTCGCGATAGGGCGAGACGAACGACGCGACAACCGTGACCCCATGCGCCGCCAGCCGGCTCGCCATATAGCCGGTGCGGCGCAGGTGCTCCTCCCGCTCCGCCCGGGTAAAGCCGGTGTTCGGGAAAACCTCCCGCAGCGCGTCGCCGTCGATGTACTCGACCTCCAACGCCGCGCCGCGGCCAGCTCCTGGCATGCACCCGGGTGGCGATGGTGCTCTTGCCCGAGCCCGACAGACCGGTGAACCACAGCACGGCGGCTTCGATCCGCGCGTTGACCTGGTGACATGAACGCTCAGCAGCCCGATGACGAAGCTGGGGTTCCGGAGTTCCGGCTTGTTGTAGGTGAGCGGCGAGGGCCGCTCGCCATTGCGGCCCGATTGGCGATAGACGCAGTCCCCCGCCGCCACGTCCCACTCCATGGTGGGGCCCAGCCGGGGATAGATGTCGGCCCGGCCCTCGGCCACCCAGCAGAACTTGAGCGAGCTACCTGCCTTCACCCGCCGGGCGACCGGAATGGTCTGGAGGTACTCCTCCAGCTCGGCTGAGGGATGGGAGAGACTCTCCACCACGGTCAGACGGCGTACCCGGGCGCGCGGGCTGGAGTAGATGCGCTCCGGCGGAACCGTCCTTCTCCTCCCGCCAGGCCCCCCTGCCCTTCACCGCCCAGTAGAGCAGGTCGAGCGCCGGCGCGAGCACCACGCCGAGCACCGGCTCGCCGTCCTCGATCAGCGCCACGTTGACCGTGAACTCGGCCCTGCGCTTGATGAACTCCTTGGTGCCGTCGAGCGGATCCACCAGCCAGAAGCGGCGCCAGTTTCGCCTGGTGTCGAACGGCGCTGCCTCGGCCTCTTCGGAGACGACCGGGGTTGCCGGGATCGAGTTCGCACGTAGTCCATCGACCAGAATCTCGTGCGCCACCTCGTCGGCCAGCGTGACCGGGCTGCGATCGTCCTTCTCCCGCACGCCGGACATCGGCGGCGCCGTCGTAATAGGCCATCGTGGCGCGACCCGCCTCGCGCGCGAGGCCGGTGACGGCAGACCGCAGCTCGGGCGTTACCATGGCCGGAAGATGATGCCCTTGTCCTGCAGGTGCGCCTTGAGGCGGTCCACCGCCTCCGGCACCGCGCCGCCGGGCAGGTGGAGATCGCAGGCGAGGTCGGTGGTGATGGTGTCGCCGGCCCAGACCGTCTCGATCCAGTCGGGCTGGACCGCGGTCTTGATGACCTCGAGGTCGTCCTGGGTCAGCTCCGCGGCGGCGACGATGAGAATGATGCCGGCGTCGAGCATGAGGTTGGCCACCTCGCCCAGACGGCGCATGTGCTCCAGCCGGTTCTCCTGCTTCCGCTCGATGTCGGCGTCCACCCCGTAGAGCACGTTGCCGATGCCCAGGAAGTAGACCACCTTCCCGTCCTCGAACAGCTTGCCCTCGAGCGCCTTGGCCACGCCCTTTCGATCGGCTCTCGTGCTCGCCGGTCACCAGGATCAGCGCTGCCTTCTGATTGTATTTCTCGGCCCGATGCTCGGGCTGGATGATGCTCGGCTCCCACTTGTAATTGCGGAGCAGCACCCGGTCGCGCACCGCCGTCTGGCGGTCGGGCAGCGCCTCGCGCACGATGCCGCCGCCGCGGATCTCGAAGTCGTCCACGATCACGAACCGGCTGGTGGCCGCGACGTCCTCGGCCAGGTCGCACGCGATGGCTCGGTCCAGCTTGAGCACGCACTCGGCCACATCGTGCCGCTTGATGACGTTGCGTTGCTCAGTAGGGTCGAGGGTCGAAGCGTCCATGACGCGGAGGATCTCCTCCACCCGGGCGGTCACCCGGGCGGTGCCCAGCTTGAGCAGATACTCCTTGCGCTTGACCATCGGCTCCTTGCCCGAGCCAGAAGAGGCTCACCCGGAGCCGGGTGGTCACCTGGGGGCGCGGCTCGTGCTCCAGGGTCGCCATCTCGCCGCGCGTGATGTAGATCTGCTCCTGCAGGGTAAACCCGACGGCCGGAGCCGGCCTCCGCGCGGATCTGGGCCGGCCGGTTGAAGGCCTCGATGCTCTTGACCCGGCTCTTCTTTCCCGACGGGTAGAAGATCACCGAGTCGCCGACGTTGACCGCGCCGGAGTCGATGGTGCCCGCCACGATGCGGCGGTCATCGCCCTGCTTGGTGAACTTGTAGACGTCCTGGACCGGCATCCGGAAGGCACGCTCGGTCGGAGCTGGCTCGCTGCGGAATTGCGTCCAGCGCCTCAAGTACCGTGGGGCCCTGATACCAGGGGAGACTGGCCGACCGCTCGGCGATGTTGTCGCCGCCACGCGCCGACACCGGAATGAAGCAGGCGGGCCGGATCCCGACCTGGTCGAGGAAGGCGCCATATTCCCGGACGATACGGTCGTAGATGCCGCGGTCCCAGTCCGACCAGATCCATCTTGTTGACCACGACGGCAAGCTGGCGGATGCCGAGGAGGGAGACCATGTAGCCGTGGCGGCGGGAATTCTCCTGCACGCCTTCGGCGGCATCGATCACCAGCAGGGCCGCCTCGGCCCGGGCGGCGCCGGTGATCATGTTCTTCAGGAACTCGATGTGACCGGGTGCGTCGAGAATCAGGTAGTGCCGCTGGCTGCTCTTGAAGAACACCCGGGCCGCGTCGATGGTGATCCCCTGGGCCTGCTCGTCCTTGAGCGCATCGAGCAGGAAGGCGTACTCGAACGGCTTCGAGTTGAGCTCGCACTGGGCCCGAACCTGCTCGAGCTTCCCTTCTGGGAGGGAGTGGGTGTCGGCCAGCAGACGGCCGATGACGGTGCTCTTGCCGTGATCGACGTGGCCCACGATCACGATGTTCATCCGCTGCTGCCCCTCGGGCGCGGCCACGGACGCTCGCGATCAGCGCGAGCTGGGATGTAAATGCCGGTCGAGACTTGCCTCCATCAAGAGCTAGACATACGACGTCTGCCGGTGGCCGCCGCTTCGAGCTCCACGCTCTGCAGCGTAGTCGTAGGGGTAGTAGTAGTCCCCGTACTGCGAGACTTCACCACCCGGATCGTTGAGCACCGTGCCCACGACCCTTGCCCCAGCGTTGACCAGCTGCTGCTGGGCCCGCTTGGCGGCGACCCGATCCGTGTGTCCCGCCCGCACGACCAGGAGAACACCGTCGGCGATGGAGCCGAGAATCCCCGCGTCTGCCGTCGCCAGCACCGGCGGGGTGTCCAGGATGACGAGATCGAAGCTCTTGGCAAGCTCCTGAAGCAAGACCCGCATCCGCACCCCACTGAGGAGGTGCGAGGGGTTGGTGGGGAGCGCGCCACAGGTGAGCAGCGAAAGGCCCCTCACGTTGGTGGGACGAATCACGTCAGTGACCGGGCGCCCGGCCTCGGTCCGCCCAGCCCCCGGATCGAAGGTGAGTGAATGAACACCGTCGGCCGCCGTGCTCGACGGCATCAACAGCTCCATCAACCCCGGTGAGCGGGGCACCTGGAAGAGCCCATGCAGACGTGGCCGGCGCACGTCGCAGTCTACCAGTAGCACCCGGAGACCATCGTAGGCGAACGTCACGGCGAGATTGGCCGAGGTCATGGTCTTTCCCTCGCCCGGGGCCGCGCTGGTGACGACGAGGGTCTTCATGTTGTCGCCCTGCTCGCACCAGACTAGACTGGTGCGCAGCATCCTGAAGGCCTCGAGCCCCGACCGAGAACGGCTGGAGACCGCTCCCAGGGAACGCTCCGAGCCCAGCCCTGCCTTTCGTCCAGGACCGAGCAGGCCCGCCGAGGCGCCGCGCCGGCAGTGCCGAGGGTTCAGGCGGGGGATCACCGCCAGCCCAGGGACGTTCAACGCAACCTCGAGATCCTCCGGACGACGGATCGAGGTGTTCATCGCCTCCAGCAGGAACGCCCCACCGGTGCCGAGCAGCAGGCCGAGCAGCAGGCCGAGTGCCAGCTTCAGAGGTGCGGAGCCGATGGCAGGGGTGTACGGGACCTCTGCCAGACTGACGATGTCCATGTCACCGGCCTCCACCTCCTCAGCCATTCGCGCCTTCTGGTAATCCTGCCGGACCTGGTCGCTGGTCGAGCTGAAGGTCTGAACCCGTCCGGTGAAGCGGGCCTCCTCTACCGCCATGGCGGGGAGCGCCTGGAGCGATGCCCCCTGCGTCCGCGGAGACCGGCCAGTGAAGATATCCGGGCATCGAGCGTAGCCGACGTGACTTCCTACCGCCTGGCGGAGTTGCGATCTTGGTGGAGGCTATCAGGCTCTTGAGCTGAATCAGATCGGGGTTGGTTGGAGCGGCTCGCCACGGCACCGGTGGACATGGAGTCCAGCCGGAACTGATAGTTCTCGAGCTGACGGTAGTAGGTGCCGACGGTAGGGTTGTCGGCCATGCGCAGGCGACGAAGCCGAGGCCCGCAGCGCTTCGGACTCCCCTGCTGCTCCACCTTTCTTCAGCTGGGCGAACAGAGCGCCGAACGTGGCACGATCCGCTTCCAGCTCGGCCCGGCGGGCATCGAGCGCCATCATTGCCGTCTGCTGGGCCTCCAGCGCCGTCTGGGAGCTGGCCAGCTGCTGCCGGCTGCGGAACATGGCCAGGTCGGCCTGGGCTCGGGCCAGCATGCTGTCGGTCTGCTTCAGCTGCTCCTCGAGGAATCTTACGGCGGGTCGACTTCTGCTTGGCAGTCAGGATATTGAGCTGCTGGAACGAGTGGACGGCAGTATTGACCACCCGTTGCGCCCTGCGGGGGTCGGGTGACGAGTACCAGACATCTATGAGATCGGTGCCGTTCCCGCCACACCGCCAGTGACGCTGCGAGCAGATTGTCGACCGCCATCTCCCGGGGGATCACCGTAAGGCTCGCGCTGGGCACATCGGGCGCGGAGCGTACCGTAGAACCGGACGGCACCGAGATCCAGCGCTTGACCATAAGGGCCCGCGCCTCTCGACCAGCCAACATGGCCTTGACGCCGTTCTGGTAGAAGGTCACCTGAATCGTGTCGCTCGCAGCCGTTGGGTCGACGCGGATACCGTCCAGGCGCCCGGCCGGGAACTCCGGTGTGGCAGAGCGAAGCCGGAGGCCGAGCGAATCCACCACGGCGCCCATCACACCCCGGCTCTTCACCAGACTGGTGAGGGACAGATAGGGATCAGCGGTACGACTGAGCTCCGGTTCTCGCCTCACCAGTGAGGGCGCGACGTTCACCGGCCACCCGAAGCACTGCGGTCGCCTGATAGGTTACAGCGGACCGGTACGCCAGGTAGGCGCCCCCCAGGGCCCCGAAAATCGTAAGGAGCAGAACCAGCCGCTTGTGTCGGCGAAGCACGCCGAAGAAGTGCCCGAGCGAGACCGAGCCCGCGGCCTGGCGATCAAACGAGCCATCAAACTGGCCAGGACCGGGCGGAAGCTGCCGTGGCTGGCGGTAAAAGTCTGTCATCTACCGGCGCGGTCGATGACGAGGTAGATGGACGCTATCGATCCAATGATCTGAAGTGTCGGCATGAAGATTTCCTTGAAGAATGAGCGCCGCCGATCGACGACGATCTGATCGCCGGAGTTGACCCGGATGGTGGCCGACGAACGCTCGGGATCGAGCAGACTCACCACGAGCTCACGCTGCCGCCCGCTGGCATCCTTGCGGAGTACCCTTACCCTATCCAGAGTTGCCAAACTGGTTCGGACCGCCGGCCTGGGCCACCGCCTCGCCGATCGTAGTCTCAGGACGAACAGCAAGCACCTGGGGCCGCCCTACCTCCCCGGAGACGGAGACCCGGACCAGCGGCTCGAGGACGAATTGAGGGTCCTGCTCGAACCGAGCGAGAAAGGTGCGCACGTTGCTCTCGGCCGTGCTGAAGGGCACCCCGCCAACCCGCACCGCCCGATAAAGCGGATGGGTGATTGAGCCGTCGGGTGCCACGATGAAATCTCCGCTCATTTCAGGCTTCCGCCACACCATCACACGCACGGAATCGCCGGGTAGCAGCATGGTCTGCGCGGCTTCGGATGCGGTGGCCTGGGCGCGAAGCTCACCGGGTTCAGCGGAAGAGGGATGAAAAGAAGAGGCAGCAGGAGCAGTTTTCGCATGATCCTCACCGGTGCGTCGGGGTTGGCGCCGCATCCCCTGCTGATAGCTTCGCGAGCCCAGTCCTGGGATACATCTCGGCGGGTCAGGCGCACGAAGTATGCCCTCAGCATGCCGAGCACGCCGAGCGCCTTGTTGCACCCGGCTCTCCAGCTAAGGCAATGTATCAGATTGCTTCCAGAGTGCACCTCGACCAGCGGAGCCGGAGCTCTCCGCCGCGCCAAGTGCTCAAACCACAGTGTCGGGCATCACAGCGCGATCGATCTGGGCCTGTGGGTTGTTGCGCCTGACCAACACTGCGGGTGCTGGCGCGGCAGGTCGGTCCAGCAACCCATCCGATGCTATAAAAGTCAACCGACCGGAGGGGAATCCCCGCCGGTCGGTTGTCCAGCCTGCCGGTCAAGACCGGCATCCGAGTTCAGCTGATAGGCTTACGGCCGCCTACATGACTTTCCCGGTAACGAGGCCAGCCGGCAGCGACGTCCCTGAACGCCGCTGGTTATCGAGATTAGCCATGAAGATATCGTCGTATCGCCACATCGTCATTGCGCAGCCGGCCGAACCAAGTACCGTGCCCCAGTCTCGTACTTGGGCTGAAGTCATCCGGCAGTTGGGGTCATAGGTGCCCCGGCCGCCGGTGGTGGTCAGTGGGCAGTTCCACAGACCATCTCGTGCAGCCTGGATACCCGCCGTTCATGATGTTCATGCTGAACAGGATGGCAATGCCGTCCCGCCTCCCCAGCGCGAGACCCGCGTCGCGAAACTGGGTCACGTCACCTTTGCGGTAGGAGTACTGATCCACCAAGAACTCGCAGACCGCGTAGACTTCGCCGGTTCAAAGGCGTCATGCCCGTGCACCACCCGACCGGGAGCGTTGGGAAGATGCTCTTGACGTATCCGCACATCTGGTCCACGCGCGCTTTGGTCATGGTGCCCGGCGGACCCCAGGTGTTCCCATCGCCCAGACCGTACACATGTGGCTCGTCCATGACTGAATTGCCGATGATCGTGCCATCAGCGACGGCTGCCGCACACGGCCGCCTTGATGGCAGCGGTATTGTAGGTGTCCATCTTGGACTTGCCACTTGGCCATATCGAACACCCCGTTGGTGAGATAGTTCTCATGCGCCCCGCCGGTCATCGCGAGAATCAGCTTCACACCCTTGCTCTGCGCCGCCAGCGATCCGGCTGAGGATATTGGTGGCGTTGATGGAGCCGATGCTGGCGGTGAAGGAGTCGGTGTTGGCCTTGAGCACGCTGTCCGTCCCAAGCGCCGAATGGGCCGAACGGGATGCCGGACGCCGGGCCGCTGCCCAGAGGCTGGGTTACGGTCACCGATGAGGTGTCCGCCAGGCCTTCCGAGGTGGCAATCACGCGATAGGTACCCGCCGTGCTGCCCGCGGTATAGAGCCCTCCGGCCGTTACCGTACCGCCGGTAGCGGTGAACACCACGCTTAGCGCGACGCTGTCGCCGGTCGTGGTCGTGCCATAGGACCTAAACTGCCTCGTCGTTGAAGGAGCGAGGGTCGCGCTGGCAGGAAGCAGCGTCACCTTCTGCAGAACCGGCAGAACCGGCGTAGGGGGCTCCTCAGGCGGGTCCGCCGGCGGGGCCGGCGGCGGCGGGGGTGGTGCAGTGATGGTCACCGTAGCCGTGTCCGCGATGGTCAACGTCGTATGGGTGGCGGTTACCTGATAAGTACCCGCAGTGTCGCCGGCCACGAAATGGCCGCCGGCATCGATGGTGCCGCCGGTTGCGTTCCAAGTGACGCCGACCGGGACGGGACGTCCGTCCTTCAGTCGACCAGTCGCGAGGAAGGTCTGGCTCACACCGGGGTCGAGGGTGTCGGTGCCGGGGGAGATCTCGATCGAGCCGAGGTGGGGCTGGCGGCGGACGACCTTCACCAGGGAGGTGTCGACGCGCTGTGCACCGCCATCGCGGGTGGTACCCGTCACCATGAAGGTGCCCACGGCAGCGGAAGAGAATCGACCGTCGGGCAGAATGGTGCCGCCGGTCGTACTCCAGGCTATCGGAGTATAGACGCTGTCGCCGGCACTGTTGCGGCCGTATGCCAGGAAGCGAATCAGTTGGTTGGTTTCGAGTGTGACGTTACTGGGGTTGACACTCACGCTCCCTTGCGGGCTCGTGGAGCTCTCCGGCGCGGTGGCGTCGCCACCGCAGGCTGCGAAAAGGAGGATGGCGGGCAGCATGCCCAATCTTCGCGAGACTGCCAGTCTCCGCGCAAGCTTGAACGTGTACGTCATTTGTCTACCCTTTCAATTGCACTCCTTGCATGAGTCCCAACCGTTCCCGTCAATCCACCGCCACCCCTTGGGCTAAAAAGAGAATAGGAATCGCCCGAGCATCGCACAACCCATAATTTCTTTACATTTGGCAAAATGACGGTTTTGGATTTCATATGTAACATAGCTCTCTGAAACAGCTTTAGTTACCGGTAACGATATATCAGTCATTGTAACGAAATGATGTCGAGTTTTGTGACAGTAATGGACCGGTCGTTGCAGCCGCCTTACCCCTAGCCAACGCCATGTCGTTCCCCCAGGCTGGACGCCACCTTCGGACCGGCTAACTTCACCAACACCAGCCCGAACGGCTCCACCTGCTTCCATGGCCCGTCGCAAATGGCAACACGCCGCAGCGAGGGCCGACCGCGCCCACAGCGAGCCTTGGTGGCAGCGGTTCACTCGCGCTGGAATGCCGAGCTCTTGGAGATTCTGGAGGACGCCCGGGATGCGTCGGCATAAGCGAGTATTGCGGCGGTGGCGATGAGAGCCGGGCGAAGAGACCGGGGTCACGCGGCGTGAAGATCGCTTACATCCTGACCCGGGCGGACCCGATTGGGGGCGCCCAGATCCATGTACGGGACCTTGCGCGCATCGGTGCGGGCACAGGGCCATGCTCCGACGGTAATCACGAGCGGAAGTGGACCGTTTGTCGATCAGCTCCGAGCCCAGGAATCCCCGACGATCGTCCTCCGGCATTTGGCCGTGCCGATCAGCCCACTGCGGGACCTGCGCGCGCTACGAGAGATGCGGGCGGCCCTGAAGAATCTGCGCCCCGATCTGCTTGCCGTCCATTCCTCGAAAGCGGGGATTCTCGGCCGGGCTCGCTGGACGATCGCTGCGCATTCCGGTGCGTGTTCACTGCCCACGGCTGGGCCTTCACCCCTGGCGTCCCGGCATTGCCGGCGGCGATGTACCGCCAGATCGAGCGATCGGTTGGTCACCTCGCTCA
Organism: uncultured Gemmatimonadales bacterium; assembly: GCA_963723565.1. Taxonomy (GTDB): domain Bacteria; phylum Gemmatimonadota; class Gemmatimonadetes; order Gemmatimonadales; family GWC2-71-9; genus CAVVWJ01. The sequence continues at coordinate 612,869 of CAVRRH010000015.1, read as the reverse complement.
CAAAATCATCACCGTCTCCGAGTTCGATCGTCAGCTCGCGCTTGATGCCCGCATCGCTGCCGCGGACCGCATCGTGACGGTGTACAACGGCATGCCAGACGTACCGCCGCCTCTCAGGGCCGATCCGGGCCGCTCACCGGTTCGGTTGGTAATGGTGGCCCGCTTCGGGGCGCAAAAAGACCACCCCACCCTTCTCCGTGCGCTCGCCGGGTTACTGGACTTTCCCTGGGAGCTGGACCTGATTGGCGAGGGTCCGCTCATATCTCAGTGGAGTCGCTCGCTGCCACGCTCGGCCTCGGAAGCCGCGTGCGCTTCCTCGGCCAGCGGACGGACGTGGATCAGTTCTAGCCAACGCACAGATCAGTCTTCTGGTCACCAACTGGGAAGGGTTTCCGCTCAGCATTCTGGAGGCAATGCGGGCGGGTCTCCCGGTCGTCGCTTCCAGGGTGGGTGGGACCGGCGAATCTGTTCGGACGGCGAAACCGGCTTTACCCGTTCCCCGAGGGAACGTGGCAGTCCTGCAAGACCGATTCGAAGGCTGCTCACGACCCGGGACTGCGGCTGCGCTTGGGACGCAGCGGCCGCGAACTACGAGCGGCACTTTACGCTGAGTCACACGGTAACGAAGCGCTCGCGATCTATGCTAAGGTCACAGCCGCGGGATAGGAGATCGGCTTCGAGTGGCGGCCTTCACTTTCCTTCTCGAGCCACGCCTGAAACATCAGCACGTTCCATAACGGCTGCTGCCAATCGCGGCGGCCCGACAGATGCTCATTCCACTTGTTGCGGATCAGAGTCGCATCGAAGAAGCCCTCACGCCGCAGCCGCGCTTCACCGAGCAAAGGCTCGGCCCAGCTCCGTAGTGGCCCCCGAAGCCACTCGCCGATCGGCACGTCAAAGCCCGTCTTCGGTCGTTCGATGAGGTCACGGGGGACGAACTTGTACAGCACCTGGCGCAAGAGCCATTTACCTTGCCCGCCGCGAATCTTCATGGAGAGCGGTGCCCGCCACGCGAATTCCACCACCTGATGGTCCAACATCGGTACCCGGGTTTCCAGGCTCACGCCCATCGCGGCGCGATCAACCTTGACCAGGATATCATCAGGCAGGTAAGTCATCACGTCCAGGAACATCATCCGCTGGGTAAAATCGGACAGGGCCGCCCCGTTACCACTGGTCAGCGCCGTAGCGGGCTCGCGCCCCGGAGCAGGACAACAGATGCCGGGCGCTTCCAATGGGAAGTAAGCCCGAGGTAAATCTCGTCCGGATCGCTGGCGCCCAGCACCAGGGCCAGCTTGTGCAGTTTTTCTCCGGGATTGGCATAGCGTAACTGATTCGGCGCGAGCGCCATCAGTGCCGTCAGGACCCGGTTCCAGTGCGCCGGGGACATGCTAGTGATGGCGTTCGCGACAGCGCCGCGCGCGCTACGTGGCAGCCAGCCGAACCTGTCCCACAGGCCGCGGCCGATGAAGTACCGGTTGTACCCTCCAAACAACTCGTCGCCGCCATCGCCGGACAAGCTTCACGGTCACCTTCCGCCGCGCCAGTCTGCGCCACCAGGAAGGTCGGGATCTGGGAGCGGATCGGCGAAGGGCTCGTCGTAGAGCTCCGGCAGCCGCGGGATCATGTCCATCGCTTGCGTCCGGCGTCACGTAGAGCTCGGTGTGGTCGGTGCCCAGATGGCGGGCCACGGCTTTGGCGTGCTCCGCCTCGTTGTAACCTTCTTCGTGGAAGCCGATGGTGAAGGTCCTGCACCGGACGAGCCGCTCTGCGCCTGCATCAGCGCCACCACGGTCGAGCGAGTCGATCACCACCGGAGAGAAAGGCGCCCAGCGGCACATCTGCCACCATCTGCCGCCTTACGGCCTCGAGCAACAGCCTCGCTCCAACATCTCCGCTGCCTCGGTCGTCACTACCCGCGAACGGCTCCGTGACGCCACGCTCGGCTACCTCACGCGCGGACCAGTACCTCGTTTCCTGGAACGAACCGCCCGAACGGACTGAACAGGAACGTTCCCGGCGTCAACTTGCGTATCCCGGTAGATCGTGTAGGCGCCGGGACGTACTTGTGCCGGAGGAAGAGAGCCAGGGCCCCGCGGTCGATCTCGCCCGCTCCAGCGTGGATGCACCCGCAGCGCCTTGAGCTCCGAAGCAAACACGAAGGTCGCCGTCCAGCCAGCCGTAGTAGAGAGGCTTCTCGCCCGAGCCGGTCCCGGGCGATAGTAGCAGCGTGCGCTCCGCCCGATCCCACACGCGCAAGCCCAAACATCCCGCTCATCCGTCTCAAGCGTGGGTCCTACTCCCCACGCGCGCGATTGCCGCGAGAATTACCTCGGTATCGGAATGGCCCCTCCATTCGACCGACTCGACGGCCTCCAGCTCCGTCGCGAATGTCCAGATAGTTGTAGATCTCTCCGTTGAAGGTGATGACGTACCGGCCACAGTGCGAGACCATCGGCTGATGGCCCGCCGGCGAGAGGTCCAGGATGGACAGCCGACGAAATCCCAGTGCGAGGCCGGCCCCCTCATCGACCCACACACCGGAATCGTCCGGGCCCCGATGAGCCAAGCAGGTCGACATTTTCTCGGCGAGCGCGCCGAGAGCAGCTTCCCCACTACTGGCAGTGCCCAAGAATCCGACGATGCCGCACATAGTTTCTCGCCTGAGAGAGCAGCGATCCTAGAGCCGAGTGCATGGCAGTTGGCCCTAGATCCTTCACAGCAAAATGTGATCGCCGGAGGCCTTCGGAGTGCTAGGGCCGCCGGCAGCTTCGGGCCGGAGCCGCCGCGAGGGTTGCCGCCACATTTGAAGGCCTGCAGATTGGCTGGCTTCGACATGAAGGTCTTGTCGTACCGCCACTTTCGGGTTGTTCAGATCTCCCAATTCGACATGAGGATACCCTCCGGCGGCACGGGTTGAGGATGGCCTTGCAGTAGCATCCGGAGATCGGTCCAGTGAACCCGGTAACCGAGCTCGATCAGCTTCAGGTAGGCGTCGGCGAACTCGGTCTGACAGCGGATGGCCACCCGGCTCACTCGCTCGGCCGTCGCGGAGAGCTGCACCGCCTGAATCAGACGCTCGAAAGCATCCGGCGCCGCGGTCACCAACTTCAGGACCCGCAGCTCGTCCTTGGGACGACCCGCCGCCAGTGGGGTCGAATGCCATAGAGCGAATCCGGTGAGGGTTCGGCCCTCGCGCGTCAGGGTAGTATCGCCGATGCCGAGGTCGCGGGTCAGCGCCAGCTCCCGGGTGAAGTCCACTCCAGGCAGCACCCGGTCGGTCAGCTGGCGGCACTCCTCCAGGCGCTGGGTCCAGGCCGGCCCAGCGCCGGAAAGCAGCTCGGCGGAGCCGGCCGAGCGACGCGGGACGTCATGGACCAGCGTCACCGTCAAGTGGCCGGGCACGAGGCCGATCCGGCTGTAGAATCCGATGTTGTCCACCGTCCGGGGCATGGTTTCGAGACCGATCGTGGTAGCACCCTGGGCCCGCAGCCAATCGATTCCGGTTCGCACCATGGTAGACCCGAGACCTTCACCCTGCCGGTCGGGCCGAACCGCCAGCGGGCCCATCCACCCCTCGGTGCCGGAGCGGTGGACCATGTTGAACGCTACCATCTGTCCCTCGGCGTCGCGCCATACCATCGAGCCGTCCCCAGCATCTTCCAGGGCGTAGCGCCAGACGAGGTTGTTCAGCTGGGGCACTCGCACCCCCACCAGCCCGTCGCGGCTGTACCGGTCGGTAAACGCCTCGGCGAACACCCGGTTGAGCGACTCGATGTCCCGCAGATGGTCGCTCGCTCCGGGCCCCGCACGCTCCGGTCAGGCCGCCACATCGCTGTCTCCCATGCGGCTCGTCGCGCACCGTTGCCACCCCGGTGGCCTGATCGAAGCCAACCCGCACCACATGGTCGAAGCCCTCACGCACCGAATCGATATGGGTGACGAGAATGACCTGCGAGAAGCGGTCGGCCAGGCTTCGGAGCAGCTCCATTACCGCGTTGCGGCGATCCTCATCCAGTGAGCCGAAGATCTCGTCGAGGATAAGCAAGGACAGCGGCTGCCCCGCCAGCTCGGCGATCATCTGACTGATCGCCAACCGGAGCGCGAGATTGGCGACGTCCTCCTCACCACCGGAGATCACCGTCCTGAGGGTCGCCATCGTCAAGCACGGTCGCGGAATAGTCTTCGTCGAGCTCCAGCTCAATATAGCGTCCATTGGTAAGGTCGCTGAGGAATGCGGAGGCAAGGTCGGAGAGGTCGGGACGCAAGCTCGAATTGAGGTCGTTGCGTAGATCGGTTAGCGCGCGGTCCAGCTCCTGGTGCAGGGCCAGCTCGTTGGCCGTCTCTGCCGCGGCGCGCTCCCGCTCGTCGCGTTCAGCCTGGCGCCGAGCGACGGCCTCAACCGCTTCCGCGGCGGCACTGCGCTCGCCTCGGGCACGCACCAGTGCCAGCTCCGCCTCGCCGGCGCCCCCGCTCCGCGGCCAGCTCGGCGTCGCGGAAGGTCTTGAACGCGGCCTCGCTGTACTCGAGTCCGGCAAGCTTGGCTCGCAGTGCGGTGATTCCTGCCGCGACCGTCAACCGCAGCCACCCTAGCAGTCTCCAGCTCGGCCGCCACGGCATCGCTGCGTTCGGCGGTTACCCGCAATCGTTCGGCCTGAAGCGCCAGCGGCTCCAGTGTCCGGGTTTCCCGGACCACCGCCTCGTGCCGGGCTTGATCGTAGGAACCCACCAGCTGCTCGAGAGCGTTCTCCAGTTCCTTCACCCGCGCTACCAGCCGGCTCTGCTCATCCTGAAGCGGTCCGGCCTCCTGGGCCTGGGCCTTCAGCCGGCCGAGCTCCGCCGTTGCCTGAGACAGCTCATGCTCCAGTAATAAGCGTCGCTGGTCCACTTCCAGGAGGGTCGCCGGCTCCTGCTGGAGCTGGTCTATACGCTGCTTGTAATAGTTGCCGTTCGATCGCACCTCCTCGATCTGGCGGTCGAGCAGCTCCAGAACCTTGGCATACTCCACGCCGAGCGGCCGGGCACAGGTAGGACAGACGCCTTCCGCTCCGGCTGTTACGATCCGCTGGCGTTGCTCCTTAAGCTCCTGATACTGATCCAGTAATCCCTGTCGTTTGGTCTTGGCATCCTGCGCATCGCGCACCCAGGCAGTACGCTGATCCTCCGACTCGAGGGCGGCTGCGGTGAGGGAGGCCCGGGAGGCATTGACCCGCTCAAGAGCCGAGCCGAGGAGCGGCCGGGTGGGCACCCGGGCGACCCGTTCCTCGACCGAGGCCAGATGGGACCGCACTTCATCCAGCTGGGCCTGGTAACCCTTTCGCGCGGCATAGGCCTCGGCCTGCCGCTCCAACACCTGCGCCTCTGCCCGCAGACCCGGAAGCGGGGCCAGCCGCCGCCGCACCTCCTCCAGCTTCTGGCTGGCGGTCAGCGCCTCAGCCGCTTCTTGCGAAAGCCGTTCAGCTCTCTCAGCCGTGGCTTCGGCCTGGTGATTCGCCACCAGCAGCTCTGCCTCCAGGGCAAGTGCGGCTTCGCGCAGCTGTTGCACCCGCTCCCACTGGGGGCGAATGGTGGCCAGCCGCTGCTCGGCGGCCTCATTTGCCGCAGCCGCGGCAGCCTCGGCCGCGCGGGCTGCCGCATTGCGATCATCGGCCTGCGCGCGGGCGGCGTCCAGTTCTGCCTGATCCGGAAGCCCGGCACGCAAGCCGTCCAGCCGTGCCCTCAGAGTGGAGCGCTTCTCCCGGAGGCGGTCCTGGGCAATGCGGAGCCGCTCGTAGCCCAGCACCCGCGACAGGAACTGCGCCCGCTCCGGCGCGCTCATCGCAGCCATGACCGCGAGTTCCTTCTGCCCGGTGAAGTAGGTGTTGAAGAACTCGTCGCGGGTCATCCCCAGCAGGCGGGTCACCCGCTCGGTGACAGTCCCGATGCTGTTGGCGATGGCCGACGGATCTCCGTCCTGGTAAAGCTCGGCGTGGTTGAGGGAGCGCACGATGCGGTACTGATGGGCGCCGAGCGTAAAATCGATTTCAACCTCGACTCTGGCCTTCAGCGGTGCACTGCGGCGTCGAAGGGTCTCACGATTTCCCCGCGCCGCCGGCATCCCGTACATGGCCCACGCTATTGCTTCGAGGAGCGTGGTTTTGCCTGCCCCGTTGGGGCCGATGATCCCGGTGAGACCGGGGCCAAACTCGATCTCGGTGTTCTCGTGCTGCCGAAAGTTCTGCAGACGCAGACGGTTGATCCGCATCAGCCCCCCACCAGATCGCGCTCGACGGTATCCATCAACTCCCGCCCCAACCGTACGAAAGCCGCCCTATCAAGCTCAGCGGGGAGCGCCCGGTCTTCGAGATAGGAGCTCACCAGCTCGGGCAGAGTCTGCCGGCGAGCTGATGCTCCCATTCCGATGGTCCGGTGGAGTTCCGGCCTCCGGAAGTCGAGGTGGAAATGCAGGGCGTCGGTCTTGAAGCCTCGAACCGCGGCGTGGTTCAGCTCTCGGGCCACGTGCCGGGGAATGTCGAACACCAGCAGCCGCACGATCTGGTCTGAGATGCCACCAGGAATGGAGGCGATGCGCCCGGCGATCAGTGCATCTATGGCCTCGGCGGACTTGCCTTCCGCTCGTACCGGCTCCAGATCGAGCACCGTGCGAGCCGCGGGCACAGGTCGGCGCTGTGCCCGCCCGGTTGTCGAGATCAACGAGGAGCCACCCCTTTCCATGCGAGCCGTGGTCTGCCTCATCGGCGGCCTCGCCCCAGATGTTAGGTCCGATGTAGTCGAGGGCTCCAGCATACCAGGCATTCCTGTCCACCTGATGCTGGGTGTGGTAATGACCCAGGGCGACGTAGGTCCAGTCTTCCAAATGCAGATCCCGGCGACTGACGGCAGCGGCAGCGTACTCCGAGGCGACATGGCCGAGCGGGTACTCTCCCGCGACCTCGAGGTGTGCCACAAGCACCTGATATTTCTGGGGCCCTTCGGGTTGGAGCACTGGCGGCGCCGGCGACAGGATCGCCTGCCGAGGGACGGCAAAGATGCTGAGATCAAGCCCGGGGTAGACCAGCCGCCGAGGCTCGTCGGTGGCTACATCGACACCCAGCTCTTCGAAGAGCCGGAGGATCGAACCCGTCTCTACGGTGCGAGGGGTATCATGGTTGCCCGCGATGAGGACAATAGGCGCGCTTGGGAGCGCCTCACGGAGTCTCTGGAACTGCTGGAAGGCAAAGACGATGGCATAGTTGGTGGGGCGAACTGAGTGAAACAGATCCCCAGCGACAACTACCGCGTCCGGCCGGGCGGCAAGGACGCCGTCGACGGCGGCGCGGAACGCGCTGGCGACATCGGCTTCCCGCTGATTGATGCCGGTCGAGGTCTGCCGGTGGTACTGCCGGATGCCAAGGTGGGGGTCTGCAATGTGGGCCAGTTTCACGGGTGGAGAATGGACCTAAACGCGCGAAAGAGCAAGAACTTAAGGAGGGGGACAGCGGGACAGCGGGACAGCGGGTCAGCGAGCCAGCTAGACGTCAGGACTCGCGCGTCATCCTGAGCGCATCCCTTTGGAGACTCCAAGTCTAGCTCGCGCAAGGGATGCAGTCACATCTTCTCTCGACCTGTGTTCGATGACTCGCTAGTCATCACGTCTCGCGCTGACCCGCTGTCCCGCCGTCCCCCTACCCGCCATAGGAATCGTCGGCGCGCTTGAGGGCAGGAATCCCACGGCGGGGCGCAACGACTTCGCCGTTCACCCGGCGGCCGAGGCAGGCGGTGAAGAACGCGTAGGCATCGGCCGGGCGCTCGCGCCGGGTGGCGGAGAGCGCACGACGGACGTCGGCCTCGCGGCGACCCTCGATCAGGGCGCGCACGGCATCGACTGAGACCCGGCGATCCAGGCGGCGCATCTGGCGCGCCACCGCATCGGCAAAGGGAAGCTCCGCGGCAGGCGGGAAACGCTCGATCCCTTCCCGGCCATTCAGAACCGCCGGGCGGGGGAATTTCACGAAGATCGGCTGAGTAAAGTGTGGGTGGCGCAGCATCAGCTCACCCTTGGGCAAGGTCGCCAGCTTGATCTTGGTGGCCGGCGAGATCGTGCCGTAGGCCGGCATGGCGAGCTCATCCATGTCCATGCGCCCGTAGATTCCAGTGCCGGCGTTGCCGACCACCCGCCGCTGGACCTGGGAGCGGAACTGCTGGGCGGAGAAGAGCACCAGGCCGAGATAGCGGCCGCGCTCCGAAAGATCGAGCAGCATCTTTCTGACATAGGTGTCCGGCCCGTCGGCGGGCGCGTACTTGTTGAGCTCGTCCACGAACACTACCACGTGGTCCACACCCAGATCGCGCCGCTCGAGATGCTCCCGCAGCTTCGACACGACACGGGCAAAGACGAGGTCCTGTGCCAGAGGGTCGAGCCCAGCGACATCAATGACGTGCACACCGCGATCGTCGAAGTGGCCCCAGGGTAAATCGTTCGCCACCCCATCGTCGGTGACCAGACCCTTCGAACGGGTACTGATGTTGCTCAGACGATTCCGCACCTTGCGGATGGTGGCGAGATGATGGGTCTTCCAGACCTCGGAGCCCCTTCCCAGTGCTTCCATGAAATCAAAGATGGAGCGGAAGAACTCATCCAGGTCTGCGAAGCTCTGAACCAGGAAAGGCTTTCCTCGCAACGCCTGGTCGTGATACTCCCGTCCAACCACCCGCTCGGAAAGAAAATCGATGAAGGCGTCTGCCTTGGCGTCGATGTCGTCGCGGTTGAGGACAACCTCGGCATAGTCCAGCACCTCCCGCAGGCCCCAGACCAGCGGCTCGGTGTTGCCGGCCAACGCCTCGTTGGTCCGGAGGCTGTTCAGATTGACTCCGTCGGGCTTGAGCGGCGCATAGTACCGCACGTTCTCGAAGGGCTCAGGCCGCAGGCCGAGCCGCGCGTATTGGCGGGTGTCTTCCTCGCCCAGCGCGGCGGGCTGGTCCAGAAAGCAGAGGTCGGGCCCCTTCACATTGAAGCAGACCGCCCCCACGGTACCCTTGTGGCTGGGAAAGGTCTGGAAGATGCTGCCGAGCATGAACTCGACCGCGCTGGTCTTGGTGGCTAGACCGGACACGCCGGTGATGTTGAGGTGCGCGGCTTCTGGACCGAGAAGGAAGTCGCAGTCGAGGTACACCGGGGCCTCGAGCCCACCAGCCGCGTAGAGCCCCACCGGAATGCCGGTTGCCCGCTCGCCACCGGTGTAAGCGTCCATCCGGAGCGCCAGGACCACGTCCGCATCCGAGGCCAACCAGACCGGCCCCAGGGGCACCGGCTGGAGTGGCTCCTCGGGGATCTGCCGGAGCACGGCGGCAGTGAAGAGCCGGATCTCGGCACGCGCAGTCGGCTCAGCGCCGGCGGCGACCGGGTCGCCGTCCGCGCCGATGACGGCGTGCATCGGCGTGACCAGATCGGAATAGGCAAAGCCATCGGTGACCACACCGAACACCTCACGGCCGCTCTCCTCCACTCGCACGATGGCGCCGATTCCGATGGGCGACTCGCGTGCGGTCCAGAAATGGAACTGGTGAGGAGTCGAGGGCTTGAGCTCGGTGGCCACAACGCGGCCGAGCGGGGGGATTTCGGTCATGGTAGAAATATGTACTAGGACAGCGGAAACAGTTAACAGTGAACAGTGAAAAGGGGTGAGGGCTCACGCCCTTGCTTTGAGATACTGCTCCACACTGTAAATCCCGTAGAGCAGCCGGTCCCAGCGCCGATCCGGGGCGCTGACCGGCGCCCGCTCCGCCAGGATCCAGCGCGAGATCTCATTTGCTCGTTCGGTTGACTCATTCGCGGGAGCCACCTCCACCCGGACCAGGCCGTGCAGCAGGTCCTTTCCTTCCCAGGGCCACAGTCTGAGGCCCCATGCTCGGACCGGCGCGAGGCTCCGGGTGGCCGGTGCGTAGACCGAGGAACGGTGAGCCCAAGGCAACCGCAGGTACTGCTCCAGATCGCCACCGTCGAACGGCAGGATGGAGTGACTCTTCGAGATAGCCACCATTCGAGGATCCTCGGCCCATCGGGGACTCACCGACAGTGAGCCGTCCAGCACCAGCCATCCATCCGAGCCGACCCGGTAGCGGTCACCCACGACGACCTCGAGAGCTCCCCGTGCCTGATCCAAGGCATGACCGGCGTTGACCAGGTCGCGCAGCGGATGGGGCGGCTCATCTTCTGGAAGTGGTACCGGCTGTAGGTCACCCAGGGCATTGCCGGCCGCGGCCAGCGCCGAGCGGCGGCCCAAGGCCACCATCTGCCGCGCTTCCACGACAGTGTGCAACCGGCGGTCCCGCCGCTCACGTACTGCCGCCGCGATCTGTGCAACAAGGATGGGTGCGCTGCCATCATACGCGATGATCTCTGATCGCTGGATACCATCGAGGTAAGCGAGAGATCCCGGCCACGCTTCTGCCAGGCCGATCGAGATCATCCGCAAGGAGTCTCCTTCAACCACGCGCGCCGGCCTGATGCAGGCTTCCTCGACGCGGCCTCCACTGGCCTCCGGAACGACCGTGGCGGGCGTGAGGCCCTTGGCCCGAACCGCCCGGCGAATGGAGTCGAGATTCATAGTCGTTCCCCTCGTGCAGGATGCGGGTTACTCTGGCCCGCTACAGGTAGGTTCGTCGCCCGAGTGGAAATAGGCGCGGTGGATCGCTGCCTGGAGGTCAGTTGCCGCTAACTGATTGTGGACCAACCCATCCAGCGCCTTGCAGTTAGCTGGTCCCTACCTGATTTCATTCCTCATCAAGCGCCGGCCGCCCGAAGGCACCGAACTTGCTCACCCGATAGCACGCGCTCGCCTGATACCCCCACTCAAAGATTGCAATGCAAAGTACTGGATTCGAATTAGCCAAGCGGTCCCTTCAGTTCGTTCGTCCCTACCGTCGCACTCTGACCGGAGTGACATCACTCGCACTGCTGCTCGCGGCGTTGAGCGCGGTCGACCCGCTGCTGATGAAATACCTCTTCGATGCGCTGGAGCATGGTGTGGGGATGTCACGGCTGGGCATGATCATGTCCGGCCTTGTCGCCCTGGAGCTCGCCCGGGCCGGCCTCCAGGCGTGGCTCGGAGTCCTGAGCTGGGACGTCAGGCTGGGGGTGGACTATACGATTCGGGAAACCGTGATGAGCAAACTGAATTCGCTTCCGATGTCGTTCCACCAGGGCGAGACCATCGGCGCCACCATGAACCGGATCAACGCCGGGATCACCGGCTGCGTCACGGCTTTCTGTGAGACCGCGTTCAACTTCCTGCCTACGTTGCTCTACCTGGCGCTGTCTGTCGCGGCGATGCTCCGCATGGAATGGCGGCTGGCGGTTGCCGTCATGGTCATTGCTCCGATTCCGGCTCTGATCGGCGCCTGGGCCGCGCCCGAACAGATGCACCGGGAGCGCCGCCTGGTCGAGCGCTGGAATTCGATCTACGGCCGGTTCAACGAGGTGCTGGCCGGGATGATGACGGTGAAGGGATTCGCCATGGAGGAAGCAGAGAAGCGACGCTTCATGCAGGGGGTGCGGGAGGGAAACGAAGTGGTACGCCGAGGCGTGCGCACCGACAACCTGACCGGCACCCTTCGCACCCTGGCCGCGACTGCCGCCCGCCTCATGGCTCTGGCGGCCGGTGGCTATCTGATTTCGCGAGGCGAGATGACGGTGGGAACCCTGCTGGCATTTCTGGGCTATATCGGCGGGCTCTTCGGTCCGGTCCAGGGCCTCACCAATACATATCAGACGCTTCGGAAGGTGACGGTCTCGCTGGAGGCCATCTTCAATATCCTGGATGCCGACGATGTCGTGGCCGACAGCCCGGGTGCAGCGGACCTCCGGCCGATTCGAGGCGAAGTGGAGTTTCGCCGGGTGAGCTTCGCCTATGAGCCGGGCTCTGCGGTCCTGAAAGACATCAACATCACCGCCCGGCCGGGCGAGACCATCGCGCTGATCGGACCGAGCGGAAGCGGCAAGACCACGCTCTCCGCCCTGCTGCAGCGGTTCTACCGGGTCACCGACGGTGCCATCACCGTGGACGGGGTCGATATCCGCAACATGACGCAGCACTCCTTGCGCAGTCAGATAGGCGTAGTGTTCCAGGATGCCCACCTGTTCAACGATACGGTCCGGGCCAACATCGCCTATGGCCGGCCGGAAGCGGCGCAGGCGGAAATCGAGGCCGCCGCCAGGGCCGCTCACGCTCATGACTTCATCATGGCGCTCCCGGAGGGTTACGACACCAGCGTGCTGGAGCGGGGCAGCCGGCTCTCCGGCGGGCAGCGGCAACGCATCGCCATCGCGCGGGCGCTGCTGAAGAACCCTCCGATCCTGATTCTCGACGAGCCCACCTCCGCCCTCGACACCGAATCCGAGCACCTGATCCAGCGCGCGCTCAAAACGCTGTTACGCGGGCGCACCGCCTTCGTCATCGCCCACCGTCTCTCGACGGTGCGTGACGCCGACCGGATCGTGGTGATCAAGGATGGACAGATCGCGGAGGCCGGGAACCACACGGAGCTGCTGACCAAGGGCGGCTACTACGCCGCGTTGGTGTCCCGCCAGTTGAGGGGATTTCTGGAGGAATCCGACCGCGCGGCGTAGGCACGCAAGGTAGGCCCGCAACGCCCTGCGGCAAGTCAGGGCAAGCTGTTGCGGGCCTTTACAGGTTACCGCCTAATCGTCTTCCAGGGGCTGGAAGGCCGGCACGTTGGTGAGCCAGAATCCCGCCAGCCCACCTTGCTGATCGACCTCCACATAGAAGTTGTCAGCCGCCCGGACCCCTTCGACCGGTCGTTTAGGACCAATCTGCAAATGGAAGACGCTCTCGGTCGCGTTGGTCTGAACCGAGAGGGTGGTGTCCACCTCGACCGACGCGACGCCGGGGCGGGATGGGCGGGCCGGCAGGACCACGCGGCCGTCCGTCAGCTTGGCCGGTACCTTCAGGTCAGCCACGGAGATGACCTCAGGCCAGACTACCACGTCCAGTCCGCAGATGACCCCGTTGTTGACGTCCAGCACGGCGACCGAACCCTCGGCGTCGGTCAGCTCGACCGAGCCGGTGAGTCCCCCGCTCTTTCGATTGCCCTTGAAGGCCCCCGAGAGAATGTCCGTCTCGGAATCCCACCGCCAATTGATCGACGGCAGGGCCCCGCTCAACGGTTCGATCCGGGCATCCATGCTCATTGGGCCCGCCTCAGGCTGCGCGGGCGGATGCGAGACGCCGGATCAAACGCAGGATCCTGTCCATCGCCTTCTCCAGATCTCCATCGGATACCGAGTAGCTCAGCCGCACCCAACGGTCGTCGGCAAATGCGGCCCCTGGAACCAGCGCCACACCTTCCTGCTTCATGAGCTGCTCGCAGAAGGTCTGACCGGTGACCGGATCGGCCTCGCGAATGCCGTCCACCCGGAAGAAAAAGTAGAAGGCGCCATGCGGCTCGACGAACTCGATGCCGGGAGCCTCACTACGAAAGCGCTCCACCAGGTAGTCACGCCGGCGGCGAAACGCCGACACCATGCGACCGACTTCGGCGTCCACCCGCTCATCGGTGAACGCAGCGGCCGCCGCCCACTGAGCCGGGTGATTGGCGCCGGTGGTGGTGTGAGACTGGAGGGCTGCCATGGCCTTGGTGAGGTGGGGCGGCGCCAGTGCGGCTCCGATCCGCCATCCGGTCATCGCGTACGCCTTGCTCGCACCGTAGATAACGACTGTACGCTCGAGCAGTTCGTCGGGCAGATCCAGCAAGGAGGGTGCAGGGCCGGGTCCGTAGTTGATGCGGCGATAGATCTCATCCGAGATGATCCAGATGTCGTTCTTGCGGGCCCACTCGGCAATGGCCTTCAGCTCGGCGAGGGTGTAGACCGCTCCGGTAGGATTGCAGGGTGAGCAGAGAATCAATCCGCGAGTGAGCTTGTGGCTTGCCCGATCCAGGTCCTTCACGCTGACCTTGAGGCCCCATTCCACGTCGCCAGGAACCAGAACCGGCTCGGCCCGGGTGAGATGAACGATCTGGGGGTACGAGACCCAGGCGGGTGAAGGAATCAGAACCCGGTCCTTGGGACCGAAGAGGGTGAAGCAGGCGTTGAAGATCGACTGTTTCGACCCCGAGCTCACGATGATGTTGTCGGGATTGACCGCGCGGCCGCCCGACATGATCGAGAGCTGATTGGCGATTCCGGCTCGTAGCTCAGCGATTCCAACGTTGGGCGGGTACCGGGTCATCCCCTTCTGAATGGCCTGGATTCCGGCCTGCGCGGCAGCTGCCGGCGTGTCGAAGTCCGGCTCGCCTACGCCGAGGTCCAGTACGTCTTCTCCGGCGGCTTTGCGACGCTTGGCCTCGTTGCTTATGGCTACCGTCTCGGAGGCCTTGAGGTGCTGGACATTCAGCGACAGAGGGTCAGGCATGGATCAGTCCGAATCTGAGGTGAAGTGCGGCAGTCCGGGGAAAGTTTTGTCGCCGGCTCAGCGATGTCAACGGTAGCTCGGGCAGCGACACGCGCCCCTTGGACCTCTTCTCCAGGGAGCTTAGCTTCGTCGGACGAAGCATCCATGCGTCTGCCCAGCGGAGACCCGTTGCCTTCCTTCCAAGACCTCCATCTCAAGCCGCCCATCGCCGCGGCTCTCGAGCGACTCGGCTGGAATGCAGAGGATGCGGGTGCCCGAGACACAGCCCCCACGGCCGCCCGGGGTCACAACCTGGTGGCATCGACCCCGCCGGTCCCAGCGTACGCTGCGCCGGCATTGGGTGGGCTTCTCAGCCGCCTCGGCGAGGGCAGCCGCGCGCTCCTCCTCTCGCCTCCCGGCCAGCTCGACGAGTGGGGAGCCCTGGCTCACGCGCTGGTCCAGGATGCCGGCATCAGAGTGCAGGTAGCTCACGGAACGGCGCGGGCCATGCGGCGGCTCAAGGCGGACGCCGTGGACCTGGTAATCGCCACTCCGGAGACCGCGCTGACCCTGCTCAGCCGCTCCGCGCTCAGCATGGACGCCCTCACGTCACTCTTCCTCGCATGGCCGGAGAGCTGGGGCGAGGAAGACAGCATCACCGCGCTGATGCAGGATCTGCCCAAGGAGACTCAGCGGGTGATCTATACCGCTGCTCCCGATCGAGTGGAGGCCCTGGTCGAGCGGTATGCCCGGAAGGCGCTGACCACGGGGGCGCCGGCTCTCGAGAGCGCACCGAGCGGACCGGTTCGAACCGTGAGCGTTTCCTGGGCCCGTCGGGTCCCCTCCCTGACGGAGCTGGTGGAGTTGCTCGACCCGGCGTCCCTGGTCATATGGACCGCGGACAAGAGCCATCATCCGGGGATCGCTCAGGCGGTCGCGCTGGCCGACCCCGAGCTGCGTCTGGTCACGGGCGACGCACCCGAGGCGGGGACCATCGTCGCGTTCGATCTGCCCACCGCCGAGCGGCTCCAGCAGCTGGCGGCCAAAGCCGGCGAGGTGGTGCTTCTGGTTCCCCCCGGCACCGAGAGCTACGTCGCGCGGATCGCGACGCCTCGCCGGCCACTCCCGCTTCCTGGTATCGTGGACACGGTCACCACCACGGCGGCAGGGCAACGGGCCGCGATCGTGAGAGCCATAGAAGCCGGGAAACCGGATCGCGCACTGCTCACCCTGGCTCCGCTGTTCGAGCGGCACGATCCGGCCGCTGTCGCCGCAGCCCTCTTCGATCTATGGCTGAGCTCCAGCCCGGTAGAGGTGCCGTCGGGCGTGCCCGACATTCCGGCTACCGCCAAGGTCTACGTTGGAGTCGGGAAAAAGGACGGCGCAACCGCGAATGATTTCGTGGCGGTGCTGACCAAAGACCTGCGGGTCGACCGGGGGAAGATAGGGCGGATCGAGTTGCGGGATGCCTACTCGCTAATCGAAATCCCAGCTCAGGATGCGGAAAAGGTGGCCTTGGCGCTGAACGGGGTCACCATCCGGCGACGCAGGGTAACCGCCCGGGTGGATCGGGGGCCGACCCGCCCCCCTCGCCGGGAAGGCAGCCCAGCGGGACGGCGGTAGGCCTACCGCTTCTTGTTGACCTGATCCCGCAGGGCCCTGCTAGCCCTGAATGCCGGTACCAGTGATGCCTTGATGCTGACCGCTTTGCCGGTGCGCGGGTCGCGCCATTCTCGCGCGGCCCGTTTCCGAGCTTCAAAGCTTCCAAACCCGCTGATGGCCACCTTGCCGCCCCGCCTGAGCTCGGAGGCGATGACACCGGTGGGCGCGAAGAACAGCTCGGCGATCTCGTTCGCCTTGGCCTTGGTCAGGCCGAGTTGCTTGGCCACGGCAGCGACGAGATCCTGCTTGTTCACACGCGCTCCTTTGAGGCACGGAAGATCCGGATCGGGCGGACGAATATCGTCGCTCGGGTGAAGCGCCCGCAAGATGCCTGGAGTTTCCCGCGCGCCCCTCTACATTTGCATCCCTTACCCACCCAGCGGAGAATGGTCGATGAACTACGGGATGCACCCCGGATGGATCGAGGTCATCAGCGGCGTCATGTTCAGCGGCAAGAGCGAAGAGCTCATCCGCCGCATCCGGCGGGCCACCATCGCCCGGCGCAAGGTGCAGGTCTTCAAGTCTCATCTCGACAGCCGCTATGCCGGCCTCTACAGCGTGGCGAGCCACAACGGCACCGAGCTCGAGGCCATTCCGGTGGATTCCGCCGGCGAGATCTCCCGCCTGGTACGTCCCGACATCCAGATCGTTGCCATCGATGAGGCGCAGTTCCTGGATCCGCAGATCGTCAATGTCTCCTCGCTTCTGGCCAGCCGGGGTGTACGTGTCATTCTGGCCGGCACCGACACCGATTTTCGGGGCGAGCCGTTCGGCTCCATGGGCGAGCTCATGGCCATCGCGGAGATGGTGGACAAGCTGCAGGCCATCTGTGTGGTCTGCGGCGATCCCGCGTGCCGTAATCAGCGTCTCATAGATGGAAAGCCCGCGAGGTACGACTCACCGACGATCATGATCGGTGGGCGGGAGAGTTACCAGGCCCGATGTAGGCACTGCCACAAGGTCCCGCGTAAGGACGAGGATCAGACGGCGTTGCTGTAGAGTCGCAGGCCTCAGGTCACAGGTCCTAAGTCTCAGGTCTCAGGTCGCAGGTCCTAAGTCTCAGGTCACAGGTCCTAAGTGAACGTGCGTCGCTTTGAACCGAGCTTCGAGAAAGTGATAAGAGGACTTGACCCCAAGTCACTTAGGGTACGGTTGTCCTCCAAATCGAGAGCTCACTGTGGGAGATTTTCGCAAGCTTGAAGTCTGGCAGACGTCACATTCTCTGGGGCTCGCGGTGTACCGAGTGACAGCCAAGTTCCCGTCAAGCGAGCTGTATGGGCTTACCTCGCAGATGCGGCGCGCAGCGACGTCCATCTCAGCTAACCTCGCCGAGGCTGCGGCCGTCAAGGAGATCCCGAACTCCGTCGATTCATACGCTATAGTTTGGGGTCCGCTACTGAGTTGGAGTACCACCTCCTGTTGGCTCGAGATCTCAAGTTACTTGATACCTCTACTTTCGCGGAGTTGGATCGGCCGGTACACCAAATACAGGCCATGCTTCTCAACCTGAGCCGCGCCCTGGTAGGCAAGAAGGGAAGGCAGGGCCGGAACCCGGTGGATAGCGGACCTGCGACTTGAGACTTGGGACTGTCCGCAGATGCTTTCTGTAGCCTTGACGGGCAATATCGGAGCCGGCAAATCCACCGTTGCTGGACTTTTTAACCGGTGGGGCGCAACCATCATTGACGCCGATCAGCTGGTCCGCGAAGCCCAGGCACCGGGCCAGCCTGTCCTCAAAGCGATTGCCGCGCGGTTTGGCTCCGAAGTGATGCGGACCGACGGGAGTCTGGACCGGCCAGCGCTTCGAGCGAGAGTCCTGGCGGACCCGGCGGCGCTTGCCGATCTCAACCGGATCGTCCACCCAGAGGTGCACCGCCGGAGACTGAAGCTGCTGGACGGGGCTCGTGCCCGGGGCGATCGCATCGTGATCAGCGACATCCCCTTGCTCTTCGAGGCCGATGATCCCGCGGCGTTCGATGCGGTGGTGCTGGTGGACGCCCCGGAGCTGGTGCGGCGGGCCAGGCTGCTGGCGTCGCGTGCCCTGTCGCCCGAGGAGATAGACCGGATGATGGCCGCCCAACTGTCCTCAACACGGAAGCGGACACGGAGCGACTACGTCATCGACAACGACGGCGATCTTGCAGCGCTCGGGCGCTCGGCCAGAGTCGTGTGGGAGGCGCTCCTGGCACGCGCTTGACCTCTCCCTTCGGTCCGCCTATCCTCCCACGCGCCACCACATTGGGAGATCGCGGGTGTCGAACGTACCAGAAAACCTGGCCTATACCGCGGAGCACGAGTACGTCGCCCGCACCGACGATCCTAAAGTCGTGCGCGTCGGCATCACCGACTATGCCCAGGGCGAGCTGGGCGACGTGGTCTTTGTGCGGTTGCCCAAGGCCGGTGAGCGCCTCGATGCACATCAGGCCTTCGGCGAGATCGAGGCCGTCAAGGCTGTCTCCGAGCTGTACAGCCCCTTGGCTGGTGAAGTCAGGGAGATCAATGGCGGCCTCGACCAGGACGCAGGTGTTGTCAACCGCGATCCGTATGGCGAGGGCTGGATGATCGCACTCAAGATCTCGAACGCCGACGAGCTAAAAGGCCTCATGTCAGCCAGCGAGTACCGGTCACACATCGGGGAGTGACCGCGGGACTCAATGCGAAACCTTCCGGGTGGAACGAGGATAAACCAACGACAGGAAGCGCCGTGCCTCGAGAGCTTTGTCTCGGGGCCTTTTATTTGGAGAGGAGTAGCACCACCAGATGACTAGCGTGCTCGAACGCAAAATGACGGCCCAGACCCCCGACGTCCTTTACCCCTCCCACTTCGCGTACCGGCACATTGGGCCACGCCGCGCCGATGTACGAGGAGATGCTGGAGCTGCTGGGCTACGACTCGCTCGATGGCTTCATTGACGCAGTGGTCCCGGCAGAGATCCGGCTTCGCCGTCCGCTCGCCCTGCCACCGGGCCGCAGTGAGCGGGAGGTGTTGCAGGCACTCCGGGGCCTGGCAGGGATGAACCGCGTGTTCCGGTCCTACATCGGGATGGGATACGCCGGCTGCTTCACTCCCCAGGTGATCCAGCGCAACGTGCTGGAGAACCCCGGCTGGTATACCGCATACACGCCGTATCAGGCCGAGATCGCGCAGGGCAGGCTCGAGGCGCTGCTGAACTTCCAGACGGTGGTGTCCGACCTGACCGGACTCGAGGTCGCCAATGCGTCGTTGCTCGATGAGGCCACCGCCGCCGCCGAGGCGATGAATCTCAGCCTGGCGGTGAGCTCGGTGAAGAGCGAGCCGGTGTACCTGGTGGACGAGCGTTGCCATCCGCAGACGATCGCCGTGGTGCAGACCCGGGCCGAGGCTCGCGGGATCGAGGTGGTCGTGGGCGACCCGGACACGTTCGAATTCGGGCGGCGGGTGATAGGGGCGCTGGTGCAGTACCCCGCCACGGACGGCGAGGTGCGTGATTTTCGCTCGCTCGCAGAGCGGGCCCATGCCGCAGGCGCCCTGGTCACCGCCGCGACCGACCTCCTGAGCCTGACCCTCCTGACTCCCCCAGGCGAGTGGGGCGCCGACATTGCCGTGGGCAACAGCCAGCGATTCGGGGTGCCGATGGGCTACGGCGGGCCTCATGCCGCCTTCTTTGCCACGAAGGACGCTTACAAGCGCGTGCTCCCCGGGCGCATCATCGGCGTGTCCAGGGATCGGGAGGGCCGCCCGGCGCTTCGGATGGCGCTCCAGACTCGGGAGCAGCACATCAGGCGGGACAAGGCGACGAGCAACGTGTGCACCGCGCAGGTGCTGCTCGCCGTTATGGCCGGCATGTATGCCGTCTATCATGGACCGTCGGGTCTTCGCCGCATTGCCGAGCGGGTGCACACCCGCACCGTACTCCTGGCCAACGCCCTGCGCCGGCTGCGATACCGGGTGGTGTACGAGGCCTACTTCGATACCATCTGCGTCGAGGTGGAAGGGTGGGCGCTTCCCCGGCTGCTCGACGCGGCCCGGGTGCGCAACATCAACCTCCGCCCGCTCTCGGCCACCCGGCTCTGCATTGCGCTGGACGAGACCGTGACCCTGGGAGATCTGGCGGACCTGATCTCGATCTTCTCGCTGAACGAGGCGCTCCCCTTCATGCTGGACGACATCGGGGTGAAGAACGAGCGCGCTATACCGCCGGCGCTGGCGCGGACGACGTCCTTCCTGGAGCACCCCGTCTTCCACCGGTATCACTCGGAAACCGAGATGCTGCGCTACATCAAGCGGCTCGAGTCGCGCGACCTGTCGCTCACCTCGGCGATGATCCCGCTCGGCTCCTGCACCATGAAGCTGAACGCCACAACCGAGATGATGCCGGTGAGCTGGCGAGAGTTCAATCGGCTGCACCCGTTTGCCCCCCGCGATCAGGCGGCAGGCTACCAGCTGCTCTTCAGCCAGCTCGAGTACCAGCTGGCGGAGATCACCGGCTTCGCCGCGGTCTCGCTGCAGCCCAACGCGGGATCTCAGGGCGAATTCGCCGGACTACTGGTTATGCGGGCCTACCATCGCTCGCGCGGCGAGGCGCATCGGACCACCTGTCTGATTCCTCAATCGGCCCACGGCACCAACCCCGCGAGCGCCGTCATGGCCGGCATGCAGGTCGTGCCGGTCAAGAGCGATCCACGGGGCAACATCGACCTGGACGATCTCCGGGCCAAGGCGGCGGCCCACCGGGACACCCTCGCGGCGCTCATGATCACCTATCCCTCGACCCACGGCGTGTTCGAAGGCTCGGTAAAGGAGATCTGCCGGATCGTGCACGAGCACGGCGGCCAGGTATACATGGATGGCGCCAACATGAACGCCCAGGTCGGTCTCTGCCGTCCGGGCGACATCGGCGCCGATGTGTGCCACCTGAACCTGCACAAGACCTTCTGCATCCCCCATGGGGGTGGCGGACCCGGCATGGGCCCGATCGGCGTGGCGGCGCACCTGGTTCCGTTCCTGCCGGGACACCCGATCGTCGATCTGAACCATCCCTCGGCGTGCGGCACCATCTCAGCCGCGCCCTGGGGAAGCGCGGCGATCCTGCCGATCTCATGGGCCTACATCGCGCTCATGGGGTACGACGGCCTCACCGAAGCCACCCGGATCGCCATCCTTAACGCCAACTATGTGGCCCGCCGGCTGGCGGATCACTATCCCCTGCTCTACACCGGGCAGAACGGGCTGGTGGCGCATGAGTGCATCATCGATACCCGCCCCTTCAAGAACTCCGGCCGGAGTAGAGGTGGAGGACATCGCGAAGCGAATCATCGACTACGGCTTCCATCCGCCGACGGTCTCGTTTCCGGTGGCCGGGCACGCTCATGATCGAGCCTACCGAGAGCGAATCGAAGGAGGAGCTCGACCGGTTCTGCGATGCGCTGATCGCCATTCGGGAGGAGATCCGCGAGATCGAGGAGGGCCGGGCGGACCGGAAGAACAACCTTCTGACCAATGCTCCTCACACCCTGGAGCAGGTCATCTCCGATTCCTGGGACCGCCCTTACCCGCGAGAGCGGGCCGCCTACCCGACACGAGCGGTACGCCAGTACAAGGTCTGGCCGACGGTCGGCCGGATCGACAGCGCCTACGGTGACCGGAACCTGGTGTGCAGCTGTCCGCCGATCGAAGCCTATGGATAAGGCAGCGGGGCGGCGGGACAGCGGCGGCAGAATTTGTTACCCTGAGGGAGCACAGCGACCGAGGAGACGCCGGAGCCTAGGTGACAGCTTCGCCCCTTCGCTTCGCTCAGGGTGACACGATGAGTGGTATCTCTGGCTAGACGAGAATCCCCGCCCCGGCTGGGCCAACATGGCCATCGACCAAGCCCTGCTCGAGCGGGCCGAGCGGCAGGGCGAAAGCTGGCTCAGGCTGTACCAATGGGCCCCGCACTGTCTCTCGTTTGGCCGCCATGAGCCGGCCACCCGCCGTTACGATCCAGAGCGCATCGCGGAGCTCGGCCTCGACACGGTAAGACGGCCCACCGGGGGCCGAGCCGTCTGGCACTCCGAGGAGCTCACCTACGCCGTGGCCGCGCCCAGCGTGCGCTTCGGCTCACTTCCTGCAGCCTACCTCGAGATCCATGGCATGCTCGCCGATGCGCTCCGAGGACTTGGCGCCAGAGTCTCTCTGGCGCCGCCGGTCCGGACACCCCCGCTCGACATGGGACCCTGCTTCTCCCAGCCTGCTGGGGGTGAAATCATGATCGAGGAGCGCAAGGTCGTCGGCAGTGCCCAGCTCCGGCAGGGATGCGGGTTGCTTCAGCACGGCTCCATACTGCTGGAGGACAGCCAGGCATTCGTGCTCGGTCTCACGCGAGGTGCAATTATCCACCACTCTTCGCAACGATCCCGACCGGCGCTGACCCGGGGTATGGCCAAGCCGCTCCGAAGCCGGGATGTCGCAGAGGCGATCACCCAGGCCGCCGGAGCCCGCTGGCCCGGTGAGTGGAACCGGGTTTCCGATCCTGACCCGGTGCTGCAGACCGCTTCGTCTCTCTACCCGCACTACCGTTCGGCGGCGTGGACGTGGGCCCGGTGAGTGCGCTGACGCATTGGGCGTCACGGCTCGCCATCGCCGCTATCCTGGCCGGGTGGACCGCTGTCCAGGCCGGCGCTCAATCCGAGCAGCGGAGCAACACCAGCATCGTCATCGTCACCGGGCAACAGGCAACCACCCCAATCCCGACCCTGATGGAGGGGGCGGCGAACAGCGTAGGCAATCTCGATGTTGTCGACCAGCTGTTCCTCCGTCTGGCGGAGCTCGGACCCAAGCTGCTGACCGCAGGCGACCGCGACTTCGTGCCGGCGCTGGCGCGCTCCTGGACTCGTCGCGATTCGACGACGCTGGTATTCGATCTCGACCCCCGCGCGAGATGGCACGATGGCGTTCCGGTCACCCCCCGCGACGTGGTCTTCACATTCAACCGTGCGAAAAATCCGGACCTCGCACCTCGACTGGCCGACCTGCTTCGGCAGATCACATCGGTTACGGCAGAGGGCGACTCCCGGGTCGTGTTCCGCTTTGCCCGCCCCTACGCGGAGCAGTTCTACGACGCCACCTACCATGTCGCCCCGATTCCGGCTCACCTGCTGGATTCCATTCCGCCCGAATCGTTGGGCCGCTCGAGCTTCGCCACTAACCCGGTCGGCAGCGGGCCGTACCGGTGGGTACGCAGCGTGGCGGGTCAATTTGTAGAGCTTGCGGCGGTTCCGGATTTCTTCCTGGGCAAGCCGAAGATCGAGCGAGTGATCCTGCGCACTGCCGTCGAGCCCTCGGCCCGGCTTAACCTGCTACTCAGTGGTCAGGCTGATGCGATGGATGTCATTCCACCCCCGTCCGTCGGCCGGATCGCGTCCGATACCACGCTCCGTCTCATCTCAGTGCCGTCCTCGACAGTGGGGTTTCTCCTCTTCAATCAGCGCGATCCCAAGAACCGTGCCCGGCCCCACCCGATCCTGGCCGACAACAGGGTACGCCGCGCAATCACCCTGGGGCTCGACCGGCAGCAGATGGTTCAGGCAGTGTTCGGTTCCCAGGGCATGGTACCCTATGGCCCGGTCTCCCAGCTTCTCTGGATCCGGCACCGGTCACCCCAAGCAGAGGGACACAACGTCACCGAGGCGCGGCGGCTGCTGGCCGCGACCGGATGGGGCGACTCCGATGGCGATGGCACCCTCGACCGCGAGGGCCGGCCACTCCGGCTGGTGCTCTCGCTCCCGAATACGAGCGGAATCCGGCGGCAAATGGCGGCCCTGATTCAGGAGCAGCTCCGCCGGATCGGCCTGCAGATCGAGATCCAGCAGCTGGAGTTCCCGATCTAGTATCGAGCGTCGCTCGGCGGGAGACTTCGACGTCGATTTCTCCGGCGTCGAACCAGGACCCTTCTCCGTCCGGCCTGACCCAGTGCCTGGACCTGCACCGGCGGGAACAACGTCGCCAGATACTGCAATCGCACGGTGGACTCGCTGATCGAGCAGGCGATTCGCGCGGCCAGGGGCGATCCTGGCGAGAAACCTGGATCGAGGCGCTGCGGCAGATCGAGGACGACGCTCCGGCAACATTTCTCTACGCGCCCTGCTTCGTGTATGCGGTGAACCGCCGCTTCGCAGCGTGACCATCAGCCCCCAGTCCTCCTGGATGACGCTGCGAAAGTGGTCCGTGAGCCCGGTTCCGGACTCCCTGCCGGAGCAAGTAAATTGAGCGGCTGGCTGCTTCGGCGGGCGCTCGCAGGCGGCCGCCACGTTCGCCGTTGCGCTGGCGCTGCTCTTTCTTCCTGATGCGGGCGGCACCGGGAGACCCGCTGTTCCGGCTGAGCGCGGACCGGCCCATCTCTCCCGCAGGAAATCGCAGCGCTTCGGGCGCGGTACGGCCTGGACCAGCCCCTCGGCGACCAGCTCGTAGCATTCATCGGCGGCCTGGTACGCGGCGACCTCGGCGTCTCGATCGAGCACGGCCGACCGGTCACCGCGCTGCTGGCCGAACGGCTGCCCGCCACGCTGCTGCTGGGCGGCAGCGTCCTCCTGCTCAACTTTACGTTGGGACTCTGGCTGGGGGTCCGGCAGGCCGTGCGCCGCGGCCGGCGGGAAGACCGCTGGCTGACCACGCTCTCGCTCACCGGCTATGCGATGCCCTCCTTCTGGCTCGGCCTGGTCCTCGCCTGGCTGGTCGGAGTCGAATGGCGGCTGCTGCCGGCGGCGGGAATGCAGGACCCGTTGCTGAGCTCCGATGCCGGCTTTCTGAGCCAGAGCCGGCGATGTACTGCGGCACCTCGTGCTGCCGGCTGCTGACCCTTTCCATCGTCAGCATCGCGGCGACGATGCGATACCAGCGCACCGCCATGCTCGAAGTGCTGCAGCCTTCCGTACATAATGACGGCGCGAGCCAAGGGATTTCCCGAGCGTGAGGTCACCTGGCGCCACGCCTGGCGTAACGCGCTGTTTCCGGTCATCACCCTGTTCGGTCTCTGGCTGCCGATCCTGGTGAGTGGATCGGTCTTCGTCGAGGCCGTGTTTGCCTGGCCCGGGCTGGGATCGTTCGCGGCAGGCGCCGTCGGAAGCCGGGACTATCCGCTCCTCATGGGCGCCTCGATGCTGGTTGCCGCGCTGGTGGTGGTCGGCGGTTTCATGACCGACGTCGCCTACGCGCTGCTGGATCCCAGGGTACGGATCGGGTGACGACGGCCCTGGACGTGTTGCGGAGTGCCTGGCGCAATCCCGCGGGACGCACCGGCGCCCTGCTGCTACTCATCGTCGCGATCTGCCGCCTCGTCGGCCCCTGGTGCTGCCCGATCCGCTCGCCCAGCCCGACATCCTCGGCGGCGGCCTTCCTCCCGGCCTCGGTCATCCGTTCGGCACCGACCAGCTAAGCCGGGACGTGCTCGCCCGCGTAGTCGCCGGCGCCCGTATTTCCCTCGGCGTGGCGCTGCTGGCGGTGGCGCTCTCGGTCACGCTCGGCGCGGCGGTGGGCTTGGTGTCGGGGCTACTGGGGAGGCGCGGTCGATGCGGCTCTCATGCGGCTGGTCGACGGCGCTCTCGCCATTCCGCGTCTCTTCATCCTGCTGCTGGTGCTCGCGGTCTGGGAGCGGGTGCCGGTACTGGCCCTGATCCTGCTCATCGGGGCCACCGGCTGGTTTGCCACCAGCAGGCTGGTCCGCGGCGAGGTGCTGCGGATCCGGGAGGAAGGCTACGTCCGGGCCGCAGAGGCGCTCGGCGCCAGGCGTCGCCGGATTATCTTTCGGCACCTGCTCCCGAATGCGCTCGGCCCGCTGCTGGTGGCAGCGACGCTGGGCGTTGGTGACGTGATCCTGCTGGAGGCTGGGCTCTCTTTCCTCGGGCTCGGCATCCAGCCGCCGACTCCTTCCTGGGGGGGCATGATCCTGGACTCCCGGGAGGTGATGGTGAGCGCACCCTGGGCCGGCATCTTCCCGGGTCTCGCGATCGTGATCACGGTTCTCTCCGCCAACCTGTTCGGCGACGCGCTTGCGCGACGCCGTCGATCCCCGAAGCGCATGACCAGAGTTCTCGAGGTAACAAATCTTCGCGTGTCCTTCCCGGGTGCCGGCCACAGCCGGTTCTATCCGGTGGACGGAGTCAGCTTTTCGCTGCGAGCGCGGCGAGACGCTGGCGCTGGTGGGCGAGTCGGGCTGCGGCAAGAGCCTCACCAGCCTGGCCCTGCTTCAGCTGGTCCCTCCGCCCGGGCGTATCGAATCCGGCAGCGCCATTCGGCTGGGCGACACCGACGTGCTTGCGCTCCAGGGTGAGGCGCTGCGCCGCATACGCGGCCGACGGATCGGGATGATCTTTCAGGACCCGATGACCAGCCTGAACCCGGTGTTCACAGTGGGAGCCCAGATCGTCGAAGGGATCCTGGCGCACTTCAAGATGCCCTCGGCGCAGGCCCGGCGAGCGGGCACTCCAGCTGCTCCAGGAGGTGGGAATCCCCGATCCGGTAGAGCGGCTCAAGGCCTATCCCCACCAGCTCAGCGGAGGCATGCGCCAGCGGGTGATGATTGCGATCGCGCTGGCTGCCGAGCCCGAGATTCTCGTTGCCGACGAGCCGACAACCGCGCTCGACGTCACGGTACAGGCTCAGATCCTGGAGGTGCTCGACAGTCTCCGAGCCCGGCGCGGCATGGCGGTGCTGCTCATTACCCATGACCTGGGCATCGTCGCGGGACGGGCGGACCGGGTGGCCGTGATGTATGCCGGCCAGATCGTCGAGGAAGCATCTACTCCACGCCTGTTCGCCAACCCCTCGCATCCGTATACCCAGGGGCTATTCGCTTCGGTCCCGCGGATCACCGGTCCACTCAAACGACTCAATCCGATTCGTGGCAGCGTGCCGGCGGCCTCCGCCTGGCCAACGGGTGTCGCTTCCGCCCCCGTTGTCCCCAGGCGTTCGACAGGAGTGAGATCGAGCCGCCGCTGATTCCCGTCGAGCCAGATCACCGTATGCGGTGCTGGCTGGCAGAGGAACCGAATAAAGGCCTCCGCACATGACCACAACAGCAGCCACGGATGACACGGATGGGAATGGATCTGCTGGTGGGGGAGCAATGATCTTGAATGGTGTGCTCTTGAACAAACACTTTTTTGGGCAAGCACATGTGAGAGGAACTACAGGCGGCTAGGAACGATCCATTCCCTCCCGTGTTCATCCGTGGCTGGCTGTTGCTTTTGCTCTTTCTTGAGTGATTGATGAAGCCGCTTCTGTCGGTGCGTGATCTGGTGAAGTACTACACGGCGGGCGGGCTGTTCGGCCGGTCGGTGCCACCGGTGCGCGCGGTTGATGGAGTGTCGTTCGACGTCGGACAGGGAGAGACGCTGGCGCTGGTCGGTGAATCGGGCTGCGGGAAGTCGTCGGCGGGACGGACAATCCTCCGGCTCCAGGAGCCCACCAGCGGCAAGGCACTGTACGAAGGCGTGGATGTGTTCTCCCTGGATCGCACCGCACTTCGCCAGCTCCGGCGCCGGATGCAGATCATCTTTCAGGACCCCTACAGCTCGCTCAACCCGCGGATGACAGTGGGGGCGGCGATTGCCGAAGGAATCGAGATTCACCGCCTCGCCGCACGGGCAGAGATTTCGGGGCGGGTTGCGGCCCTGCTCGAGGAGGTAGGCCTCGACCCGACCTACGCCAGGCGCTATCCGCACGAGTTCTCCGGGGGTCAGCGCCAGCGGATCGGCATCGCCCGAGCGCTCGCGGTACAGCCGTCGTTCATCGTCTGCGACGAACCGGTATCCGCTCTCGACGTCTCGGTGCAGGCCCAGGTGCTCAACCTGCTCTCCGATCTTCAACGTCAGCGCGGACTCTCGTATCTGTTCATCGCGCACGATCTGGCTGTCGTGCGGCAGATCGCTCACCGCATTGCCGTCATGTACCTCGGCCGAATCGTGGAGGAGGGGCCGACCGCCGAGCTCCTTTCCAACCCGCGACATCCGTACACCGTCGCCCTTCTCTCTGCGGTGCCGGAGCCCGATCCCTCGGCCCAGCGGGAGCGAATCGTGCTCAGCGGCGATCTGCCCAGCCCGTCGAGCCCGCCGCCTGGTTGCCCCTTTCATACCCGCTGTTTTCACCCGATGAAGAACAGCCGCTGTCACACTGAAGTACCCGTCTTGCGGCCGGTTGGTGGGACGATGGCGGCGTGCCACTACGCCGAGAGCACCCCCAGAGTGGCCGAAGTTAGCGTCGCCTGATACGGCGACCGCAGTCACGGCTCGTCTCCTGCAATCCCCCGGTATTCTGCGGGACAGCGGGCACGGACAGCGGGACAGTAGGTTAACAGAAACATGAGGGGCCGAAGCTGATTTGGGCTTCGGCCCCTTCGCTGCGCTCAGGGTGACAACGTGCGTCGGTGACGACCTTCTTTGACCCGCCACCACCTCTACTAATCGCTTACTGCTGCCCCGCTGTCCCGCTGTCCCGCTGTCCCGCTTGCCGTCGTGAGCTCGGCCTTGAGCCGACGGAGCGCCTGGCTCCGGATCTGGGAGACCCGCGACTCACTGACGTGCAACACGTCACCAACTTGCCGCAGGTTCAACTCCTCGTAGTAGTAGAGCGCCAGCACCTTGCGCTGCTGCTCCGGCAAGCGTGAGATCAAGAGCCGCAGGTGCGCTACGTGCTCGGAATCGACCAGGTGCTGCGAGGCGAGTGTGACCGAGGGGTCCGCGTGGTTCTCGGCATCGCGCGAGGGCCGTTGCCCCTTCGCGTTGGCCGGGACGTCGGTCTCGCAGTGGATCCCCACGGCATCCTTCCACTTCCAGAAAGTCTCCATGTCGATCTCGAGTCGCTCCGCGATCTCCTTCGCCGTCGGCGCGCGTCCGAGCTCGCCCTCGAGGGCCGCCGCGACGCCCTCGATCTTGCGGCGTTTCATGCGGACGGACCGGGGAGTGGAATCACGGCTTCGGAGATCGTCGAGAATAGCGCCGCGGATACGAAGAACGGCGTAGGTGCTGAACGCGAGCCCGCGAGACAGATCGAAGCTATCGAGCGCCTTCATGAGCCCGAGCGCGCCGGCACTCACCAGCTCTCCGATCTCAATCGACGGAATCCGGCGGGATACTTCCCGGGCCACGTGATGCACGAGACCCAGGTGTCGCGCGAGGAGTTGATCCCGCGCGTCGGGGTCGCCGGCCGAGCGGTACCGCGCCCAGAGCAGGTCGATCCGACCCTCGGCCTCCGGCAGGGGAACCGCGGTCAACCCCGGCTCCTGGCGCGCGTCACGCAGAGCGGCATCTCGTATTCCGTGATGGAGTGTCGTCGGATTGCGGAGCTTTGGCGGCTCCGTGGTCTTCGGACGCAGGTATGGGCAACCGCTGTACCAGTCCGGAGGTCCAGGATTGTGGCTGGAGTGCAGATCATTGCGCGACTGCGCGATCTGCTTGCTTGTTAGGGACTTAGCCCTTGAGAAGTGAGGAGATGTGTAGGGGAGAAACCGGCCCGATTTTCGGGAGGGCGAAAAGGCCAGCGGAATCGCCACCCGAAACGGCCAAGGTTGTCGGCAAGTTGCAGGGCTTCAGCTCGCGGCGCGCACCTGGGAACCCTCCAGACCGGGCTCCCTGCCCCGCTCTTCATCCACGAAGACCAGAGCCCGACCCTGCTCCACCAGTGCTCCCAGAACCCGGTGAACCTCAGGGGCAAGCACAGTGCCGATCAGGCCACGCATTTTTTCCACCGCCATCTCGGGCGTCAACTGGTCGCGGTAGGGGCGAGCCGTGGTGAAGGCGTCGTAAACCTCGGCTGCGGCAATGAGCCTGGCACCCCAGGGAATCGCTTCGCCGGCGAAGGCATCGGGATAGCCCTGGCCATCCCACCGCTCGTGATGACCACGCACGAAGGCACCAACGGGTCCCAGCTGGGGCAGAGGGGCGAGGATCTCGGACCCGACGATCACGTGCCGCTTGATCAGATCGTACTCTTCGGGACTGAGCTGTCCCTGTTTGGCCATCAGGCCTTCGGGAACGACGATCATGCCGATGTCGTGCAGGAGCCCGGCCCGGCGCACGCTTTCTACTTCTTCGTCGATGCGTCCGAGCTCGGCGGCGATCGAGGCCGCGAGCTGGGCCACCCGAACGGCGTGACCCACGAACCAGGAGTCTCTCGCCTCCACCACGCGGACCAGCGCCTCCAGGGTCGCGACGGTCAGACCTTCGACTTTCGCCCGTTCGCGGGAGAGCTCGGCACCGAGGTTGACGAGCTCTTCCTTGAGCAGGCGGCTGGCGCCGCGCTCCTGTATCAACTCGGCGCGCCGGCGGAGTGCCCGCTGAAGGGCGGCTTCAACACCCGGTAAATCGAGAGGCTTGGGCAGGTAGTCCATGGCGCCGTACTGGAGGTAGCGGACGGCGTCGGCCACATCCGGCCGCGAGCTCAGCAGCAGGACCGCCAGGTTGGGGTCGCGCGCGAGCGATCGAGACAGGAGCTCGCCACCTCCGGCGCCGAACAACCGGGCCTCGGCGATCACGCAGGCGATCTTCTGCCGCGCCAGGATGCCATGGGCGTCTTCGCCGGAAGCTGCGGTCAGCACTTCAAACCCGCGCTGCTTCAGGTGAGCCTCGAGAGTCGCTCGCGCCTCCGGGGCGTCGTCGACTATCAGCACACGATCCGGCACCACGACGCTCAGCATGGATCTCCTCGACCAGGTTACTACCGGGGTGGGGCCGGGCGGTGTCGCGCACCGGAGAAACTCGTAGGAAGGATCGGATGAAGGATCTCCTAACTTGAACGGCTGGTTGGGGGTGGCCCGTCCCGGCATCTCTAGTTAGTATCTTCGGATCACCGCCCGTTTGCTGTGGTCCACAAATGGTGAGAATTACTGCAGCTGCGTAAAGATTCGGCGGCGGCGGACCGAAAACTCTTCCGTAACACATCATCACAGCGGGGTGACGCCGAAGCGGTAAGCCTCGGCGTCGCGCGCCCGAACTCGGAAAGGTCGAGCGTGCCGAATTCTGGAGGACAGCGCGGTAGTACGATACTCGAGCCGGATCGGCTGCGGGTGATTCTACAGCGTCTGGAAGACAAGTTCTACGATGAGGCGCCTGCCTCGGATCGGATCGCCGCCGGCGTGTTCGCCGATGTGAAAGACTTCGACGAAAGTTCTGCCGCCCTTCCCCATTAAAGCGTCGGCGCTCCATGGACCGGCAGCTCATTTCCAGTGGTGCTCCATGGGAGTCAATTGTCGGCTACTCCCGTGCGGTACGCGTGGGAAACCAGGTTCACGTCTCCGGCACCACCGCCACCGGCCCTGACGGCAGGATCGTCGGACCGGGTGATCCCTACGCCCAGACAGTTCAAGCGCTCAAGAACATCGACGCGGCGCTCCGTGCCGCCGGGGCATCGATGTCCCACGTCGTGCGTACCCGTATGTTCGTGACGAACATCGATCAATGGGGCGAGATCGGGAGAGCCCACGGAGAATTCTTCGGCAGCGTTCGCCCGGCGGCTACCATGGTCGAGGTCAGCCGGCTGATCTCTCCTGAGATGCTGGTCGAAATCGAAGCCGAGGCGGTGCTGCCTTGAGCGGGTCGCAGCGGTTCAGTCAGATCGATGCCTTCACCGACCGTCCGTTCTCGGGCAATCCGGCGGCCGTGTGCGTGCTCCCTGCGCCGCGCGACGCGGGCTGGATGCAGCAGGTGGCTTCGGAGATGAACCTGGCGGAGACGGCGTTTCTGGTCCGGCGAGCGCAGGGCTTCGATCTGCGGTGGTTTACCCCAGCGGCCGAAGTGGACCTGTGCGGGCACGCGACGCTGGCCAGCGCGCACCTGCTCTGGGAGGAAGGACACCTGGAGCAGGGGGAAACCGCCACCTTTCATACCCGCAGCGGGGTCCTCAGCGCCAAACGGCAGGGCGACATGATCTGGCTCGACTTTCCGGCCACACCGGTTCGTCCGGCCACCATGTTGCCCGACCTCGAGCGCGCCGTCGGCTCTCCCATCAAGTACCTGGGGCGGACGGCGTTTGATTACCTGATCGAAATCGAGTCGGAAGCAGCGGTGCGATCGCTTGACCCCGACCTGGCGCTCCTCGCGCGCCTCCCGGTTCGCGGAGTCGTGGTCACCGCCCGGTCGGGCGACGGCAAGCACGACTTCGTTTCCCGGTTCTTTGCTCCCCGCCTCGGGATACCGGAGGATCCGGTCACGGGCTCGGCCCACTGCGGGCTGGGCCCGTTCTGGGCCGCGCGCCTCGGCACCAATGAGCTCACCGGTTACCAGGCATCATCCCGCGGCGGCACCGTCCTGGTGCGGGTGGATGGCGAGCGGGTACACCTCGGAGGCCAGGCGGTGACCGTGCTCCGGGGCGAGCTGCTGCACTGAATGAAGGCGGGCTATGGGCTATAGCCCCAACATGAATCCCCTCGAGGCATTGGAGACGCTGGACCTCCGCGTCGGCCGCATTCTCAGGGCGGAGCCCAACCTGCGAGCCCGAAAGCCATCCTACAGGCTCTGGATCGATTTCGGGCCGCTGGGCGAGAAGACTTCGAGCGCGCAGCTGATCGCCCGGTACCGAGCCGATCAGCTGATCGGGAGGCTGGTCGTTGCGGCCGTGAACCTTGGGGCTCGTAACGTCGCGGGGTTTCAGTCGGAGGTGCTGGTGCTCGGCGTGCCCGATGCCTCGGGTGAGACCGTTCTGCTGGCCGTGGAGCGGGATGTGCCGGTCGGAGGGAGAGTGTATTGAGGAGCGGTCGAGATAAACCGTCGAGATAGACGGTCTAGACGCTTTCTAGACGTCTTCACCTCGACGTCTTTAATGAGACGTCTCTATCTCGACGTCCCCTAGTGCTTTGCCGAATCCGTGGGCGCCGGACGCACCACCAAGCCCGTAACCTCACCATCGCGGGCCAGGCTCCATTCAATCAGCATCGGATGCTGCGTCTTGTTGAAGGACGCGGCACGAGTGTAGACCAGGAAGGGCTCGGCCACCATCACGCGTTCATCCACGAGCTTACGTTCGGCACCGAGGTGGGTGACCGCCTGGCCGGCGAAGCTCGCCAGCTCGGCCACGCTGCCGAAGGTCTGCCGCATCTCGGGAGAGAAGCGGGCCCACAGCTTGTTGTATTCGTTGCCGTAGAGCCATGCGGTGTAGAGCCGGCCGTGCTGCACGAACTGGCGGTCAGCCCGCTCTTTGGGGGGAGCGCAGGCCAACGCCAGGATCGCGATCGCCAGTCCCCATCTGCGTGCATCCATAACTCTTCCTCGGTATTTTTCGCGCCGGACTGTCACCATCGGAGAGCTCATGCGGGTCTACATCTCGGTCGATATGGAGGGAATCGCCGGAGTTACCCACGAAGATCAGACCGATCCGATCGAGCCCCGTCACGCTGGGGAGTATAACAGGTTTCGCCGTTTCATGACTAATGAAGCCAACGCTGCAATCGCTGGCGCGCTCGAGGCCGGTGCAGAAGCTGTCCTCGTGAACGACAGTCACTGGCTCATGCGCAATCTTCTTGCCGAGGAACTCAACCCTGCGGCGGAGCTGTTGAGCGGCGGACCCAAGCGCCTCTCGATGGTCGAAGGCATCGATGGCGGCTTCGATGCAGCAATGTTCATCGGGTATCATGCCCGAGCAGGCACGCGGAATGCCACGATCGATCACACCTATACCAGCCGAGTGTATGAGGCCCGGCTCAATGGCGAGCCGGTGGGAGAGCTGGCATTGAACGCCGCCATGGCCGGTGTCCATGGGGTGCCAGTGGCACTGGTGAGCGGCGACCAGGCGCTGGCCGCCGAGGCACGGACGCTGTTGGGTGACGGGATCGAGACAGTCGTGGTGAAGGAGGCGGTGGGACGATTCGCGGCAAGGAGTCTGGCGCCGACCGTCGCGTGCGAACGGATCCGTGCGGGAGCCGCGTCGGCGCTGCGGCGCAAGCATTCGCTGCTCAAGATCGCGCCACCGATCCGGCTGGAGGTGGATTTCGCCCTGACTCAGATGGCTGACATGGCGGAGCTGGTGCCGGGATCGGAGCGGACAGGCGGGCGGACAGTGGGCTACACCGGAGATGACTACCGAGAGGTCTTCCGTGCGTGGCGTGCGATGTACAACCTGGCCAGCGTGGAATAACCGGGATATGAACCGAGTTCGATCAAGGGCGTCGTGTCTGGCGAAGGACTCAGCGCTGACCCCGGCCGACTGAGGGGTCGTCTCTGACGTGCGACCATAGGTTTTCACCGGCCGTTTGCAGCTGATTAGCCAGTCGTTAGGCTGCAGCACCAAGGCTTTGTCGTAAGCGCCCCGTTTGGAGTCTCGGCATGCACGAGCACGTCACTCTCATGCACCCCGACGCGCGTGATCCGACTGCGCGAGAGATCTCGTCGGGATTCCCGGCTGATCTGCTCCGCCAGTCGGCCAGACGCCTCCGCGTCCTCGCCCTGCTGTACGCGTTCGTCTTCTTCATGGCGGGAATCTTTCCGGCGCTGCTGATCCCGGGCGATCGGGCGCGATTCCTCGGGAGCTTCGTGCAGTGGGGTCCCGGCGTGATCGGGATCGTGGTAGCGTTGCTCGTCGCGGCGGTGATCCGGAGTCCCCGCCTTCCGCTTCCCACGGCGATGAACCTCGGCCTGGCATTCGAGATCGCCAGCAGCTACGCCATCGCCGCGGGCGAGTTCGCGGATCCGATGCAGATCGAGAACCACCGTGGCTACCTGGGGCTCTCGTGGGTCGCCGTATGGGTCGTGCTGTTCACGGTCGTCGTGCCGACCTCTCCGCGGCGGGCGGTGGTTGCCGCGCTGGCATCGGTCAGCTCGGTCCCTGTCATCATCGGGCTCGTGATCGCGTCCGGGGGCATCTCATTCAGGCTGGACCCGGCACAATTCTTCTTGGGTCTCGTCTTCCCCTATCTCCTCGTGGTGGGCATGGCCTATGTTGGTGCCCGCGTGGTCTACCAGCTGGGCACCGAGGTCAAGCGCGCGCGCGAGCTGGGGAGCTACCGCCTGGAGGAGAAGCTCGGAGAGGGAGGGATGGGCGAGGTCTGGCGAGCCCGGCATCGCATGCTGGCCAGGCCTGCCGCCATCAAGCTCATCCGGCCCTCCGTCGCCGGGGATGCGCGTGCCGGAGTGTCGGATGAAGCCGTCCGCCGATTCGAGCGCGAAGCCCAGGTGATCGCCCGCCTCCGCTCACCCCATACCGTGGAGCTCTTCGATTTCGGGATGGCCGCCGACGGTGCCTTCTATTACGTCATGGAGCTGCTCGACGGCCTCGATGCCGACTCGCTCCTCCGGCGCTTCGGGCCGATTCCTCCCGAGCGGGCCATCTACCTGCTTCGCCAGGTCTGTCACTCGCTGTCGGAAGCCCAGTCCTGCGGCCTGGTTCATCGCGACATCAAACCCGCGAACATCTTTCTCTGCCGGTACGGCGAGGAGTACGACTTCGTGAAGGTGCTGGATTTCGGAATTGTGGGGGCAGTCCGCGACGCCGCGGACCCGAGCCTGGTGCACACCCGGGAGAACGCGGTCCGTGGTACGCCGGCGTTCATTGCCCCCGAGCAGGCGATGGGAACTGATTTGGATGGGCGCGCCGACATTTATGCGACCGGCTGTGTGGCCTACTGGCTCCTGACCGGGCAACTCGTGTTCACCGCCGAGACCCCCATGGGACTTCTCCTGCAGCACGCCCAGACGCCGCCTACGCCTCCGTCAGCGCGGACGGACCTGCCGATTCCCGCTGCACTCGATGACCTCGTGCTATCCTGTCTCGCAAAGGACCCCGCGAAGCGACCGCAGTCCGCCAGAGAGCTGTCGCATCGGCTGGCCGAGCTGGAAGGCGCGAGCGCCTGGACCCAGGAACGGGCGCGGGACTGGTGGGTGACGCACCAGCTGGCGCTGCCGTAAGGATGGACGGCATAGGGGAAAGCGACGATGAGACGCTAACGGTGGACCGTGGAGGATCGAATGTCCGAAATCGCGAAACGTCAGTTCGTCCGCCAGCAGGGCTCACGCCGGCCCTAAAGGTCGTTTCACGCGATGAGCGGGATCAGGCGGAGAAAGTCGCTGAAGGGAGCTGAGGATGATTCGGAAGCTGGCCTCGGGCGAGTATCGGCTCTACTCGAGGAAGAAGAACCCCAAGACCGGCAGGCGCCGGAATCTCGGCACGTTCAAGACTCGAGCGGCGGCCGAGAAGCATGAGCGGGCGGTGCAGTACTTTAAGCGAAACGGTTGAGCGGGAGGGCGGAAAGGGACTCATATGGATACTGACGTCCTGGTCGTGGGAGCAGGCCCCACCGGGCTCATGCTCGCAAACCAACTCGGTCGGCGAGGCGTGCGTGCGCGGATCATAGACCGGCACACTGGTCCGTCGCTCCAGACCAGAGCACTCGGGGTACAGGCCCGCACCCTCGAGATCTACTCGCAGCTTGGCATCGTCGAGCGGGCGCTGGAGCTCGGGAAACGCGCCACCGGCGCCAACATGTGGGCGGCAGGGCGGCGGACCGCGCGCGTCCCATTGGGTGACATCGGGCGCGACATGAGTCCGTATCCCTTCCTTTTGATCCTGGGCCAGGACGACAACGAACGGCTGCTGGGTGAGCTCCTTCATCGATGGGACATGGCCATAGAGTGGAACACCGAGCTTGTCGGTTTGGCGCAGGAAGCGGATCAGGTCACCGCGAAGCTCAAGCAACCGGACGGAACGATTCGGGAAGTCAGGGCCGCGTGGGTCGCCGGATGCGATGGTGCGCGCAGCGCGGTGCGCGAGCTGAGCGGCATCGCGTTTCAAGGCGCGCCGTACGAGCACGTGTTCTTTGTCGCCGACACGCAGATGACGGGACCGATGGTGCCGGACGAGCTCAACATCTATTTCTGGCGTGACGGATTCCACCTGTTTTTCCCGATGCGCGGGAACGATCACTGGCGGGTGGTCGGCATCGTGCCGCCAGAATTGCGCGGGAGAGATGATCTGAGCCTGGACGACGTGATTCCGTCGATCCGCGAGGAAGCGGGAGCCGGGGTGGCCTTGCAGGATTGCAGCTGGTTTTCCACCTACCGCATCCATCATCGCCGCGCCGAGCGCTTCCGTGACCGCCGTTGCTTCCTGCTGGGCGACGCGGCGCATATCCACA
This sequence comes from uncultured Gemmatimonadales bacterium, assembly GCA_963723565.1. Lineage (GTDB taxonomy): Bacteria > Gemmatimonadota > Gemmatimonadetes > Gemmatimonadales > GWC2-71-9 > CAVVWJ01. Next base: position 575,746 of record CAVRRH010000015.1, on the reverse strand, counting down.
GCCCGGTCGGCGCGCAAGGTATGAACACCGGCCTGCAGGATGCCTACAACCTGGCCTGGAAGCTGGCCCTGGTCGTCTCGGGCGGTGCAGACGCGGCCTTGCTCGACTCCTATGAGGCCGAGCGTATCCCCGTCGCTCGGCGGCTGCTGAGCACGACCGACCGGATGTTCTCCCTCGTCGTCTCCGACACGAGGCTCGCGGGCTTGTTCCGGACTCGGGTCCTGGCAAAGATCATGGCTCTGGCGATGAGGCTCGAGAGGATTCAAAAACTCGCGTTTCTCACCATTTCCCAGACCGGTATTCGCTACCCTGACAGCCCCTTATCGGAAACGCTGCCGGGCCTGCCTGAGGACGCGCCACGTGCCGGCGATCGTTTTCCGTGGCTGCGGCTCAAGCTCTCCGCGAACGGTCCCCCCGAGGACTTCTTCCGAAAACTCGACGACACCCGATTCACTCTGATCGTGATCGGGCAGGCCGCCCCTCCGGGTGGGGTGCCAGGCCTCGGCGACCTGCTGCGCACCCATGTCGTTCCCAGCGATCCCGGCAATGATCGGGAGCTTACGCGCGTGAAAATCCCTCGGCCGGCTTTCTACCTCCTGCGTCCGGACGGTCATGTCGGACTTGCCGGGATTCGCCTGGAAGCTGCGGCAGTGACAGGTTACGTCTCCGAGCGTCTAAACGGGACGTCCTTCGTGCTTAGGAGCGGTGTATGAAGACTATCACTCTGCCAATCCCGCCGTCCCCGGCCGGTACTGAGCGCACATTGTCTGTGGGCGCCAGCTTTCTCGACCAGGTGAACCGGGCCTTCGACCGCGCGGCCGGGTTCACCCCGCATGACCCCACCCTGCTCACCAACATCAAGGCGTGTAAAAATCTCTTCTACACCAGCTTTCCCATCAAGCGCGATGACGGCCGCATCGAAGTGATGCACGCCTGGCGGGCGGAGCACAGCCATCACAAGCTCCCCTGCAAAGGCGGCATCCGGTACGCCGAGAATGTCGACGCCGACGAAATACAGGCGCTCGCGGCGCTCATGACCTACAAGTGCGCGCTGGTGGACGTCCCGTTTGGCGGAGCCAAGGGAGGAATCCGCCTCAATCCGAAGGGCTACTCGCCGGAGGAGCTGGAGCGGATTACCCGACGCTATGTCTTCGAGCTCGTTCGCAAGAACTTTATGGGGCCCGGGCTCGACGTGCCCGCCCCCGACGTGGGGACCGGTCCGCGGGAGATGGCCTGGATCGCCGACACCTACATCCAGCTCCGCCCAGGGGAAATAGACGCGCTCGGCTGTGTCACAGCCAAGCCAGTGAGCGCCGGCGGCATTCGCGGCCGGGTCGAGGCCACTGGCCGCGGCGTATTCTATGGCGTTCGCGAGGTCTGTGGCGCGGGGGATGACATGAAGGCGCTGGGGCTTGCTCCGGGGATTCAGGGCAAGCGGGTGGTGCTCCAGGGGCTGGGGAACGTGGGCTACTTCGCCGCCAAGTTCTTCCAGGAAGGTGGGGCGGTGCTGGTCGGGCTGGCGGAATCCGAGGGTGCCATCGCCAACCCGAAGGGTCTCGACTTGGAGCAGGTAATGGCGTATCGGCGAGAGCGCCGGAGCATCCTCGACTTTCCCGGGGCCAGCAACCTGGCGCGTCGGGAGGACGCGCTCGAGCTCGAGTGCGACATCCTCATCCCCGCGGCCCTGGAGCGGCAGATCACGGCGGAGAATGCGCCCCGGGTCAAGGCGAAGATCGTGGTTGAGGCCGCGAACGGGCCCACCACCCCGGAGGCGGATGAGATCCTCGCCCGGCGCAATATCATGGTCATCCCGGACGCCTACATCAACGCCGGGGGCGTCACCGTGTCCTACTTCGAGTGGGTGAAGAACCTGGGCCACGTCCGCTTCGGGAGGATGCAGAAGCGGTTCGAGCAGGGTGCCTATGGTCGCCTGCTCCAGGCGGTGGAGGGCGTGACGGGCCGGCGTTTCACCGCCGAGGAGATCGAGCGGGTGACCCACGGCGCGAGCGAGGAGGACCTGGTGAACTCGGGCCTCGAAGAGACCATGGTCGGCGCCTATCATCCGATCCGAGAAGTGTGGAAGCAACAGCAAGGCAAGGTGGATCTCCGTATCGCGGCCATGATCGTGGCAATCGATAAGGTAGCTCTGAGTTACGAGCAGCTGGGGATCTTTCCGTGAGGACGCTCGGCCTTCTGTTTATCGCTGGATCACTGGGATGTGAAGGTCAGAACCAAGACGCACCGCTTGACAGCGCGGCGATCAACGCCGGGCTGGATCCCCAGAACCACCGCATCGTCGCGCTCGTGGCCATGCTCATTGGCGGGTGCCTTTTCTTGGCGCTCGCTTGGTCATAGCGCTCTGGTTGCCAAGGCGAGTCCCTGAGACCCCGGGTTCCCCCGCTACTCTAGTAGCTATGGTCGTGCTTTGGGTGGTTGGGGGAGGGTTAGACTACGTTGGCGTTGTTACCCTCCTGAGCGCACTGTTTGCACGACCCCCGGCCGACGATCCCACGAAACCGCCGTCTCATCGATAATGCGCCGGAAAATATTACTGGCCTTCCTGGCGGCGCTGCTCGGACTCGCGACGGGAGCAATCACCGCGAGCCTGATAGGGACGGTCAAACTGACGCTAACTCCGGGGATTGAATACTCTTCAGATAAGGCTCCTCTCCTTGCCGCTCCTCTGGTTTTCATGGAAGGCCTGCTCTGGTCTATTCTGGGCGGCGCGATGTTTGTTCTGCCGCCGGGGTTTTTTCTGCTGGCGGGTTATGCAAGGACGTTTAGGCCAGAACGAGTAGAGGTCCGCCGCACTCGACTGTTTGCCTTGGGTTTCGCTGCTGTATTGTGGGCACCCGTGTTCTTCTTTGGCTTCCGTACTCGTCCTTTGGATGCGGTGCTCCTGGCGGTACCTATGCTAGTCGGAGTATGGACCAGCCTCACGTTTCTGAACCGGCGCCTATGTTTACCCTCCGGTTCATGACTATGTCACCAGGAGCCCGCCTTGCTCTGAGTGTCATCGGAGTCGCCTACGCGCTTCTCGGGCTGCTGGTGGTCCTCTTCGCTATGACCGTGGGCCGACGGGTCGACATCGGGACCGCGTACCTCGCGGCGGTGATTCTGGGATGGAGTCTCGCGATAGCGGCGACGGGACTGTTCGCCGGGAGCGTGCTGGGCACGCTGGCCTTGGTGCGACATACCGACACCCGTCGCCCTCTGTATGTGCTCGCGATTCTCAGCGGGTGGATGGGTGCGCTGGTGGTGGGCTGGATCGCTTGGGAGTTCTGGACCCATTCGTCCCTCCCTAAGGTCGCCGCCTAGCAAGCGCACATAGTCGACAAAGGCGACAGAGCCAGGTCGTTTGCGCGCCGCATCCTCGGCGGCTGCAGAAAAGAGTGAACCCGACTGCTCGTTCAGCTCGCCGACAACGTGCTGGACCGTGTCGGGTCGGTTTCCAGCAGTGCCGAGCAGACCTACGACCGGCCGCTGGATGGAACTTCGGGGCAACCCTCGGCGGGACTGGCGAGCGGGGTCGACAGCGCGCGAACCTCTCGGTAAGTCACCCACGCTCAGCGGTGGTCCCGGTTCTCGGACTCGCCTGCCCCTCGGAGGACCGGATGCGCAGCTGGCAATCAAGTGCCGTAGCTCCTCTGTGGCTTGCCAGTGCCTGTGGCGCCGGCTGGCGGCGGGAGGAGTTGAGCCCCGAGCGACAGCTGCCGGCTCGCCAGCAGGTGCAGCTCTGGCAAGGGCACCAGACCCGCGCTCTCCACGCGGTCGTTGTAAGACCCGACTCGGTCAGCGGGGTTCCCTTCCATCTACCGCCGGAGTGCGACAGCGCCGGATCGCCGTGGAGCGCAATGCGGTGGATTCGATGCGCTTGGGCAATCAGGAGCGAGGAGCCCTGAGGAGCTTGGGGATCGGCTACGTGGCGCTGGGTGTCGCCGCAGTCGTCCTCTACCTCAGCCTCGATACCGACTGACTCGCCTACCGGGCAGCACCTTCAGTGGGCCTGAGCGTCCGCAATTGATGCGCGAGCCGTTAGCCCGCAGCGAACCACCCCCTTTGCTGGGAGGCCAGCCTTGAGACGACTCCTCACATGGGCGATGCTGCTGCTCAGCAGCCTCGCCGGTTGCAGCGGGCGGGAGGCGACCCGCGATCCGGGGTCCTCACCCGCTGCCGACGCGGTACCCCCACTGGATTCCGACAAGGTGCCCGCCGATCTCCGGGATCTCGTGCCGCTAGCGCAGCGCTGGGGAATCGGAGATGATGTCGCCCGCTCGGAGCGGGTTCAGAAGGCAACGGACGCCGAAAGATCCGAGCTGCGCGCTGCCTTTGGCCCGCGACAGGCGCGGATCACGGCGTGGCTCGACTCGTTCGGGCAGAGAGCGATGCCTGAAGAGGCGGCTGCCTTCATGTACACCCAGCTAGCCATCGAGGAAATGCCTTAGGATGCGGCTGCTGCTGGTGCACGGTATGGGGCGCACCCCACTATCCCTTGGTCGCCTCACTCGCTTCCTCAAGCAGACGGGCTACCGGCCCGAGCGCCTTGGATACGTCGCCGCGGTCGAGGGCTTCGACCGGATTCGGACCCGCGTTCGTCGTCGGCTCGAGGCGTTTGCGCGAACCGGAGAACCTTACGCGGTCCTTGGTCACTCGCTTGGCGGACTCGCGCTACGGGCGGCCCTCAGCGGTCTGGAGCCCGCCCCGGTGCACCTCATCATGCTCGCCACGCCAAATCAGCCTCCACGCCTGGCCTGTCAGCTGCATCGTCTCTGGCCATATCGCCTCGCCTGCGGTGAGAGCGGCCAGCTGCTGGCCCGGCCGGAGTTTTTTGCGCAGCTGCCCCTGCCTCGGCTGCCCTACACCATCATTGCCGGCAGCGCAGGGCCCTGTGGACCACGAAGTCCGTTCGGCCAGGATGCAAACGACTGGGTCGTGGCGGTCGAAGAGACCAAGATTATGCCAGGCGATCGTCCGACAATTTTGGACGTAGGGCATACGTTTATGATGAACGACGGTCGGGTTCACGCCGCAATTCGACGGGCGCTAGAGCAAGTTGCCGCCTGCGGTCCTGCTCCAAGTCATGCCGGAGGCCGGCCCGGCGGCCGCTAGCCCCTAATGACTGAGATTCTGGCCGCCCTGCGAGCGCTGGCGTACACGACCGGGTTCGTGTTGTTTGGGGCTGGGTTGCCTTGCAAGTACGCTCGATCGGCTGGGGTTGGGCGCTCCCGCAAGGCTCGCGGGCTGTGGGGACCGTCCTGATAATCGTCGGCGGCCTGCTTGTACTATCGTGCGTCGGTTGGTTTGTGGTAGTCGGCCGAGGCACCCCGGCGCCCTTCGACCCGCCCCGGTCATTCGTTCCCGGAGGCCCTTACCGGTGGGTTCGCAACCCGATGTACCTCGGCGCCCTGCTCGTCCTGGTCGGCTTTGGGTTGTGGCACGCCTCCTTATCGATGGTTCTCTTGGCCCTACGAACTCTAGCCTTGGGTCATCTTTTGTCGTGTTATATGAAGAGCCCACGCTTCGGCGCCGCTTCGGACTGCCGTACGTCGCGTACCTGGCGCGGGTGAACCGGTGGGTACCGAGACCACCGAGGCGAGAACCTACTTAAGCGCGGTCCGTTGGGCGGACTCACAGGGATCGGAGACAGGCATGATTCGTACGCGGGGACTGACCCACCTTGCCCTGAAAGTCAGCGACCCCGAACGAGCCTTCGCGTTCTACCAGCACGTGTTCGGGGCTGTGGCGGTGCATCGCGAGCCCGGCTTTGTTCAAGCGCAGACTCCTGGTGCGTGGGACGTGCTCGTCTTCGAGGCGCAGCCGGAGGGCGGCGGGGGCTCGGGCGGGATCAGCCACTTTGGGTTCCGCCTCGTAGACCCCAAGGACATCGAGGAAGCGGCCATCGCCGTGCAGGCTGCTGGCGGACAGATCGTCAGCCGTGGGGAGTTCGTGCCTGGGGAGCCGTACCTCTTCTGCCAAGATCCCGAAGGCTATGAGCTGGAAATCTGGTACGAGCTCCCGACGTCCGCCGACCCGCCGCCAGAGCAGAGCGGGCCAGGTCGGCGAGCGCGGTGAAGCCGCCATGGCGCAGCTGATGCACCAGTCGTTAGACCGACAGCCGTGGATCGCCGACCCGCTGGTCTTCGGTCGCCGGTACCTGGGGCCTCTGGTCGAACTGCTCCTCGGCTGGGTCCTGCTCGTCTACGGAGTGCTGAGGCTGCTGGGGCGAGTGCAGGCTGGGCAACGAGGACGCTACGTCGGCGGGGGCCTTGCATTAGCCGTCGGGGGCCTGCTTCTAGGACACGCTTGTAGCCGACTGTGAGTCGCGCGTTAACGCCCCACGTTGTGGATGCGGCCTAACCAGCGCATTCAGCCGACAGCGCGACTCTCTCGCGACTCTCTAAGGAAACGAAGTTTAGTGCGAGGGTTGTGAATGGGGGTTCTTCGGTCGAAGCTTGGTTGGGCGTTGGTCGTGATCTACCTGGTCACGTTCATTGCCATGTACTATCACGTCCTACCCCACCGTGGGACGTTCGTCTACGATCTCTGGCTCGACGTCCTGGCACTGCCATACATTCTGGTTGTGGGTCGGCTGCTCTTGCAACAGCCAACATTCGCGGTCCATGCCCATGAGCCATGGGGACTCGTGCCGGCAGTCGTCTTCTGCAGCGGGTTGATCCTGCTCGCGGGGGCCGGACTGGAGCGCGCGGTGCGAGATGTCGTGAAAAGGCGACGGTCGCGCCACGTCGCCCCCAAGCCGTAGCGGACAGGGCGCCACGGACTCGGGAGGGGCATGAGAATCCTGCAGCCGACAAACGCTCCTGCCCCGAGCACCGCCCGCGCGCTGACCGTGGATGGTCAGCGGGACGCGAGTGTCGGGCGACCAGTGCAGCTCAGGACTTGTGAGAAGTCTTCGCGAAGAACGATGTGAGGACTTGCTCCACCTTTTTGCTCTTGCACTTCGGGCACTCGGGACGAGTGCGCCCGTGCTCCGCAAGCGGCTCCACGCGATCAAAGAGGTGGTGGCAGTCGCGACAGCGATATTCGTAGGTAGGCATGTGGTTCTCCATTTCTGACCTTGGGTGCCGACGAGCTTGTTGCTCTGGTGCGCCTGTCGCTAAGAGATAGAGCCCCAAGCTAGCCTGGCGGCCCAACATCGTCCATTGCCCCGGGAATCTGGCGAGCGCTGAGAACCCGGTCGTGGAGTTGATGATATGACAGCGAGGACCGACGACTGATGGTTTCAGCCCGCGAAGCACTCGAGCGATTGCGAGAGGGCAATCTCAGATTCGCCTCGAACCTGCGCAGCCCTGACCTCTCCCCCCGGCGCGCCGAGCTGCCGACGGGGCAACAACCGTTTGCGATCATCCTCGGGTGCTCCGATTCGCGCGTTCCGGCGGAGATTGTGTTCGATCAGGGCCTGGGGGACTTGTTCGTGATTCGTGTTGCGGGCAACATTGTTGCTCCCTCCCAAGTGGGTAGCGTCGAATTCGCCGCCGCCCGCTACGACACGCGGCTGGTGGTGGTCCTTGGCCACTCCCAGTGCGGGGCTGTTGTGGCCACCCTCGAAGAGCTTCAGAGGCCGACCGAAAACCAATCCCGCAACCTGGGGGCAATCGTGGACCGCATACGACCCTCGGTTGAGGGGCTCCTGGCGACCGACCTCAAGCACGATCTCGAGGCGCTGGTGAGGCAGGGAGTTCGGGCCAACATCCGGGCCTCCGTGAATCACCTCCGACACGGCTCTCAGGTGCTCGAGCAGTTGATCCAGGATGAGGGTGTGCGCGTTGTCGGTGCCGAGTACTCACTGGAGACTGGGGTCGTTGAGTTCCTCGATGGCGTGCCGGAGACCAAGGCGCGGGGTGGGGCTGCGAGTCGCCGCAGCTGATGCGCGCGTCGTTAGGCGGCGAGAGACTATCTCGGTTGAGTCGCCCAACTGGCAACTGGAGGGTCGCTGGTGGGCGTACGCCCGGTAGCTCTCGCGTGGAGCGGCGGTAAAGACAGCAGTCTCGCGCTCGCGGCCTTGCGTGCGGATCCGAGCGTGGAAGTCGTCGCCCTGCTCACCACGATAACGCGCGACTTTGACCGGATCAGCATGCACGGCGTTCGCCGCAGCGTGCTCGAGGCACAGGTTGCGGCGCTGGGGCTGCCACTCGTCGAGGCAACCATTCCAGCAGCCGCGAGTAACCTGGTTTATGAGGAGGCGTTCGCGGCCGCCCTGGCGATCCTGCGCCAGCAGCAGCCAGACCTGCGACACCTGGCCTTCGGAGACCTCTTCCTCGAAGAGGTGCGAGCCTATCGAGAGCGCCTGCTGCCCCCGCTCGGTTGGGCACCGCTGTTTCCGCTTTGGGGGCGGGACACGGCGACGCTCGCCCGCACCTTCGTGGGCGCAGGCTATCGGGCCATTGTGACCTGCGTGGACACCACTCAGCTCGGGGCCGAGTTTGCGGGCCGGGAGTTCGATGCAGCGCTCCTGGCCGAGCTGCCGCCGACAGTCGACCCCTGTGGGGAGCGCGGCGAGTTCCACACCTGTGTGTACGCCGGCCCCATCTTCCGGCAGGCGCTTGCAATACAGGCGGGGGCGCGGGTTCGGCGCGACGACCGCTTTGAATACTGTGACGTCACTCTGCGGAGCCCCGGAGCCTCAGCCGCCTAGCGAGCGCATGCAGTGGTGCCTAAGGGAGCGTAAATTTGTGCCCAAGCTGGGGAGTCGCCGCATGACGCCCCCTGTCAGACGGCGGTAACCCGCTTGCTGTCTTCACTGATTGAGGAAGGGTCGGCTACATGAGCTTGAGTGTGCGGGAGTACCTGGATCGGGCCAAGGGCCAGACGATTCCACCCCTCGTGCTCGAGCTGATCCTGCGCTCCGGCAAATCCTTCTACATCAAGACCGTCTTTGCGGTCGATGATAAAGCAGAAATGGTGCCCCTGCGCGTCTGGGACCTGCGCGCCCTGACGCAAGCTGACCTGGATACCGTATTGCGGCGCCTGGGCGCGGTACAGTCCCGGGATGAGCTGGAAAACATCGAGCGGCTCCATCCGAAGCTGGACGAAGGTAATCTGTGGGTCCTGCTTGCTGAGATCGAGGCCATTGTGGAATGGCATAGCGATCTCTGGCCCGGGGTCGATCGGCCCGAGGCTCGTCAGGTCGTGGTCGGCTTCAGATCCTAGAGCATCGCAGCACGGCAGGCCGACAGCCTGCTTTCACGAAATCGACCGGAAATGGATGACCGGCACGTCGCGCCGTCAAGCATCAGTCAGGCGGAACTCATCGATCAGCTTCGGGCACTCGGCGTGCTGCAGAGAGGCGTGCTGCTCGTCCACATGTCGTACCGCGCGGTACGCCCGGTCGAGGACGGTCCAGCGGGCGTGATCGAAGCACTTGGTAGCGCTATTGGCAGCGGGGGCACAATCGTCATGCCCTCGTGGGGCGACGATGACGACAGATCGTTCGAGCCATACAGGACTCCTGCGTCTGCAAGCCTCGGTGCAACGGCGGATATGTTCTGGCGACTACCCGAGGCACGTCGCAGTGCCCATCCATTCGCGTTCGCTGCGCTCGGCCCGCAGGCCGAGACGATCACGGCTGATCCGCTACCGCTGCCCCCGCATCACCCCGAAAGTCCAGTCGGCCGGGTCTACGAACTGGACGGCCAGGTTCTGCTCCTGGGCGTTGGGCACGATGCGAACACGACCATCCACCTGGCCGAGGTTCTGGCGAACGTCCCTTATGGCGTTGCGAAGCACTGCACGATCGTGAGAGATGGGCACCCAGTGCGAGTTGATTACACGGAAAACGATCACTGCTGTCAACGCTTCGCACTGGCGGATCAGTGGCTACGAGCGCGCCATCTTCAACGCGAAGGGCGGGTCGGGCACGCAGAAGCGCGGCTCGTCAGGTCCCAGGATGTCGTGACGGTCGTACGCGAGCAGCTCAGCCGCGACCCGCTCGTCTTTCTTCACCCCTCAGAAAGCGGATGTGCGGAATGCGATGCGGCCCGACGGAGCGCGCAGCAGAGGCCCGGATGAGTTGCTGACGGGGATAGTGATGGCGATCTTCATTGAATACCCGTGGCTCGCCGCTCTCATCGGCGTGCCGCTGCTGGCCCTCGGGCGCTGGCGCGGCCGCCCAGTCGCGGTTGCCGCCGGCCTCGTGTGGCTGCTGTACGCCGTGTATGAGACGGGAATGGAGCAGCGCTGGTGGTGCAGCGGAGAGTGCGACATCCGGATCGATCTGCTGCTCGTCTATCCGATGCTGCTCGTGGTGACCGTGATAGGCGGGGTGAGCCTCCTTCGCACTGGACGGGGACGGCGGTCGAGCGTGTAGTCGAGGGCATCATCAGCATGCGCGGCGTTCGGGACCCGCTCTACCGGCCACTGCATCTGCCGGAGGTCCCAGTACTCGATAGCAATCTCCGGTTTTTCGGCGGGGTCTGGCTTGGCCTGGGACTCGCGCTGCTCTGGACGGTCCCGTCGATTGAGCAGCAGGGCACGCTCTTTCGCTGGCTGTGGGCGGCCGTTTTCCTCGGTGGTGTGGGCCGGCTGCTCTCCTGGTTGGTTATCGGTGCGCCGCCCCGCCCCTACATTGGCTTCCTGCTCCTGGAGATCGTCGGCGCGCCCTTGTTCATCTACTGGCAATGGCGCGTGGCGCAGTCCGCTTCCGGGCCGTAGTCCGTCAGGAGCAACTCTCAAGCGGCGGTACGCGGACCAACCAACGAGCCCTCATGCGGTGTGCCACCTGCGGTCAAGAGCATGACTGGGACACGATGGAGCCGAGCTTCGATCGGCCGGATGCCTACTATGCGATCCCTGCAGAGGAGCGACCCGTCCGAACGCTGGCGGGCAAGAGTGACTGCCGGATCCGGGACATCGCCGGCACCGAGCAACGTTACTTCCTTCGGGTACTTCTACCGATTCCGATTCGCGGCGAGCCGACAGTGTGCAATTGGGGGCTGTGGGTCGAGGTCAGTGCGGCAGACTTCCAGCGGGCATGGGATCGCTGGGACGACATCAACCAGGCCGCAGAGCCACCGTTTCCGGGCGTTCTCGCTAACGCTGTGGCCGGGTACCCATCAACTCTTGGATTGCCGGGCCTGGTTCAGCTGACCGGGCCTACGACACCGCCACGCTTCACGTTCGCAGCGGGACTCGAGCACCTGTTCGCGGCAGAGCAGCGACAGGGGGTGCATCCAGAGCGGCGACTCGAGTGGCTAATGCGTCGAATGCACGACTGATCTTTCCAGCATAGCTATCCATCTGAATCGATTGACTGCATCCAGCCACAGAGTTCGGGAAGCAGGTCGTTGCGCTCTACGAGAGCTTGCTGCGGGGGACGCGGGCTAACATGCGGAAGTCATCATGAGAGCCTGCCTCCCACTCTTGCTGCTGCCGATAGGGGCGGGCTGTGAGCGCACCCCTGAGTTCCTATATCCCGATCATCCGATGGGGCTCGCCGCTGCGGCGCTTCGGGATACGACGTTCACCTGGCAGACTCGGGAGACCGATCACTTCCGAATTCATTACCAGCCGGGCTCGTATGCCGCCGACCACATTGATCAGTTCGTCAAGGACGCTGAGCAGGCGCGTGCGAACGGACTGCGGCTGCTGGGCCAGACGCGCTTCATCCCTCGCATTGATGTGTTCCACCTCAAGTCCCGCGATCAGATGAAGCGTATCACCGAGTATGCCGTACGGGGCTGGGCTGATCCAGCAGCGAGAACGGTGCTGCTCGTCAGGAGCAGCGCCGCCAATCAGGGTGAAAGGCATGAGATCGCGCACGTACTCTCACATACCTTCTGGGGTCCCTCGCTGGACTGGCTTACGACAGGATGGATGTCCGAGGCCCTGGCGACTTACGCGGGCGGGCCTTGCAGTGGCTACAGCATCGACCAGATCGCCGCCTATCTCGACCGGCATGGTGAGCTCATTCCGCTGGACTCGCTCGCCCGAAAATTCCGCTCCTACAATGATTTAGTAGCATACCTCCAGGCTGGAAGCTTTTTCGGGTACGTCCTCGACAATCACGGGCTGCCCCGCGTACGAGCGCTCTGGGAGCAAGGCTTCGAGCGCTTCGAGAACATCCTCGAGATTACACCCGCGGCGGCGGATGCCGAATGGCGCAAGCATCTGAGAGCGTTGTACCCAGACCCTCGAGTCGATTGGGCTCCTCTGAAGAAGAAGGGCTGTCAATAACCTCGTGCAGCGTGGAGGCACGGTGATCCCTCAGTACCATAGCCTCCGGGAGTTCTACCCGGACTATCTCGCGGAGCATAGCCGGCCAGCCATTGTCGTGCACCTCGAAGGGGCACTCGTGTCCCGAGAACGTGATGGTGTTTTACAGAAGCAAGTGACCGCATGAGCGATCGCGTCGAGGAACTCGTGGCCACACTCGGGCTGATCCCCCATCCCGAAGGTGGCTACTACGGCGAGCTGTTTCGGTCTGACGCCACCGTACATCCAACGGATGGGCGGGGCCCCCGCGCAGCACTCACGACCATCTACTTTCTCCTCCCGGAGGGGGCCGTGAGCCGCTGGCATCGGGTGCAATCGGACGAGGTCTGGCACTTCTATGAGGGCGCGCCACTCGACCTCTGGATGGCCTCGCCCGACGGTAGCCAGGTCAACCAACACCGGCTCGGCCCGCTCGATGGCGCTCAACGCCCGTCGTGGACCGTTCCCGCGGGCTGGTGGCAGGCAGCCCGCTCCACCGGGGCGTACACTTTAGTGGGCTGCACCGTTGGACCAGGATTCGATTTCCGCGATTTCGTGCTCGCTGGTGATCAGCCGGCTGCGGCCGCGGCGCTTCGCGCCCGCCATCCCGGACTGGCCAAATTGTTATAGGCCCGCGCCGGTCACGGCGAAGACCTGACCTCAATGACCCCTACCCTGCCCCGCCTGTACGACGATCTCGCCACCTGGTGGCCGCTCCTGTCGCCACCCAGTGACTACGAGGAGGAGGCGGCGGACCTGGTGCCCCGTCTGGGAACGGCCCCCGGCTCAACCCTGCTGGAGCTCGGCGCCGGCGGGGGTAGCCTTGCCTCTCACCTCAAGCGCCACTTTCGACTGACTCTGACCGATCTGGCTCCGGCAATGCTGGCCGTCAGTCAGGCAGTCAATCCGGATTGTGAGCATTTCCTCGGTGATATGCGCTCGCTCCGGCTGGGCCGCCAATTCGACGTCGTTCTGGTCCATGACGCCATTATGTATGCCACTGACCCCACGGCCGTCCGGGAAACACTACATACGGCGGCGGTCCACTGCCGTGCGGGGGGCACGGTGGCGGTCCTCCCGGACCATGTTCGCGAGACCTTTGTCCCAGGCACCGACCAGGGTGGCCACGACGCTGTTGACGGCCGCGGGCTGCGCTACCTCGAATGGGCATGGGATCCCGATCCAAGCGATGACACCTACATCGTCGACTATGCTTTTCTCTTGCGAGCCAGCAATGGAACCGTCATCGTTGCGCACGACCGGCACGTGGAGGGCCTCTTTGCTCGCACCCAATGGCTCCAGTGGTTCAGCGAAGCGGGAATACCGCCCCGGAGCTCACTCGACCCCTGGGGCCGTGACGTCTTCGTCGGCACGCGGCAAGTCGGGTGAAAGGTGATTCGAGCTAGAGCAGGTAGCGCACCGCGGCGCGAAGCTGATCGGCGGTGAACGGTTCACGCAGGATGGGCACATTGTGTGGCAGCTGCCGCTCGAGGTCGGGCGTGGAACGGCCCTTGTTGGCGAGGTAAAGGATGGCAAGCTTGGGCAAGTGTTCGCGCAACTGATGGATCAGGTCGATTCCGGCCAAACCACCGACCCTGGTATTGCTGATGAGGAGATCGCACACTTTGAGGCCGAGTACGAGCCGGACAGCAGATACTCCATCATAGGCGTAGAAGACGGCGTGCCCCTCGTCGAGGAGCGCCGCGATCACCAACCCAACAATGGTCTTGTCCTCGTCGGCGACGACGATGTACCGGCCGACGAAGCCGGGGGGACGCGGACTCATTATTAGACCTTGGACCCGGGAGACATCCGGGAGTGGCAGGCTAGCGGAGGAACAACTACCTCAATATACGTCCCTGGTACCGCTGGGGAGAGGAATCGGCAGGTTCACCCTGCCCGGGCCCTGGACCGCGCCTTGGTTGGGCAGCGAGCGGCCTGAGTATTATTAGGACAACCAGACACGGAGAGGTTGACGTCCACATGTGCCGGAACATCAAGCGGCTGCGGCATCCGGAGCACGCACCAACCGATCAGGAGCTGCGCGACGCAGCGCTACAGTTCGTCCGCAAGATCAGCGGCTTCAACACTCCCTCCCGCGCGAACCAGGATGCGTTCGACGCCGCGGTACGAGACGTGGCGGGCGCGGCTCGGGTCCTGTTCCAGTCGCTCCACACCAGCCACCAGGCGCGGGCAGCGGTCTAACCTTCCCTTTGGCTACTAGCCGACCGGTGCGCCGCGTTGCCGTCATCGGCGCCGGCGCCGCCGGCACCATGGCGGCGATCTTCGCAGCCTCCGCCGGCGCGGAGACTCTGTTGCTGGAGAGCACGCGGGACGGCGGGCGCAAGATTCTCATCAGCGGGGGCGGACGCTGCAACATTCTGCCCGCGCGGGTGGATGAGCGGCGGTTCGTTACCGATTCCTCACCCAACACCCTGCGGAAGATGCTCCGCTCCTGGCCATTGGCGGAACAGATTGCCTTCTTCGAGCGGGAGCTCGGGTTGACCCTGGTCGAGGAGGAAGAATCGGCCAAGCTGTTCCCGGCCTCGAATCGGGCGCGGGACGTACGAGACGGGCTGCTGGCGCTGGCGGCTCGCCGGGGCGCTCAGTTCCTCCCCGGCACGACAGTTACCGGCTTCGGGCCGTCGGGGGCCGGGTGGAAGGTGGAGCGCGACGGCGCTCCGCCACTCACAGTGGACGCGGTCGTTGTGGCCAGCGGTGGACTCTCGGTGCCGAACACAGGGAGCGACGGCCGCGGCCTTGCGTTGCTGGCGGCGCTGGGACATACCATCCACACCACCTATCCGGCGCTCACGCCGGTGGTGGCGGACCCCGCGCCGTTCGGCGCGCTCGCCGGCGTCTCACCCCCCGTCACAATCACGGCCCGCGACAGCACTAGACACGCAACCGCCAGCGGTGGGTTCCTCTTTACCCATCGCGGGTACAGCGGCCCGTCGGTGCTGGACGTCTCCCACGTCGTGGTGCGTTCCCGGCTGGAAGGAGACGCGGACGCCCGCCTCACAGTACGCTGGACCCGGCTCGATGAGGCCGGATGGGAGACCGCTCTCAGGCCGGAGGGGACCCGTACCGTCGCCGGCGCGCTCAGGCGCGAGTTGCCTGAGCGGCTCGCCGATGCGCTGGCGGACCAGGCCGGTGTCCCGCCAGCCCGACCGCTGGCGCAGCTCAGCCGAGAAGAGCGCCTCCGGCTGATCGAGGTGTTGGTCCGCGGCGAACTGCCGTGGACCGGAGACGAGGGCTACAAGAAGGCTGAGGTGACGGGGGGTGGAGTAAGTCTGGCCGAGATCGATCCTCGGACCATGGAGAGCCGGCGTCACCCGGGCCTCTTTCTCTGTGGCGAGGTATTGGATGCCTTCGGCCCTATCGGCGGTTACAACTTCCTCTGGGCCTGGGCCACCGGACGGGCGGCCGGGCAAGCTGCCGCGCGGTAGCTAGAGCGTTCCGAATCAACCTCACTTGGCCCTCCCGAGCAACAACTTTCCATGCCAGTTATCCACCCGCACCGAATCCCCGGTACGCCGTCCGCTCAGTGTCTGCAGGACCAGCGCTCCGCGGTGCCTGCTCGTGACCGCCTCCGAGCGGAGATCTTCAATCGGGACGTCGTTCCGCACGATCACCGATTTCCTCACCAGCGTCCCGGCGAGCCGGCCGAGGTCGAACGCGAGCGAATCGGGGCCGATTACTACGTGAGCGACGGAGGACGTGGTGTCGAACCACACGCGCACCGAGTCCGCACCCGCATGCCGGGGGGTCCTGTCCCAGGACGACACATCCATCACCCAATCGTAGCCTGTAGCGGGCGTGGCGCTGTTCCCCCGGGCATACAGCTGAACCGGCGTTCCAGTGAAGCCTCCGCGCGAATACTCGGAGACATATGTCATGTGCGCGCCGGCAAGGATGCGGGTTGCAGCCTGGTCGCGATGCTCGCGGGATCGGGGCACCGAATCCCAGTCCAGAGTCGGCAACCCGCCCGGAATGGCTGCGGCTACCGCCTCCTGGTCGCCATGCTCCAGCAGAAACCGCAGCGCGGCACTGGCTTCGCGGTCGGTCTTGTCGGCCTCGCGTGGCCCCGCCACCAACTCAGCAAGACGCTGCCTCTGGCTCCTCACGGAGAGCGCCGTGACGCTGAGCGGCCCATATAGCGTGAGCAGCAACAGTGCGGCGAGGCTCACCGGAATCCGGCGGATTCCCGACTCCTGTTTCACCGTGTAGGTGACGGCAATGGCCAGGAGCCAGATACCGAGCAGGATCCCGAGGAGACGAGGCTCGGTAAGGCCATAAGGCAGGGTTCGCTTCCAGAACGCGACCAGCAGCATGACCGCCGACGGGATCAGCCCGATGAAGAGCCAGCGGGCGTAAGTTCGGATCCAGGCCTCCCCGGTGTCATCGCGAAGGGGATGCACCAGGAGAAAGCCGAGCAATCCTGCTGCCGCCACGCTGGTGACGAGCCAACCGATCCACCCGGAAGGCCATTCGCCACTGGCGACGATCTTGATCAGATACGCGAGCAGAATGACCAGGTAAGTGAAGACGAGAGGGGTCAAAATGTATTGCGCGAAGACCTTGAGCACCTTGGGATAGCTGGTGTCTCCCGCCAGCCCGCCGAGGCCGCGAGGGACCTCAGCGAGGAAGATCCAGGTGTTGACGACGTAGAGGATGACGATGCCGAGCCGGAAGTACAGCTTCGAAGGAACGTCGACCCCGAAAAGCTTGTCGAGCGCGCCCAGGGCGATCATGAGTCCGACATAGAGCACGAAGGAGAAGAGGGCGGCACGGAGAAAGGACAGGAACAGCCGGCGGTTGTATTGCCAGAACGCGCCCGATTCGCGCTGTCCCAGAAACGGCAGAAACGCCACCAGGAAGTGTAAGCCCGCACTCAGTTGCAAGTAGCGGATCACCTCGTGCTTCCGTTCGGGCCCCGGCCATATCATGTAGAAGAGAACCAGGAGCAAGACACCGGCAGCGTTGAGCGCAACAGCTTTGCCCGAGGACCAGCCTCGCTCCTCGCCCAAAAGCGTAACAGCAACAGTCAGAGGGAGCGCCAGGGCAACAACCATGGCAATTCGGCTCCATTGTTCCGCATCATCCGACTTAGCGGTGGCCGCAACCGTGGCACCAGCGGCCACAACCGCCGCAGCCATCGTCCACGGGAAGCGCAGGAACACCTCCCTGGCACGCTGGGCCAGGATGAGGACGGACGGGAAGCGCATCGAGGCCCCATTGTTTCGGGATGGCCAAATCTGCCGGGGAGCCGCATTGGTGGGAAGAGGGTCTGGCCGTTCCTCACTGCCTGCCCTCAAATTGAAGCTTCTCGAAGACAACTCTTTGTAGGAGATCGAGGATATGAAAGACGTGGAGCGGGCACCCGCGATTCGCGGTAAGACCATTCGCTTTGTCTGGACCGAGGGTCCGACCAAGGGCAAGACTCACGAGCACGTGTTTCACCAGGATGGCACCGTCACCTGGAGCGATCCGGACACCGCGAAGGCGGCACAACCCGCAGCCAGCAGGGCCGCTGCGACCCCGAAAGAGAAGCCGCCGTACGGTGCCACCAGGGTGGCAGACGAGATCTACGCCGTGTCGTACCTGGCGCCGTCGGGCTATACCCTCACGGTCGTTCTCAACTTTCGCGATCAGCAGCTGCTCGGCTTCGTTTCGGCTGCGAAGGAGTGGTACTCGGTGCGAGGAACTTTCGAGGTGGTCAACTAGTGCCAATGCGGTACGCACTCGAGCTGCTCGGGGTCGCGGTGTTCGCCGTCAGCGGCGTCCTCGCCGCCGGACGCAAGAGCCTGGATGTCCTCGGGATAGCTGTGATTGCCGTGGTGACGGCGATCGGGGGCGGAACGCTACGCGACCTCCTGCTCGACCGGCATCCGATCTTCTGGATCGCCAATACCACCCACCTATGGGTCATTCTAGGGGCAACTGCGGTGACGCTCGGCTATGTCCGCTTCTGGATCGCAACCCGGCGCGCGCTGCTCGTGGCCGATGCGCTGGGATTGGCGTTCTTCACCATTGCCGGAGTGCAGATCACGGAGCGGGCCGGGTATTCCGATCTCATTGCGATTCTGATGGGGACGATCACCGGCGTCGCCGGCGGCGTGTTCCGCGACGTGCTCACCGCCGAAATCCCGCTGGTGATGCGGCCGGGCCGGCTGTACGCCACGGCGGCCATCGTCGGCGCCGCGAGTTATCTCCTGTTGGAGGGGTTGCACGTTCCCTCGGACGTGGCAGCGCTGGCCGGGATGGGGATCATTGCCGGGCTCCGCCTGGCGGCGATTCTCTGGCGGCTCGAGCTGCCCGTGGTCCGGCTACCGGAAGACGACGCCGGTTGACGTACTCGCAAGTTACCTGTACATAAGGAGTTTCCCGTGCCGTTCGAAACCACCCCTGAGGAGGCTTCTATGGCAAAGCAACTCCGCTGCCGCGATGTCGGCCTGAACTGCGATTTCGAGGTACGCGGAACTACCGAAGAGGAGGTGCTGCAGAAGGCGGTCGTTCACGCCCGCATCGTTCATGAGCTGACCGACGTCCCACCGGAGCTAGCCAGCAAGGTGCGCGCAGCTATTCGCAACGTCTAGCCCGGTACGACGAGCCTCTGCCCATGTCGGGCCGTTCCTGAACCTGACTCTCGATGACTGACCGTGACCTGGCCGCACTCCCGAATCTCGGTCCGGCGAGCGCGCGATGGCTGGTAGGAGCTGGCATCGGCACTGTAGCCGAGCTGAGGCGCCTGGGCCCGGTCGCCGCGTTCAACCGGGTGGCGATCCGCGAAGGACGCGCCGGCACCGCCAACCTGCTCTACGCTCTCTACGCCGCGCTCGAAGACAAGCACTGGACTCAAGTAACCCAGGCAGAAAAGGCGTCCCTCCGCCACGCCGCGGGATGATCGACGCTGATTCCGCCGACGTTCCTGCGTTCCCCCGGTTCCTTCGTTCTGCCACTCGGGTGTTGCATTCCGGATACCCCGTGCTCAAGCTTGAACGACGAGCGCGGCATTCCGCTCTTTGGCTCGCCAGGATTGGACGGCACGATGGCCCTGAACGAGAAACAACGGCACCGTATAGAGCAACGACTCCTCGAGGAGCGCTCCCGGGTACTCAGCGTGCTCCGGCGCTTCGATGAGGACAGGGCAACCAGCCTGACAGCCGCCTCCGGCGATCTCTCCGACTACCCCTTTCACGTGGCCGACCACGGCACCGACAGCTACGACCAGGAGATGGATACCGTCCAAGCCGAGCGGGCGAGCCGAGAGCTGGAGGAAATCGACGACGCCCTCCGCCGGCTCTATGAAGAGCCGGGCCGCTTCGGTATCTGTGAGAACTCGGGTAACCCGATCCCGCTGGAGCGGCTCGAGATCATTCCCTGGGCTCGCACCTGCGTGGAGGCCGACGCGATTTAGCCCCGTTTATCCCACAATTATTCCGAGCCGTCCCCGCTAACTACTGTGTCGGAGTTGACGATGACCGCACTTTCGATCCCCCGCCCTGCTGCGGATGAGGCCGCTCCATCTCATCAGGGCTATATCGCCAAGGTATCCGGTGAGAACATCGGCCAGCAGCTGGTGGACCAGCTCGCGGAGGTGGAGAGACTCCTCGGGGCTCTCGATGATACGGCGGCGCTGGCCCGCTACGCCCCAGGCAAGTGGAGCATCAAGGAGATCCTCGGTCACCTCACCGATGCCGAGCGGATCTTCGCCTATCGCCTGCTCCGGATTGCCCGGGGTGATGCTACCCCGCTACCAGGCTTCGACGAGAACGCCTACGTGCCGGCTGGCCGCTTTGATGAGAGGCCGCTCAGAGCCCTGGCTGCGGAGTTCCGCGCTGTGCGACTGAGCTCGGTGGCGCTGGCCAGCGGCCTTCCGTCGACATCCTGGTCCAAGGTGGGGCAGGCCAGCGGCAAGCCGGTCAGTGCCCGGGCCCTGGTGTACATCATAGTGGGGCATGTGACGCACCACCTCGGAGTTCTGCGGGACCGCTACGGGCTGGGCACCGGCGCCGCCACTGCCTTCTCCGCGGAGAACGGATGACCTTCCAAGAGCAGGTCCTTGCCGCGCTCGAGAGCCGGCTCCGAGCGCAGGCGTGTCTCTAGTCGTCTTCATGCGCGGGGTCAACGTCGGGAGCGCCAAGCGCTTTCAGCCCAGCCTCCTGGCCAAGGAACTCGCGCACCTCGGGGTATCGAATCTCGGTGCGGCGGGAACCTTCGTCGTCCGCGGGAAACCTCGCGAGTCCGCGCTGAGAGCCGAGTTCCTCCGCCGGCTACCGTTTGCCTGCGAGCTCATGGTTTGCCAGGGACGAGATCTCCTGAAGCTGGCGGCCGCCGAACCGTTTCCGAATTCACCCGACGGTTTGGACCTGCGCCGGTTCGTCACCGTGCTGGCGAAACGGCCGCGAACGCCGCCTGCGCTGCCGTGGAACTATCCCCCAGGAGATCAGTGGCAGGTGAGGTTGGTCGGCCTCTCAGGAAGGTTCGTCCTCTGCCATTGGCGGCGGCTCGGACGCTCCCCGGTGGAGCCGAATGGGATCATCGAGAAGCAGTTTGGAGTGAGCGCAACCACCCGCAACTGGAACACAATTCTCCGCGTCTGCGACGTGCTCCAGGAGAAGGAACGTTAGGAGTGCGGGCTACTGGCACTGGCTATCAGGAGACCCCTCATGCTTGTAGTCACAACACCTACAATTTCCGGCTACCGGATCGTGAAGCATCTCGGCATCGTCAGTGGCGAGGCGATCCTCGGGGCCAACATCTTCAAGGACTTCTTCGCCGGAATTCGCGACATCGTCGGTGGCCGGTCGGCGGCGTACGAGAAGGAGCTTCGCAACGCCAAGGCGATTGCCCTGCAGGAGATGACCGAGCAGGCTCAAGAGCTGGGCGCCGGTGCCGTGGTCGGTGTGGATCTGGACTACGAGACCCTTCAGGTCGGCTCGGGTGGTGGAATGCTCATGGTCAGCGCGAGTGGAACAGCCGTTGTCCTCCAGTCCGGCGAGTAGGGGTTGACTGAACGTGATCTGCTGTTCGTGGCTAAGCGCAGCTTCGGTCCGGCTCAGGGAGAGAAGTGGCTAGACTACGTCGAATGGTCAGGGCTCCGGCAGCTACGCGAAGTCGTCTCGCTCGACCAGCTACTGTGCCCCACGGTTCCCGCAGAGCTCGTGGCCGCAGACTGGGAATACAACGTTCATGCGGACTACCTGACCTCGTACTTCCATTCGCTGGATCATCTGAAACGGCGTGTAGCCGGCGAGCCGGACCTGAACCTGCTCGCCGTCATCCAGAACCCGGGGCCGGCCGACCTCGACGGTACAAACCCGCCGGGGTTCACCTTCATGGGCTTCGACGTCGTTGATGTTTACGGTGACGTGAGCGCTCTGACCAACTGTGGCGGCTTCGACGACGTGTTCCCGAAGACGGAGCTCTCCGACCATGGACTGCTCCGTGAGCCAGTTCGAGCGTACCAGGTCCAACGCGATCTCCGTAAGACATATCCGGACCACTCCCACACCCGCTGCGACGTCTGGGCAATCTGGCGTAAGAGCGTTGCGACCCTATAGGATGGATCTCAGGCAGCGCGCAAAGTGAAAACCGGTAGCTCGGCAGGACAGCGGAAGCGTGCCGGAAGCCCGGTGGTGCCGACCCCTCGGCATACGTAGAGCGGTGAGAGGGTGTCGTAATACCAGCCCTCGAGAAACCGGCCCGCTCCAATCGGCTTGACCGGGGGGAGAAAAGGAATCCGGATCTGCCCGCCGTGAGTGTGGCCGGCCAACAGAAAGGCCGGCGGCGCGTGGATGGCCGCGTCCAGTGTGTCCACAAAGGCCGGAGCGTGCACCAACCAGATCTCCATCGAGCCCTGAACGACACCCTTCCGCGCCTTCGAGATGTCGGGCATCCCCGAGACCGGATCGTCCAGACCCAGTAGCGTCAGTGGAACCCCTCCGACGTCGACGGTCGTCGATCGGTTGACCAGGAGATCAACACCGGCGGAGCGGTAGGTATCGAGCGCCAGGTCACCCACAGCGCCAACCCGATGTTCCCAGTTCCCCAATACGGCAACAGTAGCAAGGCGGCCCCGCGCTTCGGCGGCGAAGGTCCGGACATCATCCATAGCCCTCAGCGACTCGGTCATATCGCCGGTGAGTAGGACGATGTCGGGGCGTTCCTGGTGGATCAGGCTCGAGTGCCGCCCGCGCTGCGGTCCGGTTTCCGGGAAAGTGCACATCGGACACCTGGGCGATTCGAAGACCGTCCAGCCCAGAGGGCAGCCCGGGGATGCGAACCTCATGGCGGCTCAGCAGTACCCGGCGGGCCTCGAAGCCAAAGGCATCGGTGGCCACAGCTGCCCCGGTTGCGCCGACGCCGGCCAGAAATTGCCTACGGCTGATTTTCATGCCGGGAAGCTAGTGAGACTGCCTGGGGAACCTCTAGACCGCGGCGTGCTCCATTTCGACTTCAGACTCGAGGCTCTGCCGGTCGCGATAGATGGTCGCGACCGCGAGGGTTCGACCAGCCCGCACAAAACGCACGGCGCAATCCCTGCCGTCGATGCTTCCATCGACCTCGATCGTATCCCAGCGCTCCGCGTGCCCAACGTAGTTGATCGGCACATCATAGTGCTGGCTCCAGAAGAACGGGACCGCGGTAAATGGTTCACGCCTGCCCAGCATGTTCTTGGCGGCCGCCTGGCCCTGTCTCTGAGCCACGACCCAGTGCTCGACCCGGATCCGATCGCCGGCGTGGGGATCGGGCCACCTGGCTATGTCGCCTGCCGCGAAGATCCCGGGTGCGCTAGTCTCGAGATACTCATCCACGGCCACGCCACGGTCGATGGCCAGCCCGGCAGCTTCCGCCAGCTCGACGTTCGGCCGAACACCGATGCCCGCCACCACCAGGTCGGCGTTGAGCCGGTCTCCATTTTCCAGAGTAACCATGCCGCCCCCGATCTCCCGAGCCTTCTGGGACAGATGGAAAGTGACTCCCTTTTCCTCGTGGAGCCGCTGGATGAAGCGGCCGAGCTCGGGGCCCATGATCCGCTCGAGCGGTAGCGAATCCGGAGCCACCACATGCACCTCCAGCTTTCGCGCGCGCAGCGAGGCGGCCACTTCCAGGCCGATGAAGCTCGCCCCAAGGATGACGGCCCGCTTTACCTTCGCCGCCGCCGTAATGATGGTCTTGCTGTCGGCGAAACTCCGCAGGTAGTGGACCGGGGTGCCAGACTGCTCCATGGCAGAGGGGAGGCGCACCGGAGATGCGCCGGTAGCGAGAAGCAGCGCCCCGAAGTCGCGGGTGCCGCCGTCGTCCAGCCGAACCCGCTTGGCCTTGGGGTCCACTGCGACGACTCGACGACCGTGGACGACCTCGATCTCCTGGTCCCGGTAGAACTCAGGTGGGTGCAGCGGGATCCAGTCCTCCGACGCAGTCCCCGCCAGGTAATCCTTGGAGAGGTTGGGGCGGTCGTAGGGTGCATCGGGATCAGGGTCATACAGCGTCAGCCGACCCTCATAGCCCTCACGTCTCAGTGTCTCGGCCGCGCACTCGCCTGCCGCCCCAGCGCCGACGATAACCACGGAATCGGGATGGGAGCCTGCGCGCTTGGTGACGCGAGCGCCGTGCCCTGGCTTGGCTGGCTTGCCGGTCACATAGACCTTCCCCGCCCGCTGCTCCACCTTCCAACAGGGCAGATCGTTGAGCGCGGGGGGACGGAGCGCCGTACCAGTCCGGAGGCTGAAGCAGGCGTGGTGCCATGGGCAGCGTACCGTATCGCCGACCACGAGCCCCTCGGGCAGTGGCCCGCTGTAGTGGCTGCAGACGGCGCCGATCGCGAACCACTCCTGCCCCTGGCGGACCAGGAGCACCGCCTTCCCGCCGGCGTGGCCGGCCAGGGTTCCTCCATCAGGAATCTCGGCGATCGGAACACCTGCCTCGAGGTCGGGCCCGGTCAGCGCTGCGTCTTCGGTCATGATCCCTCCGTAATCGCCTGGGACTTCCCGGCCTGTAATGCATTATACCGACAACGACAAGTCAAGGAGATCGCGGACGGGCAGCCCTTCGCTTGCTCTCAGGGTAAACTCCGCCGAAGGGCTCAGGATGACAACTTGCCAACCGACGACTGGGTCAGATCAGGATTAACCCCACCATACCGCCGCTGGCGGGTATGGAACTCTTCCACCGCCGCGCGGAGCTCGGCGGGGCCGAACTCGGGCCACATCAGGGAGGTGAAGTGCAGCTCGGCGTACGCCGCCTCCCACAGCAGGAAATCACTCAAGCGCCGCTCGCCACCGGTGCGAATCAGCAGGTCGAGCTCCGGCACCGGCGAGCTGTGATCCACGATCGATACCAGGCGGCCGAACGACTTTCGGGACGTGGTGCCCGGACGAAGGCACTGTGCGGCACGGAGAATGGCGTCTCGCCCGGAGTAATCGATGGCCACACGAAGCCGCAGCTGAGCGCCACCACTGGTGGCGATCTCGGCGGCCTCCACCGCCCGCAGGAGGCTGGGACCCAGCCGGTCACGCCGGCCGATGATCTCCAGGCGCACACCGTTGACCACACACCGGGCCGTCTCCGCCCGGAGATACTCCCGGAAGAGGCGCATCAGCCAGGCAACCTCGACGGCGGGCCGGCGCCAGTTGTCGGAGGAGAAGGCGAACAGCGTCAGCGTCCCGATGCCGGCCGAAGGCGCCGTCTCCACAACCCGTCTGACCGCGTCGGCACCCGCCCGGTGTCCGGCGCCGCGCGAGAGCCCCTGCCGGGTCGCCCATCGACCGTTGCCGTCCATGATGATCCCCACGTGGAGGCCGGATGGGGGCGATTTCCGCGAAGATCTTTGTGTCATAAAGTGGAGCCTCAAAAAAAAGGGCGACGCTCAGCGTTCCCGGGTGCTGTGGATCAGGGCTTCCATGTGGTCGAGGTAGCGTTCCAGTGCCTGCCGGCCGACCGCGCTCAACCGGTACTGGGTCTTCGGCACCCGCCCCTCGAACGACTTGGTGCAGATGATATAACTGGCCTCTTCCAACTTTCGAGCGTGGACGCTGAGATTGCCATCGGTGGTATCCAGGAGACGCTTGAGCTCGTTGAAGCTCAGGCTCTCGTTCACGGCCAGGGAGCTGACGATGGCGAGCCGCATCCGTTCATGAATCAGGCGATCGAGCTCCAGGGGTCCCTGCCGCGCCCCGTCTCCCTTGATGCCGCGGAGCCGCTCCGAAGGCTTGCCTCCCTGCGGCCCCTGTCGGGCCAGGTTGGATTTAGCCACCGTACCTCCTCGCGATAATCAGGCCAAAGATGATGTGAAGCCCGCCGAACCCAGCCGCCATCAGCCACTCGCCCCAGGCTGGCGGAGCAAGGAGCGCGATGGCGCCGAGCGCCATGAAGCAGAGGCCCATGATGGGGACTACCCGCACCGAGAAGGCACCGCCGGTCACCACGCCGGTTCCGTAGAGCAGAAGCCAAGTGCCGGGGAGCGTGCTGTACAACCCGGCGCGAACCAGGACCAGGGTGAGCAGGCGCGCCCACCGCCAGCGGCGGGACATAGCTCAGCACGAACCGCCGGCCCGAATAGGAGAAAACGGAGGTCCCCGCCCTTCTGGCCTTGGCCAGCATCGACCACCCGCCGATGGCGAGCGCCAGCACCGAGGCGGCGAGCCAGACCACGAGCCATTCCCCACGCGTGCCAGTGCTCTGCGCCAGCGCCGTGGCGGCGACAGCCGTCACCCCCATCGCCACACCGCCCCAGCCCGGTACCGCGGTGAAGGCGGTGGCGCGCTCCATGGTGGAGCGGATGAAGGACAGGTTGTCCATCGCCCGGGCGTGCAACGCCGGCGCGGCCGCCGGATCCCTCGGGGTCGGTCTCGGAATGGTCATGGATTCAGTGTAGCAGGAAATCTCGGGATCATCAAGTACTTTACGGAACAAAGCAACCGCGACCTACTTTACCGGCAATGCTGCCCCGCTGCCCCGCCGTCCGACCGTCCCACCGTCCCGCTCGCCTCAGGCCTACTTCAGATCGGAGGTACAGTGGGGACAGCGCACCGCGCTAACCGGAATGGGCAGCCGGCAGTAGGGACAATCCTTTGTGCTTGGCGCGGCCGCCTCCGGTGGACGCAACCGGTTCGCGGTCCGAACCACCAGAAAGATCGCAAACGCCACAATGAGGAAAGTCACGATGTTGTTGATGAACATGCCGTAGTTCAGGGTGACCGCTCCCGCGGCGTGAGCATCGGCCAGCGTCGCGTAGGGCGGCGGCCCCTTTGGCCCCGTCTTGAGTAGAAGAAAGAGGTTGGAGAAATCGACGTTGCCCAACGCCAGCCCGATGGGGGGCATGATCACGTCGTCCACCAGCGACTTCACGATGGTCCCGAACGCGCCCCCGATGATGATGCCCACGGCAAGATCGAGCACGTTGCCGCGCATGATGAACGCCTTGAACTCTTTGAGCATGTACCAGTCCTTGGCTAGGGATGTTCAGCCTAGGGTTTGTATCCTGCGACGGTTGTCGTCCTGAGCGAAGCGAAGATCAACCCCTTCGCTTGAAACCAATTCGACGAGGTCCATTCGGACGGCATGTTCCCGATTCGATAGGCGAGCTCTTCGCCCCACCTGGCCCTTATCTGGCCGGCTCCCGGGCGTCCGCAAGCCCGTATCTATTGGATCTCGCCGCAGGTGGGCAGATAGTGATCGTACTTTGCGTGAACCCTCGCAGATGGCCTGCCTTTGCTGGTATCAAGCCGAAACAATCGGATGTCGTGCCAATGTAGAGGGCCTGAGAGTGACTCGCCATGATGTAGACGTAGTAGGAGCGATCCCGACCCATCGGCAGATCCTTCGCTGCGCTCGGGATTACTACGTGCAGACTCCCATCAACTCTGCTGCAATTGACTAGCTATTCCGTTTCCACCTGCTGCCCTGCCGCATGCCATTCCGCGAACCCGCCCGGAAAGAAGCGAACATCGCTGAAGCCCCGAGTGCGGAGCAGGCTCGCCGCAATTGCCGCGCGGGCACCGGTCTGACAGTGCACGATGACCGGACGGTCCCGTGGGATCTCGTTCACCCGTCCGTCCAGGCTCGCGACCGGAACGTTGAGCGAGCCCGGCAGATGTCCGCTCTTCCACTCCCCTTCGCCGCGCACGTCGAGCACGGTCGCCCGGTCGGCGCGCAGTTGGGAGCAGACCTGGGCCAGGGTGAGGGTTGGAATGGTCTGCAGGTCCCCCTTCGACGTGCGCCAGGCTTCCAGGGTCTCGGGGCCGAAATACCCCGCGAGGCGATCGAGACCGATCCCCGCAAGATCTCGTACCACATCGTCTACTGTCTGGCCCCTGCGGTCGTCGACGATGAGATAAAAGTCCCGGTCGTATGGAAGGAGCGAGCCGGCCCAAGTGGTGAAGGCCCGGGTCACTGGGATGTTGATCGTTCCGGGTACGGCACCCAGCACGAACTCCGGCGATTGCCGAGTGTCCACCACGGTCCCTCCCTGCTCCAGCACGCCGGCGAGCGTTCCCACCGGAAGCCGCGCCGGGCGGCGGTCGCCGCCGAGCAGGCGGGGACCGGACTGATTGATCCGCTTCATCTCGGCGAAGTAGCGCGGGGGCTCGGGTTGCCCTGCGAGAACCGCGCGCACGAACTCCGACTCGTCGGTAATGCCGAAGGCCCAGTTGAAGCGCTTTTCGTATCCCAGAGTCGTCTGCGGCACCGCCCCGAGCGACTTGCCACAAGCGGACCCCGCGCCATGCCCGGGCCAGATCTGCAGATAATCGGGCTGGCTCCGGAACCGCTGCAGCGATCGGAACAGCTGACGGGCGCTTTCTTCCATCGTTCCCCGCATCTGGACGGCACGCTCGATCAGATCGGGACGCCCCACGTCTCCCACGAAGATGAAATCTCCGGTGAATGCGCCCATCGGCTCCGACGCAGTAGCGGTATCGGTCACCAGCAGGGTCAGATGCTCGGGCGTGTGCCCGGGAACGTGTAGCACCTGAAGCTCCACCGTTCCAACCCGCACGCGTGATCCCTCGTGCAGCGGGGTTACACCGGCCTCGGTGGAGTACCCATAGCGCCAGCTGTCCCCACCGGCCTCCGACAGGTACAGGCGCGCGCCGGCGCGATGGGCCAGCTCACGCGCACCGGACACAAAGTCGGCGTGAATGTGGGTCTCGGTCACATGGGCGACCCTGAGCCCCTCGGCATCCGCCGCCTGGAGATAGGGATCGATGTTTCGATTGGGATCCAGGACCAGCGCCTCGCCGGTCGTGGTACACCCGACGAGATAGCTGGCCTGGGCGAGCTTGGGATCGTAGAAGCGTCTTAGGAGCATGGAAGAGGCTAGGCTATAAGCTATGGGCTATGGGCTGTCTGCCCCGTGCCTTCACCGGCCAGCTGGTCTCCACCTGAGTGCCGCGAACCCCGTAGATCACTTCGTGCAGGTGAACGACGATGCAGACGTGGTTGGGTACGACACGGACCTGCTCGCCCACAGTGGGCCGCCAGCCACTGTCCCGTAAGTCGAGGATGCCGTGCTCCTCGGAGAGTCTTTGCACCGTGACCTCCGGCCGGTCCAGCAGAGCACCAAACCCGTCCCCTTCGCGGTCAGGGGGCTCACGGCCCAGAGCCTTGCTGCCGGCGTCGATCACCGCATGGCCTGGAACGGCGGTACTCACGACCGTGGCGAGCACCGTGAGGGCGCAGTCGCTCCACTCACAGGCGCCGATCTGAGCCGTGATCCGGTCGTTGTAGACGTAAGTGCCCGGCCGGAACTCGGTCACACCATCAATCTCATGGGTTCGCCAGACTGTCGGAGTCGAACCACCGCTCACCACCGCCGGCTCAAGGCCGGCCTGCTTCAATCTTCCAAGCGCCGCTTGAAGTGCGGTGCTGAGCCGCTCGAGCTCGGCGGAGTGGTCAGCCACCGGACCGCGGATGTGTCCCGGATAGAAGGTGATGCCACGGTACACCAGTGGTGGCATCCCGGCCACCCGGCGGGCCAGAGCCAGGATGTCCTCCGGGGCGGAAAGACCGACCCGGTGCATGCCGAGATCCAGTTCCAGAAAGACGCCCACGGTCCGGCCCCACTCCCCGGCGGCCCGAGCCAGTTGCTCGACCACCGGGAGTGAATCGAGCGCCACCGTCAGGTCGAGTTGTCCAGGAAGCCCCATTAGCCGCTCGAGCTTCGAAGCTCCTACCGGCGGATATGCGAGTAGAATGTCGTCGGCGACTTCAGCCATCACCTCCACCTCCAGCGGCGTGGCGCAAGTCAACCCAACGGCCCCCCGGCGGAGCTGCTCGGCAGCAATGTGCGGCGACTTGTGAGTCTTGGCGTGAGGCCGGAGTGCCAGCCCGTGCGAGCTGGCGTATGCGGCCATACGATCGAGGTTGCGCTCGAGACGATCGAGGTCCACCAGCGGGACCGGCGTCTCGAGGCCTGCGGCGCTATGGATCCAACCGTTCATAGCTCCATGATCTCCCTGCCTCCGAGGGTATGCAAGCTGTCCGTTGACCTGTCACAATCCCCGTAGCAACGAGCTCAGGGATTCCCCCGGGGCCTGTGTGCCCCCACGCCGAGTGGGCGTCCCCATGTGAATCATCTCCCCTTTCCGACACACCGGTGACACATGCGGATGCCGTAGCGGTGCGGCCGGACCCCCGAAAAGTACATGCCCTGTTGCTCCTGATCCCGCTCCTCGGATGCGGGCACACGGAGCCCTTTGGCACGCCGCCCACCGGAACCGACCAGCCCTTCGACGCTACACCTCCGGTCCGATTGACCTTTAATGTGGGCCCCGATCGCGGTGCCGTCTGGCTACCCGATGGCTCCGGCATCCTCTACTCCTCCCAGCAGCTCGGACGGCGCGACCATGACGTCTGCCTTGCTCTCATCCCCCCCGGTGGAGGAAGACAACGGCAGCTGACGTGCGATCTCTCCCCCACCGGAGCCGACACCGTAGACGCCATCGAGTCTCCCGCGCCGGCGCCTGACGGGCGGCTGGCCTTCGTCGGGCAGAGCTCCCGCCTCGGCTCTATCCCACCTGGCAGCTCCGCCATCTATCTCGGCTCACTCTCCGATCCCGCCAACCGGGTGACGCTTCGGCCGGTGCCGTACACCATACCCGGAGGACCGCTGCACTCCGGCGCCTCTCAACTCCGTTGGCTCACTGCTTCAAGCCTGGTGTATCTCGGCGAGCGGGTGGACCTCATGCACCCCTGCGACACTTGTGTGGTGTGGGACACCGTGACCACCGGCGTCAGCGTGGCCTCACTCGACGTCACTCAGACAGGTGGCACACCTCAAGTCATTCCCGGCACCGACAATGCCTCCAGTGTGTCCTTGGGCGCGAACGAGGATGAGATCTACTTCACCTTGAGCGGCGATGCCCGGGTGTACCGCCGGACGTTCTCCACCGGCGCTGTCGGCGTGGTGCACGACTTCGGCGCCGCGGGCACGGCGCGGGATGTCCACGTTATGGGGAACCGTATGGCGGCGGTCGTGGGTGGGCGGGTGAACTACGGGATCGATCCGCGGTTCGGACCTACCCAGTGGGACAGCGGAGGAGTGCTGCACCTGGTGGATCTCCAGGCAGGTGCTGATGTGACTCTCGATGGGCCCGGCATGTTCCGGCGGCCGCAGATCTCGCCCTCGGGGTCGGGGGTCGTCGTAGAGGTCTATCCACTTTTGATCGGCGGCGGCGACACCGCGGACACCACCGTGAGCCGGAGTGGCGACCTCTATCTGTACGGCCAGCCGTGAAGGGCCGCACCGCCGTCGCAGTCACCGCGCTGGCTCTTGGCGCCGCCTTCCCCGAGAGAATCCTGGCCCAGGCCGAAGGCGCCATCGCGGGCCGAGTGCTCGACGCGCGGTCGCGTCTGGGCCTCTCGGAAGCGCAGGTCCTGGTGGACGACCGCATCCGCGCCATCGCCGACACCGGGGGCCTCTACCGGGTGCGAGGCGTACGCGGCGGCTGGCACCGAATCTCGGCACGCCACATCGGCTACCGCAGCGTGGTGCAGGACAGCGTCTTCGTTCGCGTCGGCGCAACCGCGACGCTGGACTTCTCCCTGGAGACCAACCCGCTCGAGCTGGCTCCGCTGGTCGTGACGGCTCCCCTGGATCCGGTGCTCGATCCCACTCGCCACCGCAACGGAGCAAAAGATCAGCGCCGAGGATCTGCGCCAGCTGCCGGTGAGCTCGCTGGAGGAGGCACTGGCCCTGTCGGCCGGAAGCGTGGGGCAGAGCTATCGGGGCGGCAGGCTGGGCGAGGAGTCGTTCATTCTGGACGGGCTTGGAGTAAAGAATCAGCTTGACGCGGCCAACGGTGGCCTCGGCCTCCGAATCCCTCCCGACGTGCTGAGTGAGGCCTCTCTCGTCACCAACGCTTTCTCCGCCCGCTACGGGCAGGCGCTGTCCGGCCTGGTGAACGTGGTGACTAAGGAACCGGGAAGCCGGTGGCAGGGTCGCCTTGGCTACGAGACCGATCGCCCCTTCGCCGGCAGCTGGGATCTGGGTCTGGATCGGTTCGTCGCCCAGGCCGATGGTCCGGTCATCGGACGGTTGGGCGCAGTGGCCGCGATCGATGTCGCCGGGAAGACTGGACGCCGATCCGGTGAACGCACCGGCGCCGACCGATCCGCGAGATCCGCGGACCGGCTCTCCCGCGATGTTGCCCCACAACAGCGGCGAGCAGTGGACCGCGCTGGGCAAGATCACCCTGTCCCTGACCGACCAGCTCACCCTCCGCACCCTCGGTCTGCACTCCGAGGACCAGAGCCTGCTGTACGACCAGACCTACAAGTACGACCTGCATCTTGCGCCTGCGCAGCGTCTCCGGGGAGATCTGTTGACCGGTCACGTGCAGTACGCCAGCACTCCGGGAAGGGGCAAGCCACTGATCGCGGATCTGAGGGTCGGCCGTTTTTCGCGGGAGTTTCTGCGCGGCGCCTTGAGTGAAGAGGTGGACTACGCACTCGGCGGGCTCACCGGGCGGCGATTTCATTTCCTGGGCGAAGACATCGCCCGGGCCCAGGCTGGGTCCACCGCTCCGATTCCCGGTCTTCGGACACCGGAGCTAAGCGCTGCGTCGCCCTGGGGGGTGCCGGCATTCTTCATCGGCAGCGGCTCCCGCGGTGACCTGGGCTGGAGCCGCTTCGGCGAGACCCGGGGCCAGCTCGACGTCACCTTCGGGGCAAGCGAACAGGTGGATCTCTATGCCGGCGCCGAGCTGACCCGACAGCAGGTTCGCACCTTTCAGCGCGCTCTGGGTTATCTCCCGGTGGGCGACAGTGTGCCACCGACGGCGGTCTCCACCTTCTCCCCCGCCAGTGCGGCCGGGTATATCGAGGCACAGCTCCGCCTGGCGGATCTGGCGTTCACCGGAGGCATCCGCTACGACCAGTTCAACGCCGGCAGCGAGCTCTCAGTCGAATCGCGCGGCTCCCAGCGGAGGCTGAGTCCCCGCTTCGCAGTATCGACCGTGCTCGCCAAGGCCACCTTCGTGGCCAGCTACGGCCGCTTCACCCAGGCGCCAGACTATCAGTACCTGGCGGACGCCGCATTCGACGACAGCACCCGAACGGGACGCTTCCGCCGCGGCAACCCCAATATCGGCTTCGAGGACGCCACCCAGTACGAGTTCAGCCTCCGCCTTCGTCCCACTCCCATCACCTCGCTTCGGCTCGGCGTGTACGTCAAGCGGCTCGACGGCCTGGTGGCCTCGGTGCCGCTCGGCATCGATCCTGATTCCACCATCTTCGGGAACGCCGATGCGGGAAGCGTGAAGGGAGCGGAGCTGCTCTTCGAGCGCGAGCTGCAAGGAGGGTACGGGATACGGGTGGCGTACACACTCCAGCAAGCCACCGCCACGGCCACCGATGCGTTTCTCCTGAATCGGCTCATATCGATCGATCCGGTTACCGGTGACACGATACGGTCGGCGCGGGCCGAGTTCCCGCTGGACTACGACCGCCGTCACACTGCGACCGTCATTCTCCGGAGCCGGGTGCCGGACCAGACCGGCCCCAAGCTACTCGGGGTGCGCCCGCTGGCGGGCCTCGAGAGCGCGGCGATCGTCAGGCCTGAGCTCGGGACTGCCATTCTCCCGCAGCAACGCGGCCGGCGATTCGCTACTCGGCCTGCCGAACGATTCCCGCCTGCCCGCAACGATGACCGTGGATCTGCGGGTGCGCAGGCCGCTGCGGCTCGGCGGTGCGCGTGGCGGCGTGTACCTGGATGTCAGGAACCTGCTGAACCGCCGGAATATCGTGGCCGTGCGCAGGGACACGGGAGAGCCGGGCTCCGGACGATGTGGGCCTCGAAGCACTGGCGGAGGCAGCTTACCAGGCGCACCCGGAAGAGATTCCGTTCGAGTCCGCCCGCTACCGTGCCTTCGCCGACAGCGACCGTAACGGCTACATCGAAGGACGCGAGGAGCTGTTCCCGCTCTACCTCGCGGCCGCACGCGATTTCACTCAGCCGCTCTTCGCGTACGGTTCGCCCCGACTGGTGCGACTGGGAGTGGAGTACCTCTTCTGATGCTGAGCGAGGTCTTCCTTCAGAAGCGCCTGGTTAATGGCCATACCAGCCTCGGAACCTTCGGCGGCGGCCACGATCACGAACTGAGCCTCCTTGGAGGCATCGCCCGCCACGTACAGGCCGGGGACGTTGGTGACTTCGCGGCTGCCGGTGTCCACGGTGCCCTTGGCGTTGAGGTGCGCGCCGAGCTTGGCGGCAAGCGGTGACCGTTGATGCTGGCCAGAGCAGAAGAAGAGGGCTCGCCGGGGAAGCGGGTCGCCCTCGGCGAAGACGACCCGCTCCAGCAGCCCGTCACGCCCCTCGAGCCGGGTCACCCGATCCTCCCGGACGTCGATGCCGGCCTGCTCCAGCTGCTGTTCTTCCTCCTCTGACAAGCCGCTGGGCCCATCAGTACAGAGCACCACATCCTCGCTCCACACCGTAAGCCCCAGCGCGAGCGCCGTGCCCGGCTCGGCCCGGCCATAAACCGCAAGCGGTTGGTCGCGCCACTCCCATGCGTCGCAATAGGGGCAGTGGTGCACGCTTTTGCCGTAGAGCTCCTGGAGCCCCTCGATTTCGGGTAGTTTCGTCCACCACGCCGGTGGCCAGCAGGAGCTTGCGGGCACTGAGCCGGAGGCCCCCGGCGCAGACTACGCTGAACCCACCGGAGGTTCTCCTGGCCTCAACGATCTCGCCACGGTGAAATTCCACCGTGGGATAGCGCTCGAGATCCTGACGAGCCAGACGGAGAAACTCGCCCGGCTCGGTCCCGTCTCGAGTGAGATAACCGTGCAGCCCGGCGGTCCGCGCGTTTCTCGGATCGCCGGCATCGCACACCAGCACGCTCCGCCGGCAGCGGCCCAGCATGAGCGCCCCGCTGAGACCGGCCGGCCCGGCACCGACTACGATGCAGTCGTAACTCACCCGGCGGTCGCGCCCGGCCGGCGAGAGCGGGCGCCGGTCACGGCGTCGCCCGAATCCATAACCTGCTTGAACCGGCGCAGATCGTCCGCCACCTGTTTCGAGGGCTCCTCACCCAGGAGCTTGGCGAAAGCCTCGCCCAGGTTGCCGGCAGGAGGCTCATAGCTCAACACCACGCGGACCTCGGTACTGGTCCCGTCCGCCGACGGCGTAAAGTGGACCGAGCCCGCGTTATTGATCTCGGAACCGGGAAGTGACCGCCAGGCGATCAGCTCGTCCTCGATCTCGTTGTGGATGACGGCATCCCACTCCGCTCGGGTACCGGCGGGTCCCTTGGCCACCCAGCGCGAACGAGTCTCGTCGATCACCGTGACGGCCTCGAGATGATCCATGAATCGCGGCAGGTTCTCGAAGTTGCGCCAGAAGCGGTAGACCTCGAGCACCGGCCGGTTGATGGTGATGCTCTGCTCGACCTTGGTTCCCTGCCCCCGGCGACCGCTCCCCGCACGCTCTTTCCGGCCCGCCCGGGGTGTGAGTCCGCCTAGCACGCGCTTGGAGGGACCACGGCCGGTAAGAGCGCGGGCTATCAATCCAGTGGCCACCGGAAACAGAATTGACCGGAGCCGGCGCTTCCGGAGGCTCAATGCGAGCAATGCCGCGCCGGCCAGACCGGAGATCAGGCGCTCGGTCTTACCCACGTTCGCGTCTCCCTGGTCCTGGTGCCTTCGGAGATTCTCCCACCGTTCGCTGGAAGGGATTCCATTGTAAGGCGATGCCATAAGATTTTCCCTTTTGGGGCTTGGAAGCCCACTGAGTTGATCATGAGGTTGCGCCCCGAGCCGGGGCGATCTGGTTGTATTTCTGTGCCGCTCGATCGCCGAGATGGGTGAGCCATGAAGGGGAGAGTGCAGACTGGCTTTCGACCCCTTTGTGCCGTCCACGGGATCCGCTATCCGCGCCCGGCAGCAGCCGGTCCACCGCGGCCAGCACGCTCGCCGTGAGCCCTGGAGCCACCGCATTCGCCAGCGCGGCCACCCGCGCTGGCATGGGGAAAAGGACTTCGGCATCTCCCCGGCGGCAGGCGGCCACGATCCGGCGAGCAGCGTTCTCGGCGCTGATCGACAAGCCGGGCAACGCGTCGCTGATGCTGAACCAGGCGTACTCTGAGCGATGCTGGCCACGGAAGATGGCGTTGCGCGGGCTTCCGGTGCGCACGAGGCCGGGGCAGACGGTCACGACCTTGATGCCATCGGACGCAACCTCGGCCCGAAGCCCCTGCGAGAACCCTACCGCGGCAAACTTGCTGGCGCTGTAGGGGAGGAGGTGAGGTATACCCAGCTTGCCGCCGATCGAGGTGATGTTCACGATGCGTCCCGACCGGCGGGCGCGCATCTCCGGGAGCAGGGCGAGCGTGGGATAGAGCATGCCCCAGAAGTTGGTGGCCATCGCCTCCTCATAGTCCGCCACCGACATGGTGACAGCCGGGCCCACCTCGATGACCCCGGCGTTGTTGATCAGCACGTCGATGGGACCCAGGCGCTGGCGGACGGCCTCGATCAGCTCACCTACCGACACGCGATCGGTAACGTCCGCCGGTAGGGCCATGACCTCGGCTCCCGACTGAGCGAGTGATGCTCGCGCCCGCTCGAGCGACTCCGGGTCCCGGCCACAGATCGCCACGCGGGCACCTTCGTCCACCATCTGTCGCGCCAGGGCCAATCCAAGGCCCCGAGAACCGCCGGTGATCAGAACGGTCCTTCCCTGCAGGCCGTAAACCAGCCGGGACCGCAGCCTGCGAGCCGCCCACCAAGACAGACTAGCGGCGATGAGTAGCGACCTCCTCGAAGCTCCTGCTGCGCGCCTCTTCACCCGTCCGACCCCGACTGAGGCTCCGGGGCCTTCTGCTTCCTGGCCTCTCTCCTGACTGCCCGTTCATGAGCCTCGTCGTCCAGCAGAGCCGCCATGCCGTCCCGGTGCTCGGGATCGGCAATCTCCTCCTTCGGGTTGGCATAATGGGCCCCCATCCGTTCGGGGTCACGCGGCTCCTCGAAGTCCAGCTCCCCTGGCCGGTCCTTGGTTCCCTCACTCTCTTCCAACTCGAAGCGAATGCGGTCGTCCTCGGACATGGTCGCAAACTTACGGCTGAGATTCTTTGTCATGCGCCTGACTCCTCGTGGTTGCCTCGAGCAGTGATTTCATGCGTCCGAGGTCTTCGTTCAGTTTGGCCCGAGGATCTGTTCCGAGCAGCTCGGCTACTGCCCGGCCGGCTCCGCCGGCGGGTGGGTGGTAGCAGAAGCGCAGGTCTACACGAGTCCCGGCCCCGGACGGGGAAAAACGGATGATTCCGGCATTTTCCAGCATCGAGCCGGCCTCACTTCTCCACGCGATCACCTCTTCACTGGCCTGCTGGGTCAGCACCGCGCTCCACTCAATGGGCAGGCCACCCGGCCCGCTCACACTCCAGTGGGACCGCCCGCCGCCCAGGTCTTCGACCTCACGCACGTGGGACATGAAGAGGGGGAAATTCTCATAGTTGGTCCAGAAGGTGTACACCTGGTCGATCGGCGCGTCGATGTAGAGCGTCTTCTGGATATCCACGGCACGACGGCGGTCGAGCTGCGAACCTCCCGGTAGGCCCAACCTGCCCCGCCGGACCGTGCCCAGCAACAGGCCGGTCCCCACGGTTCGGAGCATCGTGGCGAGCCTGCCGCGGCGAGTCAGCCCGTAGAGGGCGAGCAGGCCGCCGGCCACCTTTAGGGCGGTGTCGCTCGGATCCGATGAGCGTCCCCCGCGCTCGGTCGATCCCAGTGTCGCCTCGCCCAGGCCCTCGAGGTCCCCAATTCGGGAACCGTAGCCTGGCGCCAGCAGGCTGAGCGTTTGGGAGGGACCCGTCTCAAACGCGTGACGAACCTCCTCCACCAGAGGACGGAGCCTCTTGCTCAGCCGCTCGCGGCGGATCTCTCCACGTTCCGGATCGAGCAGATACACTAGCCCAGCGCCGACGGTCATGCCGCCGATGAATGTTTTGGTACCCATTGTCCCTCCTGCTGCGTCGGAAGTCAGGCGTCCGGAGTCAGGGGCGGGGGTAAGAGGCTCGAAGGAAAGTTCGAGACCCCGACTCCAGACTCCAGACTCCTGACTGGTTATACTGAGAAACTCACCATTTGCCGTCAGTCTTCTGTGACGGCACTCACACCGTTTAGGAGGTGCGCAACCCCGAAAGAGCGTCCAAAAAGGCCAGATTGCCCGCGCTGAAAGATTCAGCTGCGGCCAACAAGCACCCGAATACGCCGAAGCCTGTTTCTGCTCCGGGAGAGGATGGTCCGCGGACGATCCTAGCCTCAAGATAGGTACACTGCGCCACGATCTCCTCGCAAACACACGAGCGCTTGGTACAGCCTCAGTACAGTATTGCCGCCTTCTCGCATCTTCGCTGGAACTTCGGCTTATGAGCGTCCTCATCATCTACTTTCCCGATTGGCCGCGAGGCATCGAGTGGTTTTCAGGCGGCCACGAAGGGGCCTGGAATCCGACACTACAACGCTATCTCATTGACAGACCGCGCGATCTGCCCGGATTGCAGGCGTGAGGTGCCGTGGCTTTCCGGGATCAATTGACACCACAATCGACACCACCTAGCACTCGTATGCGACCACCTGAACCCCATTCGAGTCAGGGGACACTCCAAAAACGTCAGGTTGTCGGTTTCATAGAGGGTTCCGAGCATCGGTGCTGGACTCATCCAACATGAAAGCCGGGGTTTGCCGGGAGAACCGGACACCGAAACGCCCCCCCCGATCGGCGACTTCAGGAAACTCCCGACGCGCACCCTAGCTCCGATGCCCCAACGGGAAGTGCCCGACGGAACAGCGGACACGCCCGAGCGGACGTGTCCGACCAGCAAGTCGGGCGACGATCGGGTTCGGGTCGCGTTGTTTTGATCCCAGTCTGACGCGGTTGAGGCGCTAGTCTGGGAGTGACTGCCGAAACCGAAACTGTTGCAATCGTTGCGGGCTAACCTGCGCCTCCGGCATTTCTCGCCGCGTACCGAGGAGGCCTATTCCGGCTGGGTCAGGCGGTATGTCCGGTTTCACCGGCTGCGGCATCCTGCTGACTTGGGTGAGGCCGAGGTCAAAGCGTTCCTGACGCACCTGGCGGTCGACCGTCAGTTGGCGCCGTCGACCCTGGCCCAGGCGTTGGCGGCGCTGCTGTTTCTCTATCGGGAGGTGGTCGGGCGGCCGTTGGCGGGGTGGGACCGGTGCCGCGGGCGCGGGCGCCCGTGCGACTCCCGGTCGTCCTGACGCCGGAGGAGGTGCGCCGGGTGCTGGAGCAGATGCGGGGCACTACGCGGCTAGCCGCCTTGCTGCTGTACGGCAGCGGGATGCGGCTCCTGGAGTGCCTGACCTTGCGGGTCAAGGACATTGATCTCGCGCGGGGGGAGATCCGGATTCGGCCGGGCCAAAGGGGCCAAGGACCGGGTCACGGTCTTACCGGGGATCGTGGGGCCGACGGTGGCATCGCAGATCGAGCGAGTCCGGGCGCTGCACCAGCGAGACTGTGAAAGCGGAGCGGGGTGGGTCGAGCTGCCGGGGGCGTTGGCGCGCAAGTACCCGCAGGCGGGACGCTCGCTGCAATGGCGGTGGGTCTTTCCGGCTCGGCGGACCTACGCGGATCGGGACACCAGTGAACGCCGCCGCCATCATCTGCACGAATCGGCGGTGCAGCGGGCCATGGCCGAGGCGGTGCGGCGGAGCGGGATCACGAAGCGGGCGACGTGCCACACGCTGCGGCACTCGTTCGCCACCCACCTGTTGGAGGGTGGCGCGGACATCCGGACGGTGCAGGAGTTACTCGGACATCGCGACGTCTCGACCACCATGCTGTACACCCATGTGCTCAACCGGGGCGGGCTCGGCGTCCGGAGTCCTGCGGACCGTGCAGGACTCGGGGACTTGATTGCAGGCATGGCGGATTAGACCGCGTGGAACTAGCGTCTACGGGGATACGGGACCTGGCTCGTCATGGAAGTGCAGGTCCAATACAAGTTAGCAACTGTGTTGTCAAACGACCGCCGGGGCCTGCTGCCAGTGGGTGTTGGAGTGGACCATGGCGTTGAGGATGACGAGCAGCTTTCGCATACAGCGCGGTGAGGGCGACCTTGGCCGGTTTGCCGGCCGCGCGCAGGCGCCGATAGAAGGCTCGAATCACGGGGTTGCACCGCGCCGCGGCGAGGGTGCTCATGTACAGCACGGTGCGAATGGGTGCCCGGCCGCCCCAGACCAACCGCTTGCCGCGGAGCGTGCCGCTGTCGCGCGCCAGAGGGGCGACACCGACCAGCGCGGCGATCTGCTTGCGATTGAGCTGGCCGAGCTCGGGCAGCTCACCCAAGAGGGTGCGGCTGAGCACCGGGCCGACGCCAGGGACACTGCGCAGGAGATCATCCTTCGCCCGCCAGAGCGGGCTCTGCTCGATCATCTGGCCGAGCTCGTGATCGACGTCGCCGAGCCGCCGCTCGAGCCAGCGTATGTGCTGGGTGATGCCGCGCCGGACCACCGCGCGAGCGAAGCCGAGGCGATTCTTCTCGGCGACCAGCATGTCGAGGAGCTGCCGCCGACGGGTGAGCAGCGCGTCGAGCGCCTGGGCGGCCTCGGTGGGCAGCGGGCGCGGCTCGGGGCGGACGCGCTCGGCAAACAGCGCGAGGACCTGGGCATCGATCGCGTCGGTCTTGGCCAGCTGGCCAGGGGCGCGCGCGAAGTCGCGCACCTGCCGCGGATTGGCGACCACGACGGGCAGCCCCGCTGCCGCGAGCGCGGCGACCACCGCGTGCTCGAAGCCGCCGGTCGCCTCCAGCACGATGAGGCTCGGGGCGTGCGTCCGCAGGGTGTGGACGAGCGCCGGAATCGCGGCCTCGTCATTGGGGACCGTCCACTGCTCACCCGTCGGCCGGAGGGCGAGATCTAACGTCGCTTTGGACACGTCAATGCCCACGCACACCGCCGGACCGGCCATGGGAGCCTCCACCCGTGAGGGACCTCGTCCTGGCCCAGCCTTGCGGAATGCGGGGTCCTGACCCCGGGCAACTGTACGGGCTCGCAACGAGGGACGGGTGACGCCCTGGCTAACTAACGGCCTCGGGGACCCTAGGCACATCGAGCTGTCACCCGCCATAGTCTGGCTCCTGTATCAGTGAGAAGCTAGATACAAGGCAGCAAATGCGACGCCCAGGGAGGCACGTAGTGGCACCGCTGCAGTGGCACACGGAAATCACCATCGCGGCGCCCCCAGAGCGCGTCTGGGCTATCGCGGACGACATCACGCTCATTCCGAAATACCATCCCGAGGTCCGCCACGTCGAACTGATCTCGGGCGCCAAGAGTCGAGCGGCAGGTGTCCGGTACCGATGCACCATCCCGGAGGGGCGGAGGGGCAACTGCATCGAGGAGGTCACGGAGTATGTCCCCGGCTCTCGATTTGTGACGGCCTTTCCAGAGGACTCCTGGGGCCTCAGTCAGCAGCTCGCCGAGTTCACAGTCGAAACGGTCGTCGAGCCGGCGCCGGGAGGCACGCGCGTCGGGCTGAATGCTTACTACCGCCCGCGCACTCTGCTCATGAAGCTATTGAACCCACTTGGGCTCCGTCGCCTGATGGCCCGGCGTGCATTCCACACACTGGCGGGCGTCAAGCGTCTCGCGGAGACTCCTGCTCCGTGACACATTGCTGCCTAACCAGCGCATGCAGCCGACAGGCCGGGGCGGGCCGGCGCTCCGCTCGGGCCCGGCGCTCCCAGGGGCCAGACGGTGGAAGCGTTAATTCGTTCAGGCGGTACGATGAGGGCCTGCAGCTGATGCGCAAGTCGTTAGGCAGAACGCGCGGGCACTATGTCACCTTTCGGTACGCCTGAAACGAATTCAGCCGGTGCGAGGACCCCCACCTCTTCCTCCGGCGCCCCCGACAACGGGCCAAGGTGGGCCCGGCCGCCCGCGGGGCTGAGTATGCCACGCAAGGAGGTGACAGATGAAGGCGATAGTAGTGACGGACCAGGCTGCGGGAACGGCCGGGATGAAGCTGGTGGTGCGGCCCAAGCCGCAGCCATCGATCAACGACGTTGTCGTTCAGGTTTATGCCTCGGGATTCGTTAACACTGAGCTGGGTTGGCCTTCGACCTGGACCGATCGCCTCGACCGTGACCGAACGCCCTCGATCCCCGGGCACGAGCTGGCCGGAGTGGTCACCGCCCTCGGTTATGGCACCACGGGGCTCTCGGTCGGACAGCGGGTGTTCGGCCTCACGGACTGGTATCGCGACGGCACCCTGGCCGAGTACGCGGCCGTCGAAGCACGCAACCTCGCGCCGCTGCCGGGCGACGTCGACTTCACGGTGGGCGCGAGCCTGCCGATCTCGGGCCTGACTGCGTGGCTGGGGCTGTTCGAGCACGGCCGCGTTCGGGCAGGGCAGAGCGTCATCGCGCACGGCGCGGCCGGCGCAGTCGGGTCGATGGTGACGCAACTCGCACGATTGGCGGGCGCCTACGTCATCGGCACCGGACGCGCCGCCGATCGTCAGAAGGCGCTCGACTTCGGCGCGAACGAGTTCGTCGACCTCGACAACGAGGTCCTGGAAGACGTCGGCGGAGTCGATCTCGTGTTCGATCTCATCGGCGGGGACATCGGGAAGCGGTCCGCGCGCCTGGTTCGAGCCGGAGGAACGCTCGTGTCCATCGTCGGACCGGTCGAGGCGCGGCCCGCCGACGGCTTGGCGGTCGACTTCGTCGTCGAATCCGATCGCGCCCAACTGAGCGAGATCGTTCAGCGAGTGCGGGACGGACGGCTGCGCACGAACATCGGCACCGTCTCCGCCCTCGACGATGCCGTCGCCGCCTTCAACTCGACCGAACGACGCCCGGGGAAGACGATCATCCGCGTTCATCCGTGAGGATACAGGGAAGGCTCGGTATCGTCGCTCGTCTGCCTAACAAGCGGCTGGAGCTGACGCCGCCCCTCGTAGTAGAATTGCTTTTGTGAACAACACAGCACGGCGGCGCAGCTCAGCCGCTTCTCGTTAGGCGGACGCACGAGCCGCGGCTGCCAGCCGCGGCCCACGAGCAGAGGAGGGAACATGTCAATCGAAAGCCAACTCATTGAGGCCCTGCGGGGGCCTGCGACAGTCTTCTTGCGCCTCGCACTCGGCGTAGCATTTCTATCGGCGGTCGCCGACCGGTTCGGTCTCTGGGGGCCCGCAGGCGGGAAGAACGTCGCCTGGGGCGACTTCGCTCACTTCACGCAGTACGCGGGGCAGCTCAATCCATGGGCACCAGCCGCGCTGATCCCAACGCTGGCCCGGGTCTCCACAGGGGCCGAGCTGGTCCTCGGGGCAGTACTCATTCTGGGCCTGTTCACCCGATGGGCGGCGCTGTTGAGCGGGGTCCTCCTGCTGCTCTTCGCGGGCGGAATGACCATAGGGACCGGACTCAAGTCCGCCCTGGACGCTTCGGTCTTCTCCGCTGCCGCCGCGGCGTTCGCGCTGGTCGTCCTTGGCGCCGGGCCCTGGAGCGTGGATAGTTGGCGTGGCTGGTGACCCACGCGGGAG
The DNA here is from genome assembly GCA_963723565.1 of uncultured Gemmatimonadales bacterium. Taxonomy (GTDB): domain Bacteria; phylum Gemmatimonadota; class Gemmatimonadetes; order Gemmatimonadales; family GWC2-71-9; genus CAVVWJ01. Next base: position 532,533 of record CAVRRH010000015.1, on the reverse strand, counting down.
CGCCGCCTAACCCGCGCATGCAGTCGACAGCGCGGGCCCTCCGGGTAGACGCTAGGGTATTGGTTAGCGCGCTGCAGCTGATGCGCAAGTCGTTAGGCCGCCACATGCCTCTCGGTCGATCGGGTCGATCGGGGTGTTCCGGCAGGCTGCGTTCGTCGACGCAGGCTCGTTAGTCAGCTGCATCGGCAAAATAAACCGCGACTCCTCCATATTCTTGCCAAAAGAGCTGTAGGCCAGCGCGTTGTCCTCCGACCGTGGGCTCTCGAGGAAATGCTTCTTGTAGCCCTGCACGAGTTTCTTGGGCTGGTAGTAGTGATAGGCTATGCTGTTGCGGATTTTCATCACGGCCATCTTGAAGGCCTTGTCTGCCCCACTGACTGTGTTCCTCCACTTCCACAATTGTCGGGAACGACATCGCCAGATCGGCCCGTTCAGGTCCTGGACGAGCCGGAGCTGGAGCATCGAGTCTCTCTGATCGAGGCAATGAGCCCTGCCGCGGCCGGACCACTCATCGATGGCATGTCCGCCGACCAGCAGGCGGAGCTGTTCCGGGAGTTATCCGAGCGGGAGCGCGGCCCGACTTCTTCCCGCACTGGATCAGCGAACCCGCAGGGCGCTCGAGGTACTCCTCCGCTATCCGCCCGAGACCGCGGGCGGGATCATGACCACGAGTTTCTCAGCGTCCCGTCCGACGCCACCGTTGAGGACACCCTCCGCCTGATTCATCGGATCGGGGGAGCCAAGGAAACGGTGTACGCGATCTACGTGGTGGATAGCACCGAGCGCCGGCTCCGCCACGTGGTGTCGCTCCGCGAGGTGGTCATGAGCGACCGGACCAGCCGGGTGATTGATATCGGGAGCCACCGCAAGTTGCTCACGGTCGGTCCCTATACCGACCGAGAGGAGGTTGCGCGGCTTATTTCGAAATACGACCTCCTTGCCGTTCCGGTGGCGACAAGGATCGCCGCATCCTCGGCATCGTCACCGTCGACGACGTCATCGACGCGCTGGTCGCCGAGACAACCGAGGACGTGCAGAAGTTCGGCGGCATGGAGGCGTTGGACGAGCCGTATATGGAGATCAGCATCGGCCGCATGCTCCGGAAGCGGGCCGGGTGGCTGGCGGCGCTCTTCATCGGCGAGATGTTGACCGCTACCGCGATGGGTCACTTCGAGGACGAGATCGCCCACGCCGTCGTGCTCGCGTTATTCGTTCCGCTTATCATCAGCTCGGGCGGGAACTCCGGCTCGCAGGCGACCTCCCTCATCATTCGGGCGATGGCCTTGAGAAAGTGCGGCTGCGGCGACTGGTGGCGGGTGGCGATCCGGGAGCTGCCGGCCGGCCTTCGCCCTGGGGGCCTTCCTCGGCGACGATCGGCGTCCTGCTCGGATTCTGCTCTGGCAGTACCTCGGCTGGTACGACTATGGCAGCCACTAGCGCAATGGTCGCGTTGACCGTCGGCTTTTCGCTCGTCGGGGTAGTCACCTTCGGCTCGCTCACCGGCTCGATGCTGCCATTCGTGCTCCGGCGCCTTGGCTTCGACCCCGCCAGTGCGTCGGCCCCGTTTGTCGCCACCCTGGTCGATGTGACCGGTCTGGTCATCTACTTCACCGTTGCCCTGATCATGCTAAGAGGGTCTTGCTCTAGCGGACTCCTGCTGGCGGCTCGTTGATCTCGAAACAACAGCGCACCCGATCGTATTGATCGCAGCACTTCGTCACGCTGGCACCGATGAATTCGCTCAGCAGGCTTTCCAGGACGTTACAGACCTCGGGGTGGTGGGCGGTCGCGGCTGCGAGGGGGCAGCCGTGACTCCGAATGGCATAGCCGTCATTCTGTTGTTCGGTCTCGGTCAGGCCGCCCAACTCATTTAGGAGCGCGCTCGCGCCGGCAACCCGCTCCTTCAACCCGCCGCGGGGAACCGCGCGTCCCTCCAGCACTGCCCTGCCCACCTCGTGCATGATCGAATCGAACTCGGCCGGGGGCATCCGACGCGCCAGCGCGTGGAGGAGCTGAGTCAGCAGCGGCACGTAGGCCCGGGAAAACAGCAGCTCGGCCTGGCTGGTGACCCCATAGACGTGCGACGGCTTACTCGCCCCCCGGCGGCTATTCCGTTGCTCCACCAGGTTTTCCCTGAGCAGCGAGGCAAGCTGCGCCCGAACCGCCGTCCGGGTGAGATCCAACGCCCGGGCCAGCTCATCCACGATCATAGGGCCCCGTCGAAGCAGCTCGAGGATCCGTCCGCTGGTTCCCCGGGCCAGCCGCTGCAGCTCCCGCATCGTCCCTCCCTTAAAAGCGCAGATTAGTATAATCTATCTTGCTTTTCTCTGCCCTTCTACTTATTAGTGGCTGTGAACCTCGGGTCGCAGCTGGGAGGAGCCCTGAGGTGCAGCTGAGGTTTTCACATCAAGGAGGTCACTCGTGTCTGGTCAATCACGGCGGCGAGCAGCATACGCCGCAGCATCGATGGTCATCCTCACGTTCTCAGCGTGTAAGCCTAGAAGCTCTGAAACGGCTTCCCGCGCTTCCGACACCAGCATGGGCTCGATGGCGATGGACTCCACCTCCGCCAAGGCCAGCGACACCGCAGGAGGGGGCGCGCTCCCTCAGCGCTCGCTCGATGATCCCACCGCCCTGGCCACGTTCGAAGCCCTCGTCACCTACGACATTGAGACCGCCGGCATCGCCGCCAAGAAGTCCCCGAAGTCGGACCTACGCGACCTTGCCAGCGGGTTCGAGCAGGGACACAGGGGCCTGTTGAAGCAGGCTGAGGACCTTGCTAAGAAGCTGAACATGACGCCGACGCCGCCGAAGGAAGCTCCCTTGGGACAGGCTCACGCGGAGGCCCTGCGTAAGCTCAAGGCCACGACGGGGGAGGAATTCGATCGTGTCTTTCTCGCGAACGAGGTCGCGTATCACGATGGCGCCATCAAGATACTCAACGAGACGCTGTTGCCAGCGATCAAAAATCCGGAGTTGAAAGCGGCTGTGACGGCGGCCGTCCCGGCATTTCAGGCTCACCTCACTGCCTCGCAGAAGGCTGCGGCCAAGTACCACGTCGTGTAGGACTGCGTGCAGGGTCCGACATCGCGCGGCGCGGTAAGCTGCGTCGCGCGATGTGCATCCGTCTCACGGGGCCGCGTAGTGCCGGGAGCGATGCAGAGATTGGCGGAGCACGCGAGCGGCAGGTGGAAGGCCGGCCGAAAGCGAGATGGCGGCGCTCAAGGCAACGCCAAAGGGAGCAGCGTTCGATCGGACCTACATCGAACAGGAGATCGGGATCCACAAGGCGCGTTGACGTAGTCTCTGAGGTCGTCGAACTGCGCCTGCCGCAAGCGTCAGTGGGAGATGACTCGTGAGCCGCGAAAACTCCGGCGGCGCTCGAGCCAGCTGCCGGTCACCGCTCCGACCAGCCCCGCCGCCGCCGCGGTGGCGGTGGCTACCGTGATGCTATAGGCGAAGATGCGTGGCTCGGTTATGATCTGGCCCAGAGACCCGGGGCCCGCGACCCATGCCGAGAGTGGTCCGATCGTAGCGTCCAGAAAGCCGACGATCGCGGCAGCCAGGAGACCCGCTGGGAAGCTCGCGCGCCATGCACCGATGAACCCCACCAGGAAGTAGACCAGCAGCGACACCACCCCGAGCGGCGAGTAAGGGAACCCGAGCGGCTTGCCGGTCAGCGCGCCAACCACGTCACCGGCCACCAGCAACGCGGCGGCGGCGAGAACGACCGGCGTCACCCGTCGCACCTGTCTCTTCTCGATCATCGTCGTCTCCAAGGGCACCACAGCAGGTTGGCCAGCCGGCGGAGATGCAGGATGAATAAGGTATATCAATCGCCGAGGGGGACAAGCAAGGAACCCAGGAGTCATGACTCAGTTTCCTCATGTGGTGAAAAATTTGGGTGGAGCTTACTTTCCCCGATCCGCCACCCTCATTCATAGGATGTGCTGCCTATGGAGCCCCTGATTCTCGCCATCGGTCTCGTTGCTGGAGTTCTGTCAGGCCTGTTTGGAATAGGTGGGGGGATCCTGATCATTCCTGCCCTCATCTTCTTCGCCAAGTTTCCAACCAAGCTCGCGCTGGGCACTTCCCTGGGCGCGATGCTGCTGCCGGTTGGGCTGCTCGGGGCGTACACTTACTACCAGGCCGGCAACCTCAACATCAAGGCCTCCGTACTCATCTCGCTGGGTCTCTTTTTCGGGGCCTGGCTAGGTGCCAGACTGGCTAACACGATTCCCGGGGCTACCCTTCAACGCATGTTCGCCGTGTTCATCGTGCTCATGGCCATCCGGCTCTGGGTCGAAGCGGGGAAGGGCTGATGAGTACCGACAGCGCCGGCCAGATTCAGCTGACCTCGTCGGCTTTCGCCTACGGCGAGAAGATTCCAGTCCGATACACCTGCGAGGGCGACGACATCTCCCCTCCGCTCCGCTGGACCGGAGCGCCGGTCGAGACCAGAAGCTACGCGCTGATCATGGACGACCCGGACGCGCCGCGCGGCACCTGGGTACACTGGGTGCTGTACAATGTGCCGGGCAATGCGGTAGAGCTGACGCAGGCTGTGCCGACCCTACCCGAGCTTCCATCCGGGGCACGCCACGGGCGCAACACGGCGGGCGACATGGGATACGCCGGCCCCTGCCCTCCCCCGGGCAAGCCCCACCGATACTTTTTCCGGCTCTACGCGCTCGACATCAAGCTCAACCTTCCGCCTGGCATTACCCGACAGGAGCTGGAGCAGGCGATGGACCAGCACATCCTGGGTCAGGGCACGCACATGGGGACGTACCAGCATCGGAAGTAGACAGCGGGTCAGCGGGACAGCGGGAAGGAAGAAGAGTTGTCGCCCCGACGGTTAAAGCCCGAGGGGGCGAAGCTTGAATTTCGATGACATGAACGGTGTCGAAGGTAAACCGCAGCTCTGGCCCCCTCGCTTCGCTCAGGGTAACAACAATCCCTGACCCGCTGTCCCGCCTTATTCTTCAAGAATGTCCCTTCTGACTCTCACCCCCCGCGGCCTCTACTGCGAAGCGGGCGACTTCTTCGTCGATCCCTGGGAGCCGGTGGACCGCGCCGTCATCACCCACGCCCACGGCGATCACGCCACCTGGGGCTCGCGCGCCTACCTCACCTCGACCCCGGGTGTAGAGTGTTCTGCGCGCGCGGTTGGAGCCGGTGGCCACGATTCGCGGAGTCGAGTACGGCGAGACCGTAGCCCTCAATGGCACGACCGTCTCGCTCCATCCCGCGGGCCACATCCTGGGCTCGTCGCAAGTGCGCATCGAGCACGGCGGCGAGGTATGGGTGGTCTCGGGCGACTACAAGACCGACCCCGATCCGACCTGCACGCCGTTCGAGCCGATCCGCTGCCACACCTTCGTGACCGAATCCACCTTCGGGCTGCCGATCTACCGCTGGCCCAGCCAGGCGGAGGTCTTCGCCGAGATCAACGCCTGGTGGAGAGCCAACGCCGCGGCAGGCAGGACCAGCCTTCTCCTGGCGTACGCCCTTGGCAAGGCCCAGCGGCTGCTTGCCGGCCTCGATCCCGGCATCGGACCGATCCTGACCCATGGCGCGGTGGAGCGGATGACCAGGGTATTTCGCGAGGGAGGCATCGCACTGCCGCCGACCCGATACGCGGGTACAGCAGGAAGTAAGGCTGACGCGACCGGTGCCATCGTCATCGCCCCACCCTATGCCGATGCGACGCTCTGGTCACGGCGGTTCGGCGACCACTCGACCGGCTTCGCCTCGGGCTGGATGATGGTCCGCGGTGCCAGGAGACAGCGATCACTCGATCGCGGGTTCGCACTATCCGATCACGTGGACTGGCCCAGCCTCATGGCCGCGATCGACGCGACCGGAGCCGGAGAGGTCTGGGTGACCCACGGCTTCACCGGTCCGGTAGTGCGTTGGCTGAAGGAGCGTGGCGTGGACGCTAGGGCGGTAGCTACGAGGTTTGAGGGGGAAAGGGATGACGAAGTGGTAGAGCAAGGGTCACCGGAGGATGCTGGGTATTGAAAGAGTTCGCCATGCTCTTTGCCGCACTCGACGAGACCACGGCCACGAACGATAAGGTCGCCGCGCTAGTCGAGTACTTCCGGACCGCTCCACCGGCCGACGCGGCCTGGGCGGTCCACTTCCTCAGCGGCCGCAGGCCCAAGCGCCTGGTGTCCTCGGGAAGGCTGCGAGCCTGGGCCGCGGAGGAGGGGGGCATTCCCGACTGGCTGTTCGAGGAGAGCTATGAGGCGGTCGGCGACCTGGCCGAGACCATCACCCTGATCCTTCCAGCGAGCGGGGCCTCCAGCGAGCTGCCGCTGACGCACTGGGTGGAGGAGCGGCTGCTTCGACTTCGAGGTGAGGAGGACGACGTCCAGCGCGAGGTCATGGTGCGCTCCTGGCGTGAGCTCGACCGCCGGGAGCGGTTCGTCTGGAACAAGCTGATCACCGGCAGCTTCCGGGTCGGCGCGTCCCAGCGGCTGGTGACCCGGGCCCTGGCCGAGATGAGTGGTGTCCCGGAAGGCGTCGTCGCGCACCGGCTGATGGGCACATGGGATCCCACGCCCGAGTTCTTTCAGCGGCTCATCGCGCCGGACACGAGTGACGCCGACGTGAGCCGGCCCTACCCCTTCTTTCTCGGCCATCCGCTGGAGGGAGAGCCCTCCACGCTGGGTGACGCTGGCGACTGGATCGCAGAGTGGAAGTGGGACGGCATCCGGGCCCAGCTCATTCGCCGGGCAGGACGGACCTTTCTCTGGTCGCGAGGAGAAGAGCTCCTCGCGGGCCGGTTTCCCGAGGTGGAAGAGACCGGCACGCTCGTGCCCGATGGGACCGTAATAGACGGGGAGCTCCTCCCCTGGCTCGATGGGTCGCCGCTTCCGTTCGCCCAGCTGCAACGGCGCATGGGGCGGAAGAACCTGGGCCGGAAGATCCTGGACGAGGTCCCGGTGGTGCTCGTCGCCTACGACCTGCTGGAGCACGCCGGTGCGGACATCCGCTCGCTGCCGCTAAGCGAGAGGCGCCTCAGGCTGGGAGCGCTGGTCGAATCGCTGCCGGCCGGCCGATTATTGCTCTCCACCGCGGTGCCGGCGCCGGACTGGGAGGCGGCCACCAGGGCCCGCCGGGAGGCGCGTGAGGTCGGCGCCGAGGGACTCATGCTCAAACGGCTTTCCTCCGGCTACGGGGTGGGACGCCGCCGGGGCGACTGGTGGAAGTGGAAGGTGGATCCGCACACGGTGGATGCGGTGCTGATCTATGCCCAGCCGGGGAGCGGCAAGCGGGCCGGACTCTTCACCGACTACACCTTCGGCATCTGGGAGGGGAACCACCTGGTGCCGTTCGCCAAGGCATACTCCGGCCTGACTGACGAGGAGATCCGGAAGGTGGACGCCTTCGTCCGGCGGAACACGCTGGAGAAGTTCGGGCCGGTGCGCACCGTCAAACCGGAGCTGGTCTTCGAGCTCCACTTCGAGGGAATTCAGCGTTCCAGCCGGCACAAGTCGGGCATTGCGGTACGGTTTCCCCGGATGGCGAGGTGGCGGACTGACAAGAAGGCGGAGGACGCGGATACGATTGAGATGGTTAGGGGGCTACTCGAAAGCGTGAGCGGGAAAGAAAAAGCGTGAGCGGGGCCCTGTACAAGGGTGTCATTCCGAGCGTAGCGAGGAATCGAGTGGGTTTGCGTTACCACAACGATCTCGAACAGACGTCACGTTGAACGATCCCTCGCTTCGCTCGGGATGACGCACGAGTGCTGGGGGCGACAACCCCGCTCACCGCTCACGCTTTCTGCAGTTCCCGCTCACGCTTTACCTTTCTACCATGAAATTCATCTGCATCACCTGCGGCGTTCAGTACGCCGATTCTGTCGTTCCGCCGGAACGCTGCGCCGTCTGCGAGGACGAGCGGCAGTACGTCGGGCGGGAGGGTCAGCGGTGGACCACGCTGAAGGAGATGCAGACCACGCACAGGAACCAGCTCGACGTCGAGGGGCCGGAACTCATCAGCATCAGCACCGAGCCGAAGTTCGCCATCGGCCAACGCGCCCTCCACGTCCGCACCCCCGGCGGCAACATCCTCTGGGACTGCATCTCGCTTATCGACGACCGGAGCGTCAACGCGATCCAGGCGCTGGGCGGCGTCTCGGCCATCGCCATCTCGCACCCGCACTACTACTCCTCGATGATCGAGTGGAGCCGGGCACTGGGCGACGTTCCGGTCTATCTCCACGCGGCGGACGGGGAGTGGGTCATGCGCCCCCACCCCGCCATTGTCTTCTGGCAGGGCGAGACCCACGAGATTGCCCCCGGCCTCACACTTATCCGCTGCGGCGGCCACTTTCCCGGCGGCACGGTGCTGCACTGGGCCGGCGGCGCCGGTGGCACGGGCGCGCTCCTCACCGGGGATGTGATCCAGGTGGGCCAGGACCGCAAGACCGTGAGCTTCATGTACAGCTTTCCCAACTACATCCCGCTCAACGCCGGGACGGTTCGCCGGATCGCGGCCGTGGTGGAGCCGTTCGAGTTCGATCAGATCTACGGGGCGTGGTTCGGCCAGAACATCCTCGGCAACGCCAAGCAGGCGCTCCACTATTCCGCCGAGCGCTACATCGCTGCCATTTCTGAGCACGACTAGCTCCGCAAGAGCGTAGCCACGGATGAACACGGAAACAGATGGATCGCTCCTGGACCCCGAAGCCCTCCCTTCGCTAAATCCAAGATCAGGAACTTTGTTCAACAGCACACCTGCGGAGGTCGTGCAAGGCCAACGGCACTCTCTCGGAATCGACTGGTGTGCTGTCAAACAGACTGCCTTTGGTTGCCACGTACAGGGAGGGTCCTCGGAACAGCGGAGCGATCCATCTGTTTCCGTGTTCATCCGCGGCAAGGCCTTTTGTGGAGCTACTCTCCTGAGCTGGTGAGGGCGTGAACGGTAGCCAAAGAGGCGGCGGTCTGCCGTGGCCAGGAGATTGCGCGGGTCGCGCCCGGCTTATCTTCCAGGGGTACCCGGCGCGCTGGAGCGGGCGGCGGATGGGGCAACGGTCGCATAAGATTCGGACGCGGAAGCGGCAGAGGATTTCAATGACCGACGTGGGTCTGACGGTGGCGGGCGAGCAGCTGTACCTGATGGGGGAGCGCGCGCTCTACTGGCCCGGCACCAGCACGCTCGTGGTGGCCGACCTACACTGGGGCAAGGCGTCCACCTTCCGTGCGGCAGGGATCCCCATCCCCATAGGCACCACCAGCGACGACCTGGCCCGGCTCGACAGCGCGCTGCAGCGAACCGGCGCGCGGCGAATGGTGGTGCTGGGCGACCTCTTCCACGCCAAGGCCGGACGGATTGCCTCCCCCACGCTGGCGGAGCTGCGGCGCTGGCGGAGCCTGGCGGGCACCTTCGAGATCCTCCTCGTCCGCAGTAATCACGACCGCCACGCCGGCGACCCGCCGAAGGACCTCCAGATCAACTGCGTGGACGCCCCGGCGTTCGTGCCGCCGTTCATCTTCCGGCACGAGCCGGTGGATGCGGATGGTGCCTATGGTCTGGCGGGACACGTCCACCCGGCGCTTACCTTGGTCGGCCGGGGCCTTCAGCGCGAGACCCTGCCCTGCTTTCTGGTCGGGCGCCGCGGCATGATCCTCCCCGCCTTCGGCAGCTTCACCGGGTTCGGTACGGTGCAACCGGGTCCGGGAGACCGGGCGTTCGTGGTGGCGTCAGACGAGGTGCTGGAGGTGACGGAGCCAGTGGATCTGAGTCCCACGGCCTATCCGCCGGCGTTACATGAGATGTCGCAAACGGATCGGCCCTGAGGCCATCGCGCGGGGTGAGGCAACATGGCACGGTTGTTCTGGCTCCTTCTCATAGCGGCCTTCGTGGCGATGCTGGTGGGTGGGGCATCCTGGGCGGTCGCGTATAACAGGGTAGGGGACGTGCTGGGCTCCCCGCCGCCCCAGATGGGAACCCAGGCCACCAGCATTCAGTGGCGCGGCCTGGAGCACCCGCCGGTGTGGCGCTTTGCCTTTGCACCGACTGTGATTCCTGGGGCGAGCGCTGTGCGTATCTACGTGAACCCGTGGGGCCGGATCGTCTCGACCGAGCCCGCCGATCTGGAGGCAAGGCTAAAAGCCTTTCGTCACACCCCCTATTAACCCGTGCTCAAACTCGGCCACCACGGCAGCGAGACCTCCAGCACCTACCCCTTCATAGCCCTTCGTTCCTTCGTGGTAAAGGCCAATAATTCCCGAGGGGTCGAGGGTGTCCGGCCCGAACCAGTGCTCGCGAGTGGCGCAACCCTTTTGAATCAATGATCATCCAAGCTCATGATCGGCGCGCCGCAACCGCAATTGAATATCACCGCTCCCGGAGTCTCCATGCCCAAGGCCCGATCCCTGTCCGCCCTGCTCGCGCTCTCCCTCATACTCGTTTCGACCCTTTCAGCCCAGCAAACCGACTCCTCGGTGCTCTCCCTCGACCGGATCTTCGACTCGCAGGAGTTCTTCCCCGAGCGTCCGGGACCGGTCCGCTGGCTGGATAACGCCCCGGCGTACGTGAAGCTCGAGGCCGACAGTGCCAGCCCGGGAGGCCGATCACTGGTCCGTTACGACGCCGCTACCGGCAAGCGCGAGGTGTGGGTTCCCGCCACCCGTCTGGTCCCCAAGGGTGACTCGGTACCACTGGCGGTGGAGGACTACAGCGTCGCACCCGACGGCAAACGGCTGCTGGTGTTCACCAACTCGAAGAAAGTGTGGCGAGAGAACACCCGGGGAGACTTCTGGGCTCTCGAGCTGGCCAGCGGCCGGCTGCACCAGCTCGGCGGCCCGGCCGCAAAGCCTTCCACCCTCATGTTCGCCAAGTTTGCACCCGACGGCGGGCGCGTCGCCTACGTCAGGGAGAACAACCTCTACGTCGAGAATCTCGCCGACGGCCGCATCACCCAGCTTACCCGCGATGGATCGCGCACCATCATCAACGGCACCTTCGATTGGGTCTACGAGGAAGAGCTGAACCTGCGCGACGGGTTCCGCTGGAGCCCCGACGGCCGGCGCATCGCTTACTGGCAGCTCGATGCCTCCGGGGTGCGCGACTTCCTCCTGATCAACGACACCGATTCCCTGTACTCGTTCACCATTCCGGTGCAGTACCCGAAGACCGGCACGACCAACTCGGCCGGCCGGGTGGGCGTGGTCAGCGCCGGTGGCGGCAATACCGTGTGGCTCGCCGTGCCGGGCGACTCGCGGAACAACTATATCGCCCGGATGGACTGGGCCGCGAGCTCGACCGAGGTCGTCCTCCAGCAGCTCAACCGACTGCAGAATACCAATAACGTGATGCTGGGCGACGCGACGCACCGGCCAGGTCCGCAGTGTGCTGGTCGAGCGAGACAGTGCCTGGACCGACGTGGTGAACGACCTCCGCTGGGTAGACGGCGGCAAGAGCTTTACCTGGATCAGCGAGCGTGACGGGTGGCGGCACCTCTATGTAGTGTCGCGAGACGGAAAGAAGGTACGCCTGGTTACCAAGGAACCGTTCGACCTGCACAACCCGGCGAGTGCCTTCGGCGAGTCGCTGGTAACCGGCGTGGATTCGGCGAAAGGCTGGATCTACTACACCGCGTCACCGGAGAACGCCACCCAGCTCTACCTCTACCGGAGCCGGCTGGACGGCCGGGGCAAAGCGGAGCGAGTCACACCGAAAGGTCAGTCAGGATACCACCTCTACCAGATCTCGCGGGATGGGCGCTGGGCCGTCCACACACATTCGTCCTTCGAGACGCCGCCGGTGGTTGATGTGGTGAGCCTGCCCGAGCACAAGGTCGTCCGAACAGTGGTAACGAACGAGCGGCTGCGCTCGGCCGTCGCTCGGCTCCGGCGGGGGCCGGCCGGCTTCGTCAAGGTTGCGGCCGGTTCCGGCGTTCAGCTGGATGGCTGGGTGATGAAGCCCGCCGATTTCGACTCGACCAAACGCTACCCGGTCGTCTTTTACGTCTATGGCGAGCCGGCGTCACAGACGGTGGTCGACCGCTGGGGCGGCGGAAGCTATCTGTGGCATCTCCTGCTGACCCAGCGCGGCTACGTCGTGGCCTCGCTCGACAACCGCGGCACCCCGGCGCCGAGAGGACGCGCATTCCGAAAGGTGGTGTACCGGAAGCTCGGTACCATCAGCTCGGGCGACCAGGCGGCAGCGCTTCGGTCCATGCAGAGCTGGGCCTGGGTCGACTCGTCGCGGATAGGAGTGTGGGGCTGGAGTGGCGGCGGCTCGACCACGCTGAACGCCATGTTCCGCTACCCCGAGCTGTATCAGACCGGCATGGCAGTGGCGCCCATGGCCGACATCCGGCTGTACGACACCATCTACCAGGAGCGGTACTACGGGCTGCCGCAGCAGAACGAGGCAGACTATAGAGAAGGATCCTCCCTCACCTACGCCGACAAGCTCCGCGGCAACCTGCTGGTGGTGCACGGCGCCGGCGACGACAACGTCCACTATCAATCCACGGAGCGACTCATCAACGCCCTGGTGACGGCCAACCGGCCATTCAGCATGATGACGTACCCCAACCGGAGCCATTGTATCTGTGAGGGTGAAGGTACCGGGCTCCACCTGTTCTCCCTGCTTACGAGCTATCTGGAGAAGAATCTGGCCGCGGGTCCGCGGTGACCGTGAACTGGGAACGGGCCCGGCCTGAAACGCTGAACCGGTCATCCTCGTAGACACCGATGGAGCAGCTTGCCTCGATGTCGAATCCGGGCTCTGCCAAACGACTACTTAAGTCATTGCGAGGACGCCCTGCGTCCGAAGCAATCCGGCGGGGGCTGCGCGGAGCCACCGGATCGCCACGCGGGCCGAGGCCCGCTCGCGATGACTGAACGGCGGTATAACCCTACAGGGAGGAAGCCATGAGATATCTGTGCCTGATCTACGAGAACGAGAAGGCCTGGGAGTCGAAGCCGCAGTCAGAGTTGGAAGCCATCATGGGAGAGTACTTTACCTTCACCGAGAACATCCGCAGCAACGGCAAATTGGTGGCCGGCGAGGCGCTCCAACCCACCCCGACCGCCACCACCGTTCGAGTCCGGAACGGGAAGATCTCCACCACCGATGGACCATACGCCGAGACCAAGGAACAGCTGGGCGGGTTCTACCTGATCGACGCAAAGGACTTGAATGATGCCATTCAGGTGGCCTCGAAGATTCCGGGCGCCCGGGATGGCGCGGTCGAGGTCCGCCCGGTGATCGACTTCTCTCAGGAGACGACAGCCGCTGCGGCGGGGCAGCAGACCGCGAAGGCCTGAGGGGTTGCCGCCATCGCCGAGTCGCCAGTCAAGAATTGTCCTGAGCCTCTGCTCTCGACTCTTGTTGACTGGCGACTGGCGACTGGTGACCCTACAGACCCATGCCCGCCACCATCGAAGAACTCTTCCGTCTAGAATCCCGCCGCGTGCTGGCGACGCTGATCCGCCTTCTCGGCGACTTCGACCTCGCCGAGGAGGCGCTGCAGGATGCCTTTGCGGCGGCGGTCGAGCGCTGGCCGGTGGAGGGGATCCCCAGGAATCCGCGGGCCTGGCTGGTCTCGGCCGGCCGCTTCAAAGCCATCGACGGGCTCCGGCGCCGAGCCCGGTTCGACGCCTCGCTCGCCGCCGTGGCCGACCGTCTGGGCGACGGCGTCACCGCGCCGCACGAGGTGGACGACGAGGGAGTGGAGGATGACCGGCTCCGTCTCATCTTCACTTGTTGCCACCCGGCCCTGCCACCCGACGCGCAGATCGCCCTCACCCTCCGCGAAGTCTGCGGCCTCACCACCGAAGAAATCGCGCGCGCGTTCCTCTCGCCGGCGCCCACCCTGGCCCAGCGGATCGTCCGGGCCAAGGCCAAGATCAAGGCCGCGCGCATTCCCTACCAGGTGCCTGCCCGAGCCGACCTCCCCGAGCGCCTCGCGACGGTACTCCACGTCATCTACCTGGTGTTCAACGAGGGCTACTCGGCCTCGTCGGGCGACTCGCTCACCCGGAAGGATCTGTCGGCCGAGGCGATCCGGCTGAGCCGGCTGCTGGTGGAGCTGCTGCCGGAGCCCGAGGCCATTGGGTTGCTGGCGCTGATGCTGCTGCACGAGTCGCGGCGGCAGGCGCGGACGACGGCGGATGGCGAGCTGGTGCTGCTGGACGACCAGGACCGGTCGCTCTGGGATCGGGCGATGATCGCCGAGGGAGTGGCACTGGTCGAGCGAGCGTTACGGTCACGCCAGTCTGGGCCGTACACCCTGCAAGCAGCGATCGCGGCGGTGCACGCCGGGGCAAGAAGCGCGGCGGAGACGGACTGGGCGGAGATCGTGGGACTCTATGACGTGCTGATGAGGGCGGATCCATCGCCCGTCGTCGAACTGAACCGGGCGGCGGCAGTGGCAATGCGGGATGGGCCGGAGGCCGGGCTGATGCTTATAGACGACATTCTGGCCCGAGGCGAGCTGGCCGACTATGCCCTGGCGCATTCGGCGCGAGCGGAGCTATGCCGGCGGTTGGGGCGTACGGCGGAGGCGGTCGACTCCTATCAGCGGGCGCTGGGCCTCACAAAACAGGAGCCGCAACGACGATTCCTCGAACTGCGGCTCGGAGAGTTGGGAAAGGAGGTGTGCAGCGGAGGTTCATTGAACGGCGGAGCGCGCTAAAAGACGACGGTCGCCGTGTTCGAGCAGATCGAGCTCCCCAACTGGCACAGCTTGTAGGTGTAGCTGGCCGCACCCTGGAAGATGCGACTGTTGACGTACAATCCGTCATTCGCGGTGTTGGTGAACAAGGGGCCGTTCCGGTAGACGTCCACCGTGGCCCCGGTGGCCCCGGTCCACTTGAGCGTCATGTACTGCTTGGTGGCGTCCGTCCGGCCGGTCACGGTGAGGGTAAACGGCACCGGAACCCCGGCGAAGGTCACGGTCGCTTCGTTGGAACAGATGGTGGTCCCCACCTGGCACACCTTGTAGGTGTAGCTGGCCGCACCCTGGAAGATGCGACTGTTGACGTACAATCCATCATTCGCGGTGTTGGTGAACAAGGGGCCGTTCCGGTAGACGTCCACCGTGGCCCCGGTGGCCCCGGTCCACTTGAGCGTCATGTACTGCTTGGTGGCGTCGGTCCGGCCGGTCACGGTGAGGGTAAACGGCACCGGAACCCCGGCGAAGGTCACGGTCGCTTCGTTGGAACAGATGGTGGTCCCCACCTGGCACACCTTGTAGGTGTAGCTGGCCGCACCCTGGAAGATGCGACTGTTGACGTACAATCCGTCATTCGCGGTGTTGGTGAACAAGGGGCCGTTCCGGTAGACGTCCACCGTGGCCCCGGTGGCCCCGGTCCACTTGAGCGTCATGTACTGCTTGGTGGCGTCCGTCCGGCCGGTCACGGTGAGGGTAAACGGCACCGGAACCCCGGCGAAGGTCACGGTCGCTTCGTTGGAGCAGATGGTGGTCCCCACCTGGCACACCTTGTAGGTGTAGCTGGCCGCACCCTGGAAGATGCGACTGTTGACGTACAATCCATCATTCGCGGTGTTGGTGAACAAGGGGCCGTTCCGGTAGACGTCCATCGTGGCCCCGGCGGCCCCGGTCCACCTGAGCGTCATGTACTGCTTGGTGGCATCCGTCCGGCCCGTCACGGTCAGAGCGATGGTGGGGGGCGGAGGTGCCGTGACCGTCAGCGTCGCTGACGACTGGTTCGTGGCGCCGTCATTGTCGGTGACGGTGAGCGTGATGGCGTAGGTTCCAGCAGCCGTGTAGGTCCGCCCTGGGTTTTGGGCATTCGAAGTACTTCCATCTCCGAACCCCCAGCTCCAGGCCACGATCGTTCCATCGGCGTCGGTGCTCCCGTCGGTGAAGCTGCAGGTCAACCCGGTGCAGGCCGACGTAAAGCTTGCCGCGGGGATCTCATTCGGGGATGGTGGCGTGAGCGTTACAGTCTGCGTAATAGTTCCCGTCTTACCCCCGTTATCCGTTACAGTCAGATTAACCTCGTAGCTGCTTTCTGCAGCGTAGGTGTAGCTCGGGTGCTGAGCCGAAGAGCTGCCACCATTATCGCCGAAGTCCCAACTCCACCCCGTTACGCTGCCGTCGTCCGTGCTGGTGTCGGTAAAGTTGCAGGCCACCCCATTACAGCTCGAGGTAAAGTTCGCCACCGGCGCCGCGTTTGGCGGTGGCGGAGGCTCCCCGTCCGAGCCCACCTTTACGATCCTCGCTACCGACGGCACCCCATTGCCGTCCAGAATGAAAAGCATGTAGTGACCCGGTGGCGTGCGATTGCGGCTGGTAGGCACCGTGATCGTCAATGCCCCTGCCTCACGGGTGAAGGAAAGCCACTGGAAGCGCTGGTTCATGTCGGCTGCGTGAGTGGTGGACCCGAGCCGGATCAAGCTTACGTTCGTGATTGCGTCTGCCTCAGGCGTCTCTACGCTGAATGAGGTCCCGTAGGCCACTGACGAGGGCGCTGCAGTAATCGTCGGTCGACTGCCCCTGAAGAGATATGGCGGCGAGAAGAGCTCTGCGTTCAGCTCGGAGGGCGCTCCGGCGCCATTCCCACTGCCGGTATGCAGGACACGACCGTCCGGCAACAGGATGGACGTCGCATGGTATCCTCGGTTGACCGTGTTGCTCGCCAGCACCGTCCAGGTCCCCGTTGTGGGGTTCCAGAGCTCGGCGGCGTGCACTGCATTGGCCAGGTCATTGAAGGTGGTTCCACCGGTGCCCCCGGTGGCCAGCACCTCTCCGGTGGGAAGGACGGTGGCGTTGAGATGCCGCCGGGGATAGACCATCGAGCCGGTCCATTGCCAGGCCGGCGCCCCTGAGTTGAGATCAATAATCTCGGCCGTGTTGGTGGTGAGCCCGCCGCCAACGTAGAGGATCTTCCCCTCATCGTACATGACGGCAGCCCCATATTCGCGGACGCCGTAAAGCCGGTTGCCGACCGTAGTCCATGATCCCGTGCCGGTCGGGTCAAGATACCGCGTTGTGACGTCTTGCCCAGCATAAAAGACTCTGCCATCCGGGCCGAGGAACATTCGGGGGTAGTAGGGCAGGTTTCGGCTCGCAGAGCTCAGCGCCCGGACGGAGCCGGACGGCGACCAGACTTCGGGTTCACCAACCACGGCGCCGGTTTCGTCTGTTCCGGCGAGAATCAGGACATCGCCATTGGCGAGCGTGGTATTGCTGGGATACCACCTGCCCTTTTGCATGGGGGTCGAGCTGCCCCAACTCTCCGTCCCCGCGGTGAAGAGGGTGTTGTTGGGGAGGCCGTGACCATTACTGATGTGCCCACCGGAAATAAGCAGCCGGCCATCGGAGAGAAGCGAATGGCCGGCACAAAAAAGTCTCACTGGGGTCGGAAGGGCCGTGAAGCTTCCCGTGGAGGGATCCCAGAGCTGCGCCGTTGGGTAGTTCCCCCAAGAGAGTACCCCACCAGTCGGAAGCAGACTCAGGTGAACGGCGACGGACGGCCAGAAGAACGGCGGGCTCCATTCGCCCGATTCGGCAGTGACAAACCCGGCTATCGAGGCCGACATAGGTGACGGGCCGCACGGTAGGCGGCGGTTTCGCCGCTGGGCCACCCGCTGATCGTCCTGATACAGCTCGACGATTCCCCGCTCCGCGGTTTCCAGCTCTGTTTCGCTGAACCCCTCGTCCTCATTGATCCCCTCACGCAGGGTGAGGCTGCCAGTCTCGTCCGTCCCGGCAACTCGATACGTCACCTGGACCTCGGACCGGGTCGAATTGGTCGCCAGGAACTTGTTTCCGCAGACGTAGACCAGATCGATCGGGCCCAACACTGCCCCGTCTGGAGCATTTTGCTCGCGGGGAGGCTCGGGGCGGGCGGGAGGCGAACTGGGGGAGTCGTGGCAGGCACCCAGGAGTGCCGCGAGGATGCAGAGAACCGAGCAGAGCTGTGGCCGAGCGCTTCTCATCGAGCGACGACTCCCAGGACCCGTAGTTACGACACTGTGGTTGATGGTGATTGATCAACAGTGCGGCGCGGTTTCGATGCCGTCAAGGCGCGGTCATTTCTAGCCGCGGGGCCGGGCGAACCTCCAGAGCCAATCGGTCAAGAGCCACCACATGGTCCCGGCGAAGTTCTGGCCGATCGGGCGGACTCTCGTGTTCTGGAATGCCGCCAGGGACCAGCCGTTCTCGCCCTTCACCGCCACCATCGTCTGGATCGAATCCCGCGCCGGCGATGCCTTCGACTCGCCGGGCATGATGGTTCCGCCCCTGGCATGCATCAGGGCGACCGTGGGCGACAGAAAGCGGACGCTAGTCACCTCGCCCACCAGCCGGGTGCCCTTGAGGTGGGTCTTGAACAAGGGATCGTGAAAACGGACTAGCGCTTCCTTCCCCTTGAATTGTTCTCCGTCAAACGCCACGAAGTCCACGTCGCCCGCCATCGGCTCGGCGAAGGCGGCTCCGCTGCCCTGGTTCCAGCCGTCCATCGCGCGCTGATAGAGCGCCCGAACGGCTGGTTCATCGGTGGACGACATCTGTTGCTCCAATATTGCGGTGCCCACTTGCCCTCCTGGCTGAGATCGCTATTGTTACGGTATATCGTATCTCTCGATACATCGTAATAATCTGCTCCCGGAGCCTCCCTTGTCAAGCCCCTCCCCTAAGACCTCCAGGACCCGGCCCCGGCTGCTGAAGAAGCTGGCTCAGGCCGGGCGAGAGCACAGCGACGCCACCGTCTTGTTCCACGCTACTATCGCAGGCCGGCTCGGCTTGAACCCCAGCGACGAGAAGGCCATGAGCGTCTTTCAGCGACTCGGCCCTCTCAGCGCGGGCGAGATTGCCGAGCACACCGGACTGGCCACCGCCACGGTGACCAACCTGATCGATCGCCTCGAGCAGAAGGGCTTCGTCCGGCGGGTCCGCGATCCCAAGGATCGCCGGCGAGTCATCGTGGAGCCGTCCAAGGAGCGGGTGGCCGACGCGGAGCGGTTGTTCAGGTCGACGGCTCGGTCACTGGCGCGGCTGTTCGACAGTTATTCAAATGAGGAGCTGCAAGTGATCGCCGATTTCCTGTCCCGCAACGCCGAGCGTCTCAGGGCCGAGACATTACGGTCGGCAAGATGACGAGAAGAATCCCCGCCCACCTACGAGACTCACGGGTCATAATCCCTCCTCACTCTTTTGGTCTCGGATGTTGCCTATCAATCTCCGCATCAGCTGCGAGCGCTGATGCCCACGCCGAACAGTCACACGCGGCCGAGCGCCCCGAGTTCTGACCGGTATCACGCCCTTCACCGCATGAGCCCCGCCACCACGCGCTCGACCAGTCTTCCGTAGGGCGGCCGGATGAGCCCGGCGGCATTGAGCCGGGCCTGCCGAAACACCGGCTTCTGATGGCTGAATGTTCGGAAGCCGTCCCGGCCGTGATACGCCCCCATCCCGCTTGGTCCCACACCGCCGAAGGGCAGGTCCTCCTGCAAGTAGTGCAGCAGCGTGTCGTTGATGGTGACCCCACCCGATGTGGTGCGGTCGAGTACCTGCTCTTGGCGGCCGCGATCCGCGCCGAAATAGTAGAGGGCGAGCGGCCGCGGATGGCTGTTGATGTAGGCGATAGCCTCATCCAGCGCGCCGTAGGTCTTTACTGGAAGCACGGGACCGAAGATCTCGTCCTGCATCGCGGCCATGTCGTTGGTTACGTCGAGCAGCAGGGTGGGCGGGAACTTTCGCCCTCGTTGCTGCCGGAACTCTTCACCGGCGGGATTGATCTCGATTACCCGGGCGCCTTTGCTGCGCGCGTCGTCAACCAGCGCCTGTAATCGGGCATAGTGCCGCTGGTTGATCACCGCAGTGTAGTCCGGGTTGTCGGTCAGACTGGGGTAGAGCTGCTTGACCTGCTCGGCGAACACGGTGACGAACCGGCCGGCCTCGGCCACCGGCACGAGCACGTAGTCGGGCGCCACGCAGGTCTGACCGGCGTTGAACAGCTTTCCCTGTGCGATGCTGCGCGCCGCGCGCTCGAGCGGATAGCCGGCATCGATCAGCACAGGGGATTTTCCGCCGAGCTCGAGCGTCACCGGCACCAGGTTCTCGCTGGCCGCGCGCATGACGAGCCGACCGGTGGCGCCTCCGCCGGTGAACAGCAGGTGATCGAAGGGCAACGCAGCGAACGCCGCGCCAACGTCGGCGCCGCCGGTGACCACCGCCACCTGATCGGCGGGGAAGGTGTCGCCGAGCAGTTGCGCGAGGAGCTCGGAGGTGGCCGGCGTGTACTCCGAGGGCTTGAGCATCACCCGATTGCCGGCGGCGAGGGCCGCCGCGAGGGGCGAGAGTGCGAGACTCACCGGATAGTTCCAGGGCGAGATGATGCCCACCACCCCGAGCGGCTGGTAGACCACCCTGGCGCGCCCGGGCAGGAACTGGAACGACACGCTGCGGCGCTCCGGCTTCATCCACGAGGCCAGGTGCCGGATCATGTGCTTGATGGATGCCACCGTCACGAAGGTTTCCCCGAGCAGGGTCTCGTGCCGAGAACGGTGCCCGAAATCCCGGTCCACGGCGGCCGCGAGATCTGACTGATGGTCGAGGAGAGTCTGACGCAGGCGCTGGAGGAGCTCCCTACGTGTGGCCGCCGAGGGCGAGCCCTCGCGGTGGAATGCCGCGCGTTGGCGCTCGAGCGTCACTGTGAGGGTGGCAGCCAGGTCGGAAGAAAGAGCGGTGGACATGAGGTCTCCTATCGCCTAAGGGCCGACCCTCGGCCTCCGCAGAACGAGAGCGCGGAGGACCGAGGGATGCGGCCAAAGTATGTGGACTACCACGCCAGCGTCAGCCGGCGCCGCACCGACGCCACGCCGCCGAGGAGCGCCTGCTCGCCGTCGACGGCGCCCGCTTCTCCTGAGGAACCAGTGGCCAGGTTCGCTGCTCCTGACACGACGATCGACTGGTTCAGCAGTGCCCGGTCGCCGTCGATGGCGGATGGAGATTCGGTGACGGCGACCATGCCGTAGCCAGCAGCCGGAATCGCGTTGAGGAGCGCCCGTTCGGGGCTGATGCTCTGCGCCTGGCTAGTAGCTGCCGAACCGGCCAGACCGGATAGGCCTAGGAAGCCTGCCACGACGAACGGCCGAGGCGAGTGAGAGCGGGGAGTGCGAGACATAGCGGTACCTTCCTTTCAATTGTGTAGGGCGGCTTGCACTGACTGGCGAACCAGTCCATATTGACAGTGTTAACATTAGCACATGATGTTACCACTGTCAATATCCCCCGGAGCCCCATGCCCAAGAAGAGGTCGCAAGCAGCCTCGTCCGCCACGGCAGCCGCCCCCTACCATCACGGCGACCTGCGGCGGGCTCTGATCGAAACGGCGCTCGCTATGGTCACCGAGGAGGGTGCGTGGAACTTTACGCTGCGCGAGGTCGCCCGCCGGGCGGGCGTGAGTAATGCCGCCCCATACAATCATTTCGAGGACAAGTCCGCCCTCCTGGCCGAGGTGGCGGCGCTGGGCTTCCAGGCGCTGAGCCGGCAGATGGAGGCGGCTGTCCGCCGGCATTCGCGCTCGTCGCGGCAAGCGCTCGTTGGCCTCGCGACCGCCTACGTCCGGTTCGGGGTCGAGCACCCTGCCCACTATCGCCTGATGTTCGGCCCGGAGCTGGCCGACAAGGCGCGGCATCCGACCCTCCAGGCGGCGAGCGACGCCGCCTTCGCCGCGCTGACCGACGCGCTCGAGCGCGGCCAGGCTGCGGGCCAGGTCCGCCCTGGCTCCGTGCGCGACCAGGCGCTCGCGGCGTGGTCGCTGGTCCACGGTCTCACGACGCTGTTGATCGATCAGCGCCTGAGTTTCCTCGGAGTCTCCACCAGCGAAGCCGAGCGACAGGCTCGGGTGACCGGGGCGGCCCTGTTCGAGGGCCTTCAGAATGAGTCCCGGCATGCCTTGTCCCGTCTTCGGTAATGCAGCGTAGGTGAAAGGAGATGCCGCGGCCTCTCAGAGTATGGAGCCCATGATCGATCGAGGCGCGCGCGAGATCGGTGCGGCGGTCCGGGCAACGAGAGGGCGGTGACGCCTTGCCCGGTTACGGCGAATCTCCGCGCGGGCTTGCGTCCCGTTCTCGCGCTCGAGAGCTCGTTCAACACCGGGGCAAGGGCGTTCTCCGATAGTGCACGGAGAGCTTCGACTTAGAGGGAAACGACCCGGCAACAAGGTGATGCCGTTCGTACTCAGAGCGCGCTGGTGAGCGCTGCTGCCGCCGCCAGGGCCGCTGCTGTCCGCACGTGGTTCCAGGCCGTCCACCTCGCGACGTAGTGACGCCACAGGTTGGCGCCCTCGGCGCTGTCCGGCCCGACGGCCGCCAATGCGTTGTTCAGCGGTACGTTGAACACGGTCGTCACCCCGACCGTGCCGAGCACATAGAGGAGACTTCCGGCGAGCAGATAAACGGCACCGGGCTCATGCCACGATCGCAGCGCGGTGACGGCCAGGAACACGCTTGCCGAGGCGGTTCCGAACAGCGCCCCCATAAATAACGGATTGATCACCGTGAGGTTGATGGATTGCATGGCGGCAATGCCTTGCCCGGGGGGAAGGCGGGCGAGAGCCCGCATCACGAAGGTCGAAAACGCAAAGAAGGCCCCCGCGACCAGCCCGCACCCGAGGGCCGAGACGAGGGTCAGCGCTAGCAGCAAGATGTCGTTCATCGTAAGACCCCTGCACCGCCCCAAACGCCGGTAGCGGCGGTGTCCCGTGCGTAGTCGGTGAAATCCCGGGGCGCCCGGCCCAAAGCGCGCTGGACGCCGTCGGTCAAGTGAGCGTTGCGGCCGTCCAGAACCTCGGTGAAGAGGTAGGTGATCAGCCACACGAACTCGGCCGGTAGGTCAGCCTCGGCCAGCGCAGACTTGTACTCCTCCATGGAAGCCGGCACGACCCGGATATCGCGGCCGGTCGCCTTAGCGATCTCCTCGATTGCCTGCGCGAACGTCAGCAACCGTGGGCCGGTCAGCTCGTAGAGCTGGCCCGAGTGGCCGTCCTCCGTCAGCGCCGCGACGGCGACATCCGCGATGTCGTCGGCGTCGACGAATGGTTCCGGCACATCTCCCACGGGAAGCACTACTTCCCCGCTCCGCACCGGGTCCAGCAGATAGCTTTCACTGAAGTTTTGGCTGAACCAGCTGCAGCGGACGATCGTCCAGTCCGCGCCCGAGGCCTGGAGGACCCGCTCGGCGCGCTGCGCCTCCTCCTCGCCGCGGCCGGACAGCAGGACCAGCCGCCGGACCCCGTTCTCCAGAGCGACGGCGGCGAGCGCACCGACCGCATTGGGAGCGCCTGGCACGGCCAAGTCGGGGTAATACGACACATAGGCGGCCTCCACGCCCCGCAGCGCGGGTGCCCAGGTGGCCTGGTCCTCCCAGTCGAACGGCGGCTCGCCGGAGCGCGAACCGATCCGAACCGGCAGGCCTCGCGCCGTGAGCCGCTCTGCCACCCGGCGGCCGGTCTTGCCGGTGCCGCCAATAACCAATGTCATGCCGGCCATGGATTCCTCCTGAAACGTGGAACATGAGTAATCCTCACATTGCCTAATATGAGCAATCCTCATATTTTGTCAAGAGCCATCACTTGAGAGGAGAGCCCATGGCCAGTCGCTCGCGCCGAACTCCCGTCCCTGCTGGGGACCAGGCGCCCCGCGCTGCGGCGCGCACCGACCCAGGGACGCAGCCGCGAGCGGGTGGAGCGCCTGCTCGCCGCCGCTGCCGCTTTGATCGCCGAGGAGGGCAGCGACGCGATGCGTATGAGCGAGGTGGCGGAAAAGGCCGGCGTGTCGATCGGTTCGCTCTACCAGTATTTCCCGGACAAGGCCGCCATCATCCGCACCCTGGCCGAGCGCTACAACACGGAGGATCGGGCGTGTATCGAAGCCGAGCTTGCCGATGTTCACAGTGCGGCCGGACTGCGTGCCGCCCTCGGCCGGCTATAGACACCTACTATGAGATGTTTCTGGCCGAACCGGTGAGGCGCGATATCTGGTCGGGCACCCAGGCGGACAAGGCACTCCAGGACGTGGATTTGGCCGACAACCGGGCGAATGCGGCGCTGCTGACCGAGGTGCTGGCACGTCTCAGGCCGCGCGCCGATCGGGCGGGGCTCGCGGCCTCGGCCTTTCTGATCTGGCACCTCGCGGGGGCCACGGTCAGGCTCGCGGTTTCCCTGAAGCGGGCCGAGGGCGACGCGCTCGTCGCAGCGGTCAAACGGATGCTACTGAAGGAGGTTCTGTCGAGCTGAAGAACGGTCGATCGAATGCGATCGGGGTGCCGTCTCTCGAGAGCACCTTGCTCATCGGGCCGGCTGGTAGGACAGCGCCACGGTCCCTGAGCTCCAGGTCGTTGCTTTCAGTAGTGTTAGGCTCAGTGTTGAATCGATGTGTTTGAACATCGGGGTTCCAACACCCAGGATGACAGGCGTAACCAGAATCCGATACTCATCGATCAGGCCCAGCTGGATGAGCGTCGCTGCAAGATTAGCGCTGCCGAACAGCGCCAGATCCTTGCCGGGCTGTTTTTTCAACCGGGTCACCTCTTCCCCAATATTCCCGTCGACCAGCCTCGAGTTGGCCCAGTCGAGCTGCTTCAGCGTCCGGGAAAAGACGACCTTGGGCAGCTGGTTCAGCCGGTCGGCATCCGGACCGGTGGCGGACGGCCAGTAGCCGGCAAACACTCATAGGTCACCCGCCCCAGCAGAATCCCGTCGATCGATTGCAGCATCTCGCTGGCATAGCGGTCGAAATCGGGGTCCGTGAACTCCGCGGTATGGTGCAGCTCGCGGTTGGGCCCTTCCATGAAGCCGTCGAGCGTTACGCTCATCTGCCAGAACAGTTTTCTCATGTGGGTCGCTATGGGCTATGGGCTATGGGCTATTGGCTATAAGCTATTGACTGTTGGCTATTCGCAGAGCCCATCCATAGGAGTCATCGTTGCACCGGAGTAGCCCACAGCATATGGCTTCTAAGCCAATAGCCAATAGCCATCCATAGCCTATAGCCCAGAGCCCAGAGCCCGTGACAGTCCCCTCCGACGTGTTGCTGACGAAGGCCGCCGGGACATCCCAGCGCCCGGTCCGCGGACCCGGCAGGGGCCAGGTCGCGGACCATCTCCAGCGGCAAGCGGTCCGCCGGCTCAGGCTGGTTGCCCTGCATCACGTTCACGGGGCAACTCGTGGTGTGGCTCGCTGTGAACCTGGTCCAGGGGACGCTGGCCGAAGAGTTCTCCTCCCCCCTGGAATGGGCATTCCCGGCGGGCGTCGTCGCTGCGTCTCTTGGAATGGCCCTGCTCACTCGCAGCGAGCGGCTGGCCCCCGCAACCGTCATCCGGCTCGGTCTCGTCTACCAGGTCGTGATCAGCTTCGGGATCGCGGCCGGGACCTACCTCGGCGCGTTCGAGGGGGTTGCGCCCGACGCCATCAGCTTCGACCGAATCGGCCTCACCTTTGTGGGCCCGTGGATGCTGGTCTTCTCCGCGCTGGTCCCCGCCCCACCACGCGACGCGCTGGTGGCGCTTCTCGCATCCGCTACCGCGGTGCCGCTGAGCTATCTCGCTTCAGTGCCAAGTCACCTCGCGCCCGCCCTGCCAGCGCACACGTTCGGGCTGATCTTCGTGCTTCCATATCTGGTGGTCGCGGGGATGTCGTACATAGCCACCCGCGTCGTCAACCGTCTCGGCGTCGAGGTCCGCCGCGCGTACGACCTGGGGAGCTACCGGCTCGAAGCGCTGCTCGGCCGCGGCGGAATGGGAGAAGTGTGGCGCGCCTCGCACCTCATGCTTGCGCGACCCGCGGCGATCAAGCTCATTCGCCCGGAGTCCCTGGGCGACGAACCCGGCATGGCGGCGCCCGCTTCGAGCGCGAAGCGCAGGCGATCGCGAGCCTTCAGTCGCCCAATACGATAGCACTCTACGACTTTGGGTCCACCCAGGACGGGACGCTGTTCTACGTGATGGAGTTGCTGGATGGCGTGGACCTCGAAGAGCTGGTGCGGCAACACGGACCACTTCCCGCGGAGCGCGTCACCTACATCCTCCGCCAGGCGTGCGGGTCTCTGGCCGAAGCACACGCCCGCTCGATCATCCACCGGGACATCAAGCCGGCCAACATCTATCTGTGTCGGCGCGCCCTGGACCATGATGTGGTGAAGATCCTCGATTTCGGCCTGGTGAGGCGCTTGACGTCGGATACGGCAGGGGGCAAGGCCCTGGTGACGCACCCCGAGCTCATCGCCGGCACGCCGGCCTACCTCGCGCCGGAGATCGTTTTGGGCGGCGTGGTGGACGGGCGCGCGGATCTCTACGCGCTGGGGTGCGTTGCATTCTGGCTTCTCACCGGTCGCATCGTGTTCCAAGCCGCCACCGTGGCAGCCGTGCTCGTCGCCCACGCGCGCGAAGCGCCACCGCGGCCGAGCAGCCTGGCGGCGTTCCCTATGCCCGAGGCGCTGGACCAGCTCGTGCTCGAGTGCCTGGCCAAGGACCCGGCCGCACGACCACAGAGCGCGGAGATGCTCGCCGAGCGGCTGGCCGCCGTGCCTTTAGCTCGGCCCTGGACGCCGACCGCTGCGGCACAATGGTGGGCGGCGAACCGGCCCTCACCCGAGGGAGAGTAGGTTCCAGCACCGCCACCCCGCCCATCGCAGCGGGGAGCATGTGAACCTTTCGGGCGCTGCACTTCGCTCCTGCCATGGAGACCACGCAAGGGTTGGAGTGCGAACTGACGCGCCCTCCAAGTTCACTGCTCCCCCGCTGCTCCACCCCAGGGGAGGGGCGGCCAGCGGAACTGGGCTGAGCCCCGCAGGCCGCGCGCAAGGGGTGTGGGGTGGGGTGGTTCGTGCGCAGCCTAAGGGGCTCGGTCCAGGCCGCTGGCCAAGGGGGTGGTGGGAGCAGCCGTCGAAAATCAGTGCGCGGAAGTTTTAACCTCCGACTAGTGCCTCCTCCCGAGCCCGCCACCCTGCACGGCGAGGCTCCGCGTCCTGCGGCTCCTCGTTCACCAAGCTCGGCTGGTGCTGGGCCGCGATCAGCGAGTAGAACACCGGCACCACGAACAGCGTGAAGATGGTACCGAGCGTCATGCCGGCCACCAGCATGGTGCCGATGCTGTTTCTGGCCTCGGACCCGGGCCCCGTCACAAACACCAGTGGCATGTGGCCGAACACCGTCGCGGCCGACGTCATCAGCACCGGGCGGAGCCGCGTCAACGAGGCCTCGCGCAAAGCCGCCAGCTTTTCCATGCCCCGCTCCTGAAGCGTATTCGCGAACTGCACGATCAGGATCCCGTTCTTGGCAATCAGGCCCACCAGCGTGATCAACCCGACCTGGGAATAGATGTTAATGGTGGTGAGGTCCAGGAAGCTGAACAACAGCGCGCCGGAGATCGCCAGGGGCACGGAGCCCAACAGTACGATCAGCGGATCGCGGAAGCTCTTGAACTGCGCCGCGAGCACCAGATAGATCAGAATGAGCGCAAAGCCGAGCGTGACTGTGAGCGCCCCGCCCTCGCGGCGGATCTGGCGCGATTCGCCGGCGTGCTCTAGCACGATTCCCGAGCCGCCCGCCGCGGTCGCCGCGGCTTCCAGCACGCTGAGCCCTTCCTCCTTGGTGACGCCGGGTTGGACCCCACCGAAGACCGGATCGCGTTCCGCTGCTGGAACCGGTTCAGCGTACGCGGAGCGGTACTGGTCTCGATCCGGGTAAAGGTGGAGACCGGTACCAGCCGGCCGTCGGGCGTCTTGATCTTCAGGTCAAGCAGTGGCCCGACGGTGGCCCGACCCTCCTCGCCGATCTGTGGGATGACCTTGTAGCTCCGGTCGAAGAAGTTGAACCGGTTGACGTACCCGCCGCCCAGCAGGGTGCCCAGCTCCTGCCCCACGCTGGCCAGGTCGAGCCCCAGGTCGGCCACCTGCTCCCGGTCGATGACCACCCGCGCCTCGGGCAGGTCGATCTTGAGGTCGGTGTCCACGTAGAGGAACTTGCCGCTCTGCCAGCCGGCGCCGACCACCTGACCCACCGTCTCCAGCATCTGCTCCGGCGGGACATCGCTCTGGAGCACCAGCTCGACGTCGTACTGGCCGGGCGTGGGCAGCGGCGGGTCGAGACGGGGGAACACCCGGAGGCCGGGAATCTGCGACACCGCGCCGAACACCTCGCCGTACATCTCCTCGGTCGAGCGCTCCCGCTCCTGCCAATCCTTCGCCACCAGACCGCCAAACCCGCCCCACGAGGCGGTGAGCGACCACATGAAATCGGTCTCGGGAAACGCCCGGATCGCTTTGACCACATCCAGCGACGCCCGGTTGTTGGCCACCAGTGAGGCGTCCGGCGGCACCTCCATGAACAGGCTGATGTGGCTCTGGTCCTCCACCGGCGCCAGCTCCTTGCGGGAGAAGGTATACAGCGGCCAGGCCGCGGCCATGACCAGGATCGAGGCCACCACAATCGCCCAGCGCATGCGCAGCGCGCCGTCGAGCAGGCCCGCATACCGGTCGCGCACTGCGTCGAAGCCGCGGTTGACCAGCGCGGTCAGCCGGCCTTCCTTGCCGTGCGGATGCACGAAGCGTGAGCTCATGACCGGTGAGAGCGTGACCGCCACGATGCCGGACACCACCACGGCAGCGGCCAGGGTGATGGCGAACTCCAGGAACAGCGAGCCGGTGAGCCCTCCCTGGAAACCGATTGGGGTGTACACCGCGGCCAGCGTGATCGTCATCGCGATGATCGGACCCACCAGCTCCCGGGCGCCGACAATGGCAGCCTCGATGCGCGACTTGCCCATGCGCACGTGCCGCTCGATGTTCTCGACCACGACGATGGCGTCGTCCACCACCAGACCGACCGACAGCACGATCGCGAGGATGGTCAGCAGGTTGAGGCTGAAGCCGAACGCGTACATGGCGATGCCGGCGCCGATCAGCGAGACCGGCATGGCGACCAGCGGCACCAGCGCGGTGCGGATCGATCCCATGAACAGGAACACCGCCAGCCCGACGATCGCCATCGTCTCCATCAGGGTCTTGGTGATCTCCTGCAGGGCATCCCGCATGAACATCGTCCCGTCGTAGACCAGACGCATGTCGATGTCCTTGGGCAAGGTCGGGCGGATCTGCTCCATCCCCTCCTTCAGGTTGCCCGCGACCTCGATCTCGTTGCTGCCGACCAGCGGCCACACGCCCAGGTACACGCCTTCCAGGTCGTTGTACTTCGCGACGAAGTCCGCCTCTTCGGACCCCAGCTCGACCCGGGCCACGTCCTTCAGCCGCACGATGGCGCCACCGCGATCGGCGACGATCAGCTCCGAGAACTCCTCTACCGAGCGCAGGTCGGTGTTGGCCAACAGATTCACCTGCACCTCGTTGCCCTTGGTCTGCCCCACCGCGGCCAGATAGTTGTTGCGCTGGAGCGCGGCCTGCACGTCGCCGGGGGCGAGGTTCACCGCAGCCAGCCGGTCGGGGTCGATCCAGACCCGCATGGCGATGGCCTGCCCGGCCTCGATGGTCACCCGATGCACCCCCTCGAGCGTGGAGAGCTGAGGCTGGATGGTGCGGCTCAGCCAGTCGGTGATCTCCGGTACCGTGCGCTCGGGTGAGGTAAAGCTGAGATAGAACGTCGCGTAAGGCCGGTCGGCCCGCTGCACCTCCACCACCGGCGGCTCCGCCTCCTGCGGCAGCTCCGAGCGGACCTGTTGCAGACGAGCCGTGACCTCGGCCAGCGCCGCGGTGCTGCTGTGGTTGAGCTTGAGCCGCACGGTGACGGTGCTGACGCCGGCCCGGCTGGTGGACTCGACGTAGTCCACCCCACCGATGGCCGAGACCACGCGCTCGATCGGCGTGGTCAGGAAACCCCGCACGGTCTCGGCGCTCGCGCCGTAATAGACCGTCGTGATCACCACCGAGGAGCTCTCGACCTGGGGATACTGCTGCACCGGCAGGGCAGTCAGCGCCCGCCACCCGACCAGCACGATGACGAGATTGACCACCACCGCCAGAACGGGGTGGCGGATGAAGAGGTCGGTGAACGAGCGCCGAGTGCCGGGGTCGGATTCGTCGCGAGCCATCACTTGCCTCCCTTGCCCGCGGCCGCAGCCGACGAGTCGCCCGCAACGGCGACCAGCACCCCCTCCCGCAGCTTGAATGATCCCGAGGTCGCCACCCGCTCTCCCGAGGACAGGCCATCAAGGATCAGGACCTCGTCACCCAGCATCGCTCCCCTTTGCACCCGTCTGACCTGCGCCCGGGCCTTCCCCTCCTTGTCCGGCGCCATCACGAAGACGTGATCGCCGCCGGCCCCTTGCGCAGCGCGCTCACCGGAACGACCAGGGCCTTGCCGGCCTGACCGACCGGAACCCGGACCCGCACCGACGCACCCGGCGCCAGCGCCCGGTTCGGCCGATCGATTCTCGCGCGGACCAGCGCGTTGCGGGTGGTGGAGTCAACCCGCGCGTCGAGTGCTATGATCCGGGCCGCGGTCGGGGCCGAGTCGGAGGTGACGGATACGTCGACCTTGTCGCCCACCCGTAAACCGGTGGCGACACGCTGCGCGACCGTAAAGTCCACATGCGCAGCATCGTCCACGCTCTGCAACGTCGTGAGCTGGGTGCCCTCATCCAGATACTGGCCCGGGTGCACGTCCGCCAGCCCGACCCGGGCGCGGAACGGCGCGCGAATGATCTTCTTGTCGATGATGGCTTTGGTTCGCGCGATCTGGGCCAGCGCAACCTCCCGCTCAGCCTGCGCTTGATCCACTTCCTCCTGGGAAGTGGCCTGGTGTTGCCGCAGGCTCGCCAGCCGGTCGAGCGTGGTCTTGGCGAGGTTGGCCTGTGCCTCCTGCGCTTCCAGCTCGGCCTTTTCGACCGAGATATCGAGCGTGACAGCACGGAGCCGGCCTCGACGACCTGACCCGGGAGTCAGCCTCACCTGGCGAACCGTGCCGGCCAGTTCGTTGCGCAGGGTGATCGAGCGCAGCGCCAGCACCGTGCCGATCGAGGTCGTGGTCTGGCGATGCTCGATCTCTTTCGGGACGGCGGCCGTCACCAGCTCCATCGGCTCGGGTTGATTTGCGGCGGCCGCGTTAGCCGCCCGCAGGGATGTGTACTTCCAGATAGCGAGACCACTGCCAGTCGCGACCACGGTGGTCACGAGCAACAGCGAGGATCCGATCCAGCCACGACGACTCATGAGGAGCACCCTCCCAAGCGCTTGTTACATTTCTGTTTCTTTCGAGGCTTCGTCCCGTCCAGCTTACGGTTGCGGCGTCGCGTGAGTTTCTACCCTTGCAGCGCAACAGCAACCCGCGCCGTTTTCCGTTCCCGTCCACCGGCCAAGCTACAACTTCAACCGAGCTTGAAGTCAAGCGGCCCACGCGATTTCTTTCCGTCATGTCCCCCCTGCTCACCATCGGCGAGGTGTCGCGTCGCAGCGGCGTGGCTGCGTCGGCGCTGCGTTTCTACGAGCAGCGCGGCCTGATCCGGTCCCAACGGGCCAGCTCGGGGCACCGTCGCTACGCCAGGCCGGTGCTCCGGCGGATTGCTTTCATTGTCTTCGCCCAGCGCATCGGGCTCACGCTCGACGAGATCGGCGCGGAGTTGGCCAGGCTCCCCCTGGAGGACGCGCCGAGCCGCGAGGACTGGTCGAGCCTGTCCGGGGCCTGGGCCTCGAAGATCGATGAGCGGATCACCGAGCTCGAGCGCCTCAAGATCGGGCTAACGCAGTGCATCGGCTGCGGTTGCCTCTCCATCGACCGCTGCAGACTCGCCAATCCTCAGGATCGCGCTGCTCGGTTCGGTCCCGGGCCCCGCTACTGGGTGGGCGATCGCCCAGCGGGTCGAGAAGATCGGAGCTCGATCCCGGCGGAAGCAGTCCCAGCGCCGGAACCTGGAGCGCGGGAAACCGAATCACGGTAAGCAGCTTCGTCAGCCGCGACGGGATGTAAATCGTCGGTCGCAACATTTCCCCACAGTTCCTTCCGCCCTCCTCCACGCGAACTGAGTGGCTCTCATCTTTGTCGAACGGGAGGCGGCGAAATCGACAAGATGCTTGATGGCACGGTACCGGTCGGAGTGGTACTTTATCAAGATCCATTTTCGCGATCATGAAGAGAGCCACTTCTCCCGAGCTTCTGGTTCCCCTTACCTCCACGGCCAATGTCCCGCTGCGGGTTCAGGTTGAGCGTGGGTTGCGACAGGCGATCCAGGGCGGCCAGCTGTCCGCCGGGGCAGTCCTCCCCTCCACCCGGGTCCTCGCGGCAGACCTCGGTATTTCGAGGGGGGTGGTGATAGGAGCCTACGAGCAGCTCCTCGCCGAGGGCTACCTGAGTGCACGGCGAGGGTCGGCGACCCGGGTAGCCCTGCGCCGCCCAGGGAACAGAGCGGCCGCGGCGCCGACCCCAGCCGTGACGGCGGCGTTCCAATTCGACTTCCGACCCGGCGTGCCGGACCTCTCCCTCTTCCCCCGTCGGGCATGGCTGAGCTCGGTGCGTCGTGCGGTCACCGCCGCGCCGGACCTCGCCTTCGACTATCCCGACCCGCGCGGTGTCACGCCCGCTCGAACGGTGCTGGCCGCCTATCTGAATCGCGTGCGTGCGGGAGCGGTTCGGGCGGACCGGATGGTGCTCTGTACCGGGGTGGGCCAAGGATTGGGGTTGGTATGTCAGGCGCTTCGTAGTCGGGGAGTGCGAACCCTGGCGGTTGAAGATCCGGGCCATGTGCATGAGTACGCTCACCTCGCCGCGGGTCTAGAGAAGATTCCGATTCCAGTGGACGCCGATGGGCTGCGGACCGACCTCCTCCCCGGGACTCAAGCCGGCGCCGTCCTGGTGACGCCGGCTCACCAGCTCCCTACAGGTGCTGTCCTCGCTCCCCAGCGCCGAGCCGCGTTGCTCGAATGGGCCGCCCGGCGTCGAGCGTTCGTCATCGAGGATGATTACGATGCGGAGTACCGCTACGATCGCGAGCCGATTGGTTCACTCCAGGGTCTCGCCCCGGACCGCGTGGTGTACATGGGTACCGCGAGCAAGACCCTGTCGCCCGCCCTGCGACTCGCGTGGCTGGTGCTCCCGCCGGATCTGGTAGACGACGTCGCGCGCGCCAAACTCGAGGCGGACCGCGGCTCACCGGCTCTCGATCAGCTCGCTTTGGCCGACTTTATCGATCGGGGCGAGCTGGACCGCCACCTGAGAAAGACTCGGCAAGTCTATCGCCGCCGCAGGGACCGCCTGATGGCCGCCCTCGCAACCCATCTGCCGGAGCTCCGCCCGCGGGGAATCGCGGCGGGACTTCACCTGATGATCGAGTTGACTCCCGGCGCCGATGAGCGGGAGATCGTCGCCGCCGCCGCAGGGCGATCGATCCGTCTGGCTGCGGTCGGCCGGTGGCGAGCGACTGCAGGACCGCCGGCTCTGTTCCTGGGGTATGGAGGACTGAAGGAAAGCGTCATCCCCGAAGCGGTTCGACAGCTCGCTCTCCTGTTACGCGAGCACGATGCGCGAGCGGGTTAAGCGCTATGGGTTTACAAGGCTATGGGCTATGGGCTGGCGCGACGGGGACCATGACATTTCACGTGCCTGTAAATGCCCCGGCATGGTTCCGGTCACAGCGCATAGCCCATAGCCCCTTTTGCGAATAGCCAATAGCTAACAGCTAATAGCCAATAGCCCTGCGGAGGCATCGATGGCAAGAGTGATCGCCGGGATGACCACCTCACTCGACGGCTTCGTGGCCGATCAGAGCGGCAGCGTAGCCCGTCTCTATCCCGACCTCGCGGCCCTCCGGGGCACGACCTATATGAACGCCCTGATCGAAGCGACCGGTGCCGTCCTCATGGGGAAGAGGACGTTCGAGATGGGGGATCCCGACTCCTACGTCGGCGAGTACGAGTTCCAGGTGCCCATCTTCGTTCTGACACACCAGGCACCGCCGGTCGCCCCGAAGCAGGACGAGCACCTGACCTTTACCTTCGTGACTGACGGCGTCGAATCGGCGATCGCGCAGGCAACCGCAGCGGCCGGCAACAAAGCTGTCCAGGTGGTAGGCGGCGTCAGCGTAACCCAACAGCTCTTGCGTGCTGGGTTGATCGATGAGCTTCATGTCGATGTCATGCCGGTGCTATTGGGCGCTGGCCTCCGTCTTTTCGAGAACCCCGGTCTTGAGGGGGTCCAGCTGGAGAAGATCGACGTGCTGGAAGTCGGGGTGAGAACGAGCCTCAGGTTCCGCGTCAAGAAGTAGCTCGGGCTCGGCGCCCCTTAGCGGGAGTTGGTGAAGTATGAATCCACAACTGAGAGAAGCCACGCCAGCCGATTGTGCTCTGTTAGTGGACCTGATGTCGGAGTTCTACGCGGAGTCGGGCTACCCACTCAATCGACGGCGAGCGGAGGCCGCCTTCTCAGAGCTTCTGGCAGACCAGGGCCTCGGCCAGGTCTGGCTGATTCAGGCGCAGCACGGGCCCGTCGGCTACGTGGTCCTGACCCTGGGATACAGCATGGAGTATGGCGGCCGCGACGCATTTGTGGACGATCTGTTCATCCGGCCGAACTTCCGGGGCAGAGGTCTTGGGAAGCTAGCGCTGGCAAAGGTTCGGGCCGCTTGCGCGGAGCGTGGAGTCCGCGCCATGCACCTCGAGGTCGGACGCGACAACGCTGCGGCTCAGGCCCTGTATCACCGGGCCGGATTTATGGACACGGATCGCCAGCTTCTCACCTTGAAGCTGGCGGACCCGACTCACCTTCCCTGACCAATGCATCGGCTCAGGCTGGCTTTCCATCGATCGTTGCAGGCTCGCCAATCCCCGCGACCGCGCGGCCCGGCTCGGCCCCGGTCCGCGCTACTGGGTCGGTGACTGTCCCCCGGGCCAAGAAGACCCGCAAGTGCCGGCAGCGCTTCCAGCTGCGGAAACGCCAGCGGGATCAGCAGCTTCGTGAGCCGGGAGGGGATGTAGATAGTCGGTCGCATTTTCACTCCTATCGAATGCCAATAACCTTCATCTAATCGTCGAACGAGAGGCCGCGAAATCGACACCCCTCATGCCGCCCGGCCGAGCAGGACCCGGGCATCCCACTCGATATGGTGGTTGAAGACCCAGCGCTGGGAATCGGCGCTTCCCTGCCGCTTGAGGATCATGGGCAGTACCAGATCGCGTACCGCGCGAAGCATCGGCCCGGGAATCTTGTTGCTGTTCATTCGCGCGGCCCAGGCGACGATCCGCTCCACCCGGGGTCGGCGCATCTCCTCATACGCAACAAAAGCACTCCGCGTATCGGGCAGATCACGGAGGCACTTCGCCAGCGTCACAGCATCTTCCATGGCCAGCGAGGCACCCTGTCCCGAGCTGGGTGAAGCGGCGTGAGCCGCGTCTCCGATCACGATCATCGGCCCCCGCCACCACCGCGGAACGCGGGGCATGTCATACTGGTTGGCGCCGATGGACAAGTCGGTGGTCGTCCGAATGATCTCGACAGCGGGCCCGGCATCGTCGGCGAACAACGCCGTCAAGCGCTCCTTCCACTGCTCTTTATCGAGCGACGCCAGCTCCGCCCGGCTCAGCTCGGGGCTGGGCGGATTGGCAAACCACCATACCTCGCCCGAGGGACTCAGGATGTACCCGAAGAAGGCTCGCTTCCCGAACGTCATCACATAGGTGCCCGGCTCGCCGCTGACGATGGGGACGCGGGTGAAGCCGCCGATGTTCCCCAGGCCGGTGTAGCGCGGGGCGGGTGCGCCAGGGTCGATGATCTGCCGGGTACGAGAGTAGATCCCATCCGCGCCGATCAGCAGGTCGCCCGCGGCCTGGGTCCCATCTTCGAACCAGGCTACCACCCCTCCAGCAGGAGTAGGTGACGCATTGAGCAGCCGCTTCCCGTGCTCGATCGCAATGCCCCGATCCCACGCCTCCCCCAGCAGGGCCTGATACAGGTCGGCCCGCCTCATGGTAAGGGTGGTGGTACCGTCCGGCAGCTCGCCGCCGATGGGAACTTCTCCCAACCGTTTCCCGGTCCCGCTCCGGAGCTCGATCGTTCTCGAGGGGAATCCGGTCGCCAGCACCCGCTGTGGGCATCGATAGCGCGTAAGGCGTCCAGTCCATTCACCGCGACGGTGAGGAATGCCCCGCCAGCGGTTTCCCCGGGGGTGCGCGACTCGTAGATGATCGAGTCTATGCCCGCCCGCTGGAGGGCCATGGCCGTCACCGGACCCGCGATACCGCCTCCAATAATCAGTGCCTTGGTCATGCTGGACTCCTGCTAAGTTTGCTGTCGGTCCCGGGTGGCTTGCACTTCCCGGGGTCTGGAGTATCTTCCGACTATCTTAATAATCAAGATACTTGAATGTCAAGAGATCGGCAGGCGTTGGAGCAGGCACTCGGGGCCGCGATGCGGACCTACCAGCGGTCGGTGGACGCCTTCGACGAGGCGGCCGCCATCTATCTGGGCGTCAACCGGACCGATATGCGTTGCCTGGACGTGCTGCTGGAGCAGGGCCAGGCGACACCTGGCTACCTGGCGGACGCGCTCGGCCTGACCACCGGCAGCGTTACGGCGATGCTGGATCGGCTGGAGAAGTTAGGCTACGTGGAGCGCCGCCCCGATCCGGGTGACCGCCGTCGGATCCAGGTGCTGCCGACTGCCCAGTCCTTCGCGGTCGCACGAAAGCTCTGGGGGCCACTAGTGCAGGAGGGAGGGCCCGCTCTAGCGCGCTATAGCAAGGCGGAATTGGAGCTGCTGATCCAGGTGTTGCGGGAGACCCAGGCGCTACAGGAGGTTCACACCGAGCGGGTGCGGGGTATGCGAGCCCGGAGGCCGGGCTCACGCTAGTTGATCCGCTACAATTCCTTGACGCGGGCGAGAAGTGGATGTGACACCGAAAGCGGATCATGTCCGGCATGCAAATCCTGGAACCAGCTCTCCCGCGGTCGAAATCCACCGTTCTGGTGGTGGATGACGATCAAGCACTCCGTCAGCTCATGGCGCGAGTCCTGGAGGACGAGGGTTATCGCGTGCTCCTGGCCGAGGACGGTAACGAGGCGCTCGTTTTGCTGAAGCAGTACATGCCCAGAATCCACCTCGTGGTGACTGACGTCCTCCTCCCCCGGATGACGGGTCCTGAACTGGCGATGAGGGTCGCCCTGCAATCACCCCCGCCGCCCGTACTCTTCGTATCCGGTGGTCACAATCTGGGAGAGCTACCCGGTCCAATCCTTTGGAAGCCGTTCCTGCGCACGGAGTTGATCGCCGCAGTCAGCAGCCTGATCCACCACACCTCGCCGAGTGGGACCGCCGTGCACTGACCGACGACGCTGTCGCTGCGGCTGCAGGGCCGCAAGAATGTGATCACTCGTCGGCCATCACACCTCGAAGCCGTCGTGGCCTCCGCCCTTCCCGCCTTCTTCTCCGTAGAGTCCTCCCGCTCTGGTGAACGATCCCGGAACGATGGTTACGACAACAGAAACCGTCAGATAGTTGCTGGACGGCAGTCGGATCACGCTGCGCCGGTGCAAGATCTTGCACAGGACCACTCCGTGTAGGGCTTTCGGGTCTTGTGGACTTGGATCGCGGCCATACTTTGGATCCTTCCGCAGTTTGCATCCACGTACGCAACGGCAGCATTGACGATGCATTACCCGCCACCGGCGGGCGCGGGACCACCCATTCGGTCCCAGTTGTTCCTCCCAGCTGCTGGTGCTCCCGGCAAGGCTCGAAGTCCGCCCCCTCAAATACGCTGTCCATGATTTCCCTCAGGTTCCTTCGTAGCTCGAGACCGAAAGGAGTCGCACATGCGTTCTTTCCATACGTTCCCGCTGATAGCCGCCTGCGCCATGGTTGCAGCCGGCTGCAGCGACAACGTGACCGACCCTAGCCTCCAAACCGTCAGCCTTCCTCACCTCCTACCTAGTCACTCTGCCCTCCGCGCCGAGCTCCAGGAGATAGTCAATGAGGAGAACGGCGGCCTGGGATTCGAGATGTGGGCCACCATCCTGGACCGTAAGGGCTTTGTGGTCGATGTGGTGTTCAGCGGGGAGCAATTCGGCGACCAGTGGCCGGGGAGCCGGGTAATCTCGGCGCAGAAGGCCAATACCGGCAACGCGTTCAGCCTGGAGGGCTTCGCGCTGAGCAGCGCGAATCTGTACGCGCCGGTGCAGCCGGGTGGAAGCCTGTTCGGGCTCCAGGAGAGCAACCCGGTGGATCCCACCGTCGCGTATGGTGGCAAGGCGTCGGACTTTGGTACCCTGAAGGATTTCATGATTGGGAAGCGGATCGGCGGGATCAACGTGTTCGGCGGCGGCCTGGCCCTCTACACCACGAGCGGCAAGCTGATCGGCGGCATCGGCCTGAGCGGCGACACCTCGTGCACCGACCACATCATCGCGTGGAAGCTGCGGCACGCGCTCAATCTCGATAACGTCCCTGCCGGGGTGGGGGAGAGCAACACCGACAACATCATCTTCAG
This sequence comes from uncultured Gemmatimonadales bacterium, assembly GCA_963723565.1. Classification (GTDB taxonomy): domain Bacteria; phylum Gemmatimonadota; class Gemmatimonadetes; order Gemmatimonadales; family GWC2-71-9; genus CAVVWJ01. The sequence goes on along the minus strand of CAVRRH010000015.1, from coordinate 494,116 downwards.
CCCGGACGCCACCATCGACGGCTTCGAGCACCCGAGATGCGATGCGACAGCCGTCGCGATTGCCGAAGATCTGCCGGAAGACTTCCCGGTTGGTTCCGCCCCGTAGGCACATCCACTATCAGGCGCCCGGCTCCGGCCGGGCGCTTCGCTAGTGATCTTCCTACGACTGCATCCTGTGCTCCCACTCCGTTCGCGACAGCCCCGGAGGCGAATAAAGCAGAACGCGCGTCCGCAATAAGCGGCGCGCGTTCCCATGTCGTGCCAACCTTGCGCCTCAGGCGAAAAAGGGCACGCGGAGAACAGCGAGAGGTCGATTTAAAGCGCCAGCCGGCGCCACGATCAGCACACCGGCTGGCACCCGGTCACATCTCTATTGACCCCGTGCCAGGCTCGGCTCCGTGGCCAACTGCCGCACCACACCGGACAGCGTCTGCACCTTGGCCGCATCCTTGGCCGCGTTCACGTCCCCATCCAGCTGTGTAGCCAACTGGGTCAGCGCGTTCCGCTGCTCCGTTGCCGAGCCCTTCTCGGCGCGGGCCAACGCTTCCCGGGCCGCAGCGATCTGGCCCGCCTCCAGCCCCTTCGACCGCTCCAGCTGGTCCACGTACGCCCGCGCCAGCGCGAAGCTCGGCGGCCAGACCATCTTCGGCTGCCCCTGGGTGTTCAGGTAGTCGAAGCTGCACCGTCTTGGCCGCGTCGATCTCGTTCTGCGAGATGAACGCGCTCGGGCGTGAGCTCGAAGATGTCGAGGCCGCGCGCGATCTCGGAGCTCACGATGACGCCGTTGTACCAGTAGACCGACCACGACCCGCCGCTGCGCCATCTCGGTCGAGTCCACCGGGCCGCGATCGAAGAAGGCGATCTCCTTCGGGTGCTTGGCATCGGTCCAGTCGAAGACCGAGATGCCGCCCTGGTACCACGCCTGCACCATCACGTCGCGACCCGGGAATCGGGATCAGCGACCCGTTGTGGGCCACGCAGTTCTCCTGCCGCGGTCTGCGGCGCCGGCAGCTTGTAGTAGCTCTGGAACTCCATCTTCCGGTTCGTCGATCGTGAAGATGGCGTCGGCGCCCCACTCCGGCTTGTCGGTCGCGCGGCACTTCGGCTGTGCCGCCGCCGCCCCACTCGTCGGAGAAGAGGATCTTGGTGCCGTCGTTGTTGAACGTCGCCGAGTGCCAGTAGGAGAAGTTCGAGTCGGCCACGGCGCCGATGCGAGCCGGGTTGCGCCGGGATCGCTGATGTCGAGCAGCAGGCCGTAGCCCCCGCAGGCGCCGCCGGCCAGCCCGATGGCCGGATAGACGGTGATGTCGTGGCACTGGGTGGGCCCGGCGTTGGAGTCCGGCATCTGGGCCGTCGTGCGGCCGCCATCCATCGCGGCAACCATCGCCGGGGAGCGCCTGCCGCAGCGCCGCGCTGTCGGCCGCCGTCGGCGCGCCGGTGCCGCCTGCGAGCCTTGACGATGCTGTCCAGCATCGCCGCGCTGTACTCCGGCGGCACGACCTCCTCCTCGCCTTCGATCACCACGGTGAAGGCCGCCCGCGGCCTTGGCCTCGGCCAGCGGCCTTCTTGTTGCGCGGCGATGTCCTCCGGCGCTTCGCCGTGCTCCGGGGGCGCCACCAGATCGTTGAAGATCCGCGGCGAGCTGACGATCGCGGCCTGCTCGGGATGGGCCAGCGGCACCTTGATGACCTCGATCCGGAACAGCGCCGAGTTGGGATCCGTTCGGGCGCGCTCACGCAGCCGGGCAGCTCGCTGGGCGACCGCACGCCGGACGAGCCCGAGATGTAGACGTAGACGTTCTCGGGGTCCTTCGGATCGACCAGCACCGTGTGGGTGTGCGAGCCGCGGCAGGTCTGCACGTTGCCGACGTTCTTCGGGTTGGCTGATGTCGCTGATGTCGAAGATCCGGATGCCGCGCAGCCGCTCGGTGCTGACCGTGTCCTCGACGCCCTGGGTGCCGCAGTCGAGCCGGGCCGAGAGATTCTCGCCGGACACGAAGAGCAGGTTCTTGTAGACCGAGACGTCGCTCTGCGACGCCGGGCAGACGTAGGCGGTCTTGAGGGTCGGCTTGCGCGGATCGGAGATGTCCCAGACCTGGTAGCCGTTGTAGTTGCCCTGGATGGCGTAGTTGCCCGGTGAACGCCAGGTCGGAGTTGGTGATCCCCAGCGAACTGCGTCGACGGCGGCGTCTTCGAGAGCACTCGCAGGTTCCACGTGGCTTCCTGGGCATCCATCAGCCCGGCCCGGAGTCCGACCCGCGGATCCGGCTTCGGCGCCGTGGTGGACCTGTTTTCCTTAGGCGAGGGCGAAGTACCATCGGATGACGAGGTCGAGTGGGAGCACGCGGCCAGGGACACGAGGCCGAGGACGAGCGACAGGGACGCGATCTTGGGGGATGCCATGCTGGTTCCTTAAGAGGGGACTAGAGAGGCTATGGGCTATGGGCTATGGGCTGTTCTGCTTCAGGAACCGCTTCCAGTCAATAGCCAACAGCCAATAGCCTTCTTGAAGTGCAACTTACGGACGAATGGCGAGAGGGGTTTCAGGGAGAGCCTGCCCCGGACCCGAAGGCGGCCAGCATTTTCTCCATCCGGGCGATCTCGGTGGACTGATCCACGCTGACGTCGTTGGCGAACTTGAATACGGTCTCGTCCTGCCCGGCTCCCTTGGACGCGAACAGGTCCTGCACCATGGAGACGGCACCGCGGTGGTGCTGGATCATGAAGGTCAGGAACAGCCGGTCGAACTCCGGCCCCCGTGCCTGGTCCAGTTGCCGCATCTGGTCCTCGGTGAGCATGCCGGGCATCAGCATCACATGTTCATGGCCACCCATCTTCATCTTCATTCCGGCAGGGTCGGGCTCGGGCACCGGTTGACCCCGATCTCGAAGCCAGCGCTGCATGCTGGCGATCTCGTCCTGCTGGGCATTGATGATCCGCTCGGCCAGCCTGCGCACCGAGGGACCGGCCTCGTGGGTCGGCGCCCAGTTGGCCATCACAATGGCCTGGGCGTGGTGGCCGATCATCCCGGACATGAAGTTCACGTCCGCCTCAGTGAAGGGATACCGGGCGCTGTTGGCATTCGCCTCGGCAATGGCCAAGACGTCGCCCTGACCGGCCGGCTTAGGCTCTGGGGACACCCCGGCCTCGCTTTGGTGGGCGCCGCCACACGCAGCCAGCGCGAGTCCGGCCACCAGGGCCGCAGGGGTCCAGCGCATATATGATGGTGTCATGCCTGCTGTTACCTCTCGTCCAGGTTCAGTCATCGCGAGCAGGCCGTAGAGCCTGCCCTGAGCGCAGCGAAGGGACCGTGCGGCAGTCCTCGCGAGCCGGCTGCAGAGCCTGCCTGAACGCAGTCGAAGGACCGGCGCGGCGATCCCGCAGCCTGGCCGCGGGATTGCTTCGGGCGCTGAGCGCCCTCGCAATGACTCATCAGGAATCTTAACGGGGGAACGCTTCCGGCCGAAGGTAAGAACATCCCGGGCCGCGCTCGTTACGCTTCGCATTTACCCCATGGTGCCGGGGAGGCTGTCTTCCCACACTTGATGTGGAGCCTACCCATGGAGCTGGTATGAAAGTCGGATTTATCGGTCTCGGGGGCATGGGGTTGCCGATGGCGACCAACCTGCTCAAGGCGGACCATGACCTGGTCGTCTACAATCGCACCCGGAGCCGAGCCGAGGAGCTGGCCAAGCAGGGAGCGCGAGTGGCCGGCTCGCCGCGGGAGGCTGCCACCGGCGTCGAGGTGCTGATCACCATGCTGGCCGACGACGCGGCGGTAGAGTCGGTGATGTTCGGCGACCAGGGCGCACTCACGGGCCTGAGCCGGGGGGCGATCCACGCCTCCATGAGCACGATCGGCCACGCGCTCTCCCGCCGCCTTCACGCCGAGCATCAGGACAGGGGCCAGAGCTACATCGCCGCGCCGGTGTTCGGGCGGCCGGAGGCCGCGCAGGCCGCCAAGCTCTGGATCGTGACCGCGGGACCCGCAGGGGCCATCGAGCGCTGCCGGCCGTTGTTCGACGCGATGGGACAGGGCGTCGAGATCGTGGGCGACGACCCGCCCAAGGCCAATGTGGTGAAGCTCGCCGGCAACTTTATCCTCGCCTCTGCCATCGACGCGATGGGTGAGGCGTTTGCCCTGGTGCGGAAGTACGGAGTCGAGCCCAGCCGGTTTCTCGAGATCATGAACGGGCGGCTGGTGCGCTCGCCGGTCTATGAGAACTACGGCAGCCTCATAATCGACCGACGCTGGGAGCCGGCCGGGTTCAAGCTGCGGCACGGGCTCAAGGACGTGCGCCTGGCGCTCGCCGCCGGCGACGAAGTCGCCGCCCCCATGCCGATCGCGAGCTTGTTGCGTGATCAGTACCTGTCCGCCATGGCGCGGGGCTGGAGCGACATCGATTGGGCGGGGGTGGCCCGGCTGAGCGCGGTGAATGCGGGGCTGGAGGAGTAGGCTGAGGGCTATGGGCTATGGGCCCATGGGCCAATGCCTAGGGAACCATCGGTGTCATCCTGAGCGCAGCGAAGGATCGGCCTCTCCGGCGTAGGATGACAGGTTACCGCGGGAAGGCCTCCGGTAACCCCCCGTCCACCGTGAGGATGTCCCCCGTGGTGAAACGGAACCGGTCGCTCGCGAGCAGCACCGCCACATCCGCCACCGCCTCCGGCGGAATGAGCGTCGCGCCCATGAGGTTCCGGCTCCGGTACGACCTCGAGCTGCTCCTCGACGGTCACCCCGCGGCTCGCCGCCCGCTCCCGCACGAACTGAAGGAACAGCGGGGTCTCGATCTGGTCGGCGTTGATGGCGTTGACCCGGATCCCGTCGGCCCCCAGCTCGACCGCCGCCACCCGCAGCGCCTGGAGCAACGCCGCCTTGCTCCCACCATAGGCCACGGCGTCGCGACCCGGTACCAACGCCGCCTTGGATACCGACGCCACGATCGACCCGCCGAGCCCCTGGCGCCGCATGACCGCCGCGGCCCGGCCGATCGCCGCGACCGCACCCAGGTAGTGGACCTCGAGCTGGCGCTGCAGATCCTCCCGCCGGATCTCGGTGATCGGCGCGAACCGCGGCGGCAGCCCCGCGGTGTAGAACAGGCAGTCGAGCCCGCCGAACTCGAGCACCGTCTGGCGAAACAGCGCGTCGAGGCTCGCGTCGTCCCGCACGTCGCACCGCGGCCGACACCACCCGCCCGGGAAACCTGGCCGCGACTTCCGTCGCCGTCGCCTGTCGACATCTCGCCATCCAGGTCCGCCACCACGACGTGGGCGCCCTCTTCGGCGAACCGCCGAGCGGCGGCCTGGCCGATGCCGCTGCCGCCGCCGATGATCACCACCACATGACGCGGCAGCAGCTTGGTGGCGCGCTCCTTCGCGATCTGCTCCTCGATCTTCCGCCGCTCCAGCGGCCAATGCTCGAACTCGAAGACGTCCTGCTCCGGGATGAACTCGAAGCGGTCCACCGCCTCCGCGTTCGCGATGGTCTCCAGCACCGCGCGATAGCAGAGATTGGCGGTCACCGCGCTCCGCTTGTCGCTGAACGCTGTGATCACGCCGAGCCCCGGGGACCAGCACCACCTTGGCCCAGTCGTCGAGCGGGCGCTCCCCTGCCCCGGCGTGTCGCCGGTGGTACTGCCTCATACTCGGCCCGGGCGGCGGCGAGCTGGCTCCGAACCTCGGGAGGCGATCTCGTTCGGCGGGTGCCGGCAGGTCGAGGTCGAGCCAGACCGGCAACCGTCCGGCGCGGAGCAGGTGCTCCGGCGTCGCCATGCCCCGGCGGACCAGCTCCGGCATCCGCTCATCGCCAAGAGTAGCCAGCACGTCGTCCGCGTCGTCGTAGTGCAGGATCACCCGCTCCGGTTTCGCCCAAGCACTCCGCGAATCACAGGCAGCACCAGCTCCGCGAGACGACTGCGCTCCTCGGCCGGAGGCGGAACGGGACCGAGCCGCCCGACCGGCCGAGCGCCGCGTCCGCCTGCTCGCCAAGTAGTCGTCCATGCGGCCGGTGACCTCGACCAATCGCGCGTAACATTCCTCGGCGTCGTCGCCCCAGACCACCAGCCCGTGATGGGCGAGCGCCATTCCGATCGCATCGTCGGGTATCCGTCCGCCCGTCCGACCCGTCCGCCCGTTCCCCGACCGCCTGTGCCAGCGGAAAGCCGGGGCGCACGTAGGGCACGTATACGATCCGGCCCTCGAACAGCTCGCCCACCAGCCGCTCCGCCTCTGCGTCCCTGATGTTGGTCAGGCTCATGGTGGCGACATCGTGGGTGTGGGCGATCACCCGGTAGGGCAGCAGCGAGTGCAGCGGCGTCTCGACGCTGGGCGCCGGGCCCTCCGCCAGCATGCAGCTCGCCATGAACCGCATCATCTCGGCATCGCTCATCGACTCCGCCTCGCGCAGCGCAGCCAGGCGAGAGAGTGAGAGCCGGGTGAAGCCCTCACGGCCGATGGTGCGCAGGTCGGTGCCGCTCCCCTTCACCAGGAGGGTGTCGCCAACCTTGATCGATGTGTTACCGCCGCCCGGCTGCACCAGCCGGGTGTCCTGGCCGATGAGGTGGGAGAGGTGGACCAGCTGGTCGAGCGGATCGGCGCCGGCGATCCCCGCCGGCCAGCTACCCGGGCGCCGAGATGAAGCCTTGGTGTTCGTCATGGAGAGGAAGATGGGGGGAACGCGGGGAGGCGGGAAGGCGGGAAACATTGCAAAAGCTCTTGCCTTTTGAAGCTGGACGGCATGCAAATCGGACAGTCTATTGGTTGTGCTCCCTCCGCCCGAGGTGGATCGTGGTCAGACGAAAACCGAAGTCGCGGTCTGGAAAGCGGCAACGTCCCTCCGCACGCGAGCTCGCCGAACAGGCCGATCGCATTCTCGAGGATGCGCTTCAACGCGAGCGCGAGTACCAACGCCTGGGCATGACGAGCGTGACGATCTCGCGCGCCGAGCTGATCCGCAAGTTGAGCGGGAAGACCGCACACTCCCCGTTCATCACCTCCATCAGTCGAAGCAACGCCGTGCGGGGCTCGACCTTCCTGCTGAACTTCGGCATCATGAACCCGGACCCGTTCCCCTACGAGGAGATGAACCTCGGGATCTGCTACTGCTGGGCCGATGCCGGTGGCTTGACCGACGCCGGCATGACGCTCCTGCGAGCCGACCCATCCGTCGGGGTCCGGCAGGTGCCGATCGGAACCCTCAACTGGTCGGCGATGCCGTACTATCTCGCCGGCACCCACGGTATTCCTGCGACGTTTCGCCTCGGCCCGGCCGACCTGAACTACTTTCTCTACCAGCCGGACGCCTTCGGTCCCGCGGTCCTGTTGTCGAGGGGCACGTTACGGTTAGTGGTGACGTAGCCTGTTGGGCTATGGGCTATGGGCTATGGGCGAGAGTGCGCTCATCGGGAAGAGGAAGCAATGAAAAACCGCTGCGGGGCCGGGTCTTTACGCCGGTGGATCCCCGCGATCGCCGTCCCCCTCACGCTCTTTCTCCTGGGCGCTCCGGCCTGCCGCTCGGCTTCCAGGCCGGACATTTCCCCTCCGACGGCAACTCTAATGCTGCAGGGGGGCACGCTGATAAATCCAGGCGCGGCGCCCGTCCCAAACGCCAACATCGCTGTTGCGAATGGCCGTATCACCTGTGCCGGAACGGTTACCGCCTGTCCCCGCCCGGCCGGGGCGAAGCTGGTGGATGTGGCTGGTGCCTACGTCGGCCCCGGAATCGTGGATGCCCACGTGCACTACTCCCAGACCGGCTGGGTGGACGGTCGGCCGGACGTCATGAATCTCCGGGCGCAATATCCCTACGATTCTGTCGTCAGCGCCCTGGCCTCCCACCCCGAGCACTTCCACCGCGCATACCTGTGCAGCGGGGTGACGACTGTGTTCGACGTCGGCGGGTTTCCCTGGACCTTGGAGATGGCGCGGAGGAGCAAGGCAGCCTCCGACGCACCTCGGGTGGTTGCCACGGGGCCGTTGCTGTCCACGATCGAAATAGATCCCGATATGATGGGAGCTTTCGTCTTCATGAAGGACGAGGCGACCGTAAGAGCGGCGGTGCGCGCGCACCACTGGAGCGGAGCTGGAGCCGTGAAGGTCTGGTACATCCAGGTACCGGATTCCCTGCGCCGGCACGCCAAGGCCATGCTGACGGCGGCCGGTGATGAGACCCGCAAGATTGGCCTGCGCCTGGTGGTGCACGCTACCGAGCCGGCCAGCGCCAGTGACGCCGTCGAAGCTGGAGCGGCGGTGCTGGTACATGAGGTTCACTCCGACACCGTGAGCTCCGCACTCGTGGCCACCATTAAGCGGACCGGCACGATCGTGATTCCCACGATCTCGGTTTTCGCCGGCTACGAGGATGTCTCGCTGGGGCGGTCCCCGGCCGGCCGCTATCCCCTTGACTGCGTTGACCCCAACACGCGTCGGAAGCTCGAAACGATCCTCCCGGACAGCCTGAGAGCGGCAGGCAAGGCTTTCTGGACCAGCCCCGGTGCCGCAGAGCTCACCTCGAACGCGGCGAAAAATCTTCAGCGGATGTACGCCGCGGGGATTCCGATAGCCATGGGAACCGACGCGGGCAACCCCGGTACGGCCCACGGTCCCAGCGTCTTCGGAGAGATGGAGGCTATGCAGCAGGCCGGCATGCCGGCCAGCGCGGTGTTTGCATCAGCGACGATCATCGCCGCCAGAGCCCTGGGCCTGGAAAAGGAGATCGGCTCGGTCGAGCCAGGTAAACGGGCGGATCTCGTCGTATTCGGCGCTGATCCCACTGTCGATGCTCGTAACGCGAGGCAGGTCCGGTTTGTCGTGCGGAGCGGGGTCCTCCGAACCCATGACGAGCTGATCCCCCGCTAGCCACGGATCAACTCGTGGCCTGTTCTTCTAGTCGGCGAAGGTCACCGCCGTCTCCGCCTCCATCCGCGTCTCCCACCACCGTCTCGCATGTTCCCGGGTCCAGGCTGTCTCCACCTCACACTCGCCCAGCCGATCGGACAGCTCGCGCGCGGTCGCCGGCCGGTCGGATGGCTTCTTCTTCAGACACGCGAGCACCAGTCGGTCGAGCGCCGGGGAAACATCGAAGGTGCTGTGCCTCGAAGGGGGGGTGGGTTCCGAGGAGGCGTGGCGGGCCACGATCTGCATCGAGCTCTCGCCGGTGAACACGTATCGTCCCGTCAGCATCCAGTAGGCGACGCAACCGAGCGAGTAGATATCGGTCCGGTGATCCACCGCCTCCCCCAGGGCGCTCTCGGGCGACAGGTAGGCCGGGGTGCCGGTCACGGTGTGTGGGGCGGTGAGGCCGGGCTCATGGACCTCACTCGCCTGGCTCTTCACCAGCCCGAAGTCGAGCACCTTCACCCAGTCGGAGTACTCCCCCATCCGGCAAACCTGGATGTTGCCCGGCTTGATATCCCGGTGCACCAGGCCCCGCTGGTGCGCCTCAGCCAGCGACTCGCACGCCTGCTGGAGCAGATAGATCACCCGGGCCGGCGGGAGCGCGCCGTGCTGGGTGATCAGCGTTTGGAGGTCCATCCCATTGAGCAGCTCCATGACGTAGTAGAACGTTCCGTCACTCGCCACGCCGAAGTCGTAGAGCTGAATGGTGTGAGGCGAGCGAAGGTTGGCCGCGGCTCGCGCCTCCCGGCGGAACCGCTGCACCAGAACGTCGCCCTGCGCTTTCGTCATGGCCCCCAGCACGTCGGGCTTGATCAGCTTGATCGCCGCCGGCCGGGCCAGGAACCGGTGGGTGGCCTGCCACACCTCGCCCATACCACCAGCGCCGATGAGGTCGCCCAGGATGTAGCTCCCCATCTCCCGCGCTCTCCGCACCTCCCGCCCCAGGCCGGTGATGATGTGGGAGATCAGCGGGGCGATCGCGGCGCAGAGATAATTGGGGACGGCGTTGATGAACACATAGTCCACCCCCGGGATCTCCTGTCCCGCCGCCTTCCAGAACAGGGCGGACACCGGGTCCATGGATGCAGCCAGCAGCGCCGTGGCCAGCGTCTTCCGGGGCGTGCTGGGGATGATGGCGGGAAACAGCAGGATGATGATGGCGATCCATGAGACGCCCATCGGCGAATTGTAGGCCCAGTCGAGCACCCCGATCGACAGCGCGATCAACACCTCGTAGGCCAGGCCGAGATTCAGCAGAAAACGGGGATTGCGGCTGCCCTGGCGGGTGTACCAGAAGAGCCCCAGCGAGGCAACGATGTTGATCGCGCCCAGCCGGTCGAACAGACGGAGAATCGCCGTGTCGGGCATTGCCACCGGCGCCGGCCTGATGGCGTGCGCCAGCAGGAAGTTCGCTGCCCATAGGCCGGCGATCACCACACACATGATCCCCAACCGGTGGGAGGCCTGGCGCAGGAGATCGTCCGGCAGGCCCTGACTTCTTCCCCCGGTTGTGGACGGAGCGGGCAGGCTGCCGATCTCGGTTTGGACGAGATGGGAGCCGGGAGCTGGAAGCCTGGAGTTGGTGGGCATGGCGGTGCTGCGAAGGGTACGGTCAGGCGGTAGCTTAGGGAAGCTCCTTCCAGGCGAATTTCTTCATGGACCTAGACGACCTTCCCACCGGCCGAGTGCTCACCCGCAGGGAAGCACTCACACTGCTGGGCTCCACTGGCACCCTCGTTCTCCTCGGCTGCTCGCCCTCGAGTGCCGGCAGCGAGGGAGCGGCCCGGACATCTTCCCCCTGCGTCGTCCGCCCCGCGATGACCGAGGGTCCTTACTACGTGGACGAGAAGCTCGATCGCTCCGACATCCGGAGCGACCCGGCGGACGGCACGGTGAAAGAGGGTGCCCTGCTGGCCCTGGCGTTCAACGTCTCCAGCATCGTCAAGGGCACCTGCGCCCCGCTCAAGGATGCGATCGTGGACGTCTGGCACTGCGATGCATTGGGCGTGTACTCCGACGCCGTGGATCCGAGCTTCAACACGGTCGGGAAGAAGTTCCTCCGCGGGCACCAGGTCACCGATGGGCAGGGCGTGGCGAAGTTCACCACCATCTATCCCGGGTGGTACCCCGGCCGGGCCGTCCACATCCACTTCAAGATCCGCTCGCCGGTTTCCGCTCAGTCTCCTTACGAGTTTACCTCCCAGCTCTTCTTTGACGAGGGGCTCAGCGACCGGGTGTATGCCAAACCGCCCTACGCCACCAAGGGCCGGCGCACCGTCTCCAACCTGACCGACCGAATCTATCAACGGGGTGGTGGTTCTCAACTGGTGCTTAACGTCACCAACACGAAGGACGGCTACGCCGCAACCTTCGAGATCGCGCTGGACCAGGCCTAGCGAGGAGTAGTCATGAGACTGGATGCATGGAAGGTGGCGCTCTTGCTCATGGCTCCTTTTGTGGCCGCCTGCTCGGAGCCGGGGGCCTGCCTCCTGAACATCGAGCCCGCGGTCGAGGTCGAGGTGCGAGACCGCGTAACCAGCGAATTGCTGACGACAACTCCGCGCGGCGTCGTCCGGGAGGGAGCCTTCCAGGATTCATTGCGAGTGGGGGACGACGTTCGACAACCCCCCACGCGTGGTGACATTGATCGGGGCCGACGAGCGCACCGGCAGGTATGTCGTGCGGGTCGTGGCCGACGGCTACCAAGCCTGGGACACCACCGGAGTTCAGGTAACCGCAGGCGAGTGCCACGTGCGAACCGCTCGATTCACCGCCGCACTGGATCCGACCCCCTAGCGCTCGACCACCGAGACCATGTGACGCTGATCGCCCGTGATGACAGGGCTCAGCTGAGCGTCGATGGTCAATCCACCAGGCTCACCAGAGCCTCCGGCTCCAGCCTGGTCTCCCACCAAAGCTTCGCGTCTTCCCGGGTCCAGCCCGCCTCCACCCCGCATCGGCCTAGTCGGTCGGACAGATCGCGCGCACTCTCGGGCCGCCCCGCCGGCTTCTTGTTGAGGCACTCGACCACAAGCTCATCGAGGTCGGGGGAAATATCGAAGGCGCTGTGCCGGGACGGCGGCACCGGCGGGGTGTTGACGTGCCGGGCCATGATCTGTATCGGGCTGTCTCCAGTGAACACGTAGCGCCCGGTCAGCATCCAGTATGCTACACACCCGAGTGCGTAGATATCGGTTCGCTGGTCAACTGGATCACCCAGGGCGCTCTCGGGCGAGAGATACGCCGGCGTGCCCGTCACCGCGTTCGCTGCGGTGAGTCCGAGCTCGGGGCCAGTCGCGGCTGCCTCCTGGGTCTTGACCAGTCCGAAGTCCAGGACCTTCACGTAGTCGTAGTATTGGCCCAGCCGACATACCTGGATGTTCGCCGGCTTGATGTCCCGGTGCACCAGCCCCCGCTCGTGCGCCTCGGCCAGCGACTCGCACGCCTGCTGGAGGAGATAAATCACTCGGGCCGGCGGGAGTGGGCCGTGCTTGGTGACCAGCGTCTGCAAATCCATCCCGTTGAGCAGCTCCATCACGTAGTAGAACGTCCCATCGCTGGCCACGCCGAAGTCGTAGAGCTGGATCGTGTGGGGCGAGCGGAGGTTGGCCGCGGCTCGCGCCTCCCGCCGGAACCGCTGCACCAGCACTTCGGCCTGCTCCTTCGTCATCGCCCCCAGTACGTCGGGCTTGATCAGCTTGATTGCCGCCGGGCGCACCAGGAACCGATGGGTCGCGTGCCATACCTCTCCCATCCCTCCAGCGCCGATTCGGTCGCCCAGGAGGTAGCTCCCCATCTCCCGCGCCCTCCGCACCTCCCGCCCCAGCCGGGTGATGATGTGAGAGATCAGCGGCGCCACCAGGGCGCAGAGATAGTTGGGGATGGCCAGGATGAAGACTTCCCGCATCGACAGGACCTCGGCCCCCAGAGTCTTCCAGATGAGCGCCCCTGCCGGATCCATCGATGCCGCTACCAAGGCGGTGATAAGGGTCTTTCGCGGGGTGCTGGGGATGACCGGCGGAAACAGGAGGATGATGATCGCGATCCACGACACGCCCGCCGGATGACCGACGGACATAGTTGAGTATGCCGATGTCCAGCGCGATGGACACCTCGTACGCCAACGCGAGATCGAGCAGGAAGCGCGCGCTGCGCCGGCTTTTGCGGGTGTACCAGAAGAGGCCCAGCGAAGCCAGAAAGGCCGCACCCCCGACCCAGTCGAACACCTGGGCCCACCGGGCGTGCAGCGCCATCTCCTCGGGCCGGAAGGTGCCCGGCAACGTGTGGATAAAACGCGCCACCAGCCAGTTCGCGAGCCACAGGCCGCCGGAGATGAGGCAGATGAAGCCGAGCCGCTGCGCGGCCTCACGCAGGAGGTCCTCGGGCAGCCCCTGTTGGCTTACCGGCGTGGGGTCCGCCGGGAGGCTGCCGGTCTGGGTCTCGAGAAGGCGGGAGTCGTGAGTCATGGCGTCAGGAGATGCAAGCAACGGTACGGTTCGTCAGCCGAGGCCGCCAGATTAGGCCTCGTCCGCGCAAAAGTGGGCCCCCCCGGGCGTGCCGCCTTGTGGCTCCCTCGCTATGTTCGGAACTAGTTGGAAAATCCGGCCAATCCATTTCCGGCACCCCATCGTATAAATAAATAATGGATGACGAACGGCGGGCGCCGCCCCACCCCTCCGGCCACTCCAGTTCAGGCCAAGCACGCGTGCATGAAGACCAGGATCGCGTCCTCCTCCGGCGCATGGCCGATGGGGACGAATCGGCGATGGCCGCTCTGTATGACCAATGGGCCGAGCGGGTCCATACGATCGCGTTCTGGATCCTCCAAGATGCTGATGACGCCGAAGACGTCGTGGAGGACACGTTTTGGCAAGCCTGGCGCACCGCAAGCCGTTTCGACGCCCGCCGCGGCGCCGGGTCCACCTGGCTCATGATGATTGCCCGAAGCCGTGCCCTGGACCGGCTACGCGCCCGCCGCCGGTGGGCAGAGTGGACTGCGGCGCCGGGGAACACCGGCGTGCTGCGGGAGAAAACCGCCGCTGTGGGTGCGGAGATTCCGGATGCGCACTCCGAAAGGACCGAGCGCCAGGCGGCCCTGGCCGCGGCCCTCGACGGTCTCCCTCCCGAGCAGCGCCGGGTGATTGACATGGCGTTCTTCGGCGGGCTGTCGCACTCCGAGATCGCGGAGCAAATGGCCGAGCCGCTCGGCACGGTGAAGACCCGCATCAGGCTGGCGCTGCAGAAGCTTCGGCCGCGGTTGGCATTCCTGCGTGAGGAGGGCCCATGAATCAGGGGCTGGAGCACGAGGAGATGCAGGAGCTGCTGCCGGCGGCCGCGCTCGAGATCCTGGAGGGTGCCGAGCTCGAGCGCCTGCTGGCCCATCTGGACGAGTGCGCCGAGTGCGTTGAGCTGCTCCGCCAATACCGCGACGCCGCAGCGGGTCTCGCCCTCCTGGCTCCGACCCGGAGGCTGGATCCCGCGCGCTCGGCGGCGGTACGGAGCCGGCTTATGGCGCGGGTGCAGGCGAACCGAGGGACGCACGCCGCCCGGGCCTTGCGGGTGGACCGGTGGATGGGGTGGATGGTCGCGGCGGGCCTGGCCGGCGTACTGCTGGTGCACCACTCGGTGCACCGGACGCTGGACTACGGGTGGCTGGCCGCTGGAGTGCTCGCCTTCGCCCTGGCCGCTCTCGGCATCTACGCCCGGAAGCAACAGCGTCGGGCTGCCGAGCTTCAAAAGCGGCTGGATAAGTCGAAATAGGCTATTGGCTGTTGGCTATTGGCCATTGGCTATTCGCGATTGAACAACAAGCGCTGTCATTCTGAGGAGCCCTTTCGCGGAGTTTACCCTGAGCGGGGCGAAGGGCTCAGGACAGGCTCCGCGACGAAGAATCTGCTTGAGTAAGTTTCAGCACCATGCAGCCACCCGAGCTCGCCGGCGTCCTCGACTTCCTCCGCGCATCCGAGCGCCTGAAGGCCACCCATCGGAGCGCCTATACCTCGGACGGTCAACCGGAGAGCGTCGCGGAGCACACCTGGCGCCTCTGTCTGATGGCGTTGGTGCTTGCGCCCGAGTTCCCTGCCGTGGATTTCGCGAGGCTGGTGAAGATTTGCCTGGTACACGACCTGGGCGAGGCCGTAGGCGGAGACGTCCCCGCGCCGGAGCAGGCGAGGCGTAAGGCCGCGGGACTCGCCACCGGCAAGGGCGACCAGGAGCGGCGCGACCTCCTCACCGTGCTGGAGCCGTTGCCTCCGGCGCTCAAGTCGGAGATCGTGGCGCTGTGGGACGAGTACGAGGCGGCGAAATCGCCGGAGGCCAGGCTGGCGAAGGCGCTGGACAAGCTCGAGACCATCATGCAGCACACCCAGGGCAAGAACCCGCCGTCGTTTGACTACCGATTCAACCTGGAGTACGGGCGGAGCCACACCGCCGATGAGCCACTGATCGCCGCCGTCCGCGCCATCCTGGATGCGGAGACCGAACAGCTGGCGCGGGAGGGGGAGGATTCGCGGGTGCACGACGGTCCTTTACTCTAGGGCTTGTGGGGGATGATTTCCGGAGACAATCTATTCCTCGGCGCATCACGCGACTGAAGCCGCTGCTCGGCACACCGTGGCTGCGCCACGGGGACGGCATATCACTCTGCAAACCTAGGACCGCCTCTTCTGCGGATTCCCCACACCTCCTTCGCTCCATACCTTGGTCTGCTCCTGCTGCTGGGCGGCTGCGCAACGCAGCAACCTCGTAGTCCTGCCGTCGAATTCTTTCCCATGCCGGGCGGGCACAGCCTGCCGTTTTCGGAGGCCGTCCGTGTCGGCGACATGCTGTATCTCTCCGGCCAGCTCGGCACCGACAGCACCGGCCAGCTGGTGCCAGGGGGCATCGGGCCCGAGACGCGGCAGGCGCTCAGCAATATCGCGGCTGCGCTGAGCCGACACGGATCCAGCCTGGATCGAGTGGTCAAGTGTACCGTAATGCTGGCCGACATTGCCGAGTGGGCGGCGATGAACGAGGTGTACGTGACCTTCTTCCGCTCCCATCGGCCGGCACGGAGTGCCTTCGGCACCAGCGGACTCGCGCTTGGGGCTCGCCTGGAGCTGGAGTGTATGGCCCTGGTGTCTCCATCGCCGTAACCGCGCCAATCTCAGGGGAGCTTGCCAGCGATGAAACGCCTCTATGCCGTTCTGACCGTCATCGGCTACATCGCCTCCAACTGGTTCGTTATCCTCGTGTCCATGAGAACCGGCAACGTGCTGCTCTGGACCAAGCCGCGCGAGACCATGGCCGGCATGTTCGCCAACCCTGTCTCCACCGCCTTTGCCGTCGATCTGCTGTTCGCTGCGCTGGTTGCGTGCATCTGGTTTTACGCCGAAGGTCGCCGCCTCGGCATGCGCCGGATTCCGCTGTACTGGCTGCTGACGCTGGCCTTCGGCCTGGCGGGCACTCTACCACTGTTTCTCTACCATCGAGAGAGCAGGCTGCAAGAGGTCAGCGCTGGGTGAGCTCCTTCTCACGACCATGGTCGAGATAACGCTCGTATTCAGTATCGATTTGCAATGAATGCCTGCAGCCCAGCCGGTGCGACTGGTTCACTTGGGATCCCGTGATGACCATGCAGGGTGTCTCTCCCGATCTGGTTCCATTCGATCCGGTCGCCGCCACCGGCCTGGCCGTAGCCGCCGGGGTCTGCCTGATCGGGCCGATCCTGGCCGCCCTCTGGTGGCACCGCCGGACCGGTGCACCGCTGGCGGCATTCGGAGCAGGCGCGCTCGTCTTCCTGGTCGCGCAAGTAATTCTCCGGCTTCCCTGGCAGATCCCGCTGGGACGGTGGGTGCAACAGCACCCCGAGTGGGTGATCCCCTTTCTGCTCCTCTCCTCCCTGACGGCCGGACTCTTCGAGGAAACCGGTCGCTGGGCCGGCTACCGCTATCTGCTGCGCAAGGAACGAAGCCTCCGCATCGGGGTGATGTTCGGCCTGGGTCACGGTGCTCTCGAGGCTATCCTGCTGGCCGGACTTCCGCTGGCGGGACTCCTGGTTGCCTGGGTCATGGCCTCCCACGGGTTCCTTCCCTCCAGATCGGCGCTGGAGGCGGTACGCCAGCAGACCGCCGCGCTCGACGCCTGGAAGGTGCTGCTCGCAGGGCTGGAGCGCGCCAGCGCGATGGCGGCGCACGTCGGCCTCTCACTGATCGTGCTTCAGGTATGGATGCGAGGTGGCATGCGATGGCTGGTGCTGGCCATCGCGCTGCATTTCGCGGTCAATGCGGTGTCGGCGATGCTGGTCCTTGTACTGCACTTGAGCCCTCTGCTCGGTGAGCTGGTGCTCGTGATCCTGGCGCTCGCTGTGCTGACAACCGGGTGGCGGCTCGCGGGGCGGGCGGAGGAGGCCGGCACGCCGGCTTGATGATACGTGCAACGGCGCATCGTCGGTTTCCATCAGGACAAGGAAGGGCACTGGGTGGCTGAGCTGGAGTGCGGGCACCAGCAGCACGTGCGTCACGATCCGCCTTGGCAAGTTCGTGCCTGGGTGACGAGTGAAGCGGGCCGGCGGAGCCATCTCCAGACCGTGCTAGAATGCCCGGAGTGTGCTGGAGCTAGGAGGTAGGAGCTGGGAGACGGCCCGGAGAGCTGCCGACGAATGTCTTGCCAATAGCTAATAGCTGCGCGCTTCAGGCCGCCTTACGAACGGGGATTCTGCTGGGGAGAAGCAGCCGCACTGTCGGGGGAAGCAAAGCCGGAACTGCTCTCGGCCGGGCGCACGAGGCCTCGAAGGCGTCGAGCCCTTCACGTTCTTCTTCCGGCACATCTACCCATCCGTTGTAGCCACAGCTAAACACGGTCTGCTCCTTGCCTTGGTCTGCCACCTTCCACCGTATGTAACGCGCATGCCGGCAGAAAAGTTGCATCGCGCTACGCCGGTCGATGCCGGCTCCACCACCTTTTCGCCTGCTCCTCGGTCCAGGGCTCGACGTCGATCTCGGCCAGCAGCCGATCCAGCTCCGCCGCACTGCCGGGTCTATCCCCCGGATTTTTCGCGAGGCAGGCGAGTACTATTTGGTCCAGCGCCGGAGGCACCAAGAGCTCCGTTCGCTGAGAAGGCGGCACCGGCGGCTCCTGCAGGTGTTTCGCGATCATCTGAAATGTGGTCGAGCCCTGGAAGACCAGCTGCCCGGTGAGGAGATAGTAGGCGACGCATCCCAGCGCGTAGATATCCGCCCGTCCATCCACCGCCTCCCCCGACGCCATCTCCGGCGCCATGTAGGCCGGCGTCCCCGGCGTGAGGCCGGCGGCTGTCATCAACGAGTGATCGCTGCTTGTGCCGTCCAGCGACTTGACCAGCCCGAAGTCCAGCACCTTCACGAAGTCGTGGCGCATGCCGACTCGCCCCAGGTGTATGTTGGCCGGCTTGATGTCCCGGTGCACCAGGCCCGACGCATGAGCCTCCTCGAGCGACTCGCACACCTGCCGCAGAATATGAATCACCCGCGTTCGCGGGGACGGGGCCCTCGCTGCCGGACCATAGTCTCCAGATCCATACCTTCCAGCAGCTCCATCACGAAATAGAACGTCTCATCTTCCGTCACGCCGAAGTCATAGAGCGCTACGGTGTGTGGTGAACGCAGGTGTGCCGCGGCGTCGGCTTCCCTGCGGAACCGGGTGATCGCCAGCTGCACCGACTCCCGTCATTGCCTTCTGCCAGCACTTCGGGGCCGTATGAGCTTGATCGCCGCCGGGCGGGCCAGCATGCGGTGCTCGGCTCGGTACACCGCCCCCATCCCACCCTGCCCCAGCAGCTCGCCCAGGCGATAGCTGCCCAGCTCCCGCTCCCTCGCGACTTGCTGGCCCAGGCGGGTGACCACGTGCGATATGACCACCGCGACGCCAACCATCAGATAAGTCGGAAAATGCATTACCAGCAGATTGCGAACAGCGGCCCGAACTCGTAGGTGCTGAAGTGGCGCCAGACGAGCATGCCGAGTGGATCCATAGAGGCCGCCAGCAGCCCGGCGATCAGCATTTTCCAGGGCGGCGCTGGGACGATAGCCGCTGCCATCAGGATGACCGGCCCGATCCAGGTGATCACCGGGCTGACATTCAGACTCCCGCCCGAAAACGGCCACCCGTGCATCATCACCCCGAGGGCGAACGCCATGGCCACCAGGTAGACCAGGGAAAGATCCATCACGAAGGCGGGATCGCGCTTCTTGCGCAGATAGAAGAAGAGCGCAAGCGAGGCCAACATGCCGGATGCCGCGACGGCGTCGATCCACTGACCGAACCACCGGGGGTCTTCCGGGTGTGCTGCCTGACGCGCGAGATGTCCGAAGAGGGGACCGAGCACCCAGAGCGCCGCGGCCACGAGCGCCATGATCTGTAGCCGGCGCGAAGCCTGCCTCAAAACGTCGTTCGGCAGGCGGCTCCGCCGCCCCGGCCGACTCTTGAGCTCCGGGGGTGTCTCTCTCGCCTGACCGGCGATCAGTTTGCGTTCGGACAAGATGGGTAGCCTGGAGATTGGCGAGCAGGCACCTGAGTGAAACTCGGCAGTAAAATGACGGCCTAAGCGGGTGCTGGCTAGTGATCGGTGGCTGGTTTGCATCGGTACCCCGATCTTTAGTACGTTAAAGGCTGCCCGATCAGCCACCACCTCCCTGGGGCCGTTGCACGTAGCCCGCGAGGTTCGTTCCCCGGCATTTCGCGAGTGGAGGCTCAGCCTGCCTTTCTCCTCACGCAACAAATCTGAATCGGACCTCGCTGCGCTGCGGCTCGCAGCCATCGTCGAGTCATCCGACGACGCCATCGTGAGCAAGACGCTCGATGGCACCATCATGAGCTGGAATGCCGCGGCGGAGCGCACCTTCGGATACTCGGCGGCGGAGATGGTCGGCTCGTCAGTCTACGTCCTGATCCCACCCGAGCTGCACGCCGAGGAACGAGACATCCTTGCCCGGATTGCCCAGGGGGAGCGGGTCGCGCACTTCGAGACCACCCGACTCCGCAAGGACGGGAATCGGATCGCCATTTCACTGTCGATCTCTCCGATCCGTGATTCCTCGGGCTCGGTCATCGGTATCTCCTCGATCAAGCGGGACATCACCGAGCGCAAGCAGGCCGAGGAGGCGTTGCGGCAGGCAGCCAAGATGGAGGCCCTCGGCGCCCTCGCCGGCGGCCTCGCGCACGACTTTAACAACCAGCTCCATGCCCTGAGCGGTTTTGCCCACTTCATCGCACGGGACACTGGCCTGGGTGCAGCCGGCCGTCAGGATCTTATGGAGATTCAGAAGACCATCGAACGGATGGCGAGCTTGACCCGTCAGCTCCTGGCATTTGCCCGGCAGCAGGTGCTGAGCCCCGAAACGCTGGATCTCAATACTGCGATAGATGACACGCTCCCGATGCTGCGGCGGCTTATCGGCAGCGACCTGACGATCATTCCGTCGCTGGCGCCGGGGCCCAAATGGGTACGGGTGGACCGGGCCCAATTGGTACAGGTCCTTCTGAACCTGGTCATCAACGCCCGGGACGCGATGCCCGCAGGCGGCCAGCTTTTCATTCGAACCGAGACACTCGAGGTAAGCCCCGGCCAGGTGTTCGACCGGGCGGGGGTGCCGGTGGAGCCGGGCGCGTATGCCGAGCTCACCGTCTCGGACGCTGGCCAGGGCATCCGGCCGGAGCACCTGCCGCACATCTTCGAGCCGTTCTACACCACCAAGGAGGTGGGCCAAGGAACCGGTCTCGGGCTAGCGACGGTCGAGGGGATCGTGTCCCAGAGCGGGGGCCACATTCAGGTCGCGAGTGCCGTCGGCCGGGGCACGACTTTCCGGATCCTGCTGCCGCTCACCCCAGAGCCGGTCCCCACCCTCGGTCCAGGCTTCCCGGATTCAGCGCGGGCTCGATCGCGGATGCGGCTTCTGGTGGTAGACGACGAGGACTCGGTCCGGGGGGTGGTGGCTCGGATGCTACAGGGAGAAGGTTATGAAGTGCTCGGGGCGCGCGATGGAGCGGAGGCCCTCAATTACCTGGAGCAGGTGGGCGGCTCAGTGGATCTGGTGATCACCGATCTGGTGATGCCGGTGATGGGTGGGCGGGAGCTGACCTCAGAGCTTCGTCGCCTCTACCCGAACCTCTCGGTTGTCTGGATGTCGGGCCACCCGCGTGAAATCGAGCTTCGTTCCGCAGACCAGACCAAGGAGATGGCATTTCTGCAGAAGCCCATTCCACCTCGGGTGTTGTCCGAGACGATCGCCCAGGTCCTCCAGCGGCGGCGACCCCGGGACTAGCTAACGGGTCACCCTGGACTGGCGACAATAGTGAATGAACTGAACGGCCATGGCCCCCTCGCCGACGGCGGACGCCAACCGCTTGATCGATCCCTTCCTCACGTCCCCGGCCACGAATACTCCAGGTTTGCTGGTCTCGAGCATGTAGGGATCCCGCTCCAGCGGCCAGTGGTGCCCGAACTTCCCGTTCTGCTTGAGGTCCGGACCGGCGAGGATGAAGCCCTGCGGGTCTCGCGCCACCGTGCCTTCCAACCATTCGGTGTCTGGCGTAGCGCCGATGAACACGAAGAGGCCGTCCGACCGCACCCGCTCGGTCTCACCGGTCTTGAGGTCTTCGATGGTGAGCCACTCGAGGTGGCCTTCGCCCTCGGCGCCTGCGACGGTGCTGTTGGTCCGCACCTCGACGTTGGGGAGCGTGCTGATACGGTCGATCAGATACTTGGACATTGTCTTGTCGAGCGAATCTTCCACTGTCAGGATCACCACCCGGCGGGCGTACTGCGATAGCAGCAGAGCAGCCTGCCCCGCCGAGTTCCCCCCTCCCAGGATATAGATGTCCTGGCCGCGACAGGCGGTAGCCTCGGCTGTGGCGGCCCCATGGTAGATACCGGCGCCCACCAGCGAGGTGCACCCGGGGGCGTTGAGCCAGCGAAAGGAAACGCCGGTGGCGAGGAGTACCGCCGGCGAGGAGAGCTCATGCCCCGTCGTCCAGCGTCACCAGATGGTTGCCTTCGTTTTCCCCGAAGCTTGGTGGCCTTGCGGGTCACCAGGATCTCCACCCCGAACCGCTCGGCCTGATCGATCATGCGCCGGGCCAGATCGCTTCCGCTCAGGCCCTCGGGAAAGCCGGGGTAGTTCTCGATGATGGCGCTGTAGCTCGCCTGGCCCCCGGGTACCTCCTGCTCCACTACGACTGTCCGCATGCCATCGGAGCCGGCATAGATTGAGGCCGCCAAGCCGGCCGGCCCGCCACCCACGATGACGAGGTCGTAGGAGCGGGCATCCGGCTCGGTGTCGAGCCCCAGCTTCCGGGCGACGTCCCTGACATCAGGCTCGATCAGGGACGAGCCGTCCGGAAAGTGTACGGTGACGTCGGCGCCGTGCCCGGTAACGACGCCGCTGTCCTGCCCGACGTCAAGCCAGCGGTACGGCACCCGGCTCCGGGCGAGGAAGGCCTTGATCGCGTGCACGCGCGGCAACCAGCGGCGCCCGATGACCCGGACCTCGCCTTCTATGAGCTTGGGGTGGGACGTTACTCCCACCCCTTCACTCGGCGCCGCGGAGGTTGGTGACGCCTCCTCGGCGACTGTCATGCGACGCCGGGGACCGTCCGCGGAGTACCGGTCGACGGCCGCAGCGAGCGCAGCCGGAGACCGAGCGCGAGCAGCAGCGCGCCAAACACGAACGCGTAGGCACCGATCCAGATCACCAGCGCCAGCGCGCCGGGGCCGGGCCACAGCACGAGCATGACTCCGAGTGCCACCGACAGGATGCCGCTCAAGATGAGGAGCCACTCGCCCTTGATAGCCTTGCGGAGCCGGATGGCCACGGCGATTTCCAGCACTCCCGTGACCAGCGCCCACGCGGCGATCACGTACAGCAGCACAAGCGCGGTGATGCCGGGCCAGATCAGCGTCACGACACCGGCCGCGATGCCGGCGATGCCCTCCAGCAGGAACATCCACCAACGGTCGCCTGGCCGCTCGCGACGGATGGCGCTGATGATGGCGAGAACCCCATCGGCAAAGGCATAGGCGCCGAACACCAGCACCAGCGCGGCGAGCGAAATGCCCGGAGCAAAGAAGGTGACGAGGCCGAACGTCATCCCCGCCAGCCCCCGAAGCACTACCACCCACCAGTTGTGGGACAAGCTGTCCAGGTCAATGACTGGAACGCGCATGATCTTCCTCCTGGCTAGGTCCGGGACGCTTCGCTGCCACTCGACTGCGCCTGACTGCCAGCCGACTGCGCATCGCTACCACCCGACTGCGCTTGGCTACGATTCGGCCGGACTTCGCTACGATCCGACTGATCCGCCTGCACGGTGACCCGCCGGCCCTGCTCCCGCTTCTCGATCGGGACCCTGATTTCAAGCATGCCGTTGCGACAGACAGCCTGGATGTTCTCCTCGTCGGCCCCGGCGGGCAGCGGGATAGTGCGGAGGAAGGTCCCGTAGGTCAGCTCGCTGCGGATGAACCCTTCGCCTTCCTGCACGTCTTGCTGCTGGCGCTCCCCGGTGATGGTGAGCAGCCCATCCTCCACCGTCACGTCGATCTCGTCGGGCGCGAGTCCCGGCAGGTCCACCCGCACCAGCAGCGCGTCGGGCTGCTGGATCACCTCGGTGCGCGGCACCAGCAGGGGAGCCGTCCCCGCCGTCCGTCGCCGCTCCAGCACCGTCCCGACCGGCCCCGCTCCGGTTCCGCCCAGGCTCTCGAACAGCTGGTTCATCTCCTCGGTCATCCGGCGCACCAACTCCCATGGGCTGGCCGCAATGGCTCCGCCGAGGAGGCCGGGCCACCCACGCGTCGTCTGGAGGCCGCCTCTACGGCCGGTGCGTTCCAGCTGCCGGCCAGGGCCGTTGCCCTGCCTCGACTGCCTCGTCTCGGACCCGTACTCGGATGCACCCCCGTTTCCCTCTCGCCCTGATTCGGTGCCGAATGCCGTCCCGGTTCCGCCGGGGGTGGAGGAGGTACTCTCGCTCCCGCCACCCTGCGACTCGGTCTGTTTCTGTCCTCTTGCCATTTCCTGTTCCTCCTGAGCGTACGTTGCGCCGCGGATCGGTTATACCGGTACGGGTATGCTGGGATCCACGGTGAGTCTGTTCTCGACCTCAGTAATGCCGGGAGCACTGCGAGCGGCGCGTTCAGCGTCGCGCATCTCCGCGTAGGAGCGCACGGTGCCTTTCAGGATGGCCCTGTTGCCGGCGACCTCGACCGTAATGCGGTCCGCGTCGAATTCAGCGCCCCGCTTGAGCGCCTGAACAATCTTCTGCTTGACGTCGGACGGGGTTGGCTTGGCCGCCACCGTGACCAGGTTGGATATACCCTTGACTCCGGTGAGGTTGCGCACCGTCCGCTCGGCCTCCTCCTTCTGGTAATACCAGTCCACGGTTCCCCGGAGCGTCACCCAGCCTTTTTCCACCGTCGCCTTGATCCTCTCGTGGGGTACCAGGATGTTCCACTTGAGAGCGTCCAGGACAGCACGGGCAATATCCGGGTCCGGCCGCTCCGAGGCTGTCGGAAGCTTTACTTCGATGTCGTCCACCACCGCCTTCACGCTGTTGATTCGGCCGACCACCGTCTCCGCTCTCCACTTGTCGGCGTAACTGTCGGCGAACCCGGCGAGGGTGACGACGCCATCGCGGACCGACACCGCGATGTCGTCGTTCCGCAGGTTGGGCTCGTACTTGAGCTCGGCAATGACGTCTTTCAGGATATCGTCGTCGGTGCGCATGGCATCCTCTCCTTCCGATGGGTGCAACTAGTGCGGCTGGAGGCACTTGCGGCTCGACGCCGCGCCTGGAGCGGTCCTGGGTCCTGGTGGCGGCAGCGAAACGGAAGGAGGCCTGGTGTTCGTCGCGGACCAAAGGTGGGTTTTCGGGCCACTGGATGGTGCCGGGTAAGTGGGAAGTGAAGCATCGTGGTTCACCGGCGGCGGCCCCCGCCAGGGCGGGGGTACTCTTGGTTCCAGCAGACCTGCTACCAAGGAGGCGCTCGTGCCGGCCATACTTGCAGCGAACGTATCGGCCCGAATCGAGGCGCTCATTTTGCGCCGTTTCTCGCTCGATGGTTTCGCAGCGATGGTACGCGGTTATGGGGTGACGTTCGACTCGTTGATAGCATCGGCGGAGGCCGCCGAACCGGAGGAACGCCCATGTCAGTGACGACGAAGATCCCCGAGGAGCAGCTCGCCGACTACTTCGCGGCGTTCACCAAGCGGTTTCTGCTGGACGAATCGCCCGAGTGCGTGGACATCGAGGTGCTGGAGCCGGACTGGGGGGATCATTCCATCGCGCAATGCGCACACCTGATGGGGATTACCTACGAGCGGCGCACCCGCAGGCTCGAGTTCGAGCTGGACTCGGCCGACCACCGTATCGAGAACCCGGCTGAAGTGTGGGTTCTGGAGGAGCCGGACGGCTTCCTCAGCGCGCTCGAGGTGGTCTACGATGACGGGTCGCGGGAGGTAGTGAGCATCAAACGGGTGGGGATGCGGCAGAGGCGGTGATTGGCGGCTGTTGGCTATGGGCTATTGGCTATTGGCCACCAGTAATGGGCGTTGGTGGATGGCGCACGGAGCAGCCCATAGCCCATAGCCAATAGCCTGCTAGGGACTGAGGATTCCCGCCTCGAGAGCGAACCGTACATAATCGGTGCGATGTTCGAGGCCGAGCTTGTCCTGCACCCGACGCTTGTAGGCGTCCACCGTCTTGGTACTGATGCCGAGTTGGCGCGCTATCTCGGCGCCGCTATATCCCTCGGCGACCATCTGGAGCACGGTCTGCTCGCGCTCGCTGAGGGTCCCAAACCTGGTACGGGCTGTTTCCGCCGCCCGCTGAGGTACCAGGGCGGTTGCCAGCAGCCGGGCGGCGGAGGGCCGCACGTAGACCTCGCCGGAAGCCACCACCCGGATGGCTTCTACCAGGTCGCGTGACGCCGCCTCTTTCGTGAGATAGCCGCGGGCGCCTGCCTCCAGCGATGGGAGCAGGCGTTCCCGCTCCGCGTGCATGGTGAGCACGAGGACCTTCACGCTCGGGACGCTCTTCCCCATCTCTCTGAGAGCTCCCAACCCATCGCCGCCTGGCATGTCGAGGTCGAGGATGACGATGTGGGGAGAGAGCCGCTCGGCGAGCGCCAACGCGGTCACGCCATTCTCCGCCTCTCCGATCACGGTGATGTCGGGTGCGGTACGTAGCAGCAGCCTGAGCCCCTCCCGAACCATCGCATGGTCGTCGGCCAGCAGAACGCGAATTGTCTCATTGCTCATCGGTACGCCGCGCCGGGCATATGGCCGGGCGGCGAGACTCGCCCCGAGCTGTGCCAGGCTTTCGGTTACCGTATCTTCCGCCCTGACTTTCGGCGCGCTCATGAGACCCTCCGTATTCCAAGCAGCAAGAGCTTCAATTCGCCGCCCACACGCCCGCATCCCCATTCATGTCAGGATGGGGGGCTACTCGACCCACTGGGGTGACGTTGACCAGAACATCCGACCGAGCCCGCCGCGCCGATGCCGGGAAACCGGGAAGGGCGCGTCGGGCTATGGGATCCCGCTACCGCCCGCTCTGGCCCTCGGTCTCTCCCTGCTGATGGGCTTCGACGAACCACAGCCACTTGTCGGTGCCGCGTGAGATCTCGGTCAGGATATCGACGGTGTCGGCATCCCCGAGCTGCTCCACCTGGTCGATGGCCTTCCGCGTGCCGCTCCCAAACGCGGCCAGGGCGGACGAGAGCGCGTCCACATGGCCCTCCCCGCTGGCGAGAGCATGGGGGTACTCCTCCAGCGTGGTGCGCTCAGCGACGCTGCGGGCCGTTCCTTCCGCCGTCCCGCCGAGCTGGACCACTCGTTCGGCCAGCAGGTCCACATACTCCTCCACGTCCTCATTGATCTCGTCGAAGAGCTTATGCAGGGCGATGAAGCTGGGCCCCTTTACGTTCCAGTGGGCTTGCTTGCACTGGGTCTGGAGGTCGATACAGTCGGCCAGACGCTTGTTGAGCAGGTCTGCCACCCGGGCCCGGGTGGCTTCCGGCAAGTCGTTCTTGGTGGGGAAGAGGCGGTTGGTCTCGGGCTTGCGCTCGGTATGCGCAGGCCGCTGCCGGGCGGAAGGCGCGGCTGTTGGCGTGGCGGTTCTCTGATGCATTGGGTTACTCCTCTCGACGTAAGCTGCCCGGCCTTGTGCGGCGTCAGCGGCCAGGCTCACTCCATACTCATATGACTCCGAGAGCGTCCGCGCAACTATCTCGCACGCGTGACACAGCCACCGCGTGCGGCGTCACTCCCCTCCCCACCGCTGCGAGCAGGCGTTCCCACTGCCGCACATAACATGCAGTGCTTCAGTGACCTCCTGCCCGCAATAACCCCACCCTTGGTTGAGAAGCCTCCGGCAACCGGGAGGGCAGCAGTGGCCCGGTGGTCTCGCCGGAGCACTGCGTTCTTTTGTGCGGAGGCGAGAGCCCGGGGCGCTGCGGATGGGGCGGGGTCGAGTTTAACCCGGCGGGGCCACGCAGCATTTCGAGGGAGAAGGGGAGAGGTTGCACCGCCCGCCGAAATCCCTAGTATGGCGTTTACAGTAGAGGAACCTTCTCATTCCGCGGGGTCGCAATGCCGGACCACATCTACAAAACCATCGAGCTGGTCGGGTCGTCCTCACAAGGCGTGGAAGACGCGGTGCAGAAAGCCGTCGCCAAGGCATCCGAGTCGCTGCGCAATCTGCGCTGGTTTGAGGTGCTGGAAACGCGGGGGCATATTGAGGGCGGGCGGGTGGCCCACTGGCAGGTAACGCTGAAGCTCGGCTTTACTCTGGAAGGCGAGTAGTCAGGGGAGCCGTCACCCAGGAATGATGTAGCCGCGTTATGTCGCAGTGATGGGCCAGCCAGGCTGGACACAAGCTTGAGGATCGACGCTAACCCTCGAAACGCGTGGCCGTAAAAAACGGTGAACGGTGAAAGGGGTCCTATCTTCCCCGTTCACCGTTCACTGTTCACCGTTTACGCAGTTTCTACTCTTACAGCACCTTCCCGCGTCTCACGCGGAAGTCGACCACGTTCTTCATCCAGGACCAGAGCGAGTCCTGCCGCTCCGGCGGCGCCGACGCCACCACATGCCGGCGCCAGCCTTCCATCACATCCGCATCCTGGGTCCAGAGCCGGACCCGCTTCCGCGGCACGTGCCTTTCCCAGCGTTGGGCCACCTTGGGCGAGGCGTAGAGCAGCCGCACCGTGACGCTGCGGGAGAGGTACTCCAGCGGCTTGAGGTCTATCCGCCGGTAAAGCTCGTCTCCCTTGGCCCCCGGAATGTCGGGGACGCCATCCGAGAACATCACGATGCTGAGCGGTGCCAGGGTCAGGTTCTGCCGCTGCACGTGCACGGCGATGCGCTCGAAGAAAGCGTTGTAGTCGGTGATCGGATCGGTCTCCGGAAACCAGGCCCGGAGGCTGGCCGAGATCTGAGCCGGGGACTTCCCGCTCAGGTCCTGGATCGGATGGAAGGTCTTGGCCTCGCCGGTGCGCTGACCACCCATGGTGCCGACAAACACGTCGGTGGGCCGCCGCAGGTCGTGGAAGCCCTTCATGTGGGCGTAGATGTACAGGGAGGCAAATTCGACGGCGTCATCGAAGTTGCCACTGCCCCTGAACGATCCGGACACATCCAGGCCGATGACCATGGTAGAGCGCGGCGTGCGGCGCGTTCTCGGGCGGAGTGCACCCGAGCACCAGCGCGCCGAGGGCCGCAGCCCTGAGCGCGCGCCTCATGCTGCCGCCTGGGGTACGCGCCCGCGCAACCGGCTTCCGCTCCATGCTGAGCGGCGTGGCCGCGAGCACCTCATCCAGTGAGCGGAACGGCAAGGTGAACAGCGGCCGTCCGAGCAGGACCACGAGACAGAAGTTGAACCCTGCCGCCAGTAACTGGAGTACCGGCAGGGTGAGCAGCTCGAACATCTCGCGCCCTTCCTTCTTGAACCACTCGACCTCGGCCTTCAGGGCCGTGATCGGAGCGCTGCCAGAACTCGGGCTGCCGCGGCGGAGCTATGTCGACGTTCGCGCCCTCGCGGCTGATCGTCTCGCGGGCCAGCACGGCGATGAGCGCCGGCGTGCCGTACCGCCCGAAGAGGAACCAGGTCATGCCACGGACACCGAGCCAGGCGGCGAATGCCAGCGCCAACGTGCCCCCGATGCCCAGGTTGAACCCCTGCTGGGCCATCCACGGCGTGATCGCGTCAACCAGCTCGCGATAGAGGAAGAGGACCTCGAACATCGCCACCACGAACTCGATGAGCACCATGGAGATGATGGTGCCGTACTGCTTGCTCTTGATCGCATCGTTCAGCGCCTGGACGCAGGCGAAGCTTCCGCCCACCAGGAAGAACAGGAAGATGTACAGCAGCGCCGACAGCATGATCGGGTGTGGCTCGGCCCCGGTGAGGTCGGCCAGCAGCTCGTTCATGGTCGGGCGCAGCGTGAACGTGAAGATGGTGGCTTCGATGGCCGACCAGAGCAGTAGCAGTAGGAACGCCAGCCATGGCACCCCGGGCTGGAAGTAGCGGCGCGAGGTCCAGTCCAGGACCGCGAAGGGCGAGTTCAACGCGCCCTTGATGGCGTTCCAGGTCAGCCGCGCGAATGCCCGGATCAGACTCCCGATCCAGCCCGCAAGCACGAAGAGGAAGCGGCCCATGCCCGGCCCAGTAGAACCACGCCATCCGGCCCACATCCCACCAGGACATCAGCAGCGCGGTGAGGAAGTAGCCCCGTCCGGAGCGGAACGGCAGAGTGTAGAGCGAAATCATCATCGCCCACAGGCTGACAATGAGCACGGCAGCCGGCAGGAGGAGCAAGACTGCCTTGAGGACGGTCAGCGCTGGCGAGCTACCACCCAGCACGAAGCCGAACACCAGCTGCTGGAGATCGAGGATCCACGACATGCCGGACCAGATCCAGGTCCATAGCTGGGTTACCATCCAGCTCCACTGTTCGGTCTGGGCGTTGCCAAAGGTCGATTGCATGAGCGTATTCCCTCCTGGCGGTGCGGAGGAGACAAGTGCGTGACTTGGGGGTTGTGCGATTCGCGGGGGAAAGCGGCAAGCGACGTGCCCAAGAGGCTCAAAACCGCTTGCCGCTTGAGTTACCGGTTGGGAGCAGCAGAGTTGACGACTGCTTGCAAGGAGCCGGCCGCGGTCGCCGACACAAGGATTGGCCATGCATCGCGACTGCGTTACGGCGAACTGCAGTCTACGGCTAATTGCGAGTGACAGCTATTGCACTCGCAGGTCGCCAAGTCCATTCATTTATTAGTGAGTACAGTTTTTGTACATGCTCCACCAAGAAGGCTTGCGACGGCGCCCTCGCTGTAGGCACTCCGTGGTAGAATTCGGTTCTCAAGACGAGAGTGCACGAGCGACGGATGACGGGCCTTTGGCTCCAAGCAATCTGGATCAAGCGGGCGCACCGTGGACCGATGGACCAGGTCACTAGCGGCACTCTGGTGGCGGGACGTGGTCTGGTCGGCAATGCCGATCAGGGCCGGCGTCGCCAGGTGACGCTCATCGAACAGGAGGTCTGGGCCGGCTTGATGCGGCAGCTCGATGCCTCCATCGCGCCTGCCGCTCGCCGGGCCAACCTGCTGGTCAGCGGGATCCGCTGGCGGAGAGCCGCGATCGAGTGCTCCGGGTTGGAGCGTGCCGGCTTCGTATCGGTGGTGAGACGAAGCCATGCGAGCGGATGGACGAGGCGCTCGACGGACTTCGCGCGGCCCTCGCGGTCGACTGGGGCGGTGGCGTGTTCGCCGAGGTGCTGGACGGCGGCGAGATAGCGGTCGGGGATGAGGTGGCATGGGTGGAGCTGAGATCCTGAGCGTAGCGTTGTCACCTGAGCCCTTCGCTCGCTCAGGGTAAACTCCCGACATCTCAGCCGACTACCTGATCCTTCGGTCTTTCACTCCTCAGATGACATGGCTCCCGTCAGGCCTTCATTCTCTTCGCCTTCGCCCTCACGAACGAGTAGTTCAATGCCGGCAGGCTGTTCTGGTTCGCTACCTTCTGGAACAGCTCGCCGGCCTTAGCCTCATCTCCCTTCCCCTGATAGGCCATGGCCAGCCGATACAACGTGTAGGCGTCCTGCTGGTTCCCCTGGCTCAGCTCCGCGATCGCCTGGTCGAAGTTTTTCTCCCCCAGCGCGATGGTCCCCGCCAGCTCGTGGGCCTGCCGAATCTCGGCGGCGTTCTTCTTGGCTGTGGCGCCCTTCATGAACGCTGTCGGCGTGCTGTTTGGCGCCGGGCAGGTCACCGGTGCGAACCGCCACCCGGCCCAGATTGTAGTGGTGGACCAGCTTCGCGTCCTCCTTCACTTCCGGCGACAGGTCCGACTGCTGGACCAGCTCCAGCGCCTGCAGATACCGCTTCCGGGCCTCCTCGGGCTTGCCTGCCTCCAGCAGCACGTCGCCCATGGCCACCGCATCTCCCGACATGGCGGCGGCATCGTTGATCTTCTCCGCGACCGCGTACTCCTTTTTCAGCTCCCCTAGCGCCTGTTCGAATTTCCCCTCGTCGGCGTAGATCACGGCCGCGGTGAACAGCGCACCCCGGCGGTCACCGTCGTTTCGAGCCGCCTGATGCAGCTTCCAGGTCTCGGCCCGCGCCGCCTCGTGCTTGCCCTGCAGCATGAGGTTGTTGGCGATGCCGATGTGTGAGGGAGCGAAGTTGGGATCCGTCGCCAGCGCCTTCCGGTACATGGCAATCGACTCATCGAACCGGCCCATCTTCATCAACAGCTCGGCATACGAGTCGTAGGGATTGGGATCGTCTGGTATCAGCTCGATGTACTTCTTGAAGGCACGTCTCCGCCTCACCGAATTCCGCCCACCTGCCGCTCGGCATAGCCGAGGAGGTTGTAAGCCGGGGCGAAGTCCGGCGCCACCTCGACCGCCTTCCGATACTCCTGGATGGCTTTCGGCATAGTCCTGCTGGCCGAAGTACGCGTTGCCCAGCAGGAAGTGCGCTCGCTCGTCGCGGGGGTAGGCGGCGACCAGTTGCTGGTAATAGTCTCGCTGGGCCTTGGTGTCGGCGTTGGCACCGGCCTGCAGGCCGAGGATCATCAGCCGCTCGCCTTCCGAAGCCTTGTCGGCCAGGGCGGCCGCCTGTTTCAGGTGATCGAAGAAATCCTTTGCCGTGGGTGCACTTTGGGCCAGACTGTAATGGGCCAGGGCGAACTTCGGATCCTTGGCGGCGGCCTGCCCCAGGAACTGGCGGGAGTCGTGACGCCCGGAGATTCTCGGCCAGGGTCCGGCCCTTGATGTATTGCCCCTTTGCTTCAGCCGATGACGTGGTGACCGGGAATCTTGCCGTCTCCCTGCCCTGCCGCCGACCTGAAACCCGCGAGCGAGGCCAGGACGACACCGGCAAGCACCGCGCGCGATCGACACGACCGTTGCGACATGTAACCTCCAGCGATTGAGAGATGGATTGTCGGCGAGTGTCCCTATGAGGCTCTACTTAGGGGGTATCGGAAAAGATTCAGCCTGACGAGGAGACCGTCCCTGATGCGACCTGAGACGTTCGGCGATACCTTCTTCCCCTATGTCCGACCTCCTCGCCGCGCGCTCCCAGATGGCGATGTCCCTCGCCTTCCACATCATTTTCGCGGTGGTCGGGATCGGCATGCCGGTGCTCATGGTCATCGCCGAGCGGCGCTGGCAGAAGACCGGCGACGGCATCTATCTCGAGCTCGCCAAACGGTGGTCCAAGGGCACGGCGATCCTTTTCGCGGTGGGCGCCGTCTCGGGCACGGTGCTGTCGTTCGAGCTGGGTCTGCTGTGGCCCGAGTTCATGAAGTTCGCCGGCGGGATCATCGGGATGCCGTTCTCCCTGGAGGGGTTTGCCTTCTTCACCGAGGCGATTTTCCTGGGGATCTACCTCTACGGCTGGGACCGGATCTCTGCCCGGGCGCACCTCTGGGCCGGGGTGGCCGTGGCGGTGAGCGGCGCCGCCTCGGGCATCTTCGTGGTGATCGCCAACGCGTGGATGAACTCGCCGGCCGGGTTCGAGCTGGTCGGTGGCCGGGTGACCAACGTCGATCCCATAGCGGCCATGCTGAACCCCGACGGCGTTCCAGCAGACGCTGCACATGACGCTGGCGGCGTTACGCCGCCACCGGCTTCGCGGTCGCCGGGATCCACGCGTTCCTGCTGCTCTTCGATCCGCTCAACGCCTTTCATCGCCGCGCGCTGACCATCGCGCTGCTGCTGGGTGCGCCCGCCGCGGTGCTGCAGCCGATCTCCGGCGACATCAGCGCCCGCTCGGTGGCACGGGACCAGCCGGTGAAGCTCGCCGCCATGGAGGCGCACTTCGAGACGATGCCGGGCGCGCCGCTGATCGTCGGCGGCTGGCCCGACATGGACGCCGGCAGACTGCGCTATGCCATCAAGATTCCCTACGGGCTCTCGCTGCTTGCCTTCCACGATCCCAAGGCGGTGGTGAGAGGATTGAAAGACTTCCCTCGGGAGGACTGGCCCAACGTGCCCATCGTCCACATCGCCTTTCAGATCATGGTGGCGCTGGGCACCTATCTGGCGTTGGTCTCGCTCTGGGCCGGCTGGACCGCCCTCCGCGGTCGAGACCTGGCCGCCAACCGGCGGCTGCTCCAGGCCATCGCGCTGGCGGCACCGATGGGCTTCATCGCCATCGAGGCCGGCTGGACGGTGACCGAGGTGGGACGGCAACCATGGATCATTCACGGGGTGCTCCGCACCGCCGACGCGGTGACGCCGATGCCCGGACTGATCGTGCCGTTCCTGCTGTTTACGCTGCTCTACTGTTTCCTGGGCGTGATCGTGGGCTGGCTGCTCTACCGCCAGATTATCCGCAGTCCCGAAGTCTACCGAGTGGAGCCGGATCTACACGCCCTGGGACGGTGCCCGGTGTCTGAGCTCGGCCTGCCCGACGTCATGGCCACCCTGCTGGCCCTCTCGCTCAACGCCTACGTCCTGTTCGGCGGGGCCGATTTCGGCGGCGGCGTCTGGGACCTGCTCGCATCGGGGCCCCGCCGCAACCGCCAGCGGGAGGTGATTGCGCACGCGCATGGGCCCGATCTGGGAGGCCAATCATGTCTGGCTCATCCTCGCCATCGTGCTCACCTTTACCTGTTTTCCGCCGGTGGCTACGCCCGGCTCGGCACGGTGCTGCACATTCCGCTCACCCTGATGCTCATCGGCATCGTGCTGCGCGGCTCGGCCTTCACCTTCCGCACCTACGACAGCCAGCACGACGCGGCCCAGCGCCGCTGGGGCCGGATCTTCGCCAGCGCCAGCGTCATCACGCCGGTCTTGCTCGGCGTATCGATCGGCGCGGTAGCCTCGGGGCGGGTCGGACAGGAGACCACCGGCGGCTTCGTGCCAGCAGTACGTCGAGCCGTGGCTGACGCCCTTCGCCTTCAGCGTGGGGCTGCTGGCGCTGGCGCTCTTCGCGTTTCTGGCGGCGGTGTTCCTGACGCTGGAGACCCACGATCAGCGAGCTGTGCGAGGACTTCCGGCGCCGGGCTCTGGGATCCGGCGTGGCGGTCTTCCTGGCCTCCGGCGCTGGTGCTGCTGCTCTCGAGCGGGTCAGGCGCCTCTGGTGATGGCCGGGCTCTGGCTCCCCTGGGCGCTCCCGCTGCACCTGGCCACCGGGGTAACTGCCATCGCGGTGCTGGCGGCGCTGTGGTTCCGGCGATTTCGGCTGGCGCGGATCGGTGCCGGGCTCCAGGTGTCGTTGATCTTCTGGGGCTGGCCGCTGGCGCAGTATCCCCTGCTGATTCCGCCGGGCTTCACCATCGCGGCGCGGCGGCGCCGCCCGCCACGCTTCGGCTGGTCTGCTGATTGCGATCCCCTTGGGTGGCATCGTGCTGCTGCCCTCGCTCTGGTACCTGTTCCAGATTTTCAAGACGGTCCCGGCCGATCCAGGAGCGTGACAGCTATGACGATAGCCCGGTTCGTACCGAGCGCCTGCAGCTGACCCCACTGAGCGCCGACGCAGTCGAGGCGCTCCTCGCACGGCGACGCGGCCCGGCTCCGTTCTCTCACCCAGGCGGAGTTCGCCAGCCCGGCGGGGCCGCCGCCCTACATGGCGGAGTCACTACCGGTCGTGCGGGACCGGCTGCGAGAGAATCCGGCGGAGGCCCGACTGGTGGAACTGGCTCGTTGTGCGCCGGGACAACCGCGAGGCGGTCGGATCGGTGGCGTTCG
The DNA here is from genome assembly GCA_963723565.1 of uncultured Gemmatimonadales bacterium. Taxonomy (GTDB): domain Bacteria; phylum Gemmatimonadota; class Gemmatimonadetes; order Gemmatimonadales; family GWC2-71-9; genus CAVVWJ01. Next base: position 459,019 of record CAVRRH010000015.1, on the reverse strand, counting down.
GCGGAATGCCCGACACTGCCGGCGTCGGTCCTGATCGGCTACGCCATGTATCCGGCGCGCGAAGGCAGCGGGTACGCCACTGAAGCGGCGCGAGGCCATGGTCGACTGGGCCTTCGCACAGCCCGGTGTCAGGATCGTCCGGGCACTGGCCCCGGTCTGGAACACGCCCGGCGGTCCACGTGGCCGAGAAAGTCGGCATGCGGCCGGTGGGGTCCTACGAGGACGACGAAGTAGGTGAGGTGCTGATCTACGAGACCGCGCGCCAATAAACAAAAGGCAATCACGCAAAACACGAGGGGTCGTGCTTTCGTGATATGCAGGCTCCCGGTGCAATTCCTACTACTTGCGCACCAACATCCTCTGAATCGGCTTGATCAGGAGCGCCAGAACCAGGGCGGCAATGAGCGCCGTCGCGGTGACGATCGTGAAGAGCTTCGGCAGCGGCATGGTCTCGTAGAAGCTGGAAGCCATGCCGGCCAGGTAGTTTCCAACCGCCAACGCAAGGAACCACACTCCCATCACCAGCCCCGCAATCCGCGCAGGGGCCAGCCTGCTCATTGCACTGAGTCCGACCGGGCTCAGGCACAGCTCACCCAGCGTCTGCAACAGGTAGGAGACGACCAGCCACATGGGGCTGACCCGGGCGCCGCCGGCTGCGGCCGTCGCCGCGCCGATCATGATCGGCGAAGCCGAGTCCCAGGAGAACCAGGGCGATAGTGAACTTGGCCGGACTGGAAGGGTTCCGGTCGCCCAGACGCACCCACAGCGCTGGCGAAGACCGGGGCGAAGAGGATAATGAAGAGCGGCGGAAGCGACTGGTACCAGCTCGCCGGGAAGGCTATGCCCGAGGACGGTGTTGTTGGTGCTTCGATCGGCGAAGAGGTTGAGCGTCGAGCCCGCCTGCTCGTAGGCCATCCAGAAGACGACGGCGGCAGCAAAGAGCACTGCGATCACCACCAGCGCCTTTCGCTCCTCCCGGGTCCACTCGCTGCTGAGAAACAGCCAGGCGAAGAATCCCACCGTAACGGCCATCAGCACCCACTTGAAGTTGCGGGAGATCGCTTCCGGGTCGAACGCCACCAGGCCACCGAGCACCAACACCACTAGCGCCGAGCGCGACCCCGACCGTAATGACTCCCACGAGCCGTACCTGGCGGTCCACCTTCGCGGCAGCGGCAGGATCGCTCGGCCTGACCGGATACAAACCGTCGGGCGACAGGTTCTTGCCGCCAAGGTTGTACTGCACCAGGCCCAGAAACATCCCAACCGCCGCGGCACCGAAGCCCCAGTGCCAGGAGTTCTCCGGCGCCATCCCGGCCGAGGCGAGGATCCGCTTGAATGTCTCGCTCTGCGCCAGCCAGCCGGTGACGAGTCGGAGCGATCGAAGGCACCGGTATTGATTCCCATATAGTAGATCGAGTAACCGGCGTCCCGCCGGACGTCCTCCGGACTGTAGAGCTTCCCGACCAGCACGCTGATATTGGACTTGAGGAGTCCGGTGCCGCTGGCAATCAGCGCCAGGCCGAGATAGAACGTCGTGATCGATGGGACCGCCAGGCAGATGTGGCCCATCATGATGATGACGCCGCCCACGAATACGGTCCGCCGAGGTCCAAGCACCCGATCGGCGACCCAGCCGCCGGGCACCGAGAGCAGATAGACGGAGCTCACGTACAGGGCGTAGATCGGCCCGGCCTTGGCGGTGTCGAAGCCCAAGCCCCCCGGCGGCCACCGGCGCGGTCATGAAGAGGATGAGGAGCGCCCGCATCCCGTAGTAGCTGAAGCGCTCCCACATCTCGGTGAAGAAGAGCGTGGAGAGCCCGCGGGGATGGCCGAAGAAGCCGCGGTCGCTGACGCGGGAGGGTACTTCGGACGGCGCGGTGCAGTTGCCAAGTGAGCTCCAAAAAGCGTGAGCGGGAACAGCGACAACGTGAGCGGTGAGCGGGAAACGGATACGCTTGTATCAAGTTCTGTCAGATCGTGTCACGGAGTAACGCGCCTTTCCCGCTTACGCGCTTTCTTTTCCCGCTTACCGCTTACGCTTCTTGAGAATGTCCTCCAACACCACCCGATCGATCTTCCCATCCATCCGCACCCGCACGTCGTAATTCTCCCAGTACATGAAGTTCTTCAGCGCCTCGAGAAACGCCGGCGTGGCACTGCCCTGCCTCTTCTTGAGCCACTTCTCGCGACTGGCCGGCCGGCTCACGCAGCAGGATCGGCTCCAGCTGTGCGACGTGGCCGGCGTGATCGGCACCAGGTCCCCGGGCTCGCTGGGAAAGAAGTGCAGCTTGTGCAGGGCAAGCAGCCGCTCCAGCTCGGCGATCGGATCCGGGGCGTCGTAGACCCGAATATCGACGAAGCGATCGTTGGCGCCCAGGTAGCCACCGTTCTTTCGGACCACCAGCAAGGCCGCCGACTGCATGCCGCGTTTGTCGCCTCCGCCGGCCTGACCTGCCTTGAGCGCGGCCATCAACCGGTCGGCGAGGCTGCCCTTGGTTCGTTTGAAGGTCTCCGCCAGGTTCTTTACCGTCTGATCCGATACCATGATGTTCGCCTGCGCCGCGTACTCCCGCCCGACGATGACCTCGCCCCTTCCCGCCTGCCGGTCCGCCACCACCCGCTCCGCGTGTACCCGGCCGCCCGCCCCGACGCGGCCCCCGGCCCAATCGAACGTCGTACTTGCCGGTGAAGCTCGCGGACGTTGCCGCGGGCGTCCACGATCCCGACCTGCCGGTCCTGAAGCATCGTGTCGGTTCGCATGATGATGCGGAGCGCTTCTTCCGCGGTAGCGCCCTGGGCTATCAGGTCGAGCCCCCGCTCTCCGTAGGCCGTGTTCCCCAGGCTCTGGGTTGCAACAGCACCCACGCCCGCGCGGCCCCAGGGCACGATTCCACCCACGTTGGGGAACTTCGACTGTACCGCGACACCGAGATCGCCGGTACTCGAGTCGTAGGCTACGATGCTGTAGGTGTGGGCGAGCTTCAGCCCATGCGAGGGAGCGACTGTCGGGGATTGGGCCAACAGCGTAAGCGGTGAGCGGTAAGCGGTAAGCGGGAGAAGCAGGAGAATGAAGGCGCGAAGCAGGCTCGTGCGTCTTTTTCATGGTTCCCCGGCTGTTGTGTAGCCTTAGTACCGCCCGTTTACCGCTCACCGCTTACCGCTCACGCTTTCCCAGTTTGTTCTTTGAGAAACGCCAGCTGGGCCTCAACCGCCTGCTCCTTGAGCTTGCGGTCGGCCTCGGCTCGAAGCCGTTCATCCTCCGGTGCCGCATCGGGCCGATCGCCTCCGGCGGCCTCGAGATCGCGCCAGGCGGCGGCGATCGACTCGGCCCCGATGCCCGGCCGGCCGGCACGGACCTGGTCGAGCATCTCGGCGACCTCACGCTCCGCCAGTGCCAGCTCGTCGCGCTGAACCACCAGTTTGCGCTCCAGGACCGCGAGCCGGTCGCGGTGCCGCACTGCGAACCGCTGCGCCAGCACAACCGTCTCGGCATCGGGCAGCTCGGCCGCCAGCCGGCCCCTACGCTCGGCGTCGGCCAGCTGGCGTCGCTCGATCAGCAGCTCGCGCTCGGTTGCCACGAGCGCGCTCCGCATCGCGCCGACTCCCACCTTGGCCTCCAGCAGAGCCTCACGGAGGCCCGCCAGGTAGGCCCGCGGATCGGAGCGGGAATGGTCGCGGAACAGCTTCTCCAGCCTAGCCTTTACATTCTCGAACACGGCCGGCGCACACCCATCATCGGGTCCACCTCGGAGTACTTCAGGCAGGAATGCATACAAAGGGGAGAGCGAATGTTAGGAGTGCACCGGAGGAGCGTCAAGCGAACGCCTCTATGCTAGGGGGCCGTTCCACACTATAATCGTTGCTCCCTCACCATCCAGCGCGATCCATCCACCGTAGAGGCCAGCAGTGGCGCTTACCCTGCGCAGCTTCCTGGAGTCTCTCGAACAGTTCCGGACCCGCCATCGCCGCCGGCTTGCGTTTCTGGCCCCGGCAGTCGAGCGGCGGCGCCCTCGCATTGCCGCCGAGGATTATGCCGCGCGCCATTCGATCGAGCATACTCTCGACCGTAAGGCCGAGCTACGACGGCTGGCTCCGACTCTGCCCTCGGCCGCCCGCCGTTATCACCAGCTCCTCACCTACGAGCTGGAGGGACTCCGGGAGGTGATGAGCGCGCTGCACTCGGTTGCCGGTGGCCGCGAGCTGGAGGAATGCCTGGCAGAGACCGCCCTGCAGGTGGAGCAGCTCGAGATCGAAATTACCTGGTGCAACCACCTGCTCGGAAACACCTCTCAGGCCGTGGCGGCACCGGGGTAGCTCGGTGCGGCAACCCAAACCTCTGGACCGCAGCCGGTGGACCGGATTGTGGAACCGTCTCGGCGCCCAGGGAGACGGGCTCTCGATCTTCAGCGGTCTCGAGGCCGCCTACGCTGACCCGGCCCGGGCCTACCACACCGCCGATCACATCCGCGACTGCCTCGCCCAATTTGATCTGAGCCAGGAGACCGCGCAGCGCCCCGACGAGGTCGAGGCAGCGATCTGGTTTCACGATGCGGTCTATCTGCCAGGGGCCTCAGACAATGAAGACCAGAGCGCACGTCTGGCCCAGACCTCCCTGGCAGGGGCCGGAGCTCCGCTGGAGGTGGCTCATCGTATCGCAGGGCTGGTGGTCGCCACCCAACATCTCGGCATTCCGAGCGAGCCGGACGCGTCCCTGCTCTGCGACATCGACCTTTCCATCCTCGGGCGAACGCCTGACGTGTTCGATGAGTTCGAGCGGCGGATCCGGCGGGAGTATTCCTGGGTGCCTGAGCCGGTGTATCGCGGTGCCCGCGCGGAGATCCTGGCTGGGTTCCTGCGGCGCCGTTCCATCTATCAAACCGACTTCTTCCGCCAGCGCTACGAAGCTCAGGCCAGGGCCAACCTGGCGCGTATCCTGAAAGAACTGAGCGGTTAATTAGACGATTCAGCCTTGGCCGCCCGCTTCGGCAGGTACCGGAGGAACCAATCCCGCGCCAGGTGCGCGACCGCTTCGAGCGCTCCTGGCTCCTCGAACAGGTGGGTGGCGCCGGGCACGATCTCCAATCGAACTTCGGTGCGCATGCGAGCCATCGCCGCGCGGTTCAGGTCCAGCACGACCAGGTCGCGTCCGCCCACGATGAGCAGCGTGGGTGCCCGCACCCGCGGCAACGCGTCCCCCGCCAGATCGGGGCGGCCGCCCCGCGAGACCACTGCACCTACCCGCTCGGGTTCCGCCGCCGCGGCTACCAACGCCGCTCCCGCACCGGTGCTGGCCCCGAAGTACCCGACCTTGAGCCCCCGGGTGGAGGGATCCGCGGCCAGCCAGCGGGTTGCGGCGACCAGCCGCTCTGCCAGAAGCGGTATGTCGAAGCGCAGGTGAGCCGTTTGAAGATCCACCGCCTCTTCTTCCGGGGTGAGCAGATCGATCAGAAAGGTGGCGAGACCAGCCGCCTGCAGCTCCCTGGCGACAAACCGGTTCCTGGGGCTGTGCCTGCCACTGCCGCTTCCGTGGGCGAAGAGCACCACGCCCACGGCGCCCTCTGGAATTATCAGATCACCCTCGAGGGTAGCGGAGCCCGCCTGTATCCTTACGAGCCCCGTGTCGCTCGCCATTCCGTGCCTTGAATCCATGATTTCTCCTCGTCTACACCCCGAACGGGAATGTCTCGGGCGGCTCGCCCCTGTCCCAGCCCGGCGTACGGTCCAGCGGTTCCACGGCGCGCGTCTGATCGAAATGGATCACGGCATCGAACTGCTGGGGCAGTCTCGCCTCGAAATAGTGGCTCACTCGCTCACTCTCGGGGTGGTAAATCACGCCGATGGCCCGCTCCAAACGGGGATCGCGCAAGGCCTGCTTCAGGCGCACGTCACCCCGGAGGGGCAGGAGAAAGTCAGCCGTGCCCACAGTGTGGAAGAGAGCTTCGAAGCTTTCCGGCAAACCAGGCCGGACCCTTTTCCGCTCGACGGGGGCGTCCCAGTCCGACGCCGCGGTGACGGTGCCGCCGTAGGTGGTGAAGCCGATCAGCACCGCCTCCTCGCCGAAACGCTCACGAGTGAGCTGCCCGACGTTCCACTCCCCCATCTCTCCCATTGCGGTGGCGCGCGCGTCACCGATGTGAGAGTTGTGCTCCCACACCGCCACCCGGGCCCGGACCCCCTTCCGCCCGAGGTGGGCGATGAGCGCCTCCAGCGTTTCCGCCATGTGGCGGTCACGCAGGTTCCAGGACTCGACCCTTCCTCGAAACATGGTTCGGTAGTACTGCTCCGCGTTCTTCACCAGGCGTGCATTCTGCTCGGCATAGAAGAGCTCGTCCTCGGGCACCCCCGCGTCCCGCTGCACCAGTTCCGCCGCACGGCGCCGAAGCTCGAGCAGCTGTTGGACCGCCTGGTCCTCACACGACCGGGTCACCCCAAACTCGGCGGCGTAGCCGTAAGCCTGGGTGTCCTCGCCAAAGGCGTCGAAACAGCTGTAGCGGTAGCGCGCCCGCGCGGCCGCGTCGGGGTCTACCTTCTCGAGGAAGCGGATGACCTCCTGCATCGAGGCGAAGAGCGAATAGAGGTCCAGGCCGTAGAACCCGACCTGTCTTCCCTCCGGCCTGGACCGGTTGTACTTGTGCAGCCAGGATACGAACTCGAGCACATCCCGATTGCGCCACATCCAGCGGGGGAAGCGCTCGAAGCCACCGAGTGCGTCCAGCGCGGCCCGATCTTCGCTGGCGCCACGGACCCAGCGATTCACCCGATAGGCGTCGGGCCAGTCCGCCTCCACCGCCACCGCGGAGAAGCCCTGTTCCTCGATGAGCCTCTGGGTGATACGAGCCCGCTCCCGGTAGAACTCGTGAGTTCCGTGGCTCGCCTCGCCAAGAAGCACGACTTGCGCATCACCAATCAGCTCGAGCAGCGAGTCGTAATCGTGCGCCGAGCCGGTGACTGGACGTGCGGCATCGCGGATGACTGCCGCCACCGGCATCGTGATTGTCTGGGGCATGGCTTCTTTCCTTTACCCAAAGCCCTTTCAGGGTACAAGGCAAAAACGCCAGACGGCGGGGTAGCTACTCCGCAGCTGGCGATCTTCCTTGAACTGACGACTCATACGCACCGACCGGCAAGCGCGCTCAAGCTGGAGCAACTCAACGATGGATACTGGTTCTGACCAGGACGCGGATGTGATCCTGATCACAGGTCTAGGGTTCGCCTTAGACCCTAGACCTTAAATCACCCTCCGGGAGATTCGGCGCATGATCAGCTACGAGGTCACCCTGCAGGTCGAGCCTCGACTGGCAGCAGCGGTCGAGGAGTACATGAGGCAGCGCCACATTCCAGAGATATTCGCCACCGGCTGCTTTAGCCGGATCCGTTTCAGTCTCGCCTCGCCCAATCGATTTCGGACCTCCTACCAGGCGGATGGACAGGCAGATCTCGACCGGTACCTGCGGGAGCACGCGCCCCGTTTCCGGACCGAGTTCCAGACTCGGTTTCCGGAAGGTGTCACCCTGACCCGTGAAACCTGGGCGCAGCGGGAGATCTGGTCCTAGTCGCCCCCTCATCCCTCCTCCAGCGAGTTATCTTAGCTCATGCGCAGAGTCCCGGTACTGACGTTCCTGCTGCTTGCCGGCTGCAGCCGTTCCGGTGATCGCCCGGCTTCCGCGGCGTGTGGGCTGGCGTCGCTTGCGGGACCCACCGCGCTCCTGGCGCAGTTCAGCATTCCCAACCAGACGCTCGGTTCACCGCCGCGCACGCTTCCCGAGCGGCTCGTCGTTCGGTCGGTAGCTGGTCCAGCCTATCCCGCTATTGTCGGCCGGGCCGATTCGCTCTGGATCATTGGGGTCGAGGGCAGCTTGCCGCCCAACGTGAAGCCTGGCTTCGGCGTGCTGGTACTCGATCCAAGTGAGAAGGCGCGGGGCGTAGTGCTCTACGAGGGAACGCCGGTCGAGGGGGCCCCTGAGATCGGGAGAGTTTCGGTGGGAGACATTACGGTGCCGTTGGTCGGCATCCAGGTGGACCCCGCGAAAATCGACGATCCCCGCTGCCCGCTCTTCCCGGACTCGGTAATCCAGTGAGTCTCGCGCGCATAGCGGTGAGCGGCGTGGTACGTAGCTGGGACGGAACCGACCGAACGGGAGTCAACGCCGCGTATGTGCGCGCCCTCTTGGCAGCCGGTGGCGTCCCACTGATCCTGTCACCGCTGATGGGAGCCTCGCTGGCCGGACCGGCACTCGATGGCTGCGATGGACTCCTTCTCACGGGTGGGGAAGACATCGATCCCTCCTGGTACGGCGCCGATCCATCGCCGCTGCTGAGTCCACCCAGCCAGGAGCGCGATCTATTCGAGCTCGCCCTCTTTGCCGTGGCCAGACAACGGGAGCTGCCGATCCTGGGCGTCTGCCGGGGAATCCAGCTCATCAACGTGGCGCTGGGCGGTACCCTGTTCCAGGATCTTCCGTCCGAGCGCCCCGGTACCGTCGATCACAGTCCACTCGGCGCGCGTGACAGCCGCAGTCATCCAGTTCGGATCCAGCCCGGCAGCCGGGCTGCTGCTGCGCTCGAGGCCACGAGCATCACAGTGAACTCGGTTCACCATCAGGCGATCAAGGATCTCGCGCCGGGCCTGGTCGCCAGCGGATGGACCAACGACGGCTTGATCGAGGCCGCCGAGAGCGGACCCGGTGCTTCCTGGATCCTGGCGGTTCAATGGCATCCCGAGGAGATGCACTCGGACCGCCGTGGCGCCGGAGCAGGGTCTGTTCTCGGCGCTGGTGAACGAGGCTGGTCTGGCCCGGCGGGGACTAGTGGGAGGAAGAAGGAAAGAAGACGCGATCGCTCACGCCGTTGAGCGCAGTCCGTAGTGCCGGGAAGCGTTCCGCGGCGGTTCGCAGCACCAGCTCGAGGCCATACTGAGCCGCCAGCTCATGATCGGACGCCAGGCCGAATCCCCGGCTGCCCAGCGCATCGTAGTAGCTCACGTCCGGCCCTGCTTTGCGCAGCCGCCGGGCGGCGATATAATCGGGAAAGAGTCCGGTCAACCAGAGCGCATAGTTGCCGAGGTGCACCATCACCTTGAAGCGGCGGTCGCCCCCCGTTGCTTCAAGGTCGGTCAGGATGTCGACCAGGTACCGGTGTCGCTGGTCGTCGTTCCAGTCGACCCGCCAGGCCCGGTCTCGCTGTCCGAACTCCAAGAGCAGGGCGGCCAGGTAGTCAGCCAGCTCCCGGTCCTCGAGACCGGAGCCTCGCAATGCATGCCGCACGAGGACATAGAAGAAGAGCGCCTCGGACGGAACCAGCATCGAACGCACTGTCAGCAGCCGCTCGACCAGGTCAGGCGCGTCGAGCAGTGAGTCGGGTCCCTCGGTCATCAGCCGGCGCTCCAGATAGGCGCGACGGTGGGCGGACCCACGGCTCAGCAACAGAATCACCAGCTGCAGGTCTGCCGCGGTCAGGCGGCCCCGCGTATTCGCACGGATCAATGACGAACCCTCCTTCTACGAAACTCACGGCAGGACCCGACAGCCTCGATGTCCCTACGGATCTCGACCTCGTCCGCCGGCTTACCGCGTTCGGCCAGGAAGTGGCGGGCACTCTGCGCCGTGCCTCGGTGATCGATCTGCTGGTCCGGCATGTGAGGGAGACGCTCGCCCCCAGCGAGATCGCCGTGGCCCTGTTTCAGCGGGAAGCCGAGACCATCGACTTCGTGCTCGGCTGGCCGCCAGGCCGGACCAATCCACGGCCCTTGCTGGAGCTCGCCACCCGCCGGGGGCCCTTGCTGATTCATGACGGACTCGACGCCGTACTGAGGGAGGCCGGCCTTACCCCACCCCCCCTGAGCGTTGGAAGCTGGTTGGTCGCACCTTTCATCGCTAAAGGTAGGGTAACCGGGGCCATCGCCGCTCGCGGTGAGGCAGGTCGCTACGGGCCGACCGACCTGGTTCTGCTCGAGGGGCTCGTGTCACAGGCGAGCATTGCTCTCGAGAGCGCCCGGCTGGTGGACCTTCACGATGATGGCCGGCGGACCTGGCAGGAAGTCGTGGACGCCATTTCCCCGGCGCTGTGCATCGTGGACCGAAGCGGGGCCATCCGGCGCGCCAACCGGGCCTTTGCCGACCTGGTGAACGCACCTCCCGCGAGCCTCATCGGACGGCCGTGGCAGGCGTTCATTCCACCCGAGTGGGCCACCGATCTCCAGCGGGCTCTCGATCAGCAAGGAGCGGGCCGGGAGGTGGAGCTGCGCACCGGCGAGCGGACGTATGCCGTTACCGCAGTGCCGATTAGCAGCAACGACCGCAGTGCCGTAGTGCTCCTGTTCGACGACCAGACCGAACGGCGGCGATTGCAAGACCAGCTGATCCAGTCGGAAAAAATGTCGGCCATCGGGCAGCTGATTGCCGGCATCGCCCATGACTTGAACAACCCGCTCGCATCGGTGCTCGGGTTCGCCGATTTCCTGACCGAAGTGCCCCACATCCCCCCCAACATACGAGAGCCGCTCACCGTCATTCGCGAGGAGGCGGAGCGGGCCTCGAGCATCGTCAGAAACCTGCTGGGCTTCGCCCGAAAGCAGGACCATCAGCGGCGCCCCACGGCACTCCAGCCGCTGCTCGATGGTACCTTCGTGCTTCTGCGAAACCAGCTGATGACACAGCGGGTGGAGGCGCGGATCGAGGTTGAACCCGACCTGCCGATGCCCGACATAGACGCCAACCAGATCCAGCAGGTCTTCGTTAACCTGATCAACAACGCGGCTCAGGCGGTGGCCTCCACCGGGAGGCCCGGCACTATCGTCGTCCGGGCCCGGCGCTGGCTCGACGGGGTGGCCATCGACATCATCGACGATGGTCCGGGCATGTCCGAGAGTCTGGCCACCCAGGTCTTCGAGCCTTTCTTCACCACCAAGGCCGAAGGCGAAGGCACCGGGCTCGGACTCTCCATCAGCCAGGGAATCGTGAAAGAGCACGGCGGGCGCATCATGCTCTCGAGCGAGGAAGGCAAAGGCTCGACCTTCACAGTACAGCTTCCGATCTGCACCCGCACCTCAATACCGCGTACCGACGCCGCCACCCGCGTCCCAACCAGGCGGCTCCGGGTACTCGTGGTGGACGACGAGCCCCACATTCTACACTACATGAGAGCGACGCTGGAGGCATGGGGGCATATCCCCGTAGTCGCCGGCGATGGTGAGGAAGCGCTGTCACGGGCGAGCAGTGAACAGTTCGACCTGATCATCTCGGATCTTCGGATGCCTCGATACGGCGGCCGGGAATTCTACGAGGAGCTGTCCCGCCGGAACCCCGCGATGGCTGCCCGGCTGGTCTTCAGTACCGGAGACACGGTGCGCGGTGACACGCTCGCCTTTCTCGAGACCCTCGACCGTCCCTACCTCCACAAGCCGTTCAGTCTCGCCGAGCTTCGAACTCTGCTCGCGGATGTGGTGCGGGAAAGCGAGCCCCAGGCCGCGGTGCGCGACAGCGAAAGCTGGCCGGCAGACGCTCTACCCAGGAGGTGAGCCCGCCTATCGTCCACGTGGCCTCCGGTCGCGAGTGGCGTGGCGGTCAACGGCAGGTGTGGCTGCTCGCCGACGCGCTAGGTCGAACCGGAGCAGAGCAGGTAGTAGTCACGGGTGCCGGAACCGAGCTGGCCCGCCGGCTCCAGTCCTCCGGCGTCCGGGTTCGATCGGCCACCTGGCAGGCAGGGCTGGATCCCCGGGTCGTATGGCCCATCCTCCAGGAGCTCCGCCGTCCGGACGCCGTTCTCCACGCCCATGACGCCCACTCCCTCAGCCTGGCAGGCGTCTGCTCCGCCCTGACAGGGGTTCCACTCGTCGTAACTCGCCGGGTCATTTTCCCCCTTCGGCGCCGCGGTTTCTGGCTTCGGGCCGACCGCGTCATCGCCATCTCCCAGGCGGTCCGCGATGCGCTGGTGGCCGACGGCGTCAGTCCCGATCGCATCGTGCTTATTCCGTCCGCCGTCGACATCGAGGGCGTCGCCCGATCCCGGCGCAGGCTTCTATCCGACACGCACTGGGTCTCCCCGAAAATGGACGCATCGCGGTCAGCCTGGCGGCGCTGTCCCCGGAAAAGGACCAGTCCACGCTCGTCGCGGCGGCGGCGCTTATTGGTCCGGGACTTGCCCGACCTCCACTGGGTTATTGCGGGCGAGGGGCCGCTGCGCGGCTTGCTGGAGCGGCGCATCGCAGAGGCTGGCCTTACCGACCGTTTCCACTTGATCGGTCAGCTGCACGATCCCCACACTGTGCTGGCAGGCGCGGATGTCTTCGTGCTCAGCTCGACATCGGAGGGGTTGGGCAGCTCGATTCTTGCCGCAATGGCGCTTGGAGTGCCGGTAGTGGCGACGCGGGTGGGAGGCATACCCGAGCTCCTCGGTACCGGGGCCGGTCTGATGGCGTCTCCGGGCGATGTATCCGGCTTCGCGACAGCGGTTCAGCGGGTGCTGACCGACCCGGAGCTCCGGCAGAATCTCAGCAGAATCGGCCGCCGTGAGGCTGCACGATTCTCGGTTCACGGGATGGCAGAGCGGGTTCTAGGGGTTTATCGTTCGTGCGTCCATTCTCTTGACGGCTCATGATTTACGTTTGCATACCGAGTTACAACGAGGCCCCGACCATAGGACTCCTCCTGTGGAAGATCCGCCAGGTCTTTGCTGGCTTCCAACGGGAGTACCACCTGCTGGTTCTGGACGACGGCTCGAACGATGCCACCGCGGAGGTGCTCGAGCGGTACACCCGAGTGCTTCCGCTGAGCGTCACTCGCCACCTGGAGCGCCGGGGCTATGCCAATAGTGTCGAGGACCTGTTGCGCCAGGCGGTGGAGCGGACCGACCGCCCCAAGCGCGACTGTGCCATCCTCATGCACGCCGATTTCGCCCATGGCCCCAACTTCATCCCCGACCTGGTGCGTCGGATCGAGAGCGGTGCGGACATCGTGATCGCTCAAGGCAAGCTCGAAGGAGAACCGTCTCGCGTCCGGCGCTGGATCCGCCGGCTCGCCCCGCACTTGCTCCGGGGAACGGTCTCCTTACCCGGTGTGACCGACGTAGTCTCCGGGTTCTCGATCTTCCGGCTCGTCACCCTGCGAAATGCCTTCCGGGAGACCCCCGGCCGGCTACTGACCACCCAGGGCTGGGCCGCCAATGCCGAGCTGTACGGTCGTACCGCGCGCCATGCCCGGCGGGTGGAGACCATCTCGGCCGTGGAGCGACGAGATCTCCGGCAGCGGCAGAGCCGGGTCAACCCGTTGGAACCGGCGATCAACGTTTGGCGTTCCCGGCGCTCGCTGCGCCACTTGTCGCCTCCTGCTCAGACAGGGGAGCTGAGCCCCACGCGAGAACCGCAGCGTCAGGCGGAGGTGGCCTCATCGTGACCAGCCTCAAGTTCGCCATCGCGCTGATCCAGGCTGCCGCGTCCACGCCGGCTGCCACGCCGCCTGCCGCCTACCCCTTCGTGGTAGGCGAGAAGCTCAGTTACAGCGCCAAGCTGGGGATGCTGACGCTCGGCTCGGCAACGTTGGAGGTTGCCTCGGTCGACACCGTGCGGGGGGTGGAGAGCCTTCGGTTGCGTTTCAGACTGAAGGGTAAGACGGCCTTTTACTCGCTCGACGATGTGCTGGAGTCGTGGGTGGACGCGAGCGACCTGCACTCACGCCGGTTCGTGCAGGACTTCCAGGAGAACGGCAAGTCCTACGACCGCCGGTACGAGATCTACCCCGATTCAGGGTTCTACCGCCAAGCAGGTCGTGATACGTCCTGGTCCACACCCGCCAAGCCTCTCGACGATGCGGCGTTCTTCTACTTCGTTCGAGTGACTCCGCTGGAGGTGGGCCAGAAATACACCTACGACCGCTACTTTAAGAAGGAGAAGAATCCGGTCACCATCGAGGTCCTCAAGCGGGAGAAAATGGAGCTGCCGGATGGAAGCAAGGTGAACTGCCTGGTGCTTCATCCTACCATCGACACCCGCGGGCTGTTCTCCAAGCGCTCGGAGACGCGCATCTGGCTGACGGACGACGCGCGCCGGCTCCCGGTGCAGATCCGTACCAAATTTCCCTTCGGTACCATCACCCTCCGACTCAAGGACATGGTTCTGCCTGGCACGACCACTTCGGCCATGAGCCGCTGATCGTGCCCTATCGCGAGGCCGACCTGAGCCGCCTCACGACCATTCCGGTAGCCGGGCGGCGGAACAAGGTCGACCAGCGCTTGCTGGCTTCACCGCCCGGACCAGACCGCTCCTTCTCCGCCTTCCTCGGCAGCCTTCCGGACATTCTCGCTGCCCACGATCTTCGCCAGATAATCAATGCCGTCGCCGGAGCCCGGCGAGATCGCCGGGGAGTGATCCTCTTGCTGGGTGGCCATGTTGTGAAGGTTGGACTGGGCCCGCTCATCAACACTTGGCTGGCCCACGGGATCGTCACCCATGTCGCCATGAACGGTGCCGCTGCAATCCACGACTTCGAGCTGGCCGCGTTTGGCGGGACGAGCGAGGACGTGGAGGCTGGTCTGGCGGACGGCAGCTTCGGGATGGCCGAGGAGACCGGAGCCGAGATGAACGCCGCCATCGCCGCGGCCGCGCGGGCAGATCAGGGGATGGGCGAGGGTCTCTCCCGCGCCCTGGCCAAGCGCAAGAGGCTTCCCGGAGCAGACGCGTCGATCCTGCTTGCGGCCCAGCAGCACGAGGTGCCGGTTACTGTCCACGCCGCGATCGGGGCCGAGATCATCCATCAGCATCCCACGGCGGACGGCGCCGCAGTGGGTGCAACCAGCCTCCGCGACTTCCGCCGGCTGGCCGCCTCGATCCCCGATCTTCATCGGGGTGGTGTGGTGCTCAATTGGGGAAGCGCGGTATTGATGCCGGAGATCTTTCTCAAGGCCCTGACGATCGCGCGGAACATCGAGGCTGGAACGCCCACCCACTTCACGGCGGCCGATTTCGACATGCAGCGGCACTACCGGCCCCGGGTGAACGTGGTCCAGCGGCCCACCCGCGCCGGTGGCTCCGGCTTTCTGCTCACGGGGCACCATGAGATTCTGATACCGTTGTTGGTGTGGGGGGTTTGGAGGAAATCGAACGCAGAGCAGGACAGCTCGAGCTGGATCTAGGGCCTAGAGCGGCAGTTGAGACCCTAGACCTTTTGATCCCTAGACTGTTTGACGCCTGACCGTCCCTAATGCCCCGAAACCATCTCCCGCACCCGCGCAGCCGTGTCTGGGGCGAAGAGCTTGAGGGCCAGATAGATCAAGAAGCCCACGAAGGCGAACCACAGCACCGCGACCAGCAGCCCCAAGACCAGGCCAAAGAGGCCAAAGACGACTTTCAGCAGGAAGATCGTCACCACCGCCAACACCGCGAATCCAAACAGCTTCCGGAGCATTCTCGATTCCTCGTGAGAACGGGTCAGGCCGCAGTACGCCAGAACGTTTCAAATAGTTTCATAGGCCCTGGTGAGCTACAACCCTGATGTCATCGTGGTCGGAGGCGGCGCGGTGGGGGCCGCGTGCGCCCGGGAGCTCGCCTCGACCGGCCGCAAAGCTCTGATGCTCGAAGTCGGCGGCGACATCGGCCAAGCGTGGCGGGCAGCGGCAGGAATGCTGGCCCCTCAAATCGAGGCCGACGGTCGCGACCCGCTACTCGAGCTCGCCCTTGCCGCCCGCGACCGTTACCGGCGGCTGGCGCCAAGGCCTCCTAGACACCACCGGAATCGACATCGGCCTCTGGCAAGGGGGGATTGCCCGGGTAGCCGCCACCGACGAGGAAGCCGAGGAGCTCAGGTCGAAAGTAGCGTGGCAGCAGCAGCAGGGCCATCCGTCCGAGTGGCTCGACTCGGCAGAGGTGAGGCGCCGGTGGCCCTGGCTGGCACCGACCGCCGGCGCGCTGTGGGCAGCTCAGGACGGCGCCGCTGATCCGCAGCGGCTGGTGGAGGCGCTTCGAGCCGATGCCCGGCGGCTGGGAGCGGTACTCGTCACCGACCGCGCGGTTCGGGTAGATCGGGATGGTGAGAGAGCCACCGGCGTTACCGGCGAAGCTGATCGCTACTTCGCAGCGGACGTGGTGCTGGCCGCGGGTGCATGGTCGGGCCTTCTCGAGGGTCTCCCTCGGCAGATACCGGTGCAGCCGGTACGAGGGCAGATGGCTGCCCTGCCCTGGCCCGCCGGCATTCCGCATGCGATCCTCTACCACAAGGATTGCTACCTGCTGGCGCGAGGCAGCGAAGCGATCATCGGCTCCACGATGGAGCACGTCGGGTTTCGGCCCGAAGTCACGTCGGCCGGCCTGGCGCGGATCTTGGCCGCCACGGCGGTGCTGTGCCCCGGCCTCATCAGATCCAAGGTAAAACGCAGCTGGGCCGGCCTCCGTCCAATGACACCCGATGGACTTCCCATCATCGGTGGCGATCCCCTGCTCGAGGGGCTCTGGTATGCCACCGGGCATGGACGAAACGGAATCCTGCTGGCGGGGATTACCGGGCTGCTGGTGCGGCAACTCGTGAACCGTGAGGCACCAAGTGCGGGGTTGCAGGCATTAGGTGTAGATAGATTCTGAATCATAGCGTCACACAAAAAGCAACAGCAATCACGAGAGCACGAAAGAGAACGATTCCATTATCCTACCGTATGATTCGCTTTCTACCCTTGGTTCTTCTGGCGTCGACTCTCGCGGCACAGATGCCGCCCGACGTGGCCATGGAACGATCCGGCTTCGTTGCGTGGCTCAAGAAGGGACCCAACTCGCCGCTCTCGGCCGTCGCGCAGCAGAAGGTCGGCGATGGTCTGCGGCTGGGACCGGCTGACGCGGACATCCCCCTGCCAGGGATCGATGAGTATCGAGTCTACCCGAGCGGCGCGGGCCTCGCTCTCGAAGGCCCGGAGCGGCAAGCGTCCCATCGGCCGCGGAGGGCCGTATCGGATCGGGAAATACGCGCTGTATCTCACCGGCCCTCAGCCGGGCACGGTCCTGACCGTGTTCACCGACCCGGCCGGCAAGGAACCGCCGGGCTACTACGACTATGACGCTTCGATGGTGTTCACCGGGCCTCTCATCCGATCCGAGACTCCTAACAGATGCGCGTTCTGGCCTCGGACGGAATCGAGGCCGAGGCCACCGAGGTGGGGAGTTTCGTCGTGCCGCTGGGCGGACCGACCTCTCTTCGCGTCCTGCGTATCCAGATAGCGGGCGGCGACGAGTCGGAGCTCGAGATCTTCTTCCGCGACGAGAGCAACGGAGACGGCACCTATCCGGCAGGCCGATTCGTCAGCCTTCATCCGCTTTCGAACGGTCAGTTCCGACTGGATTTCAACCGCGCGCGGAATCCGTTCTGCGCCTACAGCTCGGTCTACCCGTGTCCCGCGCCGTGGAGGGGCAACACCCTCTCTGTCGCCATCCGAGCAGGAGAGCGCTACTCGGGTGGCGGCCTCCAGGCGGTGCCCGGCCGAGCAGCCGGCGGAATGATGCTCGCGCTGGCGATCCAGGCCGCGCTCGGCCTGGCAGCGCTGCCTCCGGCGGAGGGCACGTGGCGCGCGGTGCTCGATCTTGCCGGCGGACCGCTGCGCTTCGCCCTGCAGATCGAGACGTTCCGATGGCTTGCGCGGACAACTCTGCAATGGCACCAAGTGCCAGCCGATCGAGGTGCCCGCATCGAGGGCGACAGCCTCGTCCTCGACATCGCCGACTACGCCGCGACCATCACGGCAGCGTTGCAGGGGGACTCTCTTACCGGAGCTACCGCAACATCGGCAACCGGGGCCCGCGCACCATTCCGTTTCGGGCGTCGAGAGGACGCTGGCCGGTCACCCGGCCACCGAAAGCCCTCCTCGGCCGTTGGGACGCCACCTTCTTCCAGCGACTGGAAAACCAGCCCGCGGGTATTCGAGTTCTGACGACCAACGCTCTGGGCTTCGAGGGGACCATCATCTCCAACACCGGCGATTACGGGCGCTTCTGCGGGTATCGCTGACGCCGACAGCTTCGCCTAGGCGCTTCGACGGGTCGTTCGTCTACCTGCTCACCGGACAGGCTCGAAGGCGACACTCTTCGGGGAATCTTCCACGCAGGCTGGACCCAGACGCCATGGAAGGCAGTACGAAGCACGGGCGCACCACACCTCAAGTCGCTCCACCGAGATAACCCGAGGCCGACACAACCGATCCGTTTCGTTTCGACCTTTCGCGATCTCGAATGGTCGACTGGTGCGAAGCGGAGACCCTCGCTTCAAAGGAAAGGTCGTCCTGGTGGACATCTTCGGAAGCTGGTGCCCGACCTGCCACTAGGCCGCTCCGATCTGGTACGACTGTATCGCCGCTATCACGGGCGCGGGCTGGAAATTGTGGGCTGGCCTACGAAGTCAGCGGCGACACGGCGTGGACGCACGGCTCGTGCGTCGGTTCCGGGACAAGTTTGGCATCACCTTTCCGCTGCTGCTCGCCGGAATCAACGATACGGAGCCGCCGCACCACCTTCCGCAGTTACAGGGCTTCACCTCGTTTCCAACCACTGTATTTCTGGGGCGTGACGGAAGGGTTCGCCGGGTCCATGCCGGGTTTTATGGCCATGCGACCGGCGCGCAGCACACCCGCGATTTGGGGAGTACGAGCGGGAAATCCAGAAGCTGTTGAATGAAAAGCGTGAACGTAACAGTGAACGGGCTGCACCACCTCCCGTTCACTGTTGACTGTTTACTGTTCACGCTTTCTTAGCCTGCACCCTGGCGGTGTTCGCGTCCGGATCCACCCGTAGCTCCAGCCATTCACCCTTGATGGCGTGGCCAGGCACACCGCACAGCATCCAGTACCATCCGGCTTCGTCGGCAACGAACGTCGTCTGATCGTTCTGGCCGGGCCGGAGTCCCTCGGTAACCATCCGGGTCATGGCATTGCTGAATGAGGGGCGGCCGCCCTCCAGCGGAATTTTCTCCCGCTGTACCATCACAACGAGACTGTGTGGGGCGGTCGAGTCGGCCGAGCGCCAGTCCCATTTGACCGTCCAGCCGAGCGGGCACCACGATGCGGGCCTGACCGGCGCGGTAGCCGTTGATCAGCGCGGACGGTGCCCCTGCCGGCGCCGTTACCATCAGGGTCAGCATGACCACGTGGCCGGCACTGTCCACGACCAGCCACGACAGGGAATCGGGAGTGTCGCCGGCCGCCTGCTCCTGCGCGGCCGGTGCCGCCGCGGGCGGCTGAGCGGCAGCGGGCTCGTTCGCGGCACTCTGGCCGCGGCCGGAGCATGCAACGACAGTGCTCAACGCCGCCGCCGCCGCCGTGATGAACGCGAACGAGCCAGATGGATCATCGCGTGCTCTGGTCCCGGAATAGGGTCGTCTGTACCTTGCGTAGCTCGCACCGCCGCGGCGGAATGATTCCCGCCTTTGCCTCCGCAGGAACATAACCGAGGAGACTCGTGATGGCGGGATTGCTGTCGAGGGAACGGATCGTCGCCAAACCGGGATTCAACCGGTGGCTGGTACCGCCCGCCGCACTCGCCATTCACCTCTCTATTGGCGTGGCCTACGGATTCAGCGTCTTCTGGTTGCCACTGAGCCGAGCCATAGGCATCACCGAGCCGGCCCCCGGCGACTGGAAGATCAGCACCCTCGGCTGGATGTACACCCTCTTTTTCGTCTTCCTCGGATCGTCGGCGGCAGTGTTCGGGCGCTGGGTCGAGCGGGTGGGGCCGCGCAAGACTGGGGTCGTGGCCGCCATCTGCTGGTCGAGCGGGTTCTTCATTTCGGCGCTCGGGGTCTATCTCCACCAGATCTGGCTGCTCTGGCTCGGTTCGGGCGTCATCGGCGGCTGCGGGCTGGGCCTGGGCTACATCTCGCCGGTCGGCACCCTGATCAAGTGGTTTCCCGACCGGCGCGGCATGGCGACGGGAATGGCCATCATGGGGTTCGGTGGCGGCGCGATGATCGGAGCGCCACTGGCCGACATCCTCATGCGGCACTTTGCCACGCCCACGTCAGTGGGCGTGTGGCAGACCTTCGTGGCTATGGGCGTCATCTACTTCATTACCATGATGGCCGGGGCGTTCGGCTACCGGGTGCCGCCTCCGGATTGGAAACCGGCCGGATGGACTCCCCGCGCCCAGCAAAGCAGCATGATCACCACCGGGAACGTGCACGTGAGCCGGGCGTGGCGGACGCCTCAGTTCTGGTTCCTCTGGATGGTCCTGTGCATGAACGTGAGCGCCGGCATCGGCGTCATCGGCATTGCGTCACCGATGATCCAGGAGATTTTCGGTGGCCGGTTGATCGGGGTCCCGGGAACGCTGCAGGAGCTCACCCCGGCTCAGAAGGCCCAGCTCGCCAGTATCGGCGCGGGATTCGCGGCGTTGCTCAGTCTCTTCAACATCGCGGGCCGCATCGGCTGGGCGTCTCTTTCGGACTACATCGGCCGCAAACGCACCTACTTCACCTTCTTCGCCCTGGGTTTCCTGCTGTACTCGATGGCCCCGTTCGCCGGGCGGACCGGCAGCGTCACGCTCTTCGTCGTCATCTTCTGCATCATCCTGACCATGTACGGAGGCGGCTTCGCGACCATCCCGGCGTATCTGGCCGACATCTTCGGCACCCAGTACGTCGGGGCGATTCACGGCCGGCTGCTCACGGCCTGGTCCACCGCAGGGGTCCTCGGGCCGGTACTGGTCAACTACATCCGCGAATACCAGATCGACCGTGGCGTGCCCAACGCGCAAGCCTACAACGTCACGATGTACGTCCTGGCCGGGCTGCTCGTAATCGGGCTGATCTGCAATCTGCATGGTAAAGCCGGTGGACCCGCGGTACTACATGACAGCAGAGGAACTGGCGGCTGCGAGAGCGGTACCGGCCAGCCGGCGCGCCGGATAGGGAATGTTGCATAAAACCCTAGGTTCGCTGAATATTGTTGCGCTCGAGCCCACCTGCTCCGCAGGCAGCAAAGGAGGCCGGTAGTGGCGAACAACAATGCGTCCGAGGAGCCGGCGGGTGGCAGCTGGGTCCTCGTTGTTCTGGCGTGGTTGCCGGTGACTGTTACCGCTTCTTTGGGGGATCTGGCAGACGGTCAAGAAGGCCGCGGTGCTCTTCCGATGAATCCTGGGCCCACCGGCCAGGAGTTGGCCGCCGCCATAAGTATACGCGCAACCGATTGCACTCTATAAGGTTGCATCATTATTCGATGAATTGCTCGTTCGGTGTCAGGGAACTGGGACTTGACGCAGCCAGCGCTGTAATCAGATTGTAACCCGTTAAACACTTACAGCGCCGAGGCTAATGGCGACTGGTAGGGGATTTCCCCCTGTGGCGCCGTGTCGCCCCCATGACTGCGCGACCAGCTTTTTTCGTCAATAACCGAGCCGGGCCCATCGGTCACCAATTGGGCCTTCGCCTGCCGCCCCGCGGCAGACTACACGCATCCAGACCCTGCCCCTGAGGAGAGTGCCCATGAGGATCAGTTCTCGTTGGTGGGTGGCCCCTGTGCTCCTGGCCGTTGCCAGTCCTGTGGCCGCGCAAGGCAAAGGTGACTGGACCACCTACGGCGGTAACGACTGGAATCAGCGGTACTCGACGCTGAAGCTCATTACCACCGCGAACGTAGCGCAGCTGGTTCCCCGGAAGATCTTCCAGACTGGTATCTCCAAGCTCGGCTCGTTCGAGAACACACCCCTCGTCACCGGCGGCGTCATGTACGTGACCACCCCGTACAACACCGCCATGGCGTACGATCTCAACACCAACAAGGAACTCTGGCGTTACGAGCACAAACTCGGTTCCACCATCACTTGCTGCGGACCGAACAATCGCGGTTTCGGCATTCATGGGGGCGCCCACCTCTACATGGGCACCCTCGATGCCCACCTGGTGGCGCTCGACGCCAAGACCGGCAAGGTCCTCTGGGACAAGGAAGTGGCCGATCCATCCTTCGGCTACAGCATCACCCACTCGCCCCTCATCGTGGGTGACAACGTGATCGTCGGGGTTTCCGGTGGCGAGTATGGAATCCGCGGTCATGTCACCGCCTACAACGCGATGAGCGGCGACCAGGTCTGGCGCTGGTATTCGATTCCCTCTCCGCAGGGCGACCCGACGTTCGACGACAAGGCGCCGAACGGGTGGTGGGGCACTTGGGCCACGAAGGCTGAAGAAAGCGATCTCCACCGCGACATCGCGAAGGAAAAGGCTGATAGCGCCAAGTATGCCGATGCCTGGAAGGTTGGCGGCGGCGGCGTCTGGACGACTCCGGCGTACGACAAGGACCTCAACTCGATCTTCGTCTCCGTCGGCAACCCTTCGCCGGACCTCGATGGCAGCATCCGCCCGGGCGACAACCTCTACACTGACGCGATCGTTGCCATTGACGCGACCAGCGGCAAGACCAAGTGGTACTACCAGACAGTCCCGCACGATGTCTGGGACCTCGACGCTACCTCGCCCCCGGTCGTCACCACGTTGGGCGGCAACAAGGTCGTGGTACATGCAGGAAAGACCGCATGGGT
This sequence comes from uncultured Gemmatimonadales bacterium, assembly GCA_963723565.1. Lineage (GTDB taxonomy): Bacteria > Gemmatimonadota > Gemmatimonadetes > Gemmatimonadales > GWC2-71-9 > CAVVWJ01. The sequence continues at coordinate 436,527 of CAVRRH010000015.1, read as the reverse complement.
CTACGTCGCTCGATGCCGCCACCGGAAAGCTGGTCCGGAAGAGCGAGAACTTCATGCCGCAGGAGAACATGTTCGCGCTGCCGAGCGAGAAGGGTACCCGGATGCTCCCGGGCGCCAACGGCGGCGCGGAGTGGTCACCCATCGCAATCGATCCGACCCTCGGCTATGCCTTCGTGGCCGGCCTGCACCAGCCGATGAACTACATCACCCATTCCGCGCCGTACGAGAAGGGCAAGCTCTGGCTCGGATCGGCCTTCGTCGCCATCCCTGGTGAAGAGCAGTACGGGCTCTACTCCGCGGTGAACCTCAAGACCGGCAAGATCGCCTGGCAGAACAAGGTGCCCCAACCCATGATGGGCGGCGCGCTCGCCACGGCCAGCGGCCTCACATTCACCGGTGAAGGCAACGGCAACTTCAACGCCTACAGCTCGAAGACCGGAAAACAGCTCTGGCAGTTCAATGGCGGCGCTGGCTGCAATTCCGCGCCGATGACGTTCATGCACGGGGGTGAGCAGTTCATCGCCGTGGCCTGTGGCGGCAACTTCCAGCTCAGCTATCCGCTCGGCGACGCGGTACTGGTCTTCGGTCTTCCGAAGCGCGCCGCAGCCGGGAAATAAGTCATCCGAGACCGGCCGGCGGGAATCCGCGGTTCGGGATCCCTGCCGGCCGGGGCTTTGAGAGCTATGGCAGGCAAACGGTGGTTCTGGATGGCAGTGCTGGTGGCGGGAGTTCTGACCGGGGCAGCATGGCCCCGCCAGGATCCCGATCGTCACTGGCTCGGCGTGAACGGTGCCGACTGGCGACAGATGAAGCCGGACGCTCGGCTCGCCTATGTCGAGGGGTTCCTCGCGGGAGCCGCACTCAGTCAGGCCGCCGCCGGCGCTCGGGACTCCGCCCAGGTTCGGACGGCTATCGAGAGGCTGAGCCGGGATGGCGGGCTCCGCTTCCCCTTCGGCGCCAACGTTTACGCGACTCGCATAAGTGATTACTACTGGTGGAAAAACCACGTCCCCTTGCCCACGTGGCACGCTTTCATGGAGGTGAATACAGCCCTAGGCCGACCGATTACCGGATACACTGCCGTAGGTAGCTCAGGAATTTTGCCAGACAGAACTTTCGGTCCCGAAGTTGGGCTGTCGTTGGCGGTCATCCTTACTCTGAGGGAGACGCACCTATGAGGCGAGTCGCACTGTTGTGTATGGGTTTGGCGGTAGGAGCGGCGAGCGCCGCCGAGGCACAGCTGACGATGCAGATGAGTAACGGCTGGAGCTTCACATTTGGTGGCAACGTGAACGCGTTTCTCGTCTACGAGAAGCCGAGCGACGGCGGCGACCACTACTGCTCGCAGCACCGGGCGGAATCGTCGGCAGCAGGCGGCGAGGTGCATCCCGTATTCGCACCGGCCTGCTCCCGGCCTTCGCGGTGTTCGACGCCAAGGGCAAAGAGGGCAACACCGACCTCGGCGTGCACTTCGGGTTCGCCCCCCAGATTCAGTGCGGTGGCGACGCGGTGGAACAGCGTGCGGCGGTCATGGCGCATGACTGCTTCGGCGCCCAGATCGACATGCGTCAGGTGTACCTGACGGTCGGCGGAACCTGGGGCCAGATCCTGGCCGGCCGCGAGCTCGGACTGTTCGGCCGCCAGAACATCCTGACCGACCAAACGCTGTTCGGCGTCGGCGCCACCGGTGGCCAGATCTCCGGCGGCACGACGCTCGGCCGCATCGGCTTCGGCTACATCTATCCGCAGTTCAAGGCGCAGATGACGTACTCGCACCGCGGCCGGCCGGCCCTTCCAGCTGTCGGTCGGTCTGTTCGATCCGGCCAGCAATCCGCCCCTACAACACGGTCGAGATTCCCCGGCTCGAGGCCGAGGGCGTGTACACCTCGGGGAACACCAAATTCTGGGTCGGCGGGCTGCTGCAGAACAACAGCACCGGTGCCGCGGCGCTGACGAAAGTGCCACCGCCTGGGGTGGCTCCGGCGGCATCCGGCTCGGAGGCTCCACGTTCTCCGCTCACCGCAAGCGGCTACTACGGCGAGGGCCTGGGTACCACGTTGCATGTTCCTGAACGGCACCGCCGGTCTTGGCAGCGGTAGCGGTGACCTGCGGAAGTCGATGGGCGGCATAGGCCAGCTTACCTTTACGCCGCGCGACAGCAAGATGACGTTGGCCGGCAGCTGGGGTATCAGCATCCTCGAGAACGCCGACGACGAAGCCGACCTTCACAGACCAAGAACTGGCTGGCTTCGGGTGGCCTCTACTACCAGGCCACCAAGTCGCTGAAGGTGGTCGGGGAGTTCAACTACGCCGTGACCGCCGACGACTTGGCACGCACCGAGGACAACAAGTCCATCGCGCCGGCCTTTGGCCTGATGCTGTTCTTCTAGGCCATACTCGCAATCGCAGCAGTCCGACGGCCTCCCCAGCGGGAGGCCGTCGCTTTTCCGCCCTTCATCGGGCGACGGAGCAACACGGCCGGCTCGGTTACATTACCGCCATTCCATTCACCGACCGGAGAGTCGATGCTTTACCGTGTGCTGTTCGGTGCCCTTCGTCCTCTCGGCGTGCGGCCAGACGCTTTCGACGCCGGTCAGCACTCGCACCTCCGCCGGGCCGCAGGACACCTACGCCTGCGTGAAGAAGCAGTTGGGGGAACTCGGCTACAAGCAGACCTCGAACGACGCCGCCGAGCTTCGGGTCACCGCCACCAAGATCGATCCCGAAATCGCGTCGGCCCGACACCCAGTTCCGCCGGGTCCTCAACAAGCTCGACGTCGACGTAGCGGCTGAGGCGGACGGCCAAACGAGCATCAAGATTCTGCCGCGCACCTTCGCGGAGTACAGCACGCAGCGGGGGCCGACCGAAGAGCAGGACAACGCGTCCGAGCTGGTCAAAGCCGATGCCCAGCAGCTGTTGGAGCGGTGTCGCAGCTAGCTCGTGACTGCCCGCTCCTGCTAGCTTCCACCTCGAACCGAAATGCGGCCGAGTGGCGGCCGGTAAGGAGAAGGCAGTGGCCGTTCCGCTGGTGCAATTGACCCGCTCAGTTTCCGGGGCTTCCGCCCGGACCCCCGTGATGCCGGCTCGGAAACCTAGCTGGCTGAAGGTAAAGGCGCCCGGCGGCGCAAACTATGTCCGCTTGAAGGGCATGATGCGCGAGCTTGGGCTCCACACGGTGTGCGAGGAAGCCCGCTGCCCCAACGTGGGTGAGTGCTGGGAGCACGAGGCGGCCACCTTCATGATTCTGGGCGACGTGTGCACCCGCAACTGCACTTACTGCGCCGTCGCCCACGGCACCCCGAAGGCGTTCGACTCCACTGGAGCCGGTCCGGCTGGCGGAAGCAGTGACGCGCATGGGGCTCCAGCACGTGGTGATCACCTCGGTGGACCGCGACGATCTGCCCAATGGCGGGGCGGAGGCGTTCGCCGGCTGCATCGTCGAAATCCGGCGCCGGCTGCCGGAGACATCGGTCGAGGTGCTCATCCCGGACTTCAAGGGCTCCGAACAGGCACTGCGGATCGTGATGGACGCCCATCCCGACATACTCAACCACAATCTCGAGACCGCCGAGCGGCTCTACCGCATGGCACGGCCCGGCGGGCGATACGACCGTGCGCTACGACTGCTGGCAAACGCACGGCGCATGGCCCCGGAGGGGCTGACCAAGTCCGGAGTGATCCTCGGCATGGGAGAGGAATGGGACGAGGTGGTCACCTGCATGCGGGACCTCCGCTCCAGCGATGTCAACATTCTTACCCTGGGCCAGTATCTGCGGCCCTCCGAGAGCCACATGCCGGTGGCCCGCTATTACACGCCGGACGAGTTCGCCGAGCTGCGCGAGCTCGGTCTTGGCATGGGCTTCTCTCACGTCCAGGCCAGCCCGCTCACCCGGTCGTCCTATCATGCGTGGGAGCAGGTGACCGCCGCCAAGGGCGGCGGTCATCCCGAGCGCAGCGAGGGACCTCCAACCGCGCGTCCTGAGCGCAGTGAAGGATCTAGCCACGCTCCGCTGGAGGTGTCCTCCTGAGTACCGCCAGAGGCCAGCGAGGAGCCCGCTCCGAACGTAGCGAGGCCAACCCCGAGCGTCGGGCAGAAGAGCGCACCTTGGCCGAGCCCGCCGTCGCCCGACCCAAGCCAAAACCGAAAGGACTCGACCCCGCCCGCGCCGACGAGTACCGCCGCTGGCTGCGCCAGATGCTCCTGATTCGCCGCTTCGAGGAGAAGGCCGGCGAAGCGTACAGCCTGGGGAAGATTGGCGGATTCTGCCATCTCTATATCGGACAGGAGGCGGTGGCAGTCGGCAGCCTCGCTGCGCTGGGCCCCGATGATTACATCACCTGCTCCTACCGTGAGCACGGCCACGCACTGACGAGAGGCATCTCGTCTCAGGCCGTCATGGCCGAGCTGTTCGGCAAGGCGGCCGGTTGCACTGGCGGCAAAGGCGGCTCGATGCACCTGTTCGACGCCTCCCTGGGCTTTCTGGGTGGCCACGGCATAGTAGGAGCGCACATACCCCTGACCACGGGGATGGCGTTTGCCGCCAAGTATCGAGGCACCAGCCAGGTGGCGGTCTGCTACTTCGGCGAGGCCGCCGTGAACAACGGCGCCTTCCACGAGGCGCTCAATATGGCGGCGCTCTGGAAGCTTCCCGCGATCTACCTCTGTGAGAACAACCGCTACGGCATGGGCACCGCGCTCGAGCGCGCCAGCGCCCTGTACGACATCTCCGAGCGGGCCTGCTCCTACGACATGGCCAACGAGGTGGTGGATGGCCAGGACGTTCTGACGATGAACGCCGCAATGGAGCGGGCCGTCCAGCGGGCCCGGAACGAGAAGCTCCCTACCCTGCTCGAGGTCCGGACCTACCGCTTCATGGGCCACTCGATGTCCGACCCCATTCATGGTCATTATCGCACCCGGGAGGAAGTCGAAGACCAGCGCAAGCGCGACCCAATTGCGGTCTGGTCGCAGCGGCTGATCGCGGACGGGCTGATGGATGAAGGCACGGTGCGGGCGATGGACAAGGAGGTGCTGGAAGAGGTGGAGGAGGCATATCAGTTCGCCGATCAGGCGCCGGATCCCACCCCGGAGGAGCTCTACAAGAATGTCTATGCGGATCATTAGGGCTGTCATCCTGAGCAAAGCGAAGGATCTCTCTGGTCTACGACATAGAGATCCTTCGCGCGCTGCGCTCGCTCAGGATGACCACCGCCCGACACTCCGTCCTCCATTTGCGAGGCGGTCTTAATGGCAGTGGTCACCTATCGAGACGCCCTCAATCAGGCACTCCGGGAGGAGATGCAGCGGGATCCGAACGTCTTCCTCATGGGCGAGGAGGTCGGAGTCTACCAAGGTGCCTACAAGGTCAGCCGGGGGCTGCTCGATGAGTTCGGCCCGATGCGGGTCGTCGACACGCCGATTACCGAGCTGGGGTTCGCCGGCGTGGGGGTCGGAGCCGCCATGGTCGGGCTTCGTCCCGTCATCGAGTTCATGACCTGGAACTTCGCCCTGCTGGCGGTGGACCAGCTGGTCAACTCGGCCGCGAAGATGCGCTACATGTCGAATGGCCAGGTTGGAGTGCCGGCCGTGTTCCGCGGACCCGGTGGGGCCGCCTTGCAACTCGCCTCGCAGCACTCCCAGGCCTTCGAGAGCTGGTACGCCCACATCCCAGGACTCAAAGTGGTTATGCCCGCGACGCCGGCTGACGCCAAGGGGTTGCTCAAGAGCGCCATCCGGGACGACAACCCGGTGATCTTCATCGAAGGCGAGATGCTGTACAACCTCAAGGGTGAGGTGCCCGAGGGCGAGCACGTCGTGCCGCTCGGCCTGGCGGACGTGAAGCGGGAGGGCGGCGACGTGACGATCATCTGCCACTCGAAGAGCGTCGGAGTGTCGCTCAAAGCCGCCGACCTGTTGGCCAAGGATGGGATCAACGCCGAGGTGCTGGATCTGCGCACGATTCGGCCGATGGACACCGAAGCGGTGCTCAACTCGGTGGCCAAGACCCACCGGTGCGTAGTGGTCGAGGAAGGCTGGCCCTTCGCCGGCATCGGAGCGCAGGTGGTGGACACCATCCAGCGCGAGGTGTTCGACGAGCTCGACGCTCCCGTGCTAAGGGTCACCGGCGCCGATGTCCCCATGCCCTACAACAAGCAGCTGGAGAAGGCCGCCAAGGCGGATCCGGCCAAAGTCGTTAGCGCGGTCAATCAGGTCTTGTATAGGGAGTGAGTCGCAGTCGCTATTGGCCAGTCAGCTGCCGCGAGCCTAAGCTGCGACTGTCGACGGCTGGAACTGCCAACTCGCCAATAGCGGAACCGCTACAATGACAACGAAAGTCGTGATGGAGGCCCTCTCCCCTACCATGGAAGAAGGGCGTCTGGTCGAATGGAAGAAGCAGGAGGGCGAGACCGTCGCCGTGGGTGACGTGCTGGCCGAGGTGGAGACCGATAAGGCGGTCATGGAGCTTGTGGCGCGTGCGGCGGGGACGCTGCTGAAGCACGTGGTCGAGGCCGGCGCGACCGTGCCGGTGTCCGACCTGGTTGCCGTCATCGGCGAGCCGGGGGATGAAGTGGCGGGGAAGCGGGGAAGCGGGAAGCGGGGGTCGGCGGGGAAGCGGGTAAGCGGGTAAGCGGTAACGGACAGCCGGACGTCAAGGCTGCGCGCAGGGAAACCCAGGCCACACAGCCTGCGCCGGGACGCAACCAGCCGGCCTCAATGCCCCCGGCACCACCTGCCCAAGCTGTCGCCGAAAGCTCTCGGCCTGCTGCTCCACGTGGCGCGGCGCCCTCGGCTTCGGGCAGTGCGCCGGCGGCTCAGGCCGGAGTCCGGGTCAAGGCCTCGCCACTGGCACGCCGCATCGCCGCCGAGAGAGGCGTCGATCTCGGGGCGCTTGCCGGATCGGGGCCGGAGGGCCGCATTGTGGCCCGCGACCTCGATACCGCGCCTATGGCGGCTCCGGCGCGCCCGGCCATCACGCCTTCGCCCACTTCCCCGCTTCCCCGCGTTCCCGCTTCCGCGCCCTATACAGATGTCCCCCTCAGTCAGATCAGGAAGACGATCGCCCGCCGGCTGGTCCAGTCGATCGGCCCGATTCCCACGTTCTACCTCACGAGCGAGGTGGACATGGAGCGGATCTACGAGGCCAGGGATGCACTCGTGGGCCCGCAGCCCGAGGGGCCGAAGGTCTCCTTCAACGACATCGTCATCAAGGCAGTTGCCATGGCTCTCCGGCAGCATCCCGCCTGCAACGCCTGGTGGCAGGACGATCACATCCGCTACTGGAACGAAGTGCACGTGAGCATGGCCGTCGCGGTGGAGGAGGGACTGATCACCCCGGTGATCCGGCACGCCGACCAGAAGACCCTTCGGGAGATCGCCGGGGAGTCACGGGACCTCGCCGGCCGCGCGCGGGAGCGCCGGCTCAAGCCCGAGGAGTACACCGGCGGCACCTTCTCGGTATCCAACCTGGGCATGCTCGATATCGACGAGTTCACGGCGATCATCAATCCGCCCGAGGCCGGCATTCTGGCCGTCGGCCGCATGGCCGAGAAGCCGGTGGCGCACGAAGGCGCTATTGCCATCCGGCGCCGGATGCGGCTCACCATGTCCTGCGACCACCGGGTGATCGATGGCGCAACCGGAGCCCAGTTTCTCAAGACGCTGAAGGGAATGCTGGAGAACCCGCTGGCGCTCGTGTGGTAATAAGGCGTAGGCGGTAAGCAGTGAGCAGTGAGCGGGCGGTGAATGTGGATCTCGCCCGGCGCCCGCTTACCGCTTACCGCTCACCGCTCACGCATTCAACCATGAGGAAATTGTGGCGACTCAGTTCGACGTGATCATCGTCGGCGGCGGGCCGGCCGGCTATGTCTGCGCCATCCGCGCGGCCCAGCTCGGGCTCGCAACGGCCGTGATCGAGCGAGACAAGCTCGGCGGCGTGTGTGTGAACATCGGCTGCATCCCAACCAAGGCTCTCCTTCACAGTGCCTACGTCGCGGGCCTCCTGGCTCACGATGCCAAGGACATGGGAATCGAGGTCGGCAGCGTCAAGACCGACTACGGCGTGGCCATGCGACGGTCGCGCAAGGTCTCGGAGCAGAACTCCAAGGGCGTCGAGTTCCTCATGAAGAAGCACAAGGTCACGGTCGTCAAGGGAACCGGGGTGTTGGGACGCAATCGCACTGTCCGGGTGGGCAAGGACGAGTACCAGGCGCGCAAGGCGGTCGTGATCGCCACCGGGTCGCGGGTCAAGGGTATTCCCCAGATCGGCCTCGAGATCAACAAGACGACCGTCATCAGCTCGGATGAGGCCCTGTTCCTCGAGACCCAGCCGAAGACGCTGGCGATCGTGGGCGCCGGGGCGGTGGGGTGTGAGTTCGCCGATATCTTCCACGCCTTCGGAAGCAAGGTCACCCTCATCGAGGTCCTACCCCGCATCCTGCCGCTGGAGGACGCGGAAGCATCCGATACACTCGCCAAGAGCTTCAAGAAGCGCGGTATGGCGGTCGTTGCCGGGGCGAAGGTGAAGAAGGCGACGGTCGCCAAGGACAAGGTAACGCTCGAGGTCGAGACCGGCGGAAAGAGTGAGTCCATCGAGGCCGAGAAGGTGCTGATGGCGGCCGGCCGCGCGGTGAACACCGAGAACCTGGGCCTGCAGGAAGCAGGCGTGCAGCTGACCGATCGCGGGTTCATGAAGGTGAATCCGGCAACCCTGGAGACGACCGCCCCCGGCGTCTATGCCATCGGCGACGTCGCCGGTCCGCCGATGCTGGCCCACAAGGGGAGCCGTGAGGGCGTCGTGGTCGCGGAGCTGATCGCGGGTCATCACCCCCAGCCGATCAAGTACGACAACGTTCCCAGCGTCACCTACTGCCACCCCGAGGTGGCCAGCATCGGGATGACCGAGGAGCAGGCCAAGGAACGGAAGCTGGAGTATCAGGTCGGCCGGTTTCCCTTCAGCGCCAATGGCCGGGCCCGGACCACGGGCGAGACCGAGGGATTCGTGAAGATCATCCGGGACAAGAAATACGGCGAGATCCTCGGCGCCCACATCGTGGGAGCACATGCCTCCGAGATCATTCACGAGCTGGCGGTGGCCCGGCAGAACGAATACACGGTCGAGGAAGTCGATCTCGCGATCCACGCCCATCCAACTCTCTCGGAGGCGATTGCCGAGGCAGCGCTGGATTCGATGGGCCGGGTGATACACATCTGATCGGCCATAGGTTAGCGAGTGAGCGAAAGTAAGAGCGTCGGACCGGTCGGCTTTGTAGCTACCGTGGCCGCTTGCGCCGTCTCAGCTGGACTCATGGTGGTCACGGCCACCGTGCTCCTGGTCGATGTGCTACGGGGGGAAAACCAGCAGCAAAATCTGACTCTCCGGCTCTACCTCCTCTTCGGCGGCACCCTCTTCGGAATTGTGTTGGCTGCGTGGGCCGCGTGGCGCCTGCTCGACCCAATCGCATCGGCCTACCGCCGTGGTGGCCTGGCAATGGTCTCCGGCTTCTCCACCGTTCTCCTCATGCTGGTCTGCATTCCCATCAACCAGCTGCTCGGCCGGACCGGCCTGATCGTCCTCCTGGCGCTAAGCGCGATCGCTGCGGCCGCTCTGGGCCGACGAGCCAGGCGCCTGGGAGCGAACCCATGAGGCCACGCCTCATCGTGCAGGATCTTGGCCGCCGGGCATATGGCGAAGTACTCGAGCTGCAGCGAAGCCTCTGCCGGCAACGCCTCGCGGGTGAGATCGATGAGGACATACTCCTGCTGGTGGAGCACGACCCGGTGGTGACTCTGGGCCGGGGAACCCGGGCGCAGAGTCTACCGCTGCCTAAGCCAGAGCTGGAGCGGCGCGGGGTCGAGGTGTTCGAGGTGGAGCGCGGAGGGGACGTCACCTTCCATGGTCCGGGGCAGCTGGTGGGCTACCCCGTTCTGGATCTGCGGCAGTCACCGCGAGGACCTGCATTGGTATCTTCGCCGGCTCGAGGCGGGCCTGATCGGCGGACTGGGCAGATTGGGGGTCGCGGCAGAGCCGAATCCCGGGCTTACCGGGGTGTGGACCAGGGGCCGCAAGATCGCGAGCATCGGAATTCACGTGAAGCAATGGGTGACATTTCACGGCTTTGCCCTCAACGTGAGCACCAACCTGTCCTATTTCGATCTCATCGTTCCTTGTGGGATCCGGGACGTCATCATGACCAGCGTGGCCGCTGAGCTCGGCCGAGCCGATTCAGCGGTACTCTGGGAAGAGACCCGCCGGGCAGTCATCGCGGGGATGGCCGAAGCCCTTGAGCTCCAGCCCTTCGGGGACTCCACGCCAGCCATCATCTAGCGTTTTTTCACCACAGAGGCACGAAGGGCACAGAGGGAGCACTCGCAAGCCGGCATCCCCCATCGCGGCACCACGCCCTCCTGCTGTATCAGTGGCTAGGTTTGTTGGTGTAAACCTCATTTCCGTCATTAACCAATAAAGAGATAAATGCAAAAAGCATAAATCGAATTACGCGACGGGATCTCCAGTCAGGGGCGATCCCTCTGTGTCCTCTGTGGTTCAAAAAGGGCTGGGGCTGTGGTGAAAAAGGGTAGGCCGAGGGTCCCCGTTGCCTTCTGGAGACCAATGAGTTTTTGTCCCTACCATGGCCGATTCGACCCGACGCCCCTCGCCCGACGCCCAGGCGGACCAGCGGATCCAGGAGATTCTGCGCGCGGCCGACAGTTGGTCACGGGAGGCGCCCGGGGCGCTCATCCCGGCCATCCGGGCCGTGTGCGTTCGCCTGGCGGAGATGGTCGCCGATCAGCGGAACTATCTGGCGCCCCTGCCGGAGCCGCAGGAGACCGAGCGCCGGCAGGTCCTGTCGCTGGTGGCCGATCGGTTACGCTCGAAACCGGTGACGGAGGGGCTGGACCAGCACCTCAAGGCTCTGGAGGAGCTTGAGCTTCGCTCGACCGGGTCGTGGGCCATCGTGCCCTCGGCCCAGACTGAATGGATCACCACCGCCATCCGCTACCTGGAGAGCCGGGCGGCCGCGCTTCCCGTCGGCGAGCGGCCGGATCCCTATTGGGCTGATGACGTTGTGGCGGGGATCATCGCCTCGGTGCGCGCGCTCATCGGGGTGGATGAGCTCCACGCGCGCACCGAAGCCCGTTACTCCGGACCGATCAAACGGGCGTCGCCGGAGGAAGAGGAGCCCCAGGCCACCCCGCGGCTGCCTTGCGCTTCCCTTTCGGTACCTTGCCTGCCTGCGTTCCCGCGCCCTTCTCGGCAAACAGCTCGAAGAACCGGGCAAAGATCTCGATCCCGCTCCAGAGCTGGCGCAGGTCGAGCTTCTCGTTCGGTGAATGGAGCCCGTCGTCGGGAAGACCGATGCCGGTGAGAATGACCGGCGCCCCGCTGAGGCCGAGCTCGGGAACAATCGGAATCGATCCGCCGGCCCGCACCTGCACCGCCCTTCGTCCTTCTACCGCCTCGAAGGCCTCGTTCAGAATCTCGAAAGCGGGATGGTTGACGTCCACCTGAACCGGGTCGCCCCCATGTAGGGTCGTCACCTTTACCTCGGCCCACGCGGGGGCAAGCGCGGCGACCGCCCGCTCGAGGGCGCGACCAACCTCCTCCACCTGTTGGCCCGGCACCAATCGCAAGCTCACCTTGGCGGTAGCCTGGGCCGGAATGACGGTCTTGGCGCCGTCTCCGATGAAGCCCCCCTTGATGCCATGGATCTCGAAGGTCGGCAGGGCCCAGACTCTCTCGTACACCGACCGATCGGTGATGCCAGTGAGGGCCTTGCCGGTGACCTCCTCAGTGAGAAATCGCGCCTGGTCGAAAGGGAGGCGCTTCCAGGTGTCGAGCTCCTGCCTGGTCGGCGGCTCGACGGCTTCGTAGAGCCCCGGAATCCGGATCTCGCCGGTCTCCGACTTCAGCTTGCCGAGTATCCGGACCAGGGTCTCGAGACCATTTGGCGCCACGCCACCGTAGGTCCCGGAGTGGAGATCGCGCTCCAGGGTGCGGACCGAGACCTCGGCGTAGAGGAGCCCGCGCAGTGCGGTATACACGGCGGGCCAGCCCGGCGCGTAATAGGACATGTCGCACACCAGGACGGCGTCAGCCCGCGTACGCTCCGGCTCTTTGTGAAGCAGCTCGTAAATTACCCGGCCGCCGCACTCCTCCTCTCCCTCGAAGATGAAATGCAGGTTGAGGGGAGGCAGCCGCCCAGCGTCGAGCACCGCTTCGTACGCCTTGAGGAGACAGAACACCTGCCCTTTGTCATCGGCGGCGCCGCGGGCGTAAAGCCTGCCGTCCCGCACCGTGGGCGTAAAGGGCTCGGTGATCCACTCGTCGAGCGGGTCGGGAGGTTGGACGTCGTAGTGGCCGTAGATCAGGAGCGTCGGCCTTCCCGGAACCTTGGGACTCTCCGCCCAGACCACCGGGTGGCCAGGTCCCTCGATGATGCTCACCACCGGACAGCCCAGACTGCGCAGGTGGGCGCTCAACCATTCGGCGGCCCTCCGGCAATCCGGGGCGTGCGCCGGGAGCGCGCTGATGCTGGGGAAGGAGAGAAATTCGCTCAGCTCGCGCAGGAGGCGGGGTTGCTCGCGTTGGACAAAGCCCTCATCCATATGGATCTCCCTCACTAGCCTGGGGATTACCTGTCAGTCGCGGAGGAATCTCCTACCGCCTGCCCCAGCCGGCTATAGGCGCTGTCGCCCTCGACACCCTCCATCAGCTTCCCAAGCGCACTGACGCTTCGCTGGACATCCCTACCATGCTGCTCGAACCAACGGTCGAAGAGATCCAACCGGGTGCGATAGATTCGTGCCCCGATCAGCTGGGCATTATTGATTGGACGCTCTGCCATCCGGCCTATACGAAAGCTGCGAAGCCGTTGCCCGACGGGTCCGGTAAGCTGGGCCCGTGCCCACCCCGCGGCCTCCCTGCGTCCCGCTTCCAGCGCCGCCGAATCCGGCTTTTGACGGTAAAGCGAATCCAGCCGGCGTCCCAAGGCCGAGTAGTAGTCGCCGAGCACGATCTCGTCATGCCAGCGGTTGGCCGCGTGGCTGGCGTTGACGCTGTCGCCGCGCTCCCGGAAGAAGGCCTCGGCGGAGCGGTAGCCGACCATCTGGGCAAAGCTCTCGTTGAAGGGCGTGGCACTCTTCACGTACAGCGTGTTGTGTGCGATCTCATGGAAGACGGTGGCGGCCAGCTCAACCGAGTCACCCGAGATGGCCGTAGAGAGGAGCGGATCCTCGAACCATCCGAGGGTCGAGAAGGCACCGGACGGACGGAGATAGACGTCATACCCCCTGGCCGCGAACCGGTCGGCCTCTCGCCGTGCGGCACGGGGATCGAAAAAACCCTTGTAGGGTATCCGGCCCACGATGGGGTACTTCCAGGTGTACGGGCAGATGCAGTCCTTGGGAGCAGCCTGGAGCACCAGGAGCAACGTGTCGCGGCCCACGTCGGAGTAGGACGTGTAGGTCTCTTTGGCTTTAAGGCCGAGCCGCGCGGCATAGTCCCGGGTCTCGAGAACGAGCCCCAGCGTCTGTCGAAGAGAGGGATCGGTCGCACTGTCTCGTACCAGCCGGGCGATCGGCTGCCGCGACTGGAGAATCCGGGTCTCCTCGAAGCCTGCCCGCGTCACGTACCGAACGTCGTCACTGGCGAGGTAGGCGGTTCCGTACCCGGCAAAGAGCGCGGCGACCAGGGCAAAGAAGATCATTCGCTTCACCGAATCCGAAACAGGGCCATGCGCGGCTGGGCCGAGGCGGCCGGCAGTGTCCCTCCACTTGGGTCCGTGAGCTGGAAATCGATCACGCCACCCCCCGGCGACTGACCGATCAGCACCTGCGCGCCAGATCCCGCGCGCAACGTGCCGGACCGCTCGTATGGGACGCCGGAAGCATTGAGTCCATTGACGGTGGTGTCCGGCATCAAGGGATACGGGCTACCAAACGCGCTACGGAAATTCCAACTGGTGTACTGGAGTCGGTCACTCGTGGGAGCCACCCCGGGCAGGTCGTCGAGGAAGTTGGCCATCTGCCATTGGCTCACGAGGGTCGAAAACGACTCCCCGGTTACTGATTGGACATTCGCGTAGCCGACCTGATTGGTCTGCACCAGACGGGTAGTCAAATCGCGGCCGAGCGGCTGCTCGACCGCGAAATGATCGACCAGCCAACGAGTGAACAGCCAGTTGGCGCCATATTCCGCGAGCGAGAGCACTGAATCGCCGGGGACGACCAGGTAATAGGACTCGGGATCGCTGAGATACATAAAAGCATTGTTCAGGTCAGACCCCGCAAACTGGGTGAGGCAGTCGCCGTTGACGCACCGATCGGCCGGGACAGAGCGGGCGGCCAGCTCCTCGGCAAAGGTGGACAACCCTTCATTGAGCCAGACCGCCTCAGCGGGTCCGTCTCGCCACCAGCACGTGCTGGTTGAAGTTGATCATGTGCTGGAACTCGTGGACGAACACTTCCGGGAGGAGGGTGGTGGCCTGACCGAGAGTAATGCCGCATGCGCCAGGGACCCAACCATAGAAGACCTCGCCCTGATTCGAGTGGGGAAGTGTCCTTCTGAGGTCACCCGCGAAGAAAAACCCGGCAACGGCCTGGGTAGCACTGCCACTACAATCGCCGAGCTGGTTGACTTGATCACTGAGCAGAACGAGCACCTGGTCGTTTATATCGATATCGGACTCCCGCCCGAATGCCAGCGTGTCAATTCCGTACAGGTGGTCCCCGAACAGGTCGCCAACGTTGTCGATGTCGGCTTGGGTATACCCGCCGGCAGGAACGTCGTCGTCGAGGAAGATCGCCACCTGTTGGCCGGTGAAGACCGCGGTAGCAGGTACCTGAACAAAAGTATCGGCCGTCGCGCTGGCGCAGGACCTCGAAAGTGCGCTTGGCACCGAGTGATACCGGCACTCTGACACTGGGGGCCACACGGTCCTGACTGGACACCGAGGGCTCGGGATGCTCGGCAAAAGTGCGCTCATAGGCACGAAGTCGGCTATGAAAGGCTGCCCCCACGCTGGGCCGCCCAGGCGCTCGAAACGTTCTGCTCTTCGCAGAACCGCGAGTGGCGAGAGTCGGCGGCAAACCAGCGATTGCGTATGGCGCCGAAACGCCGGCTCCCGTCTGGCCCCCAGCGGTTGAGAGCGCGATATAGAGATGTTCCGCACCACTCGGCCCGGATTCCGGGAAGCGAACGCATGACCCGGTCTGAGTCGGATCGATGACCCTGTGCTCGCCTACCGCCAAGACTTGGGTGCTTGCCTCGGTACAATCGGTTGCAGGCTGATCTCCTGGACCCGTCTCGTTGCTGCAGGCGCCGAGCAGAAGACCGCCAAATACAGCCATCAGAAACGAGCGCGAACTTCGCACGTGAGGAGCACTCCGGTAGCTGGACGAGGGGAACCTGGACCGGAAGGACCACCCGCAGACCTGGAGCAAAATAAAGCGCCACAAGGGCTTTTGACAATCGCACAACCTGCCGGTAGGTTCTCTCCGTGTCCGAGAACAATCGGCTGTCGGCGGTCAGGTTCGGTGCTGACGGACTGGTGCCGGTCGTGACCCAGGAGAGCCGCTCCGGCGACGTCCTGATGGTTGCGTTCGCCAACCGGGACGCTCTCGATCGTACCCTCGCCACCGGTTTGGCTCACTATTACAGCAGATCCCGCGGCGTGCTGTGGCAGAAGGGCGAGACCTCAACCCATGTCCAGCGCGTCGTCGAAGTCCGGCTGGATTGCGATGGCGACACCATCCTGTATCGGGTGGAGCAGACCGGCCCGGCGTGTCATACCGGGACCCGGACCTGCTTCTCTACGGTCCTCAGCGGGGCGGGTGCCCCCTGGGCGGGTGGGAAGCCGGGAAGTGGGGACGGACCACAGGAAGATCCGGGCGGGCATGTGCTCAGCCGGTTGGCCAGGACGATTGCCCAGCGCGCGGCCGACCGGCCCAAGGGATCATACACGGCCGAGCTACTGGCCCAGGGCATCGGGAAGGCCTCGCAGAAGGTGGGCGAGGAAGCGGTTGAACTGGTTGTAGCGGCAAATTCGGAGGACGACGAACGTCTCGCGTCCGAGGCGGCCGATCTCCTCTATCATCTTTTGGTGCTCCTCCAGGCTCGCGGTGTCCCGCTGGACGTCGTGTTGCGAGAGCTGGAGTCTAGAGCACGATAAGGAGGCTAAGGGTCATGGGCTATGGGCTGCGTCGGCCACCAGAGCAGCCCATAGCGCATAGCCCTTAGCCCTTAGCCATAATGTCTTTCGTCCATCTCCACACCCACAGCGAATACTCCCTGCTCGACGGGGCCAACCGGATCCCCGAGCTGGTCGCTCACGTCAAGAAGCTCGGCATGGACAGCCTGGCCGTAACCGACCACGGCAACATGCACGCTGCGTGGACCTTCTACGAGCATGCCAAGGCGCAGAAGATCCGCCCGATCCTTGGCTTCGAGGCCTACCTGGCCTTTGGTCCACGGACCGCCCGGGAGAAGCCTCCGGGAGCGCCCGCGCCCTACAGCCACCTCGTCCTGCTGGCCAGGAATCGCGCCGGCTACCGGAACCTGGTCCGGCTCACCTCTATCGGGTTCATCGAGGGATTCTATCGCCGGCCCCGGATCGACCGGGAAGTGCTCGCGGCCCACTCCGAGGGGATCGTCTGTCTGGCCGCGTGTCTCTCGGGAGAGGTGGCGCTCCATCTCAGGCAGGGAAGGTTCGAGGAGGCCAAGCGGAGCGCCGAGTGGTTCAGCAAGACCTTCGGACCCGGCGGGTTCTGGCTCGAGATCCAGCAGCACGGGATCCCGGAAGAACGCCTGGTCACCGAGGGGATGCTGCGCCTGGGCCAGGAGCTCGGAATCGGCGTGGTCGCCACCAACGACGCGCATTATCTCAGACGGGAGGATGCCGAGTCGCACGACGTGCTGCTCGCCATCGGCACCGGCAGCGATCTGGACGACCCCAAGCGCTTCCGGTTCACCGGCGAGGAATCGTACGTCAAATCGGACGCGGAGATGCAGGCCCTGTTTCCGGACCGGCCGGAGACGCTGGCCAACACGACCGTCGTGGCAGAGCTGTGCGAGTTCGACTTCGAGAAGCGGTACTTCCTGCCCGAGTTCCCCCGCCCCGCCGAGTACCCTTCCGACGAGGCCCTGCTCAACCATCTGGCCATCAGTGGTGCCGAGCGGCGGTATGGCTTGCCCTTCTCCGACGTGGTCCGGGACCGCCTCGCGTACGAGCTCGGAGTCATTAACACCGCGGGATACGCCGGGTACTTCCTCATCGTCCAGGACTTCATCGCCGCGGCGCGCGAACGGGGAATTCCGGTTGGCCCCGGCCGTGGTTCGGTCGCCGGCTCGCTAGTGGCTTATGCGCTCGGGATTACCGACGTCGACCCGCTCAGGTTCGACCTGCTGTTCGAGCGGTTCCTGAATCCCGAGCGGGTATCGATGCCGGACATCGACGTGGACTTCTGCTTCGAGCGCCGGGGCGAGGTGATCGAGTACGTACGGGAACGCTACGGACGGACCAGCGTGGGCCAGATCGTCACCTTCGGCACCATGAAGGCCAGGGCGGCAGTCAAGGATGTGGCCCGCGTCCTTCGGATCCCCCCAGGCGAGGCCGACCGGATCACCAAGCTCATCCCCTCGGGGCCGGCCTACAGCCTTCCAGTGCAAGAAGCCGCCAAGAAGGTGGACGAGCTGCGCGACTTGATCCGGGACAACCCGGCCTACGAGCGGCTCATCAAGCTGAGCTCGCGGATCGAGGGGATCTCGCGCCACATGTCGGTCCACGCTGCCGGCGTGGTGATCGCCCCGGGTCCGCTCTCCGAGTACGTGCCCGGTGTGTACTGCCCCTACCAAGGGCGCCGGCGCCGCCGCGGAAGGCGAGTCCATCATCACGCAGTACGAGATGGGCGCGCTGGAGAAGGTCGGCATGCTCAAGATGGACCTGCTCGGCTTGAAGACCCTCACCGTGATCCACGATGCGGTAAACATGATCGCTGAGCGCCACGGCACCAGGCCCGACATGGAGGCGCTGACGTTCGACGATCCCAAGGTCTACGAGCTGCTGCGGCAGGGCCGCACCGCCGGGGTCTTCCAGTTTGAGTCACCGCTGGCCACCGACACCCTTCGGGCCATGAGGTGCGACCGCTTCGACGATCTGGTCGCCTCCAATGCGCTGCTTCGCCCGGGCCCCTTGGATGCCGGCATGCACACGGTGTTCATTCGGCGGAAGTTGGGCCAGGAGAAGGTGACCTATCCCCATCCCGCACTCCAGGAGGTACTCGAGCCGACATACGGCGTAATCACCTACCAGGAGCAGGTGATGCGGATCGCCAACGTGATCGCCGGATTCACCCTGGCCGAAGCCGACGTGCTCCGCAAAGCGGTGGGCAAGAAGGACGCCGAGCTGATCAAGAAGGAGCTGACCAAGTTCTGCGAGCGGGCGGTGGCGCTGGGGCACCCGAAGAAGCTGGCCGATGAGCTTGCGGCCCAGATCGAGACCTTCGGCCGCTACGGCTTCAACAAGTCGCACTCGGTGGCCTACTCCGTCCTCTCCTACCAGACCGCATGGCTCAAGACGCACCATCCGGCCGAGTTCATGGCCGCACTGCTCTCCTCGGAAATCGGCAACACCGACAAGGTGGTGCAATACATCAATGAGGCCCGCGAGCTCGGGTTGGAGATCCTGCCCCCCGATGTAAACGAATCGGGATTCAAGTTCACCGTCGTTGGGGAGCGGCGGATTCGGTTCGGTCTGGGCGCGGTGCGAAACGTGGGCGAAGGCGCCATAGCGTCGATCATCGCGGGGCGGCAGCAGGCACACTACTCCAAGCTGGCCGAGCTGGTGGAGCGGATCGACCTCCGACTCTGTAACAAGCGGGTGCTCGAGTCTCTCGTTGCCGCCGGCGCCTGCGATTCGCTCGGCGGGCACCGCAAGCAGCTCATCGAGGCGCTCGAGCCGGCGCTGGCCGAAGCCCAGGTGCTCAGCCAGGAGCGAGAGGCGGGACAGGGGTCTCTCTTCGGCGACGGGAAGGACGGGAAAGACGGGAAAAACGGGAAGGGAGAAAGCGGAGATTTCCTCTCCGCCCTTCCCGACATTCCCGCCTGGACCGAAGCCGAGCGTCTGGCGAAAGAGAAGGAGGTCCTGGGCTTCTTCATCTCGGGTCATCCGCTGGAGCGCTACCGCGAGGAGGTCGAGCTCTTTGGCTCGCGAACGACGGCCACCCTGGGCGCGTGGGGCGAGCAGCAGGTGAGCGTGGCGGCCGTGGTGACCGGGGTCAAGCGGCAGATCTCGAGGAAGACGGGCAAGGAGTACGCCCGCCTCGTGCTGGAGGACTTTCATGGCACGGCCGAAGCCATCGTATTTCCGGACGCCTGGGCGAAGCTCAACCAGATTATCCAGCCCGACTCGGCTCTGCTCCTTACTGGCGGCTACAGCGACCGGGACCGGGGTGAAGACCAGGCCCCGTTCATCGTGGAAACCGCGCGGCAGTTGAGCGAGCTCAGGACTTCGGGGGCGGTCGCCCTCAGCCTTCGGTGGCGAGCTCCCTCGGCACCCGAGCCCTCGGCACTCCAGGCTGTCGCCGCGCTCTGTTCGGCGCACCCCGGCCCAACCCCGCTCTATATTGAGTGGAGCGACGGCAACGGGGAGGCGGTTCGACTCCGGTCTCGGCGCGTACGCGTCGCGGCGGAGGATGATCTCGTTCGTGCCTTGCGGGACCTGCTCGGCAGCGAATCCGTCCACTACGTCAAGGCGGGATGACCCCGATGCCTTCTGCCTACACTTTGGACTTCGAGAAGCCGCTCCTCGAGCTGGAGCGGCAGATCGATGATCTCAAGCGTATTGGGACCGAACGGCAAATCGACATCGATGGTGAGCTGGAAGGGCTCCAGCGCAAGCTAGAGTCGCTCCGGGCCGAGATCTACCGGGACCTCACCCCCCTCCAACGGGTCATGGTGGCCCGACACCCCCGCAGACCGTACACGCTCGACTATCTCAGCACCATCTTCACTGACTTCATCGAGCTGCACGGCGACCGGCTCTATATGGATGACCCGGCCATCGTCGGTGGATGGGCGCGGCTGGCCGGGTTGTCGGTAATGGTCATCGGCCACCAGAAGGGCCGTGACACCAAGGACAACCTGAAACGCAATTTTGGAATGCCTCACCCCGAGGGCTACCGGAAGGCACTCCGCCTGATGAAGCTGGCCGCCAAGTTCGGGGGGCCGGTCATCACCCTCATCGACACGCCGGGCGCGTATCCTGGGCTGGGGGCGGAGGAGCGGGGGCAATCGGAGGCGCTGGCCCGCAACATCCTGGAGATGTCGTCGCTCCCAACGCCTTGTGTGGCGGTGGTCATCGGTGAGGGTGGGTCGGGCGGCGCACTCGCGCTCGGAGTAGCAGACCGCGTGTTGATGCTGGAGAACTCGGTCTACTCGGTAATCTCGCCCGAGGGCTGCGCCGCCATTCTGTGGAAGGACGCGAGCCAGCGTGAGCGTGCCGCGGAGGCACTCAAAATCACCGCGGAAGATCTTCTGCGGCTCAAAGTCATCGACGAGATCGTGAAGGAACCGATCGGGGGAGCCCATGTCGATCCCGATGCCGCTGGCGAGGCTCTGCGCGAGGCCTTGATCCGCCATGTAACCGAGCTGCGCAAGAGCAGGCCCGATAAACTGGTCCGGCGCCGGGCCGAGAAGTACGCCGCCATGGGCGCCTTCACCGAGGTATGATGTCGCAGACCGTCGAGGTTCGGTTCAAGGGCACGCGCAAGGCTTACTTCGTCTGGGGCGACGAGGCGGATCCGATCAGGGTCAAGGACGCCGTCATCGTCGAGGTGGAGCGCGGCCGGGACCTGGGGCGGGTTACCGCCGTCGGCGACATGGCGGCCAAGAAGTGCGGGAGTAGCTGCTCCGGCTGCGCGGTCGGTGAGGCCGCTGAGGAGCCGGAGCCGCCCAAGCCGGTCGTCCGCCGGGCGACGCCCGACGACTTGAAGATTCACGGGGAGATCCGGGCTTCGGAGGAAGCCGTCCGCCAGAAGGTGATCCAGCGGGTGCGTGCCCACGAGCTCCTGATGAAGGTCAGTGACACCGAATGGCAGTGGGACCGGAACAAGCTGACCATCTACTTCACCGCTGATAAGCGGGTCGATTTCCGGGCGCTAGTACGCGATCTCGCCTCGCTCTTCCGCACCCGCATCGAGCTGCGCCAGATCGGCGTGCGGGACGAGGCGGCCAGATTGTCGGGCGTAGGTCGCTGTGGCCGGGAGTACTGCTGCTCCACCTGGCTCAAGGAGCTGTCGCCCGTCAATCTCGGCCTGGCCAAGGACCAGCATCTCTCGCTCAACCCGTCCCAGATCTCGGGCGGGTGCGGCCGGCTGCTCTGCTGCCTCAAGTACGAGCATGATTTCTACGTCACCGCCCGGAAGCGCTTCCCCAAGGAAGGAAAGACGCTGAGAACGGCGATTGGTGCGGAGAAGGTCATCGCGGTCGACATCTTCCGCGAGCGGGTTTTCCTCAAGCACGAGGAGCAGGGCTCCCGCATCATCCCTCTGGTGCAACTGAGGGCAGAAGTCGAGCAGCTCGGCGACGTACTCCCCACTGCCGAAATGCGAACCAAGGAAACGGCCGCCATCACGGGCAACGGCGACCCCGCCGGCATTCCAGCGCCGCGCCAGTCCCGTCGCAGCCGTCGGACCGATGGCGGCAGCCAAAGCCCGCCAAGCTGAACCTCGAGCCACCCCGTTTAGCTTCCGAAGTAGAAAAAGCATTACAACCGCCTTGCCGCGGATGAACCCGGACAACAACGGCGGATCGCTCCGGCACCGACACGCTCCTCAGCGTGTTCAGGCACTCAGACTTGTGTCAACGCACACCGACTCATTACCGGAACTCGATTGGTGTGCTGGAATACGAAACACAAGCTGCCGGAGAAGGAGCGTTATGCCGCACGGAGCGATCCGTCGTTGTTATCTGGGTTCATCTGCGGCTTTTTTCTTGCTTTCTCAGGAGCTCCGCGAGTGCCCAAGTTCTACCTGACTACCGCCATCGATTACTCCAACGGCGACCCGCACCTGGGCCATGCCTTGGAAAAGGTCGGGGCCGACGCCATAGCGCGCTACCGCCGGCTACACGGAGATCAGGTCCATTTCGTAATGGGGATGGACGAGCACAGCCAATCCGTCCTCCAGGCTGCTGCCAAGGGGGGCGTTCAGCCGCAGGAGTGGGTCGACCGCATGGCCGTCCGCTTCGCCGAGTTTTGGGCCCGTCTGGGCTGCAGCAACGACGACTGGATCCGCACCACTGAGCCGCGCCACTTTCGCGCGGTGACGGAGCTGCTCCAGCGGATCCAGCGGCTGCACCCTGACGATCTGTACCTGTCCGAATACGAGGGCCTCTACTGTACCGGCTGCGAGGAGTTCAAGCAGGAGAGCCAGATCGTGAATGGGCGCTGCATCGAGCATCCCACTCTGGAACTGATCCCCACCCGGGAGCGCAACCACTTCTTCCGCCTGAGCCGATACCGGGACCGCCTGCTCGACCTCATCTCCACCGGCCGCTTCCGGGTGGAGCCGGCCATCAGGCGCAACGAGGTCCTTCGTTTGCTCGAAGGCGGTCTGCAGGACATCTCGGTGTCCCGCCTGCGGCAGCCGTGGGGGATTCCCTTCCCGGGCGACCCCGAGCAGACGGTGTACGTCTGGTTCGACGCGCTGATCAACTACCTCTCAGCCACTGGGTTTCCGGAGCCGGGCTACGACCGCCTCTGGCCTGCCGATCTGCACGTGATCGGAAAAGGCATCACCCGGTTCCACTGCGTGATCTGGCCGGCGATGCTCCTCGGCGCCGAGCTGGAGTTGCCGCGCGAGGTGTGGGCTCACGGCTACGTGCAGTGGGAAGGCACCAAGATGTCGAAGACGGCAGGCACTGCCGTCACCCTCGACGAGGCGATCGAACGGCATGGCTCGGACGCGCTGCGCTATTTCCTGCTGCGCGAGGTCGGCTTCGAAGCGGACGGTAACTTTACCTGGGAGCGGTTCGATGAGCGCTACACAGCTGACCTGGCCGACGGCTTCGGGAACCTGGCCTCCCGATCGCTGGCCATGCTGCTGAAGTACAGGGACGGGGTCATACCGGTGTCGGGGGGCCAGACCTCGCTCGACCAGACGGGCCAGACTGTTCTCCGGAACTACTCGACGAGCGATGGACGCGATGGACCTGCGGGCCGGTGCGGAGGCGGCGTGGACTCTCGTGTCGGCCGCCAATCTGTTCGTGCAACAGACTGCACCCTGGACGCTGGCGAAGGCCGGCAAGGACGCCGAGCTCGATGATGCGCTTAGTGCGTTGGCCCGGGCGCTCTGCAGGTTGGCGGTGATGTCCAGCCCGTTTATTCCAGGCAAGACTCAGACCTTGTGGGAGGACCTGGGAATGGAGGGCGAGGTTGCACGCTCAAGTTGGGCGGCGGCGGAGAATCCACCGCTCGCGGGTCGCAGGGCGCGTAAGCCTTCGATTCTTTTTCCCAAGCCCGTCAAAGTGTAGAGCTTAGCCGTCCAGCCCTGCGAAACTACTTGACAGTGAAAGAGTTATCACTCGGCTCAAACCCTTGACAAGGGTAATCCCAAACTGCCACCTTGAGTTGGGGGCGTGACTGTGCTCACCACGGGAAAGGCCCCAGTATTGCAGATTAGGCAGCCGGTCTTTTCCGGGTTTCACGGGACATTGTTTGAGGTACGGTCATGGCCAAACGCCGCTGGACTCTGGTTCTCGTCCCCCACGGGGCAGAGCCCTCGCGCATTGTCGAGGTCTCCTACGGAGTACTGCGGGTAGCTGCCTCCGCCGCCGCGGGATTCCTGGTTCTGGTGCTTCTTGCCGGCTACGCCACTGTTTCCCATACCACCGACCTTTCCCGCACTGCCAGACTACAGCAGGAAAACGAGAATCTGGCTCGCGAAATCGGCGAGCTGAACGGCCGCCTTTCTACCCTCGCTGATACTCTTACCCGGATCTCCCAACGCGATGCCCGCATCCGGGTGCTTGCCAACCTCGAGCCAATAGATCCGCAGGTGCTGGCCGCCGGAATCGGCGGGCCGGCCGGGGTGACAAACCTGGGCCTGGCTGGGATGACCGGTATTGCACGGCGCTCGGCGGAGGTTCGGATCGACCTCAGCGCGCTGATTCGCCGGGCCAACCTCCTGGCTTCCTCGTTCAAGGAAGCGGCCGACAGCCTGGCTTACCACTCGGCGAGGCTTGCCGCCACTCCCTCGATCATGCCGACCCAGGGCTGGCTCTCCAGCGCGTTCTCTTCGATGCGAGCTCATCCGATTCTGCACATCGCCCGGCCGCATGAAGGGATCGACGTCACCGCACCCATGGGCAGCCCGATCGAGGCGCCGGCGGCAGGGATTGTCAGCGACGCCGGCTGGGAGTCCGGCTATGGCAACACGGTGACCATCGACCACGGCTTCGGCATCCAGACCAAGTTTGCCCATGCCTCCAAGCTCCTGGTCCGCACCGGCCAGCGGGTGTCGCGCGGCCAGCGCATCGCCCTCGTCGGGAACTCCGGCCTCGCCACCGGTCCCCACCTGCACTACGAAGTCCATGTGAAGGGGCGGCCGGTAGATCCGCTGAAGTACGTCCTGCCCGATGGAGTGGTGACGGACTAGGGCGGGGAAGCGGGAAGCGGGTAGAGCGGGTCACGGTAGAGAAACAACAGCGGCTTCCGGATATAAATCGGAGGCCGCCTTGTTTGTTTTGTCGCAGTGTTGCGCTGTCTCCTTCCCCGCTTCCCCGCTTCCCCGTCTAGAACTGCACCTTCGGCGCCTCTCTGGACCCCTCTGCCGCCTCGAAGTACGCTCGGGGGCTCCCCATGCCGAACACCTTGGCGGTCAGGTTGTAGGGGAACCGCCGGATATACGCGTTGTATTCCCCGACGGCCGTGTTGTAGTCCTGGCGGGCAACCGCGACACGATTTTCGGTGCCCTCGAGCTGTTCCTGGAGCTGGCGGAAGTTCTGGCTGGATTGGAGCTGGGGGTAGTTCTCGGCGATGGCCAAGAGGCGCCCCAACCCCTGGCTGAGCTGTTGATTGGCTGCCGCCATCTCGGGAACATTGCCCGATTGCACGGCGCCACCCAGGCGCGCGCGAGCGTTGGCAATCGAGATGAAGACGGTGTCCTCCTGCTTGGTGATCCCTTTCACCGTGTTCACCAGGTTCGGAATCAGGTCCGAGCGGCGCTGGAGCTGAGTCTGAATCTGCCCCTGCGCCTGGTTGACGCGTTCATCCAGAGTCTGAATCGTGTTGTAGCCGCATCCCGCCACGAACATGAGAGCGGCGAGGAGCGGAGCCTGGATTCTGGAGCTACGGTTCATCGCTGATCTCCGAGCTGAAGTTGGTCGAGGAACCGCGCCGTGTGCTCCACGGCCTCCATGTAGTTCTCGAACTCCGGCGCTTCACAGCGCCACTCCCGGTCCACCCGGTGGCGGACCACATGGAGCAGATGCTCGCCCTCGAAACCGACTGCCGCAGCTGCCGCGGCGGCGAGCTCGAGTGAGTCGTGTGGAACTGTCTTGCCGAGCAGGATGAGCACGCCGCGCAGCAACACCAGAATTGTCGCGGCGCTCTGCAGGGCGAGCGAGCCGAGCGCCGCCGGATCGGGGGCATAGGTAGCATAACCCTGCCGCAACCGGAGCAACTTGCCCCGGAACTCCCGTTCGAGCGCTTTGCGTAGATCGGCCGGCTCGACCCGAACCTCCTGCAAGGGGTCGGCGCCGCGGAGCACCTTGTAGGCGGTCCGCATATCGGTGATCTCGATGGGGAACGCATCCGAGGCACGGTCCCACTCCACCCGACTCAGAAGCAGCGGCGGCTCCCGCCCCGACTTGCGCCAGCCGGTAAAGCCGCGGCCCAGCGACCGGAGAACCTGGGGAGTGATTTGGTCGATCACCAGCATGAGGTTGATGTTCGAGCGACCCGGGATATAGTCCCCGCGGGCGGCCGACCCGTACAGGATGGCGCTATACGTCGGACCCACCGAAGCGTCAGCTTGGGTCAAGAACGCATCAACCACCTTAGCCACCGAATCGCGCATCAGAATCGTCCTCCGGCACCGCCGCCACTGAAGCCACCGCCTCCACCGAAGCCGCCGAACCCACCTCCACCACCACCGAACCCGCCTCCACCGCCCCAGCCGCCGCCGATCCACGGACCGCCACCCCAATATACGTGCCTCCTGCGGCGGCGTCCGCCGAAGCCACGGGAGCTGATCACAATGAACACAATGAACAACAGGATCGGCAGAAGGTTGCTGAGTGTTCGGGCGCCGCTTCCGCGCTCGACCGGTGGCCGATACGCGGTAAGGGCGGAGTCCGAGACACCGTAACCGCGCGCGATCTCGCCTGCGAGAGTCTGGACGCCTTTCAGGAGCGCTGGGCCATATGCTTCCCGCGTCCAGGTCGGGACCCATGACTTCCCGCCGGATTCGTCCCGCCGCAGCATCTGGAATGATCCCTTCGAGGCCTTGCCCTACCTCGATGCGGATATGGCCGGTCCCGGGCCGGCCATTCTGCCGCGGGACGAGCAGCATGACGAGCCCGGCGTTGCGTCGTGGATCTCCGATCTCAGCCTTGGCACCGACCTTCCATTTGCGTCCGATGGCAAGCGCCACCTCCGCTGGATCCTGCTCGCCAATGGACGGAAGGGTCACCACGGCGATCTCCGCCCCGGTGGCGGCCCGCAGCCGTCCGATCAGGTCCTCCATCTTCGCCGCCGACTCGGCGTCGATGACCGAGGCGAAATCGTTGACGTAGCCCACCGGCTGAGGCGGGAACAACGTGTCCACGCCGGGGCGTTGCGCCCATACCGTGGCGGCCGTCAGTTGAAGCACCACGAGGAGGGCGGTAGCTTTGGCACGTGTCGCGCTCAAACGGTCTCCTGCTGCTGGCCCATTCACTGCTTTCTTCGTTGTCGTTTCCCTCGACGCTGGCCAGGGCAAGCCCTTCGACGCTGCTCACGGCAAGCCTGTTTCTGCTGAGCACAGGGTTCGCTGCTGGGCTCACCGGCTGCGACGGCGGGCGCCGTGAGGTGGCGGTGCGGGTCTCGATTCCTGATCCCGCTTCGACGGAGACCCCTGCTGCCGGCGTGGGCGTCGTTGCCCTTCCCTACGACCGCGACAGCGTGCTCGCGAGCCTCGAGGCTCGAGCCCGCACGCCGCGGCCCGACACCGCCGCGCTCGACAGCCTGTTCGTGCGCTTCCGGGGTCCGTTCACGGCCTACACTGCCATCTCCTACGCCGAAGGCGCGCTGCGTGACTCACTTCGCCTGCTGCGCAGCCGGCTCGATTCACTACCGCGCAGTGCGCCGGAACACGCCGCGCTGGCCGCCCGAAACACGCGGCTGTCCGATTCGCTGGTCCGGGTCGAGAGTCGGGCCCATCGTGCGCGCACGGCTCTGGAGCGGGCCCGCGTCGATTTCGTCAGCCGGAGCGAGAGTCTGCGAACGGCCGTTCGGCATTGGGAAGATAGCACCTACCGAGGATACGACAGCATCGTGAAGAGTCTGGCGAGAGCCCGGCGGCGTGAGCCGGTTACCGATACCACCGACGCCACCGGCTGGGCCCGCTTCACACTCGCGCCCGGCACCTGGTGGATATACGCGCAAGCCTGGGACACCAGCGATCCCAATTCTCAATGGTACTGGAACGTTCCGGCCGATGCCGATACCATCCTACTCTCCAGTCGCACCGGCGAGCGGAGGCCACGATACTAAGGAGATCATGAAAACTCATCGCGATGTCATCCTGAGCCCATTCGCTGCGCTCAGGCCAGGCTACGCGAAGGACCGCCTTACATCCAGGCCGATCCTTCGGCCGTTCCACTCCCTCAGGATGACGTGGGGAGTTTTAGTTCTGGCGCTAGGCTCCACTCCCCTCGCTGCCCAGTCAGTAGGCAACCCGCTGGCCACTCGCACCAAGGGCTTGCCGACGGCGCCGGTGACGGTCTACGAGATGTCCGACTTCCAGTGTCCCTACTGCAGGAGGTTTGCGCAGGAGACCTTCCCCGGATCGAGCGGAGCTATATCACGCCCGGCAAGGTTCGCTGGGTATTCATCAACTTTCCACTCACCAGCGTGCATGACCACGCGGCCGCCGCCGGCGAGCTCGCTCTTTGCGCGGCGAAACAGCAGGGCTTCTGGCGAGTGCATGACCTGCTGTTTCAGTACCAGGAGACGTGGGCGCCACTGAAGGAGGCGGGTCCATTCTTCGTCTCCCTCGCGGATTCTGCGGGCCTGTCGAAGAAGGCGCTGCTGGCCTGCCTTCAGGCGCCTGAAACGCGGGAGGATCTGAAGGCGGAGGCTGAAGGCTCCCAGCGGTCCGGAGCCACCAGCACGCCGTCGTTCTACATCGAAGGTGGGTTGATGGAAGGTGCGGTGCCGTTCGAAGTGTTCGCGCGGGTGCTGGATTCAGTCTACGCTGGAAAGACGGGAAGGACGCGGACGAAGGACGGGCGAAGGTAGCTGGGGATAAGCCGTAAAACATCAGCTTCACAGCGGTAAGCGTCGCTCGGGATGAGAGCTACCAGCTTACCGTTCGCCGTCCTTACCCCGCCTACCGCGCTACCGCGAAGAAACACATCGTACAGCGCGTGAGTCCACGCCGTGATCCCGAAGCCCCGCAACAAGTACAGGCCACTGAAGAGCACTCCAGCAACGGCTCGAAACGTGAACGAGCCGAGCTGGAACCGGTCTCCGTAAGGCCCGATGTAATGAAACGCCGAGAAGATCAGGGCACCGGCGGCGACGGCGAAGAGACCCGCTGTTGCAGTGCGCCAGCCTAAGACCCTTCGTGCTATCCAGGCCAGCCCCGACACCAGGATCACTCGAAACAGCAGCTCCTCATAGATCCCGGCGCCGAGCGAGATCATGAGCTGGGTCGGCAAGCTCCAGCTGCCGACTGAACCGACGGCGAGACTTGCCGTCCGTCCGATAATGGCCAGGGCGGGTAGCAGCAGCCCGGTCAGAGTACTTGTCACCATGCCGAACGCAAGCGCGTAGACCACCGACTCTGCCACCATCAGCCCGAACACGCGGGGATTCAGGCTCCCCGATCTGCGGTAGTCTCTGCCAGACCAGCCAAGTGCCTCCTCCGACCAGCAGCGCCCCGAACACGATGAGGCCATCGCGGCCACCCAAGGCCAGAAAGAGGCTCTTGAGCAGCACGTCGGCTCCGTTCCGCACACCGGTCACTTCATCGCCGGAGAGCGAAAACGCGAGCACCTCGTACGCCAGCAGCAGCGGAAGCGCGAAGGTCAGGCTGTACCGGGCAGCGCGAGAGATGCGCCAGTAGCTCGAGATCGAGGTCGGCATGTTCCTTCGAATTATGCCCAAAAAAAGGGGCCGCTAGTAGCGGCCCCCCCAGGTTCGAAGTGTCGCCTGGGTCTCAGCTTGCAGCACTCACTAGTGGCCGCAGGCGACCCTTGACTCTGTAGACAATGGATCACCTCCCTCGGTTGCAGGTGGAACACGGACTGCCGAAAGGAATGGTAGCCCGATTCCCGGATTCGATGCAAGACCTTCGGCAGGCGGCAGTTGACCGGATCGGTGACCGCGGCAACATTGCCGCCATGCCCTCCACTTCACTGGGATATCGCACCGCGCTCCGGCTCGGCACGGCGCTGGTTCCCACTCTTGGCACTATTTTCCCCCCGGCTGGTCGCGCGGCCACTCGCGGCGCGGCGGGATGCCGGGAGAGCGGCTGCTGGACTGGGCCCGTCCGAGCCGGGACCCGAGCCCGGCCCCTGGTCTGGTTCCACGCGGCATCCGTAGGGGAGGGCCTCCAGGCCGAGAGCGTGCTCCGTCAGTTCCGGCGGCTACGCCCTGATTGCCAGGTGGTCTACACCCACTTCAGCCCCTCGGCGGAGAGCCTGGCGGCTCGACTCGCGGTAGATGTGGCCGACTATCTGCCCTACGATCTGCCCGATAACGTAGACCGGCTGCTATCCGCGCTCAAGCCCGATCTCCTGGTCTTTGCCAAGCTCGGATCTCTGGCCGGAGCTGTCGACCCGGGCGGCGACGACTGGCACCGCAGGTGGCCATGGTCGCCGCAACCGTGAGCCCGGTGGAGCGGCCGGCTCCGCTGGCCCGCCCGGGCGCTGCTGCCGCCCGGATACAGCGCCATGGCGGCAGCGGCGGCCATCTCAGCCGAGGACGCGAGCCCGGCTTGCGCCGCCTGGGGGTGCCCGCCGGAACGCATCCGCGTGCTCGGCGATCCCCGTTTCGACAGCGTCCTCGAGCGGGTGGGCGAAGTCGAGCCCGACCGATCCCCTGCTCCGCTTCGGCCGGGGCGCGCCCACGATGGTGGCGGGCTCCACCTGGCCGCGCCGATGAGGCGGTGCTCCTCCGGGCCTTCGCGGGAGTCCGACAGGCGCCATCCAGACGCCGCCTCATCCTCGTGCCACATGAGCCCACCGAGGAGCACCTGGTGCCATCGAGCGCATGGCCGCAGCCGCGGGGCTGCCGCTGCCGGTGCGCCTGAGCGCGCCAGGCGGCCCGTCGCCGCTTCTGCTGGTCGACCGGGTGGGAGTCCTGGCTGCACTGTACGGCGCCGGCACCATGGCCTTTGTCGGCGGCGGCTTCGGGCGGGCCGGTCTTCACTCGGTGCTCGAGCCGGCGGCGTGGGGCGTCCCGGTCGTATTCGGCCCCCGGTGGCGCAACAGCCGAGACGCGGCGCTGCTGCTCGCGAGCAGGGCGGCGCGGCATCGCTGCCCCACGCGGGCATCCGCAGGTCTGCCGCCGCGCTGGAGACAACAGTGGAGCGAATGGATTATGGATGAAGCGAGCCGGCGGGCTCAGGGCAGGCGGGCGCGCGAGGTAGTGGAGAGTGGAGTCTGGGAGCGGCGGAGCGGAGCGCGGAGATGCTGGTCGAGCTTATTTCGTCACGACCCCTTCGAAGGTCACCGAGCGGGGCACGATCAAGCCGACGGTCAGCGCGGTGATCAGCACGTCGCTGCCAGCCGCTCCGCACCTTGATCCTGAGTCCGGCGATGCCGCCGCCCCCGGCGAGCTGGGCGGCCAGCGCCTTCCGAAGCGACGGCGACTTGATCGTAGCCACTCCCCAGAGCCCGTAGACCGAGCGCTGGGTCACCTTGAACCGGTCTCCCACCGGCGGCTGATCAGCCGGGGTGGCGAGTGTCGCCGGCACTCCCAGCGTGGTGGCGTCGAAAGTCTCGGCGCAGCCCGCGAGGGAAAGGAGCAGCACGAGGCGAGCCCGATGCCGGATCGCGGCGGCTCACAGTCCAGGAATCCGGAAGGTGTAGTGCGCACCGAGGCCGAACACGCTGGGGTCGCTGCCATCGATGAACACCCGGTCGTAAGCGGCGTGCACCCCGAACCCGTTGAGCAGGTTCAGCTCCAGCCCACCGCCCAGCGCCGAAGTTGCTCTCCGTATCGGACTGCCCACCGCCGGACGCCTTGCACGATGTCGACCCGGGGAGCGATCCATGGCTTGATAGCGAGCGATCGGATTGGGAATCGTGAGGGCGAAGCCGATGCCTACCGGGAAACGGAGCTCGTCCACCTCTTCGTCGGGCAGAAATCCGCCATCGGGCTTGGAGTACCCGATTCCTCCCTGCAGCGTGACCGAGAGCGGAATCGAGTGGGCCGCCGAACACCCTGTAGTTGAGCGCTGCCACCGACTGACAGCTCGCTGTCACCTGGCCCATCGGGATCGAAAGTGGAGAGTATGGCGGTGGCACCCAAGGCACCGAAGCCGGCCCGGCCACTGACCGCGCAGCGCCGTGCCTTTGCCTGCCTCGGCGTCGGGGAACCCGACGTCACCGTAGATCGCCAATGCCGCTGGCAATGCCACTGTTGTACACCGGGATCCCGCGGACCTGGGCCTGGGCGGATCGGACGCCGAGAGCCATTGCCGAAAACCAGACCTGCTGCTGCGAGGATCTGGTGCAGCACGTCGTTCATGGCACTCTCCCTTTAGTATGCGAGGTACCAGCGAGCCACCCCGCGGGCGCCAGAAGGTACTGATGCGGCTTCGAAGCGAAGTCAACCGAAGAAAACGCCCGCCCGCACGAGGGCGGACGGGCGTAAGCCGGAGCTCGAGTACAATCGACTACTGCAAGTAGGTCAGCGCGAGGCCTACGCCTTCGAGATCGCCCAATCCTCCGCTCACCCGCGCAGACCAATTCTGGCCGAATCGCATGTCGACGCCAAGGCCCAGCGCGAAGCCTACGTCGCTGCCGCCGCTGGCGCCGATGACGGGGACGAGTGTCGGATGAACGTACGGTGTAAAGGTGATCTCGGATCCTTCCAGCTCGAAGCGTCGGCCTACGCGTGAAGCCTACCGGCAGGTAGATGAGGTCGTCACCGTCCCCGACATTGAGTCCCGCGCCCACGGTGAGGGCGCCGTCGAGCGGGAAGCTTTCGCTATAGCTGAGCACCCGGGTGCGGAAATTTCCACCGAGCAGGATGCGCAGTGTCACCCTCCTCAGGATCGGCGATGCCGGCACGGAGGCCGAAATCGTTAGAGCCACGGCCATAATCTATAGAAGCCCTCGAGGGCAAATCTGACGCCCTCGCCCGGATCTGAGAACGCGGCGCCGA
This sequence comes from uncultured Gemmatimonadales bacterium, assembly GCA_963723565.1. GTDB lineage: Bacteria > Gemmatimonadota > Gemmatimonadetes > Gemmatimonadales > GWC2-71-9 > CAVVWJ01. The sequence goes on along the minus strand of CAVRRH010000015.1, from coordinate 403,931 downwards.
ACTCATGGTCGGTGAACGCGCGATATGGCGCCTTGAACATAGGCGTGCCGGTTTCCTGAGCGGCCGACTCCGTCGCGGCCCCTGCGACGGACGACTGCCACCAAGAGCCCACCGCAGAGTCTACGACGCATGAGATTCTCCTTGAACGTGTTCGGTGACCACGCGGACCCGGTTGTCGACTACCTGAAGGAACCCGCCACGTACGGAGAAGCGGCTGACGGCCTCGGCCCGGCGCACCGTCAGCGTACCCTCGCCCAGCAGCGTCATGAACGGTGCGTGGTTCGGCAGGATACCGACCTGGCCGTCAAAGGCGGGTGCGACGACCGCGTCCGCCTCACCGTCGAACATAGACGCCTCAGGAGAGATCACCGTGACTTGCATCACCCGCTCGCCAGCTGTTTGGCGCGTGCAGTCACGTCATCGATACCACCCTGCATGTAGAACGCCTGCTCCGGCAAATGATCGAACTCGCCCGCGACCACTCGCTCGAAGCTGGAGATGGTATCCTCCAGCTTGACGTACTTGCCGGGGAAGCCGGTGAACTGCTCCGCCACGAAGAACGGCTGGGAGAGGAACCGCGCGATGCGCCGGGCGCGGGCCACGATGAGCTTGTCCTCTTCGCTCAGCTCGTCCATGCCGAGAATGGCGATGATGTCCTGCAGCGCCTTGTAGCGCTGGAGAATCCGCTGCACGCCGATGGCCACATCGTAGTGGCGCTGCCCCACATACTGCGGATCGAGAATTCGGCTGGAGCTGTCCAGCGGGTCCACCGCGGGATAGATCCCCAGCTCGGCGATGGCGCGGGAGAGCACCACGGTGGCGTCGAGGTGGGCGAAGGCGGTGGCCGGCGCCGGATCGGTCAGGTCGTCGGCCGGGCACGTAGATGGCCTGCACCGAGGTGATCGAGCCCTTGTTGGTGGAGGTGATCCGCTCCTGCAGATCGCCCATCTCCGTCGCCAGCGTGGGCTGATAGCCCACCGCGCTCGGCATGCGCCCGAGCAGCGCGGAGACCTCGGAGCCCGCCTGGGTGAAGCGGAAGATGTTGTCGATGAAGAGCAGCACGTCCTGACCCTGCATGTCGCGGAAGTATTCCGCGACGGTCAGCCCGGTCAGGCCCACCCGGAGACGGGCGCCGGGTGGCTCGTTCATCTGGCCGTAGATCAGGGCGCACGTTCTCCAGGATCTTCGCTTCCTTGAACTCGAGGTAGAGGTCGTTGCCCTCGCGAGTCCGCTCGCCGACGCCGCAGAAGACCGACCTTCCGCCGTGCCCCTTGGCGACGTTGTTGATCAGCTCCTGAATCACGACCGTCTTGCCGACGCCGGCGCCGCCGAACAGGCCGATCTTGCCACCCTTGACGAACGGCGCGATCAGGTCGATGACCTTGATGCCGGTCTCGAAGATCTCGGTCTTGGGCTCCAGGTCGGTGAACTTCGGCGTCGGGCCGGTGGATCGGCCACCGCTCGACGTCCGCTGGAATCGGTGGGCCACCATCGACCGGCTCACCCAGCACGTTGAGAATGCGGCCCAGTGCTGCCTCGCCCACCGGAGCGGTGATCGGCCCGCCGGTGTCGCGCACCTCCATGCCACGGGTGACGCCGTCGGTGCTGCTCATGGCCACCGCGCGCACCTGATTCTGCCCGATGTGCTGCTGCACCTCGGCCGTGAGCTTGACCGGCATCGGCGCCGCTGGCATCCTCGATCTCGATGGCGTTGTAGATCTCCGGCAGATGCTCCGGCTCGAACTCGACGTCGAGCACCGGGCCGATGACCTGCACGACTCGGCCGATGTTCTGCTGGGTCTTGGAGGCTTTCCCTGACCCGCTCGGTTGCGATTGCAGTTGCCATCTTTTTGTGTTCCGTCATGTGTGGGCCCGCAACAGCTTGCCCTGAGCGAAGCGAACGGGCGTTGCGGGCCTACCAGTCTTATCCCTGCAAAGCCGCCGCCCCGCCGACGATCTCGGCGATCTCCTGGGTGATCTGCGCCTGGCGCTGCCGGTTGTAGGTGCGCTTCAGCAGCTCCAGAATGTCACCGGCGTTGTCGGTTGCGTTCTTCATCGCGGTGCGCCGGGCACCATGCTCCGCCGCCGCCGTCTCCACCAGTGCCGCGATAGACCATGTTCCGCACGTAGAGCGGCAGGAGCCGCTCGAGGATCGCCTCGGCATTGGGCGCCAGAATGTAGTTCGCTCAGCTGCCCTGCGGCTGTCTCCGCCTGTCCCGCTGCCCCGCTCGTCCCGCTGCCTCCAGCTGCCCCGCTGTTTCCACCGGTAGAATGCGGATCGTGGCAGGCGGGGTCTGAAGGGCGCTTATGAAACCGGGCCTGGACCAGGTCCACGCTGGCGAGCGCACCCGCCGCGAAGGCCTCGATCAGGGGCTCGACGATCTCGGCCGCATGATCCGCGGTCGGACGGTCGCCGACATCGATGCGCTCCAGCGCCAGCTTGCGGCCCAGATACTTGAAGAAGCCGATGCCCTTCTTGCCGACCCCGAGCAGCTCGACCTTATACCCCTCCTGCTCGAGCGACTCGATCCGCCGGCGGGCTTCCTTGATCAGGTTGGAGTTGAAGCCGCCGGCAAGACCACGATTCGAGGTCAGCAGGATCACCGCGGCCCGGCTCGGCCCGCCCTTGGCCGGCGGCGCCGGTCGGCGCAGCAAGGGAAACCGGTCGGCCAGATCGGGAGTGATACAGATCCGCGATGACCTGCGCGAAGCGCCTCGGCGTACGGCCGGGCCGCCATCACCCGGTCCTGGGCCCGCTTGAGCTTGCGACGTGGCCACCAGCTCCATCGTCTTGGTGATCTTCCGGGTGTTCTGGACCGACCGGATCCGCCCCTTGAGCTGCCGGCTCTTGGCCATTATTCGGGGACGAACATCTTCTGGAACGCGTCGATGGCGGCCATGAGGCGCTTGGTTATATCGTCGTCCAGCGCCTTCTTGGTCCGGATGTCCTTCAGACACATCGGGGTGCGACGCCTCGAGCGTAATCGAGGAAATCGCGCTCCCACTGCCGGATGTGCTTCACGTCCACGCTGTCCAGATAGCCGTTGGTCACGGCGTAGATGATGACCACCTGCTTCTCGACCGGCACCGGCCGGTACTGCGGCTGCTTGAGCACCTCGACCAGACGGGCACCGCGGGACAGCTGCTTCTGGGTGGCCGGGTCGAGATCGGAGCCGAACTGGGCAAAGGCCTCCAGCTCTCGATACTGCGCCAGGCTGAGCCGCAGCGGGCCGGCCACCTGCTTCATCGCCTTGATCTGCGCGTTGCCGCCTACCCGGCTCACGCTGATGCCCGCATCTACCGCGGGGCGCACGTTAGCGAAGAAGAGGTCGGTGGTCAGGAAGATCTGCCCGTCGGTGATCGAGATGACGTTGGTCGGGATGTAGGCCGAGACGTCGCCGGCCTGGGTCTCGATGATGGGCAGCGCCGTGAGCGAGCCGCCGGGCTTCTTGATCCGGGGGTCGTACTTCACCACCTCGGCGTCCTCGTTGATCTTGGCGGCGCGCTCCAGCAGGCGGCTGTGGAGATAGAAGACGTCGCCCGGATACGCCTCGCGGCCCGGGGGACGGCGGAGAATCAGCGACAGCTGGCGGTAGGCGGCGGCTTGCTTGGAGAGGTCATCGTACACGCAGAGGGTCGCCTTCCCTTCCTCGTACATGAAGTACTCGGCGATGGCACAGCCGGAGTACGGCGCGATGAACTGGAGCGGCGCGGGATCCGAGGCGGAGGCAACGACCACGATGCTGTAGTCCATGGCTCCGGCATCCTTCAGCTTCTCCACCACCGTCGCGACAGTAGAGCGCTTCTGCCCGATGGCGACGTAGACGCAGACGACGCCGGCGCCCTTCTGATTGATGATCGTGTCCACGGCGATGGCGGTCTTGCCGGTGCCTCGGTCGCCGATGATCAGCTCCCGCTGGCCCCGGCCGATCGGAATCATGGCGTCGATCGCCTTGATGCCGGTCTGGAGCGGCTCCTTCACCGGCTGGCGCACGATGATGCCGGGCGCCACCATCTCCACCGGCCGGCTGCCGCTGGTCTGAATCGGGCCGCGGCCGTCCACCGGCCGGCCCAGCGCATCCACCACCCGGCCCAGCATCGCCGGACCCACCGGCACCTCGAGCAGCCGGCCGGTGCGGCGTACCTCGTCGCCTTCCTTGAGCTTGAGGTAGTCGCCCATGATGGCGGCGCCGACGTTGTCCTCTTCGAGATTCAGCACCAGCCCGGCCACCGTCTCACCGGTCTCGTGGGCGGTGAACTCCAGCATCTCGCTGGCGATGGCGGACTTGAGACCGTAGATGCGAGCCACGCCGTCGCGCACCTCGAGCAGCGGTGCCGACTTCGCTGACGTCCTCGGTGGCAAGATCCGCCGACGCGATCTCGCGCAGCAGGATGTCCTTCAACTCGCCCGGACGGAGAATGGATTCGGTGGCCATGTGGTTTCGGAACCTGGCTGAAGGTGACGCTACAATCTAGCTTGTGAAAATAATCACAATGCGAGGGAGGGCAAGCGTACAGCCCGAGCTCTAGGCGCCGGCTAGCGTCCTGCTGCCTGCGGTAGTTCTCCCCTCGCACGAACGCGGCCGAAGCACTCCTCGGCGCGCGCACCCGAGCACGCCTCGGCCAGCCTCCAGGCCGCTGGTGGGCACGTTGGCAATGCGCCGGGCGCGTGCGGGCCAGGTGATTCGAAGACGAAAAGTGCATGACGCGCACCACCGTCTGCACCGCATACCCCGGGTTGCCCAGCAGTTGGGCAGCGCAGGCAATCCGGGTGAGATCGATCACCCGCTTCAGGTTGGGGGCGCCTCCGGCACCGAACTGGCGGGAGAGATGCTCCCGGCTGATCCGCAGCCGGCCCGCGAGCAGCCGTCGTGCGCATGGGCCGCTCGACCTCGCCCAGCAGCAGGTCCCAGGCGGCCTGCTGCAGCGGTTCGGTGAGCCGGAGCATCCGGGGTGCATCCACCAGCGCCCGGCGCCGCTCCGCAGTCATGGACGAGCGGAGCACCAGATCGCCGACGATCGGATCGTCCACGCCTTCGACCACCACATCGAAGCAACGGCGTGGCGGCGGCAGGCCAGGAGCAGCTCGCCGTCGTCGGGCCGGAACGGTGCGTAGGCCACGACGGGAACAGCAGGCAGGTGGGAACGCAGCTCGGAGAGCTCCGCCAGGAGAGCCGGGCTGCGGGGCGACAGTACTACCGCGTCGACCAGCCGGGTCTGAAGCAGCCGGTGCAGCGCGGCCGGACTCCTACAGGACACGACTCTGGGGCCGCCTTTGGGAAGGCTCCGGCGCAGGGCGATCAGCGCGGCACGACTCTCCAGCAGGGCGGCGATGGCGGGCATGGGCTCAGGCGGACGGATGGACGGGCGGTCGCGCGGCCGGTCCGCCTCTGCCGCTGTCTCATCAGCCTCGTGCCCATGAGCTGCCCGTCTGTCTGTCCGCCTGAGCGTCCGTCCGCCCCTCCGCCCGTCCGGCTCTCCTGACTCCGCCCGCCCCGCCCCAACGGCCACCAGCGTGCGCACCATCTCCCCGGCGCGCTTCAGCACCCCGCGCGCGTTGTCGTAGCTGAGAAGATCGAGCGCCTCGGTGAGCGGACGCCACTGGCAGGCAGTGATCCCTTCGTCCACCTGGGGACAGGCCTCCCCGTCAGGACTCTCGAACAGAAAAAAGTGGCAGTACTTGTGGATGTGCCGGCCGCGAAACCGGAAGTGCCAGTCGATCACCCGGATGGGCCCATGCAGCACCAGATGGTCGAGGCCGGTCTCCTCCGCGGTTTCCCGCATGGCTGCTTCGGCGGGGGACTCGTCGCCCTCGAGGTGGCCCTTGGGGAAACCCCAGTTCTTGTAGGAGTCCCGGATCAGCAGATACCGCGCGGCCTGGCCGCGACACCCGGCGGAACACGATGCCGCCGGCACTGACCTCCAGCTCCGCGCGACGTTTATTCATCTAGAAAACGGAGATCTTCAGATACTTCTTGGGGTTGGCCTGGATGTCGGTCAGCAGCTCGCGGAACTGGATCACCGTCTTCGTGGTCTCCTGATACAGCGTCGAATCGGACGCCAGCATCCCAAGGGTTCCGTTCCCGGCCTGAATCCTGGTCATCAGCGAGTCGGCGGCCTGGAGGACCCGCACCAGGCTTGCCTCATTGGCGCCGAGCCGCCGCCGATGACCGAGCGTAAGGTCGGCGGCCGCCTGCCGGAAGTCGGCGCTGGAGCTGCTGCGAATTGTCGAGAATGTCCTTCAGCTGGTTGTCACTGGTAGCCGAATCCAGCCGGGCGACGGCGCCCTGGAAGGTCCGGGCCACGCCGGCGAAGGCATCCGACGTGGTGGCCACATTCCGGCTCGACCCGGTCGATCCGGTCGGTCTGGGTGTTGGCGAAGCGCACCAGCCGTGCCGGAGATGGCGGCCAGATCCTTGACGCTCTGCTGCATGTTCTTGAGCGCGGTGCTGTCGAACGCCTGTCCGATCCGCTGGGTGATGTCACCCGACGTCGCCGGCGATCCGGCTGGCCTGCGCGGTGAGCTGACCGATATCCGGAAGGGTGGCCCCGGGCCAGGCGTCCCCGCCCGCCTGATCCGACTCGATCAGCGCATTCCGGATGATCGGGTCTGTCGGGCAGCGGCTCGAAGGGAACGATGTTGGCGCTCCACTCGCCAAAGAGGCTGGCCGAGGCCGAGATGGCCGCCGGCTTCCGGGGCAGCTCGACCGATCGGTCGATGCTGAAATCGGTCTCCACCCACTCGTTCTCCACCAGCCGGATGGCCTCGACCCGTCCGACCCTGACACCCCGCAAGGTGACTGGAGCGCCCACGCCCAGCCCTCCGACCGTGCGGAAGCGGGCCTTGTAGGAGGCCTGCTTCTGGTTGACGTCGGTCTCGCTCAGCCAGAGCGCCCCGCCAATCACCAGGGCGAGCGCGGCCAGCACCGCCAGGCCGACGGCGAACTCGTTGCTGCGCTTCACCCGACCGACCTCCGTCCCGGCTCCAGCGCGACGGGGCCGGGCCGGCCTTCAATGAACTGCCGCACCACTGGGATCGTGCGAGGTCTGCATCTCGTCGCACGGTGCCGACCTGGCGGATCGCGCCCTCGTGCAGCAAGGCCATACGGTCGCCCACGTTGAACGCGCTCCGCATGTCGTGGGTGACCACCAGCCCGGTGACGCCGAGGTCGCGAGTGCGCATGATGAGCTGGTCCATCAGCGCGGCGGTGACGGGGTCCAGCCCGGTCGTCGGCTCGTCGTACAGAATGTAGCGCGGCTTGAGGGCGATCGCCCGCGCGATGCCGACCCGCTTCCGCATTCCGCCGGAGAGCTCGGCCGGAGTTTGTCCTTGCTCCCGCTCAGCTCCACCACCTCGAGGCTCTCCTCGATCCGCTCGCGGATCGTGCGCCTCGTCATAGCCCCGCCTGACCAGCCCCATGCGGATGTTCTCGGCCACGGTCATCGAGTCGAACAGCGCGGCAAACTGGAAGACGTATCCGATGCGGCCCCGCAGGGCCGCCAGCTCGTCGCGGTCCAGCTCTGCGACATCGGCCTCGTCCACCAGCACCCGGCCCGCGTCGGGCTCGAGCAGGCCCACGATGAGCTTCAGGGTGACGCTCTTCCCGCGCCCGACGCCCCGATGATGACCGTGTTCTGGCCATCGGGGACCTCCAGCGTGAGCCCTTTCAGGACCGCTCGGGCGCCGAAGGACTTGGCCAGGTTTCGAGGATATCATCCAGGACCGCTACCCGTGTCCCGCATCATAGAAGCACCAGCGCCCAGAACGCATCGAGCACCAGGATCGCCTCGCAGCCGAGCACCACCGCGCTGGTCGTGGACTGGCCGACTCCCTGGGCCCCACCCTCGGTCGCCAGCCCCGCAGGCAGCCCATCAGGCGACCGCGAAGCCGAAGCTGGCGCTCTTGACCAGGCCGAACCAGATGTCCTTGAACTGATAGAACTGCTTGAGCCCCTTGAGGAACTCCGCCGTCGAGAGATCCAGCAGATTGATGGCGGTGATCCAGCCGGAAGCACCCCGACCGCCGACGGCAAAGGCGGTGACCACCGGAAACATCAGGGTTGCGGCAGCACCCGCGGGACCACCAGATAGGAGTAGCGGTCGTAGGCCAGGGTCTCCAGCGCATCCACCTGCTCGGTGACCTTCATGGTGCCCAGCTCGGCCGCGATGCTGGCGCCGACCCGGCCGGCCAGCGCCATGCCGGTGAGCACCGGCCCCAGCTCCATCATGATCGTCTTGCCGACCAGCGCGCCCACGAAGTAGAGCGGGACGGCGCCGGTGAAGATGTAGGAGGAGAGGAGGGAGAGGACGATCCCGGTGAAGACCGCGATGAAGAGGGCGATGGGCACCGAATCGACCCCCAGCCTCCGCATCTGGACGCCAGGAGCGGGGGCCCAGGTAGGGACGTCGGCGAGGGCGCGCCCCGCTTCGAGGCTGCGGCGGCCCACATGCGCGATGAAGCCTTCCCGGGTGGGAAGAGCGGATGCCAGCGAGGGGCGTCACAGAGGGAAGCTGCCCGAAAGGACGAGAGGCTGCAAGGCAATGCCCCGTGACGCTCGGCGCATGGCCATAGCCCATAGCTGTAGCCCATAGCCTCATGCGGCGAAGCTCGCCAGCGCCCGGCCCATCTCTCCTTCCCGCAGCCGCTTGAGGGCCCGGTCCCGCAGCTGGCGTACCCGTTCCCGGGTGACGCCGAGCAGGCCGCCGATCTCCTCCAGGGTGTGCTCCCTGCCGCCGTTGAGCCCGAAGTAGAGCCGCAGCACCTTGGCATCGCGCGGCGGCAGCGCTCGCAGCGCCCGATCGATCTCCTCGGTCAGGAACTGCTCCATCACCTGGGTTTCCGGGTCGCTCTGCTCGTCGGCCGACGAAGCGGTCGATCAGGGAGCGGTCGCCCTCGCCATCGAGCGGGGCATCGAGCCGGACGTCGGCGGAGTTGAGGGCGGCGAGCGACTGGACCACGTCCACGGCAGGCCGGTGGCTTGGGCGATCTCTTCCGGGCGTGGGCTCGCGCTCCAGCTCCTGGCGCAGGGTCTCGGCGCTGCGGACGATCCGGGAGAGGTCGGCGGTGCGGTTGAGTGGCACCCGGACCGTGCGGCCCTGCCGGGCCAGCGCGGCGAGGATCGCCTGCCGGATCCACCAGACGGCGTAGGAGATGAACTTGACGCCCTGGTCGGGATCGAACTTCCGGGCCGCGGTGAGCAGCCCCAGGTTCCCTTCGCCGATCAGGTCGCTGAGGGCCAAGCCCCGGTTCTGGTACTTCTTGGCCACCGAGATGACGAAGCGAAGGTTCGCGCTTGATCAGCTCCTGCATCGCTTCCGGGTCGCCCGCTGACGACCCGGCGGGCGACCGCCATCTCCTGCTGCGGCTCTGAGCAGCGGGGTCTTGCTGACCTCGTACGAGATACTGGTCCAGGATGTCGCGCTCGGCGTCGAACACGCCCAGGTTCTTGGCGCTCTCCTTCCGGCGGGTGCGCCGTGGCTTGCCAGCGGGCGCCTGGGCCAGGATCTCGGCGGTGGTGTGGTCTGCGAGATGGGGGCGGGAGACGGTCTGCCGGACGCTGGGCGGCCGGATCGGAGGCTGCTCAGCCTTGTCGGTCTGCTTGCTCATGGCCGGTGAATCACCCCGAATCGCCGGCACCGGACTGCTTCGGTGCCGTGTATCCCTCGTTGACACTTACTGCTACGGCGGCTACGTTTCCGTGCTGTCGCGGCGCCGTACGAAGGCGGGACAATATAGCGGGGGCGTAGCTCAGTTGGGAGAGCGCGTGAATGGCATTCACGAGGTCAGGGGTTCGATCCCCCTCGCCTCCATTGCCCCTCTTCGGCCGGGCTGAGACCCGCGATGCGGGTCGTTGCGCCGGCGACGGGCGGGACGCTAAAATCGATCCGCTTCGCGGGAATAGCTCAGTTGGTAGAGCACAACCTTGCCAAGGTTGGGGTCGCGGGTTCGAGTCCCGTTTCCCGCTCTCGGAGGCGGTAGGCCGCGGAGGGGTACTGGCCCAAACCTCAAATGTCGGACGGTCCCGGGGTTAGCCAGAGTATCGGCGCGGAGCGCCGGAGTCTGAAGCACACGTCGCGGGGTGGAGCAGTCTGGTAGCTCGCCGGGCTCATAACCCGGAGGTCGTGGGTTCAAATCCCACCCCCGCTATTCGGGCGGAGAGGACGGGAAGGCGGAGAGGACGGACGGTGGCTCAGCGAGTGGACGGCCTGCCGAACGCGGAGCCAGCCCTCCGCCCTTCCCGTCTCTCCGCCGTCTCCGTCCCGCAGCCGGGCGGTTAGCTCAGTTGGTTAGAGCGCCACGTTGACATCGTGGAGGTCACAAGTTCGAGTCTTGTACCGCCCATGGGCGCCCTTAGCTCAATTGGATAGAGCATTTGACTACGGATCAAAAGGCTGGGGGTTCGAGTCCCTCAGGGCGCATCCTAGAGAACGGTGAGCGGTAAGCGGTCAGCGGGTCAGTCCCGATGAGATCGCGCGGATTTCTCTGGGCGACTGTTCCCGCTTACTGCTCACCGCTCTTGCGTTTTTAGTTGTTAAGACGGGGCGTAGCGCAGCCCGGTTAGCGCGCCTGCTTCGGGAGCAGGAGGTCCCGGGTTCAAATCCCGGCGCCCCGATGGAGAAGTAGAAACCCCGTGCTGCGAGAGGCAGCCGGGGTTTCTCTTTAGCGGGCTCCGCGACGAGAGTCTTCGAGACTACCCAATAGGGTGCGAGCATGACTGCGATTCGCACGCGTCATCGCCTCGAGCCAACCAGAGCGGCATTTTGCACCGCGCTGGACAGTGAGCGCTCGTCCCATCCGCCATCGTGGCGCACACAGTTGATGAAAAACGTTGGTGTGCCGTTCACGCCGCTCCGCACACCGCTCAGGAAATGCTCCCGAACGCGCGGCGCGAACGCCTGGGTGCGAAGTGCGGTGGCCGCCCACTCTGGCGGGATGCCGAGCTGGGCGGCGTACAGGATCAGATCCCGATCGTCCAGGGCATGCTGGTTCTGGTAGAGGATGCCGTGCATCTCCCAGAATTTGCCCCTCTCCCCCGCGGCTTCGGCCATCTCCGCCGCGGGCTGGGCGTGGGGGTGGATCTGGGTGAGTGGAAAGTGCCGGAAGACGAAACGCATGTTGTCTCCCGATGCGACGCCGCACGGATTCGACGATGGGATACGCCATCCCGCAATAGGGGCACTCGTAGTCGCCGTATTCGACCAGGGTGACGGGCGCATCGGGTGGCCCGAGGATGTGGTCGCGGTCGTTGACGGGCGGCGTTAGTCTGCTCATGATCCGGCTCCGGCGTGGGCTGATTGCGAGGACAACTGCTCGAGCGCCGACAGGACCCCGTCGGCCCCAGGATTCACACCTACCGGGGACAGGTAGCTCCAGCGAATCACTCCATCACGATCGATCAGGAAGAGCGCCCGTTCGGAGAAGCCGTCCTGCTGGCGATACGCACCGTACGCGCGCGACACCGCGCCCTTCGGCTCGAAATCGGCCAGCAGCGGGAAGTTCAAGTGGCGGGCGTCCTGGTAGGCACGGTGACACCAAACCCCATCTACCGAGATACCGAGTAGCTGGGCATCGTGGCGCTGAAACTCCGGCAGGATCTCGTTGAAGAGGGCCAACTCGTCACCGCAGACCGGGCTCCAGTCGGCGGGATAGAATACCAGAATCACCGGCCTCCCGCGCAGATCACTGAGGCGGAGCTGCGAGTCGGGGCCGCTGGATAATGTGAAATCCGGCGCCGGCGTCCCGGCCGCCAGCGGCTTCGATGCGGTGTCGGTCATATCCTGCCTCTCGCGGTTTCGGTCACGAATCTCCTCACAGCAGGCCAGGTGTTGCCTTCCTAGTTTATCGCCGCGGCGAGCACAGCGCACCGATGTGATCGCGGAGCAAATATCCTTCAGGTAGAAAGTGGATAGTCGGGAACATCGGCGCTGTCGGGCAAAACGGAATGTCGAAACGCCCGCTTGGGAGGGACGTGTCCAGATTGAGACGGTGCCTTCCGCGTCGGGCCGGCGCCACCTAGCTTCCACTTCTTGACGCCACTACCGTCCGCCCCCGCACCACTCCGGGTGCCCGAGCGCTCCCCCTGGATCCTCCCCGGCATCCTGCTGGGGATCAGCTTGGCCGCGCTGATCCTGGCCGAGGCTGCGCCCGCCTGGTCCCGCCTGTCGTACTTCGTGCCGTTCACATTCCTGGGGAACTCGCTGGCGCCTCTCCCGTACGATGGCGCCGTCGTCTATCTCGGCGCGCGCCATCCGCTCTGGGTGATCGTGCCTACGGCCGTCGCAGCGACGCTGATCATCGAGGCGTGGAACATGGAGCTGTTGGCGCGTATTCTGGCGCGCGAGGGCACCCGTGCTTTCCGAAACCACAGGGTCACCCAATGGTCGCTGCGCTGGTATCGCAAGGCGCCATTCTGGTCACTCGTGCTCACCTGTGTGTTGCCACTCGTTCCCCACTATCCCATGCGCTTCCTCGCCGTGCTCGCGGCATACCCTATCTGGAAGTACCAACTCTCCGTCATCCTCGGCCGTGGAGCTCGCTATATCGGTCTGGTACTGGTCGGGGCGGCACTACCCATCCCGGGACCGTGGATCCTGCTGGCGAGCTTGGTGATACTGGCATTGGGATTGAGAGGAGCGCGACGCATGAACCGCTCCCATTTGGAACCGGCTGTCACTCGGGGCGCTGAAGCCGCGATTCCGGAGGAAGCATGACCCGCTGCTTCCTGCTCCTGGTGGATGGGCTGCGCCCCGACGTCGCCGATGCCCGCCTTGCGGCCGGCGATCTTCCCCACATTGCGGCAATGCTCCATGCGGGAGGGCGGACCCAGGCGATTACCGGCTTTCCATCCACGACCAGCGTCGCGTACCTCCCGTTTCTGACCGGCTGTACCCCGGGCCGCTGTGACGTACCCTCCATCCGGTGGCTCGATCGGGCCAGCTACCGGGGGCGCTGGTGGCGCGATCGAAACGCCGTCCGGAGCTACTGCGGTTATCAGGCGTCAATGCTCGATGGCGACATCCGTCCAGACGTGCGCACCATATTCGAGTTGGTGCCTGAGAGCCTGGGGATCTTCACTCCGGTTGCACGGGGTCTGACGCCCGAGAGAGATCCGTCCCGGCGTGAGCGGCAGCTATGGGGATCGGTGGCCCACATGGCCATGTGGCATCAGCCGTCGGACGATGCCGTGTCGCGGCATCTGCTCCGAGCGGTCGACGCAGGCTGGCGCTTCGTCTTCGCCCAGTTCCCGGCTGTGGATGGCTATACCCACCAGTCGGGGCCCCACTCCGCCCCGGTCTATCGCGCGCTGAAAAGGGTGGACGAGACGATTGGCCGGCTGAGGCGGCGGCTTCAAATGAGGGATGAGTTGGACGAGAGCCTCATTCTTCTGGTGAGCGATCACGGCGCATCGCCGGTGCATACGCACCTGGATCTGGCCGATTGGTTCCGGGCCCAGGGCATTCCCACCCTCTCGCACCCCATTGTCTGGGAGCGGCGGCCTCGGGCGGCCGTGATGGTGGCGGGCAACGGGTCCGCAATGGTCTACGCACGCCCGGGGGTCCCGCGGGCAGATCGCTGGCCGATGGAGCGCCTCCGGACTCCGGCCGCCTTCGGCAGCGACGGAGATCTGATCGCCACCCTGGTTCGTGAGCCCTCGGTGGCATTCGTGGCCGCGGAATCGGAGAGCGGCGGCATCTGGCTCGAAAGCGAGGAGGGCTCGGCGCGACTCTCGAGCCGGAGCGGCAACGTCTCCTACCAACCGCTCTCGGGAGACCCGCTCCTGCTCGGAGGTGCGTGGAGTGCCTCCTCCCGTGAGTGGCTGGAGGCTACCTGGGACAGCCCGTTCCCCGACGCGGCCTTCAACCTTATGGACCAGTTCCGGACCCAGCGTTCCGGTGATCTGCTGGTGATCGCGCGGGAGGGATACGACTTTCGAGCCCGGTTCGAGGTCCCGGAGCATCGGGCCGGGCATGGCAGTCTGATCCGCGTCCACATGCAGACGCCGGTGTGGTCCAGTCAGCCGATGCCCTCGGGAGTAGTCCGGACGGTGGACCTGTTTCCAGCCATGCTCGACTGGCTGAGTGTCGCTGTACCGGAGGGGATCGATGGTGAATCGGTCTGGCTTCCGGGCGAGCGGCGGCGGTTGCGGAAACCGGCGCGGGAGGCGAGTTTTCCCGACCCGAACCCCAGGGTCCGTAGCTCAGTTGGATAGAGCGCTTGCCTCCGGAGCAAGAGGTCGCGCGTTCGAGTCGCGCCGGGCCCACTCCGGAAATGGAATGCCCCGCCATCGTTGTCGATGAGCGGGGTTTGTTATATGCCCGGAGCAAGAGGTCGCACGTCCACGCGCCCGTGAACGGGCACCCGGCGACGGGCCCACTCCGGAAACACCGCGAAGGTGGACCAAGGACACCTTCCAACGAGGTGGTACCGAGCAAACCTATCTGCGGTCCGGTGGAGGTGACGGGATGGCGCAGCTCATCTATAAGGCCGGTCAGCGCAGGCACCTGTTCGCCGTGCGGCATCTGCTCCCCGATCCGAACGACGACGACTGCTACGTCGCCGGCCCTCTCGTGGCGGTTTACAGCGCGACGGATCCCCAGGACGTGATTCGCCAGGCGCGCCGCGAGAGCTTGGTATTTCCGCCCTATGCCGTGGTGCACGTGACTGGTTACATGCTGGCCCTCGCTCACCAGGGCCAAGAAGGCTTTCGCTTCTGGGTTGTCGAGCCTGGCGGCGAGGTGGCAGAGCAGTACCTCGTCTCTCTGGTTGACATGGTTCGCGCCGGCTGGAGTGTTCGCAAAATGCAGTGATTCCGCCCATAATCGCGGTAACCTGCGAGCCTTGACACACAACCTATATTATTGTGGGACATGCACTTTGGCCGAACGATAGGAGCCGTAAGCTCCAGCAACCCCGGTCTCTTGCAGATCATTTTCGCTCGTACGTTGTGAGTGCTGTCCGGTAGCTCACCCCCCACATACGCCAATTCTCGCGGAGGCGTTGATCCGCTGGGCTCCTGTCCTGCCCTTGAGCCTCGGGCGGAAAGGCCAGGTGCGCCGAGGAACGGAGAAAGGCGGGTGTCGCATGAATTGGCTCAAGCGAATCTTCGGGACCACGACCACCGTGACGGCACCAGTGCCAATGCCGCCGCGCATCAAGCACCTGACGCACGAGGAGCACCGGGCGCGGCACGTCCAGTTACACCGGGCCTTCGACGAGCTGCTGGCCGATTGGCTCCGGCACCAGCCGCTCGACCGGCCGCAGTGCGTTGCGGATACGCCGATCGCGGTGCTGATTGACTGGTCCTATCAGCAGACGATTAACCCGACCGAACCGAGGGACCTATGACCCGCATCATCACGCCCCGGTCACGCGCCGGGGACACGCCGCGTCGAGTGTGGCCGTAATCGACTCGAACGGCTCAAGCTCTGTACATTTATCCAGGAGCACCAGTCCGAACCGAAGAAGTAGCTCCCAACCTCTGTAGGAAGTATGCGGCAATGGTTGGCTCTCGGCCTCATGATGGCGGCTTGCTCCGGCTCGACCACGATTGTGGTTAGCGACGGCGATACTGTGACGATCGCTGTGCACACGGTGCGTCCGGAGAATCGAGCCGAGTATGCGCGCTTCATGACCGAGAAGTGGTATCCTGCAGTACGCCGCGTGGTCTTCGGCTCTGCTCGTCGTTCCGCGGCCGACGCAAAGGCCAAGCCGACCAAACTCGACAGTGCCAACTTAGTGCCTTGCCGAGTGCCGTTGGGGAACGGCTGTCAGCTCTCCTCAGCAGAAACTCCTTGATTAATGCCGATTAGCGCTGGCCAATGCCAGCCCGCGCTGGCCTCGGCCGCCTCCGGAGCATTGGGGTAAGCACTATGCCGGCGTCTCATAAACGCCGGCATGGTGCACTTACGGGGGTGGGAGCGCAGCCCCATTGGGAGAAAAGGTCCCCCCCACGACAGGGCCCCTACTCCGCCTACGCTCACCACCCCGGGGGCATAATACCGATCCCTGCCAGTTCTGCTGTGACAAAGAGCACACTACTCGCGTCAACGGATCTATTCGCCATCTTGGCGAGACAGCCGGCGCATCGGCTCATCCAACCAGAGAGCGAGTTACGAGATTCATCATCGCCTGGCGCTCGAAGGGCTTTTCGATCGTCGCCACCGCGCCCAGCAGCCTCGCATCCTGGAGAGCATCCACTCGGCTGCCGGCCCCGCCGCCGGACATCGCAATGATGGGAATGTCGGGACTGTAGGCCTGCAGCTCGACAATGATTTCGATCCCGTCTTTCTCCGGCATGAACAAGTCCACGATGACGAGATCGGCCCCGCGTTCGCGCCAGAGCCGAGTAGCCTCGACCCCGTCCACGGCAAGAATCACCTCATAACCTGCCATGGTAAGCATTCTGCCCAACGCGGAGCGAATACTCGAGTCGTCATCGACCAGTAGGATCCGTTTCCTCGGATGAGGCGGCTCCAGGGCCTCCTTCACCTCGCCAGGACCTCCCCCCAATGCCTTCCCACGGCGACACCGTCGCACTCCGGCATGACCACGTCGGTCGTCAGGAGGCCCACGCCCTCCTCGCTGAGGATCCGGTACGCTACCCCACGCGACATTCGCCCGTCGTCAATGACCAGAATCGTCGCGGCCGGACGGGAGAGAGAAGTAGACAGAACGCCTCGGGGTTGAGGGGTCGGGCGCCACGAACTTATCAGAATCGTCAGCTGAGGGTATCGGGAAACGACCTAAGGCGAAGACCTACCGGGTGTATCCCTGAGCGCCCGTCTCATTGTGATGCGGTACCAGCCCACCTCCAGTGCATATGTCACCAGCCCGGCAAGGCGATATATGTCGAGACGGCTCATCGCCTGGGACCACCGCGCTCGAGCTCAACCAGGCAGAGCTCCACGTCGGCCTCGGTGTGCTCCAGCAGAAGCAGATGCAATGGCTCGGTCATTGCCTCTCTCCGCTGAACGCCCTGGACGGGGCCGGCTCGTTCACTGCCAGCCAGTACGCTCCGAGCTGACGGACGATCTGGCGGAAGCGCTCGAATTGAACTGGTTTCTGAACATAGCTGTTGGCTCCCAACTGGTAGGCCCGCAGGACATCCTCTTCTATTCGGGACGACGTGAGCAGCACGGTCGGAATGCCGCGGGTGTGGCGATGCCGCTTGATCTCTTCGAGCACTTCCAGACCGCTCACCTTGGGAAGCTTGATGTCGAGTACGATCAGTCTGGGGGGAGCCTCGAGGCTCCGGTGCGCGTACCCAGCTCGGCAGAGGAGAAAATCCAGAGCCTCCTCGCCGTCGTGCACATGGTGAATACGTGCGACAATCTCTTCTCCCAGCGAGAGCATGATCAGCTCAGCGTCCGCCGAGTTGTCGTCGGCGAGCAAGACATCCACCTCCCGTGAACTCATGTCGAGTCGGCGGCCGAGCAGTCGCCTCGCTGTGCGAGTGTGAAGAAGAAAGTGGCACCCTGGTTGGGCTCCGCTTCGGCCCAGATTTCGCCGCCGTGCTTATGGATGATGCGCTGCACCGTAGCGAGTCCCACGCCACTGCCCTCGAACTGGTCAGCGCGATGAAGCCGCTGGAACACCCCGAACAGCTTGTCCGCGTACTTCATGTTGAATCCCACTCCATTGTCTCGGACGAAGATCGTGCACCGGCCATTGCTCACGGTGCTGGCCACCTCGATGATCGCCACCTCGCGCGGGCGGGTGTACTTGATGCCATTCGAAAGCAGGTTGGTGAACACGATCCTCATGAGCCCCGGATCGCACTCCACGGTGGGTAGGGCGCCGATGGCCCACTGGATCTTGCGATCCCCCCAGTCGGCACGGAGCTCGCCGAGGGCGTTGTTCACGATGGCATCCAGCGGCGTGGCGCGGGTGTGCACGTCCTGCCGCCCCAGCTGAGCCAGATTGAGCAGGTCATCCACCAGCCGCCCCATATGCTGGGTGCCTTCCTGGATCCGGCGGAGATAGTGCTGCGACTTGGAGTCGAGATCAGGCCCGGCGTGCTCCACCAGGATTCGGGAAAAACCGTCGATCTGGCGCAGGGGGGCCCTGAGATCATGCGAAACCGAATAGGTGAAGGTTTCCAGCTCCCGGTTGGCGGCAGCAAGCTCGGCCGTACGGTCTGCAACCCGCCGCTCAAGGCTTTCGTTCAGCTGGCGGACCCGGGTTTCGGACAGCACGAGCTCGCGTCTGCCCCGTTGCCGCTCCACGGCATATCGGATGGTCCTCCAGATGAGATTGCCGTCCACCTGCCCCTTCGCCAGGTAATCCTGGGCTCCCTGTTGCACCACATTGAGCGCGAGGCTCTGATCACGGAAATCCGTGAGGACAATTATCGGGAGTGTAGGAATCCGGGCGTGCAGCGAGGTGAAGGTACTCACACCACTGCTGTCGGGCAGGCCAAGGTCGAGCAGCAGTACATCGATTCCGCCCCTGCGTAGCCGCTCGAGCGCCGCTGCCAGGCTGTTCGCGACCTCAAGCGAGAACGGGACAGAGGCGGTGTCGGATAGCATCTCCTGGATCAGGCGCACGTCCCCCAGGTTGTCCTCCACCAACAGGATCTGGATGGGCACGGGGACCACTGGAGCCATGGTCAGGCCCCGCTCATGGCCGGATCAGCCGCTGCATGCGGAGCCCGCCGTCGAGCGTCACGGTCGCGGCCATTGTCGGCCGAGGTGGAAATGCGACCTGGACGAGACTCTGTTCGAGGACCAGCGTCAGAAAAACCGCCTTCAGCATCGTGCGGGGAAACAACAGCACTGCCGCTTCGCGGAAGCGATTTCTTGGGCAAAGGTTGTCACTGATTCATGCCGCGAAAGTCGCGACCGTGCTCATGCGGACGCGGTACGGCCGGGAGCTTATTGGAGGACCGGAACGCCTGTGTCTCAGCTTAACGGGTGGAGGGTAGACTCACCATCGGGAAACGCCCGACCGCGAGGTCCCCGATCATCACTGCGGGCTCTCAATCGCTCGTCTGACTGGCGGAGACGATTCCCACTCGTACCGCGTAGCGCACCAGTCCGGCGAGATCGTGAATGTCGAGGCGGCTCATGAGCTGGGCTCGGTGGGTTTCCACGGTCTTGATGGATAGATGGAGTCCCAGAGCGATTTCGCGCGTGGAACAGCCGATGGCGAGCAGTTGCAAGACCTGCCGTTGGCGCCGGGAGAGGCTTCGAAGTGGGGCCCGCACCGACAGCGCGGAGGCAATCGCAGGCCCCAGGCGAGAGAGTTCTGACTTGGGGACGAAGTCTGCCGCACCAGCCTGAAGGCATTCGGAAGCCCGTTGTTCGAACAGCCCGGAGACAAGAATGAACGGAGATCCGGGCGCGCGGCGCTGCGCCAGCCGGAAAGTATAACGAGAACGTTGAAGTCGGCTACGGCGTGGTCGGACAGGATAACGTCAGGGACAAACTCATCGAGGGTGCGGACGAACTCGGGCCGGGTGTCGACCAGCCGCACCATGCCGTCGGGAACGGCGGCCCGTACAGCATGCACAATCAGCTCCGCATCACGCTGATCGTCCTCGAGGAGCAAAACCCTAAGCCCCGACAAGAGTTGACTGGACATGAGTGTGCCCAATGCTACGCAGGCAAGGGCGAGCCATCAATCGGGAAGGTCCTGAGAAGCGCTCGAGATCGCCGCGTCTCTCCATTGGTTACCCGATCGCCACCCCCGGGGGCTAGGGGTGGCTTGATGCCGGTACCACAATCTGCTGCGAAAGTGCACCGTCAGACAGGTAGTGCTGGGTCCTCCGGGTACGGGTACTCGACTAAGCCACCGCGTGTTCGACGTCTCGCGGCTGCACCCGCTGAATCAGGCCAACGCGCAGGGAGTAGCGCACCAGGTTGGCGACTTGGTGGATTCCCAGGCGCTCCATGACGGCAGCACGATGGGTTTCCACGGTCTTCACGCTCAGGAGTAACCATCGTGCGATCTCCCGGGTGGAGCAGCCCATGGCCAGCAGCTGCAGCACCTCACGCTGACGCCTCGACAACCTCCGGAATGGAGTACGTGCCTCCATGGCCAGGTTGATGGCGGGAAGGAGGCGGGAGAGGTCCGAACGAAATATGCAGTCCCAGGCGCCCATCTTCAAACAGTCGGAATCGCTCTGCTCGAACGTGTCAGCCAGCAGCAAAAAGGGCGAGGCCTGCGGTCGGGCCTGGGCCAGCCGCAGCGCACCGGCGGCGCTGAACTCAGCCACGCCGTGATCGCAGAGGATCACGTCGGGCTCGAATACCTCCAGAGCGCGCACGAATGCCGCCCTGGTTTCGACATGGACTACCATATTGGGGGGGTTGGTGCGCTCGACGGCACACGTGATCAGGTCTGCATCACGTGGATCAGCTGTGAGTAGCAGGACTCGAAGGCCAAGCGGTGATGTTGGCATGAACCCATATAACTGTAAACCAGCAGCTTGTAACAAGCCATCGGGGAACCCCTGAGGTGCGCAAACGGAGCTCCATCGAGCCGAACTCCGACGCCAGGCAGTCTAGGCGGCGATTCGCGCAGGCGCCCCGATCGAAGCACCGTGCTGTTAGAATCAGTGTCCTGGCCTCCTTTTCACTCGATGAGCAAGGTTAGTCATGACCGACCTGTGTCTCCCCTCCTCACCTGGAAAATTTCCGGGCCTGTGCCGCCGAGATTCTGGAAGGAATCGCCGCCAGTCGGAAACAGAGCGACGCGGAGTACGACGACCGGTGGGGCATGCTCTGGAACCTGTTGCGCGCCGGGGAGACATCGGGCCTCACCATTCCTCGATGAGGATGGTCTCTGGGCCATGAAATCCGCGGATATTGGCGGACCGGATCTCCATCACTGGCTGGTTGGCGAGAACGTCTGGCTAGCTCTCGGCATGCCAGGCGAGCTCATGCCTGGCGACGCGCAGCTGGCGACCGATCTTCCAATGATCCTCAATGGGGCGAAGGTGCAGCCACCGGAAGAGTGAGCACTCCCCGGACTTGCCCCTAACTACTTTCCCCCTCTTACTTACCCGGGAACGCGGCAGTCATCCGCTTTCACGCGCCTGAACCCACCACCCGCGTCCCCAGTGCCTCGACCTGACTCACCGCTGAGCCGATTCTCGCCATACCTGCTGGGGCTCACCGCCGTTCTCCTCATGGTGGTTGCCCGAATGTTGTTGACGCCGGTAGTGGGCTACGAGCTCCCCTTCATCACCCTGTTCCCGGCTGTGTTCTTTGCCGCCTGGGCAGGCGGCCTGGGTCCAGCCCTGGCGGCGACGGCCGCCAGCGTCGGCCTGGCCCTCTACCTCTTTTTCCCACCATCCATGCCGCTCGACACGGCGGGCATGGTGGCACCGCTCGGCGCAGCTCTGTTCATCCTGACCGGCGTTGCGGCGGGGTGGCTCGGCCAATCGAGGCTCCGAGCCCAGGTGCGGGCCGAAACGGCAGCCCGGGAAGCGAAGAAGAGCGAGGAGCGATACCGGGCACTCATCGAGCAGACGGCTGAGGGGGTCTGGAGGATCGAGCTCCCGGAGCCCGTGTCGGTGGACCTGCCAGCGGCTGAGCAGATCGACCGCTTCTATGCTCTGGCCGAGTTGGCCGAGTGCAACGACGCGATGGCTCACATGTACGGCTTCGACAGTGCGGCGGATCTGGTTGGAGCCCGGCTCGGGGACCTCATGCCGCGCTCGGATCCGAAGAACCTCGAGTTGCTACACGCGTTCACCGCGAACGGTTACCGTCTCACCGACGCCGAATCCCACGAGCGGGACCGCGAGGGCGGCGAACGATACTTCCTCAACAATCTCATCGGCATAGTTGCGGAAGGGTATATCGTCCGGGCTTGGGGCTCCCAGCGCGACATCACGGCGAGCAAGAAGGCCGAAGCCGCCGTGCTGGCCAGCGAGGCGCGGTTCCGGAGCCTGTTCGAATCGGGCATGATCGGAATTGCCTTCTGGAGCCGTGAGGTAGTGAGCAGCGCTAATGATGCCCTGCTGGGGATGTTGGGCTATACCCGGGAGGATCTTGCCCAGGGCCTCCTCCGGCGCGACCGACTCTGGTCGCCTGGGGACGACGAGGCCGACCGGCGCGCCAGGGAAGAAGTCAAATCCCGGGGCTCGTGCACCCCGTATGAGAAGGAGTTCCTGCGCAAGGACGGCACCCGGGTCCCGGTGCTGGTGGGGGCCGCGCGCCTGGGCCCCGATATGCAGGACCTGGTGTCTTTTATTTTGGACCTGACCGACCGGCACCGCGCGGAAGAGCGGCTCCGGCACGCCGAACGGATCGAGGTTGTGGGCCAGCTGGCCGGGGGCATGGCCCATGAGGCCAACAACCAGATGTCGGTCGTGCTTGGGGCAACCGAGTTCATTCTGCGGCGCTCGGATGTGCCACCCGCGGTTCGCCAGGACGCAGAGTACATCCGGGAAGCGGCCGAGCGAACCGCGTCGATCACGCGCCAGCTGCTGGCATTCAGCCGCCGACAGATCCTCCAGCCGCGGCCCGTCGATCTCACCGCCGTGGTGAGGAAGCTGGAGCCCATCCTCCGACGCACCCTCACCGAGCAACAGACCCTCACGCTCCGGCTCGCCCCTGACCTGGCGTCGGTACGGGCCGATCTGGTCCAGATCGATCAGGTGCTGCTCAACCTTGCGATCAATGCCCGCGACGCGATGCCGGATGGCGGCACCCTCACGGTGGAAACGCGCAACGTGCGCCTCACCGAGCGATACGTCGCCGATCGGCCTGGCGTGAGCATCCCTCCCGGCCCATATGTGGCCCTGGTGGTCAGCGACACCGGCCATGGGATCGATAAGGAGACGATGAAGCACCTCTTCGAGCCGTTCTTCACGACCAAGGGAATCGGCAAGGGGAGTGGGCTGGGGCTCGCCATGATATACGGTATCGTAAAACAGAGTGGAGGCTACATCTGGCCCTACAGTGAGCCTGGGCTCGGCACCACGTTCAAGGTTTACCTGCCCGCGGTATCGGAAGCGCCGCAGACACCCTCCACCGGCACCCCGGAAAAGGCCGAACAGCGCGAAGGCGCCACCGTACTGGTAGTGGAAGATGACCCGCTGGTGCGGACCATGGCTCGGCGCTCACTCTCCTCGGCGGGCTTCGACGTGCTCGAGGCCGCCAACGGCCTCGAAGCGCTGGTCCTGATAGCCGAGCATGAATGGGTGGACGCCGTGCTTACCGACCTGGCTATGCCCGAGCTGGGAGGACAGGAGCTCGCCCACCGGCTCTCTGAGCTGCGGCCGGGCTTGCCGGTGATCTTTATGTCCGGGTACACCGATGACGACCTGACCAGGCGTGGACTGCTGGAAGCCGGCATTCCCTATCTCGAAAAGCCGTTCTCCCCCGAAGCCCTGGCGCGCATGATGCGCGCGGTGCTGAGCTCGGCAAACCGAAGAGATTGACGAGCCATATCGGGTTCAATCTTTATAGCGGAAGAGAGGTTGGGAACATGGGATGGCTGGAGGGGGATCTCCGGGCTGTCCTGGCCCAGCCCAGGCCGAAGCCGTGCTGTAGGACGGTTCTAGGTACGCCGTGAAGGCCGTTCTATGTTCTCTCTCGGGCAAACAGGTTATCATCGCGTACGGCTTGGGGCGCGACGAGCCGAGTTCATACTTTTCTTCGCGCCGCACCCCTGGGTTGGTTGCTGGTTTTTGGGATGCGGCACCTGGTCGCATCTGTGGGGAAGGATCATCAGCTCACCAGTCAAAGGAGTCGGGCCATGACACAGGAACGGAACCGGGAATTCTCCGGCATGGGTGACCAACCATCACCTACCGCGAGGAAAGACGATCCCGGCGGTGGAAAAGGCGGTGGTGGCCAGGGCGGCGGCGGACAGGGCGGCGGCGGAAGGGCGGAGGAGGGGTAAGGGACCGGGCGGTGGTGGTGGCACTCCCGGTGGCGGTGGAGGAGGCAAGGGTCCCGGCGGTGGCGGTCCTGGCGGCGGTGGCGGCGGCAAGGGTCCCGGCGGTGGCGGTCCTGGCGGCGGCGGTGGCGGTAGAGGCCCGGGTGGCCCCGGTGGCTCCTGGTGGCAGTGGTGGTGGAGGAGGGTAGGGGTCCCGGCGGGGGCGGGCCGGGTGGGGGTGGTGCGGCGGCGGCGGCCCCAGAGGTCCTGGCGGCGGGGGTGGAGGTGGTCAAGGCGGCGGCGGTGGCGGTGGGAAAGGTCCGGGCGGAGGTCAGGGTGGAGGTGGAGGACAGGGCGGCGGCCACGGTGGGCGGCCTGGTGGCGGAGGTAACCGGTAGTTCCGAACGGCTGGCGGGCGCCGAGTGCGCCCGCCGGCGCCTTTTCTAGCTCGCTTTCCCAGGCCAAATCCTGCTTCAGGGGCCGCGATCCGCAGGCCATTTCTGCCCTCCGGCCGGAACTCCGTGTAAATTGGCTGTGATTCCTTCACAACTTGGAGGCGCTCGTGAGCACGCCACGCGGTCGGGAGGCGAGACTCAGGACCGAGTATTCAGGCCTCTATCCGGGACTCAAGCCTGGTGTCTGGATGACAGTGGAGCGGCTGCTGCGCCACGTCACCGATCTGATTCATAAGGACCGCTCCAAGTCGGGGGTCATTACCGGCCAGCGGCTTCTGCACGACGACCACTTCGAGTACCGGGGGATATCAGGTCGTCCCGAGGGCTTGCCCGAGGGCTACACTCGTCTCAGCGACTCCGGCGCGGAGCCGAGTCAACGAACCGAATCACGCGGTGGCTCCGGCGGAGAGTCGGCGAAAGGGACGGAGAGCCACGGATGAGCGAACAGCATCGAGCAGGGTTGGAGGCGGGGGCCGGGCCAGAGCCGACGTGCGGCAGGCTCTGCTCAAGTCCTCATACGGCCACCTGTATCCGGGTATACCGCCGGGCGAGTGGCAGCCCGCTGCCGTAATGGTAGACCTGGTGTTGTCAGTGCGCCCGGGCGCTCGCCACCACCAGCCGGGGGTTGACCGTGATCGCGTCCTCGACGAGCGTCACTTCCAGTTCCGCGGACTCCCTTCAGCCGGCACCCAGGACGATCAGCGCCGCTCCCGGCTCGAGGATCGCAGGCAGCGTCGAGCCGAGGCTCGGTAACTCGCGGAGACCGAGTGTGATCTGCATCACGATGACAAAGGACGTCCGACCGGATATAGTATTCCCAGACCGCGCCACCCCGAAGCCGAATCGGGCGGGCGCACCCGGCAATCGAATACTCCTCTTGGCGGCGACCAGTGAGCTTACCCGACGTTCGTAGTTCTCCCAGTATCCTCGTCATTGACGACCAGTCCACGGTTCGGCGCATGGCCCACCGGCTCCTCAGCGAGTGGGGCTTCCGCGTCTTCGAAGCCGAGAGTGGCGAGGAGGGAATGGAGGTGCTGGAAACGGCCCGGTCAGGAATTCAGCTCGTGATGGTGGACGTCGTTATGCCGCTCGCCGATGGAGTCCAGGTCACCCGCCGGATCCGGGAGCGCTGGCCCGGACAGCGGACCCTCTACATGTCAGCCCATCCCGCCGAGGTGCTGATGGAGTACGGGCTCAGCCGCCTGGACGCACCCTTCCTCGCCAAACCGTTTACCCGAGACGAGCTGCTCACCAAGGTGAGCGAAGCACTTGCGGCACCAAGCCCGACTGCCACCAAGGGGTCCCCTCGCTAGATCCCGAAAGCAACCTGGTCATCCACAAGCCGGCCCGCGAGTGCCCCATGGCCGAGCCCCATCCTCGCACGAGCTGCGGTATCGTGAAGGCGCGGGAGTTGAGCCAGGCTGAGATGGATGCTGTTGTGGGAGGTCGCCGAAAGGGCTAGCAGGTTATTACGAGCGTATCCGGCCCAGGGTGAACTGGAACGTTGCGCCCTGTCCCACCAGCCCCTCGGCCCATACCTGACCGCCATGCCGGTGGATGATGCGCTGAACGGTGGCGAGCCCGATGCCGGAACCGGCAAACTCCCCTTGGGAATGAAGCCGCTGAAAGGGACCGAAGAGCCGGTCGGCATAAGTCATGTCGAATCCGGCTCCGTTGTCCCGCACAAAGTACGTCGGTTCTCCGGATGCCTGGGTCACGCCGAATTCGATTCGAGCCTCCGGCTGCTTGCTGGTGAACTTCCAAGCATTCTCCAGCAGATTCTCCAGCGCGATGCGCAGCAGCTGCCCGTCTCCGGTGACGATCACCCCCGGCCGGACCTTGATCTCGACCTGACGGGTAGGCTCGCTCTCCTGCAGCCGCGACAGTATGAGGGTGACGAGGGCGCTCAGGTCCACGTCCTGATCCCGCAGGTCGGCCCGGGTAACCCGGGAGAGGTACAGCACGTCATCGATCAGCTGAGACATGTGCTGGCTCGCCTCCCGCACCCGCTCCAGGTAGCGGCGTCCCTGCTCATCCAGCCTCTCGCCCTGACTCTCGATCACCGCGCGACTGAAGCTATCGATGCGGCGGAGTGGGGCCCTCAAATCATGGGACACGGCGTAGCTGAAGGTCTGCAGCTCCCGATTCTTGTGCTCCAGATCCCGAACCAGCTCGGCCCGCGTTTCAGCCAGCTCCTGCGCCGCCTGCTCGCTCTCCACTAGCAGCTGCGTCTGGCGCCGGAGGAGCTCAGACTTCTTGGCCAGCTCGACGAAGACTGCCACCTTCGAACGCACGAACTCGGGTACAACCGGCTTCACCAGGTAGTCGACGGCGCCGACGGCGTACCCGCGGACGGCGTGCTTCTGGCTATTGTCGGCCGCCGTGAGGAACAGGATCGGCGTGTGGCGCGACTTGTCCCGCTCGCGGATGAGCGTCGCGGTCTCGAATCCGTCCATCTCCGGCATCTTGACGTCGAGAAGAATGACGGCGAACTCGTGGGTCAGGAGCCACTTGAGCGCCTCTCGCCCCGACTCCGCCTTGATCAGGTTCTGCCCCAATCCCTGGAGCATCGCCTCCAGTGCGACGAGGTTGGCCGGTTGGTCGTCGACGAGCAAGATGTTGACCTTGTCGTCGGGAGGCGGGGAAGCGGGGATGCCGGGAAGCGGGGAAGGATTCTCCGCTTCGCGAAGAGCCTCCGCATCCACCGGCGGCTTCCCCACTTCCCCGCTTCCCCGCTTCCCCGTTACCGGTACAGCCATACTCTAAGCAGCGACTGCAGCTGATCCATGTCGACTGGCTTGGCGATGTAGTCCGAAGCACCGGCGTCGATGCACTTCTCGCGGTCTCCCTTCATGGCCTTCGCGGTGACGGCGATGATCGGAAGGTTGCGGAACCGGGACAGTTCCCGGATGGCCCGCATCGTCTCGTAGCCATCCATCTCGGGCATCATGACGTCCATGAGCACGACGTCCACCTCGGGATTCTCCTGCAGCGTGGCGATTCCTTCCCGGCCGCTCTCCGCATAGAGCACTTTCATCTCGCTCCGCTCGAGGAACGTGGTGAGGGCAAAGATGTTGCGCACGTCGTCGTCCACCACGAGGGCGGTGCGCCCGGTGAGGGTTGGGTCGGTGCGGTGGAGCTGCTCCAGCATCCGCCGCTTGGATTCGGGCAGGCGAGCCGTTACCCGATGGAGGAACAGGGCCGTCTCGTCGAGCAGCCGCTCGGGCGACTGCGCGTCCTTGATCACCACCGACTCGGCCATCCGGCGAAGCTCGGCCTCCTCCCGCTTGGTGAGCTGTTTTCCGGTGTACACGACGGTAGGGAGCTTCCTGAGCCCGATCTCTCCCTTGACCCGGGTGATGAGCTGGAAGCCGGTCATGTCCGGCAGGCCCAGGTCGACCACCATGCAATCGAACGACTCGCGCTGGAGAGCCAGGAGTGCGTCGGCGCCCGTTGTAACGGCCGTGGTCTCGACGTCACCGTCGCCGATCAGCTCGGCGATGCTCCGCTGTTGCACCTCATCGTCCTCTACCACAAGCAGGCGTTTAATAGGACGATCGACGAACTCATGGAGCGTCGTCAGCGCGTCCGAGAGCGATTCCTTGGTGGCCGGCTTGGTGAGGAAGTCGATAGCGCCCAGGCGGAGGCCTCGCTGCCAGTTTTCCTCCACCGAGATGATGTGCACGGGAACATGCCGCGTCGCCGGGTCGTGCTTCAGCCGATCGAGGATGGTCCATCCATCCGCGTCAGGGAGCCGCAGATCCAGGGTGACTGCCGTGGGCTGGTATTCCCGGGCCAGCGACAGCGCCCGGTCCGCGGTCTGGGCTACCAGTCCCTTGAAGCCGTGCTCCCGCGCCAGGTCGAGGAGGATCTGGGCGAAGTTGGGATCGTCCTCGGCGATGAGGAGAATTCGGTCGCCCTCCTTGATGTCGGCGCGGTCGTCGCTGACCGCCCGCTCCACCACCGGGGCGAGAACCATCCGTGAGCTTGCGGTGCTGATCGATTTGGCGGTCTCGCCCGACCAGCGGGCCGATGCTGCCAGCGCCGTCCTCGTCACCCGCGGGCGCTTCGACCGGCTGTGAGGGATAGATCAGCGGGAGATAGAGCGTGAACGTGCTTCCGATTCCGGGAGTGCTCTCGATCCGGATCTCGCCACCGAGCAGCCGAGTGATCTGACGGCTGATCGAGAGGCCGAGTCCGGTACCGCCGTACTTGCGGCTGGTGGTGCCGTCGCCTTGCTGGAACGCCTCGAAGATGACGCCGTGCTTCTCTCTGGGAATACCGATGCCGGTATCGGTTACCGCGAAGGCGATGACGGTGTTGGCGGCATTCAGCATCTCCTGCTCGGGATTCCAGCCGCCGGTCGCCACGCTGGCGCGGAGCGACACGCTCCCCCGCTCGGTGAACTTGAACGCATTCGACAGGAGGTTCTTCAGCACCTGCTGCAGCCGCTTGGTGTCGGTCTGCATCGCCGGAGGCAGTGCGGGATCCAGGTTGACCTCGAACTGCAGTCCCTTGAGGTCGCCCACTTGCCGGAAGGTGCTCTCGACGAACTTCCGGACTTCGTGGAACGGCACCGTCGTGATATCCACCGCCATCGTGCCCGATTCGATCTTCGACAGATCGAGAATGTCGTTGATCAGGTCGAGCAGGTCGGAGCCGGAGCTGTGAATCGTCTGGGCAAAGCCGACCTGCTTGGTGGTGAGGTTGCCATCCGAGTTTTCGCTCAGGATCTGGGAGAGGATCAGCAGGCTGTTGAGCGGGGTCCGGAGCTCGTGTGACATGTTGGCCAGGAACTCGGACTTGTACTTGGAGATGAGGGCCAGCTGCTCGGCCTTCTCTTCCAGCGCCACCTTGGCCTGCTCCACTTCCTTGTTCTTCTGCTCGACTTCCGCCTTCTGGCTCGCCAGCAGCTGGGCCTTGTCCTCCAGCTCGAGGTTGGTCTTCTGCAGCTCGTCCTGCTGGCTGCGGAGCAGGTCTTCGGACTTCTGCAGCGACCGGGTCTGCTGCTCCAGCCGCTTGTTGGTCTCGGTGAGCGCTTCCTGCTGCGACTGGAGCCCTTCGGTAAGCGCCTGCGACTGCTTCAGCAGCTCCTCGGTCCGCATGTTGGCAGCGATGGTGTTGAGCACGATGCCGATGCTCTCGGCCAGCTGCTCCAGGAAGGTGAGCCGGATCTCGTCGAACTGGTCGAACGTCGCCAGCTCGAGCACCGCCTTGACCTCGCCCTCGAAGAGCACCGGGAGGACCGCGATGTTGCGGGGTGGCGCCTCGCCGAGCCCGGAGCTGATCTGGATGTAGTCGTCCGGCACCTGGTTGATGAAGAGCATCCGGCCCTCGAGCGCGCACTGGCCCACGAGGCCTTCGCCCATCCGGAACTCGCTGGAGACGTTCTTGCGGTCCTTGTAGGCGTAGCTGGCCAGCAGCTTCAGGGTCGGTTCCTCTCCAGCAGGATCCACCACATAGAAGACGCCGTGGTGCGCGGTGACCAGCGGAGCGAGGTCCGAGAGGATCAGCTGGGAGACCGCCGCCAGGTCACGCTGACCCTGAAGCATCCGGCTGAACTTCGCCAGGTTGGTCTTCAGCCAGTCCTGCTCCATGTTCTTCCGGGTGGTGTCGCGGAGGTTCCGGATCATCTCATTGATGTTGTCCTTGAGCTCCGCCACCTCGCCCTGCGCCTCCACCGCGATGGACCGGGTGAGGTCGCCTTTCGTCACGGCCGTCGCCACTTCCGCAATGGCGCGCACCTGGGTGGTGAGATTGGCCGCCAGCTGGTTGACGTTGCCGGTAAGGTCGCGCCAGATGCCCGCCGCACCCGGCACGCGCGCCTGCCCCCCCAGCTTGCCGTCGATCCCCACCTCGCGAGCCACGTTGGTCACCTGATCGGCGAAGGTGGCCAGTGTCTCCGTCATCCAGTTGATCGTGTCGGCGAGCGTCGCAATCTCGCCCTTGACCTCGACCCGGAGCTGCTGCTTCAAGTCGCCGTTGGCCACTGCGGTGACGACCTTGGCGATACCGCGCACCTGGGCCGTGAGGTTGGCGGCCATCGAGTTCACGTTATCGGTCAGGTCCTTCCACACGCCGGCGACACCGGTCACCTGCGCCTGGCCACCCAGCGTTCCTTCGGTACCCACCTCCCGGGCTACACGAGTCACTTCCGAGGCGAACGAGTTGAGCTGGTCCACCATCGTGTTGACGGTATTCTTGAGCTCCAGGATCTCGCCCTGCACGTCCACCGTGATCTTCTTGTTCAGCTCCCCGCGAGCCACAGCCGTGGTCACGTCGGCGATGTTGCGGACCTGGGCCGTGAGGTTGCCGGCCATGTAGTTCACGTTGTCGGTCAGGTCCTTCCAGGTACCGCCCACGCCCTTCACCTGCGCCTGGCCGCCGAGCTTGCCTTCCGTGCCCACTTCGCGAGCCACCCGGCTCACTTCGGAGGCGAAGGAATTGAGCTGGTCCACCATCGTATTGATGGTGTCCTTCAGCTCCAGGATCTCGCCCTTCACGTCCACGGTGATCTTCTTGGAGAGGTCGCCGTTGGCCACCGCCGTCGTCACCTGGGCGATGTTGCGCACCTGGGCGGTCAGGTTTCCAGCCATCGAGTTCACGTTGTCGGTCAGGTCCTTCCAGGTACCACCCACGCCCTTCACCCGAGCCTGGCCGCCCAGCTTGCCTTCGGTACCGACCTCGCGGGCCACACGGGTCACTTCCGAGGCGAAGGAGTTGAGCTGGTCCACCATGGTGTTGATGGTGTTCTTGAGCTCCAGGATCTCGCCCTTTACGTCCACCGTAATCTTCTTGTTGAGCTCGCCCCGGGCGACCGCCGTCGTCACCTCGGCGATGTTGCGCACCTGGGCCGTCAGGTTACCGGCCATCGAGTTCACGTTGTCGGTCAGGTCCTTCCAGGTGCCGCCCACGCCCCGCACCTGTGCCTGCCCGCCCAGCTTGCCTTCGGTACCAACCTCGCGGGCGACACGGGTCACTTCCGAGGCGAACGAGTTGAGCTGGTCCACCATGGTGTTGATGGTGTTCTTGAGCTCCAGGATCTCGCCCTTCACGTCCACCGTGATCTTCTTGTTGAGCTCGCCGCGGGCCACCGCCGTCGTCACCTCGGCGATGTTGCGCACCTGGGCCGTCAGGTTACCGGCCATCGAGTTCACGTTGTCGGTCAGGTCCTTCCAGGTGCCGCCGACGCCCTTCACCTGCGCCTGGCCGCCCAGCTTGCCCTCGGTACCGACCTCGCGGGCCACGCGGGTGACTTCCGAGGCGAAGGAGTTGAGCTGGTCCACCATGGTGTTGATGGTGTCCTTGAGCTCCAGGATCTCGCCCTGCACGTCCACCGTGATCTTCTTGTTGAGCTCGCCGCGGGCCACCGCCGTCGTCACCTCGGCGATGTTGCGGACCTGGGCCGTGAGGTTGCCCGCCATCGAGTTCACGTTGTCGGTCAGGTCCTTCCAGGTGCCGCCCACGCCCCGCACCTGCGCCTGCCCGCCCAGCTTGCCCTCGGTACCGACCTCGCGGGCCACCCGGGTGACCTCGGAAGCGAAGGAGCTGAGCTGGTCCACCATGGTGTTGATGGTGTCCTTGAGCTCCAGGATCTCGCCCTGCACGTCCACCGTGATCTTCTTGGACAGGTCACCGGTGGCCACGGCAGTCGTGACGTCGGCGATGTTGCGCACCTGGGCCGTGAGGTTACCGGCCATCGAGTTCACGTTGTCGGTCAGGTCCTTCCAGGTGCCGCCGACGCCCTTCACCTGCGCCTGGCCGCCCAGCTTGCCCTCGGTGCCGACCTCGCGGGCCACCCGGGTCACCTCGGAGGCGAAAGAGTTGAGCTGGTCCACCATGGTGTTGATGGTGTTCTTGAGCTCCAGGATCTCGCCCTTCACGTCCACGGTGATCTTCTTCGACAGGTCGCCGTTGGCCACCGCGGTGGTCACCTGGGCGATGTTGCGCACCTGGGCCGTGAGGTTGCCGGCCATCGAGTTGACGTTGTCGGTCAGGTCCTTCCAGGTGCCGCCCACGCCCTTCACCCGCGCCTGGCCGCCCAGCTTGCCCTCGGTGCCGACCTCGCGGGCCACCCGGGTGACCTCCGAGGCGAAGGAGCTGAGCTGGTCCACCATCGCGTTCACGGTCTTGCCGATCCGGAGGAACTCGCCCATCAGCGGCCGGCCCTCGATGTCGAGCGACATCGACTGGGACAAGTCGCCTTTAGCCACGGCCCCGATGACGCGGGCCACCTCGCTGGTTGGCTGGACCAGGTCGGCGATCAGAGTGTTCACCGAATTCACCGACGCGGCCCAGGAGCCGGCGGCGCCATTCAGGTGTGCCCGCTGGGTGATCTTGCCTTCCTTTCCGACTGCCTGACTCACCCGTTCAAACTCCCGGGTGGTCTCCCGGTTGAGCTCGATGATGTCGTTCAGCGCGTCCGAGATCTTGCCGGCGACGCCGATCTGCGACATCGGCATTTTGACGGAGAAGTCGCCCTTCCGCACCGCGGTGAGCACCGCCAGCAGCTGGCCGGTGTCGAGCGTGTCAGAGGAAGCGACTGCGATCCGGTTATCGGCACGACGCTTCGATGTGCGACCATTGCTGGTCGAGCGACCAGTGCCGGTCGGCCTGTCAGTCGGCATGAAAAAAACTCCCGAGGGGACGAGCTGGCGGTGGTAGGCGGAGACCTACCAAACTGAAGGTGCAGCTAGGAGGGCGGCTGTGAGGCAGATCACAGCTGTGCAAAACCTTCCTAGCTACCAGGGGGTGCTTGACTTACAACATACTTCGACGACACTTAAAGCCTCACGATCATCTTAAGTATACGGCTTCTCCGGGGCGTCGCCAACCCGGCTTTCTCGGACCTGGATCTGTGGCATGCCCCAAGATGCGCTTCGCATCCTAATCCTTGAAGACGTGCCAATGGACGCCGAGCTCGTGGAATACGAGCTGGAGCGTGCCCGCATACCTTTCTTGTCCCGGCGAGTCGACAGCCGTGACGGATTCCTTCATGCGTTGGAGGAGTTCGGTCCTGACGTGATCCTCTCCGACTACACCCTCCCCCGATTCGACGGCATGGCGGCTCTCTCCCTTGCCAGGGAGCGGGCCCCGAGCATTCCCTTCCTCATAGTAACCGGCTCGGTCAACGAGGAAACCGCCGTCGGGTGCATGAAGGCGGGCGCCACGGACTACCTCCTCAAGAGCAACCTCGCCCGGATCGGACCGGCCATCGAGGCAGCTCTCGAGCGCTCGCGAGCCCACGAGCAGAAGGTCCAAGCGGAGGCCGCGCTGGCCGCCAGCGAGAGGCGATTCCGCTCACTGGTGCAGAACTCATCCGATCTGGTCACCATTCTGGCACCCGACGGCACCATCCTCTACGCCAGTGACTCCGCCGAACGAATCGTGGGATATGCGCCCGGAGACCTGGTGGGCAGCAGCCTGCTGTCATATCTCGACGGCAGCGGCGTGCACACGGTGCGGGGGCTGCTCCAGAACGACAACGGAAGAACCAATGGCGCCGGGCCGATCGAATTCTGTTTGCGGCGGGCCGACGGATCGCCAGTCTGGCTGGAGGCCGTCGGCACCAACCTGCTGACCGACGCCACCATCCGGGGAATCGTGCTGAACGCCCGGGACGTGAGCGAGCGCAAGCGGGCCGATCGGGCGCTTCGGGAGAGCGAGGAGCGCTATCGCGATCTGTTCGACAACGCGAGCGATCTGGTGTGCATGGCGGCGCCGGACGGCTCCCTCCTGTATGTGAACCAGGCCTGGCAGCAAGGCACCGGGTACGCTGAAGCAGAGATCGGCCGCATGCAGTTGCTCGACCTGGTGCACCCGGACAGCCGGCGCGTACTACGCCCAGGTGCTCGAGCGGGTGCTGCACGGGGAAAGACTCGATCACGTCGAGCTGGTCTTCGTGCCCAAGGCGGGCACGCCGATCACCGTCGAGGGCAACCTCAGCTGCACGTTCAAGGACGGGCAACCCTCGGTGGTCCGGGGCATCTATCGGGACATCACCGAGCGGAAACGGGTAGAAGAACAGCTGCGCCGCGCGGAGAGGATGCAGGCCGCCGGCAAGCTCGCTGGTGGCGTGGCGCACGAAGTGAACAACATGATGACGGGTGTCATCGGATTCAGCGAATTCCTGCTCCGGAGTCTGGAAGAGGGAGACCCTCGCCGCGCTGACGTCGAAGAGGTCATCAAGGCGGGCACCCGCGCCGCAGATGTGACCCGGCAGCTCCTCGCCTTCACCCGCCAGCAGTTTCTCCAGCCGCAAGTGCTCGACGTCAACGCCGTGGTCAGTGACATGGAGAAGATGCTCCGCCGGTCCCTCGGCGAGGATCATGTCCTAGAGCTCCAGCTCTCGCCTGACGCCGGGCAGCTTCGGGCCGACCGGGGACAGCTGGAGCAGGTGCTCATCAACCTGGTCCTCAACGCGCGCGACGCGATCGCGCGCCATGGGCGGGTCAGCATTCAGACCGCGCCGGCCGTCTGGGACGAGGTTTATGCCCAACGGCACGGCGGTGTCGAACTTCCGCTCGGCAGCTACGTCATGCTGGCGGTGAGCGACACCGGCAGTGGAATGGAGCCGGAGGTGCAGGCCCGCATATTCGAGCCGTTCTTCACCACCAAAGCCATCGGACAGGGCACCGGCCTGGGACTGTCGACCGTCTACGGCATTGTGAAGCAGAGCGGTGGCTACGTGTGGGTCTACAGCGAGCCGGGCCAGGGGAGCGTCTTCAAGATTTACCTGCCGGCGGCCCAGCCGGAGCAACCGGGGAAGCCGACGCGCGAACAGCAGGAAACGCCTGCGGGTGGATCAGAGACGATCCTGGTCATCGAGGACGAGGATGTTGTGCGGAACCTGGCTTGCAGGGGGCTCAGAGACCACGGGTACTCGGTGGTCGAGGCCCGGAACGGCGCCCAGGCGCTCCACTACATCGAGCAGCACCCGGGAACCGTCGACCTCGTCATCTCCGATGTGGTAATGCCCGAAATGGGTGGACGAGACCTCGGCCAGAGCCTGGCTCGGGTCGAACCCGGCCTACCGGTACTCTTTATGTCCGGCTACACCGGGGAAGACGTGGTTCAGCGGGGCCTGCTCGATCCGGGCGCCCCATTCCAGCAGAAGCCGTTCACCCCGGCGGGCCTGGCTACCAAGATCCGGGCGATGCTGGATCAGCCCCACCAGTCGCGCCGCCGGGCCTGATCAGGCCTTCTGCGTCTTCGCCTCTACGCCAGCGGATCGAAATTCCAGGTGGTCCGCCCTGATGGTCACGAAGCCACGGGGGGTGGCCAGTCGTGCGAGTCGTTCGCCTGCCATATTTACCATCCGCTGGGTGACACCTGGAAAGACCGGGACTACCTGGTACCAGGCCTTGGAGTCCAGATCCTGGTACCTCCGCTTGTGCTCCTCTCGCAGACGTGCCTGCACTGGCATCCCCTCTCCTCGCCGACGTGTCGGCAGATTGAGATCGGGTTGCGGCTACCGTCAGGGGGATGACGCACAACCAAGTGTATCGGGGGAATCTTTAGAGCGATTGAAATGTAGCGGCAGCGGGAAGGACGGGAAAGGCGGAAAGACGGAAAAGACGGGAAAGTCGGAAGGACGGACACTCACTTCACCTCGCCTTCCCGCTCCCGTCTTCCCGCCTTTCCCGCCCTCTCTAGTACGCCGGTGGATCGCTCGCGGGGAACGACTCGATGGAGCCCTCGTCTACCCGCCCCGGGCTGGATGGAGGGGCCGCCTGCGGCATGGAAGGAGCGCCGCTGATCGGGCGCGGCTTCTGGCGGCCCGAGAGCAGCTGCCGGAGGACGTACTGAAGGATCCCACCGTGCTGGTAGTAGAGCACTTCCTGCGGTGTATCGATCCGGATGGTGACGCTGAAGTCAGCACTTGGGCCATCCTCCTTGCGCACCCGCACGCGGAGAGTGCGCCCGCCCGCGAATCCTGTGGCGATCGCCTTGCCAAGCCCTTCGAGATCGAAAAACTCGCGCCCGGTCAGCCCGAGCGTCTCGGCCGACTCCCCCGGCGCAAACTGGAGCGGCAGAATGCCCATCCCCACCAGATTCGACCGGTGGATTCGCTCGTAGCTCTCGGCGATGACCGCGCGGATCCCTTGAAGGGCCGGTCCCTTGGCCGCCCAGTCGCGGCTGGACCCCGACCCATACTCTTTGCCAGCGAGCACCAGCAGCGGAGTACCGTCCGCCTGGTACCGCATCGCTGCATCGTAGATCGACATCACCTCGCCGGTGGGGAGATAGGTGGTGACCCCTCCCTCGGTGTTCGGCGCCAGCCGGTTCCGGATCCGGGTGTTGGCGAAGGTGCCTCGCACCAGCACCTCGTGATTGCCACGGCGGGAACCGTAAGAGTTGAAGTCCGCGAGCATGACCCCCTGCCCCGTCAGATACCGCCCGGCCGGCGAGTCCTTCTTGATGCTGCCTGCCGGCGAGATGTGGTCGGTGGTGACGCTGTCGCCCAGAATCGCAATCACCCGCGCGCCCTGGATCTCCGCCACGCCTTTGGGGCTCTCCTTGGACATCCCCTCGAAGTAGGGCGGCCGCCGCACGTAGGTGGACGTCGGTGACCACTCGAAGCGATCTCCTTCCGGCACGTCCAGCGCGCTCCACCGTTCGTCCCCCGTGAATACCGCCCCATAGCTCCGGCGATACATGTCGGACTGAATAGCGGAGCTGAGCGTCCTCTCCACCTCGGCGGAGCTGGGCCAGATGTCCCGCAGGTAGACCGGCACGCCCTTGCGGTCATGACCCAGCGGCTCGTGAAGCATGTCGATATCGATCCGGCCTGCCAAAGCAAACGCCACGACCAGGGGAGGCGACATGAGGTAGTTAGCCCGCACATCCGAGTTGATCCGTCCCTCGAAGTTGCGGTTGCCCGAGAGTACGGAGCAGGCAACCAGCTTGCGGCGCTGGATGGCATCCGAAATTTCCATCGGCAGCGGTCCCGAGTTGCCGATGCAGGTGGTGCATCCGTAGCCCACGACGTTGAAGCCGAGCTGGTCGAGATAGGGCGTGAGGCCGGCACGGTCGTAATAGTCGGAGACCACCTTGGAGCCCGGAGCCAGCGAGGTCTTGACCCAGGGCTTTCTCTCCAGGCCGCGTTCCACCGCCTTCTTGGCCAGGAGGCCGGCCGCCAGCATCACCGATGGGTTGGAGGTATTGGTGCAACTGGTGATCGCCGCGATCACCACCGAGCCATGATCCAGAATCTCGGTGGCGTCCTCCAGCATCACCGCATGCGCGGCGGGCGACTGCGACGATCCCTCGCCCCAGACCCCGATCGCCCCCGGACCTTGAGCGGGTCCCTTTGCCCCGTCCTTCCCGGGGGCGGGACTACCGGTGGGCAGCAGGCTGGGCAGGGCTTCCCGGAAGGCACGCTCCGCATCGGAGAGCCGGATCCGGTCCTGGGGGCGGCGAGGACCCGCGATGCTGGGCTCCACGCTCGACAGATCCAGGGACAGCGTGTCAGTAAACACCGGCTCAGGCGACGCCGCCGAGTGGAACAGCCCCTGCTCCTT
Organism: uncultured Gemmatimonadales bacterium; assembly: GCA_963723565.1. Lineage (GTDB taxonomy): Bacteria > Gemmatimonadota > Gemmatimonadetes > Gemmatimonadales > GWC2-71-9 > CAVVWJ01. Next base: position 366,120 of record CAVRRH010000015.1, on the reverse strand, counting down.
CATGTAGGCCTCGACCAGGGCGACGCGCTCCTCGGGCCGGCCGGTGAACCGGAGGTATTGCAGGGTGACTTCGTCCACCGGGAAGATGGCGCAGGTGGCGCCATACTCGGGCGACATGTTGCCGATCGTGGCGCGATCGGCCAGCGCCAGACTGCTCAGGCCCGGACCGTAGAACTCCACGAACTTGCCGACGACCCCTTTGCGACGGAGCAGCTCGGTAACGGTCAGGACCAGGTCCGTGGCAGTGGCTCCCTCCGGCAGCCTGCCCTCCAGGCGGAAGCCGATGACCTCCGGTATGAGCATTGAGACCGGCTGGCCCAGCATCGCTGCTTCGGCCTCGATTCCCCCGACACCCCAGCCGAGCACACCCAATCCATTGATCATGGGCGTGTGCGAGTCCGTGCCTACCAGCGTATCGGGGTAGGCCTGGGGCAGCGAGCCAGTCGGCGCATGCGGGTTCTCGTCCGAGGTGAACACCACCCGCGCCAGGTACTCCAGATTGACCTGATGGACAATGCCGGTGTTGGGCGGAACGACCCGGAAATTCTCGAACGCCCGCTGTCCCCAGCGGAGAAACTGATAGCGCTCACGATTACGCTGATAGTCGAGGTCCACGTTGGTTGCGAAGGCCTGCGGCGTGCCGAAGGCATCCACCTGAACCGAATGGTCGACGACGAGCTCCACCGGCTGGAGCGGATTGATCCGGCTGGGATCGCCGCCCAGGTCCGCCATGGCATCCCGCATCGCGGCGAGGTCCACCACGGCGGGTACCCCGGTGAAGTCCTGCAGCAGGACGCGGGCAGGGGTGAAGGCAATCTCCCGAGCCAGGCCACTGTCAGGGGACCAGCGCGCGAGCGCCTCGACGTCCTCGGCGGTGACGATGACGCCGTCCTCGGTGCGCAGCAGGTTTTCGAGCAGGATCCGCAGAGAGTACGGCAGGCGGTGGACGTCGAAGCCGGCACGCGCGAGCGCGTCCAGCCGGAAGATCTCGAAGGTCCGCCCTCCGACCTTCAAGGTGGATCGGGCTCCGAATGAGTTGGTCATGCCGTAAAGTAAGCGGAAAATTCGACAGCGGCATGGACCGGCGGACGGGCGGACAAACACGAGGGAGCGTGTGGGACAATGTCATCCTGAGCGAAGCGAAGGATCTCTTCGCCCGTCCGCCTGTCCCCGCTGCGGCGACAGTGCCGCGAGGCGCGACAGTGGACAATCGAGGAGAACCCACTTACAGTGTGTGGCGATCGGATGTTCGTGGCATCCTATCCCCTACCAATCGGTAACCGCCTTAATGCCAGAAGCCCAGGAGGCGCCGCCGGTCGTGGCCGGCTCGGCCAACTGTCTCATCGTGGATGACGAACCAAGTGTCCGGCGGTCCCTCACCCGCATGCTGCAGGCACAGGGTTTCAACTGCTTCGAGGCCGGTAGCGGACGGGAGGGGCTGAAGGTTCTCGACCGTATCGGCGAGACTCCGCTGATCATCTCGGATATGCGGATGCCCGAGCTGGACGGTATGGGCTTCCTCGAGGCGGTTCGCCAGCGCTTTCCGGACAGCTCGGTCATCATGCTCAGCGGACTCAGCGAAACCACAACCGCGGTCGACTGTCTCCATTTGGGAGCGGCGGATTTTCTGCTGAAGCCGATCTCGCTGAGCGAGCTTCAGGCCCGGGTGGTTCGCGCGCTGGAGAAGCGCGCACTGGTCCTTCAGAACCGGTTCTACCAGGAGCATCTGGAGCGCCAGGTGCAGGTGCAGGCACAGCGAATCCAGGAGCTCTTTCTCCAGGGCATCCAGATGCTGGCCCGCGCGCTCGAGGCCAAGGACGCTTACACCCGCGGCCACTCGATCCGGGTGAGCCGGTACGCCGTGGCAACCGCCGCAGCGCTCGGCTTCGACGGACCCGGCCTGGACGGCATCAGACTGGGTGGCGAGCTGCACGACATTGGGAAGATCGGTACCAGGGAGGCGGTGTTACACAAGGCGGGCTCGCTGACCGCCGATGAGTTCCGCCAGATAACCGAGCACCCTGCCCTCGGCGAGCAGATGCTGGCCCCCCTGGCTCATGACTCCCCCGACGTTCTGCGGATCGTGCGATCACACCACGAGCGGCTGGATGGAGCAGGTTTTCCCGATGGTCTGAGGGGAGAGAAGATTCCGATCGAGGCCCGCATCGTCGCTGTCGGCGATGCGTTCGACGCCATGACCACCCGGCGTCCCTACCGTGATCCGAGACCGGCGGATGTGGCGGTCACTGAGCTACGCCGGGTAGCCGGCACCCAGCTGGATCCGCAGGCGGTGGAGGCCTTCATCACGGCATTCCCCCATCCCGGCGACCTGCCGATCTCGGCCTAGCTCCCGCCTTTCCGGGCTTGCGTAGTGCCTTTCTTCCGCCCTCCGCTGTGGCTCGCCTGGGCCCGCTCCGCCAATTCATAGTAATGCGCCTTCAATTGCTCGAGCTCCTCCTCTGTCATGTCTTCCAGACTGAGCACCGAGTTCTGCGCTCCTCTCATGGCCCGGATCAGCTCGTCCAGCTTGAGCTGCATCGCAATAGCGTCACGGTTTTGGGTGTTTTGAATCAGAAAGACCATCAGGAAGGTGATGACTGTGGTGGCGGTGTTGATGACCAGCTGCCAGGTATCGCTGAAATGGAAGAGCGGCCCGGTGACGGCCCAGAGCAGGATTACCGCGACGGCGAGGCCGAAGGCGCTCGGGTGGCCGGAAGTTTTGGCGGTCCACTTGGCAAAACGGGTAAAGGAGTCGCTGAGACTCATGGTCGGGCTAGAGCTCCCGCAACATCGTGCGCATGCGAATGGCCAGCGCCTCGATCTCCTTGAGCCCGGTCAGCGTCTCGGGGTCGATCTGCGACTCGTTGAGCAGGAGCAGTTGCGCCTCGGCGAGCAGCGCCGAGAGGGGGTTCGACAGGTCGTGACGTAGCCGGCTGAGCCTCTCGGAGTCGTTCATGCGGCCTGGATAAATGACAGCATAGCCCGAATTACTGGGGCGTCACTGCGGAACCTCCACCTGGCTGCGTTGACGAGTGAAAGATTGTACCCACCAGGAGCTTATGCAATAGAGTCTGGCCCACACCCAGGGGGAAAATCGAGGTCACGACACGCTCCCTCAGCCGGGCCGGCCCTTGACTCCGCTCGCTTCGACTTCTATTTTACGACGCTTACTTGTCCGACAGAAACTCCCCAACCACCCCGTCTTGCAGGCTCCGGCGCTCGGCGCCAACTACATACAGTCCAACCTCGCTCGATCTTGCACTCACAACCCAACCCCCCAGCCCGACCCTTGGCCGGGCCCGTTCGCCTGGAGTCCCCCCCGTGGATATCGCTGAGTTAAAGCAGAAGTCGGTCGCTGAGCTGCACACGCTGGCCGAGCAACTGAACATCACCAACTACTCCGGCCTTCGAAAGCAGGATCTGATCTTCCGCATTGAGCAGTCGCTGCTCGACTCCGACACGGTCATTCGAGGCGAGGGCGTGCTGGAAATCCTGCCCGAGGGTTACGGGTTCCTCCGGAGCCAGGACTGGAATTACCTCTATGGGCCCGATGACATCTACGTCTCGCCCAGCCAGATCAAGCGCTTCGATCTCCGCACCGGCGACACGGTCATGGGTCAGGTTCGCCCCCCAAAGGAGGGGGAACGCTACCTCGCCCTCCTCAAGGTCGAGCAGGTCAACTTCGAGGAGCCGGAGAAGACCAAGCACCGGATCGCGTTCGACAACCTCCGGCCGCGGTATCCCGACGCGCGGATCCGGCTGGAGCGAAAGAACGGCGATCTCTCCATGCGGGTGGTGGACCTCCTGTCTCCCCTCGGCAAGGGTCAGCGGGCGCTGATCGTGGCGCCGCCCAAGGCCGGCAAGACCATACTGATGCAGAAGCTGGCCAACGCCATCAGCGAGAACCATCCTGAGATCGTGCTTATCGTCCTGCTCATCGATGAGCGGCCCGAGGAAGTGACGGACATGGAGGAGAACGTCAAAGCCGAGGTCATCTCCTCCACCTTCGACGAGCCGGCCGATCGGCACGTGCAGGTGGCGGACATGGTCATCGAGAAGTCGAAGCGCCTGGTGGAGCACGGCCGCGACGTCGTCATCCTGCTCGACTCGATCACCCGCCTGGCCCGGGCCCACAACGTCGTGGTGCCCCACTCGGGCAAGATTCTGTCTGGCGGCGTGGATGCCAACGCCCTGCAAAAGCCCAAGCGCTTCTTCGGCGCCGCCCGCAACATCGACAAGGGCGGAAGCCTCAGCATCATCGCCACTGCACTGATCGACACCGGCAGCAGGATGGACGAGGTCATCTTCGAGGAGTTCAAGGGCACCGGCAACTCGGAACTGGTGCTCGACCGCCGCCTAGCCGACCGCCGGATCTATCCCGCCATCGACATCCAGCGGACCTCGACCCGCAAGGAAGAGCTCCTGATGGACAAGGACGAGCTCAACCGGGTCTATCTGCTGCGCAACTTCCTGGCGGACATGCCGCCGGTCGAAGCCCTCGAGTTCCTGCTCGAGCGCATGAAGCGCACGAAGAACAACAAGGAGTTCTTCGCGACCATGGCCCAGTAGGCCCGCAACGCGTTGCGGGCCTACCGTCCACGATTCGCGCATGCCGCTGCCGTCCGCAGGACGCCTCCTCGCCCTCGACTGGGGTGAGCTGCGGATCGGCCTCGCCCTCAGCGACGAGTCCCAGGTGCTCGCCAGCCCGCTCGAGACCTTGCGCCGCCGGGAAGGCAAGCGCTTTCCGATGCCCCGTTTCCTCCAGCTCATTGCCCTGCACGATCCGGTTGGACTCGTGGTCGGTCTCCCGCTTTCCCTCGACGGAACGGAGGGCGGCAGCGCGATCGCGGCCCGCGAAGTGGCCGACGCCGTGAGCCGACGGACCGGTCTGCCGCTCGAGATGTGGGATGAGCGGATGAGCACGGCTCGAGCCCTCGCCGCCATACGGGAGCAGGGCGGCTCGACCCGGGGCCGTAAGGCCGATGTGGACTCCCTGGCAGCGGCGGTGCTGTTGCAGCATTTCCTGGATGCGCGCAGGAACGCGCGCGCATGACCATTCGCCGTCGGCGTTTCGGCTCCTTCGCTTCGCTCAGGATGACAGTCGCCGCCCTTGCCGTCCTCGGATGTGGTACTTCCGAGAAACCCGCCCGGGTCATCTTGCCCCCCGGCGCCACTTTCTCGGCCGTCACCGACAGCCTCAAGGCACACGCGGTGATCACCCAGCCCGGTTTGTTCAAGCTGCTGGCACGGGTGCGAGGTGTGGACCGCTCTGTGCATGCAGGGGTCTACGAGTTCCCCGCGGGAGCATCGCCGTGGAAGGTCCTGACGATGCTGGCCCATGGGGAAAAGGCGGCCCTTCGGTTCACCGTTCCCGAAGGCCTGACCATCCCCGAGGTGGCATCGCTGGCCGCGGAGAAGCTCGGCATCCCGCCGGATTCGTTCGTTGCCGCCGCGCGGGACAGCGGGGCGGCCACGGCGCTGTTGGGGATGCGAGTGCCGTCCTTTGAGGGGTTCCTCCGCCCGGAGACCTACCTCCTGCCCGCGGACATCAAGGCCCGCGATCTGGTCCGGGTGATGGCCGATGGCTTCAAGGCCGAATGGGCGCCGGCGTGGGATGCCCGCCTGGACTCGCTCAGGATGAATCGGGTGGCGCTGGTCACTCTGGCTTCGATTGTCGAAGGCGAAGCCAGGGCCGACGAGGAACGGGAGACGATTGCCGGGGTCTACCACAACAGGCTGCGGATCGGGATGCCGTTGCAGGCCGATCCCACGGTGCAGTACGCGATCATCCTGAAGCGAGGGAGACGGAAACCCCGCCTCTTCGTGAAAGACTACCAGATCGCATCACCCTATAACACCTACCTGAATCGTGGCCTGCCCCCCGCACCAGTGAACTCACCCGGTCGTCGCAGCCTCGAGGCGGCGCTCTACCCCGCCAACGTGCGCTATCTGTACTTTGTCGCGGGAGCCGACGGCCGCCACGTCTTCTCGCGCACCTACACCGAGCACCTGCGGGCGATTCGGACGATACGGCGAACGGAGAAAAGCGTAAACAGTAAACAGTGAACGGTGAACGGGCCCATCCACCCTCGGGTTCACTGTTTACCGTTCACTGTTCACGCTTTGCCTGTACCTCCTCGCCGCCGCCTCCACATCCTCCGCTCCCAGAATTCCCGACACGACGGCGACTCCCTTCCCTCCCACCCGGAGGATCATGGGAACGTCCTCCGGAGTCACTCCACCGATGGCAAGGGCAGGCTTGCCGCCGGCCAGCCGGAGCAGCCGGCTGAAGCCATCGGCGCCCAGCCCGGTGCCGGCGTCTTCCTTGGTCGGCGTCGCCCGCCAGGGGCCGATCCCCCAGTAGTCGGCCGCACCAGCAATGGCAGCTTCGGTCTCGCTGCCCACCGACGCGCCCACCACAAATCCGGGTGGTGTAATCCGGCGAGCGAGGCCAACCGGCATATCGTCGGGACCGAGGTGGGCACCGGCGGCGCCGGCGGCGATGGCGACGTCCGGCCGGTCGTTGACGAGAACAGGGATGCGGAGCGCCTGCACCAGTCCGCGGACCAGTTGAGCGAGCTCGCGGGCCGTAGCCTGCTTGAGCCGCACCTGTATCGAGGTGGCCCCACCCCGCTCGGCTGCCTGCGCCAGGGAGATGAGGTCTCGTCCTCGCACCAAACGGTCATCGGTTACGAGCATGAGGCGCACGAGTTGCACTACATTATCTCCCATGCCACCCTCAGTCCGACTTCAAGGGATCCGTGGAGCCACGACGGTGGCCCGGAATGATTCGGCGGAGATTCTTGCCGCCACTGACGAGCTGCTGCGCACCCTGATCGAAGCCAACGAGCTTCAACCGGACGATATCGTCAGCGCCCTTTTCACTGTGACGAACGACCTGGACGCCGCCTTCCCCGCGGGCGCGGCCGAAGAATTCGGCTGGAACATCGTTGCGCTGCTTCATGCCACCGAGATCCCGGTGCCGGGATCGCTTCCAAAGTGCATACGGCTGCTGGTGCACGCTTACACTGCCCGGAGCAGGGCGGAAATCAAGCACTGCTATCTTCGGGGAGCCACCGCGCTCCGCCCCGACCGAGCGTGACCGCGGTCAGGGTTACTCCGCGCGGCGCCGAGCGCTGGGTGCGGGGCCATCCCTGGATCTACCGCAGTGAGGTGCTCGACGGGCCGGCCGCAGCCGGCGTGGTGCAGGTGCACGATCCGCGAGGGCGCTTCATCGGGCAGGCCCTCTACTCTCCCAAGTCCGAAATCCGGCTCCGTCTGCTGGAGCGCACCGATCGAGCCATCGATGACCAGTGGTGGGTCGAGCATCTCGCCACCTGTGCCGCCCGCCGAAGCGGAATCGACGCCAGCGCCTACCGCGTCGTGCATGGGGAGGGTGATGCTATCCCGTCACTCGTCGTGGATCGGTACGATCGATGGCTCGTGGTCCAGATCCTGTCGGCGGGCCTCGAGACCATGCGGGAGTCGATCATCGCCGCCCTGGCCGAGGTGCTCCGACCGGAAGGCATTCTGCTCCGCAACGATGCCCCGGCCCGGCGGCGTGAAGCACTCACACCGGAGCCGGTCGAGGTGTTTGGAACCGTGCCCCGAGAGATCCAGGTGCGCGAGGGTGGGGCGCTGTATCTGGCCGCGCCGTGGGATGGTCAGAAGACCGGCGCCTTCCTCGATCAGCGCCCCAATCGCTTGCTCGCCGGCCGGCTCATGCCCGAAGGGGGACGAGCCCTCGACTGCTTTTCCTATCACGGCTCCTTTGCCATTCATCTGGCCGGTCGAGCCGGGAGCGTGCTGGCGCTGGATGTCAGCCAGGAAGCGCTGGACCGGGGCGCTGTTAACGCCGCCCTCAACGGCCTCAGTAACATCGGCTGGCGTGCGGCCGACGCGTTCGAGACGCTGCGGCAGCTTGAGCGTGCCCGGGAGCGATTCGATTTCATCGTCCTCGACCCTCCGGCCTTTGCCAAGTCGCGCGCGTCGGTTCCCGCCGCTTTGCGAGGCTATCGCGAGATCAATCTGCGCGCGATGCGGATCCTCGCGCCGGGTGGCACTCTGCTGACTGCGTCCTGCTCCTTCCACGTACAGCTGCCTCAGTTCCTCGGCATGCTCGGGGAGGCCGCGGGGGACAGCGGACGCCGCGTCACACTGCAGCAGGTACTCGGGCAGGGGGAGGATCATCCGGAAGTGCTCACCATTCCGGAGACCGGGTACCTGAAGGGTGCCCTGGTGAAAGCGGTCTGAAGGGGAAGCCGCCCGTCGCCGGAGGTGAGTCGTGACTGCCCCTTGGACACATGTAACTGGTGACTGGGGACTGGTGTCTGGTGACTTCCCCAAAAGTCGTTGACACCCCGACCGGCGACGACCAACTTGCAGCAATGCCCAGCGTAGGTGACTCTCGAGACAAGTCGACGGGGGTGCGCCGCGTTCTGGGCGGCATCCTCGTCGCTAATATCGTTGTCGTCATCGTGAAGTTCTGGGTAGGGCTGGACACCAACTCGCTGGCCGTGTTCGGTGACGCCCTCCAGTCTTCCATGGACGCGGTGAACAATCTCTTTGGCCTGGCCGTGGTCCGGCTGGCGTCCAAGGCCCCCGACGAGGATCATCCCTATGGACATGCCAAGTTCGAGACCCTCGGTGCACTTCTCATCGCGCTGCTGCTGGCCCTCTCGATTTTCGAGCTGGTTCGCGGCGCCGTGGCGCGCCTCCTTATGGGTGCGCCGCCCCTGAATGTCTCGAGCGTCGCTCTCGCGCTCCTGGTTTTCACCCTGGCGGTGAATGTGGGTGTGGTCTGGTTTGAGACCCGCGCCGGCCAGCGCCTTCAGAGCGACCTGCTCCTCGCCGACGCGCTCCATACCCGCACCGACGTCTTCATCACCCTGGGCGTGCTCACCGGCCTGGCCCTCGCCCGGGCGGGGCTGGCCTGGGCCGATCCGGTGCTCGCTCTGATCGTGGCGGTGCTGGTTGGACGGGCTGGCTACAAGATCCTGCGTCGCTCGATACCGAGCCTCGTAGACGAGCGGGCCTTCGATCGAACCACTATCCAGCGAGAGGCCGAGGGGGTAGGCGGAGTCGTGTCGGCCTATGCCATTCGATCGCGCCGGGCCGGCGATCGGCGCTTCGCCGAGCTGACCATTGCCGTAGACGGTCGTTCCAATGTGGCCGACGCCCATCGCATAGCGGACCAGGTCGAGGATCGCCTGCGCGACAGCCTTCAGCTCGATGAAGTAACGGTGCACGTCGAGCCATGCTGAGCGCCACCGAGGTCCGTCCCGCTCACCGGCACCGCCGCTCGCGCTATTCCGACAAGCAGCATTATCAGGAGTACATCCTCCAGCGGATCGAAGGGTACAAGAATTCAATCGGACGGGACGAGCTGCTCCGGCTGGGTGACGAGGCGGCGTCGGAGCTGCAAGCCACCTCCGAAGGACAGTTCGTGCTGACCGAGGTGCTGATGCTCGAATCGGTGGACCGCCTCATCATGAAGCGGCTCTCGCTGCGACCGTACCGCCGGTGGCGGCAGCAGTTTATCAGGTTGCGCGCCGCCCAGCGAATGCCGACCCACTGGGGTCTCGAGCCCCACTGTTCCCTGGCGCCGCTGCTTCCTCGAATCGAGCCGGAAGACACCGCCCTGGTGGTCGGCACGGAGGCGGCACCGACGAGCTACCTTCTTGCCGCACACGACGCCGCGGTGACCTTCATAGCGGGGGATCTCGGTTGCGTCGAGCGGGTAGAATCCCGCATGGCGGCCGAGGCGCTGGCCAGCCTCTTCGAAAGCTACGTCACTCAACTGGACCAGGCTCTGCCTGAATTCCTGAGCTTTCTCTCCGGCGTTGACATCGTTGTGCTCGACCCAGGCGTGCTGCTCGATCTGTCCGCCGCCGACCGGATAGAACTGGTACAGGACCTTCAGGCCCGAAGCCGGCCCGGAGGAATTCATGTACTGCTCCCAACCTGTAAGGCGATCTCGCGGGACGCGCTTCGCTCGATGTATCCCGGATGGACTCAGGAAGAAGACCCCAAGCGTCGCCGCCGACCCGGAGAAAGCCGTCGACTGGATGGCTTGATCCTCTGCAAGCCCGCGTGTCCAGCCGACACGGCCTGACGCTCGATCTCCCGAGTCCAAGCGACACGCGCAGTCGATTACATTGCCGCAACTCCTTGTCTACATTCCAGTTGTGCCGCTGGTCCGGGCGGCACGAACGGTGCTCCTCTCAGGCGCGATCGAGTCGCTTCCCCGAGTGTGAGGAGCTAGCCGTGACCAGTATTCCGTTGGCCGCCCAATCGGCGCCGCTGGGCATCGTCATCAAGAGCGGAGCTCCCGCGCCTAAGCCGGTGCGGTTCTGGGCCTATTTGTGGGCCACTGACGACGAAGACACCACGGATCAGCACTGGCACCAGCGGGTTCCGGCCGAGCACGCCGCGTAGTAGCCCCCGCACGGCGGTGCGGGCCCACACCCTGCGGGTGTGCGGCGCGCCGAAACGCCCCCGGACTCCGGTCCGGGGGTGTTTGTATTTCAGTTGCCAGTCACCGGTCGCCAGACAAGGGGTTTTGGGCTCTGTGGCTCTCTTCGTGATCCTTTCGACTGGCGACTTGTGACTGGCGACTCGCGACTCTGAAACCCCTTGCACCGCACTAATTTCCCGTCTAAACTCGAATCATCCCCTTCTCCCCTGACCGGTCGCTCATGCCGACGCTGACCCTGAACGGCAAATCCGTCTCCTTCCAACCTGGTGAGACGATCCTCGAGGCCGCCCGTACGGCCGGGGTCGATATCCCCACGCTGTGTTGGTACCCCAAGTTGCCGATCGTGGGCAACTGCAGGATCTGCCTGGTGTCGGTCAAGGGGCAGAACAAGCTGATCCCTGCCTGCGCCACCCCCGCCACCGACGGCATGGAGGTGGACGTCGAGTCGCCGGCGGCGGCGGAGAATCGGCGGAGCGTGCTGGACTTCCTGCTGGAGCGCTATCCGGGCGAGCATCTGGCTCAGCGGGTCCCCTCCCAGGGCAGTGGAGGCAATGGGGCTGGAGGGGAGGTCGCCGAAGGCAATGGCGGACGGGAGCTTCCCCGGAACGAGTTCGAGCGTTACGTCGTCCAGTACGACGTACCGGTCCGCACCCACCACGATCTGCCACTCCGCACCGGTGACGAGCGCCCCGGTGACGTGATGATCCAACACGATATGAGCACCTGCATCCTCTGTACGCGATGTGTCCGGGCGTGCGAGGACATTCAGGAAGTCGGAGTGCTCGACGTCGGCCAGCGTGGCGAGCACGCGCAAATTATCGTCGGAGGCGACGGAGACCCCGACCATGCGGGGTGCACCTGGTGTGGCGAATGCGTTCGCGTCTGTCCTACCGGCGCCATCTTTGAGTTCATTCCCAGGCAGCGGTTCGGCGCTGAGGCGCTCCGCACTCCGGACAAGGTGGCTCGGTCGGTCTGTCCCTACTGCGCGGTAGGGTGCCAGATCGACCTCCACGTCAAAGACGACACGCTGATGCGGGTGACGTCGCCCTGGATCGAAGAGGATACGCCTAACCAGGGCTCCACCTGTGTCAAAGGTCGGTTCGGATACGACTTCACCCAGCACCGCGACCGGCTCACCACGCCGCTCATCCGCAAGGGCTGGATGTGCCAGGATGGACAGTGGATCTGGACCGGCGAATGGCCCCGCCATCGGGAAGGTCCCTGGCTTACCATCGAGGAGATGGGCGACCGGAAGAAGCCGCGACCGCCGCTCCGGCAGGTCGGAAAACCACCGCTGACCGGTCGGCCGCAGCTGGGCGAGGATGATGTCCGGGATCGCGTAGCGACTCCAGCGGGGTGGTATAGCGCATTTCGCGAGGCCACCTGGGACGAAGCGCTGAGCCTGGCCGCTCAGCAGATCCTTCGAATCAGAGGCGAGCATGGGTCCAAGGCCTTGGGCGCGCTGTCATCGGCCAAGTGCACCAACGAAGACAACTACGCGTTCATGCGAATGGTGCGCGGCGGGTTCGGAACCAACAGCGTGGACCACTGCACCCGCCTCTGCCACTCGACCTCCGTATCGGCCATGAACCGCGCGCTGAACACCGCGGCGGCGTCCGGCTCGATGCGGGAGATCGAGGAGGCGTGTGACGTCATCTTCATCGCCGGAGCCAATACTACCGAATCCCACCCCGTCTTCGGGGCACTGATCAAGCGGGCGGTGGCTCGTGGCGCAAAGCTCATCGTGGCCGATGTCAGGAAGGTCGAGCTCGCCGAGCTGGCCGATATCCATCTCCAGATGACGCCGGGGTCCGATGTGGCGCTGTTCAACAGCATGCTACACTACATCATCGATGCCGGGCTGACCGACCCGAAGTTCATCAGCCAGCGCACCCGCGAGTTCGAGAAGGTAAAAACGGCGGTTGCACCGTACACGCTGGAGATGGGCCAGAAGATCACCGGCATTCCGGCAGACCTCCTCCGCCAGGCCGCGGAGATGTACGCCAGAGGGCCCCGCACCTCGACGCTCTGGGCCATGGGCCTCACCCAGCACGCCACCGGCACCGATATCGTCGCCAGCCTCCTCAACCTGCTGTTGGCCTGCGGGATGATCGGGAAGTGGGGTGCGCAGATGATGCCGATCCGGGGACAGAACAACGTGCAGGGCGCCAGCGATGTGGGCGCCATTCCCTTCGCCTACACCGACTATCGTCCCGTCACCGACCCGGCCAACCGGGCGGAGTACGCCCGTGCCTGGGGTGTACCGGATGAGTCGCTATCGCTCGAGAACGGCATGATGGTGACGGAGATGACCCGGGATGACAGTCCCATTCGGGGACTGTACGTCATGGGAGAAAACCCGGTGATCTCCGATCCCAACATCGCGCACGCCGAAGAGTGGGTCCGCGGATTGGAGTTCCTGGCGGTGCAGGATCTCTTCCTCACCGAAACGGCCCGCTGGGCGGACCTGGTGCTTCCCGGCTCATCGTTCGCGGAGAAGGTCGGCACCTACGCCAACACCGAGCGACGGATTCAACTGGCCGAAGCGGCGCTCGATCCACCGGGCGAGGCGCGCCGAGACCTGGACATTATCATCGAGCTCAGCAACCGGCTCGGCCTCAGGACCAGCTGGTCCGGCCCCGAAGACGTGATGCGGGAGATCGCCTCGGTGACACCATCCTGGCGCGGCGTGACGTATGCCGGCCTCAAAGGCACGGGGTTGCAGTACCCGGTGCTTACGCCGGACTCCAAGGGCACCGCGTTCCTGTTCAACGAATCGTTCCCCACTGCCGATGGCCGGGCCATCTTCGTTCCGGTCGAATACGTGGCCCCCGAAGAGCTGCCGGATTCGGAGTATCCATTCATCATGAATACTGGCCGGCAGATGTATCACTGGCATACCGGCACGATGACCCGGCGTTCCGCCGGCCTCGATTCGCGGGAGCCGCTTCCGGTGGTGGACATCAACCCCAGAGATGCGCTGGAGCTCGGCGTTTGCGAGGGAGACACCGTGCGGGTAAGCTCCCGGCGAGGATCGATGCTCATCGGTGCACGCCTCTCGGAGCGCCAGGCCCGGGGACAGATCTTCATCCCCTTCCACTTTAGGGAAGCCGCCGCCAACCTGCTCACCAACCCCCGGCTCGATCCGTACGCCAAGATCGCGGAGTTCAAGATCAGCGCGGTGCGGGTGGAGGCGGTGGCACCGGTATTTGCGGACTGACGGGAAAGACGGGAAGAGCGGTACGCTACTCAGTAATCCGGTACTAGCAATACGAGCTAAGCCTGCAACGTTCCCCTATGGCAATCTACGAACGAATCAAGGCTTGGGAGCGGTGCCATCAGCTCTGTGTTGCTGTGTACACCCTGACAAACTCATGGCCACCGGCGGAACGATTCGGACTGACCTCTCAGGCCCGTCGTGCAGCGCACCCCGTCCTAACCCCGAGCCCTCATGCGCGCGCTGGTCAAAGAATCCCCAGGTCCCGGCATCGTCCTCCGCGATGTGCCGATCCCCAAGGCAGGTCCCAGCGAGGCCTTGATCCGGGTTCATCACGCCGGTGTCTGCGGGACCGATCTGCACATCTGGGAATGGGACAGCTGGGCAAGTGGCCGGCTCAAGCCTCCAGTAATCGTGGGTCACGAGTTCGCGGGAGAAATCACCCAGCTCGGCCGTGACGCAGCCGCGGCGGGCCTGCTCGCGGTCGGGGATCTGGTCACTGCCGAAGGACACGTCGTGTGCGGGCACTGCCTCCAGTGCCGCCTCGGCGCCGCCCACCTCTGCCGCCGGACCCAGATCATCGGAGTCGATCGCGACGGCGCCTTCGCCGATTACATCGCGATGCCGGTCTCCAACGTCATGAAGCTCGATGGCATACCCACCGAGGTCGGCGCCATCATGGATCCGATGGGCAACGCCGTGCATACCGTGCTCGAGGCCGAGGTGCCGGGGAGTACCGTGCTCGTGCTCGGCTGTGGGCCAATCGGCTGCTTTGCGGTCGGGGTGGCCCGGGCCGCGGGGGCCTCGCTGGTCATCGCCAGCGACTACAACGCCAAGCGACTCGACCTCGCCCGTGCCATGGGCGCCCAGGTGACGCTCAATCCCGGCACCGATGACGTCGTGGCCCGAGTCCGCGAGCTTACGGCCGGAGACGGCGTCGATCTGGTGTGCGAGATGAGTGGGCACCCCAGCGGCCACGCGCAGGCCCTGGCCGCGGCGCGTATGGGTGGAAGGATCAACCTGCTCGGCACCCCCAACCGCACCACTGAAGTGGACTTCGCCCGCGACGTGATCTTCAAGGGTCTCACCATCTATGGAGTCACCGGCCGGAAAATGTACGAGACCTGGCACCAGATGCAGCGCTTTCTTCGGGCCGGCCAGCTGGACCCCCGGCCGGTCATCACCCATCGCTTTCCGCTGGACCGTATCGCCGAGGCGATTCAGGTCATCAAGGATGGCCAGGCAGGCAAGGTGATCCTGGAGGTGTGCGCGTGACCAACCCGCTGGAGCGACGGATCGCTCCCGAGCTCGAGCAGTTCATCCGCGACGGCACCTACAAGCGGCTCAATTTCCTGGAGAGCCCCCAGGCGGCCCGGGTACAGATGGAGGACCGGGGCGAGGTCATCATTCTCTCCTCCAACAACTACCTCGGTCTCGCCAATGAGCCCAGCGTGGTTGCCGCCGGGAAGGAAGCGCTCGACCGCTTCGGCGCCGGCACCGCATCGGTCCGGTTCATCTGCGGCACCTTCACGATCCACCGCGCCCTCGAGGCGGCCTGCGCGCGGCTGGTCGGCACCCCAGCGTCGCTCAGCTTCGGGAGCGCATGGAACGCCAACGAGGCGGTACCGGGCACACTTCTCACTGAGAACGACCTCATCATCAGTGACCAGCTGAACCACGCCTCCATCATAGACGGCATCCGGTTGGCTAAGGCCATCACCAAGTGCCAGACGGCGGTTTACCAGCACGGTGATCTCACTGACCTCGATGGCCGGCTCACCGCCGCCCGCGATCGCCGGGTCAAGATGGTCGTTACTGATGGCGTCTTCTCCATGGAAGGGGCGATTGCCAAGCTCCCCGACCTGATCGAGCTCTGCCGCAGGCACGAGGCGGTATTGGTCGTGGACGACTCTCACGCGACCGGCGTGCTGGGAACGAATGGCCGGGGGACGGCGGAGCACTTCGGAGTAACCGGTGAGGTGGACATCATCACCTCGACCCTGGGCAAGGCGCTCGGAGGCGCGGCCGGTGGGTTCGTGGCCGCATCTGCTGCGGTGTGCGATTACCTGACCCAGCGGGCCCGGCCTCAGCTCTTCAGCAACGCTCTCCCGCCCACGGTAGCGGCCAGCTCACTGGCCAGCATCGAATACCTCGAGGCGCATCCCGAACGGGTAGCCAAGCTCCGGGACAACGCGCGGTATTTTCGCGATCAGCTGCTCGGCCTCGGCTTCCAGCCGCTTCCGGGCGAGACACCGATCATCCCCGTCATCCTGGGCGAGACGTCGGCCGCGATCCGCCTGAGCGACCTCCTCCTCGCCGAAGGCGTGTTCGTCACCGGGTTCGGCTATCCGGTCGTCCCTCAGGGCCAGGCCCGGGTCCGCTGTCAGATCTCGGCCACCCATACCCGGGATGATCTCGACCAGGCACTCGCTGCCTTCCGCAAGATTGGCCGCCAGCTTCGGCTGATTTGAGAGGGTCACAAGTCGCTAGTCACAAGTCGTCAGTCGGCAGTTTCAAGTCGCCAGTCGTCAGCCCGGGCTTGGGATTGAGTCAAACTCAGGGGAAGGCTCCCGGCTCCTTAACTGTGACACCGAATTCGTGACTTGGGCTGGTGACTGATGACCGGTGACTGGTCACTGGTGACCGGTGACTGGCGACTGCGAACGGGCCCGGTCCTTGCACTTCCACCCATCCCGACGGGCATGGGAGAATCGGCTCGGAAGCAGTAAGTCCTTGTCGGGCCGAAGCGTAGCGGGGGCGTCCAGCTCCAGATTTCACTCCCTTCCCGCGCGATCCAGCATGAGTTCCCGCATTTTGACGTACCGTGCGAGGTAGTGCCCGGTAAGCACCAGGAGAGCCCTGGTGCCGACACCCTACGGAGGCAGTCTGATGCGTAAGGTCACCCGAAGCATTCCGGTCGTGCTGGCCCTTTGCCTTGGGGCGGCCAACCTCTCGGCTCAGGAGCCGGGCAATGGCACTTTCCAATGGTACGTCGGTGGTCACGGCGGCGTCATCAACTACGGGACGGCCACGGGCAGGGACAACGCACCGCTCGGCGGCGCGCACCTTCTCGTCACCGCCCGCCGGACCGGTCTGCTGCTCTCGGTCGAACAAGGCTTCGATGCCAATGGACAAGGCGCCTACGACCTGGTGGCATTCGACTCGCTTGGCACCGTATTGTCCGCACAGACCGTGGCAACGACGTTCAACTACATTCGAAAGTACTCGGCGGTGCTGATGGCATTCCCGATCAAGGGACCGGCCTCACCGTTCTTCGGTATCGGCGTCGGTGTTCTCCATACCGGTGGCCATTCCGCCGACGATGAGTTCACGAAATCCATGGGCAGCTCAGCCTTCGGGACCTTGGTCGGAGGTCTGAACTTTAAGGTGAGCCACTTCAGCGCCTTCGGCCAATACCAGGTGACCACCGATCCCGGTCTACGGAGACACACCGTGCAGTTCGTTGATAAATCGAGAATAGTTGCCTCCGGGGCCCTGCTCGACGGACCCACGCACACCTTCTCGGCCGGCTTGAGGTTCAATCTCGGCAATGCCCGTGAGAGAGCGAGCGGCGGCGGTTACTGATCAGGTGGGCCGATCCATCAACGGGCGGGGGGTCTTCGTGATCCCCCGCCCGTTTCTTTGCGCGAAGTCCAGGGTGACCCCGCGAGATGAAAACGCAAGGGCCAGTCCGCCGCCTTTGTTATCCCGATCCGGGGCGTGGCCGCAATCGCGATCTCTTCCACCGAGTCCGGCCGCCGCACTGCGACCCGGCTGCCGAGCAACGTGGTTCCATCCAGGTCGCGACTGATTCCGAGAGCCTGGCTCAGCTTGCCGGGGCCGGAGCAGAGCTCACGATCCGGCACACCACCCCGGCGTTGGCGCATGATCTCGAGCCCGGTGAGCGGCTCCAGAGCGCGAAGCAGGACGGCGCTGGCCAGTCCAGCGCGCTGGCATACCAGGTTGGCACACCAGTGCATGCCATACGACAGGTAGACGTACCAGGAACCCGGCGGCCCGAACAGTGCCTTATTTCGTGCGCTGCGCCGGTGCAGGTAGCCGTGAGATGCCGGGTCGTCGTAGCCGAGATAGGCCTCGGTCTCGACGATTCTGCCCTCGGTGAGTTCTCCTCCGACCGAAGACACCACGACCATTCCGAGCAGTTCGGCGGCCACGACCTCGGCGGGGCGCCTGAAAAAAGCGACGGGCAGCGTGGCTGCCCGTCTCAGCTGAGTCATTCAGCTTTCTTCCGGGGGCGCGCTCGCGGTCGTTTGGGAGGCGGCGGCGCAGCGCTCTCCTCCGCTTCGCCGATGGGAGATTGGGCCGGCGCCGCAGTGGTCCGCTTACGGCGCGGCCGAGCGGTGCGTGGGCGCTTCTCCTTGGGCAAAGCCTCGCCGCCAGTCTCGAGCGGGTCAACATCGGGGATAGCTGCCGACTGCTCTGCTTCCGAAGATGGCTCGATGCTCACCACGCCCACGAGGGGGATGTCGGCTGCCCGAAGCGGGCCTCGAGAGCCTCGGCGGAAGCGGAGTCCGAGCCGCTGCCCGTTCTCCCTGGTCCCAGTGGAGACTGGCTCCGAAACGGCGGGCTCGCCACCCGACGCCGCTTCCTGAGGCTCCTCGCGAGGAGGCGGGGGCAGCGAGGGACGTGACGACGTGCGCTGGAGCGCAATCTCGTAGTCGTCGTCGCCTACCTTCCGCACATCCGCTACCTCGGCATCATTGGCCTGGCGCAGCAGCCGCTGGAAGCGCGCGGCGTCGAGCAGGGGATCCTCCCGGCCATTCATGGCAACCATGCGAAGGCGGAGCGCCTCCTGCCCTACCGGCGAGCGGAACTCCGACAATGCCTGTGCCATGAGCTGGAAGGCCCGAGCCAGGGTCAGGGCGCCATCGCTGCGCTCTTCCCGCGCGGGGCGCCCGGCCTCTCCCCGGGACCCTTCCGGGGCCCGAGCGCGGGTGCCCCCACCGTCCCGAGCGCCGGTGCGCTCGCGCCCGCCGCGGCCTCGCCGCCCCCGACCACGTCGCCCTCCGTCCTCCCGACCCCTCACCCCGCTCGGGGCAACCTCTTCCCGGCCTGCCTCGGCCGCAGGTCGTGCCCGCGGGGCGGGCGCAGGGGCGGCGGGAGCAGTAACCGGCGGTGCCACCGAGCCTGGAGCTACCTCATACTGTCCATTGTCCAGCTTGGTCAGCTGCACGATTCCCTTCTGCCCGGCTTCGATGACGAACTTGCTGAACCGGTTGAACCCGGCATTCCGCTCATCGAAGTTGGAATCGATTTGCTGCATTACCTGCTTGAGCCGGTCGGAACGCATGACGTCACCATTGCGGGCCATCTGCGCCACCGCTTCGGCGGCGAGCTCCCACGGGTCGCGCTGGGTCGACGGGGTGTCGACCTCCTTCGTCAGACCGGCGAGGTCATTGTAGGAGTAGTACTCGTCACAGTTCTGAATCAGCAGATCACTAGCCGATTCCCGGATGCCGACCCCGATCACGTACTTGCCATACTCCTTCAGCTTGATCACCATGGTCGAGAAGTCGCTGTCTCCGGACAGCAGAATGAACATTCCGATTTCGGGCCGGGTGAACACCAGCTCTATGGCATCGATGGCCAGGCGGATGTCGGTCGCGTTCTTCTTGCTCGAGCCGAAGGCCGGCGCGAAGATGAGGTCGATGGACGATTCCGACAGCGGAACGATGTACTGGGGGTAGCGGCGCCAGTCGGCATAGGCGCGCTGGACGGCGACCTTGCCTTTGATGATGTCGCTGTTGAGGAGGGTGCGCAGCTCCTTGGTCAGGTCCTTCTGGATGCCAAGGGTGACGTTGTCGAAGTCGATTAAAAGGGCAGCATGAGGGGCATGTACTGGGGGCTGGCTGAGATGCCGGCCCGGCCGAATCAGCGGTCGATTCACTTGGCGCTCGGTTCCGGGTCCGCCGCCTCCGCGCGCCCCCTCGTCGCGCCTGGCCGGACCCGGTGAGCGGCAGGGCGTCGAGGAAGCCCACGAGGTCGAGGGACCATTTGTGGGGGGCCCGCTCCCTACCCCGCGGTTATGTCCTCCGCGGATGCTGTATAGGAGCGAACCAGGGTCGTGCCAGCCACCACCACGGTTGCCGAGGGGAAACGTCTACCGGGAGCGCGCCTCGCCGGCCGGGTCGCCGACGCGCGCCATGCTCACCGTGAGACCGGTCGGCCGGACTGCGGGCCCGACGGACGGCATCTACAGACAGTGGCTAGCGCGGCAAAATCTATCCGCACTGCCCCGGCGTTGGAAGGGCGTCGTCAGAACCCGGCATCACCCGAACTGCGGCTCGCCGGCTACCGGGAGATCGAGCACGAAGTAGAACCGGGTGCCGTACCCGGGTGAGGTCTCCACCTGCATTACGGAGCCCATCGCCTCGACCAGCTTCCGGCAGATGGAAAGCCCCAGCCCGGAGCCGGAGAACGCGTACTCGCCGGGCTTTTGGCGGCGGCGGAAGGGCTCGAAGAGCATCGCCATGGACTGCGGAGGGATCCCCCGCCCCGTGTCGCGGACGGAGAACTCGATGGAGCGGGCGCCCCGCTGGATGCGCGGTCAGCTCAACGAAGCCTTCACCAGTGAACTTGAGGGCATTGGTGGTCAGGTTGAGCAGCACTCTGCTGAGGGCGACCGGATGGCCGATACGGAAGTCGGCTTCCGGCAAGGTCAGCCGTACCGTGAGGTTCTTCTCTTCCGCTATCGGCTGGACGATGTCCCGGACCGACTCCAGGATGTCGGTGACCGAGAACGGAATCGGGTCCAGGTCCACCAGCCGGTCGCCGCCCCGGGCCAGCTCGATCACATCGCTGGCCACGGAGCTGAGACCGAACGCGGCGCTGTAGATCAGACCGAGCTGCCGCTCCTGCACCGCGTTGACCGGGCCGCTGCGGCCACGCTGCAGGGTCTCCGCCAGAAACAGAATCGAGGTGAGCGGCGAGCGAAGATCGTGAGCCACCTCCACCACCAGCTCCAGCCCGTCGGGCCGAAGAGAGCCGGTCGGTGAAGTGCTGGGACCAGTCCGCTTCGAGGTGAAGGCCCACTCGTTCGATGGCGTGCAGAATCTGCAGGAGCTGAGCCGGCATCCGGCGCCGGCAAGGCGCGCGCCCGCTCGACGAAGGCGGTGCGGATGAGGCCCAAGCCAGCGACGGGAGAGTGCGTTGCGAGGGACGCGCTGGTCTCGGCCGGCAGGCCTGCGGCTTCCTGCCTGATCGCCGTGCACAACTGGGCCAGATGGGCGGTGGCTTCCTCCGCTCCGGAGGCATGTTGGATGCACCCGCTCCCACTCCGCTTCCGCCCAGAGCACCGACTCACGAAGCGCATCCCAGAGGGCCGGCGACACCGAGCCGGCGATCGGGCCGTCCGGATCCCAGACCTGTGCCGGCTGCCTGAGGCGTCCTGCGGCGGCTCGGCGACGCTCCCCAGGCGAGCCGGGCCGAGACGGTCTCAGGTGTCACGCGGGATCCCGGGGTCTCGTCTCTCTGGAATTCATGCTTATCCATCAGCCGGTACAGGGTGGTACGGTCGATGCTCGCCAGACGCGCCGCCTTCGACATGTTCCCTCCTGCTCGGCTGATGAGGCGAGTCAGATACTCCTTTTCAAACTGGACCACCACCCGGTCCTTGGCGGGATGGTAGGCCTCGTCCATGACTCCCGGCGGAGCGACGTTTTCAGCCGGCCATTCGGCACTATCGTCATAGACCGGGATGTCGTTAGGCTGGATGGTCTGGTCCGGCTCGGCCAGCACCGCGACATGCTCGATGACGTTCTGCAGTTCCCGAACGTTGCCCCGCCAGGGTCGGGAACGCAAGAACCCGATGCTGGCCTCACTCAGCCGAGGAACACGGTCCCCCATCTGACGGTGCCGCTGCCAATAATACGTAAGAAAGTGATTGGCGAGCAGCGGGATGTCCTCCAGCCGCTTTCTGAGCGGCGGGAAGCTTGATCGGAACCACGCGCAGGCGGTAGAACAGGTCGCCGCGCAGGACGCCCTGGTCCACGCGCCTCCTGCGGCTCGCGATTGGTTGCGGAGATGAAGCGGACGTCGACCACCGCGTCCTGCTGCTCGCTTCCAACCCGGCGAACCACGCCGTCCTGGATCACGCGGAGCAGCTTGGCCTGGAGCGGCATGGTCATTTCGGTCAGCTCGTCGAGGAAGAGGGTTCCCCCGTTGGCGGTTTCGAGCAGACCCCGGCTTGTCCCGGTCGGCCCCGGTGAAGGCGCCCTTCTTATGCCCGAACATCTCCGACTCCAGCAAGGGCTCGGGAAGGGCAGCGCAGTTGATCGGCACCAGGGCTCGGCTCGCCCGCCGGCTGTTCTGATGAATGAATTGCGCGATCACTTCCTTGCCTGTCCCGCTCTCTCCACTGATGAAGACCGACGCGTCGGTTCCCGCCACCTTGCGCGCCAGGTCTACCGCCTTGCGGAACAGGGGCGAGATGCCGATCAGCGCGATCTTGTCACTGTGGCCATTTTGCTTCATGAGCTGGACCCGCAGGTCCTGAGTCTCACGCGACATCATGACTGCGTGCGATGCCCGGCCGATTAGTACCTGGAGGTGCGTGGCGGAGAAAGGCTTCGGCAGGTAATCCCAGGCGCCCGCCCGGAGCGCCTCGATGCTGCTGGTCACACTCGGGTTCCCGGTCATGACCACGACGATGGTGTCCTTATAGGCCTCGAGCGTCGACTGAAGGATCTCGAGACCGGACACCTGTGACATGTACAGGTCTACCAGGATGATGTCGAATTTCCGGCGGCGGACCGTCTCCAGCGCCTCCTCACCCCGACCGATCAGGGTGACATTGTACCCATCCATCTGGAGCACGCTGGCGCAGCTCTCCCGCAGGGTGCGCTCGTCGTCCACGACCAGGACCCGGATGCTGGCCTTGACCTCACTGGGGATGGAAAGAGGATCGCGGGCTGTGGTCTCAGAAGCGGAAGGATTCGTCCGATCCTGCTGGACGAGAGGGTTGGCCATCCTGCGCACTCCCGGGGGAGGACCGCTCGGGCGGTCGGTTGGACTCAGACGCGGCTCACGCTGCGAGCCTGCAGACTGGGATCTCGGTAACCGGCGCGGGAGCCGTATGAGCCGCGCCCGGGAGCGTCAGACTAGTAACTTTCTTACCACATAGTGACACAAAAGTCAAGCAGGTGAGGAGCGCAGGGCCACACTACGCTGGGCCTTCTGGGGTGCAGGTTCGTAGGCTTAGTCCAACAGACTGTGGCAGGTTACGGGTCAAGTCGGGTAAGGCAGGGGGGTCTGGTCGAATCCCGCGCACCTGCTCCGAATCGCCGCCCCGCTTGAGGTCGCGAAGGGCAGTAGTAGCGCGGAGCAGGAGCTCCACGGCGTCGACCGGAGACTCGGCAAAATCTGGGACTGCACAATAGCCGGCCTGCACCCGGAGAGACCGCTCGCCGCCCCGGACGGGAATCGGGGAGGCTTCGATGCTCCCCCCGAGCCTCCGGACCAGGCGCAGATGCACCCTCGGTGCCGGTCGCCGGAGCGATGACGGCGAACTCCGACTGCCCCAGGCGCCCGATCGCGTCCGAGGAGCGTCCCACCCTCTTCAACAGCTGACCGACCTGCTCGGCGATGCGCTGGACTTCCTCGTCGGAAGACTCGCCGGCGTCGCCTCCCTTCTGCCTCGGGCGCGAACACCACGCACGCCAGGGGATCCCGCCGCCGGAACGCGTCCGCCCCGATCTCGTGGGCCCGCCGGGCCAGCCCCCGCATGTTGTACAGGCCGGTGCCTGGGTCCAGCAGACTCTCCTCCCGCAGCGCGTCCACCTCGCGCTTGCACTGCAGGAAGGTGGCGAGCTTCAGAAGGAGGGCCTCACCGTCCACCGGCTGACCCAGGAACTCCCAGGCCCCTGCCCGGTACGCTTCGAGGCGTTGGGTGCGTCCGGATGGGCCCTGAGGTGGTGATGATGATGGGGGTCGTTGCGCTGAACCGGGGATCGCTGCGTAGCTGGCGGCAAACCTCAAACCCATGCACGTCGGGCATTTGGGCATCGAGGATGATGAGGTCGGGCTGTGCAGTGCGGACCCGCTCCAGAGCCTGTTGGCCGGTGTAGGCCCGGACCACGGAGTAGCCACTGGGCCCCAGAATGCTCTCGAGTGACCGAGCCGACCATTCCTGATCGTTGGCGATAAGGACGAGAGGGGCGGAGGGAGCCTTTTCTCGATTAGCCATTGCGCATTTGCCAGATTGATGGGAAGCTGGGGACCGGGCGTGTGTTCCGCCAGGTAGCAGGAGTCGTGCGCCTTCGGCCAAAAGCCGTAAGCCACTACAATATATCCACTTGTCCTTCATCGCGCCCGCCCGCTTTAGGACTCGGATCGCTGGAAAGGCGCCACAGTTTGGATGCTGGAATGCCACGGCACTTGACACCGTGCAGATTGTGGCAATCTAGCCGTGGTCGCTGTGGTTCCGCAGCAACGACCGGGAGACGCCGTGCTTCGGGCTCCCACCCGGTTGCGTTTTCCATAACGGCCTGCCGAGCAACAACTTTGCCTGTGAAATCAGGGCCAACTTTGGCCCGGGGCAGTGACCCGAATTTGCGGCGCCATCCTTGAAGCGGAAACCAGGCATTCCCCGAAGTCCAACCGAACTTATTGTGGAAGCTGACGACGGATGCCGAGCGAATCGCTGCACGAGACTCCACCCCCGAGCCCGGTCGTCGGCTCAGCTGACAAGACCGAGGACCCCGAGGGTTCGAACGATGTGGGGGCGGCCGTCGAGCTCTCCGAATTCAGTCAGCGCCTGGCCAGCTTCGGTCTGGGCGAAGCTCCCGATCCGTTGCTGACCGAGTCGCGCCCGCCGAGCAAGCGTCGGCCCCGCCGCTGAGCGAGCTCACCCGAACCGGATGAGTGAGTCGGATCACAGGGAACTTTCCTGGGCGGTGTTAAGGTATTTCCGAAGGAACCCGTTATAATGTCGGTCCCAATTGGACGGGTCGCAGGCGGGAGAGGTCTCGTGGCTTATGCCTCTTGGCTTAGAAGGCACCCGCTCTTTTTTCCATTTCCTTCTTGTCGAGTGCGATAATGGGAATTGCCATGTCCGGGGTACGTAGGAGCCATCCGTCGCTTCCTGCTATCGAGCTGGAGCCGTCCCTGGTTCGGCAGCATTACCGCGACTGGAGCCAGCCCGGTACAAGCGGCGCCTCACGCTCCTCGGAATGGACCCGGCACGGAATCAATCTGTTTCTCGCCTCGATTGCCGTCATCGTGACGTTACCGGTCATGCTGTTCGTGGCCGTGCTGGTCTGGCTGACCTCTCGTGGGCCGGTCCTCTATACCCAGGTCCGCATCGGACTCGACCGCCGCGCACCAGCGAGTGGAACGCAGAACCATCGTCGCGAGCACGACCTCGGCGGCCGGCCCTTCACGATCTATAAGTTCCGCACCATGCGGGTGGACGCCGAGCAGGGAAGCGGGGCGGTCTGGGCCCAGCAGCAGGACTCCCGGGTCACCGCCGTGGGCGGGCTCCTGCGGCAGTATCGCCTGGATGAGCTGCCCCAGCTGCTCAACGTGCTCAAGGGCGAGATGAACATCGTGGGGCCCCGGCCGGAGCGGCCCACCATCTTCGCCGAGCTGCGGGAGCACATCGCCGAGTACCCCCTGCGGCAGCGGGCCAAGCCCGGCATCACCGGCCTGGCGCAGATCAACCACCACTACGACCGCTCGCTCGACGACGTGCGCACCAAGGTGCACTACGATCTGGAGTACATCCGCCGCCAGTCGGTGACCGAAGATCTGCGTATCATGCTCAAGACGGTTCCGGTCGTCCTGCTCCGGCGCGGCGGTTGGTAACGGTCAGCATCCCTCGGAAAGTCTCCCTTCTTCAGCGGCCCGTGGCGCGCGAGCCACACTGAACGGCGCGGGTCGGCCCACCGCAAGTCTCGCCGGTTCCGCACCCCTCCTCTTCACCATGGCTATCAACGACTTAGTAAGGCGCGCGGATGGCTCAGCCGCGGAACGACGATTGCTGGTATGGGGACGACTTCGGCCCTATCCTTGTGGATGTCCCTGACCTGGTGACGAGAATCCCAACCGTGTCTTCCACCTCCACCGCAACCCAGGCGAGCGAGCCCACACTTTCGGTGGTCGCTCCGCTTTACAACGAATCCCAGAACGTCCGCCCATTGGTCGAGTGGATCCTGCAGGCGCTGGAGGCGTATCCCGGCACGTTCGAGGTCATTCTGGTGGACGATGGCAGCAGGGATGGCACCTGGAACGAGGTCCGCTCGGCCACGGCCGACCAACGAGTCCATGGCCTTCGGCTGGGAACACAACGTGGGGCAGACTGCCGCGATGATGGCGGTCTTCGACAACGCGCGCGGTCAAGTGATCGTCTCGCTGGACGGCGACCTCCAGAACGACCCACGGGACATCCCGGCGCTGGTTTCCAAGCTCGATGAGGGATACGACCTGGTGTGCGGCTGGCGGCAGCAGCGACAGGACAAGCTACTCCTTCGTAAGGTCCCGTCCTGGCTGGCGAACCGTCTGATCCGGCGGCTGACCGGCGTGCCCATCACGGGACAATGGCTGCTCGCTCAAGGCCTACCGGCGAGACCTGGTGACCCGGATCTCGCTCTATGCCGAGCAACACCGCTTCATCCCCGCGCTCTCCGCCAGCGTAGGCGCGCGGATCACCGAGATGCCGGTTCGGCACCATGCTCGCCGTTTTGGCGAGAGCAAGTATGGGATCTCCCGAACGCTGAAGGTGCTGGTGGATCTGATCACGCTCAAGATGATCACGACCTTCAGGTCGCGGCCGCTGCTGGGCTTCGCCCTGGCGGCACTGCCGGCCCTGGGCGTCGGAGTTGTCTTCGCCGCGCTGTGGCTGTTCAGTCTGACCCATTTCGGCCCGGAAAAGGCAGGCGCGTTGGTGTTTCCCGGGGCGGGGCTTCTCGCCGTGGGGGTGGCGTTCTATCTCTTTATGCTAGGTCTCGTCGCAGAAGTCGCGCTCAGCAGTGAACGCGGGGACGCGAGTCGACACCCCGAACGCGTGGGAGGTTCGTTGATATGAGCGCACAGCAGACTCTGATGGAACCCGCCGCCGATACTTCCAGCACCCGGACCCCTGCCGATTTGGGCTTGATCTCGGTTGTGGTGCCGGTAGTGGAGCGGGCCGACGATCTGGTTGCGGTGTATCAAGCCTTCCGCGCGAGAGCTCGATGCTCGCTCGCAAGAGTACGAGTTCCTCTTCGTCTTCGACGGCCGTTTGACGCCCTCGGCCCAGCTGGTGGCGCTGGCGCGGGAGAACGAAGGCGTCCGGATTCTGCGGTTTGCCCGCGAGTTCGGTGAGACCGCCGCGCTGCGGCTCGGCATCGAGAAGAGCCGGGGCGATCTGGTGATCACCCTCCCGGCGTACTTTCAGGTGCAACCCGAAGGCATTCGCCTGCTCCTCGACGCGGTCTCCGAGGGCGCGGACATGGTCGTGGCCAACCGGTCGCCGCGGCTGGACAGCTGGCTCAACCGGATGCAGTCCCGGGCGTTTCATAGCATCATCGGCGGCGTCTCGGAGCAGCGATTCCACGATATGGCGTGCGGGGTGCGCGCCATGCGCCGCTCGGTCGCCGAGGCCCTGCCGCTCTATGGAGATCTCCACCGGTTCATTCCCGCGCTCGCCCTGCGGGAGGGGTTCCGAGTGGATGAAGTGGCGGTCGCCGCAGCACCCCGGCGATGCCCGAATGCGGGTCTATTGGCCCGGCGTCTACTTGCGCCGGCTGCTCGACATCCTGGCGTTCTTCTTTCTGGCCAAGTTCACCGAGAAGCCGCTGCGATTTTTCGGGTTGGTGGGGTCCCTCTTCCTGACGGCCGGAACGGTCCTGAGCCTGGTGCTCTTCATTCAACGGGTTCAAGGCCAGGGAATCGCCAACCGGTCCGGCACTCCTGCTCGCCGTGCTGTTCCTGGCGTTGGGTGTTCAGCTCATGGGCCTCGGTCTGGTCGGCGAGATCATCGTGCATCTCCGAGCGCCGCACCGCCGCGCGTATCGGGTGCGCGAACGAGCCTAGGTCGCCAGCCTTGCGTGACAGTGGCCTTTCGGGAGAAGGTTCAATGGCTCCCGACATCACTCTCACGAGCATGCGACGAGACGTCCCTCGACTGGCCGACACCACCTTTGATCTCCTTATCGTCGGCGCCGGCATTTACGGCGCCTGCGCGGCCTGGGATGCATCCCTCCGTGGGCCTGTCGGTGGCCCTCGTGGACCAGGACGACTTCGGAGCGGCCACTTCGGCCAACAGTCTGAGGATCGTTCACGGAGGCCTCCGGTATCTGGCCCGGGGCGACTTCTCTCGTATGCGGGAGTCGATTCGGGAGCGCTCCGACGCTGCTCCGGATCGCGCCCGGCTTGGTTGAGCCGCTGTCGGTGCTGGTCCCCACCTACGGCGTCGGTACCCGAGGTCGGATTGCCCATGCCGCCGCTCTCGCGCTCAACGACCTGGTGTCGCTCGGACCGCAACCGGCACCTCGACCGGGACAGGTTGATCCGGCGCGGACGCGTGATTTCGCGGGATGAGTGCCTCGGGCTGTTTCCCTGGTTCCGACGCCGAAGGGCTTATCCGGGGAGCCATCTGGCACGATGCCCAGCTGGGTCACCCCGAGCGACTCACCTTGAGCTTCGTGAAGGCCGCTGCCGCAAATGGAGCAGTGCCTGCCAATTATCTGCGGGTGAATCGGCTCCTGACTCACCGTGGGGCCGCACAGGGTGCCCAGGCCATCGATCGCTTGAGCGGGACGGCAGCTCGACATCCGGGCCCGGGCGGTGCTGGTTGCGGCGGGTCCATGGACTCGTGACCTGATCGCGACGGGGACGGGAGCCGCAGCGCCCGACATGTCGAGACGCGCGATGGCTCTGAACGTTGTGATGGCCCGCAGGCTGGCGGATGTAGCGTTCGGCGTCCGAGCCCGGAGCGGACGGCGCGAGGATCCAGTTTGCGGTGGACACCGCTTTCTCTTCTGCGCTCCCCAGGGCAAGGCGACTCTCCTGGGTACCTGGTACACTGCCGACCGAGGCGACCCGCGAGCAGAGCGCGATCGCGGAGTCCGCGCCCTGCTGCGAGAATTCAACGACGCCTGTCCAGGACTGGAGCTCTCCGGCCGTGACGTGGTGCGGTGCCAATGGGGATGGCTCCCGCTGAAAGGCGGAAACGAGCCTGGCAGACCTGGCGCACTGGCCGAACGGCCACGGATCAGTGGATCACGGCCGCAGGGTGCTCCGGCACCTTCTTTCGGTCGAAGGCGTGAAATACACGACTGCGCAGGCTCGTGGCTGAACGGGCGGTCGATCGGGTGTTCGCCTCTCTGACCGCCCCAGCCCGGCCTGCCGCACGGCGGAGCTTCGGCTGCCGGGTGCGGAAGACCGAGCTGCGATGGAGCCGGGACCTGTGCCCGCTAGAGGGGAGATCGTGCGAGCTGTGCGGGAAGAAATGGCGATCACGCTGACGGACATCGTATTCCGCCGCACTGCCCTTGGCGCCGTTCCGGGCCCCCATCGGGAGGCGGTCGAAGCTGCCGCTCGGATGGCAGGCTCGGAGCTCGGTTGGGACAGCCTTCGTCAGGAGGCCGAGATCGACGCGGTGATACGGCAGGCCGGAGTACCCGGCCCGGCGATGGAGGCGGTAGGGTGAGGATTCTGGTGCTCGCCCCGCACCCTTTCTTCCAGGCCCGCGGTACTCCGCTGGCGGTGAGAACCGTCCTCGAGTTCCTCAGCGCCCGGGGTCACCAGATCGATCTCCTGACCTTCCATGAGGGAGAGAACGTCGAGATCGCCAACTGCCGCATCCACCGGACCGGTCGTTTGCCATGGATCCGGAACATTCGCCCGGGCTTTTCGGTGAAGAAGGTGATCTGCGATGTATTCATGTTCGCCATGTGCCTCGGGATGGTACGAAAGAACCGATATGATCTGATCCACGCGGTCGAGGAATCGGCCTTCATCGCGGCGGCCATGCAGAGCATCACCGGAGTTCCTTATGTCTACGACATGGACTCCTCACTGGCCGAGCAGATGGTGGATGCGTATCCCGGCCTGCAGTTCGCGTTCCCGGCCCTGCGTCGCTGCGAGGCGTTCGCGGTGCGTCGGAGTCTCGGGGTCCTCACGGTTTGTGCCGCGCTGGAAGATGTGGCCCACGGTCATGCACCCGACAAGACGGTTGGCCGGGTAGAAGATACGACTCTCCTGGCACCGGGAGCGCATTCGGCCAACGGCCAGGGCGTCGAGACGCCATTGCCCGCTGCAGTCGACAGTCAAAGCCTGGTGGCTATGTACGTCGGCAACCTCGAACGCTACCAAGGCATCGGCCTGCTGCTCGATGGCTTCAGCCACACGATTGCCCAGGTCCCCAATGCGCATCTGGTGATCGTCGGAGGTCTGGACCAGGACATAGAGCGGTATCGCCGCCGAGCCCAGCAGCTGGGCATCGTCACTCAAGTGCACTTCCTCGGGCCGCGGCCGATTACGTCGCTGAATGGCCTGCTCCAGCGGGCGGATGTGCTGGTCTCGCCCCGCCTCAAGGGCCTCAACACCCCTATGAAGATCTACTCCTATCTCGACTCCGGCACTGCCGTTCTGGCTACTCGGCTGCGCAGCCACACCCAGGTTCTCGACGACCGTATCGCGTACCTGGTGGCACCCGAACCTGAGGCCCTGGGAAATGGGCTGGCCCACCTGCTCAGCGATCCGGGCCTGCGTGCTCGCCTGGCCGGTCAAGCCAAGGCCTATGTCCAGCAGGAGTTCACTCCCGAGGCGGCGCACCGCAAGCTGAGCGCGTTCTACACCATGATGGAATCGAAGGCTACCGGGACGAAAGCGTGAGAAGGTTATGGCACTCGCCCACGCTCCGGAGTGTGGTGATCTACGGGGCGTCGGGGCTGGGGTTCGCCGGGGCAAACCTGATCCTCGCCCGCGTCCTTCCCACCGCAGAGTATGCCCTCTTCACCCTGGTCATCGCGCTGGTAAATCTGAGCTTTGCTCTGGCGCCGGGCGGAGTGGATGGGATGGTCAACCGGCGCCACCTCGAGGCCGGCCCCAGGGTGCTCAAGCGCACCCTCGCCGCCGGACTCGTTACCGGCCTGATCTTCATGCTCGTTGCTGGACTCGTGTACTACCTTAGCCTGCCCTTGCTGCTCATCGTTTTCGCCGCCACCGTCGGCGGCGGCGCGATGGTCGTTGCCGGCGCTCAGTTCCAGAGCGAGCAGCGGTTCGGTATCTCGCTGGCCCTCACGCAGAGCCCCAACCTGACGCTCCTGGTGGCGGCCCTGGTGGTGGTCGTCTCGGGCATCAGGGAAGCTCGGCTCCCCCTGGCCATCTCGGCCCTTGGTTTCGTGCTCGCCGGGGTGATCGGCTGGTGGATGCTGTTCCGTGAACGCGCGGCGAAGCCATATCGTGAGAGCTGGTTTCCCTGGGGCGAGGCCCTCTCGTATGCCGGTTTGAACGCCGCGGGGCTGGTGCTGGTCCAACTGGACCGGCTGATCATTCCTCACGTGCTTCCCCTGCATGACCTCGCCACCTACGGCGTGCTGGCCGCCATTGCAGGCTCGCTGTTCCGGGTGCTCCAGATGAGCGCCGCGTATACTCTCATCCCCCGGCTTCGCGGCGCAGCCACCCTGGTGGAGCGCCGCCGGCTGATTGCCCACGAAGCCAGACTAGTGAGCGCCATCCTCGTAGCCGGCTCCGTTGTCATCTGGTTCGTTACCCCCCTGGTCGAGCGCCATTTCCTCGCTGGCAAGTATCACCTCGGAGGCTCACTCCTCTTTGCCGCCATCTTCAGCGGCGTCGCAAAAGTGATGAACGCGTTCACCAAGTCCACCGTCACCGCCCTGGCAACTGCCAGCGAGCTGTCGATTGTGAACCTGTTTGGCTGGGCCTCGGTGGCCGTGGCAGTTGTCGCGGCCATCCTCGGCGCTCGATGGGGCCTGACGGGCGTGATCTATGGCGTGGGGCTCGGGTGGCTCCTGCGTGCACTCACCGCGTTCTATCTCACCCTTCGCCATCTTCAGCTGCCGGAATCCATCCCGGTCACGGCGCGGTGACCACACCAACGACGGGCCCACCGGAAGCCGCGTGGGCCCTCGCTCTCTTCAATCGATCGGTCCTGAAGCAGGCCAAGTTCCGCCAGATTATCGCCAAACTGGAGGATCCCGCCGGCAAGCGAGGGCTCGATATCGGGGCCGATAATGGAGTGATCAGTTATCTTTTGCGCCAGCGAGGCGGGCAATGGCACAGCGCCGACCTGGATGAGCGGGCCGTCATGTCCATCCGGCAGCTGGTGGGCAGTGGCGTGCACCAGATCGATGGGGGAGTGACCCGGTTCGAGGATGCGGCATTCGACCAGATCGTAATCGTCGACTTCCTCGAGCACATTGCCGACGACCGTGGATTTGCCCGGGAGCTGGCCCGCATCCTCAAGCCCGGGGGGCAGGTGATTATCAATGTTCCTCACTTGAAGCCGGGGTCTCTTCTGAACCGTCTTCGGCACGCGATTGGCCTCACCGACGAGTGGCATGGGCACCTGAGGCCGGGCTACAGCCGGGAGGGTTTGCGCCAGCTTCTGGGACCCGCATTCGTCATCGAGGACTCCACCACCTACTCGGGCGCCTTCTCCGAGCTCATCGATACCGCCCTGAATGGGTTATATCTCAAGATGCAGCAGCGGCAAAGTCTCGGAGGCTCCTCCTCGAAAGGCACCGTGATCACCGAAAGCGACATGCGGAAGCACCGTAAGCAGTTCGTACTTCTGTCGGCCCTGTACCCGTTGATCTGGAGCGTAGCCAAGCTCGACGCGCTCCTCTTCTTCACGCCGGGTTACAAGCTGATCGTGTCGGCGCGGCGAGTGTCCAACGCCTCTGGACCGGCGGCGGCACGGGACCCGTCAGGGAATGTGACCGAAGACACGGCCCCGCCCGCATCCCTCAGCTAACTAGGGGGCCTGGTGAGTCTGGCTGGCCGAGTGCCTCGCCGAATATAGGGACAAACCCCTACCAACCCCGGATTTTCCATGCCCAAGCCCAGATTTCAACGCGTCTTGATCACCGGCGCAGGAGGCTTCACCGGTGTGACGCTGGCGCGGAGCCTGGCCGCGGCCGGACATAGGGTCAGGGGTCTGATCCGCAATCCCGATCAAGCAGCCGAGCTGGAACACGCCGGGGTAACGACCGTTGCAGGCGATATTCGGGACCCGGCTGTACTGCGCCAGGCAACCGAGGGAATCGACACGGTGTACCACCTGGCAGCGGTGTTCCGGCGCGCGGGTGTGCCGGACTCGGAGTACCGTGAAGTGCACGTCGACGCCACCCGTCAGCTGGTCGAGCTCAGCGCCGCGGCCGGAGTTCGCCGCATCGTGCATTGCAGCACGGTGGGCGTGCACGGAAGCGTCTCGGAAGCGGCCCCCGCAACCGAGGATGCCCCTTTTCACCCAGGGGACATTTACCAGGAGACCAAGCTTGAGGGCGAGCTGGTCGCGCTCCAGACCGCTTACCGAGCAGGCGTCCCGCTGACGGTGGTGCGTCCGGGTCCGATTTATGGTCCGGGGGACAAGCGCCTCTTCAAGCTGATTGGTGGCGTCGCGCGGAAGCGCTTCAGGATTCTCGGCGACGGCTCCCCCCACTTCCAGATGGTCTACATCGACGATCTAATCGAGGGATTCCGTCTGGCTGCTGCCGCTCCGATCGCCGCGGGACGGACCTATATCCTGGCCGGCAACGAGGCACTCACACTGAAGGAACTGGTGCAGGAGATTGCCGGCGTGGCCCACGTTACTTCGCCCCGGTTCCAGCTTCCGGTGTGGCCCTTCTGGCTGGCCGGCGCGCTGTGCGAGGCCGTATGCATACCGCTCCGGATCGAGCCGCCGATCTTCCGACGTCGAGTAAAGTTCTTTACCAGTAACCGGTGGTTCGACATCTCACGGGCCCGGACCGAACTTGGCTTCGCTCCCAAGGTATCTTTGCATGATGGCATCCGCCGAACGCTCGACTCCTACCGGCAACTGGGCTGGGTCTAGAGGAGCGGGCTCGGCCTGATGGCCTATTCTTCCGCATACACCGATCACTACCAGGACCAAGGCAAGTCCGGCGAGTCGTACGATCGCTCCCTCGCCAACCGGTTCGAGCTCGCCATTTTCCGGCTCGAGCACGTCATCCTGCGGGACCTGTTTCGGCGTCTCCGGTCGTCCGATCCGAACACGGCCTATCTCGACTTCGCCTGTGGGACCGGACGGATCATTGAGGTCTTCAGGGATCTGATCCGAACCAAGGTCGGAGTCGACACCAGCGCAGGACAGCTCGCCGTTGCCCGCGCGAAGGTGCCGGACGCGGAGTTCGTCCACGGTAATGTGGTGACCAACCCCGACCTGCTCGGCGGCCGCGAGTTCAATCTGATAACGAGTTTTCGCCTGCTGCTGAACCTCGAGCCGGCCAACCGGGGCCCCATCCTCCGGGCCCTGCGCCAGCTATTGGCGACAGATGGCTATCTCATCATCGACAACCACATGAACCGGCATTCCATTCTGGGACTCACCGCGCTTTTCGCCCACAAGGTCCTGCGGGTGCCCAAGAAACCGCTGGTCCCGCCCGGACGCCGAGGCATCATCTCCACGATGTCGGAGTCCGAGATGAGACGGGCCCTGGCGGCCGCGGGACTGCAGGTAGAGGAGGTCCACCGCATCTTCGTCCTCCCGGGACACAATGGCTTCCAGCTCCTTCCGACGCGCTGGTTGGTCCCGTTCGAGGCGTTTCTCAGCCGAATCCCCGTGGCTAACCGGCTCTCCAAAAACCAGATCTATGTGTGCCGCCGGACTCAGCCCGCCCGATCGTGAGCGCCGCTCGAATCCTGTATTGGGTATTCAACTACATGCCTCGCTGGGAGGCCGTGTCGAAGGAGATCGCATCGCTGCGCCAGGGGCTGGACGGCGAGATCGACGGGTCCCTGGTGAGCATCAATACCAAAGATTCCGGCTTCAACCTGAGCGGGCGGGAAAAACGAATCCCTCTTCCTCACGGGCTGCCGCTCTATCCGCTGGTAATGCCGTATGCCTCACGCTTTGACGTCAACCACCTGTTTGCCTCGGCGGGCGAGCGGCTCCTGACGCCGGTTATTTCTCGCAGCAACGGCGTGTTGACCATCGCCAAGGACACCACCACACTCCGGGGCTTTGAGCATAATCTTGCCTCGCTGGCGCGGCTGCGGGCCATCGTCGTCCAGGGCGAGCGCGACCGCGAGATCCTGCGGCAGATCGGGATTCGGGATGAGTCGATCCGGGTGATCCGGCCGGGGATCGCGGTCGAGCCTTACCGCGAAGCGCGCGGCCCCTTCACAATCCTGTTCGCCTCCAGCCCGCTCAACGCGGCCGACTTCCTCTCCCGCGGTATCTACCTGATTACGGCGGTGGCCGCGCTGTTGCCTGACGTTCGCTTTCTGCTCATTTGGCGAACGCGTCACCTGGGCAAGCTCGAGAGGATCGTGGCCCCTGCCGCTCTTGGCAACATCACGATTATCAGTGGAGTCGTTGACGATATGGCGGGCGTCTACGATGGCGTCCATGCCACCGTGCTGCCTGGGCTCGAGCACCGTAGCTTCATTCCTTGTCCACGAAGTGCCCTGGAGTCGCTGGCCCACGGCAAGCCGTTGCTCCTGTCACATCTCGTCTCGATCGCCCCGGACGTAACGCACGCAGGCGCGGGTTTGGCCTTCGAGCCCACCATCGCAGGACTGAAGGCCGCCATTCTCCAGCTCCAGGCGGAGTACTCCGCATACCAGGCGAATACCCAGAGCTACATCGCGGATAGATTCTCGCCTGCGATCCACCTCGAGCTCTACCGGCAGCTGTACCGAACGATCGCCTAGAGAGACTCTCATGGGCGCGCTCTATGGCATCCTCGGCGATGCCGATGCTGGAGAGGTTCGGTCAATCGGCGAGCGCCTGGCGCATCGCGGCCAGGGCGTTTGCGAGTGGTCACTTGGACCTTTACTCCGGTTGGGGATGCGCACCCGGCTCAGTGGGGTGGATCGTCTGGCAGGAGGGCCGGTTGTTTTCGACGGCGCGATAGACAATCGCCCCGACCTCCCCACCCACGGAGGGCGCGGAGCCGCAATCGCATCGCCGGTGGATGACGCACTGCTGGCTCTGGACCTGTTTCATCGGGAAGGAACCGAGGCCTTCGCGCGACTGGCTGGACAGTTTGCCCTGGCGATCGCGGATCCATCCGCGCGCCGCCTGGTTCTGGCCCGCGATCGGATCGGCTACGCACCGCTTTACTTCACGCTCGACAACAATCGGTTCATCTTCGCGAGCGAGTACAAGGCCCTGCTTGCCATTTCAAGCGTGCCGGCCCTGCCCAATCGCGACGCCATCCAGGTCATCCAGTCCACCAAGTGGACCAAGCCGGGAGCCACCTGCCTGGCGGGAGTTCATCCGGTGGCACCCGGTACGTGGCTGGAAGTGGACCTCGACCGGATGCACACAGCCAGGTTCTGGAATATTCCAATCCAGGTGCTTCATAGCGACGAGGGCCGCCACACTGCGGCGCTCCGGAGCAGCTTTCTCGACACGTTGCGACGGCAGGTCGAGCCCTACAGCCGGATAGGGGTCTCCCTGAGCGGAGGACTCGACTCGGCGGTCATGGCGGCCGGGGTCCGACAGGTCGCCGGAGATCGCGAGGTGCATACCTTCACGGCCGGCTACGGCCCGGATGACCGGGAGCTGCTGAACGCCGCCAGGGTGGCTGGAGAGCTCGGAACCAGGCATCACGCCCTGGTGCTCGACCCCGACGATCTCCCGAGGCTCCTCCCCTGGATGGTCTGGCACCTGGAGGAGCCGATCGGCAGAGAAGACATCGCCTACCTCTTTATCGCCGCTCGGGAAGCGGCTCGGCACGTAGAGCTTGTGGTAACGGGGTTCGGATTCGATGGTCTCTTTGCCGGACTGCCGCGACACCGGCTGGTGGACCTGGGCCTGCGATTCCCGACGCTGCGGCGCCCGCTCGAGGAGTTTTACGACTTCACCTTCCGCAGCGTCGAGCCGAGGTCGCTATCCGGTCGGATGCTGCGAGCGGCGTACTTCCGAGGTAAGGACTTCCCCCCTCCTGAGGTTGTCGGCGCGGCAAGCCTTCCGCAGTTCCCCGGGTTTCCACGCGGGGGCGACGAACCGCTCTCCAATTTCCTCCGAAGCGGATTTCTGGTACAGCCATACCAGTCTCCCGTCGAGCGGCTGTATGCGGGCGTGGGAGTGAGGATGAATGCCCACCACACCGATCCCTCGTTCCTGGCGACCGCGTTCTCGATACCAGACCGCTTGAAGATTCATGGCCGGACACAGAAGTACGTCCTGCGAAAGGCCTGCGTCGGTCTCCTGCCTGAGTCCATCCTGAATTTCGGGAAGAGCTTCAACCGTTTGAAGCACGACGTTCAGCTGAGCGGGGTGCTGGATCGATTAGCCGATGAGCTTCTGCCTCCCTCCGCGGTTGCCGGTCGCGGGCTCTTCGAGCCCTCCTACGTGTCGGCGCTGCGGCGCAGGGCGGTCGGGAGGCCGTATTCCCAGGAGCGCGCTTACCGGCTCTGGTCGTTGCTGCTCACAGAAATGTGGAGCCGGATGTATCTGGACCGGCGGGGAGCGCCTCCCTCCACCCCACTCGATCCGGTTCACCGACTCGACCTCGCAGCCGGAGGTGAGCTCTCACGTTCGTGACCAGCACCGACCGGGAGAGAGGGCCTTGGTGACCAGCAGCCCCACCAAGGCGGCGCTGGGCGGTTCGATCTTCAGCGACCTCGGCCCCGGGAGGCCGCATGATGAAACGACAGGCCACAGCTCATAGGTAGCCCTCCTCCCGGTACCATATGGCGGTACGTCGGAGTCCTTCATCCAGTTGAACCCGAGGTACGTATCCCAGCTCGCGCTTGGCTCGGGTGATGTCGAAGGCACGGTTCTGCCGGTACCAGTCAACCCGTCGCGGAAAGATCGGCGGAGCCAGGCCAAATGGCTTGCAGGCCTTTTCGACGATATGGCCCAGCGCCACCACGGGCAGAACCGGGTAATGAGGGATGCGAATGGGCACATCGAGCGCGCGTGCCACGGCTCTGACGATCTCCTCGATCGGGTAATAGCTCTCGTCGGCGATCAGGTAGGCCCGGCCGTTGCCCGCTCCGGGCGGCATGCATAGCAGAAACGCGTCGACCAGGTTGTCGACATAGAGAGGATGGTAGAGTGTGCGCCCGCTTCCGAACATCGGAAACGTCCCCCGTGAGACCCGTTTGAAGATCATGAAGAAGCGTTCGGGATCTCCGGGCCCGTAGATGGCTGCGGGCCGCAGTATGACTGTTTCGAGCCCCTGCCCCGTTGCCTGGGCGACGACAGGTTCGGCCTCGTACTTGGTGCGCTGGTAGTAGTCGGCCGGCTGGATCGGTGCGTCTTCATTGGCGGGCGGATGATCCACATTCCCGTGGACGCCACAGGTACTGCAGTAGATGAATTTGCGCACCCCGTGACGACGGGCTGCCGCGAGGACCACCTGGGTGCCTCCTACGTTGACCTTGTCATAGAAAGAGTTGGGCTTGTTCAGCTCGCGGAAGGCGGCGGCGAGGTGGAACACGAGCTCCACACCTTCCATGCTCCGCTCTACCGCCTGCTGGTCCGTCACCGACCCGATGACAATCCTGGCCCCGTGAGCACGCAGGACGTCACACTGAAGCCCTTCCTTGTAGTCGAGCCCGACCACGCTATGCCCCTGCTCGATGAGCCGCTTGACCAGGGCGGTACCGGTGAAGCCGGTCCCTCCGGTAACCAGCACACGCATTCCCGCCTCCGTTAGAGACTGGCCAGCCTGAAGACAGATGAGACACGGATCGCATGGATATGTAAGTGACCGCGGTCCCCTCGGCCAGTCTCGAGGCGTCCGGGGCGGATGGACACGGGGTACGCTGCGACCTAGCTTCTGGCATGAGCCCGACACCCGATCCTAGAGCGAGCCATTCCAATGGCTTGACCGAGGACGCGGATATCGGGACGTCCTCCGAGGACTATGCCCGCCGCTTCAGCGGCGGGGTGGGTCGCTGGTTCCTGGAGACCCAGACCCGCCTTGCGCTGAAGTTGCTTCACGAGCTGCCGGTCGGCGCTTCCATCCTGGACGTTGGCGGAGGACACGCGCAGATAACCCCACCACTGATCGACGCGGGTTATGAGGTCACGGTGGTGGGCAGCGACCCAATCTGCGCCGTTCGGCTCGAGCCCTGGACTGCCGGCGGCCGGTGCCGGTTCGAGGTCGCCAACCTTCGGGCTTTACCCTATCCGGAGCGGTCGTTCGATGCAGTGGTGTGCTTTCGCCTGCTGCCGCATAGCGTGGCCTGGAGCGAATTGATTGGAGAACTGTGCCGGGTAGCGCGCCGCTCGGTCGTGCTCGACTACCCTTCTGTTCGAAGCGCGAACATTCTGTCGGCCCAGCTGTTTGAGCTGAAACGAGGCATCGAGCTGAATACCCGGAAATTCATCCTTTTTACCCCCTCCCAGATCAACGCGGCCTTCGCGGATCGCGGCTTTATCGTCCGGAAGGTGCGGCCACAGTTCCTGCTCCCCATGGTCTTGCACCGGTGGGCCGGCCAGGCTGCCCTGAGCAAGTTGGCTGAGCGCCCGGGGAGGCTGCTGGGTCTCACGCGCTGGTTCGGGTCCCCCATCATAGTCCGGGCCGACCGGCGCGCACCGAGCGCCTGACCTCGGGCATGCGACTCTCATTCCACCAGAGAATCCTGCTCATCCTGATCTGCCTCGGTGCGGTCCCCACCGCCCTGGCGATCCTGGGCTGGGGGTTGACCATTCGGTCTACTGCCAGGGCCCCTGGAGCGCGCGACGCCATCGAAGGAGTTACCGAGTCCGGCCGGCTGCTTCTGCACACGGTCGATTCTACCCGTCTGCGGCCGGCGGAACGACAGGCCCTGGCCGACCACGCCGCCAGGCTCAATACCGCGATCGGCCAGTTGCAACGAGCCGAGACCTTCAGCCGCTACTACTACGCCGGTCTGGGACTCGTCATCCTCCTGGTCGGCGCGGCGTTCGTGTACGCGTCGGTCCGGTTCGGCGGCCACCTCTCGCGTCAGCTCAGCCGTCCGATCGAGGAGCTCATCGGATGGACCGGTAACATTCGCCGGATGCAGCCGCTCCCACCCGACCGTCCTCGCCGCGGAGCGCCGGAGTTTGCCGCGCTTCGGACCGCTCTGCGGGACATGGCGTCGTCCCTGGAGCAGGCTCGGGCGCAGGAAATCGAGGCCGAACGGCTCCGGGCGTTTCGAGAGACGGCTCGCCGGGTGGCGCACGAGATGCGAAATCCGCTGACGCCCATCCGTCTGGCGGTGGCTGAGCTGGTGCGTTCCGGTGCGGCCGAGCACCGGGAAACCATCGAGGTGCTCGTAACCGAGTCAGGCCGCCTGGAGCAGCTCGCTCGCGAGTTCACCGAGTTCGGCCGCCTCCCCGAGGGCCCTGCTGCGGCGGTCGACTTCACCGAACTGCTGGCCGAGCTGGCCCGGACCTCCGTGCCCACCACCATGACCGCCCGCCTCAACCTGGATCCCAGGACTCCCGTTCTCCTGGGGCACTACGACCCGCTTCGACGTGCGTTCAGCAACATCCTGCGCAACGCAGTGGAGGCGTGTGAGGAACGGGGCGTGCTCGACATCACCGCCGGACCGGACGACGGTGGCGGAGTGCGCATCGAGATTTCCGACCGGGGACCGGGGGTACCCGCGGACGCAGCCGAGCGGATCTTCGATCCCTACTTCACCGGGAAACCAGGGGGCACTGGACTCGGTCTGGCGCTCGTCAAGCAGGCGATCGAGATGCACGGCGGTACGATCCGGGTTAAGGAGACCCCCGGCGGGGGCGCGACCTTCGTGGTACGGATCGGCTCACGGTGAGCGGCAGCGAACAGGTCCTCCTGGTCGACGACGAAGCCAACATCCGGCGGATGCTTGGGGCCTTGCTGCGGAACGAGGGCTTCAACGTCACGGAGGCACCCAACGGCAACGCAGCGTTGCTCCTCATGGACGAGGCGGATCCCGACGTGGTGCTGCTCGACCTGATGATGCCGCCCGGCCCGGACGGCCTCGAGACGCTGACTCGGATGCGAGACCGAGGCCGTTTGGCGCCGGTGATCATGATGAGCGGCAAGGCCCAGCTCACCGATGCCGTGCGCGCAGTGAAGCTGGGTGCGTTTCAGTTCCTGGAAAAGCCGCTCAGCCCCGAGGGAGTACTGGTCACGGTACGAGCGGCGCTCGAGCTGAACCGCACGCGGGCGGAAAACCGCGCCCTCCATGCCGAGCTGGGACGCCGTGCCGCCTTGATCGGCAGTGGCCCGGCGATGCAGCAGGTGGCCGCGCTGATCTCTAGGGTGGGCCCCACGGAAGCCAGGGTGCTCATCACCGGCGAGTCGGGAACCGGCAAGGAGCTGGTCGCAGCCGCCATCCATGCGGCGAGCCGGCGACAGGGGCGGGCGTTCGTGACCGTCAACTGCGCAGCGATTCCGCGCGACCTGGTTGAGTCCGAGATGTTCGGGCACGAGAGGGGGTCCTTCACCGGAGCCACGGAACGCCGGCTGGGACGGTTCGAGCTGGCCCATGGCGGCACGCTGTTTCTCGATGAGGTCGGCGACTTGAGCCAGGAGGCTCAGGCCAAGCTGCTTCGCACTCTCGAGACCGGGGAGCTGCAACGCATCGGCGCCGAGACCATGATGCGGATCGATGCCAGAGTCATCGCCGCCACCAACAGGCAGCTCGGAGAGGCCGTGAGTAGCGGCGCGTTCAGGGAAGACCTTTTCTTTCGGCTCAACGTCTTTCCGATCCAGCTGCCACCACTACGTGACCGGCTGGAGGACCTGCCAGCGCTGGTGGCCCATTTGGCCGAGCGGGTCCGGCCACGCCATGCGACGCGTTTCACCGACGCCGCGCTGGATGCCCTCGCCTCCTACTCCTGGCCGGGCAACGTCCGGGAGCTGGCCAATCTGGTCGAGCGGCTGAGCATTCTCAGTGGTCCGGTGGTTGACGCGGCCGCTGTCCGCCAAGTCATCCGCGGCTCTTCTACCGCCCCTGCTACGACCCCCTGGCTGACATTGCTCGGGCGGCCGCTCAGCGAGGCCCTGGACGAGTTCGAGAGGGGTCTCATCTTAGCGGCGCTGACACAGGCTCAGCACAACATGGCCGAAGCGGCCAGAATCCTTCAGACCGATCGTGCCAACCTCTATCGGCGGATGCGCCGGTTAGGTCTGGAAAAGAGCGCCGACTCCGAGCTGTAGCCACTCATTTTTCCAGAGAGCCTCATGCGCCTGCTCATAGCCGGCCTGATGCTGGTGCTGGCCTCGCCTGGTTGGGCCCAGGACAGCGTCATCGTAATCGATCCCAATGCCCCCCCGACCGACTCCGTCGTACGCGCAGGCCCTCCTCCTGAGGTGGTGGCGGAGCTGATCGCGCTGTTCAATGACTCGGCGGCGACCCGGATGCAGGGAGACGTGGCTCTGCCGGCCGGCACCCATCTCGAGGGAAATCTGGCACTGTACCGGGGATCGCTCCGTATCGCGGGCCGAGTGACCGGGGCCGTTACCGTTGCCAATGGCACGCTGTACCTCCTGCCCGGAGCGGCGGTCCAGGGCGAGATCCTGGTAGTGGGCGGGCGTCTCATTCGGTCCGAGCAGGTAGAGCATATAGGAACCGAGCGCGTGTATTGGGATGCCGCGCCGGTAATTCGAACGCCAGAAGGCTGGCTCGCCTTGCGAGAGCGAGGCCGCTCGCTCAGCGAGCTGGCAACAGCCCGCACAACGTTTCAGGTCGGCCGGGTCCGGACCACGTTGTCGCTCGCCACAGGGGGGACCTATAACCGGGTGGAGGGGTTGCCCATCCTGTTCGGGCCGCTCTTCGAGCTCCGGCCGTCTTCCGGCACCTATGCGCGTATCGACTTGCGTGGCATTCTGCGCACCGCGGGGACGGACGACGATCCGAGCGCCTTCGGTTACGTTGCGCGGGCGGATTTCCGAATCCAGGGCAAGCCGGAGTTCGGAATCGGGGGGCGGGTCTATAGCGAAGTGGCTGCAATCGAGGACCAGCCGCTGTCCCGCTCCGAATCCGGCTGGTACGCCTTTCTCGTCCAGCGGGACTATCGGGATTACTTCGAGCGCCAGGGTGTCGGCGGATTGGCTTACATCCAGCCGCATCCCGCTTGGCGGATCGAGTTCACCATCAGCCGGGACGCGGAGCGCTCGGTGCAGATCAGCGATCCATGGTCGCTCTTCCGCAACAGCGATAACTGGCGCCGCAATCCCCTAATCGACGACGGCCACTACTTCAACACCGGGGTTCAGGTGGAGTTCGACACCCGGAACGATCGTGACCGGCCGACGACAGGATGGTTGCTCCGGGGCCGCTTCGAGCACTCGACCAGCGATGACATTGCCCCCGTGGCGCTGCCCCCAGAGGTGCGGCCAAGCCCACCGACCGGCGGCGGGTATGCCACCGACCGGATCTCACTCGACCTCCGCCGCTATGCCCGATTGACGCCGGGCCTTCGAGTGAACGGCAGGATCATGGCCGACGGGTGGATCGCCGGCGACCGCTTGCCGGTTCAGCGACGAGTATCCCTCGGGGGACCCGACCTTCTGCCCGGATTCGACTTTCGCGCCTTCACCTGCGCCCCGATCGGCTATATCGACCCGGCGATGCCCGCGCTTTGCGACCGGATGATCGCCACCCAGCTCGAGGTTCGGACTCGGCTGGGACTCAATCTGGGCTACCGGATGCCCGACCGGGAGGGAAGCCGGCGGGGGCGGTTCATCGGAATCGAGGAACCGGATCTGGTCATTTTCGGTGATGCAGGAAAGGCCTGGCTGGCGGGAAGCGGACCCGGACAGGTGCCGGTGAACCGGCTGCCCGTTCTCAAGGAATGGGCATTCGACGTCGGAGCCGGTCTCGACGCCGGAGGGATCGGGGCCTATCTCGCGAAGAGCCTCTCCGAAGGAGAGCCGGTCAAGCTGGTGGTCAGGCTGCAGCGTCGCTTCTAGTGCTCCATCAAGTGGCACTCCGGCGTTGCCTGGCCCAAGCGATGCGTTGGCGCGGCGGGATGGTCGCGCTTGGCGCTCTTCTGGCCGGTGCTCCGTGGACCAGCCTGGCGGCCCAGGACCCGGGGCCGCTTCGGCTCCACGTCACTCTGACGCAGGACTCCAGCCTGCGGGGAGCCCGCGCTCCGGTCGTGCGCTCGGAAAACCTGCTGAGTGGTGAGAACCGATGGCTGGACGCACTGCGGTCCGGCCTTCCGGTCCGGCTGCATTACCGGGTGGAAGTGTGGCGCTCCCG
Source organism: uncultured Gemmatimonadales bacterium (assembly GCA_963723565.1). Taxonomy (GTDB): domain Bacteria; phylum Gemmatimonadota; class Gemmatimonadetes; order Gemmatimonadales; family GWC2-71-9; genus CAVVWJ01. The sequence continues at coordinate 322,093 of CAVRRH010000015.1, read as the reverse complement.
GGAGGGGTGGTTCGATAACTTCTCCCGCCAGGTCGAGTGGGATGTGGTGGTGCGCCATGAGCCTCTGCTGGACCAATACACCCTGCTCACTCTGGTAGGTGCGAGGCGGCAGGAGCGCCGTTACGCCACACTCGACGCGCTCGGCGCAGCGCTCGCCTTTGCTTATCAGGTCAACGTTCGACCGGACGAGCCAGGCGGCTACTACTATGCGGCATCCCTCCAGGTCTCTACCCTTTCGGATTCCGATCTCGACGAGCTGGAACGCTTTCTGGCGGGCGATCTGGGAGATGGGGGTCAGGGCGGCGAGGGGATCGGGAACGCAGTAGGGCGCGGTGCGACGCGCTTTCTATTGCGCCTTGCCGGATTGCCGAGTCTGAGGTTGGAGGCGCGTAGCCCGCGCTTTGTTGTGAGATAGGCCTGTTGGCGTATGTCCGAAGAGTCATTGCGAGGGCGCTTTTGCGCCCGAAGCAATCCAGCCGCTGTGCGCGGAAGCCACCGGATCGCCACGCGTCCTCCGGCCGCTCGCGATGACTCGCGTTAGACAGTTCCCCCAGGGCCCGGAGGGCCTGGTCGCCGTAGAAGAGCTTGATGTATTTGGCCTGGGTGACTGAAAGACGGCGAACCGCCCACGAGAGATGCACGAAGTGCGGCTCGCGGGGAGCGCCCATCGGGTGCATCCCGCACTCCTCGGGAAGGTGATTCCCTTTCCGGGTGTTGCACGAGCTACAGGCGGTGACGACGTTGCACCATTCGTTGTCTCCCCCTCGTGAAAGCGGAATCAGATGATCTCGGGTGAGACACTCCCGGTGGCGCAGGTCGGCCTGGCTCCGATGGCAATACTGGCAACGGTAGCTATCGCGGGCAAAGAGGAATGTGTTGGTGACTTGGCGGCGGAAGCGGCGGGGGACGTGGACGAACTTGACGAGTCTTATGATTGCCGGTTTCGGAAGCGTCAGACGTTCGCTTCGAACGCAGTCGTTCCCATCCGGTTCGACGATCTCTGCCTTACCCTCGATCACTAACCGGAGGGCGCGCCGGACCGGGACCATGGTCAGCGGCTCAAAGGAGGCGTTTAACGCCAGACACCGCACTGGCTCTCTCCAGTTATGCGATGGTGAGATGAGGGAATCAATACAAACGCCCCCGAATGGAGCGCCCTCGAATCGTAACACACTCGATTTGGCCCAGCAAGCCGAGCCGGATACGTTAGTACCATGTCAGGGCTCAACATGTGGCATCTGTTCGCAGCCGCCCGCCGGCGCCGCGCGGAGCAGTGGAAGTCCCCCGATCAGCTGGCCCAGGCACGGGGGCCCCGACTGCTGCGGCTGTGTTCCGCGGCCGAGAATAGCCCCCATTACCAGGAAGCCTTTCACCACGCCGGCCTGAATGCCGGGGAGATCACGGAGCAGACGCTCGAGCGCTTGCCGGTGCTCGAAAAGGCCTCGCTGCATGCCTCCTCAGCCGTGCAGATGCTTACTGAATCTGCGGATAAGCTGTTTCCGGTCACCACCTCGGGTTCGACCGGCCTGCCTTTACGGGTCCTGCGGAACCAGCGCGATCAAGCTGAAGTATCGGCACTCTGGGCGCGGATCTTTCATGCCTACGGGCACCGATTGCGGGATACCCAGCTCAACATCAACACCGGTGGGACCGTCGCCTCGAAAGGCCCGGTCGCAGCCCTGAGGAGGCTGGGCATCCTCCCTCGGTTGCATCAGGTCTCCAGCTTTGCCCCGGTGGATGAGCACCTCGAGATTCTTCGGCGAACCCAGCCGGGCATGTTCAGCTCCTACTCGGTGAGCCTGGAGCTCATCGCCGAGCGGATCTTGGAGCAGGGCATAACCGACATTCGGCCACGGGTGGTCTACAGTTGCGCGATGCCCTTGAGCGATCGAGGACGGGAGCTGGCGGAACTGGCATTCGGGACGGCGCCACTGGATGTCTACGTCACGGCCGAGCTGGGACCGGTTGCCTGGGAATGCCCGACCAACCGCGGAGTGCTACACCTGAACGACGACGTGCAGATCGTCGAGATTCTGGATGATCGGGATCGGCGGGTTCCCGACGGAGAAGTCGGCCAGGTCGTCTTTACCCAGCTCAACTGTATGGCCCAGCCCCTGATCCGCTACCGGCTCGGCGATCTGGCAGCTCGCATCCCGTCCCGCTGCAGCTGCGGCCGCGGGCTCGGGCTCCTGAGCCGGGTGCAGGGACGCACCCGCCACGTTATCCGCATGCCCGATGGAAGAGTGTTGTATGGGATGGTGCTTTCGACGGTCCTGAAGACTTTCCCCGAGGTGGCTCGCTGGCAGGCACGGCAGGATGCCCCAACCCAGCTCCGGGTGCTGGTCATCCCTACCCGTGAGTGGACACCCGCCACGGCCGTGGCCATCGTCCGGAAGCTGGTGGAAAAGCTGGGCGAAAGCATGCACTACGAGGTCGAGGCCGTGGATGACATTCCGCTGGCGCCGAGCGGGAAATTTCAGACCATTGTTCCCCTCGACTCGGCCGCGGCCGAGCCTACTTCACCAGCTTCTGAATCCGGGTTGTAATCTCCTCGCGCAAACGCTGGCTTCGAGTGATGACCAGCACCGTGTCATCCCCCGCGATCGTCCCGATGATCTCGGACCAGCCCGCCTGATCCAACGCTTCCGTCACCGCCCCGGCCGAGCCGCTCGCCGTCTTGAGCACCAGAAACGGACCGACTCCGTCCACGCTCACTAACAGCGCCGGGAGGACCTGCCCCAGCTCGGGCCGCACCGCCGAGCGGTGTGGATGGGTGTAGTACGCGCCACCTTGCGGGTCGGCCAGCTTCGCCAATCCCAGCTCGCGGATGTCGCGCGAGAGGGTTGCCTGGGTCACCACGAACCCGTCATCGGCGAGCGCCTCACGCAACCCGTCCTGGCTCTCGATCCGGCGTTCGCGCACCACGCGGAGAATGGCGGCATGACGTTGAATTTTCATAGCGCCCGGTAGACGTCCCTCCCGCCCAGACAGGTGAACAGCACATCCGCCGGAGAGCTGGCGAGCACCAGTTCAGCGGGCGAGCTGTCCTCACCGGTCTTCTTTAACCGTATCACGACGCAGTCGCCCCATTTGCCGATTCGCAGGCTCCCCGTTTCGCCGGCGAGACCCAGGGCGCGGGCGCCGCCCAGCGTGCAGAGTTCGATCAGCGCGTCGGCCGTTAACCGAGCCAGGCTCCGGGCGGCACGCGCCTCTGCCAGCAGATCCAACCGGCCGACGCTGACCTCGGAATCGGTTCCTATGCCGACCCGGATTCCCGCCTGGAGCATGGACCCGAGTGGGGCCGCGCCGTGATGGTGGGCCTGGTTCGAAAGCGGACAATGAGCGACGGCAGCGCCTGAATCCGCCAGCCGGTCAATATCCGCCCGGTCGAGCTGCACCGCATGAATGCAGAGCGTCCGCTCGGTGAGCACGCCATGCTCGGCCAGCCATCCTACCGGAGACATGCCGGAGGGCCGTGGCAGGGGGATTCCCCGAGCCTCCCAGGCGCTGGCGAACGGGCCCGAGCCGTCCGCCAGGAACTCAGTCTCCGCCCGCGATTCCGCGATATGCACCGCCAAAGGCAGGCTCTCTGCCCGAGACCAGGCCGCTACAGCGCGGAAGAGCGGCCCGCTCACCGTATATGGGGCATGGGGTGAAACGCCGATACGTACCCGGTTGCCAGACCAGCCGCGCAAGCACGTCACCCGGTCGCGCAGTCCTGCCAGACTCTCCACGGCCTGCGCTGGGTGGGGACCGAAGACTTCCTGGTAGGCCACGCCAGATCCGTCGGCCTCCGCCAGCACTTGGAGGGCGGCCCCCGAATCGCCGGTGTCGGCTATCGTGGTCACTCCCCCGGCATAGCATGCCGCCAATCCCCGTCGTGCGGCCTCGACGTACTCGGCCGGACCACGAGTCGTCTTCAGCTCCCTCAACTGTCGAATCCAGGCCGGAAACTCGCGCTCTCGAACCCGGCCTTCGAAGCCGGTGAGTTCCAGATGAGTATGGGTATTGATCAGGCCGGGGAGAATGACCGCGTCACCGAAGTCCTCGGCCACAACATCAGAAGGCCGGGGGACGCCCGAGTCAGGGCCCACCCCCTGCACCCTGCCGTCAGGTCCGACCAGCAGCGCCCCGTGCTCAATGGGTGCGCCTTCAACGGGAATCAACCAGCGGGCGGCCAGCCGGCGCGCCCGCATTCAGGGACGCGGACTGGGCGCCGGGCCGGTTCCCCCCATGACTCCTGAACTCGCCCCACTGGTGGCGCCTCCGCCCTGGGTCTTCGGCTGATTCGGGGCCCCGACCCCCGGCGCGGTGGGCGGACCCGTGGTACTCGGAGGCGGCTCCGGTGATTCGCCACCCATCACACCGATTGACCCGAACGGCGAATGCACCGGGCAGAACGCAACGGGCTCCGTGCCCGGGATGAACGACTCGATGTAGTGGACGTCCTTGGGGCAGAACGGTGTGGCCTTGTAGCCGGTAGTCTTGTCTACGTCGAGGGCACTGAGCCCAGGGGGACGTGACCACGCCGTCGGCAGGCTCCGCCGCTCATAGACCTCCCGCATCATGGCACTCCACGCAGGCCCGACGAGCACGCCACCCTGGGCGTTGGCCTTGATCTTCTTGGGCTGGTCGAACCCGATCCAGAGTCCGGTCACCATGTCCGGCGTGAAGCCGATGAACCACACGTCGTAACCGTCGTTGGTGGTACCCGTCTTGCCGCCTGCTGGGAAGTTGATCCGAGCCCCGACTGTGCCGACCGCAGTGCCGTGGCGCACCACGTCGCGGAGCGCGTCGGTCATCAGCCAGGCGTGGAGCGTGTCCATTACCTCCACGGTCCGGACCGGTGGTTGCCACACGATTTTGCCGCTACGGTCCTCGACCCGAAGAACCGCGTTGGGCACCGTACGGGACCCGAGGTTGGCGAAGGTCGTATAGGCGGCGATCATCTCCAGCGGGATAACGTCGGCCGAGCCGATGTGAATCGAGGGAAACGCCGGCACCCGGGTGGTTAGGCCGAACTTGCTCGCTTCACTGATCACCGCCTGCTCGCCCAGCTCCATGCCGAGTTTGATCGCGATGATGTTGCGAGAGAGGTACAGTGCCCGCCGCAGCGTCATCGGGCCGTCGAACTCGAGATCGTAATTCTGTGGCGCCCAGGGCGGCTCGGTGGGATCGAGCTCGACGGTGAGCGGATCGTCCACCATCACATGCGAAAGCGGGTATCCGGCCTCGACCGCGGCCGCAAAGACGATCGGCTTGAAGGTCGACCCGGGTTGGCGCAGCGCCTGGGTTGCGCGGTTGAACTTGCTGTCATCGAAGTCGCGTCCGCCGACCATAGCACGGATGTAGCCGGTCTTGGCCTCGAGCGTAACGGCCAACCCTTGGAGATACGGCGTTGTAGTCCGGCTGCTGTTGTCGCTGTTATCAGCCCGCGATTCCATGTACTGCCGGTAGGTCTCGTGGGTGAATTTGCCGTCCGCGCCGCTTTCGATCGCTTCGAGCCTGGCCTCCAGCGCCCGCTCGGCAGCTTGCTGGATGTCGAGATCGAGGCTGGTGTAGATCCGGTATCCCGAGGTGTAGAGCTCCCGGCCGAATCGGGCCTCCAGCTGCTGGCGCACATACTCCACGAAGTACTCGGCCACGCCGCTGAAGTCGGAGTGGGACGACAGCAGCAGGGGATAAGCCTTCCAGCGCTCGGTTTCCTCCGCGTTCAGGAGGCCGTTGTCCCGCAGCAGATTGAGCACCGTATTGCGGCGCTGGATGTTGAGATTGGGATTGCGGCGTGGGTTGTAGCGGGTTGGAGCCTTCGGGATGGCGGCGAGCGTGGCGGCCTCCGCCACGTTCAGGTCCCGGACCGACTTGCCGAAGTATCGCTGGGAGGCGGCCTCGACGCCGTAAGCGCCATTCCCGAGCGGAATCTGGTTCAGGTAGATCTCGAGAATCTTGTCCTTGGGATACTTGCGCTCGATGTCGCGCGCTACGTGGGCTTCCCTGAGCTTGCGACTGAGCGACTTGTCCGTTCCGCTGATGTCCTCATCCCAGATGTTCCGGGCCAGTTGCATCGTGATGGTCGAGAATCCTTCGGCAAACCGCAGCGCGAAGACGTTGGTCCTGATGGCGCCGAACACCCGGTACCAGTCGATGCCGTGGTGGCTGTAGAACCGCTTGTCTTCGGTGGCAAGGAAGGCGGTCTTCACATAGGGCGACATCTCACCCAATGGAATGACCGTTCGCCGCTCGAGCCCGAGATCGGTGATCAGCCGGCCGTCGGCGGCGTAAACCTTGGAGGCCTGGTCCGGATCGTAGCCACCCAACTCCTCGATCGAGGGACAGGCATTCCCGGCACAGGCGCGGCTCCACGCCGCCATCAGAACGGCCAGCCCGAAGGCCACGGCGGCAAGGAGCCCGACCAATAGGTTGCGCCTGGCGCGGGGCGAGAGCCGGACGCGCTGCACTGCCGAATTCACCTGAAGGGGCATGGAGGCAAACTAGCCGATTGCGAGGCTCTATTCCAGCGGGTACCATTGGCGCCATGCCCGACCTCCTCGAGACACTTGCGGCGCGCGGCTTGCTTCAGGACGCCACCGCCGACCTGGCCCAAAGGCTGCAGAAGGGCCCACTTACAGCTTATGTGGGCTTCGACCCCACTTCCGATTCGCTACACGTGGGCAACCTCGTGCCGGTGATCGGCGCGGCCTGGCTGCAGCGCTTCGGTCACACACCGATCGTGCTGATCGGTGGGGGCACCGGCATGGTGGGTGACCCCAGCGGCAAGCGCTCGGAGCGGCCCGTTCTTCCCCTCGATCAGATCGATCGCAATGCCCAGGCCCTCCGGGGTCAGCTCGCCCGCTTCCTGAGCTTCGACGGCAGCGGCAGCAACAGTGCCCGGCTCCGGAACAACGCCGACTGGCTGCGCGAGCTGGCGCTCATGGACTTTCTCCGCGAAGCCGGCAGACACCTGACCTTGGGATTCATGCTTCAGAAGGAGAGCGTGCGCAGCAGGCTGGAGAGCGGAATCAGTTACACCGAATTCAGCTACATGGCGATCCAGGCCTACGACTTCTGGCATCTCTTTCGAACCGAAGGCTGCGAGCTTCAAGTCGGCGGCAGCGATCAGTGGGGCAACATCACCGCGGGTATCGAGCTGGTCCGCAAGCGCGAGGGCCAACAGCTTCACGGGCTGGTCTTCCCCCTCATCACCAACGCATCGGGCGCCAAGTTCGGGAAGAGCGAAGTCGGCAACATCTGGCTCGACCCCACCAAGACCAGTCCGTATCAGTTCTATCAGTTCTGGATCAACACCGACGATCGGGATGTCGAGCGTTACCTCAAGCTGTTCACCTTTCTATCGCTGGACGAGATCGCCGAGACCATGGCGGCGCACGCGCGTGATCCCGGAAAACGGGCAGCACAGCGGCTCCTGGCGGCAGACATGACGACCCGAGTGCACGGTGCGGCTGAAGCGGAGCAGGCGATGGAGACCAGTCGTGCGCTGTTTGAAGGACGAGGTGTCACGGTAACCCCCGGAACAGGAGAGCCCCGGCTCACGGGCCATGCACCCACCGTAACGGTGTCGCGCGCTGGGCTGCGGGATTTATCGGTCGTGGAGCTTCTTGTGGCGAGCGGCCTGGCGAAGTCGAAGGCAGACGCGCGGCGGGGGATTCAGGGCAAGGGCTTCTACCTCAATGACGAGCCGATCGAGACCGTAGACCGGGAGCTCCATGAGGACGAACTGCAGGGCCCGCCGGCGGGGCGCTTCGTCATCCTGCGGAAGGGAAAGAAGAATTACGTTAGGCTGGTGCTGGAACCGTAGACGCCTACCACCGGCTCCGCCGCGTCGTGGTCCTGGGCGGCTTGGCTCCGAGCAGACCAAAGATTCCGCGGACCAGCTCTCGCCCGACTGTACGTGCTATCGTCGATGTCAGCACTCCCGCCGCAACTTGGGCGATGGTCTTGCCGGCCCGGGTAGATGCCGGCTGCGGGGTCTTCCCCCTCTCCACCGGTGGCGCGGTCTTCGCGATCCTTGCCACCAGCATCTCCCGCGCGCTCTCCCGGTCTACCGCCTTCCCATACTCCGCCAGCAAGTCAGACTGCCGGATATCCGCCTGCAGCTCTTCCGGCGTGAGAGGCGCCATTCTCGCGGATGGCGGAATAAGCCGGGTGGCGACGACCGGTGTCGGCGAGCCGCGGGCGTTCAGCACTGTGACCACCGCTTCGCCAATTCCGAGGGACGTGAGGGTTTCCTCGAGGTCGTAGAACGAAGTTTTGGGAAAGGTTCGCACAGTCGCCTTCAACGCTTTGTCGTCGTCGGGTGTGTGGGCCCGGAGCGCGTGTTGGATTCGATTGCCCAGCTGGGCCAGGACGCCCTCGGGTACGTCCTTGGGAGTCTGGGTCACGAAAAACACCCCGACCCCTTTGGACCGGATCAGGCGAACCACCTGCTCGATCTGCTCGAGAAATGCCCTGGGTGCGTCGTCGAAGAGCAGGTGTGCTTCGTCAAAGAAAAAGATCAACTTTGGCTTGGGCAGATCTCCCGCCTCGGGCAGGTTGTGGTACAGCTCCGCCAGCATCCACATCATGAAAGTGGAGAAAAGCTTCGGCTTGTCGGCCACGTCCGGAAGCTCGAGGCAGGTCACGACTCCGCGGCCGTGGGACGTGGTCCGCAGCATGTCCTTCACATCGAATTCGGGCTCACCGAAGAAGCGCTCCGCCCCCTGGGACTCGAGCTCCACCATTTTCCGGAGCAACACGCCCACAGAGGCGCTGGACATCCCGCCGTACTGGGCCAGTGCGCTCTTCCCCTCCTCCGAGCCGAGAAACTGCAGCACGGCCCGAAGATCGGTGAAGTCAAGCAGTGGAAGACCGTTGTCGTCCGAATACTTGAAGACCATGGTCAGGACGCTGGTCTGGGTGTCGTTCAGCGAGAGCACTTTCCCCAGAAGGAGCGGCCCGAACGAGGTCATCGTGGCTCGGACCTGCACCCCCAAGCCGCCCGTAAGGCTCACGAACTCCACTGGCACGCCCTTGGGCTTCCAGTCCCATCCGATGTCGGCCGAGCGGCCCCTCACTCGGTCCGAGGCGTCGCCCGGCATCGCGAGCCCTGACAGGTCGCCCTTCATGTCCGCCACGAACACCGGGACACCCTGGTCGGAGAGCTGCTCAGTAAGCAGCTGAAGAGTCCTGGTCTTACCGGTGCCGGTTGCCCCGGCAATGAGACCGTGACGGTTGGCCATCGCGAGCGGCAGCCGGATCTTGGGCGCCTGGTGAACCTGTGATCCTTCGAGCGCGGCTCCGAGGACCAACGAGGGCTCGTCGGTTCCGTAGCCGGACGCAAGCATCTCGGTAAACGCGGTCATGGCTCCCCCAGTATTTCGACGACCCGCTCCATCTCATCAACTGTGTTGTACAGGTGGGGGCTGAGTCGGATGGCTCCCTCGCGCATGCTGGAGACCACCCGAGCCGCCTTCAGGCGCCGAAACGCCTCACCCACATTAGGGGGTTGCACGCAGACGATCCCCGAGCCGCGTGCACCCCTTGGGGATACCACACGCAGGTCGTGCCGCGCGGCCCATGCCAGCACCGGAGCATGGAGTGCGCGGAGGTGCTGGGCAATGCGCTCAATGCCGGCAGAAAGCAGCAGGCCGAGTGAGGCGTTCATTCCTGCGAAGTCCTGGTACGGAAGGGTGATCAGTTCGAATCGCCGGGCGTCGCCGCGCAGGGTGTCGCGGTACTCGGTAAGCCGGGTAAAGTCCTCGGTGCCTTCGAACGCCATCCATCCGGTGATCGACGGGCTCAGCTCGCGCACCAGCTCCCGGCGGACATACACGAAGCCTGACCCCCAAGGCGAGAGCAGCCACTTCTGTGCGCCACAAGCCAGGATGTCCACCGGAGTTTTCGTCACGTCGATTGGTAGCTGCCCGACGCCCTGGATGGCATCGACAACAAGGTAGGTACCCGATGCCCGCGTGGCGGCGGAAAGTCGAGCCAGGTCGACCGTGTACCCGTTACTGAACTGCACCAGTGACACCGCGAGTACCTTGACGCGGGGGTCGCTGAGCCGGTCCAGCAGATGGGCCTCATCCGGCCAACCCTCAGCGGTGGTCGGAGCCAGCTCGAGCGTGACGCCGCTGTCCTTGAGACGCATCCAGGGATAGACGTTCGCCGGAAACTCCCGGTCGCTCGCCAGCACGATGTCACCTGGCAGGAGTGGAAGGGATCGAGCAGCCAGGCTCAAACCGAATCCAGTGTTGATGGTGAGTGCAATCTCTTCCGGGCTTGCCCCGATCAGCTCCGCAGCCAGCCGGCGCGACTCGGCCATGGTGGCAAAGAGCTCACGGTCGGGCAGGAGGAATGGGGCCGCACGCTTGCGGTTGAACTCATCCAGCACTTTTCGGGTTCGTTCCGGCAGGGGACCAACGCTGGCGTTGTTCAGGTAGATCGTGTCGGCGGTCCAGGGGAATTCCGTGCGGCGGAGCTCCGCGAGGTCATACTCCAGTGAGAGGTGAGAAGTAAGAGGTGAGAGGGCGCTCCCCTCCTCCATCGCACCTTCGGCCCCGCTACCCTTCTCACTTCTCACTTCTCACCTCTCACTCTGTCACCTCTCGGTTCTAAGCTTGGGATCATACGCCTCACGTAGCGCATCGCCCACCAGGTTGAAGCCGAGCACCGCCGCCCCGATCGCGAGGCCGGGAGCAAATGAGATCCAGGGAGCCACGCGAAGCAGGTCCCGGCCATCGGCCACCATGGCGCCCCAGCTCGGCGTAGGCGGCTGTGCCCCCAGTCCCACGAACGAGAGTGCGGCTTCGGCCATGATAGCGCCCGCGATCCCCAGGGTTGCGGAGATGATCACCTGGGTGCGCACGTTGGGGAGGAGGTGTCGCAGGAGCACCCGACGGTCGCGAGCGCCCAGGGCACGGGCAGCTAGCACGAACTCGGAGTGTCGGAGAACGAGAACCTGGCTGCGTACCAGGCGGGCCATGCCGGCCCAGCCGACGATCCCGATGACGACAAAGACCACCGGGAGCGAGGGCTTGACCGCCGCGGCCACCGCGATGAGCAGGAGAAGTGTGGGGAATGCCAGGGTGATGTCGGCCAGCCGCATCACGAGGGCGTCGACCCAGCGGCCGTAATAGCCGGCCAGCAGGCCGAGAAGCACGCCGAGGGTCACCGAGACGGACTGCGAGATGACGCCCACCGAGAGTGACAAGCGTGCCCCATAGAGCACCCGGCTGAGGACGTCACGCCCCTGGGTATCGGTCCCGAGGAGGAAGCGCGACCCAGGCTCCACCAGGTAGGCGTTCCTGAGGTCGCCGGTAATGGGGTTATGAGGCGCCAGCCAGGGCGCGAACACCGCCGCGATCACCACTACCGAAACGAAGAAGAGGCCCAACTGAAAGAACCGATCCCGCCGGAACCGCTCCCCTAGCACACCCTGTGGCATCCTGCTCCCGTGACGTGGGTTACCTGCCCCGATGGTGAGTGGGGCACAGCCTTCCTACATCGGCTCTCACCGCGCGGAGCGCACGATTCTTGCACTTTTGTACCGGCTACGGATCCGAATGCAACCTTTGGCAGGGCACGCATGTGATACCGGACAGCCCTTTTACCCTGGTCCTCAGTGGCGGCGGCTTGAAAGGGCTAGCCCACATCGGCGTGCTCCGCGCCCTGGAAGAGCGGAGCTTGGTGCCGAGCCTGGTTGTGGGCTCCAGTATCGGATCGCTCATCGCAGCAGCTTGGGCGGCCGGAGTGCCTGCCCAGAAGATGGAGGCCCGAGCCCGACTGGTCCGCCGTCGGGACGTCTTCCAGGTTGCTCGCGCGGATGTCGCTTTCCGGCGCCTCCTTGCCCCTGCCCTCTATCGCCGCGAACCGCTCGAAGCCCTCATCGCCAGTCTGGTCGGGGACGTCACCTTCGGCGACCTCAAGCGACGGCTTCTGATCAATACCGTCGATCTCCACTCCGGCATGCAGGTCATGTGGGGCCTGCCCGGCCTCAGGAGCGCCCGCGTAGCCGACGCGGTGGCGGCTTCCTGCGCCTTGCCGGGGATCTTCCCGCCGCGGGAGATCAATGGGCGCGCTTACGTCGATGGGGCCGTCGTCGAAAACTTACCGGTCCGCATGGCCGCTTCGCTTGGCCAAGGGCCGATCCTCGCGGTCAACGTGGCCGCCACCAGCGTACTCCGCTCGGAAATAGAGACCCAGGGCTTCGCGGCCACCTACATCCGGGGCCTCGAGATCGTAATGCAGACCCAGATTGAGACTCAGCTTCGTGATTGGAAGGGGCCCCCTCTGGTCCTGGTACAGCCCCGCGTCGAGCACATCTCGATGTTCGCCTTTGACAAGACCGAGGAATTGATCGAGTCAGGGTACCGCGCCACCGCCAATACCCTTGACCAGTTGGGTACCCAGCTCGGCGGCATCAGCCGCGGCATGCACCCCACTCGCAGGCTCCGGGTGCTGGTGGACGAGGAGCGCTGCGTGGGTTGCGGCTCCTGTGTGGTCCAGGCCCCTCAGGTATTCCGGCTCGATGCCCGGGGTAAAGCCGAGGTGATGACCCCGGTCCAGAACTGGTCTCCCATCGATGGCGCCTACGTGCTCAACTGTCCCACCTACGCGATCAGCGTGCGTCCCGAAGACTCTGCGGCCTGACCTCAAAAATGAACACCGCTGCCCCCTCCTGTCGAAACGGCAGCAGGTTGCGAAGCGGCGTACGGTAATATTGCCGGATCCGGACGGCACCCCAGGGAGAGAGTGCGCGCTCCAGCCTGCCACGATCGTACTCCCGCTTGTGGTCTGGATCCCAGAAGTGCTTTCCCACCGGCGTTGTCCCCACCAGCACGCCGCCGGGAGCCAAGAATTCTACCAGCTCCCCCACCAATGCAGCGTCGTCGCGGGCGTGCTCCAGTACTTGGTTGCAGTACACCAGATCAAACTGGCCTGGACCTGGGGGAACCGTGGTGAAGACCGGATGCGGCGCGGCACCGCGGAACCTCTCAGCCTGGCTGATGGCTGCCGGCGAGATGTCGTACCCTACGGCGTCCGCGCCCAGTTGCTGGAGCCGCAGCGTGAAGATGCCATCCATGCACCCGAAATCCAGAACTCTCTTGCGGTGGGGCGGAAACCGCCGCAGCAGCACGCGCTGACGCCAGAGCAGGCGTCGCATCCGCCAGTCGAGGTCGAGCGCGCGGGACCCCTGGCTATCGAGCCATGCGCGATATTGACGGTCGTACTCCAGTGCCGCTGAAGGCTGGGGAGCTGTTTTGGTCTTCACAAATGTTGTCTTCACCGCACCACCTCCTGACGGGGAGATTTCCCCAATTCGCGACCGATGCCGGCAAGCTCGGTGGTCACCCGCTGCCAATTGTAGTAAGTCTCGACCGCACGCCGGCCCTCCGCACCCAGCCGGCGAGCCAGCTCCTGATCCCGTAACAGCAACTGCACCGCACTGATAGCAGCCTCAGGCCCTTCGGCATCCACCAGTAACCCGGTCTCACCGTCCCGGACAGCGTCCGGAATACCGCCGCCTGAGCCGGCAATCACCGGGATCCCGGAGGCTGAAGCTTCGCTGAGCGAGATACCAAAGCCCTCCATCATGAGGCCCGCGGGCCGGGAGAGCCCCAGGTAAATCTCGGCGGTGTTATAGAGCGCGGGCAAATCGGAATCAGGAACGTTGGTGAGAAACCGAACCCGGTCGGCCACACCGAGATCTCGCGCGAGGCCTTCGAGCTGGCTTTGCCTGTCGCCGCGCCCGACTACCAGGTAGCGCAGGTCGGGGTGCTGTTCGCGCAGCGCAGCAAGCACGTGTAACACCGTGTCGATGCCCTTGTGCGCTGCCAGGCGTGCAACCGTCAGCAACCAGCGCCCCTCTGCCAGGCCATACCGAGCCCGAACACCCGAAGGATCGACCCGGGGCCGAAAGTGCTCGGGATCGGTCCCCAAAGGGAGAAGGCGCACCTCAATGTCACCGCCGTTCAATCCCAGCTCCTCCAGCAACGATAAAGCCTCTTCTCTGGTCCAGCGACTGATGGCAACGAGCACCGAAGCTGAACCGATCAGGGTACGCGCCCAGGCGCGCTTGATGGCGGAGTGGCTCATGCGGTGCCGCAACAGCAGGAGATCGGTGCCGTACAAGAGAATTCCGTAGGGCGTTCCGACCCGCTTCCGGATCCAGCGTCCAGGGTATCCTGCCGGCTTGAGATTGCCACACCAGACGAACTCCGGATGGACCGAGCGTGCGAGCCTGGCTGCCCGGTGTGACCAGAGCAGTAGACCCTGAACCGTGCGAAGGCGTCGACTTGGTATCTCCAGGCGGTCGACCCTGTTTGCCAGCGAAGCGTCCACCTCAGCGCTACCTGGGCGCTCCCCAGTCGACACGACGAGAGTCCCCGGAGGGTAACGCTTGGCCAGCTCGCCCATCATACGGGCTATACCTCCGCCAATGGGAGGAAAGTCATAGGTGAGTAGTAGCTGAGGATTCACCCCACAATTTACCTCAGCAAGGGCCAAAGCAAGGACTGGAAGCGTTCGGCGGTGGAGGGAATGCTTAGATCCTGAAGCATTGCTGGATCGGGGGCCGGGCTGTCCAGGGCAGTCGCAATGGCGGTCACGAGAGCATCGTCGTCGTCCAGGGGAAAGTAGGTAACGGCGTCTCTGCCGAACTCCCGATGCGGTGGGATGTCCGAGGCCACCACCGGAATACCTGACGCCATCGCCTCGATCGGTGTCAGGCCGAATCCCTCGAAGCGGCTGGGGCAGACGGCAACCCGCGCCCGGTGATAAGCTTCCACGACGTCGGCATCAGTGGCTTGTTGATCGACGCGGCAGCGCACCGACAACGAGCGCGCCAGCCGTTCGAGGCCGCCGCACTCGGGGCCCCGGCCGATGAGTCGTACCTGAACGTTCCGGCCGAGACGGGCTGCGGCTCTGAGAGTGGCAGCTTGATTCTTATGCGCCTCCATCCGTGAAACGGTGAGCAAGGTGGGCGGCGCATCCGGCATGGTTACCGCGGGACGAAACCGGTCGGAGTCGTAGCAGTATGGTACCCGGCGGCTCGAGAGACCGAACATGCTCAGCACGCTGGAGCCGGTCATTTCGCTGGGTACCCACACCTCGTCAGCATGGGCGGCGATGTATCGCAGCCGGCTGTAGTAGCGGCGATGGCTGGCAAAGCCGCCTAGCGGACGCGGGAGATGGAAGAACCGCCCACCGAGCCACCATACCTGGTCATGCGAGCCGATCCCGGTCCGGTCGGGTGGAAGATCCCAGATGAACACCACGAGAGGGCAACCGCGCGTCACCGCGTACCGCCATGCCTGCTCGGCGACAGTGCCGCTCATGGCGAGTGCCAGGCCCGCCGGGCCTTGGCCTTCGACATCGATCGAGAGCCCCCGGCGCCGTAGCTCGGGGACAACCAGGGTGGTGTACCGGTTCGGAGCAAACCACCGGATGTCATTCACGTTATGCGGCCCGCCCGACCGGCGCCACACTCGCCAGCGCTATAATACCGGCATGCGCATTGTCGTTCTCGGGGCTGGCGGAACCAGAAAAACGGAGGCCTCGATCGTCCGCGCGGCGCGCTCGCTGGGACATGGATGCCGGTTGGTGGACGTGGTGAGGTGGCGCCGCTACGCCGGCTCCTGGTCGGGTCCTCTCGTGAGTTACCTCACCCACTCGTTCGAACCCGACTTCGTCCTGCTTACCCGCCATGCCATCGAGCTGGGCGAGGGCGCGCTCAAGAGTTTGCTCCGGGGCCGAGAGGCCGCCTTCTGGTATTTCGACTTTGAGCCGAAGGAAAAGGTGTTGAGCCTGGCCCGGATGGTCGGCAGTATGTACGTCACTTGCCTTCCCCATGTGGACTACTATCGCCGGGCTGGCGTGGAAGAGGTTCACTTCATGCCCCAGGGCGTCGATCCCGAGTACGACGTCCCGGCTGATACCGCCCCCCGGCAGTACCATTGCGATGCCTCGTTCATTGGCTCCGGGCAAGCGACTCATCGCTATGCCGTGTTGCGTGCGGTGGCAGCCGTCGGCCGGCTGCAGATTCGTGGCCATGGGTGGAAGACCGCTCCGGCAGACCTTCCGGTGGTTGGAGGGCCGGTCTATGGAAATCGCCTCCGGCAGGTGATCCGAGGCGCCTCCATCTCCCTGGGTGCAAACTCCCACCCGGCACAGGACACCGAGCGGGCCTCGGTCTCGAACAGGATGTGGAAGGTTCTGGGCTGCGGGGGTTTCTACCTCGGCCGCCGGGTGGACGACATCGAGAGCTTCGCCAAGGACGGTTTGCACTGCGCCTGGTACCGGGACGAGACGCACGCGGCCGAGCTGACGCGTCATTATCTCTCGCAACCGGAGGCGCGCGACCAAATCGCGCAGGCCGGCCGGGCTCACGCGCTCGGGCACCATACCTACGCCCACCGGCTTGCGTTGCTGCTGGATCGAAAGGGATATCCGCTTCAAACGATCTTGTAGTTGCGGAATTCGAAGATGCGCAGCCCGGTAGCGCGCTCGATGGCACCGGAGACGTAGTATCGGAGAAATCCCCAGTAGAATCGGCGCGGCCCTATGGCACGCTCAGGGTCCCAGTGGCGTGCCCCGATCCACTGTTGCGCCACCCGTGGATGTGACCCGTGGAACCTCCGGATTCCGGGTATCCAAGCCAGCAATGGCAGGTTTTCATCGATACTCCGCCATGGGTACATGGTCCGACCCAGATCGCGCTTCTCCCGCAGTGCCTGGGCCGGCCGTGCCCAGCCGTAATGAAACATCTCGGCGCCGGTGAGCCGGGCGCGAATCTTTCGATGGTTCGGGCCGACGCGAAAGCCTTGGGCGCCCTGATAGGGTCGGATGTCCAGCTGCGGGCGCCAGCCGCACGGCTCGCACCTCGCGCCGGTACCAGCGCCGGTGCGTCGCGATGGTCTCGAACCCTCCGTAAAAATGCAGGTAGCGTACCAACAGACCCTCGATCCGGCGATCGCCGTCGGAGCTTTGGATGGCGGCCGCGAGCTCTTCCGCGCCGCGCTCATGGAGCACCTCATCGGCCTGGATGTACACTCCCCACGGATGAGTGCACGCCCGCATGGCTCGTTGGGTCTCGAGCCCCAGCACGGCGTTTCGCTGAGTCATATCCCACTCGGTTTGCACGATCCTGATCTTGGGATCTCCGATGGAGCGCACCAGCTCGAGTGTCTCGTCCTCGGAGTGGCCTACGTTTACCACCACTTCGTCGCAGATCGGGAGGATGGAACGGATGCTCGCCTCGACCGGGAAGTCGAGCTTGATGGCGTTGCGAACGATGGTGAAGCCGGACACCTTGACCACGGCGTTGCTCCGAGAAAGCGGTTTAGGATGGAGAATTTGCCTTGATCCGGGGAACGGGAGCAAGCGTCAGACGTTCGCCACCCGACCCTGAAGCAAGGACTCGTACAGCTGAGCCGTCCGCGCCACCGTGCGCTCGAGCCCGAAAGTCTGGCGGGCGGTTCGCCGGGCCGCCGTGCCGAGCTGGCGTCCGAGCCCGTCATCAGTGAGGACCTCTTCGATGGCGGCAGCCCAGGCCAGGGGCACCATCGGCGGGACCAGCCGGCCGTCTACCCCATCCGTCACCAGATCCAGGTTGCCGGTCGAGGCAGACGCGATCACCGGCTTGCCCAGCGCCATCGCCTCGAGCAACGCCTGAGACAGTCCCTCGGAACGCGAAGGAAGCATTACCAGATCCAGCAGATCGTACAGCGGGCGGACCTCCGGTGTGAACGGGACACAGACCACTGCGTGGGGTGCTGCCACACTCCCCGCCAATTGGCCCAATCGGCTTTGCGGCTCGACGCCGGCCAATACCAGGCGCACGGGGGTCCTCACGCTCCGGAGGGCCCGCAGTACGACCTCCTGATCCTTGGGCCGGGCGACAATGCCGATGGTGCGGCGTGACGGCTCCCATGCGATGCGCGCCTTCCACTCGTCTATTGCAATGTCGCTCACCGGCAAGTCGATTCGGTCGGTGACAACACCGTTGGGAATCACCGTGAGCTTCCGATGCGGCGTGCCCCGCCGAATCAACGCCTCACCAACGGCCCGGCTGACCGCGACCACCTGGGCAGCGAGCCGGCTCATCAGCCAGTTTTCGAGGAAGAAGGTGCGCGGCATCTGCCGACGGGTAACGACCAGCGGTATGGGCAGACGCCGGGTGAGCGCCAGCCAGGTGAGTGCCCGACGATCGGTCGAGCTTTGCGAGTTGATCACATCGACCGGGTGGCGAGCCAGGAGTCCGGCCAATGCTGCCCCGTTGGCCCGCTCCTGGCGAGCGAGCAGGCGAAGCGGATGGACCTCGAGACCTCCGGCCCGGGCAAGGGCTTCGACTTCGGAGCCGGGTGGACAGACAAAGCGCACCTGCAGCGCCCGCGCGTGCGAGTCCCAGACTGAGATGCAGCGTGGATGTCACCGAGCCGGCTCCGCCGCCCTGGTGGAGCACCTGCATGACGCTTGGCCTCATGCGTTCGCCCCGTTGGCCACAGGGCCTGCCAGCCGGTACATTGGGCCCGAATGCACATCGCCCTCTACACCCATAGTCGCCTGCCGGTGGAGGGGTACGGCGGAACCCAGCGCGTGGTGGTGTGGCTGGCACGAGGACTGGTCGAGCTGGGCCATCGGGTGACATTGCTTGCGCCGGCCGGCTCCCGCGTTCCGCAGGCCGAGCTGGTAGCGCTTGACCCGAGCGAGATCCTTCGGGCCGGCTTCGATCTCACCCCCCTGTTGCCCGCCTCCGTCGAGATTCTCCACGCTCACGGCCCGGTCCGCGTGCCGCTTGACCATCCGCACGTGTTTACGCTCCATGGCAATCTCCGTCCGGAAAGAATTCCGCCCCCGAACACCATCTTCGTCAGCGCGGACCATGCCCGGCGGCATGGCGGCACTGCCTTCGTGTACAACGGGGTGGACCCATCTGAGTTCGTCTTTCGACCCGAGAAGGCCGATTACGACCTCTTCCTCGGCCGGCTTCATACGGTTAAAGGGTACCGCTGGGCAATTCAGGGAGCCAAGCGCAGTGGCCGACACATCATCGTGGCCGGCGGGTGGCGGCCCGGCCTCAGCCGGAAGGTTCAGTTCGTCGGCCGCGTGGACGGGGACAGGAAGACTGCGCTGCTGGGCGGAGCCAGGTGCCTATGGATGCCGGCGCTATGGGATGAACCGTTCGGCTTGACGCTGGTGGAGGCGATGATGAGCGGCACGCCCGTGCTCGGAACCAGGCGAGGAGCGCTTCCTGAGGTGGTCTCAAATGAGGTCGGTGCCCTGGGCGACACGCTCGATGAGTTGGTAGCGCTCCGGTCGTCGATCGAGCGCTGCGACCCGCACGCTTGCCGCCGCCGAGCGGAGCGCTGGTTCAGCCACACGACTATGGCGGAGGAGTACGTGCGCATGTATCGCCACTATCTAGGAGCAAATAAGCTTCCCGAAGGTCGAGTCGCCGTTTGATGCAAGCGGCCCTTCCCCACCCAAGGCAACAGCAAACACGAAAACACGAAAGAACGAAAACACGAAAGAAAACACCGCAGATGCACGTTAGCATTTCAGAGCAACATCGATCATCGAAAGCGTGATTACTGACAACAAAGAGTTTGTTTCGTGCTTTCGGCAGTTTTTCGTGCTTTGGTGTTTCGCTTTTTCCTTTGGCGGGGGTGGCCCACTTCCGCAGGCTTACACTTGTGCCGTGACCACCGGCTCTTCACTGCGAAACTGAAGATCGTACAGCCGGCGATAGAGGCCGCCGGCGCGAAGCAGCTCCTCGTGGCTGCCACGCTGGACGATACGGCCGGCGTCGAGCACGACGATCTCGTCGGCATCCCGCACCGTGGCCAGCCGGTGGGCGATCACCAGCACGGTCCGCTCCCGCATCAGACGTTCGATGGCCTGCTGCACCAGCCGCTCCGACTCGGTGTCCAGCGCGCTGGTGGCCTCGTCCAGAATGAGAATCGGCGGGTCGCGCAGGAGGGCGCGCGCGATGGCGATGCGCTGGCGTTGGCCGCCAGAAACGCGCGTCCCCCGCTCGCCCAGCATCGTGTCGTAGCCTTGCGGGAGGTCGGCGACAAAAGCTGCGGCGTTGGCCGCCTCCGCGGCGGCCTCGACCTGCTCCGCGCGTAGCGCCCGGCGAGCCGTAGGCGATGTTGGCCTGCACGGTGTCGTTGAGCAGGACGGTATCCTGGCTCACGACCCCCATGAGAGCCCGCAGCGAACGCCGGCCAAGCCGGGTGAGCGGCACCCCGTCCATCAGGATCCGTCCCATGGTGGGATCGTGGAATCGGGGGAGCAGGTCGGCCAGCGTGGTCTTTCCTGCCCCCGAGGGCCCGACCAGCGCAACGACCCTTCCCTTGGGCAGACTGAAGGAGACATCGCGCAGCACCAGGTCACCGTCGCCGTACCGGAAAGAGACCCGGTCGAACACGATCTCCCGCTCGAACCGGGCCGAGCTCTCGCCGGGCGGTCCACCTCGGCGGACGGTTGATCCAGAAAGTCGAAGACCCGCTCCGCGCTGGCCATGGTCACCGCCATGTCCGCGGGGAACGAGGCGATGGTCTTGAGCGGCGAGGTGAGCCTCAGCGCCGCCATGAGGAAGACGATGATGGCCTCGGGCGCGAGCGGGGCCGCCAGGCCGACCAGCTCGGGCTTGGTGCCGGCCCAGATGATGAGGATCACGAGAAAGCCGGAGAACACCTCCGTCGAGCGGACTGGTGAGGGACGAAAACCGCTGGGTGCGGATCACCCGCTTGCGGTAGCGGTCCGCCTGAGACTGAAAGTGCGCCGTCTCTCGCGCTCCTCCTCCCCGTAGGACCGGATCAGCCGGATGGCCCCGAGCCGCTCGGTGACGGTCGCGGTGACCTCGCCCCGCTCGTGCGCGCGCGCCCGGGCGTGGCCCGGAGCCGCCGCAGGAGCGACTGAAGGCCGCAGCACCAGAAAAGGCACGAACGCCAGCGTCAGCAGCGTGAGGCGGAGCGAGATCTGGCTCAAGATGAACAGGGTGACCGCGACGACGACCAGGTTCTGGAACAAGGACACCAGCGAGGCCGTGATGACCGTCTTGGTCTGGTCCACCTCGGTGATGATCCCGGACATCAGCTGCGCCGGCGCGGGTGCGCTGGAAGAACCCCAGATCCAGCGTCAGCAGGTGGCCGAAGAGCCGGGTGCGCAGGTCGCGCACCAGCCCTTCCTGTGCCCGGACGGAGATCTGAGTGGAGGCATAGCTCAGTGCGTTCTTGAGCACCAGCCCGGCGACCAGGAGCACGACCAGGCGGGCGGCTGCCTGCCCCGGCGTGAGACCCGGCCACGAGCGGGCTCCACCAGGCGGTCGACGAGGGCCTCCAGCTGGGTCGAGCCCGGGCCGCAGCTTGCCGGCGGTACCGAACAGGTGCTTAAGCAGCGGGACCAGCAGGACCAGCGTGAAGCCATCGAGCAGGGAGGCCAGCAACGTGGTCACCAGGCCGAACGCGAGCAGGCCCCGGTAGGGCCGCGACCAGCCGCAGAAGTCTGAGCTCGGCCCGCACCGTCAGCCGTGCCGCGGCGTGAGCAGCGCGATCGGCAGGATCACCTCCTCGGGCGACACGCCGCCGTGGAGGAATGCGCCGCGATAACGCGCCTGGTACTCCCGCAGCTTGGTGGGGTAGACGAAGAAGCGGTCGCCCGTGGCGAGCAGCAGGCGCGTGCCGGGCGCCCGGGCGGGCAGCCCGAAGCTGGCCAGGTCATCCACCACGAGGGCGGACGTCCGGGTCCTGAGCCCGCAGATCGTCACCGAACTTGTAGCGCAGGTTCGAGGTCGTATCGCGCTTGGCGAACACCGTCGCCGGCGTGTGGCAGTGGATCGAGCCATGATCGGTGGTGAGCAGCACCGGCACCCCCCGGCGCTCGGCCTCCCGGAGAGCGTCCCACAGCGGCGAGCGCTCGAACCAGGTCCGGGTGAGGTTCCGCAGCGCCGAGGTGTCGCGGGCCACCTCGAAGAGGGTGGAGTTCTCGGTGCGGCCGTGGGTGAGCTGGTCGATGAAGTTGAAGACCAGTGCCGTCACCCCGTCCTGGGCCAGGTGCGCCGGCAGCCGCTTGAGCAGCCCCTCGCCGTCCGCGGCGGTGAACACCTTCTCGTAGTGCACCGGCACCTGCGCGGCCCGGTGAGCTCCCGCAGGTGCTCGGTCAGCAGCTCCGCCTCGTGGGCGTTGAGGCTGGCGTCCTCGTGGTCGTGCCACCACTTGGGGTAGCGCGCCTTGATCTCGGCGGGAAAGAGGCCGCTGAAGATGGCGTTCCGCGCGAACGGCGTGGCGGTCGGAAGGATCGAGAAGTAGTGCGCCGTCTCGATGTCGAACCGGGCGCTGATCAGGGGACGGATCATGGCCCACTGATCCAGGCGGAGGCAGTCCACCACCACCAGCATCGCCCGCCCGTGCATGTCGAGTACGGGCCGCAGGAATTCGGCGCCGATGTCCACCGACAGCGGCGGCCGGTCGCTGTCGCCCTCGTGCAGCCAGCCGGCGTAGTTCCGCTGGAGATAGCGGGCGAAGTCCTGCCGCAGGCTGTCCTGCAGCGTGCGCAGCGCATCCTGCAGGCCGGGCTCGTCCGCCTGGCCCAGACGCACCTCCCATTCGGCCAGCTCGACGACGACCTCGATCCACTCGCGCCAGGCGAGCGGACCACCCCGGCGGGCCTCGAGCTCCCGGAAGCGGGTGGCGAAGTCTCGCGAGAGCCGCTGCTGCCGGATCCGGTCGCCCTCGAGCAGCCGGGTGACTACCGACAGGATCTGCCGCGGATTGACCGGCTTGATGAGGTAGTCGGAGATTTCGACGCCGATGGCGTCCTTGAGGGTCTCGGGCTCCTCGCTCTTGGTGACCATGACCACCGGCATGCCGTGGTCGATGGCTCGAATGGCCTGGAAGAGCTCCAGCCCCCGCCGGCCCGGCATCTGCTCGTCGAGCAGACACCACGCCGTAGGGCTGGCGCTGGAGCAGGACCAGGGCGTCGTCACCATGAGTGGTGGTCTCGACGGCGAATCCCTGCTCTTCCAGGAACAGGATGTGAGACGTCAGGCTCTCCACCTCATCATCCACCCACAGGATGCTCTTGGGACGGGGCATGCCGAAACCTAACCAGCGTGAGCGGTGAGCGGTAAGCAGTGAGCGGGAAGGCGGCTCCCATGAGAGCTACCTCATCCTGAGCGAGTCGAAGGACCTACCGCTTACCGCTCACCGCTGTACCTTCTGCCCCGTGCCCGCTCTCCACCTCCCCGAACGTCCTGGCGGTTCGCTTCAGCTCAATCGGCGACATCCTCCTCACCACTCCGCTCCTGCGCGCAATCCGGCACGCTCACCCCGGCGCGCGAATCACAGTGCTCACCAAACGGGAGTACGTCCCGCTGGTAAGCCACAACCCGAACGTGCACCGGGTGCTCGGCTTGGCGCCCGGGCGCTCGCTGCTGAGCCTGGCCGCCGAGCTGAGGGGCGACGGGTACACCCACCTGCTCGATCTGCACGACAACCTGCGGACCCGGGCGATTCGCCTTCTCGTGCCCGGCCGCTGGCGTACCTACCCCAAGCACCGGCTGGCACGGGCCTGCTGATTCACGGACAAGCGAAATCGCTACCGCGATCGGCGGCCAGTAGCCGAGCGCTATTTCTGCCGCGGCGAGCGATCTGGAAGTGAGCACCCGACGGCGCACCCGCCCGAGTTCTTTGTTGGTCGCTGAGGCCGAGCGAGCAGGTCGCCTCGTGGCTGGCTTCGGCCGGGCCTCGAGTCACGAGCCGAACATCGTGGCCATGGCCCCCGGGGCGGCGCACGCCACCAAGCGCTGGCCGCTCGAGCACTGGCGCAGCGCTGGTGGATCAGGCGGTCAGGGATGGCTTTGCCGTGGTCATGTCGTGGGTGGCCCCGACGATGCGGCTCTGGGCGCCACGCTATCGGACCGCGGGCAGCAGCGGCAGGGTGGCCAACGCGGCCGGAAGTCTTCGGACTCCAGGCTACCGGAGCCCTGCTTCAAGCGAGCTCGCTCGCTCGTTTCGGGTGACACCGGTGTCATGCACATGGCAACGGGCGTCGGCACCCCTGTGGTGGCGCTCTTCGGCCCGACCGTCGAGGCGTTCGGGTTCTTCCCCTATGCCAGCCGAGGCCGCGAGTGGTGGAGCTCCCCGCTCCCCTGCCGGCCATGTAGTGCGCAGGGAGGCGCCCGCTGTCCCCTGGGCCACCACCGGTGCATGATCGATATCGAGCCGGGCATGGCCTATGACGCGCTGCGGAGCGGAGTCTGGCGATGAACGGCTGGGATCCGGCGGCGAGCGCGCTCCTGGCCCTGCTGCCCCAGGCGGGCCGGGGGCCCAAACGCGGGAGGAATCTTCGCTCTCTGGCTGACGGTGCGGGTCGCTCAGGATCTGCTTGCTTGACCCGCCGCCGGGCGAGCGAGCGCACCGCCGCCGGGTGCAGGCGCTGGAGCAGCGCCTGTCGAGCCTCACCATGCCGCCACCGCTGAGGCGAGCCCTCAGCGCGGCCGTGAGCCAACTGCGCGAAGCACGGCCGGAGACCGCCGCCCAGGTGCTGAGCCAGCTGGTGGCGCCGGCGCGAGAGACAGGTGGTGCGGAAGCGGGCGAGGCGGTGGCCCTGGCAGCCAGCAGGCACGGCAGGCAGGAAGCGGGTAGGCGGGGAAGTCGGGAAGGCGGGGAAGCGGGGAAGCGTGGGCATGGTAGCAGCCGGTGTCATCCTGAGCGCAACGAAGGATCGCCCCGAGTGACGCCCTGTCGAGATCGCGTTGGAACTAGGTCAATCGATCTCTCGCGGAGCTTGTCCTGACGCAGCGAAGGGTTCGGGTGACGCGCGAGTGCTGACCGCCCTACTCTGCTTCCCCGCCTCCCCGCCTACCCGCCTCCGCTTATACTCCGCCATGCCGCGGCTCACCAAGAAGCCAGATCGAGCTCCCGACTCCCTGCTGGAGAAACTGGTCGGGAGATCGACGACCGCCTGGGCGGCGCACCGTCCGGCGACACCGTCCCGACCGGGTTCGCCTCACTCGATCGTCTGCTGGCTGGCGGGCTGCGGCGACGGGATCTCGTGGTTCTGGCCGGCGATGTTGGTAGCGGAAAGTCGGCGCTGGCCCTGGGCATTGCCATCCGGGCCGCGGCGTGCCGGAGTCCCCACCCTGTACTTCTCGGGTGAGATGAGTCCCGGAGCGGGTCATGGAGCGGGCGCTCGCGCTGGAGGCGCGGGTCTCGGTAGACGATCTCCGGCAGGGCCGTCTCGACGATGTCGCCCGTGCCGCAGTCGGGCGCAGCGGCGGTCCGCCTGCGCGAATCCCGCTGCTGGTGAAGCCACTCCTGGGGGCCGACTTCGCGGAAGTGAGCGACGCCCTCGATATCGTGCCCCGACGCCAGCTGCTGGTCGTCGACTCGCTCCAACTCACCACCCCTCCACGCTCCGCGGCTCGGCTGGAGGAACGAGTGGCCCTGGCAGTCCGCGCACTCAAGGCACTGGCTGTCGCGCGGGACCTGGCGGTCCTGGTGATCGCGCAGCTACCCCACCTCCGGGCCGGCCGCCCCGACCCCCGGCCGACTCTCGACGATCTGGGGGCTGGGGGTCGATCAAGCAGAATGCTGATGTGATTCTGACGATCTATCGGGAGGAGATGTATCGCTCGGCTCAGGGAGTCGAGGGCGCTACCGAGCTGATTTTGGCCAAGAATCGCAACGGGCCGACCGGATTCGTGGACCTGTACTTCTATCCCCGCTGGCTACGCTTTGTGGACATGCTGGATGCTGATTGACTCGCACTTCCCCGGTTTGGGGGCGGGCTTCGATCCGCGGCTGTTCGAGCTTGACCGAATCCATTCCCTTCACCACCAGTGCGCCGGCCAGCTCGACCATCGTGCCGGCGCTGTCGCTGGTAGCCCAGATCCGCACCCACAACGGCGGGCCGTCCGCTCGGCGTAGAGCGCCACTGAGCCATCCGGTCGCTTCATATCGCCCACCAGCCGCCAGTTTCCAGCGCTCAGCTGATTCCGATAGTAGTCGGTCGACCGCGGCGGCTTTGCCGGAGCTGAACATGGTGAGCTGCAGCGCGTCGGCGCTTCCGGCGCGGGACACGAGCCTGGCGTCCGGGGGCAGCGGGAGGTTGGGGAAGACGGCAATCCCATCGGGCAGCTTGGGCGGCGGAGGCTCCGAACCGCACGCGAGCACAAGGGCACAAGCCACGCTCAAAAGATGTCTTGAGAGAAGGCATAGACGGTGAGATTAGCGGGGCCGATGCGTTGCCGCAAGCGGGTGTGGCCCTTATGTTTCCGCAGGCCGCAGGAATCCCCGCACGACCATCGCACACCTCACGCTCCTGAAGGAGTTCGGCCATGGCCGGCCATAGCAAATGGAAGCAGATCAAACGCAAGAAGGCGATCACCGACGCCAAGCGCGCCTCCTCCTGGACCAAGGTGATTCGGGAGATCACCGTCGCGGCTCGCGCAGGCGGCGGCGACCCGGCCGGCAACCCGCGTCTTCGTACCGCCATCGATGCGGCCAAGGCGGTCAACATGCCGGGCGAGAACATCGATCGGGGGATCAAGAAGGGAACCGGCGAGCTCGAGGGCAGCGTCTACGAAGAGCTCACCTACGAAGGTTACGGCCCCGGCGGCGCGGCAATCTTCATCGAGGTCACTACCGACAACGCCAACCGCACGGTGGCGGAGATCCGCCATGCCTTCAGCCGCAACGGTGGAAACCTCGGAGCCACCAACTCGGTGGCCTGGATGTTCGATCGCAAGGGCCAGATCTATCTCGGAGCGGCGCGGCACGACGAGGACAGCGCCCTCGAGGCCGCGCTCGACAGCGGGGCGGAAGACTTCGCCCGGGAAGGCGACCAGTATTTCGTGACCACGACACCGTCGATGTTCCACGCCGTGCAGGACGCGCTTCGAGGCCGGGGATTCGAGATCGAGTCCGCCGAGCTCGCCATGGTGCCGCGGAATACCGTGCGGGTCGAGGGCGCCGACGCCGAGCGCATCGTCAGGCTCATGGACGTACTGGAAGAGCTCGACGACGTCTCCAAGGTTTTCTCCAACTTCGACATCGACGCATCCCAGCTGGCCGAGGCGGAAGCCTGAGGCTGAACCGTTGAAGGTGCTCGGCATCGATCCGGGAACCGCCGTGATGGGCTACGGCGTCGTGGAGAGCGGGCCGGCCCGGCAATCTCGGCTGGTCGAGTGCGGAACGCTCACGACCGGTGCCCGCGACCCGCTTCCGGCTCGTCTTCGCATCCTTCACGACGGAGTCGCCGCGCTGCATCACCCGGCACGCACCCGAAGCGATCGCGGTGGAAAGCGCGTTCTATGGCAAGAACGTGCGGACCGCGGTGGTGCTGAGCCATGCCCGCGGGGTGATCCTGCTGGCGGCCGAGATGGCCGGTGTCGACGATCGCCGAGTACTCCCCGGCGCTGATCAAGAAGACCATCGTCGGCCGAGGCGCGGCGCTGAAACCGCAAGTTGGCTACATGGTAGCCCAGCTGCTACGCCTCAAGGCACCACCCTCACCCGACGACGCCGCCGATGGCGTCGCCGTTGCGCTCACCCACCTGATGATCTCGTCCAACCGGATCGCCTTCGCCCGTCAGATCACGGGCAGGGGATGATCGCCACCGTCACCGGCGTCATCGCCGAGCGGCAGGGCGAGACTCTCGTCGTGCAGACCGACGGAGGCGTGGGCTATTCGGTGACCGTGCCGGTCGGAGTGGCTGTCCGCCTTCCGCCGCGAGGGGCGCGCGTCAGCCTCTTCACCGAGCTGGTGGTGAAGGAGGACGGGTGGGCACTCTACGGGTTCGACAGCGGCACCGAGCGGCAAGTCTTTCAGCGTCTTCTTGGGGCCAGCGGTTTTGGTCCCAAGCTCGCCCTTTCCCTGCTGTCTTCGCTGGGCCCGGAGCGCACCGTGCGCAGCATCCTGGGCCGCGACCTTGCCGCGTTGAGCTCCGTGAGTGGTATCGGGCGCAAGAAGGCGGAACGACTGGTGCTCGAGCTGCAGGACCGGTTCAGCGACGTGGTTGTCGAGCCGGCGGGCACGCGCGCCGCCGGATCAGAAGACGCAGTTCAGGCACTCATGGGGCTCGGCTATGGGGTGGCGGCGGCCGATGACGCCGTTCGCGCCGCCCTCGCGGAGGGCACTCCGGCCGAGACGCCTCAGCTCATCCGGCGCGCCCTTCAACAGCTGGCCTCACGCGGAGGGACGGAGCGATGAGCGTTGCCGCCACCACGGCCGAATGGATCTGCACCCGATGCGGAGCCACTAACCGCAAGCTGGTGGCGCTCCGCACCCGGCAGACAAGCGACCGGTGCGTGACCTGCCATGCCCGTCATATTGTGGAGCCGGACGGGCGGCCGGTCCGCTGGAATGCCAGACTGAAAAAGTGACGGAAGGACGTGAGATGGGATGGACGGGAAAGCGGAGCACTCCTCATCCCGAGCAAGGCGATGGGCCTGGCCAGGGGGCTCTCGGAGCCGACTGAGTGGATCACTTGCGAGGCTCGAAATTGCAGTCAACTTTCCTTCCCGCCCTTCCCGACTTTCCGTCTTTCCCGCTTACCTTCTCAGCCATGACCCGACTCCAGGTAACCACCCCCGAGGCCCTGCCCGAGGAAAGCAGCGCCGATGCCGCGCTCCGGCCTTCCCGGCTGGACGAGTTCGTCGGCCAGAGTCAGGTAAAGGCCTCTCTTCAGATCGCAATCGATGCCGCCAGGGCCAGGCGGGATACGCTGGACCACACGCTCTTCTTCGGCCCGCCGGGATTGGGGAAGACCACGCTCGCGATGCTGATGGCCCGCGAGATGGGAGTTCAGCTCCGCACCACCTCGGGCCCCGTACTCGAGAAGCCTGGCGACCTCGTCGGTCTGCTCACGTCGCTCAAGGCGGGCGACATGCTGTTCATCGATGAGATCCACCGGATGAAGCCGGCGCTGGAGGAATTCCTCTATTCCGCCATGGAAGACTTCCGGATCGATGTGCGAATCGGGGATGGCCCCAACGCCCAGACCCTCCCGATGGCGCTGGAGAAGTTCACCCTGATCGGCGCCACCACCCGGTTTGGGCTCCTGACCCCACCCATGCGGGCCCGCTTCGGCATCGTCGAACGGCTCGGCTTCTACCCGCCCGACGACCTCCAGCGCATCGTGATCCGCTCGGCGGCAATTCTCGGCGTACCGGTCGAGGTGGAAGGGGCCGCGGAAATCGCGCGGCGCAGCCGGGGAACCCCACGGGTAGCCAACCGGCTGCTCCGCCGGGTCCGCGACTATGCCCAGGTCAAGGCGGATGGCCGAATCTCGGCGGCAGTAGCAGATGCAGCGCTTGGCAGGCTCAACGTGGACGAGTTCGGCCTCGACGACATGGATGCCCGGATCCTCACCACCATCATCGAGAAGTTCGGCGGCGGCCCGGTGGGGCTCGGCACCGTGGCAGTTGCCGTCGGTGAAGACGCCGACACGCTCCAGGACGTCTACGAGCCGTACCTGATTCAACAGGGATTCCTCGAGCGCACCCAGCGGGGGCGCTGCGCTACGGCGCTCGCTTACCGTCGCTTTGGTCTCACGCCCCCGGCAGGACAGGCTACGATCTTTGACGCCTGATCCTCTCCGCACTACTGACTTCGAATACGAACTCCCGCCCGAGCTCATCGCCCAGGAGCCGTTGACCGATCGGGCAGGCAGCAGGCTCCTGGTCACGCTCCGGAATGACCGCCGCAAGGGGCCGCTCGAGCGGCGGCATGCTCACCGGGTCGTGTTGCCGCGCCGGGTGAGCCTGCTGGGAGAGCGAACCCCCATTGGGGCATCAGCGCTGGTGGACTCGCTTTTCTCCGAGCTGGCCTCGCTCATCCCCCCAGGTGATCTCCTCATTCTGAACACTACGAAAGTTCGCCACGCTCGGCTGCTTGGCAGGCGGCCCTCCGGGGCGCCGGCCGAAGTCCTCCTCATTCACCCTGGAGCCGGGGGTGGCTGGATCGCCATGGGCAAACCGGGGACGGCCCTCCAACCCGGCAAGAGGATCGAGCTCGGCCCTGAGGCCTGGGTCGAGACGGTGGAAATCCTCTCGGATGGAAACCGGCTGGTGCGCTTCCTCGGTGTGACCGCAGAAGATGCAATGAGGCGTTTTGGGCAACTGCCCTTGCCGCCGTACATCACCCGGCCTCCAACCGAGCTCGACGAGTCGCGCTACCAGACTGTCTACGCCCGTGTCGAAGGGAGCGTCGCGGCTCCAACGGCGGGCCTTCACTTCACCACCGCATTGCTTGATAGCCTCTCCGCCGAAGGCGTGATCGTGGCGGGCCTCGATCTTGAGATTGGTCCGGGCACCTTCAAGCCGGTCGAGGCAGAGGACCCGTCCCAGCATGTCATGCATCCGGAGCCCTATGAGATCACGCCTCGCCTCGCCGCCCTGGTGGAACGGGTCCGGGAGGATGGGGGGCGGGTGTGGGCGGTGGGGACTACCGTGGTGCGGGCGCTCGAGAGCGCAGCGCGAGAGGACGGTACCATCGTCGCTGGACGAGCTGAGACCAGCCTGATGATCACCCCGGGATATACTTTTCGAGTGGTGGATCGCCTGGTCACCAACTTTCACCTGCCCCGCTCGACGTTGCTGATGCTGGTGAGTGCCTTTGCTGGACACGAGCTCACGCTGGCCGCGTACCGATACGCCGTGGCTCAGCGCTATCGGTTCTACTCCTATGGTGACGCCATGGTGATCATGTGACCCGGAGGCGCGTGTGACCTTTTCCAATCCGGCGGGCGCCGCGGCCGCCGCCGCACCGACCTACGTGCGCGCGCTGCTGGACCTGCTTGGTCGGCGCGATCCCATCGAGGTGCTCGGCGAGCTGCTGCCGTGGCTGGCCCAGCGGATTCGGGGTCTGGATGATTCCACGCTTCGCCACCCGGAGGCGCCGGGGAAGTGGTCGGTCATCGAGGTGATTCAGCACCTCGCCGACTCCGATCTCGTGTTCAGCTACCGGCTCAAGATGATCCTGACCGAGGACCGGCCCCCGCTACAGGGGTACGACCAGGACCGCTGGGCCGGCGAGCTCCATTATCGCGACGTGCCACTCGAGCTGGCGCTGGACCAGCTGCGCAGCATGCGCGCCGCGAACCTCCATGTTCTCAGACGGCTTTCCCCATCCCAACTCGAGCGCGCGGGAGTCCACAGCGAGCGCGGGCCGGAGAGCGCCGGATTTCTTCTGCAGCTCATGGGGGCCCACGACCTGGTCCACCGGCGCCAGATCGACCGCATACTCTCGACCGTCGGCGCCGGATGCCTCCCGAGACCTGATGTTTGAATTCCGGATTCAGAGCACCGATGGCCTGGCTCGCGCCGGCACACTCACGCTGCCCCACGGCGAGGTGCAGACGCCGGCGTTCATGCCGGTGGGCACCCATGCGGTCGTACGGGGTCTCAGCGCCAACGATGTGCGCCACACCGGCGCCCAGATAATCCTGGGCAATACCTACCACCTGCACCTCCGGCCCGGCGAGGGAGTGATCCAGCAGATGGGTGGCCTGCACCGGTTCACCACCTGGGACCGGCCGATGTTGACCGATTCGGGTGGCTTTCAGGTGTTCTCGCTTCAGGGACTTCGTAGCATCGGCGAGCACGGCGTGGAGTTCCAGAGTCACATCGATGGTACCACCCGCACGCTCACGCCGGAGCGCGCTATGGAAATCCAGTGGCAGCTGGGCGCGGATATCGCGATGACCTTCGACCACGTGGTGCCGGGCCAGTCGTCGCCCGCGGCCGCATGCGAGGGCATGGAGCGGACCCTCCGCTGGCTGGATAGGTGCAGGCAGAAGCACTCGGAGTTGTTGGAAGAGGCAGACAGGCGGACAGGCGGACAGGCGGTAGAAGAACTTGACTTACCGCGGTACCGCCCTACCGCCTTACCGCCAGACATTATGGCCGATCATTCAGGGAGGCATCCACGACGAGCTGCGGCTCCGGTCGCTCGAGGGCACGCTCGAGCGAGGTCCCTGGACCGGCATCGCTATCGGAGGCCTGTCTGTGGGTGAGCCGAAGCCGGTGATGCACCGCATCCTCGAGCGTCTCGAGCCGAGCCTGCCTCGGGAGATCCCCCGTTATCTTATGGGAGTGGGGTTTCCGGCCGATTTGCTGGAGGGAATCGCGAGAGGAGTCGACCTGTTCGACTGCGTTGCGGCCACCCGCAACGGCCGCCATGGGACCGCTTGGCTCCCGACCGGGCGGGTGAACGTGAGGGGGGCGGCGCTCAAGGGTTCAACCGAGCCGCTCGATCCGACCTGCGACTGCGAGACCTGCGCCACCTACCCCCGAGGCTATCTCCGGCACCTGTTTGTGGTGGAGGACATGCTGGGTCTGCGACTGATCTCGATCCACAACATCCGCTTCCTGGTACGGCTGGGCGAGCAGGCCCGCTCCCACATCCTGAACGGCACGTTCGACGGCTGGAGCCGGGACTGGCTCGGCCGCCACTATGCTCGAGGAGACTGAGGCACTCGTGAACCCGTCATTTCTGGCAATCCTGGCACAGGGACAGAGCGGCACCGGGGGGCTTTCTGTCCTGGTCCTCCAGATGGCCGCCATCGGCCTGGTGTTCTACTTCCTCATCCTGCGTCCCTCGGGGCAGGCCCGGAAGCGGCACGCGGAGCTGCTGACCAAGCTCAAGAAGGGGGATGAGGTGATGACCGGCGGGGGCCTTATCGGCAGAGTGAAAGACATCAAGGAGGTCGAGAGCGACGGCAACAAGGAAGTGCGGGTCACGGTGGAGAGCGGAACCGCCACCGTCGTGGTAGAGCGATCCCGGATCGTCCGGGTGGGTAACTCCACCGCATCGGGTGCTCCACCGGCATGAGCCTGCTCTCGCTCCATCTCCTCGGCTCGCCGGTGCTCCGGCAGCACAGCGCCGAGGTGAAGACGGTGAATGACGAGATTCGCCGGCTGGTCGCTAACCTGTTCGAGACGATGGACGCAGCCCGGGGCGTCGGGCTTGCCGCCAACCAGGTCGGCGTCGCGCGTCGGGTGGCCGTGGTAGACGCCGATGGCGACCGGTTCGTCATGATCGACCCGACCATCGTCGAGACCGAGGGCAGCTCCACCGCCGAGGAGGGCTGCCTCTCCATCCCGGATATCTACGGAGACGTCACCCGACCGGAACGCGTGGTCATCGAGGCGCTTGATCAGGACGGAACCCGCTACCGGAAAGAGGCGACTGGGCTCAAGGCCCGCGCTATCCAGCACGAGATCGACCACCTGGACGGCATCCTTTTCCTCGACCATCTGAGCCTGCTCCGGCGTGGGATGCTGCTCTCCCGATGGCGTCGGGAGCACAAGGACGACACCGGCTACACCAAGGAGGTCCAGGCGGCGTCTGCCCGGTCGGAGTGATGAGGATCGTCTTCTTCGGAACACCGGTCTTCGCCGTCGCGTCATTGCAGGCGCTACTGCACGGCCGCTTCACCGTGGCCGGTGTGGTCACCCAGCCGGACAAGCCGCAGGGACGGTCTCGCTCCGAGTTGATACCTCCTCCCGTCAAAGTCGCAGCCCAGGCCGCGGGCATCCCTGTTCTCCAGCCGGTGCGTCCGGTCGGCGATGTTTTCACCGCCAGTCTGCGCCGCCTGGAACCCGACCTCGGCATCGTGGTGGCATACGGACACATTCTTCGGCCCGAAGTCCTCTCTGTTCCGCCCCGCGGCATGATCAATGTCCATGCCTCTCTGCTGCCGCGCCATCGCGGCGCCGCCCCGATCCAGCATGCCATACTAGCAGGCGATCGAGAGACCGGAATCAGCATCATGCAGATGGAGGAAGGACTCGACAGCGGTCCGCTCCTGCACCACGTCGTGACACCGATCGGCGCCGACGAGACGGCCGGTGCGCTGGCCGGTCGGCTGGCCGATCTCGGTGCGGACGCCCTAATCGAGGCAATTTCACTCTGCTCCAGCGGGCTCGCCCGCCCTCAACTGCAGGACCATTCCAAGGCCACCTACGCGGCCAAGCTCGACCGCGAGCTGGCTCACCTCCTATGGCAGCGGGACGCTGCAGCTCTGGTCCGGCAGATCCGCGCCTTTGATCCGGCACCCGGTGCCTGGACCAACCTGAATGGGGGTACTTTGAAACTGTTCGGTGCCAGCCAGGGGCCCGGCTCGGGAGAACCGGGAACCGTTCTCGAGACTGGTGGGCGCCTCGTGATCGCCGCGGGCAGCGGCGCGGTCGCCGTGTCCGAGGTGCAGCCCGCCGGCAGGACCCGGCTGCCGGTCGAGGCCTGGCTCCGCGGGCAGCGGGTGGCGGTGGGGCAGCGGCTCACATGAGACCGTTGCCTCGAGTGCACGCCTTCACCGATCACACGATCTTGTCGGCTCCAGACTTCGGCATCCGTGCCGCCGCGATTGCGGCTGCGGGACCGGCCGTGGCGTTGCACGCGCGCGATCGCGGCGGCCCCGGGGAACGACTTGCCGCCAGCACACTTCGGCTGGTGGCGCTCGCGCGTCCGCCCGAAGCGGCAGTCTTCGTGAGCGGGCGGCCCGATATCGCCGCGGCCACCGGAGCGCATGGGGTCCAGCTTGGTGCCGGCGACCTAACGCCCGCCGATGCACGACGAGTACTGCTCCATGGCTGGATCGGGTGTTCGGTGCACACCCCCGACGAGGCGAGAGCGGCGGTGGACGAGGGCGCCGATTTTCTCGTGGTCGGCAGCATCTACGAGACGCCCACCCATCCCGGCGTCGCGGCGGGCACCGGGTTGCTACGCGAGGCCGCGAGCCTTGGCCGACCGGTGATTGCCATCGGCGGCATCACGCCGGAGCGCGCGCCGGAGCTGAAAGCAGCCGGGGCCTACGGGGTGGCGGCCATCCGGGCCCTCTGGCAGGCGGACGACCCAGCCGCGGCAACGCTCTCCATGTTGGCGCCATGGATCGAAGGCACGTGAACGAGCTCGAGATCATGGTGAATGGGGAACCTCGGCGGTTTCCGGGGCCCGCCACGGCAGCCGACCTGCTGCGCCACCTTGGACTCGACCCCCGCACGGTGGTGGTCGAGCTGAATCGCAAGATTGTACGGCGGCCTCAGCTGCATGACACTGCCCTGACCGATGGGGACGCCGTGGAGCTGGTGCACTTCGTGGGGGGAGGATGAGAATTTGAAAAGCCTGAGCGGTAAGCGGTGAGCGGGAGTTGTCACCTGAGGAAAGTGTTCTGGGCCTAAGTCAGTCGACTCGAATGGTGGCGAAGGCCGGATGGTTCTGGCCCCTCGCTCTCCTTCGCTTCGCTCAGGATCCCTCAGGGTGACAACTCCCGCTTACCGCTCACCGCCCACCGCTTACGCTTATCTTTCCCTCATGACCACAGTCCACGCAGAACCCACCACCAACTCCCCCCTGACCATCGGAGGCCGAGCTTTCCGCTCCCGGCTCATGGTGGGAACGGGGAAGTACCGCAACAACGGCGACATGGCGCGCGCTATCGAGGCCTCGGGGGCCGAGATCGTCACCGTGGCGGTGCGCCGGGTGGATCTCGATCGGACCAAGGATCAGGGAATTCTCTACCACCTGAGCTCTGACCAGTACTTCCTCCTGGCCAACACGGCTGGCTGTTACACCGCGGACGAGGCGGTGCGATACGCGAGGCTCGCCCGTGAGGCGGGGTTCAACGAGTTCGTCAAGCTGGAGGTCATCGGCGACCGTGAGACTCTGCTTCCCGAGACCGAAGGTCTGCTTACAGCTGCTCGCGAGCTCGTAGGCGAAGGGTTCAAGGTCCTCGCCTATACCAACGACGACCTGATTACCGCGTTGCGTCTGGAGGACGCGGGGTGTGCAGCGGTGATGCCCCTGGCTTCGCCAATCGGCAGCGGCCTCGGACTGCTCAATCCGTACGGGATTCGTACGATCAAACGGCGCTTGTCGGTGCCGGTGATCGTCGATGCAGGCGTCGGGACCGCTTCGGATGCGTGTCTCACAATGGAGCAGGGCGTGGACGGGATCCTGATGAACACCGCGCTCGCCGAGGCCCGGGATCCGGTCGCAATGGCCACCGCCATGCGTCTCGCAGTGGAAGCCGGGCGCCACGCGTTCCTCGCGGGCCGCATGCCTCGGCGGGAAGTAGCCATGCCCTCCACGCCCAATACGGGGATGCTGGAGTAGACGATGTTTTTTCACCCCGGAGGCACAGAGGGGTGGTGAAAAGCATTGTGCCCCGCACTTCGGGTATCGATTCGCGGCGAGCGGCTCTGAGTATCCTGGAGCAGGTGCGAGCCGGGAAGCCGTTTGACGTGGCGCTTGATCGAGGGATAAGCGACCTGGCGGAGCCCGACCGGAGGTTGGCACACGAGTTAGCGGCAGGAGTGCTGCGGCAACGGAGTGCCCTGGACTCACACCTCGCCCCCTTGGTGCCCCGCGGCTGGTCGAGCGTCGCTCCGGACCTGCAGGACATCCTGAGACTGGGTGCCTATCAGCTCACCAGTCTCGATCGCGTGCCTGCCCATGCGGCGGTCGACACCAGCGTCGAGCTGGCAAAGGAGAATGGAGGAGCCAGGTCGGCCGCATTCGTGAACGCCGTCCTGCGCCGGTTGGCCCGCACCGAGGCACCGGGCACGGTTCCGACCGGTGACGAGGCCGAGGGACTGGCTGTGGAGCATTCCCACCCTGTCTGGCTGGTGCGTCGCTGGGTGGGACTGTTCGGGCTCCCGGCAACGGAGCGCCTGCTCC
The DNA here is from genome assembly GCA_963723565.1 of uncultured Gemmatimonadales bacterium. GTDB lineage: Bacteria > Gemmatimonadota > Gemmatimonadetes > Gemmatimonadales > GWC2-71-9 > CAVVWJ01. Next base: position 285,409 of record CAVRRH010000015.1, on the reverse strand, counting down.
GCTGGAACAACACCCGTCCCCGGCTCGTACTCCAGCCTGCCCGCCAAAATCTGAGGACGCTGGCGGAGCGGTGGGCCGCGGCAGGAATCGAGGTGGAGGCTGCTCCATACGGCGCCGGACTGGTCACCAATCTGACCCGACCCTCCGACATTCCCGGCTTCGGGGACGGCGACTTTATCGTTCAGGATCCCGCCCAGGCTCTCCTTGGGCGCTTCGCCGACCTGCCCCCGGGAACAGTCATCTACGACGCCTGCGCTGCGCCGGGCGGCAAGACCATCGCGCTTGGCCGCCATGCGAAAACCGTCGTGGCCGGTGAGGTGAGTCCCTCCCGCGCAAGGCGGCTGGCCGGGAATGTCCTCCGGGCAGGAAGCGGACGGGAGCAGGTCATCGTCGCCGACGCCAGACAGCCGCCCATTCGTCAGGCGGAGGTTGTGTTGATCGACGCACCGTGCCTCGGAACCGGCACCTTCGCCCGCCACCCCGACGCCCGCTGGCGGGCGACCCCGGAAGCACTGGTATCGCTGGCGCGCCTTCAGGGCGAGCTGCTCGAGCGAACCGCGGCAGTCGTGCCGCCTGGAGGGCTGCTAGTTTACTCGACTTGCTCGCTGGAGCCCGAGGAGAATCGTGCTCAGGTAAAACGCTTCCTGGCCGGCCACCCCGACTTTCGACCGGGAGCCAACGGAAGCCGTTCCTCCTGATCTGCTCTCACCGGAGGGAGATCTGATGGTTCTGCCTCATCAGCACGGGATGGACGGCGCCTTTGCGGCCCGCCTCCGCAGGAGCCCGATGAGAGCTCGACGCCACACCACATCCGGCGCTCCTCTCCTGCAGTCAGCTGCCTGGCGCGGGTTCCTCCGCGACATCGGGCTGATCGTCCTGACCTTCGTCATCGGCTATGGAATCTCCGTGCTCTGGCTCTCTCCCGGGTCGGTCTTCACCAAGGACCATTCTCTACCGCGGGTGCTCGCGCTGACCGAGGCACAGGCACGGAACAAGTTGACCGAGCTCGGCTTCCGACCGCGGCTCGACGGTGAGCGGCAGAACGATACGTTCCCCCGCGGCACCGTCATCTGGCAGGATCCTCCGCGCCGGCACGGTGCTGTCGCCCAACAGTTGGTGCAGCTCGTCGTTAGCGCCGGGCCGTCACTGGTGGCGGTGCCGGACGTAATCGGATTCAATCTGCCGCAGGCCACCAAAATCTTTTCAGCTGCCGGAGTGCGCGTGGGCGCCGTCGATTCGGTGGCGGGTGGCCAGGAGCGCGGCGTCGTGCTGGCCACGCGGCCGGCTGCCGGTGTAGGCCGTCCGCGCGGCGCCCCAGTCGCGCTCGTGGTCAGCCGCGGCCCGGAGCCGGCGCCATGACCGTCAGGATCGCACCTAGCATTCTGAGCGCCGACTTGGGCCGCCTGGCGGAGCAGATCGAGCGCGCGGCGGCAAGGCGGCGCCGATTGGGTGCACGTCGACGTGATGGACGGACACTTCGTGCCGAACCTGACGTTCGGTGCGCCTCTGGTTCGGGCGTTGAGGCGCCTGACCAACCTGCCCATCGACGTCCACCTCATGGTGGAGCATCCCGAGCGCTACCTGGGCGAGTTCGCCGACGCGGGCGCCAGCGTGTTCACCTTCCACCCCGAGGCCACGGTGCACGTGCAGCGACACCTGGCCACGGCCCGGCAGCTCGGCATGGTGGCCGGCCTGGCCTTGAACCCGTCTACACCGGTGGCGTTGCTAGAGGAAATTCTGGACGATGTCGAGCTGGTGCTGGTGATGTCAGTAAACCCCGGATACGGCGGGCAATCCTACATCCCGCAATCCACCGACAAGATTCACCGAGTCCGCGCGCTGCTCGACCGGCGGAACTCGCGGGCGGTGCTGGAGGTCGACGGCGGCATCACCACGGCCACGATCGGCGAGGCATGGGGTGCGGGGGCCGACACATTCGTCGCGGGAACCGCGGTATTTGGAGCGGCGGATCCCGGCGCAGGCCGTTCGGGAACTCAAGCGGCTGTGCGCCGTCAGGGTGTGAGCCAAGCAATGTCGAAGCAGTGGATCATGGTGGGTATGGCCGTTGCTGGGCTCGTGGCCGGCGGCATCGCCCTGGCCAAATTCGGACCCGATGTCGACCGGGTCGAGGTCGGTGCCAAGGCCCCGGATTTTCGGGCCATCGATCTGGCGACCGGCGATTCGGTCTCGTTTCCGCGAGCATTACGAGGGGGCCGTCACCCTGGTCAACATCTGGGCGACGTGGTGCCTTCCCGTGCCGGGTCGAGATGCCGGCAATGGAGCGCGTGTACCATGAGCTCGCGCCGCGCGGATTCAAGATTGCTGCCGTCAGCATCGACGAAGGCAGCCCGGACGATGTGCGCGCATTCGGCCAGGATCTCGGACCTGAGCTTCGACCTCCTGCAGGACCGCAGCACGGCCGTGCAGCAGATCTATCAGACCACCGGCGTGCCCGAGAGCTTCCTGATCAACAAGGACGGCGTCATCGTGAAGCGCATCATCGGCGCGCACGACTGGAGCTCTCCCGTGAACCGCGCGTTGGTCGAGCGTCTTCTGGACGAGACCAGGCGCAGTAGTGGCTGAATGGATCCTGGGCATCGAGACCTCCTGCGACGAGACATCCGCCGCCGTCGTGAATCGGAGGACGGCCGCGTCCGCGCTTGCCTCGCTGGCAATCCTTTCCCAGGACGTGCATCGGATCTTCGGCGGGGTCGTTCCTGAGCTGGCCAGCCGAGCGCATGTCCAGGCGATCGGATCCGTCGTCGAACGTGCGCTGGCGGACGCCGGGATCGGCTTGCCGCAGCTCGATGGGGTGGCGGTCACCGCCGGCCCGGGGCTGGTCGGCGCGCTGCTCGTCGGCGTGATGTACGGGAAGACGCTGGCGTTCAGCGCCGACCGCCCCCTCATCGGCGTCAACCATCTCGAGGGTCACCTCTTCGCCCCCACGCTGGAGGATCCGGAGCTCGAGCCGCCCTTTATCGGGCTGCTGGTGAGCGGCGGCCACACCATGCTGCTGGATGTCCCGGCCTGGGGTGAGTACCGCCTGCTGGGGCAGACGCTGGACGACGCCGCCGGCGAAGCGTTCGACAAAGTGGCCAACCTCCTCGGGTCTGGGCTACCCCGGCGGCGCGCCGCTGGAGCGGCTGGCCCGCGAAGGCCGCCCCGATCGATTTCGATTGCCCCGGCCGATGCTCCAGGAGCTGGAGCGCGAGGGACCCAACCAGCTACGCCTTCTCCTTCAGCGGTCTCAAAACCGCCGTACTGCGTGCGTCCGCACCGGGCAGAACCCGCAGACCTCAGCCAGCCCACGGATGACCGCGCCGATCTCGCCCGGGCGCTTTCAGGACGCCGCCATCGAGGTGCTGGTGGCCAAGACAGCGCACGCGGTCGCACTCGATCGGCTACACCCGGGCCATGGTAGGCGGTGGCGTGGCCTGCAACCAGGCGCTGGTGGCCGGCCTGAAGGACCGGCTGGCGGGAGTGGCCCGGGTAAGCGTAGCTTCCCCGCGGCTCAACACCGACAACGCGGCGCATGATCGCGGCCGCTGGGGCATGGCGGCTCGCGCGCGGCGAACGGAGCGGTTGGGACCTCGAGCCACGCGACGATCTGCCGCTTCCCGGCCTGGTCTCCGCCTTTCACTCATCGGGATCCAAGTCATGACGGTCTACCCGTTCATCATTCACCTCGGACCACTCGAGATCACGGGCTACGGCATCATGTTGATGGTCGCCTTCCTCATGGGCGGCTGGCTGATAGCCCGACAGCTTCGGGAGGCCGGTCTGAAGGACGATTACGCCGCCGACATGGTTGCCGCCGCTGTCATCGGCGGCATCATCGGGGCGAAGCTGTGGTATGTGGCTCTTACCGGAGATCCCGACGCGCTTGTTCTCACGAGGCGGCCTCGTATGGTACGGCGGGTTCATCGGCGGCGCGCTGGCCGTGATACTCAACAGCTGGCGTCGCGGGGTACCGTCAGCGCTGGACCATGCAGGTCGCGGCGCCTGCACTGGCGGCGGCCTACGCGCTGGGCCGTGTCGGCTGTTTCCTGGTCAATGACGACTACGGGCGGCCCACCGATCTTCCATGGGGGGTCAAGTTTCCCGAGGGCCTTCCTCCTTCGACCGCTGAAAATCTCAAGAATCTGTTCGGGATTCCCATTCCGGCAGGACTCGATCCGGCCACGGTGCTGGCGGTTCATCCGACCCAGCTCTATGAGGTCGCGGCGATGCTGGTGGCTTTTGCCGTGCTCTGGTCCCTGCGGAAGAGTGGTCGCCCGGTTGGCTGGCTCTTCGGCCTTTATCTCGTGTTGGCCGGCATTGAGCGCTTTCTGGTGGAGATCCTCCGAGCCAAGGATGACCGTTTCCTGGGGCCCTTCACTCTGGCTCAACTGACCAGCGTAATCATCGTGGTCATCGGAATCAGCCTGCTCTATGCTCTGGCGTCGAGCGCCCAAGCCCGGATCCCGGGCCTATCTGTCGACTGGGAAGAAGCAGCCAGTGACCGAAATTTCGACAGCTGCGTAAGTCTTTAGGCCGAACGGTTTACGACTGGCACCCCCGGATATGTACAAATTTTGCACCTCTAAGCGCACTTGAGTCACTACTGCGCTTGGCCTTGTGCCGCAACGACTTAGGAAGTTACGCCCTGTGGCACCCGGCTTGCTTACTACCTGAGAGTCGCGAACATCGGAAAAGTGGTAGGTCGAAGAAGGGTGGAGCGGACACTTCGGTCTGTCTCCGTAAACTCAGGGGGCGATCTACCACTCCTTATGCGAGCGGCCCGTCAATCGACGGGCCGTTTGCTTTTCAGGGGCGAAGGCAATGGGCTATGGGCGAACTCCGTGAGCACCGAAGCTCCATTCGCTCGACCAATAGCCCACAGCCAATAGCCCCTGCAGCGAGCTGGCTCTTCGCTAAATAGTCAGGTTGTGATCGGCTACCACGATCCCGTCTTCGTCGGCGTAGAGGAAGTGGCCTGGTGAGAACGTGACGCCCGCAAAGCTTACGGTTCCACCCCGCTGCCCCTGCCGGTTTTCCCGCTTCGCATCGGCGAGGTGTTGATCGCCACGCACACCCACTGGGATCTCGCGGATCTCAACCGAGTCGCGCACACAGCCGTTGATGACCATCCCCACCCACCCGTTGGCGTGCGCCAGCGCGGCAAGCCGTCCTCCCACCAGCGCACAGCGAAGCGAGCCGCCCCCATCCACTACCAGCACCCGGCCCCAGGCCCGCCGTTTCCAGAGCCTGCGCCACGACCGCATTGTCCTCGAAGACCCGGACTGTTTCGATCGGCCCGGCGAATTTCGGCTCAGGCCACCATAGTTACGGAAGATGGGGTCGGCGAGTCTGGACGACAGGCGCGAAGGCATCGCACAGGTCGGCCGTCGCGAACCTCACTTAGGCTTCGGAGCGCTGGACTCCGGCGCCTCCGTTAGACTGGTCTTCAGAGTGGTCGCCGCAGGCGGCTTCGATGAGCGCGATTCAGGAGCCGGAGCGCTGGTCTGTCGCCGGGGCCCGATTACGAATGTCCAGACCAGTGCAGCCAGCAGCAGGATCGCCAGCACACTTTGCGCAAGCAGTGACTCCACCGTGGGATAGATCCCCAGGGCAGGCATCCGGGGCGCCCAGGAAATGATCGTGGTCGGCAGGACGCCGCCTCCCTGGAGCTCGACCACGCCTTTGCCGGCAAACACAAACGCCATGTAGTACAGGAAAGCACTGGTGACGCCGAAAAACGGCTTGAGTGGAAGCCGCACGCCAAATCGGCTGATGGCAATGTAGATCCCCACCAGGATCGCGGCGCCGAGCAGGATTCCGGCCACGATCGGCATGCCGCTGTCGGCGGGACCCCGGTCAGGAACAGCGCCTTGTAGAAGAGCACCGTCTCAAACCCTTCGCGGTAGACGGCCAGAAAGGCTGCGGAAGCCAACGCCAGCGAAGAGCCGCTGGTGAGCGCGTCGTTCACCTTGCTCTTCACGAAGTGATTCCACTTGACCACCTCCATCTTCGAGAGCAGCCAGTAGCTCACGTAGAAGAGAACAACAGTGGCCACAACCATCGTCACACCCTCGAGCACTTCCTGTTTGGCGGGCGTGAGATGAAACACGGTCTCGACTGCAAAGGCAGTGATCAGACTGGCCCCGATGGCGGCCGCGACACCCAGGTTGATGTCCCGCTTCCGGTGCGAGGCCCCCATCTTGACCAGAAAGGTCATCAGCGCGCCCACGATCAGTATCGCCTCGAGTCCCTCTCGCAAGCATGATCACGAACGACTGGAAGAACAGATTGGCCGGGGACAGGCTATCGCCCAACGATCTCTCGGCCTTCTCCAGCCCGAGCGTCAAGCTGCCGCCGGATGGAGTCGAGCTCCGTGGCCGTGCCGCCACTGGCCACACGCGCGCGGAGCGCAGCAAACTCCCCCTCCAGCTCCGCGGCCAACGCCGGGTTCTTGGCACGAACCCCCCGCTCTACCTGCTCGAACGTCATGTAGGCATCGAACGCGGTCGTGTTCGCCGACGAGTCGCCTTTACGCGCGAGGACATAGGTCGACTCGAGCTGGCCTCGGACCTGCGCCAAAGACCTGCTCGGTAGCGTTCGCTGTGGCATCCGGCTGAACGCGTCGTATCGCGGCCACCTGCGCCAGCGCCAGGGGTGAGGTGTCCCTCGCCTGGAGCGCTCCCAACAGCTCTGATGTCCGACATCCGCCCGGTGACCGGAAACGAGTTGAGCGCAGGAGGGACGTCGCCCGAGGGGCTGGGGAGCCGGAGGAGGGTAGCGTACAGCGCCGCAGCCCAGCGGTCCTGAGCCGGCAACCGCGAGCTCGAAGGAGGGCATCGCGGTCCCCACCACGCCGATGGTGATACGGCGGTAATAGTCGAGCGGTGACTGATCCTTCAGTCCAGCGCCGTGGGCGAGATTGGTTGGCTTGGGATCCAGCCCACGCTGCGGGCGGCCGTCTCCCCGGCCCAGGGTCCCGTGACAGCTGGCGCAGTTGGCCTGGTAGATTTCGGCTCCGCGAGCAAGCGAAGGCGTCTGAGCCGGCAGCTGGTCCAGGCTGACACCCGACCGGCTGGAGAGCGTGCTCGCCAGCCGCCGGACCCGAACGTCAACCGAGTCCGGGGCCGCAGTGTGATCCACCAGCCCGATGACCGAATCGATCTCGGCCAGAACACCTCGGCTGAGCTCGGCGGGAAGAGCCTGAGCGGATCGCCGGGACTCCAGGAGGAAGAGCCGGGCTTCATCCACTTCGGCCTGCGACGCCACCCGGCCATCCACTATTCCGACCCGGTACTCCTGTGCGGCCAGTTGGGCCGTGGCCGCAAGACGCCGTACCAGGGGCGCTGGGTCGGTGGGTGGAGTCGTCTGTTGGGGGCCGCTGAGGAGGGTAGCCCCAAACAGAAGGGCTGCTCCGCCGATGAGAATCATTTTCACTCGGTTTGGAATCGACCAGGAGAAACTAGAGTGATCTGGTCGGAATTGAAAGTGGGTTACTACTAGGGCTAGGGCGCTTCGACAACCGCGATCGCGCCGGCCGAGATGGCCGAGTGGGTGAGAGACACCTGAATCCTCAGCCCGCCGCGTTCATCGGAGAGACGCGCGGCAAGACCGTGAAGCTCGATGGCTGGTCTACCTTCGGGGTCCCGGGATACCTCGATCTCGCGCCAGCCGATTGCCCTGGCTCCCCGAAGTGACTGCATGGCCTTGTATACCGCCTCTTTAGCCGCGATGCGGGCAGCGGCATGTCCGGTGGCATCAGGACGGGTGGCCAGATAGTCCCGCTCCTGCTCCGAGAAGAAGCGGGTCATCGCCTTCTCCCCTTTACTGGCCAGCAGCGATCTCGACCCGCTCCAGGTCAACCAGGTCGATCCCAACCCCGATGACGGTCACAGCCGAGACCACCAGAACTGCGCCAGCGGCCTGAGCGGCGGCGGGACGGGCAGGTAGCCGCCCAGCACCAGACCCAGGTATGTGGCCACCGCCAGGACTGACACGCTGATGAGCCAGAGCAGCCAGGTCGGCCGACGCCACGCCCTGGCTCGATCGATCTCGGCTTTCCAGCGGTCCTGCTCCGCCCGCGCTCCGGCTGCCAGCGCCAGCCAGGCGGACTCCAGCCGGCGAGCCGCAGTAGCCAGGGCACGCTGCCACTCCTCCTGTCCGGCCCGACCCCGGGGACCGGAAGCCGCCGCACCGGGCACCGTTTGCTCCAGGGCATCGAGAGCGCTCACGAATCCGGCACCACCGCTGCCCAGGCGAGAGGTTATCGCGCGGACATCCTCGGCTCTTGAGCCTGAAGGCTTCGAGCTGTCGAGCGGGAAGCCTCGATTCTCTGGCGGCCTCACCGAGCTTCGCGTTCACCACCTCGGCGAGCCGCTCGGCCGACGCCGGCTACGGCGCGTTCCCACACGTCGAGCCAGGCAACACGGGACAGGGATGCTATGGCGCCCTGTCGGTCACCCGACGCCGCGAAAGACCGTGCGGCACCGGCCAGCTCGAAGATGGCGGTTACCAGATCGAGACGGATGTCGTCGAGAACGAGATCCAGCGAGCCGCGGTCGCTGTGGATCAGGGGCGGATCGACCAGCCGGCCGAGAAAGGGGCCCAGCTCCGGAACCAGCCAGGCATCAGCCGGGTGGGAGGCAAGGATGGCCTCGATGACCCCGTCGGTGTCGCTGAGATTCTCGAATGCCGCGTGAGGTCCGCAGGCCATGAGGTCGGCTACGGAGTAGGCACCGGTGGCCACCGCAACCGCGCGTGCGTCAATGCCTGCACCGCAAGCGATATCGGCAGGCGTATCGCCGATGATGACCACTTCCGGGCCGGTGGGCAGGCGGCCGAAGTAGGGCTCTGCCCGGCGAGCGGCAATGGGCGGCAGGTCGGGTCGGTGGGCCGCATCGGACCCGTAGGCCCCCACTCGAAAGCGCGCCGGATCGAGCCCGGCCGCCTGAAGCTTCAGCGCCGCTCCCTGGGCCATGTTCCCAGTGAGCAGACCGAGGATCACCCCTTCTTCCCTCTCCAGGCGATCGAGTAGCGGGTGTACGCCGGGCATGACCGTTGTTCTGTTGGTGGGCTGCTGAAGCTCGTGCTGAAGCAAAACGACGTAGCGGGAGCAGAGCGCCTTCACCCGCGCTGATTGATGTGGGCCGGGATGGCCAGCGGCTTCGAGCAGCTCGCTCACTATCTGGGGATCGGTCTTGCCATCGAAGCGGACTTTCTGCATACCCACGACGTGGCCCACCTCCTCGGTGATCGCCGCCATGATCGCTCGTCGGCCGGCGCCAGCCGTCAACAGGATGGTTCCATCGATGTCGAAGAGGACCAGCCTTCGCCTAGTCCGGCGCCGTTTTTCATCGGGGCTCCAACCGTCGCACCGCGATGAGCCGCTGCCTCAGAGTGGCGGCGCGGGTGCCTGGGAGCCACGGCTCGACCAGCGTCCCGCCGCACGCCAGGGTCGAATGGATCAAGGTATCCGCATCGCCTGCGAACGCGACATGAGTGATGCCGCTGCTGGACTCTCCAGTGAAGAAGAGGAGATCGCCCGGGCTGGACAGCCTCAAACGAAACCGTGTCGCCGTGGAAGACCTGCTGAGCCGAGTCTCGCGGAAGAATCACGCCCCTGGCGGCGAAGGTCGTCTGTACCAGCCCGGAACAATCGACGCCCCAGGGGGTAACGCCCCCCCACTGGTACGGACTGCCCATGAAATGCTCGAATGCCCAGCGCTCCGGGGCCTTGGCCCTCGCGGCGGCCGTGACCTCGCTCATCTCCCGAATGCTGCCCTCGGCGATCGGTCCGCGACGTCCATCCGGCAGCGCCACGGCATCGTGCTCCAATACCACCCGGGCGCGCAGCGGCAGCGGCAGATGCGACCCGCCGATGCGCAGGGTGGCGCCTTCACTCCAGGCCGTGGCACGCACGCGCCAGTCTTCCACCACCTGATCCTCGGCTTCGGTCAGGTAACCCGCGTTGATCCATCCGTCGTAGCCGTCGACATGGGTGCAGACGCGGCGCCACTCACCGCTGCGGCTCTACAACGGCGGCGGTCTCACCCAGCACGAGTTGGGTGACCTGTTCCGCCCGCACCCGGGGCTCGTCCAGAACCGGTGCGATGGCGGCGCGGGCTATGACGGCGGACAAGAGAGATCCGGAATCAGGTCCCCTTCTCCGGCACGGTGCGCGCCGCGCACTCGCGACAGAGTGTTACCCCGCGGAAGGTGCAGATCAGACAGATGAAGGTGCCGCAGTTGGAACAGGGATATCCCTCGGATGCACGCTCCTCCTGTCCGCAGGCGCGGCACTCCATGGCGTCATGCTCCTGGATTCGCGGACATGCGGCTACTCAGGCCATGATGTTGTAGCGCTTGATCTTGTTGATCAGCGTGGCTCGCGAGATCCCGAGCTCGATAGCCGCCCGGGTACGATTGCCGGTGTGGTGCTTCAAGGTCCGCTCGATGTGCTGGCGCTCCAGGTCCTCGAGGCTCAGCGGGGTATGACGCCGGTCCCCTACGCCCGCACGGGCGCGGAACTCGCCCGGCAAGTGCTCGACGCTCACTGCCGGCTGGCCACGCCCCAGGATGAGCGCACGCTCCAGCACGTTGCGCATCTCGCGCACGTTCCCGGGCCACGGATAGGAGAGCAGCCGTTCGAGCACCTCGCCCGAGAGCGCGGGCGGCCCGTCGGGGAGCTCGGAGCGAAGGTCGCCCAGGAGGCGGGTGATGAGCGCCAGCCGGTCTTCCCGCGACCGGTCGCGCAGCGCCGGCATCGTGAGCGGCATGACACTCAGGCGGTAGTACAGGTCCTCCCGAAAACGCCCGCTCTCCACTTCCGCCTGCAGATTCTTGTTGGTGGCGGCCACGAGTCGCACGTCGACCGTGATCTCGCGGGTGCCGCCGAGCCGGCGAAAGGTCTTGGTCTCGAGCACCTTCAGCAGCTTTGGCTGCAGCTCGGGCGCCAGATCGCCGATCTCGTCGAGGAAGATGGTGCCGTGGTCGGCGATCTCGAACAGGCCCTGCTTGCGGTCCTTGGCGTCGGTGAATGCGCCTTTCTCGTGACCGAAGAGCTCGGAGTCGAGGAAGGTGGCGTTGAGGCCGCCGCAGTTCACTTCCACGAACGGCGCCTTGGTACGGGGGCTCAGGTCGTGAATCATCCGGGCCACCCACCCCTTGCCGGTGCCGCTCTCTCCGTTCAGCAGCACCGTGGTGCGCTCGCTCTGCGCCAGCAGGCCGACCTGGTGGGCGAAGTCCTGCATCCCCGACGACGTGCCCAGAGAATCGAGTCCGTGTCCCGGCGCGCTCTGGACCAGCAAGCGCCTCGTTGATCCGCCGCAGCCTGGCCTTGTCGGCCACCCGCGCCGTGGCGGCGGCGAGGTGCTCCATGTCCACCGGCTTGGTCAGAAAATTCTCGGCACCCAGCTGCATGGCCCGCACCGCGGTTGGCACGTCGGCCTGACCAGTCAGGAGGACCACCGAGGCGTCGCGCTGCCGCAGGTGTTCCAATACCTCCATGCCATCCATGCCGGGGAGCCCCAGATCCAGGATGACGACTTCGGGCCGCAGGCGGTCGAACGTGGCCAGGCCGGCCTCGCCGCTCAGCTCCCGGGTGACCTCGTAGCCGAACCGTTCGAAGTAGTTCCCGATGCTGCGCAAAACGTCGACGTCGTCATCAATGAGCAGGACGGAGCCGGCCATGTGGTACCTTGAATCGATTGGGAACGAGGCGTCGCGCCCTGCTGGCGGTGCTACATCGGCGTGACAGGGAGACCCACCAGAAATTAGTCAGTCGACCGCGATTGCACCATGCCTCACCCGTCGGCCGGCACCATGACCCGGATGGCGCCCGGGATGACGCTGGCCGTGAAGGGGGTTTCGCCCACCGGGTTCACCGTCGAGCTGAACCGGCTGGACCGGATCGGTTTCGACCCGGACCTCCCGGCCACGGGCATAGCCGACGTAGCCGGTGTCTCCGAAGGAACCGGGCGTCACGCGCAGCAGCTCCCAGACGGCCCGAACGCTCTGGGAAAAGCTGTTCGCCCGGACCACCACTACGTCGAGCAGGCCATCGTCAGGGGTGATGCCGGGTCCCAGTCGGACGAACGGAGGAATGACTTCGCCGCAGTTGGCCACCAGCACCATAGCGGCATTGGCCTCGTACTCAACGCCATCGATGGTGATCAGCATGCACCGTGCTTCGGATATCCGGCGATGAGGCGGAGGGTGGTGGCGACGTAGGCCGCCATCCCCCATCGTCGCTTGTGCTCCGAGAGGGTTCCGGCCATGACGCGGGCGTCGTATCCCGCCCCGCAGGCCACGGCGAAGTACTGGGCAGCCGCCGGGACGCTCCATCCGGCCCAGGTCGAACTGCTTGGGTCGCGCGCTCACCAGCGCTCGTGCGGCACGCGCCGGCGAGGCCGGAATTCGCAAATTGCCGGCCAGCAGATTCCCGGTTCCGCCGGGGATTACTCCCAACGCCACGTCGGTGCCCACCAACGCCGCGGCCGCCTGCATTGTGGTGCCATCTCCGCCGAAAACGGCGACTACGTCCACCCCGTCGGCCACGCCGTATTCGGCGAGAAGTCGTGCATCGCCCGGCCCGCCAGTGGCCAGGACCTCGGCTTCCCACCCAGCGCCCTTGAGCGTGCTCATGACGGCGTTGACTGCCAGCCGGTCGGTCCGCGCCGCCGCCGGGTTGGTGATGACCAACGCCCGGGTCATGCCTAGAACTCCCGTTCCCAGCGGATGTCGGAGCCGATCTGATACGGGTTGGTGGTGGTAGTGAGGCCGAAGTCCTGCCGGCACGTCTGGAAGCGTCGGCTCTACGCTGCTCTGAAGTCTCCACTCCCGGCTGAACCTGAACTCGAAGCTGGCGCCGAGGTTATTGTAGCTGAATGAGCTCAGGTTGTCGGGACAGAAGCCGGCGTTGAAGGTGCAGGAAGGTCTTGCTGCCGAGTTGCCAGCCGGCAGCGACCTGGGTAAGCGTGCTCGCTCCACCCCTGCTAGTTACGCCGGGGCGGATTTCGATGAGGTCCAGCGGAACGCCGATATCCTGGATCAGCGCCCGCTCGAGCTCGCTCGAAAGAGCGCTGGAGAAATAGGACAGTCCGGTTTCCAGCGCGCCAGCCTGGCCCAGCTGTGTCGGCCTCGTTCGCGGGATAGCCGGTAACCAGATAGGACACCAGATCGGTCTCGGAGATCGGTGGATTCAACGTGCTCTCGAGCGTGATCTTGGGTGCGTACAGCGTCCCGGTGATGACCGCGATCACCGGGATCTCCTCGCCCTGCACGGCCCGCACAGTGTGCGTGGCCCGGATGTCGAGCGCCGCGTTCAGGTCGCCGAAGTAACGCACCGTCCCCCGCTCTACCGTGAAGTCCCGGGTCACCGGGCCGATCTTCAGGGTGTAGTTGCCGCGAGCCGCTTCCAGTGTACCGGATGGCGTATAGGCCTGTCCGAACCTTGCTGAGCTGGACCTGCCCGCTCAGCTGGATGTTGGCCTCGGCCGAACGGAGCCAGACGTCGGTTCCCATCTCCACACCGCAGGTTCGCGATGGTGAGGGAATCGAGGAACCGGTTCTGAAACTTGGCCCCGCAGATTCTCCCGGCGAAGAAGGGTGGTGTCGACCAGATCGGCGATGGTGGGGTCCTCGAGATCGATGATCCGCTTGGTGACCAGATCGGCGAAGTAAAGCACGCCGCTGTTGGCCGTGAGGTTGCCGGTGAGGGTGGAATGGAAGAACGGACCCTCCAGCTGCAGGTCGCCGGTGGCGTCCAGGGTGAGGAAGTTGCTCACGTCTATTGCTCGGAAGTCGTTGGCCCGGAAGCCGAGGTTGAGCACCGGACGGGCAAGGTCCTCCAGATCGAACCGACCCAGTGACCGCCAGCGTACCGTCGCCGCTCCTCAGGGCCACGTTGTCCAGCACCAGCGAATCGCCCTGGAACCGGGCCGCGACCCTGCATACGCTCGTATCGCACACCGAGGCCAGGAAGCGACATGGCGCCGTCACGGAACTCCAGGCGCTCCTGCCAGACGGGGCGCTTCCCAGGTGCCCGCTGACATTGACGTCGGTCGAGAACTCGCCGGTGACTCGCCGGACGGCAGGGGTCAACGCCTCGAGAATGCCCAGGTCGACGCTGTCGCCGCGGGCATGTACCGAAAGGGGACCGTCCACCTGGCGCTGTTTTGCTCCACGCAACGCCAGGTCCAGCGGAAGGGTGGCTCCGACATCCAGCACGTTCTTGCCCGTCCGCCAAAGCAGGAGATCCGTCTCCAGCCGGCGATCGGCGTAGTCAACGACACCCTGGAGGAACGGCGCGCTAAAATCGCCGAATCTGCCTCCATCCAGCGTCACAGTGCCCCGCAGCGTCGGCCGCTCGGCCGTTCCGCCGACGCGGACATCCAGCCCGAGCTCGCCGGACACACCCGAGTGTCTCGCTGAAGTAGTCCGTAGGCATCGTGGAGGTCGAGGCCGAGCACACGAACCAGGAGGGAGCCTTCCGACGCCCCTGGCACTCGGCCGGCCAGCTGAATCATCCCGGAGCCGTCCTCGGCGCGGATAGTGGCAGGACTGACGGCGGGCGCAGAATCACTCAAGGTCACCGCGAACGATTCGTCCAACCGGTAGCGATGCGCGGGCAGCACGAAGGCAAGGCTGTCGAACATGGCGACCTGGGTTGGGCCATGCCGCCACCAGCGCCCGGCACCATCCACTCCGACGTCCGAGCCCACCCCGGTACCGGCGCTCCACTCCAGCGAGTCGGCCCAGCCACGAGCTTGCGCTGCCACTCGGTGCAAGATCCAGGTACCGACCCTCAAAGAGTCCGAGCCGATCGACGCGGTGAGTTGCGGGCGCCGGCCTCCGATCCAACTGAACGCCCCGGTCACCCGGGGCGAGTGGATCCTCTGCCACTCGAGGTCTTCGACCAGGAGGTCGGCGCTGGCTTCCAGCGTATCGAGATTCCCGGCCAGCTGAACACTCGCCTGGGCGGTCCCCCCGAGTGGGCGGCTGTCGGGGCCGAGATCCCGGGTCTGGCCGGTCGTGGCCAGTAGCAGTGAGTCGAATGCGATCAGGCTGTCGGCCGCAAGCGTGAACCCCATTCGGCCAGTATGGGGTCCGGCCCACCCCAGAGTACCCGACCCGCCTACCCGGGCGCCCTTCCAGACCGCATAGGCGGTATCCACCCGAATGACGCTGTCGTGCAATCCGGCAATCGCGAAGACGCTGTCGAGGGTCAGCTCCCGGATCCGGCTGCTGGAAAGAGTCACTCGCAGCTCCCCCTCAGGTGCCCTGGCGGTATCGATGATGCCGGTGACCAAGACCTCGCCATCCAACCTGGTAGGAAGGTCGCGGCCGGTGAGCGCGGCCAGATCCAGGCGGGAAAAACGCAGAAGCAGATCCTCGGCACCCCACCTGGGAGGCTGCAGTGTGGCGAATCCGTGCGCTTCCACCGATCCGATCTGGCCGGTCAGTGAAGCGTCCACCGCCAGGCGGGCCAGTGTGCCCCGGCTCTGGAAGGGACCTCGCAGCTCGCCCCGCGCGCCGAGTGACGGAAAAGCGCGGCGAATCCCGTCGAATGAAAGCGGATCCAGCATGACATCGGTGTCGAGGCCGAGGACCCGGCCCCGGGTATCGAGGTGCACCGTACCTTCGAGCTGACTCGGCGGGCGGTCCAGATCCTGGTGTTGAGCGGTGCCGTTGAATCTGATGTTCCGCAGCGGGCCATTGAGGGTACCGACCGCAGTGAGTCGGCCCTCGAGGATCACGGCCGGAGCAATCCGGCGAACGGTGCGGAGGTCGATATCGGATTGCTTGACCCCGAACTCGGTGAAGGTGAGCCCGCTGTCGCGCGAGGCGCCAACGCCACCCTCGCCGGCAATGGTCGTCAACGGATTACCGGGCACCGCGGCGTCTCTGAAGGCCCACTCGATACCGAGGTCCAGCGCATTCAGGAATCCGGATCCAGCCAGCTTCCCGGTCACGGTTCCGTAGAATGGCAGGGTGTCCAGGTACGGGCGAGCGGCATCGAGATCCAGCTCCGCCAGCCTCAGGTTCATGTCGCGCACCCCGAGGCCGCGGCGACGGTCGGTGATCGTCACCAGATCGCCATCGACCTGGCCCAGCGGCGCCCGCGAGGTGGAGGTTGCGGATGTCGTAAGCAGTCCGGGCACCGGTCTCCGACCTGGCGGTGAGTACGGCACTTCCCGTCATCGAAGGGAAGTGAGGTGAGACCCAGCGAAGGTCCTCGAGATTGACGTGGGGAGCTATGACCTGGAAGTCGAAGAGGATGGTGTCGCGCGGCCAGGTTACCGCACCGCCGCCGGAGAATCGAGTATCCGGCAACGCCCCCCGGGAGAGACTGAACACCGCACTGTCGCCCCGGATTCGTACCCGGCCGACCGCGTGCCTGAGCGTCACACCGGGGTCGTTTACCCGGGTAGCGAGGGAGTCGAGATCGATGGTGAACGGCTGCCGGTCAGGCGTGGCGATGCGCAGCCGGGACACCCGGGTGGCGAGGTCCGCGAGGACGATGACCCGCCGAAGTCCCTCGCGACTCTGCTCCGATCGATCCGGCCCGGCTTGGCTCGCTCCGCCTGGAGCGCCGAATCGATGCTGCTCTCGCTGCGGGCGGACTTGGGAGGATTCCACGGCAGCGCGATACGAAGCATCCCTTGGGTCATCCTTACGTTGTGGAACTCGACCAGGGGCGACTTGCCGCCCTTGGATCCCTTGCCGATGCCGAGCACCTCTTCGTAGTTCATCCGCCCGTTGCGATGCTTGATCAGCTGGATGGTGGGGCGATCCAGCTCTATGGCACTCAGCACCACCTGCCCGGCGATGAAGTTCGGCAGCCGATAGGCGACCCGCACCCGGGGCAGGTCTACCAGCAGCTCGCCGCTGGTATCGCGGACAACCAGGTTCTCGAGCGTGAGGTCGTACAGGAACGAGCCCGAGATCGCCCCGACTCTCGACCTGGCCGCTGACGATCCGGTCGAGAAACTTCGGAGACGGTGCGCGCCAGCAGATCTCGGCCAGGCGGGGTGAGCGTCATGGAGGTTATCACCCCCAGGATCATCGCGGCGGTGCCGATGACAAAGACGAACAGGAACCGAGCGAGCCGGCCGGCGCATCAGAACGGTTGCCCCACGGCGATGTGAAAGGTGAATTTTCCTTTACGGGGCAGGACGTAGGAAGCTTGCCCCGGCACCGGAGTGAGGTTGCCCGCCGGATCGAACTGAAACAGCGTCCCCGACTGCAGCTTGTAGGGGTTGTAGCGCCACGTCCAGCCGGGCTGGGCCGAGTGGAGTAGCAATTCGAAGGCCGACGCCAGGTGTCACCCGGATGACGGCCGGGCGTTGGTTGCTGCCGCGCCGCCAAGCTCCTCCAGCGTCCACGAATGCCGCCAGACGCAGCCGGGAGCTGAGCATCGGCGAAGGCACCCGGAGCTCCACGTTGGCGACCGCGAGGGTGTTGCCGCCGGTTGCCGCCACTCTGACCGAATCGGCATTGATCTGGCGGACCCACCGCGCTCTGGGGCACCACGTAAACCAGCGGCCCGAGCTCGTTCCGGTCGAACCCGCGCACATCATTCGGACCGCCGGCGTAGAATCGCTGCTCGGGTGGAATGAAGGCGCCGGTCCCCGACGCCACATCGAGCTGGGCGAGACAATCAGCCCCGCCTCTGATCCGCCAGCTCAGCACCACGTCCCGGGAGAGTGGCCGGTACCATGACCATTCCGCCCACCAACCGGGTGAACTGCTGCAGCGAGGACGAGCCGATGTATTTGGAGCTGACGGTCAACTCGAGTGAGCTGATCCGTCCCCGCGTGGGATCGATCTGGCTGTTCACCCGGGGGAAGTTTCCCACGGCGGTGAGGGTCGCCAGGACCCGATTCTGCCTCAGCGTCTCGATCACATCGCTGGTACAGGCGTTGAAGAACGAGCAGAAGCTCAGGGCGGTAGCCTCGGTTCGCCCGTAGGAGACGGTGTAGGTGAGCGAAAGCGGGTTGCGCCGCCGCGGCGTTGTGCGGGTCAGCGCGATGCTGGCACCGGTCTCCTGCCTGCAGGTACACCTTGTACTCGGAGCGCCGCTCGCTGAACAACGAAACGGTGACCGCGTTGTTGGGAGAGAGAAACGCCGGCCGGCGCACGGACGCACCGAGATAGTAGTTCACCTTGGCCGACCCGACCGAGTCGTCCCGGGATTGCGCCGCAGATGTTCTCGTCCAGCCCCCAGTCGAGCGGCTCCCCCACCCCGACCTTCGAGATCCGGCTGGTGAGATCGAGAATGCGACCGCCACCCAGAAAATTGCGCGAGGTCCAGCCCAGCGCCCCACGGAAGCAGTCGTTGGTGGCGTAACCAAGACCACCCCGGATCCGGCGCCGCTTGCCTTCGTTCACCTGCACCAGCAGGGGCACCGAGTCGGCATCCGGCTGGAACGCGGCCGAGTCGATGTTGACCGAGGCAAAGCGGAACAGATCCGACTCGTAGAGGTTCCGCTGGCTTTGAAACAGCTCTTCCTGCGAATACCGCCTGCCCGGCCGCGCCACCAACAGCTTCCGGACCAGTGAGGAATCCACTCGTACGGCTCCGACTACTCTGATCCGGCCGATTACCGCTCGTCGGCCGGGTGCGACGTCGAGTGAGACCGAGGCTCTTCGCGCCGGCTTATCGACTTCGAAGCCGGTGAAGACGGTGGCTGAGGGATAGCCATGGTCCCGCAGCCGCCGGGCGATGGTGTCTGCGCTGGCCTGCATGGCGTATCGGTTGAACGGATCGCCTCGCTGCAGCGGCAGGTCCTGCAGCGCCAACCGCCGTCCCGCGATCCCGCAGTGAATCCAGACCAGTGATGGTGAGCGTCGTAACCACGATCGGCTCACCTTCCTTGATATTGAACGTGATGTAGACGTCCTCAGGTGTGCGGCGGACCAGCGTGTCGATCTACGGCCTCGTAATACCCGCTCCGCTTGTACAAGACCCCGAGCCGGACCACGTCGCGGCGAAACTCCTGCTCGTCGAAGTACCGCTTGGCGCCCAGGCCGAGCCAGCGGAACAGGAAAGCTCCGCGCGAACCAGCTGGAGTTGGTGGTGGCGATGGCGCTGGCGAGCACCTCGTCCGAAATCGCGTTGTTCCCTCGAACTCGAGCTGGCCGCACGACCCGCTGGGTTGCTCCTGGGCGGCAGAGCGGGACGGCCGAGACCAGAGCCGCGAGCAAGCCAGACCAGCCGGACCACGCCGCTCATTGGCAGCAGGATGCGTCGGCCCGGAGTAAGCTTCCGCTGGTCGCAGGGGACGGATGGGGCTGCGGTGGGTGAGGTAAAATGCCACACTCCAGGAGGAGGATCTTACGCCCACCGGGGAACTGAGAGCCGATTGACGGCGTGCTGTAAGCCCGGTAGTTTGACCACCTTACGTCGTGGTGTCAACGTCAGTTGGGCAGCGGGGCCGCGGGGCGGCGGGGCAGTTGCCCCGGTTCGCGGTCTCAAGAGCTTTTTACTGCCCCCTGCCCCCCTGCCCCGCTGTCCGACTGACGACAATGCGCCGATTTCTCATTGCGACGGCTTTGGTCCTCTCTGCCTGCGGCGACCAAAGCAGTGATGGATCCCTCAACTACTACTTCACCTACGATCCCCGGTCGCTGGACCCGGCACTCTCCACCGACGTGCCGACCGGCGAGGTCGTTTCTCTGCTGTTCGACAACCTGACGCAGTTCGACCCCGATGCCCAACTGAAGCCGGGGCTGGCCCGGACGTGGGAGACGGACTGCGGCGGGCCGGGTCTACACCTTCCATCTTCGCCAGAACGCCACATTTCACGACGGCCGTCCGATCAAGGCGGCGGACGTGCGCGCGTCCATGCTGCGCGCCCTGGCGCCGGGGAGCACCGGCGGGCGAAGCTGGCCGCTGTACCCGATCCTGGGTGCGCGTGCCTACGCGGCCGGGTCGGCGCAAGGACGTGGTCGGGATCGTCGTGCGCGACGACTCCACGCTGGTGCTGACTCTGGAAGAGCCGCTCAACGTCTTTCCCAAGCTGCTGGCGATGCCGGTAGCCGCCATCGTCCCGACGCCGACACCGCCTACCTTCGATCAGCAGCCCTACCGGAAGCGGCCCCTGGAAGTTCGTATCCTGGTCGCACGATGACGCGATCGTGCTGGCCAGGAACGAGGGCTACTGGGGCGGGGCTCCGAAGGCCGACACCCTGCGGATCCGGATCATCCCCGAGCCGCTGACCCAGGCCGCGGAATACGAGGCCGGCCAGCTGAGCGTGGTCGAGGTGCCGGTCGGCGAGACCCGCCGCTGGGAGCAGAGCCACGCCAGCGAGCTCCAGCGCCGGCCGGCGCTCACGCGACCTCTATGTAGCCATCAACACGACCCGCGGGCCGCTCAGGGACGTCCGCGGTCCGCCGGGCTCTCAACCACGCCGTGGACGTGCCGAACCCTGCTCGGACACAGTCATGGCCGACCGCGGAGTGCTCGCCGCGGGCTCCCTTCCGCCCGGGTATTCTGGGCTACGACTCCACCCGGGCGCCCTACGGCTATGATCCCGCCAAGGCCAGGCAGCTGCTGGCCGAGGCGGGATACCCCGACGGCTTCTGCGATCAAGCTCTGGCGGACCCAGCGGGCAGAGCTGGCCCGGTTGGCGCAGTCCATGCAGCAGAACCTGGCCGAGGTCGGGATCCGGGCCGAGATCGTCGAGCGCGACGCATCGAGCGCTCGCGCCGCCGTGCGGAACGGCGAAGCCGACCTCTTCCTGACCGACTGGTGGGCCGACTATCCCGACCCCGAGAACTTCAACTTCCCACTGTTCCACTCCCGCAACAAAGGCCCGGGCGGCAACTACGCCTTTCTCGCCGATGCTGCGCTGGACTCGATGATCCTCCGCGCCCGGGGCACGACCGACGAGACCGAAAAGGCGCGGCTCGTCTCGCGAGATCGACGCCCGGGTGTTCGAGCTGGCGCCCTGGATCTTTCTCTGGTTTCCGGTGGACGTATGGGCCAGCCAGCCCGACGTCAAAGGCTGGCGGGTTCCGCTGGTCTTCACCGGGCAGCGCTGGATAGAGGCAGAGCGTAGCCCGGTGAGCCGGTTCATCCTGTCTCGGCTCGCGCTGCTCGTCCCCACGCTGCTTGGCGTGTTGCTGGTCACCTTTCTTCTCCTCTACGTCGCTCCCGGGGACCCGGTTCAGGCGATGGTGGGAGAGCGAGCCGACGCCGAGACCCTCGCCCGGCTCCGGGCCGAGCTGCGGCTGGACGACCCGCTCTACCGGCAGTTCGGGCACTATGTCGGCGGCGTTCTCCGGGGCGACCTCGGCACCAGCTACATCACCCGCCGTCCCATCCTGCGCGACCTGCTCGAGCGTTTCCCGGCCACCCTCCGACTGGCCGGCGCGGCGATGCTCTTCGCAGCGATGGTCGGCATCAGCGTCGGCATCTACGGTGCCTGGCGCCCGGGCAGCTGGGCCGACCGGCTCGCGACGTTCGCCGCCTACCTTGGAGTCTCGTTCCCGGTCTACTGGGTGGGCCTGATCCTGATCCTGATCTTCGCGGTGCACCTCCGCTGGCTGCCGCCGTCCGGATCAGCCAGCCCCGTCTACCTGATCCTTCCCGCCATCACCTTGGGCATGCGATCGGTCGCCTTCTTATCGCGGATGACGCGCGCGGCCATGCAGGAAGTGCTGCAGAGCGACTTCATTCGCACGGCGCGTGCCAAGGGATTGAGCGAAGGCCGCGTGGTGCTGTCGCACGGCTTCCGCAACGCCCTCCTGCCGGTCGTCACCGTGCTAGGGCTCGACTTCGGCAGTTATCTCACCGGCTCCATCCTGACCGAGACGATCTTTTCCTGGCCCGGGGTCGGCACGATATGTCCTCACCGCAATCGACAAGCGTGACCTCCCGGCGGTACAGGGGAGCATTCTCTTCCTCAGCCTGGTCTTCGTGATGGTGAACCTGCTGACCGATTTGCTCTATGCGCGAGTGGACCCAAGGGTGGCGTATGACTGACGGGAAGGACGGGAAAGCGGGAAGGACGGGAAAGGCGGGAAGGACAGATGGCGGACGGGATCGCGCCTGAGGGCGTTCATCCTGGGCGCTCTCGTTGAGCCTTTCCGCGTCCTTCCCGTCCTTGCCCGTCCTTCCGGCTCACGCGCAATCACTCGCCAAGCGTCTCGACCGCCGGCTCGACGCGGCCCCCTTCGATCGGCAGCTCTGGGGCGTGGCGCTGGCGGACGAGAACGGCCGCCTGCTCTACGGGCGCAACGAAAACCGCCTCTTCATTCCCGCCAGCAACACGAAGCTGGTCATCAGCGCGATTGCATCGGCGCTTCTGCCCCCCGACTGGCGGGTGAAGACCAGCGTGTACGGGGGACCGGTAGTGGGTGGCGTCCTCCTGGGAGACCTGGTGCTCTACGGCCGGGGCGACCCGACCATGGATCGCCGCTGCTACGCCACCGACTCCACGGCCCCAGGCGTCTGCGACACCGACCCGTTCGCCCGCCTGCGGCAGCTCGCCGATTCCCTTCGGAGCAAGGGTGTCGCAGTTGATTGCCGGTGACGTCGTGGGCGACGGCAGTTATTTCGAGCCCACATTGACCCACCCCAATTGGGAGCAGTTCGATCTCAACTGGTGGTATGCTGCACCGGTCTCGGGGCTCGGCTTCAACGACAACAGCGTCGACTTCACCTGGCAGCCGGGGCCGGCGCCCGGCGCACCCGCGGTGATCTCGCTGAGTCCCGACCTTGGCGATGTCGCATTCGAGAACCGGACCGTGACGGTGCCGCCGGGTGGAGAGTCGGACGTCGGCGATCGCTTCTTTCGTCACCCCGGCACGCTTCAGATCTGGGCCGAAGGCACCGTCGCCCTCGACAACCCGCGACGCACCGATTCGTTCGCCCTCCCGGACCCGAACCTGTACACCGCGCGAGCCCTGCGTCAGGCCCTGGCAGACGCAGGTATTTCGGTTGCCGGCACCACCCGGTCCACCACCGACTCGACGCTCTACGCCAACCTGCGGGCCAGCCCCCCGCTGGCGGAAGTCTCCTCCCGGCCGCTCCGGGACTGGATCTTTCCCATCCTCAACACCAGCCAGAACTGGTTCGCGGAAATGTTGCTGAAGCAGCTCGGCAAGCAGTTTGGCAGGGGCGGCTCATGGCCGGACGGCCTCGACGTGGAGCGCCGTTTCCTGATCGATTCCGTTCGAGTCGACTCAACCCAGATCTCCCTGAGCGACGGCTCCGGTCTCTCCAGCACCAACCTGGTGAGTCCGGTGGCGTTCACCCAGATACTCCGCTTCATCCGTCGCCATCCGCGCTATTCCACCTTCGCGGCCGGGCTCCCGCAGGCCGGCGCCGCCGGCTCGCTCCGTAGCCGTTTCGTGGGTACTCCGCTCTCAGGCCGGGTCAGGGGCAAGACGGGAAGCATCGCCCGGGTCAACACCCTCTCGGGCTACATCGAGCTCGACCGGGGGAGATTTCTCACCTTCTCGGTGCAGGCCAATCACCACGCCCAGCCTAGCCGCGCCATTCTGGGCGCGATCGATAGCGTCGTGGTGGAGATGGGGAGGAGATAAGAGCGGGGAAGAAAAGGCGTGAGCGGGAGAAAAGCGTTGTCGGGGGGAAAAGGGTGAGCGGGAGAGAAGAAGCGTGATCGGTAAGCGCGGAGCATGGTACTGGAGCCGAGGCCTGGGCGCCGTTCTGCTCCTGATGGTGGTGGTGGCGGCTGCGGTGCGCCGCGCCGACAAGCAAGGGGTCGGCACCGACTTCCACGTGTTCTGGCAGGCGGGATACGACTTCGCCCATGGGTTGCCCCTTTACCACCCTCACGCTGGCGCGCGCGAGCTCAAATACCCGCCCTTCGCAGCGCAGGTCTTCCAGGCGCTCGGCATCTTTCCGCTGAAAACGGCGGCAGGCCTCTTCTACGTCGCCAGCGTCGGACTCATCCTCATCGCCATCTGGCTCTCACGTGACATCGTGCAGCGGCTGGAGCCGACAAAACGAGCAGGGCCTCTTCCCCTGGTTCTGGCAGTCCTCTTCTCCGCCGTATTCATGCTGGACAACCTGGTGCATGTTCAGGTAAACCTGCTGACGTTCGTCCTGTGCCTCCTCGGCATTCAGGCGTTCGCCGCGAAGCGTGAGGTGGCTGCGGGCGGATGGCTCGTGGCTGCGACGGCCATCAAGCTCACCCCGGTGTTCTTTCTCCCCTGGGTGGTTATCCGGGGCACGCGGCGCAGTCTCCTGGCCGTACTCGCCTTTGGGGCCTTGTGCCTGACGTTGCCGGTCGTTCAGCGCGGGGTGGCGCAGGGTTCGGCGGACTTGACGGACTATTACACCAGTTTTCTTCAGCAGTTCGCAGCCGGGGCCGTGGTTACGAATTACCGTAACCAGAATCTTGCAGCTCTGGTCTACCGGGCCGTCGTCCCGGCTGCATCGGAAGATGTGCCCCCCTACGAGTACGCCTACCTGTCGTCCCTGGCGGCAGCCGCTCCCCTGCTCTATCGCCTGCTCGCGCTGGTGGTTCTTGCCGCCTTCCTGGCGCACATCATCCGGCTGAGGATTGCGCACCAACCGGTGACCGCGCTCGAGATCGCCAGTGTCTTCCTGACAAGCCATCTCCTGTCGGGGATCACCTTCAAGGCGCACCTGGTCACGCTGCTGTTTGTCTTCTCTGCCTTTTTCGCGCTCGATCCCGCGCGGGTGGGGCGGGCCGGACGGTGGGCCCTTGGTTTGGCCTGGTCAGGCATTGTGGTCATAGGACTGGGGCGGGACCTGGTCGGCAGCCGCCTTCATCACTACCTGGCGGGGTACAGCGTCTTCGTGTGGGTGATGCTCCTCTTGTTCGGGTTGAGCCTGGTGTGGAGTGGGGAGTTGGAAGTTAGAAGTGAGAGGTGAGAAGGAAGCCCTGAGCGGGGTTATTACTACAATCTCGAACGGACGTACGCTGGACGATCCCTCGCTGCGCTCGGGATGACTGTGAGTGCTGGATCGCATTCACCCGAAGCCCGCTTACCGCTCACGCTCTTCCTTCCCCGCTCACCGCTTCTCAGTCATCCTTCTGTCCAAACAGCGCCATGTTGGACGAATGCCCCGGATTCACCTTGGCCTTGGGATTGATCCAGTGCACGGCGTTGTTCACCGCGATACATGCCTCGCTGGCGCCGGTGGCGATGAGCTTGAGCTTACCTGGGTAGTTGGTGATGTCCCCCGCGGCATAGATCCCGGGTACGTTGGTGGCCATCACCTGATCGACCTTGATGTCCGCCTTTTCCGTATCCAGCCCCCATTCCTTGATGGCGCCGAGATCGGAATGGAACCCGAGTAGAGGGATGACGGCGTCAATCTCGAGCGTCTCCTCTTCCTTGGTCTTGCTGTTGAAGATGGTGACCCGCTCGAGCCTGCTGTTGCCGTGCAGCGCCTTGACCTCCCAGAAGGTGCGCAGATCGCACTTTCCCTGACGTTGGTACTCCTGTACCTGGTTGATCGTCGCCTGGTGAGCCCGGAATCCGTCGCGCCGATGGATCAGCATGATGGACTTTGCGATGCCCTGAAGGTTTACTGCCCAGTCGAAGGCGGAGTCGCCGCCACCGACCAGAAGGACCCGCTGCCCCTCGAACTGTGTCGGGTCGAGCACCTTGAAGTAGAGTCCTTTCTCCTCGAAACGATCCTCGCCCTCGACGCCGAGCTTCCGCGCCTCGAACGCGCCGATGCCGGCGGCAATGAGGATGGTCCGGGTAGGGTAGTCGTCCTCCGAGGTCTCCAGCACGAAATGACTGGCTCCATTCTCTTCGACAAGGCGGAGCCCGGTCACGATCTCGCCCAGGTGGGTGGAAGCACCGAACTGGAGGGCCTGCGTCGCCATGTCTCGGACCAGGTCCTTGGCGAGCACCTTGGGGAACCCGGCCACGTCGAAGATGTACTTCTCGGGGTAGAGGGCCATGAGCTGGCCGCCGAGAGCCGGAAGTGCGTCGATGATGCGGGCAGACGCGCCCCGCATTCCCGCGTAAAATGCGGCGAACAGGCCGGTCGGGCCGCCGCCAATGATGGATATGTCCTTCAGCTCCTGCGCGGCCATGTTGGCTATGGGCTATGGGCTATGGGCCATGGGCAATCGCTAGCGACAACAACTGCCTGCCGATGGCTCGACTGAGTTGCTGGGTTTCAGCCAAGAATCTTAACCCTAACAGCAAATGTCCGTTATCCGAGAGCCAAGAGCCACTAGACCATAGCCCATAGCCCACACGCCCTTTCGCTTCGCGCCGGGACTCGGCACATTGACCGCCATGCCCCCGCGAAGCATCCGGCTGCTGGTCGCTGCGCCGCTGATCCTCGGCTCCGGCCTGGGCATGAGTGGGTGTCGCAGCGCGGGACGCGTTCTGGGCGAGTTGTTTCGCGAGCGCCCACCGGCGCCACTCGACTCGATGAGCGTTGCCAGCGACGTGCGGATTGACTCACTGGGGTATCTGGTGGGAAGCTTCGTGGGGGAGGGTACCAGCCGGGCAGTGCATCTGCTCTCGAGCGACACCGGGCTCGTGGCCGGACTGGTGCGGCGCTATCGGCGCGACCTCATTCAGCCCGACCAGCCCTGGGGACCGCTGGCGCGCGAGGGTGTCGTTACGCTGGGGCCGGCCGGAAGGCGCCGGACGATGGGCTCACCAAAGATCGAGCGGGCCATCGTCGGCTCACCCCTGGGGCAGACCGGAGTTGTGCCCGCGCGCCATCCTGCTGCGCGGCAGCCCATGTGGCTGGCGGGGTACCCAGGTCGAGATCATCGTCGATCTCGATCAGGGGAACCGTGGCCCGCCGCTCCGAGGACCCGTGCTGGGCTCCTTGACGCGTTCCGACTCCTCAGCCCCGGAGGAGAAGGCCGAGTTTCGCCGCCGGGAGCCGGTCGCGCTACCAGGTGCCGTCCTGGCAGACGAGTTGATCGCACGCACCGGAAGAGCCATGGACTCGGTGCTCGCAGGTCGCTTCCCAGCACTCGTACTGCGAGGCCCCGCTGATCCGAGGCTCGAGATCAACACCCTTTCGGACGTGGATGCGGCGGACGTGATCTCCTTCCGCTCAGCGCCGGGAAGGGTCCGCTTCGCGGTTTCCCTCCGGGAGCGACGGATCACGGCCGGAGACGACACTCTGCTGGCGGCCACGGTCATGGCGTGGGACAGCGCTGGTGCCTGGCAGCAGATGATCTTTCGCCCGACACTGCTCTCCTTCCGGCGAGGTCGTCTCGCTCCCTACGGCGCCCTCAGACGCAGCATCTTCTGGCGCCGGCTCCAGCCGATCAGCGATTTCGGGTTTCAACGTGATAACCTGTGGATGGAGCAGGTCGATGTGAGTGAGGGCAGCGTGATCTGGGGAATTCTCCAGCCTCGAGGGAACGTCGTAGTCGCCGCGGCTGAAGTGGACGCACCCTGCCGATGAAGATCTACACCAAGACAGGGGACAGGGGTGAGACCGCTCTATTCGGTGGCGGCCGCGTCCCGAAGGATCATCCGCGGGTCGCAGCGTATGGGGATGTAGATGAGCTGAATTCTGTGATCGGAGTCATCCGCGCCACCGAGCCGGCCGCCCTCTTCGACCCGCTGCTCGAGTCGATCCAGCGGGATCTCTTCTCCATCGGCGGGCACCTGGCCACTCCCGACCCCGAGCGGGTGACTAAGGCGCTGGAGAAGGCGGCCCTCTCTCCGGAGCGGGTGAGTGAGTTCGAGCGAGCCATAGATGAGGCGGACCGCGAGCTCCCCCCGCTCAAGGCTTTTGTGCTCCCCGCCGGAACCCCCAAGGCCTCGGCGCTGCATCTCGCGCGTACCGCTTGCCGCCGCGCGGAGCGGAGCGTGGTCCATCTGGCCCAGTCCAACGAGGTCCCCGGCCTGTTTCTCGTCTATCTCAATCGGCTCTCCGACCTGCTCTTCACTCTCGCTCGGCTGGCGAACCACCGCGCCGGCGTGAAGGACGTGACCTGGTAGCGCATAGTAGATTCCTCGGTTCCTTCACCTTCGCTTCGCTCAGGCTCAGGATACCCCTCGGAATGACATCACAGGCCCGAGATGTCTATGTCCGCTGACCCGGTAATCGTAACCCACGCCCTCGGGAGCTACCCCGTTTACGTCGAGGCGGGCGTACTCGCACGGCTGGAGGAGCTGGTGGGCAAGCACCTGCCGGGACGCCGCGTCGCCATGATCGCGGATGCGTCGGTACACCAGCTGTACCAGAGCGGCCGAATGGGTGCGGCTCCCTGGAACGGCGAGACGATCACGTTCGCCTCCGGGGAAAGATCGAAGACGCGGGACTCCTGGGCCCGGCTTACCGATACCCTGATCGAGGGCGGGTTTGGCCGGGACAGCGGAGTAATCGCCCTGGGGGGTGGAGTCACTGGCGATCTCGCCGGGTTCGTCGCGGCCACCTACATGCGTGGGGTCCCTTACCTCCAGGTACCAACCACCCTGCTCGCCATGCTCGACGCATCGGTCGGCGGCAAGACCGGAGTAGACACGCCGCAAGGCAAGAACCTGGTTGGAGCCTTCTATCCGCCCGCGGCGGTGATTGCCGACCCGCAGAGCCTCGCTCCCCTCCCCGACCGAGACTATCGCGCCGGCCTGGCGGAAGCCGTGAAGCATGGCCTGATTGCGGATCGGGCCTATTTCGAGTGGATGGAGGCCAACGCCCCCGCGCTCACCTCACGCGGCCTGGACACGCTGACCCGGCTCATCCGGCGCAGTGTAGAGATCAAGGCAGAAGTCGTAAGCGGGGACGAGCACGAGTCGGGGCGCCGCGCGATCCTCAACGCGGGCCATACGGTGGCTCACGCACTGGAACAGGTCTCGGACTATGAGCTCCCCCACGGTGAGGCCGTTGCCCTGGGCATGGTAGTCGAGTGCGAGCTCGCCGAGCAGCTTGGGGTGGCTTCCGCCGGGCTCCGGAAGAGGGTCGCGGCGCTTCTCGGTCAGCTCGGTTTGCCATCGCGGCTTCCACCACGCCTGGGGCGGGCCGCGGTTGTCGGTAGCATGGCCACCGACAAGAAGAATCGGAGTGGGCAGATTCACTTTGTTCTGCCGAAGCAGCTGGGAGAGATGTACCGGGAGAACGGCTGGACGATGCCGGTGCCGGCAGAGGCCATCCGCGCCGCGATGACGGCAGTGGAGTGACGCGCTGCCAGGCGGGGCACAGATTCTATCTCCTTTAAGTGCAATAGCTTGCAGCCAAAGACAGGGGCCGGGAGACCGAGGTAAGTTCTGCACAAAGTGGATAAAACCACCAAGCGGTTACCGAATAATATTTTGTGATGTGGAAAGATTTTTTGCTTGACGGCGGCCAAACAACTCCTATATTGCCATATCCTCTTCTGAATAGCTCGGGTCACCGCACACCCACAATCGTAGCGCGTTCAACTCTGCCCCCGGGGTTGTTTATGACCGTTGTCCGTACCGGGAAAGCCCGGCCGTTTGCCCGCTCCACTCCTTCCGGCGCGTTCGACCAATACCTGCTCGATATCCAGAAGCTTCCGATGATCTCCGACCCAGACGAGGAGAAGCGCTTGGCCAGAAGCGCGCTAGCCGGCGATGAGACAGCCGCCGAGCGACTGGTCACTGCCAACCTGCGGTTCGTGATCTCGTATGTGAAGAAGTACCAGGGACACGGCCTCGACCTCTCCGAGCTGGTGGCGATCGGGAACGAGGGGCTCCTCAAGGCGGTCAAGAAGTTCGATCCTGACCACGGGGTGAAGTTCATCTCTTATGCAGTCTGGTGGGTACGCCAGGCAGTGCTGAAGGCCCTGGCCGAGCAGACTCGCAGCGTACGGATCCCGTTGAACCAGAACTCGGCCCTGGTTCGCATGTCCCGGGCAAAGAGCTTCCTGGCGCAGGAGCTCGGGCGGGAGCCAACTGACGCCGAGATCGCAATTGCGCTCAACGACACGGTTGACAACATCCGCTCGGCCCACCGGATGACTTCGACCGAAGTGTCGCTCGATGCGCCGGTAGAGCGGCAGGACCGGGGTGCCAGCACCTTTGGCGAGCGGGTAGCCGGCACCGGCGGCATCGAGATCGAGGAGATGACGGACGTTCGCCTGCAGCGCGAGTTCATCGACCGGATTTTCCAGCGCCACCTCACTCCCCGCGAACGCAAGATCCTCTCCCTCTACTACGGCCTGGAAGAAGGGCTCCGAGGCGCTCACGCTGGAGAAGATCGGCGCCCTCCTCGGCGTCACCCGCGAGCGCATCCGACAGATCCGGGAGCGTGCTTTCGAGAAGCTCCGCGATTCCGCTGACGTACGGTCTCTCAGGGGGTTCTGGGGAGCGGCCTGAGAGGCGTGAGCGGTAAGCAGTAAGCGGTAAGCGGGGAGCTCCGGATGGCATCGGGGCTCCCCGCTCACTTCTCACCGCTCACCGCTTACCTTTCCAAAATGCCTTCCCGGCTTCCCATTTTTCCTCTCTCGGCGGTGCTGTTTCCAGGGACGCCGCTGCCGCTGCACATCTTCGAGCCGCGTTATAAGCGCATGCTGGCCGACTGTCTCGCTGGGGACCGGCGTTTCGGAATCACGCCGGTGCACCCTTCACGAGACGTCCCAGAGCCGGGAACCGTTGGCTGTGTGGCCGAGGTGCGGGTGAACCAGGAGCTGCCGGATGGCCGATCAAACATCGTGGTGCTGGGCGGCTCCCGGTTCGTACTCGCCCGTCTTCTTGATGAGTCTTTGCCGTATCTTGTCGCCCTGGTCCAGACGTTCGACGATGATCCGGACACCGAGCCTACCGCGGAGGAAACGACCGCCTTGCGGGCTCTCTTTACCCGCTACTTCGCCGGATTGCGCCAGCTGAACGACGTCGAAGCGGAAGAGCCCGCGCTGCCCGATGATCCTTTGAGTCTGTCCTTTCAAGTGGCTGGGGTCATCGAGTGCGACCCGGGCGTCAAGCACCGGCTGCTGGCTGAACGATCGACCGCCGGGCGATTCAAGGCGCTGCTATTGCTGCTCCCGGTGCTCACCAGTGCGGTCGAGAGCGCGCTCATGGTGCACCGACGCGCCCACAGCAATGGAAAGGGCGGCGCGGCCCCGGACATCGTCGCAGACCAATGAACCCCTCCTTACTCGATGCCCTGGCCCGGATCGTTGGACCCCAGTGGGTGCGCCACCGGCGCGCCGAGCTGGTGACTTACGCCATGGATGGTCTCCCCACCCACGAATCGATTCCGGGCGTGGTGATCATGCCTGGAAACCCCTCCGAGGTGCGGGAAATCGTGCGCCTTCTGCATCTGATTCAGGTGCCGTTCGTTGCCCGGGGCGCTGGCACCGGGCTTTCGGGCGGAGCGCTTGCCGAGTCGGATGCGGTGCTCATCACCCTCACTCGAATGAACCGCATTCTCCGGGTAGACCCGATTCAACGGCGGGCAGTGGTTCAGCCCGGTGTCGTGAATGCCCGGCTTTCCGAAGCCGTGGCGCCTCTCGGCCTCCAGTATGTGCCGGACCCGTCCAGCCAGGCGGCCTGCACGGTAGGCGGCAACGTCGCCGAGAACGCCGGCGGACCGCACTGCCTCAAATACGGGGTGACCACCAATCACATCGTTTCGCTCGAGGTCGTGCTCCCCGACGGCTCGATCATCCGGCATCGGCTCCGATCAGGGCGAGCCCTGGGGCCCCGATCTGGTCGGGTTGTTCGTCGGGAGCGAAGGGATGTTCGGGATTGCCACCGAGATCACGGTCCGGCTGGAGCAGATCCCGGAGAGCGTGCGGACCATGCTGGCCGACTTCACCACTGTTCGGGCCGCCAGTGAGGCGGTCTCGACGATCATAGCCGCAGGGATCGTCCCGGCAGCTCTCGAGATGATGGACAAGGCCTGTGTCGCAGCGGTGGAGGCATCGATCTACGCGGCGGGCTACCCGACGGATGCCGCCGCGGTCCTGCTGGTGGAGCTCGACGGGCAGCCCGAGGCGGTCGGGGCCGAGGCGCTCACCGTGAAGCATATCCTGCTCGAGTGCGGCGCCCGCGAGGTGCGAAGCGCATCGACCGCGGTTGACAGGGCACGGCTCTGGCAGGGCCGAAAGAAGGCGTTTGGCGCAATGGGGCGGATCGCACCGGACCTGGCGGTACAGGACGCGGTGGTGCCCCGCTCTGCCCTGCCGGATATCATGGACCAGATCGAGGCGATCCGCCGGCAACACCATCTCACCATCAGCAACGTCTTTCATGCCGGCGACGGCAATCTCCACCCCAACATCAGCTTCGACCGGCGGGATCCGGCGGTCGCCGCGCGGGTCCAGCTTGCCTGCCGCGCGATCATGGCCGCCTGTGTAGCCGCGGGCGGAAGCATCACCGGGGAGCACGGGGTAGGCTCGGACAAGCTCGACTACATGCCCTGGATCTTCGACGCCGAGACCCTCGGCGCGATGCGGGCGGTCCGCCGGGTTTTCGACCCGGCCGAACGGGCCAACCCGGGCAAGGTCTACCCGGTGCACGCCTGCCGTGAATGGCACGCGGTGAAGAGCGCACGTCAATGAGCGACGCCATCTTCGCACGTCTTCGGGCACTGCTCGGCACTTCCGGAGTCGACCGGGACGCAAACGGGGTAGCCCGGGCCAGCCCCGATTCCAGCGACGCGCTCTCGCTGGTGTGCCGCCTGGCGCACGAGGAAGGTTGGAAAATCCGGGTCGAAGGCAGAGGCACCTGGCTTCCCCCGGATGCGCCCGCCGACCTTGCGGTGAGTACCCGAGCGCTGGAGCAGATCGTGTCGGTGAGCCCCGCCGATCTGGTCGCAACGGTCCAGGCCGGCGCATCGCTGGAGGCACTGAGACGGCGGCTGGCCGACTATGGCATGTGGCTCGCCATCGATCCGCCGGGCCGCCCCGACCGGAGCATCGGCTCGGTCGTGGCCACCGCCACTGCGGGCCCGCTGCGTCACGGTTACGGGCCGGTGCGCGACCATGTGCTCGGCTGCACGGTTGCCACCGGAGACGGAAGACTGGTGAACGCCGGCGGCCGGGTAGTGAAGAACGTGGCCGGCTATGACCTCACCAAGCTCCAGGTGGGCGGCTTCGGCGGATTCGGGATAATCGCCGACGTCCACCTCGGCTCCGGGCGCTGCCCCGGGCCGATGTAACCCTGCTGGCGCGCGGGGCGCGCGACGCGCTCACCTCGGCCGCGCGCGAGCTGGTGTCAGCCCACCTCTTGCCCAGCGCACTCGAGCTGCTCTCCCCCGCCCTTGCAGCCGAGGCGGATTGGGTGCTTGCCGCCCGCTTCGTGGGAACCGACGCGGCGGTCCAGGCCGATGTGCGGCGGCTGGGCTCGGCCGGCGAGCAGCTCTGGCAGCCGCTTCCGGCCGACCGAACCGCCGCCTTCTGGAGCGTGGCCGCACGGGGGAGTCTTGGCGGCCCCATCACGCTGCGACTCGGCGTGCTCGGGGACGGGATCGACGAAGCCATTGACCTCCTGGCCCATGACCTCGACGAAGGGCTGGTTTCGGCCGGTGCGGGGCTGGGAATGATCCGTTGGACGGGCGATGCGCCGCTCGAACAGCTCCGCGCCCTGCGCCGCGCCGCGGCGGCCCGCGAGATCCCGATGACGCTCGAGCGCGCCCCATGGGCGGTACGCCGTGCCATCGGGCACTTTGGTGCCTACCGGGAGGGCGTGGGGCAGATCGTCGGCCGGCTGCGAGACACCTTCGACCCCGGGCAATGCCTGAGTGTGGCGTTGGAAGGGGTGGACAATGTTTGAGCCGGAAAGAGGGAAGGAGGGAACGATGGAAGAAGAGCGTTCCCCCCTTCCCCTCCTTCCCCTCCTTCCGGTTACTCCGCATTGGACCCGTGCGTGCATTGCGGCTTCTGCCTTCCCGCGTGTCCCACCTACCTGGCCACTGGAGACGAAGGCCACAGCCCGCGAGGTCGCATCGTGCTCATGCGCTCGCTCGAGCGGGGGGAGATGAGCCCGAACGATCCGGCGTTGCTGGAACACCTCGACGGATGTCTCGGCTGCCGCGGTTGCGAGCCGGTCTGCCCCTCTGGCGTAGGCTACGGTCGCGGGCTGGAAGCCGCCCGAGAACAGATCTTCCAGGCTCGCGGCCTCTCCCCACTGGCCCGGCTGGTTCTGGGCGTTTTCCGATACGGGACGATCTGGCGCCCGCTGTTCGCCATGGCCCGGGCCCTTCGGGCCACCGGCTTGCCTCACCTGCTATCCGGAGGAGGCCGGCTTGGGTTCGGGATGGGCATGCTCGCATCCTCGACCGAGATGACCGAGCAGGCTGAGAGGAGGAGAGCCGTGGGGCAGCGGGACAGCGGGGCGGGGGGACAGCGGGACAGCGGGACAGCGGGGCAGCCACAGCACACCGGAGAGGTCCGCGGGCTCAGTCGTGCCGACCCGCTGTCCCGCTGTCCCGCTGACCCTCCGACCGTCGTCCTCTTCCGCGGCTGTGTCATGAATGCCCTCTTCAGCCACGTGCACGAAGCCACCAAGCGAACTCTCCGGGTGAACGGTTATTGCGTCGTCGAGGCCCGGGGCCAAGTCTGTTGCGGGGCGCTGCACGAGCATGCGGGAGACCTGGGTGCGGCCCGGTCTCTGGCGGCGGTCAACGTCGCTGCCCTCCAGGGGATGGCGGATTTCATCGTCGTGAACAGTGCGGGCTGCGGGGCACTGCTCAAGGACTATGGGCGCCTACTGGGTTCGGATGCTGCCGCGAACCTGGCGGCCAAGGTTCGGGACGTCTCCGAGCTCCTCGCCGAGCGAGGTCCGCGGCCGGGCGCACCGATCGGTCTGGACGTAGCCTATGACGCGCCCTGTCACCTCCAGCACGCCCAGCGGGTCCACGAAGCACCCCTCGCCATGCTGGAGGCAGTCCCCGGTTTGCGTCTTCGCTTGCTGCCCGGATCGGACCGCTGCTGCGGCAGCGCGGGGATCTACTCCGTGCTCCGCCCCGCGATGGCCCGCGCAGTCCTGGACAGCAAGATCGCGAGCGTCGCCGAAGCCAGGCCCCGACCCGACCTGATCGTCACCGGCAACCCGGGCTGCCTGATGCAGATCGGCGCCGGGCTCCGGGCCGCGCGGCTGCCCATCGGGGTGGCCCACCCGGTGGAGGTGCTGGATCTGTCGTATGATGAGGCGGGGTTTTATGAGTAAGAGGTGAGACGTAAGAAGGTGAGAAGTGTGAGGGGACTGAGGAGTGGTTAGGATTCCGGACTCTTGTCGCCGGATACACCTGCCCTAGCCAATAAGCCAATAGCCCATAGCCCATAGCCCATAGCCTGCCCTCCCCGCCCCGGTTATACCTTCTCCATGACCTCCGGCATCCTGTTCGACTTCAACGGCGTCATCGTCGACGATGAGTCACAGCATTGCGACGCGCTGATCGCGACGCTGGCCGGGTACGGGTACACGCTGGACCGGGACACCTACTATCGCCAATATCTCGGCTTCGACGACCGCGAGTGCTTCCGGTTCACCTTCGAGCGAATGGGGCGAGCGCAGGACGAGGCTTCGCTTCGCGAGGCGATCGCCCGCAAGCATGCCGAGTACGAGCGATCGATCCGCGCCACGATGCGGCTCGTGCCAGGCGTCGTCCGACTTCATCGAGAATGCGGCCCTCGATGGCTTTCAGCTCGCCATCGTGTCCGGCGCACTCCGGAGCGAGATCGAGCTGGTGCTCCAGCTAGCCGGCCTGCGCCCCCATTTCGCCGAGATCGTCGCGGCGGAGGACGTCGGTGCCTGCAAGCCCGATCCGCAGGGCTTCAATCGGGCGCGGGAAAAGCTGGAGCTCGCGCCCAGGCGCTGCGTGGTGGTGGAGGATTCGATACCGGGGTCTGAACGCGGCCCGCGCGGCCGGCCTTCGTTGTGCCATGCTGGCCACCTCGCACCCGGAGGATGCCTTCGCAGACGCCGATCTCGTCTGGCAGCGATTTCGTGGGTCATGATGCGGCCGAGCTTCCCTGGGCTCATGTCTGAGTTCGACCTGACCCTCGATCGCGATCGCTCTGCCGAGGTGCGGCACGGCGCGGTGGTGGTGACCAGCGAGCCTGCGCGTCTTCCGGGTCACAGGGTCCGGGCGCGCTCACCTGTCTTCAGGGGCTGCTCACCAACGACCTGGTGAAGCCCGGCGACAGCAGCCTGGTCTATGGCGCCCTGCTCACGCCCAAGGGCGCGCTGGTCGTCGACTACTGGGTGCTCCGCCAGGCGGACGCCCTCACGCTCATCGCGCCCCGCTCGGGACACGAAGCGTCGCTCGACCTCTTCCGGCGGCAGCTCCCCCCTCGGCTCGCCGAGTGACCGATCTCACCGGTGAGGCTAGTGTCGCCTGGCTGATCGGCGCGCACGGATTCCAGACGCTGGCTGAGTCGGGCGTCGGGATGCCGGAAGCCTGCTGGACGAGTAGCGTCGGTGGGCGGGGAGGTGAGCCCGGTGGCCTTGGCCCTCGGCGCCGGAAGCCGCGCCGTTCGTGGCGCTGGCGGTTGGGCCGAGCCGGCGGTGGCGGCCGCTGAGCTCACGGCTGCTTTCGGCCGGTGCGCTGCCCGGTGAGGAGAACGACCTGCACGCGGCCCGGATCCTCTGCGGGCTGGCCCGCCCTCGGCGCCGAGATCGACGAGCGGACCCTGCCGCAGGAAGTGCGCTATGACCAGATCGGGGGGGTGTCGTATACCAAGGGCTGCTATACCGGACAGGAGACGGTGGCGCGGCTGCACTTCAGGGGTCACACCAACCGCGAGCTGCGGGGCCTGCGCTGGCGAAGACCCGAGCCGCTCGATGGCCGGACCATCAATAAGGGCGAGCGGGAAGTCGGGAGCGTGCGTTCCACGCTCAGTCTCGACGACCGCGCTATCGGACTGGGGTTGATCCGCCGCGAGGTGGGCGTGGGTGAGGAGCTGCTGGCGGGCGGGCAGCCGGCCACGGTGGTCGCTCTGCCGTTTGGTCCCGAGGACCTCGATGGCTGATGTCACGAAACGAGCGAGCCCCGAGCGATGCTCGGGGCCCGTCGGACAGCGAGACTGGTGACCCTCTTACTTCTTGGCCGTGTCCCGCGTCATCGTGGAGTCAGAATGCGTCATGCTCGCAGGTGTCAGCCATGGCGGGAGCCATGCCGGACGTATCGGCGCCCGACGTGGTACCCTTCTTCTCGCCACAGCCAGCAAACACGAGAACCGCGGTCATCAACAGGATCGTCTTCATCGTCTCTCCATCAGGGGGCAGTTGGCGGTGAAATTCGGGGTCTGAGCCGCTGGTCGTCGCCGGGCAGACGTGGGGCGAAGGTACGTCACCGTTTTGGTTTGTGCAAGGTGAGCAAACTTGCAGAGCCCCGGGACGACTGTCCGCGCCTGAGTCGGTACACCACCCGATAACGTACATTAACACGTTGCCGTCCAAGAGCTTAGGTACGGCAGACCGCATCCGCATTCGAAGCGAATCAAGCCATGATCGAGCCACGCACGTTGGGTGAACTCAAGAACAGCCGCTGGGCGGAGCCCCCGCTTGCGGGGCCGCACCGTCCGGGAAGAAATCCGGCGTAACCTCCTCACGCGGCTCAGCTCGGGCGAGCCGCTGTTCCCCGGAATCGTGGGCTACGAGGACACCATCCTTCCCCAGATCGTCAACGCGCTGCTGGCCCGGCATCACTTCATCCTGCTGGGCCTCCGCGGTCAGGCGAAGAGCCGCATCCTGCGCGAGCTCACCGGTCTGCTCGACGAGCGCATCCCGATCGTCGCCGGAAGCGAAGTGAACGATGATCCCGTTCGCGCCGATCTCCAAGTACGCCCGCGAGCTGCTGGCGGAGTGCGGCGACGCCACGCCACTTGCCTGGCTTCGCCGGGACCAGCGCTTCGTCGAGAAGCTCGCCACACCCGACGTCACCATCGCCGACCTGATCGGCGACGTCGATCCGATCAAGGCGGCCCGCGGCGGGCACCTGCTCTCCGACGAGCTCACCATGCATTTCGGCCTGCTGCCTCGCGCCAATCGCGGGATCTTCGCCATCAACGAGCTGCCGGACCTGAGCGGCAAGGTCCAGGTCGGCCTCTTCAACATCATGCAGGAGGGCGACGTCCAGATCAAAGGCTACCCGGTGCGGCTGCCGCTGGACGTGCTGCTCGCCTTCACCGCCAATCCCGAGGACTACACCGCTCGCGGCAAGATCATCACCCCGCTGAAGGACCGGATCGGATCCGAGGTCATCACCCACTACCCCCGTACCGTGCAGCTCGGCATGGAGATCACCACCCAGGAGGCGTGGACCGAGCGCGGGGGGCCCAGCCATCGACGATCCCCGACTTCGTGCTCGAGGTCATCGAGCGGGTCGCCTTCGAAGCGCGGGAGGACAAGCGGGTCGACAAGCGGTCCGGCGTCAGCCAGCGTCTGCCCGATCAGCGTCTGGAGAACGCCGTTTCCAACGCCGAGCGGCGGGCCAGTGGCGCTGGGCGAGGACCGGGTGGTCCCGCGGGTGAGCGATGTCTATGCGGCGGTGCCTTCGATCACCGGCAAGCTCGAGCTGGAGTATGAGGGCGAGCTGCAGGGTGGCGACACCATCGCCCGCGATCTGATCCGGCGCGCGGCGGGCCGGGTCATGGAGGACCGCATGGGCGGCGCCGACCTGGCGAAGATCGTCGCCTGGTTCGACCAGGGAGGCGCCCTCAAGGTCTCGGGCGACGAGCGCTCCGACCTCTGCCTCCAGGGCTTCGGCGTGGTGCCCGGCCTGCTCGAGCGTGGTGTCGGAGTTCGGCCTGGCCACGACCAAGGATGCCCCTCGCCAGGTAGCCGCTTGCGAGCTGGTGCTGGAGGGCCTGGCGGCCCAGAAACGGATCAGCCGCAGCGAAGAGCTGGGCTACACCCGGGCAAAGCCGGAGCGGCGGGAGCCGGGATACGGGAAGGGGGGGATTTCGTTTGGGTAACGGCGTAAGCGGTAAGCGAACCAGTAAGCGGGGAAGAAACAGCGTAAGCGGTAAGCGGTACGTCGTTCGCTTGCGTCTCGAAGGATATCGAGTACAAAGTGCGGTCTGCCGGTTTTTCAATCCCGGATTCTCTGATATCCGTTATGGTGTGCGCGATCATCGGTCCTTGCATGCCTGGCAAGAAGCTCGTAGCGGTTGCCTTAGGTGTCGATTGATTTGGCGCGACTCAGCTGGAAACCGTACGCCTCAGCATTGTTCTCGCTGAACTTCAGCGGGCCTCGCTCTCAGGTTCAGCTCAACATCGCTGAGGGCGTATGCCTACGGAGATTCTCCCTCCTTCACGCCACCACTTGGCAATAGCCTACGGCTCTGCCATCGAGACTGGTGAACTGTTAGAGATCGCTCTGGATGCGAAACTCATTTCGCCTGAGGTGCGATCAGGACTGCTAGAGCGGAACCAACGAAGTCAGCGGCTCCTGCTTGGCCTGCTGAACGAGTCGCAAGAGGATCCTGAGTCTTTCGATCCTTTCTGCATGTCTCCCGCTTACCGTGTCACCGCTCACGCTGTGCCGTAAGTTTGGTCCTCCCGCTCACCGCTTACCGCTCACCGCTCACGCTTTTGTTGTTTCAGCCCACCCCCGTCTCCTGGCCTCTCCCACAATCACGTCGGTAGCGCCATCCATGCCCAGAACTCCCGTGTTCAGCACCATGTGATAGTTGACGGGGTCGTACCAGTCGCGCCGGTAGAACTGGCGTAGATACCTCGCCCGGGTGCGGTCGGTCTCGTCCAGAATCTCGGCGGCCTTTTGGGGATCCACGCCGAGTCGCTCGGCGGCCGCCTGAATTCGCCAGGGCCGGGGAGCCACGAGCTGCACGTGGAGGCTGTCACGTTCGCGAGCCAGAACCGCAGGCGCCGCCCGCCCCACCAGCACAGCCCGCCCCTTGGCGGCCACCTCGGCCACCACAGTTTCAGTGATGCGCACCAGGTCGGCCTCCTGCAGCTTCGGCACAGTACCGCCAGGCACCGGCGCGGCGAAGAGCTCGGGGGTGGAGGCGGCCAGGGTGCGGGCCAGACGCTCGGCGAAGCTGGGTACCCGCTCCTCCCGTTCGGCCACGTCCGCGGGTGGCAGTCCCGCCCGCGCCGCGACTTCCTCGACCAGTTCGTTGTCGACCACCCGCCAGCCGAGCGCGGCTGCTACCCGGCGAGCCACCTCGGAGCCGCCGGCGCCGTACTGCCGGGATATGGTGATGATCATCGGCTGAAGGTAGGGAAAGTCGGGAAGGACGGGAAGGACGGGAAGGACGGGAAGGACGGGAAGGACGGGAAGGACGGGAAGGACGGGAAGGACGGGAAAGACGGGAAAGCAATCGTAGGTTGGAGTCGGGTACGAAGCTCGACCTGGGTTCCTGCATTTCTCCTGCCCGTCCCCTCCCTTCCTGGCTCGGGGCAGGCTTTTCCCGTCTTTCCCGCACCGCCCGCCCCATCCACCAGGCCACGCCCGCAGCGACGGCCAGGCAGACCACGCCCCCCACGGTGAAGGCGACGCGCACGCCGAAATGCTCCGCGACCCAGCCCGCCTGGAGCGATCCGAAGGGAGCGAGGCCCAGCACCATGAAGGAGTAGAACCCCATCACTCGGCCTCGCAGCTCATCGGGGGCCTCGGTCTGAAGCATTGTATTGGCGGCGATGCCGTTGAGGGCCATGACCCCGCCACAGAGGGTGAAAAGGACCACCGCTGACCAGAAGTTCGGCGCCTGCGAGGCGGCGACGAGCACAGTGCCGAAGAGAATGGAGGATCCGAGGACGAGACGTGATTGGCGCACCCGGCCGCCGAACGCCGCCATGAAAAACGCTGCCGCCAAAGCGCCGATCCCGATGGATGCGACCATCACCCCGTAGCCGGTCGCGTCCAGCCCCAGTGCATCGCGGGCGAATACGGACATGAGAGGCATGAAGGAAAAGCCGAAAATGCTGAATGTCGTAACGATGATGACCAGTGCCCGAGGCCAACGCCTGCCGAAGACATGGCCGAACCCTTGCCCGAGGGCGGTCCACAGGGGAGTAACCCTGGCAGCAGGGGCGACTGGGACCTGCATTCGGACCAGGCTCGCG
Source organism: uncultured Gemmatimonadales bacterium (assembly GCA_963723565.1). GTDB lineage: Bacteria > Gemmatimonadota > Gemmatimonadetes > Gemmatimonadales > GWC2-71-9 > CAVVWJ01. Next base: position 244,476 of record CAVRRH010000015.1, on the reverse strand, counting down.
ATCACTGCCAGGTAGCTCGCCGCATTGGCGAAGAAGCATGCCGAGAGGCCCAGCGTGGCGATGAGAACGCCGGCGAGGGCGGGGCCGATCACCCGGGCGAGATTGAATGCGCTCGACCCAAGGGCAATGGCATTCATCAGATCTTCCCGATCCACGATCTGGGCCACGAACGCCTGCCGCGCCGGCACCTCGAAGGCGGTGAGAAATCCAAAGAACACAGCGAGCCCCATCACCCACTGCACCGTGATGAGATCCAGGGCGGTGAGCACCCCCAGGGTGAGCGCCTCGAGCAACATCAGGCTCTGCAGCACCAGGATGAACTGCCGCTTGTTCACCCGGTCCGCGATGACCCCCCCGTAGAGTGAGAAAAGCAGGATCGGGAGCGATCCGAGAGCGGTGACCAGCCCGACGGCAAAGGCTGAGTTGGTGAGGTTGAGCACCAGCCACCCCTGGGCGATGGTCTGCATCCAGGTGCCGCAGAGCGAGATAAACTGACCGGTGAGGAAAAGCCGGAAGTTGCGGTGCCTGAGGGCGGCGAAGACCGCACGAGAGGAGGAGGGGAGCACGGCCGGAAAGGTCTAGGGTCTGAGGTCGAGAGTCTGGGGTCGGGTCAGACCATGGTGCGCCGGTCCGCCAGCCGTTATCAATACACTAGACCCTAGGCTCCTGACTCCTGACTCCCGACTCCAGAATGCGCTTCACCACCTACTCCAAATACCACCCCGAGCTGGCGGACGCGGTCAATCTGCAGGGGCTCCTCGACCAGCTAAGCGATTTCCTGCTGCAGTCGGGATTCGCCGGGAATTCGCCGTCGTTCTGGCACGACGATATGGGAGAGAGCGAGCGCTCGCTGGAGGCGCTGCGCCAGGCCATTCTCCAGGCCCTGATGGATTCGGGTCAGCTAACCCCCGACATGCTGAAGGTCCTCAGGGGCGAATCCACCGGCGACCAGTCGCGGGACCGTGAGATCGAGGGCGAGTTGAGCGAGTTGCTCGACAAGATCGTTCAGCGCCTCATGGAGGAGGGCTACCTGAACGTCAGCCAGACCCCCCAGGTACCCCAGGGCTACCAGTCGATGTTCGGCCCCGGAGGCCAGGCGCACTCGGCCGCCCAGCAGGTACAGTTCAATCTGACCGAGAAGGGCATCGACTTCCTCGGCTACAAGACGCTCAAGAACCTGCTCGGCAGCGTTGGCAAGTCGAGCTTTGGAGCCCACGACACCCCATACCTCGCCACCGGAGTCGAAGCCGAGGGCGTGAGCAAGCAATACGAGTTTGGAGACGTGCTGAACCTCGATGTGCCGGCCACGCTGACCAACGCGATCGCGCGAGAAGGGCTGGGTGTGCCGCTCAACATCGAGTACGGCGACCTGATGGTGAGCCAGTCCGAGTACCGCTCCTCCGCGGCAACCGTGCTTATGCTGGACTGCTCCCATTCGATGATTCTCTACGGGGAGGACCGATTCACTCCGGCGAAGAAGGTGGCACTGGCGCTTACCCACCTGATCCGCACCCAGTATCCGGGCGACAGCCTGCGGGTAGTGCTGTTCCATGACTCCGCCGAGGAGATTCCGCTGAGCGCCCTGGCTACCGCACAGGTGGGCCCCTATCACACCAATACCGCCGAGGGCCTCAAGCTGGCGCGGCGCCTGCTCCTGGGACAGAAAAAGGACATGCGGCAGATCATCATGATCACCGACGGTAAGCCGTCCGCGCTCACCATGCCCGACGGCCGGATCTACGTGAACTCGATGGGACTGGACCCGCAGATTCTTCAGGCTACCTACCGCGAGGTATCGAACTGCCGCCGTAGCGGCATCATGATCAACACCTTCATGCTGGCCCGCGATCGAAGCCTGGTCGAATTCGTCAAGCAGGTCGCGTCGATCTGCCGGGGCAAGGCGTACTTCACCAATACCATGACGCTGGGGCAGTTCATCCTCATGGACTTCATGAAGCGAAAGACGCGGCGGGTTTCGTAGCCCGCGCCTGGACGCGATGTCGCTTTCAATCCTGGCCGATCGAATTACCCGTTGCGAGCTCTGCCCCCGTCTTCGCGACCACTGCAGGGATATATCGCTGAGACGGAAAAGAGCCTTCTCGAATGAGGAGTACTGGGGACGTCCGGTGCCGGGGTTTGGCGACCCCGATGCCCGTCTCCTGTTGGTGGGTCTGGCGCCAGGAGCCCACGGCAGCAACCGCACCGGCCGGCCCTTCACCGGCGATGCGAGCGGGGACTGGCTGTACGGCGCACTCCATCAGTATGGGTGGTCCAATCTCCCTGTTTCCAGCGCTCGCGACGATGGCTTGGTTCTCACCGATTGCTACATCACGGCCGCGGCACGCTGTGCGCCACCAGACAACCGGCCAACGCGGGAGGAGCTGGACCGATGCCGGCCCTATCTGGAACGGGAGCTGGCGCTGCTACGATCGGTACGGGTGGTGCTGGCGCTTGGGAGGATCGGTTGGGAACACTGGCTGCGGGCCGCGGGATGGTGGGAGCGGCTCGGTGTGCGCCAACGCCCGCGGTTCGCGCACGGTGAGGAAACCAGTCTGCCGGACGGCACCACTCTGATCTTCTCGTTTCATCCCAGCCGGCAGAACACCAATACCGGGCGGCTCACCCGTGCCATGTGGCACGGGGTATTCGAGCGCGTCAGGACGATTCTGCCGGCCGTCCCCCTACAACCCGCTTCACCGTCTGCCCAGCGGGAATCACGGTCTGAGGCTCCTTCCAGCTCGTTGATGATCGCCACCTGCTCGATCGGAATGGAGGAAGGATACTGGGCGTTGAACTGCTCCAGCGTCATTTCACGGGGCACCTTTACCAGCTCGACCCGGGCCGGTTGAACGTTAATCTTCGACGGATCACGAAGCTCGCTGAAGCTGCGAATGGTGCCCTGGAAGACCTGGTCATATGAGCTCAGCTTCCCAGCCGGGGTGTAGGCCATCAACCCGAAGGTCTGCCCACCGTACGAGATGAACGAGACGATGCCCTCGATCTGACCCTGCTCGGTCTGAGCCTGGAAGTAGCTCGAGGCAGCCGGTAGGCCGTTGATGCTGCGTCCTGGAGGCATTTCCGGCCTGCACTCCCTCCTGGGAGAGGAACTGCCTGGCGGCCTGCTCCGGCGGGGTCTGGCCCGCCAAGGCGAGTTGGACGATGGCATCCTCGCTGGGACTGAGCGCCACCACCGCCTGAGGCAAGTTCTGCTTTTTCCACTCTTCGGGGAACTTCAGCTGAAAGCGCATCTGCGGGTGGTAGAAAGTGCTTCCCTCGAAGTAGCCCTGGCGGGGGTCCTCACCGAACGTCATGCCCTGGACGTGGCGCAGGTAATCTTCCCGGTCGACAATGAGTTTTCTTTGAGCCAGCGGCACCGTGTCAAGCATCTTTTCGATGTGCTTGATCCGGTTACCGGGATCAGGGTGGGTGGCGAGCCACTCCGGCAGCTTCCCGGCACCCCCAGCCTCGCTCATCCGATCCAGGGTCTGGAACACTTTCGGCATTTCTCGCACGTCGTAGTTCTGCCCCAGCGCATAGCGGAAGCCGCCCTCGTCGGCCTGATTCTCCGCATCGCGGCCATACTTGAGGAACAACAGGCTGAGCCCAGCCCCCGCCAACTGGCCGAACTTGGCGATGTCGGAGGAGAGTATGCTGCCGACGCCCAGGCCGAGCTGGGCCAGCTGGGCCTTGCTGATCTGTTGGACGGAGTGACGGTTGGTCACGTGTGCGATCTCGTGGCCGATTACGGTGGCAAGCTCCGCTTCGGTATTGATGGAGCTCATCAGCCCACGCGTCACGTAGATGAAACCTCCGGGAATTGCGAACGCATTGACCGAGGCGTCGTCCACCACGTGGAATTCCCAGGGTAGATTGGGCCGCTCAGATTCTGCTGCCATCCGCTTACCGATATCGGCAACGTAGGACTGAACCTTCGCGTCATTGTAAAAGCCGATCGTCTGGGCCACTTCCTTGGCGCCTTCCTGACCCATCTGGATCTCCTGAGATTCGGAGACCAGGGCCAGCTCGCTCTTACCGGTAACAGGATTTCGGGCGCAGCCCAGCGGGCCGGCCGCGAACCCAGCCCCGAGGCCCGCAAGGAGCAGCGAGGGAAGCAGAGCGGAGGAAGGGAGGCGTAGGAATCCAAAGGCTGAGCGACGAGTCATGGGAGGTTCCTTTTGTTCTCGTACGATCGCCGATCTCTCGGTAGTTGGCCGGCTTAGCACCGGCAGACCCCCAATTCTAAGCCGGGTGGGGCGCCAGGGCTGTGATCCGCGTCGCGTGGCTTTGGAGCCTCGGAAGCCAATGGTCTAGTCGGTGGTGGCTTCTCGACTTCCGGCTTCTTCCTGGGCTCGCCTGTGTGCCCGGCGGTGGCGGAAGTAGTCCACGGTCCGTGTCAGCCCGGTGGCCAGATCGATCTTGGGCTCCCAACCCAGCCATTCACGAGCGCGCGAGATGTCCGGCTTGCGTTGGGTGGGATCGTCCGCAGGCAGGGGTCGATAAGTCACCCGCAAGTCGCCGCCGACGATCCGGCAGACCTCCTCCGCCAGTTGACGAATGGTGAACTCACCAGGGTTACCGAGATTCACTGGCTCGTGCCTGCCCTCCGCCCCCATCAGCCGAACGAGCCCTTCCACCAGCTCGTCCACGTAGCAGAAGGCCCGGGTTTGCTCGCCGCTGCCATAGACGGTGAGCTCCTGCCCTCGCAGCGCCTGGACGATGAAATTGGACACCACCCGCCCGTCGTTGTCCGCCATCCGCGGACCGTAGGTGTTGAAGATCCGCGCGATCCGCGTGTCCACCTTGTCCTGGCGGTGATAGTCCATCATGAGCGTTTCCGCTACGCGCTTACCCTCGTCGTAACACGATCGGGGGCCGATAGGGTTCACGTTCCCCCAATAGCTCTCCGGCTGGGGGTGGACGGTGGGGTCGCCATAAACCTCCGACGTGGACGCCTGGAGAATGCGCGCCCGCAGACGCTTGGCCAGCACGAGCATGTTAATGGTGCCGAGGACGTTGGATTTGACCGTCTTGACCGGATTGTACTGGTAGTGAATCGGCGAGGCCGGACAAGCCAGGTTGTAGATCTGCTCCACATCGATGAACAGCGGCTCGGTGACATCGTGCCGGAGCAGCTCGAAGTTCTCGTGCTCGACGATGTGGTGGATGTTCTCGCGCCGGCCGGTGAAAAAGTTGTCCAGACAGACAACGTGGTGGCCATCCGTGAGAAGCCGCTCACAGAGGTGGGACCCTATGAAGCCGGCACCGCCGGTGACGAGAATGCGCATGTCGGTCCGATCAGGAGGGCGAGAACTTAACGCCGAGGTGCCGGGGGTTGCTTCCGGGGCGCTGCTGGGGCGGGCTCCGCAGGATCTGAATCGAGGTCCTCCGGCGCAGGTGCCCGGCTCTCAGGAGGCTCGGGCAAGGTCAACGTGCTCTGCCCCCGGGAATCAACCCCTACCCCAACTTTGGCGCTGCCGCTCCGATCGGCAAACACCAGGGTGGAGGATCCCCCCCGAACCAGGCTCAACACCGTCCGCGTGGTTCCATTCTCATCCGCAAAGAGGAGGCTCACCGTCTGATCGGGAAGTAGTCCGAGCACCGCCCGGGAACGCCCGGCGCTGTCGCGCACGGTGATTCCCGAGGCGCCCCCTCGGAGCACGGAGAGGCTCAACCCGGCCTTACTCCCGGGCGTCTGCATGAGGAGACGCATCGACCCATCGGCTGCAGCGCTCCAGGAGCCACGGATAGCACCGTCCCGATCACGCAGGAGGAACTGCCGAGCCTCGACCACGTCGGCCACGGCACCCGGGAGACCGTGTCGAGCGGCAACAATCACCAGCGCGGTGGCCAGACCGAGAAGCAGGGCCACGCTCACCACCGTGCCCATCCAGAGCCGCCGCAGCCGGCGATTCTCCCGCTCCAGCTCCTGGGTGCGGATCGTCATCCCGCGCTCCAACTCCCGCATCTGGCGGAGGAGCGGATCGGGTGCCGCGTCGGGCTTGACCCCCGTCATGCGGGACCACTCTCCAGGAAGTACGAGTGGCAGGCCCGATCGACCAGCTCGACGGTGAGCGTCGGTGTCACCTCCCGGTACTTGGCGATGTCTTCCGACGTGGGCGATCAGGTCGCGCGGATGGCAGCCCCTGGGCGGAATCTTGCGCTTATCGTAGAACTCGGAAAAGATGTAGGCCACCGTCTCGGGGTCGTACGCCAGACCCGCCGCGGCACAGCAGCCCCGGAAGATCTCCTCATATTGAGCCCGGGTCGGATCGACCACGGCGATCTTGTAGTGAATGCGGCGGAGAAAGGCCTCTTCGACCAGCTCAGCCGGATCGAGGTTGGTGGCGAAGATCAGCAGACAGTCGAAGGGCACCGGAAACTTGCCGCCGGTGTGAAGCGTGAGGAAATCAATCCGCTTCTCCAGCGGCACGATCCAGCGGTTCAGCAGATCCCGGGGCGGCACTCGCTGCCGGCCGAAGTCGTCCACGATCAGCACCCCCCCGTTCGCCTTCACCTGGAAGGGGGCCTGATAAAGCTTGGTGAACGGGTCGTATCGCAGGTCGAGCTGGTCCAGAGTCAACTCGCCGCCGGTGAGAACGACCGGCCGCTTGACTCGCGCGTAGCGCCGGTCGTAGCCGGGCCCGCTGCGAAGCCAGAGCGAATCCCTTCCGATCGCGTCATCCTCGGTCTCGACCTCCTCATGGTGGACCGGGTCGAAGACCAGCATGATCTGGCCATCCACGTCCACGGCATACGGCAGGTACAGGACGCCGCCGAGCATCTGAGAGATGGCCTCGGCGATCGCCGTCTTGCCGTTTCCGGGATGCCCGTAGAGAAAGATGGATTTCGATGAGTTGACCGCCGGGCCCAGGATATCGAAGATCGAGTGGTTTAGCACCAGGTGGCTGAACCCCTCCCGCAGCGTATTCTGGGTCACCTGGGCGTGACGGATCGACTGGGCATGGATCCAGCCGGTGTACTGGGACAGCGGCACCGGCGCCGGTCCCACGTACTGGCAGGCCTCGAGCGCTTCCTCGAGCCCGGTCTCGCCCGTCACCGGCCAGGTCGAAGAGGTAGCTGGCCCGGTTCGGCCCGGTAGTGCCGCGGACCTCGATGAACCGGCGCTGCTGCAGGGTGAGCAGCTCATCATCCACCAGGGCGAACGGCAGTCAGAGGAACTCGGAGAGGTAATGGCCGGTGCGACCACCCTGCACGTAGAGCACTTTCAAAATCAGATCGCGAACTGCGTCGGGCGAGAGCCCGGTGTCGGCCAGCGCATCGGGTACCGGCGGAACGGCCGGGATCCGGCAAGCATCCGTCTCCTTGGGGATGGCACTGAGTGGCGCTCACGACACTGCCTCCGTTCTCCGAACTTGCTCACGTGGCCGAAGCGACCGCCTCGGTCGACCAGACCAGAACATCGCCGATCACGGTACCCGAGTCGTCCAGGGTCCCGGCCGGAAGCTCCAGGGCATGGACCGCGTTCCGGTGCCACCGGGTTCGGGACCAGGGCGAAAGCGAGCGGTAGGTGGCCACCACGGCGCCTTCGACATCGAGGAATGCGACATCCAGCGAAAAAGACATCCCGTACATGTGCACCGATCGGCAGGGCGTCAGCAGGAGACCCTCTCCAGGTGCAGGCGCCGGCCGGGCCATCATACCCCTGAGCCTCGCAAACCAGCCGTCCGCCAGCCCAATCCGGGCCCCGAGCTCACGATTGTGCCGGGTGTTTATCACCCGCAATAGCCGCATTAGAGCTTGCTGAAGGTCCGGAAGATCGCGAGCGCCGACGGGCCGAGCACCACCACAAACATCGCCGGGAAGACGAAGAGCACCAGAGGGAAGACCAGCTTGATCGTGGTCTTTGCGGCCGCCTCTTCGGCCCGCTGGCGCCGCTTGGTGCGCATGGTCTCGGAATGAACCCGCAGCGCGGTTGCGACCGAGGTCCCGAAACGATCGGTCTGGACCAGCATGCTCACCAGGGACCTGATATCGACAAGCCCGGTGCGCTCCGCGAAATTCTTGAGCGCCTCGTCCCGCGGGGTTCCGGCGCGCATCTCCAGATTGATCATGGCCAGCTGTTCGCTCATGATCGGGCTCACGTGGTCGATCTCATCGGACACCCGGACCAGTGCCTGGTTGAGCCCGAGGCCGGCTTCGACGCAGCACACCAGCATGTCGAGCATGTCGGGAAGGGCGAGCTGGACCTCTTTCTGCCGCGCCTTGAGCCGGCCTCGCACGTAGAACGTCGGACCGACCCACCCGAGGGCCCCGAACCAGAAGATGCCCAGCATGACCTGGGTGGCCGACGCGCCGAGCATTGGAAGGAGCATAATCCCGGCGGCCGGCAGTCCTCCGGCCAGCGTCACTCGCGAGGCCCAGTAGACCGAAACCGCGCTGGCATCCGGGTACCCGGCCTGGGTCAGAAACTGCCGTACGGCCGAAGAGTCCTTCCGGCCACCTTGCACCCGCTGGCCCAGCACCTGGAGTACGTTCTTCAGCCGCTCGGACTTGGCCTGACGCCGGCGGCGTGCCAGTGTGTCGTGTCGGATCGCTGCCGGTCTGCATCTGTTGCAGCCGCGCCGTTACCGCACCTCGACCCGGCCGCAGCTGCATCAGCGTCAGCGCGAAGAGGGCGACGGTCAATGCCGTCAGTAGGAGGATTACCGCCAACATGAGAGTCTCAGATCTCGATATTGATGATCTTACGGATCCAGAGGAATCCGATCAGCTGCATCGACACCGCCACCAGGATGAGGATCTTACCGATCGGGTCGGTAAACAGGATCGACATGTACTCGGCGTTCAGCGTGTAAAGAATCGCGAACAGAATCAGCGGGAGCGCGGACAGCAGGTACCCGGTCATCCGACCCTGCGCGGTGTAGACCCTGAGCTGGCGGCGGATGGTGAACCGGGCCCGGACCACGGCGGCCAGGTTGTCGAGAATCTCCGCGAGGTTGCCACCCACTTCTCGCTGGATCAGGATGGCCGTGACCAGAATGCGCACGTCCACCAGGTCCACCCGGTCGACCATTCCGAGAAGCGAGTCCTGCAGCGGAAGCCCGAACCGCTGCTCCTCGAAGACCCGGCGGAACTCGCCGGCCACCGGCTCAGGACCGTCATCCGCCGCCATCTTGAACCCGGCCGTGAGCGGATGGCCGGCGCGCAGCGCCCGGCCCACCAGATCGATGGACTCGGGCAGCAGCTCCTCGAAGGCGTTGATGCGTTTGGTTCGCCGGCGACGGACGTAAAGGGTCGGCAGCATGGCCCCGAACATGGTAGCACCCATTCCGGCCACTACCGAACCGGTGACGATCAGCGCCACGCTTCCCAGGGCCATCGCCGAGCCCACCGACAAGACGAGAAGCGTCTGCAGGGTCCAGGAAACGCCGGCCTGCTGCAGCATGAACTCCGCGTCCCGCAGTTGGGGCACCCGGGCGACGATCGGGCGAAGCCAGGGCGATTGGAGGACAGCCGACCGGAAGACCGTGGAGCCCTGGGCACCGCCCTCGAGTGGACCGTCGGCCAGGGAGCGGAGCTGATCCACCATCTCCCGCTTGCGCTGCTGCTCCTTGAGCCACTCCCAGAGCAGGACCAGCGATACCGTAGCCAGGGCGACGGTGAGGAACGCGATCAGCGCCGGCACCCAGATGCTGGCTGGCAGGTTTACCATCGTGGCCCCACTCCCCGATCGGTCTCCGGTTTTACGAGGTTGGAGAAAAGGAGCGAGGACAGATCGATGCCGTAGGTCTTGAGCCGGTCGGAGAACCGCGGCCGGATGCCGGTGGCCCGGAACTGGCCCATTACCTTGTCGTTCGCCCCCACTCCCTCGCGCTCGTACACGAAGATGTCCTGCATGGTAATGATGTCGCCCTCCATGCCGACGATCTCCGAAACCTGCATCAGCTTGCGGGAGCCATCGGAGAGCCGGCTGACCTGAATGACCACGTTGATGGCGCTGGCGATCTGCTGCCGCATGGCCCGCTCCGGCAGATCGAGGTTGGCCATGGAGATCATGGTCTCCAGCCGGCTGAGGGCATCGCGCGGGGTATTGGCGTGCAGGGTAGTCAGCGAGCCGTCATGGCCGGTGTTCATGGCCTGGAGCATGTCGATCGCTTCGGCCCCGCGACACTCACCCATGATTATCCGGTCCGGCCGCATACGCAGCGCGTTGATGAGCAGCAATCGCTGCGGCAACTTCTCCCTGCCCTTCGATGTTGGCCGGGCGGGTTTCCAGTCTGACGACATGAGGCTGCTTGAGCTGGAGCTCGGCCGAGTCCTCGATGGTGACGATCCGCTCAGTGATCGGAATGAAGGAGGAGAGGATGTTGAGCAGGGTCGTCTTGCCGGCGCCGGTGCCGCCGGAGATCAGCACGTTCAGTCGGGCCTTCACGATGGCCTTGAGAAGCGCCAGCATCTCCTCAGTGAGGCTCTCGGTCCGCAGGAGGTCCTCACCCGAGAGAGCATCCCGCTTGAACTTGCGGATGGAGAGATGGGGGCCATCCAGGGCCAGCGGCTTGATGATGGCGTTTACCCGGGAGCCGTCCGGCAGCCGGGCATCGACCATGGGCGACGAATCATCGATCCGGCGGCCGACCGCCGACACGATCCGGTCGATGATCTGGAGCAGGTGGCGATCGTCCTGAAACATCACCTCGGTCCGTTCCAGCCGGCCGTGGCGCTCGATATAGACCTGTTTGTACGTGTTCACCAGGATGTCGGAGACTTCGGGGTCCTTGATCAGCGGCTCCAGCGGACCCAGACCGAAGATCTCGTCCAGGACCTGGATGACGATCGCATCCCGCTCCTCGAAGTTGAGGGGGACAGACTCCTGGGTGATCAGGTCTTGTACTACCTTGCGAACCGCATCGGCCACCTGCTGCCGTTCGAGCCGGTCGAGGTTCGAGAGGTTGAGGCGCTCCAGCAGCTTCCGGTGGACCTTGCCTTTGACCTGCTGGAGGGCGTGCACACCCTGGCTGTCATCGGGCAGGCCCGGACCGCCTGAGGGTCGTGGCTCCTGGAATAGGGCTCGCCCGGGAGGGCTCCCATGGGAGCGGGGGCTTCTGACCATTGCCTCCAACGGGGGCATCCCCGGCGGTTTCACATCGGTCATGACCTTACCTTCCTCCTTCTCGCCGTTTGGCCATGCGGCCCGCCATGCCTCTGAACGGCGCCGCCAGTGCCTGCATGAGACGTGAACGCGGTGCAGCTGCCCGAACGCCGGTCACCTGGGCGACCAGTCCGCTGAGATCTCGAGTGTAGGGCGAGCCGCCATTGAGCACGATGGGCCTACCGGCGTTCACCGACCCCATCACGGCCTCGTAGTCGTTGCTGATCTTCCAGTACACTTTGATACCCAGACTCCTCTCGACGTCTGCAACCGAGATCGCGTCGTTCGGATCGTAGCGGTTGATGATCAGACGCACCTGGTCCTCCCCCTTGGCCAGCATCCGCTTGAGCATGGGAATCCCCCGCTGAATGTTCCGCAGCGACGGCAGATCGGCGGTGCCGACGATGAACACCAGATCCGCCTGCTCGAAGATGGCCAGCGTGACGGGCGCAAAGGAACGGGGCGTATCCACGATGATGTAGTCGTAGTGCTGCCGCAGGAACGCCAGGATCCGGCGTACCTGGTCCGCGGTGACCGACTCGGCCTTGTCGGGCTGAAGCGGGGCCGACAGAAGATGCACCCCTGAGGGGTGGTGCTCGATGTAGGAGGAGAGCAGGCTGGCATCCATCCGCCGGAAGTTCTCGGCGAAGTCCACAAAGTTGAACCGGGGCTGGACGCCGAGCACCATGGCGGTCTCACCCAGCTCGAGATCGAGGTCTACCAGCAGCGTCTTGCTGCGCGTGGTCCGGTGGATGAGGATGGCGAGATTGGTCGCCAGGGTGGTCGAGCCGCCCCCGCCCTTGAGGCTGAAGAACGACAGGAGCCGGCCGGGTTGACGCTGCTTCTCTCCATCTGGCTTTCGGAGCTTGTGAGCGGTGCGGTTGGCCGCTGTGCGGAGATCTTCGGCAGCCACCGGCTTGGGAAGATAGTCCGAGACTCCGGCCCGCATCGCCTGCATCAATTGGTCGCTGGAGAGGACCGGTCCGGTGGCTATGAAGAGCTGCGCCGGGTTGAGCTCCACCAGGTACTGCGCCAGCTGAAGACCGAGATCAGGGCTTTCCTCCAGGTCCAGGATGATCAGCTCGGGAGCCACGCCGCGCAGGGCCTGGATCTGGTGCTCGCCGAATTGGTACAGCGGCACGCTGAGCTCCAGATCCAGGGAGACCGGACGCTCGGGTCCGGTCAGAAGCTGCTTGACCTGAGCCACGAACGTCGAATCGCTGGAGATCAGCGCGGCACGCGGCAGGCTAGCGTCGCTCATGAAGGCAACTCGACTCCTAACTTCTGTGTGACTCATACGGTCGGACCTGATCCGAAGGACCGGGCCCACCAAGAGAGTCCTACTTAATCAGCTCTAACGTCTTGATGAGGGACCCCGTTACGCCCGGGCCGCCTCCCGGCCCACTGACGAACCCCAGGAACCGCCCGGTGATCGGGGCTTTACAACCGGCTCCGGTGCAGCCAGGGGGGCGCTTGTCCACGAAGATCTTGGCGAAGTTGTTGAACACCAGCGTGTTATCGCTTGGAGACAGCATCTCCAACTCGGGATTGTATAGGGCGACGATCACTACCCGTGGGCTATCAACCAGCCCGTCATCATCGCCATCACTGAAGTCCGAATTGTCCACGCTGTTCGTCATATCGTTCCAGGTCGCGTTCGGATCATAACCGATGCGGGTGTCCCAGGCCGGGCTGACGGTTCCTGCGGTCGCCCCATTTCCGGCCGCCGCAGGGTAACCGGCCCCGCCAACCGTGACGATCTCACAGGATTCATCGGTGATCTTCGCCCGCAGGATATCTCCACTGTTGGCTTCGTTCGATGTAAGACCCCAGGCGTAATAATTGGAGCTGGTCGTTCCGTCCTTGGGGGACAAATTCATCAGGGTAATCTGGCGACCGTAATCGTTGGTCTTGTGCAGAAACGGATTGGTTCCACCCAGAGCGTTCCTGTAGGTTGAACCGTAGCCATAGTCGTCCTGATCGTACTCGTCAACGCCCTGGTCGAACTCCCAAAGCTCCCGTTCCGGGGTGCTGCCGGTCGGTCCATCTAACACGCCGTTGCCGTTTCGGTCGAGGAAATCCCAGAGCTCGTCCTCGACCAACTCCTCGGGGTCGGGGCTTCCGCCACCGCCGCCGGCTATGTCATTGTTTTTCCAGATATCCGGAATGGCAATCGGCATTACGCAGGCGGCGTTGCTGGTCTCGGCGACATGCGCCCGAGCCAGGGCCTGGATACCCATCGTTGGGCTGCCGAAGATGCTGGCGAACCAGAGCGGTATCCCGCCGCCAGTGTAGGTGGCGGTCAGCTCCTGATTGACCAGATCCACGTCGATGGCAACCTCGGGGTCCGTGACCTGAATCCGGTGAACCTGATGCTTCTTCGCGAAGTCACGGGCACGTGCCTCGCGCAACGGCCGACTTGTCTACCATAGGGTCCGAAATTATGAAGGCGCTGGCTCCTGCCAGGGCCGCGGAATCCATGGCCCGCTGAGCTTCTGCTTTCGCAGCCTTGATCATACCGTAATCGACAGCCAGGGCACTCATTCCCATTACCAGAAACAACATGAGCGCCATCAGCACCAGGGTGACCCCGCGCTCTCCCCGCTGCGCACCCCTGCTCGAGCTCCTGCAACGCGAACACATACGTCCTCCTCTAGTGCTCCTGATAGCTTCTCCTAGTGCTCCTGATAGCTTCTCCACGCCGTGTCTGCGGGACCCTTCATCTTCATCTGCCCAGTCCACTTCCAGTCGGCCGGCTCCCCAGTCGGCAGCAATGCCGGGGTATCGCTCGGCAGCACCAGCTTGGGCGAGACCAATACCAGAAGCTCGGTGCGCCGTTGCCGGGCATCCTTGGACCGAAAGAACTGCCCCAGGATCGGGATGTCGCCCAGGATCGGAATCTTGGACGAGTTGTCCGTCATAGTATTGTCCACCAGCCCGGCGATGGCCAGATACTGCCCGTTCTTCATCTCGACCTCGGTCTCAGCCTTGCCGGGTGAGCAGGCTGGGAACAACGAAGCCGCCGAAGACGAGCGGGTTGGAGAAGTCCAGCGCCGACACCTCGGGCGCCACCTTCAACCGGATGCTGCCTCCCCGGGTGATCGTGGGGGTGAATTTCAGCCGGATCCCGAACTCCTTGAACACGATCGAGACTGCGTTATTGCCGCCGCCACCCTGCACCGTCGGGTAGGGAAACTCGCCTCCCGCCAGGAACGTCGCCTCCCGTCCGGGGAGCGCCAGCAGGTTCGGCTCCGCCAGGCTCTTCAGCAGACCCTTCGAGGTAAGGGCGCGGATGAGCAGCTCGATGCTGGCATTCGCGTTGAAGAGGCCGAGGTCCACGATCCCGTCGGAGAATGTGCCGGTCTCCGGATTGGTATTTGACGACCCGACCCAGTCGCCCTCGATCATCCAGTTTGTGGGGGTTGAGCGTCGCCAGCTGGGAGCGGAACTCCTTGATGGCGCTCTTGTTGACCTCGGCAAACCGCACCTTGAGCAGCACCTGGACCGCCTCCGGCGTGGTCAGGTTGTCCACGATGGTGGCCCCTGAGCCCTTGGCAATCTCCACCGCGCGGTTGGCCACGCTCGCATCGCGCACCTGGCCCGAGAGGGTCACCACGTTACCGCTGGCTATGACGTCGATGGTTTCGCCCGCCAGCACCGAGCTGAGGTAGCGCTGAAGCCCGGGCGCATCGGCGGTCACCTCGACCGAATACAGCTTGATGGCACCGCTGTTGTCCCAGAGGAAGAGGCTCGTAGTCCCGAGCGTCTTTCCGTTGATCAGGACCTCGGTCGGCGAGACCACGACGGCCTCGGCCACGGCGGGGTCACCGATCGAGAATCGCTGAATCGGGGTCGGGTTGACGAGGAGCGCGGATGCCCCCTTCGAGACCGACACGATCTGCTCCGGTGCGCGGACCACTCGTTGGGCCTCGGCTGGTCGACCGCTGCCCACCAGCGTGGAGGCCATGAGAGCGGAGGCGAAACACCACCGCCAGGCACAGGAGGCGGGAAGGATCCAACCGTGGCGGAAGATGCGCACGAGTTTTCCGGTGGTAAGGGTCAGGGTTTCTGGAACGTGGTCAGGGTCCGTTCACCCCCACGATACCCCTCTACTACGGTGGGATTCGCCCTGGGTGTGGGAGCGGCGGCACGGGTTCGCTGAGGCCGATTGGCCGAGGATGGAGTCCCGCTGGGGGACAGCTTGTCGGCGCGGGCTCCACTGGTGGCCACGGCAAGGGTGTCGAGCGTGTTGCGCAGAGCGAGCTGTAGGCGCCCCTCCTTGGCGGCCAGGGCCAGCAGCTCGGCGTCGTCCGGGCTGACCAGCACCGTAACGACTGTGACCGTCTGGGGCTTCCCTTCCTTGTCCCGCGTTACCGACTGGCCTGCCGCCAGGGTCTGGACGTTTTGAAGCAGCGTCTTGGTGATGGCCTGGGGACGGCTGTTATTCTTGTCCAGGGTCAGCAGGACGTCCACCCGGGTGCCGGGAAGCACGAAACCGGCGACCCCGATCACTTCATCTACCCGGACGCTGACCGCGCGCATGCCATCCCGAATGATGATCGAAAGACCGCCGCCGGCCTCTTTGGTGGACATCTTTAGCAGCGAGCAGCGGCTCGTTCTCGGCCACTGCCGTGATCATTCCCCGGCCAACGGCGTCCTGCACCGACCTTATGTAACCACTGGGAAGCGCGTCGCCTGGCCAAGCCGACCAACTTCACATCGCGCTCGGTGACAACCGCCCCTACGGGGAGGCTGCGGGCCGAGAGTACGATGTTCGCCCGCTTCGGCTCGGCCGCCATGAGAGGCGTGGTGCGTTCTCTGAGGTACCGGAGGGCGAGAAGCGCTGCCACCACCCCTGAAGTGAGGGCGAGGAGGAGCATGAACCAGGGTCGTGACTTTCTCATTGGAAGCTCGCCTACTGAAAGGACCGTCTATCGTCACTCATGGCCGGCTCGCTCAACAAAAACCCTGAGCCAGGCCCGTGATTTCCTCGTGAAAACCCGACTACTCGTTGCGCATTGTCGCTTCTGTCGAGATCGTCACCACCGGAGACCCGCCGGTCCACTGCAGCAGCGCGCCGATCAAGCCCATCCTATACTGGGTGGCCACGTTTACCGTCATCTCACGGCCGGTATCCCGCCAGCAGTCGGCAAGTACCGTGCAAGCGGGATCAGCGCTCGAAAAGGTGATGGTGGAAGTTCTCGATCGACGCAAGCGCAAGCCGTTCCTCTATCTTGGCTTGAACTTCCCCCATCGTGTCTGTGTCATCATCCTTGACCACCGTGTAGCGCGCTCCCTCGCGCGCGGCATCGGTGACCGCCTGCTTGATGTTCCAGGCGCGGGCCATCTCGATGATGCCGGCAATGAACAGGAGCACAATCGGGAGGACCAAGGCAAATTCCGCCAGCGCCTGGCCCCGTTCGCTCCGCCGCTTCGGATGGCAACTTCCAGCTGTCATAAACGCACTCCCTCTCCAAACCACCAGATCAGCGTTCCCAGTGCAATTGGAACCGCATACGGGATCGTGAGAGCGCCAGGAGACTCCAGCGTTCGGATCTGACCCGTGCGGCCCAGGCTTCGCCACGACTTCACCAGGTCTACCGTGTTGAAGATCAGCAACGGTAGAAGTCCCCTGCGTACCATGCTGACCAGCGCGAAGGCCCCGCCGAGCACAGCCATCAGGGCAAGCGCGCCGATCACCGCGGGGAAGCCAAAAAAGGCGCCCACGGCGGCCAGCAACTTCACGTCTCCCCCGCCGATTGCTCGGAGAGCATAGAGCCCCAGGGAAACCGCCAGCCCGACAGCGAGTCCTTCCAAGCCACTAACGAGGGCGGCAGAGCCGAGCGGGGCGCGCAGCGTCATGCCTGCTGCGAGCCCCGTGACCGTAAGCCAGTTAGGAATTCGATGGGTGGTGAAGTCGAACCAAGCGGCGGTACATACCAGCCCAGTGAGTGCTACGTCTGCCACGGTCTGGATCATTCGAATCCCCTCGGGTCGGACCCTTTGGCCCTGGGAGATCCCGCAATGGCTTTCATCACTGCCCCTTCAACTCCAACCCTCAGACTGCGGCAATCCTACATGTCCGCAGTGGTCAGCTCGTTGTTGGCCTTGCCGAACAGGTTCTTGATGTGGCCACCCATGCCCTGGATGAACACGACGACGCCGATGACGATCAGTCCGAGCAACAGGGCGTACTCCGCCAGGCCCTGGCCTGAGTCGTCGTTCCAGAATTTCTTGGCGAGCTCCATCATACGGTGAACCTCCGCTGCACCTTTGGGTTTGGCACTGGCTTGGGAATCGCGGCGCTTACCGCGACTCCCCTAACGGGCGAACGCCACACTACGCTCGCCGGAAATATGTACACACTTCCTGGTGAATCGAGTCGACTGGCCATGGATCTACGGGTAAGCCCCCTAGCATGATATACAGCAGGTGCCGTGTTGCCGCCAGTGCTGCCACCATCCCGCCACCCATGGTCAGTGGCAAACTTGGTGCCTCCTCGCCCGCCGGGCATGGCCCTCCCCCGTTTTTCGTTTGGGCCTATATTCAGGCGCTGGTGTCACTGGTGTCAAGCCTGCCGTCCAGATCATCCGGTTGTGACCCCATAGCGCGAAAGTCGGAGTGAAGGAACCCCTTGCTTCCCTCGAGGTTGGACCCCGTCCGGAGCCGACCTCCCCTCCCAGGACTCAGGCCACACCGCCCTCGATACCAGCGGTAATTTTCATCCTGCTGGCCGTGCTGGTGCCGATCGGATTGCAGGTTCCTGTGCTGAATTCCGATGGGGACCTCGCGCGTCACCTGGGGCACGGACGATACATGCTGGAGCACGGCGCGCTGATTCGTCACGACCCCTTTTCGTTCACCCGACCCGGGGCCTCATTTGTCGGCTTCGAGTATGGCAGTCAGCTCCTCTATGCGCTGGCCGAGCGAGTTGGCGGCCTACCGGGAGTGGCACTGCTGGCAGGGGTATTGATCGGCACCACCTATGCCCTGCTCGCCCGACTCCTGCTGAAGCTGGGAGTGGAGCCCCTGCTCGCCTATATGACCGTCGCCTTGGCGGTGGTGCTCGGTATTGGACACTGGACGGCACGGCCACACCTCTTCTCCTTCGTGGCGGTCGTCCTATTGCTCGACCTTCTCGAGCGCCGGCCCCGTGCCGGACTTCCGCTCACGGCAGGCCTGTTCGTCCTTTGGGCCAACGTTCACGGCGGCTTCCTGTACGGCTGGATCCTTATCGGGCTCTATCTGGCCGGTAGTCTGGCCGAGCTGCTCTGGGGGGGGGAAAGGGCGGCCTGGAGAGAAAGGGTAAGATACTACGGCGGCATGCTCGCCGCAGCCACCCTCCCCACGCTGGTCAACCCGTACGGTCCGGCGCTGCACCGCCATTTGTACGGGTTTTTCGGGAAGCCGTTTCTGGTGGACAATACGGCCGAGTTCACCTCGCCCGACTTCCACGAGCCGGGCGGCAAGCTGTTCCTTGCAGCGCTGCTCCTCTGCGTCACCTCCCTGGCACTCTCCGCTCGCCGCCCAACCCTGCCGCGTCTCTTCGTGATCTGCGCCGGGGCAGGGTTTGCGCTCATCGCGGTTCGTAACATCCCGCTTTTCGGTCTCACCGCGGTACCCCTGCTCGCGCTTCACCTCGATGAGGCGTGGCGTCGCCTTCCGGACCCACGGGGCATTCGCCACCGTTTCGCCGCTACGGCCAGCCGCACCAGCACCTGGCCCTGGATAGGGATGGTGCTGGTCCTGGTCTCCCTGCTGGCCGGGTTCCACGGGAAAGTCGGCAGCCGAAGGCTGATTGCGGATCACTTCGAGCCCACCATCTTCCCGGTGGCCGCGGTGGAGCGCGCGCGCAGTGAGCGGCTGCAGGGCCGCCTCTTCAGCGAGTTTACCTGGGGAGGCTATGTCGGGTATGCCTGGCCGGAGCAGAGGATCTTCATCGACGGCGGCACCGACTTCTTCGGGGAGGATCTATTCCGCGAGTATTCCAAGATCAAGCGTTTGGTCCCTGGCTGGCGCGGGCTCCTGGACAAGTGGGACATCACTCTCATGCTGCTCAACCGCCAATCGTCGCTGGCCCATGAGCTCGCCCGGGATAGCCGATGGGGTCTCTGGTACTGCGACTCGCTCGCAGTCGTCCTCCGGCGACCGGATGGTGCGAAGAGCCTGGTGGCTCGGTCAGATCCCGATTCATCCGAGGCTCACCTCGATACTTGTGGCGCCCGGCGCAGCTCCTGGGAGAACGGCACGCGCTCAGGCCCGAACGGCAATGCCGATCAGCGAGAGACCCCAGGGGAGGCGAAACCGGCGCAGGAGAGCAGCCTCGATCGCAAGTAGGCCTGCCAGGAGCTCGTTCGCCAATCGGGGAAGCGCATGCACGTCTGAATGCGCCGATCGAGAACCCCGAAATCGTCCCAGCAGCCGGTGGGCGCAGTAGAGCGGAAACAGGGTGCTGTTCCAGTACGATAGACGTCTGATCCGGAGCCCAGATTCCTCCACCAGGCTGCGCAGGCCTCGCTCGACGTAACGGCGGCGATGAAAAAGGGCCGCGTCGTGGGGCCCGAAGAGCCAAGGGTGCGCCGGGACCGAAAAGATGAAGGCGCCACCCGGCTGGAGCACCCGCGCTATCTCCTGCACCGCACGCGCATCATCGTCGATGTGCTCCAACACATCCGAGGCGACCACAACGTCGAAGCTGCCGGGCCTGAACGGTAGCTCGGTGCCGCTGCGCCCGACACAAGGCTGCCCCGCCTCGACGGCCTGCCAGGTGCACGGCTCCAGCATCCGGCTCGATACCGCAGACCAGCCCGAAGGGGGCATAGCTGGACGAGTTCCCCCCGGTTCCACAACCATAGTCGAGAATGCGGAGCCGGCCGTTGCGGTCGGCGGCATAATCCCGCAACAGATCCACCAGGACTCGGCGACGGCCACGGAACCACCAGTGCCGTAGCTCGTTGGCATACATGATCTCGTATTCGTCCTGACGCACTAGTGCGCTCCCTGGCGAGAACCGGACCGTTGAAAAACAGAGTATTCCTCTACCACTCCGATGTACTCGTAGGACTGAAGAGCAGCCACGAAGCGAGGGTCTTGAGAGAAGTACTTCAGGTAGTCCATCCGGGTAATGTCGCCGGCGACTCCGGGAGGGTGTGGCCGGACTATCATCAGGAGACTTGGGCGGGTCCGAAGGAAGTCGTCCACCACCGCGTCGAAACACCACCGCTCCGCAAGGCCCATCTGTGGAGGAGCTCGGTAGACGGGCTCAGGACTGGAGGCGAGCTGTTGAGCGTATGCCACCTGAACGAACCAAAGGTTGGGGAACCTCATGGCCCAACGCCCCCCTGCCTGATCCATCACGGGAAAATTGTCTTCGTACCCCAGTCGCAAAACGGAACCGTCAGCCGTGTGCCTTCGTATGTATTCCGCCATCTGTCGCTGCCGAAGGTACTGCGGTTCTTCCCGCCATAGCTGAATCAGGGACCAACCTAGGCCTGATCCTGCAGCCAACAGAAGAAGTACGCCCAGCGTCAGCACGGCAACCTTCTCTACGGCTCGTCCCGCGAACCCATCTCGGCCAGTCAGGGCCACTGCCGCGAGTAGCAGCGTACTGCCACTGACGGGGTAGTAGTGATAGGAGAAGCCCTTCCTTTGTACGACCACGGCCAGCAGGAAAGCCCCAGTCGCGAGGGCGAGTCACATCGCCGATTTCGCGGGTTCGTAACGAGCGGCGGAGTAACCCATAGGCGAAGAGCGCGCCGAGGGCGCATAAGGCTTCCGCGCTGTCGAGTACGAGTGAGTCTAGACTCTTCCGAGCGAAGGCCTGGTAGGTGGAGGCAAGGCGGCTCACCATCGACACATACTCGGGAACGGCTACGACCATGACGAGGCCGTACAGAATGACAAAGCCGAGGATGGTCAGGTTCTCGACACCGAGTAGCCAGCGCGCAGTGCGCCGCTTCCAAGCTACGTAGAGGAGGCACACGATCCAGACCAGCAGGAAGTGCGGCTTCAAAGTGAAGCCGAGTGCAGCGACAAATCCTACTACGATCCGGAGGGCAGGCAGGAGAGCACGCCCCTGCGCCACCATCGCGGTCAGGAACAGATACGGTAGCAGTGCCACCAGGACGAGGTGCTCACGCTCACCGAAATGTGCTCGAGTCCAGCCAAGAGCCACCAGAACGATCGCGAGCAGAATCCAGCGACGATCTCGAGCTCGAACCGTCGCGCTCCGGAGAACGCTGGCGCTAAGGACCAGACATAACCCGATCCAGGCCAGAACGGCGATCCGGAACGCGCTGATAGGATCCAGCCCGAGGCGACCGGCAAGGAAAACGATTGGAATCTGGAGCCACACTATAAGCGGTGGGTTGATCTCGATCAGATCCACATACAGCCGGTCGCCTCGGACCACTCGCTCCGCAAGATGGAGCAGCCAGGCCGAATCACTGTTCAGCGGCCGTTGGAATTCCGCGACCAGCAGGGCGCCAACCAGGAGGCTGGCGATTCCGCCAGCTACCACCCAGCCGCGGGCGGGAAGACGCAATTAGGCGGGCTCCGCCAGCCTGCGCCTAGCCGACACGGGCTGGAGGAAAGCGGACTCGATAGAGTACGGCGTCTGCGGTGGCGCTGGAATAGACCACCTCTCCCCCTGCCGCCTGGACGGCTCTCATCAGGATCGCCCGCTCGTCCAGCGAGCCATGGGCATAGTCCGACATGACGATCCACACGTGAGGTTGAGCAGCCGCGCGCATACGCCCAACCTCGTTCTCGGCCCAGCGGGGATCGGGCTCCGGAGGCATATAGCCTACCCCTACCCTTCCCTGAGCACCGGTCGAGGTTCCGTACAATTCTCTCCGCCCCTGATAGGTGTAGACCAGTTCGGCCCCCTCACCTGGTGGCCGTGTCCCGCGGCTGGGTCCGTTGACGAAGCCCGGCCCACTTGGACCGGCGATATCCGCAACCCACCTCAGGCGTGCAGTGTCGGGGGCGCTCCATTCTGTGGTATGGAATACCCAGGCAGGCACCGCGCGAGGAAAGACATAGACCGGCTCGTTGCCTGCCCGGTTTCGATAGATCTCGGCCAAAGGCCGCACTTCCACGCCGTGAAAACCCCAGTCGGCGGGGGGCGCAAAGGCCAGCGTCGCCGCGAGGACCACAGAGGGGTAAAGAAGAAGAAGCAGAACCCATCTCGCACGCAAAGGCGGCCAGGATTGCTCGAGCCGCGTGGCTACCATGACCGCGCCTGCCGCAACCAGGATGGCAAGTAATGGAGCGGAGAAGAGCAGGAGCCTGGTAGCGATCGGGTAGCCCCCGAGCGCCGAGGCGCCGAATGCAGCCAGGATGGGCCCGGCAACCAGCATTGCGTACTCGGGGCCGCGCCCACGGGCAACGCGTATCACCCCCAGTAATGCAAGCAGAAGCAGGAGCGGCCAGAGGTCAGCTACTCCTCGCCAACACGTCAGGGTGCAGGATAGATCACCGAGACTACGCCACAGACGCGGAAAGAAGTGTGCGGTTCCGGGACGTAGAAATGCTTCGGCCCAGAAGTCGTGCATATAGGGGGCGCTGGCGTTGGGCGCGTACCAGCTCAGGTAGGCCGCGCTGAAGAGTGTTCCCCATAGCACTCCGAGAACGGACAGTCGGACGAGCAGATCTCTTCGCCGGCGTCGTACCGCTGTGACCGCGAGGCCTGCCAGCACAGCGGCACCCACCAGCAGCACCGGGATCGACAACAAAACCCCGCCAGCACCGACGGCAGCCAGCCAGATCCATCGGCGACGATCCTTCAGATCGTCCGCAACGCGGACCGCCAACCAGATCACTACAGCAGAGACCAGGCTGTCCAGGATGTAGGGTTTCACCTCCACCGAATACCGGATGAGCGGGAACGCAGTTGCCGAGAGCGCGAGCGCGATCACAGCCTCGACGGGGCCGAGCAGATCCCGAGCCAGGCGATACAGTATCCAAAGCAGACCGATCCCCGCCACCAGTGGAACGATCCGGAGGGCATACCCGGAGAGCCCTGCCACATTCGTTATCAGTCGCTCCACCCACAAGAAGGGCACGGTGCCTAGCTGGCCATAGTCGAGAGGCTGGAGGAGATCACCGAAGGAGCGGCGTCCGATGTTCAAAGCCAGCATGGCTTCGTCGCCGCTCAATGAGGGATTCTGGAAAAAGCCCACGATCCTGACCAGAGCCCCGAACAGCAGCAGTCCGGCGGTCGCGAGACGAACGCCTCGGTTCTTCCCGGTGTCACTCCGGTGGATGGGGAACGATTCCTGATTGGCCGACACGTGCCCTTCAACGCCCAACTAACGACTCCGGCGTCCGTGATGGGGCACGCGTCGCTTGATGCGCGGGGACCGGGGGCGGAAAAATATTGAATCGGAAGATGTGCCAAACGGCGGCGGCGCCATCCCGCCAGTTGATCTTCTTGCCCTCTGCATACGTGCGACCAGAGTAGGAGATGGCGATCTCCCACACTCGGGCACGGGCCTGAGCCAGACGAGCGGTCACCTCGGGCTCGAAGCCGAACCGGTCGCTGGTCAGTGCCAGCGACTTCAAAAGGGGAGCGCTGACCATCTTGTAGCCCGTCTCCATGTCACTCAAATTCAGATTTGAGAACATGTTCGAAAGAAGGGTCAGGAATTTGTTCCCCACCGAATGCCAGAAGTAAAGCACCCGGTGGTCACTGCCCAGGAACCGCGAGCCGAAGACCGCATCGGCCTCGCCGCGCAGGATGGGCTGCAACAGCCTGACGAATTCCTGGGGATCGTATTCCAGATCGGCATCCTGTACCACCATGACGTCGCCCGAGGCGGCCTGAATGGCGGTGCGGAGCGCTGCGCCCTTGCCGCGGTTCTTGGGGTGATGCAGTGCGATATCGATCTTGCCTTCGGCCCGAAGACGATCGATGGCCGCTCCGGTCCGGTCTGATGATCCGTCGTTGACGGCGACGATCTGGATATCGAGTGGTACTGCACGCACCCGCTCGACCGCTGCGGCAATGGTACGCTCTTCGTTGTAGGCGGCGATCAGGACTGAAAGGCGGATCGGTTCAGGCACCGAGAGCTCCAATGGCTATGACGGACTGTCCGAAAGGGAGCGGTGCACGATCCTCGATTCGAAGAAACGGTACCAGACTGTCAAAGTAGCGCAGTTGCTCGACTGGAATTCGCGGGACCCGGCGCAGCCGGGCATTGACCCACCACCCGATTGTCCCCACCAGATTGAAGTAGAAGGCCCGCTCGACCCGGAAGCCCGCCTCACGCAGCCGTTGGCTCAGGCTGCTCCGGGTGTACCGGCGCACGTGACCGAGCTCCCGATCCAGCGATCCAAACAGCTTCTGAAAAGCGGGCACCAGGATCACTGCACGGCCTCCCGGCCGAAGCATAGCCGCGATGCTCCCGAGCGCCTCGACATCGCTCGCGATGTGTTCGATGACGTTCAACGCGACAACCGTATCCAGGGCGTAGGGTTGGTATCGATCACCGGCGGACAGGTCCGGGAGGGTAAGCTGGTCGACCATCACGTCCGGCGAGCCGGCGAAGCGGTCTTGAAGAAGCCCGCGATAATAGGGATCGGTGTCGGTGAGCACTAGCAGCTCTGGCCCGCTGCCCGCAATGAGGGCGGACATATTACCGATCCCTGCTCCAACCTCGCAGATGCGGCGGCCCAGGTAAGGGGCGACACGACTGAATTGCCAGCTGTTGTAGTTCGGCGCCGCCTCCATGATCTCCAGAGTCTCGGCGCCCGCCCGATCAGCCGGCCGTATGGTCATCGAGCTCAAGGAACGTTCGACGCAGCCTCAATAACATGGCTCGAGGGGGTCAAATGAGGGACATCGTACTCACCCCTGAGCCAGTGGGTTCGGATCCGGAAGAGATCCGCCGCCATCCTGAGCGAGTCCAACGTTAGTCGCACCTTGGAACCCGGCTGGTGGACCCAGTTGACCGGGACCTCCGCCACCTGGTAGCCCCGCCGGCGGGCTATCACCAACAACTCGACATCGAAGCTGAACCCGTTCATCCGCATGCGCGAGAACAGGTCTTGCGCCACCGAAGAACGGAAGAGCTTGAAGCCACACTGGGTGTCGTTAACGCCCGCATCGGCCAGCCATTTCACCATTTGATGAAAGGTGCGACCGATGAGATGGCGATACAGCTTGGCCTCTACCCGGACCCCCTCCGCGCGAAGTGCGCGCGAGCCTATCGCCACATCGGCCCCCCCGGCCAGGGCATCCTCCAGTCGCTCGATTTCCGCGATGGGCGTTGCCCCGTCGGCATCGGCGAACAGTACCGTGCGGCCGACCGCGTTGATGACGCCGGTGCGCACGGCGTAGCCCTTGCCGTGGTTCGCGGCCAGACGGATCAGCCTGAGCTCTGAAAACTCCTGGCACAGCCCCCGTCCCACGGCGCTGGTACCATCGCGGCTTCCGTCATCCACCAGAATTAGCTCGAAGGCACGCCCGCCCCCACGGCAGTACGCCACAATGTCCCGAACCGTTGGTGCGATTCGGGACTCTTCATTGTACGCTGGGATGACAACGGATAGATCGGGCGTACGAGCCATGCGGCCTTCGTAAAGCGTTGTGTTACTAGTGTATACACTCGACTCTTCAGCCAGCTAGACCGCTTTTCCTCACCCGACCCACCATTCGGTAGGAATGGTGGGAACGCAGTAACATGCACCAGAACCAACCCAACCGCCAGTTCGGTGCGGCTCCGACCGTCGCCCCAACCTCCAGTGCTGGAGACCTCGCGACGTCGTCAGGCCCCTTTCACCTCGACCTCACTGATGAGGGTGCCTTGTTCTCCGGCGGCAAGCCGGAACGCTGAGCGAGTGCCGTGGAGCACAATAAGCCAAGCCAGCACATAACATGGCATCGCAGCGGCCACCAACCCCCGGCTGCCCAGCAGCAGACCGCCGAGCGCGCCGGCGACGGAGCCGAGAACACTGAATGCGCCGTTGAGGGCCCAGGCCTCGGTTACCGCGACGTCGCTGCGCGCGAACAATCGAATGCCGGTTGGAAAGGCGACGCCCAGCGCGAGGCCGGTGAGCCCAGCTACCCCACCGCAGGCCACAGCGGCAGCTGTGAGGGATGAGAGGCGACTCAGGTCGCCAAGGTACCCAAAGCCAATGATCAGAGTGCCGAGAACGACTCGGTGGTACCGCCAGTATCCAACCGGGGACAGGGCGCAACCGCCGGATCCCGGCGAGTGCGCTCCCGAGCCCGGTCCCGGCCAGCATCGTCGCGATGACCAGCGCGAGCGTGGTGGTGGGGTGCCCGATGATCAGTGAGAGGCGCTGTAAGAGTGCGAGCTGAACAGCCATGTAGCCTGTTCCCAAGAGGGCGAAATACACCCGCCCGGAAGCCGGGAGTCGCACGCCATGGCCATGCTGCCCTCGGATGGCGACAGCCGTGAGGGCGACAGCGACGGCGACTGCCAGGAGTAACGCGATGAGGAGAATGCGCACGCCATTTACCGTGATGGCACTGACGAACCCGAAATCGGCTGCCCGGACGCGAAGCACATCCTTGGGTCGGAGCTGCAGAAAGAAGAACGGTCGCTCATCCGTCGGTGGGTCGATCGCCCAGGCGCTGGCGCTGACGTAGGCCTGACGACTGGAGGGGGTGAGTATGGCGGTCCAGGAAGAATCCGGTGGCTGCCCGGGCCAGACGAGGAGCTTCCCGTCTCGGCGCCCGGCGAAGTCTTTCAGGACGCGCACTTCCTGATCACTAAAGGCCTGCTGACTGGCCATGGTGGTGATGGTCTGGACCCGGCCGCCGGCGAGGGGATCCTCCAGCTGCGATGGGATGGCAAGCGCTACAAGGTGCTGGTCGGGAGGCCGCCCCTCCGCTTCGAGCGCCTCGGCCGCAAGCGCCACCAGACGCTCAGCCTCGGCCGGTGCCGACGGTAAGTACCACCGCGTGGTGACCAATACGCCCCGCGGGGTGAGGCGGGTGAGGAACAAGCGCCAGCCCTCGACCGTGTAGATCCCGTTTTCGGCGAGCACGAAGCCACCTGCGGCAGTAGCCGCCCAGGTATCGATCAGGTTGGCCCTAATGACGTCGTACCGCTCTCGCCGATGCTGGAGGGCATGGCGTGCTTCGTCGTGGATGAGGCGAACCTCTGGCCGCTGCGCCACGGTGACATAGCCATCGAGCCCATCCCGCAGTAGCTCGACGATCCTGCCGTTCAGTTCGAAGCCATCTATCCGAGTGGCACCAGCTGCCAGGGCCGGGAGGATATCTGGGCCGCCGCCGACACCGATGATTGCCACCCGCTCCGGTGAGCGACCGAGCAGGTAGGATGGATCCTCCTTGGCCCACCTCATCTCTGCCGGTGGCCTCTGGTTCAACGCGCTGGGGACGTGGGGAATCAGAGAAGCGGCCGTCTTGTCGATCACCAGCACCCGCTGGTCTGGCGTCCAGTCGCTAACCCGCACCCGGCTGTGGGCGTTCCATCGCTCGAGAACATAGTTGCCCGCCCATGGGTCCCTGAGCGGCAGCAGCGGTCCGTCCTGGGTGGCCGCGAAGGCGAGCGCCGTCGCGAGGGCGACGGCACAGGCAGCCGGCAGGATCCGCCGTTGCGGCCGACTGAGGACTACATCCAAGGCGAGCGCCACAAGGGCGGGTACCGCGAGCACCAGTGGACCCTGCACTCGTGCCAACAGTGGGATTGCCAACAGTGCGGCCGCGGCGCTCGTAACCAGGTCAATTGCGTACAGGCGATGGATGCGGGCACGGCCCAGCGCCATCGCAATGGCGAGCGCCTTCCCGAGCAGGAACAGGGGCACTGCGCTCACCATTGCGCCCCCCACCGCGACCGAAATCGATTCGTTGCCTGGCGATGTGAGCACGAGGAGAAGAACCAGTCCGAGCAGCGCGATGGCCGCCCGCCGTAGCAGCTCGCGCAGGTGTAGTACCACGGTCGTCATGTCATCGACCCGCAGGCGAGAGGCACTGAGGCCCCCGGCGGCCAGCCCAAAGAGAGCGAGCGCTACGGCAAGGAAGCTGTAGTGGTAGTAGAGGAGCACCGAGAAAAGGCGGGTGAGGACGATCTCAACCAGGATCACTGCTGCGGCGGTGCCAGCGATCAGCCAAGGAAGAACCCGGTCAACAGCCTGGCGCGAGTCGGCCGTCACCGACGCGGGTTGCGCATCAGTCATGGATACCGGCCCTGCTGCCGACTCACGACCAGTCCGGAGCGACTCGCGCAGTGCGCAAGGACGCGGGTACGATCGGCCAGCGTATCCCACGGACTGCGTCGCGTTGTGGTCACCTTCCTAGGGCCAACGAAAGACGCTGAAGATGTTCGAGAAGTCGTCGGTCCACAGAGCCACGCCTTTTCGGAGGCGCAGAGGGCGCCATCTCTCGTCATCCCGTATTGCGCCCAGAAACGAGCCCCGCGAAGCCACAGCCGCCCAAATGGACGGGTCCCCCCCGGATGCAAGTAGCTCCCGGGTCTGTCCCGTATTCACCCTGATGAGGCCGGCAAGCCCCGTGACCTGCACCAAGCGGCCCAGGACCGGCTCGAGGTCGAGATAGCGATTGCTCAAATGGACGACGAGAAGACCCTTCTCTGAGAGCTTACTCCGGTAGACGGACAGCGCCTCGAGCGTGAGGAGGTGAGTTGGTATGGCGTCGGAGCTGAAGGCGTCGATGAAGATGAGGTCGTAATAGTGATTCGGCGCCTGGGCCAGCGAGAGCCGGCCGTCGCCCAGGATGATCTCGACATTGGCCGGCGTGTCCTGCAGGTAGGTGAAATACCTAGCATCGCGAGCCAGTCGAGCAATATCGGGATCGATTTCGTAGAACACCCATTTCTCACCTGCCCCAGCGTATGCCGCCATGGCGCCCGTGCCAAGCCCAATGACCGCGACCCTCCGGCCGGAAGTTGAAGGGAGCGCCCGGAAGACGTCGCCCAGCGGCCCTTGCCGGTTGTGGTAGCTGGGTGGCTCTCGGCGCCTGGCGGGGTCGGTGCTCTGACCCCCGTGCTTCGTGGTTCCATGCATCAACACCCGCATCCGGTTGGGGACATCTTCCCGCACCTCTCGGACCCCGAAGAAGTTCCGCTCCTTGAGGAGAATGCCTCTGCGGGTTGCACCGAGCACGAGTCCGGCGATCACCACCGCTCCGATTGCCAAGGTGAAACGGATGGGATCACGACTCATACGAAGACAGATCATGGCAACCAGGGCCGAGGCAATGACCGCTGGAACAAGTGCCGGCCGGTCTCCGATTCCGACCCGTACCGCCACGAGCAGCACACAGGCAAACGCTATCAACCCGACATCCCGGCCAATATGGCGAGGAGAGGATCGGTTAGAGGACCAGGGGCGCACGGCACAGGCGGCCAGGAGCGTCAGAGAGTACTCGAGCACCGAGTCGAACACCACTGGGGCAATCAGTGCATTGAAAACCCCGCCCAGCAGGCCGCCCACCGCGATGCAGAGATAGAACTCGGTCAGTCTCGCAGCAGGCGGCTTGGTCGCCGCCAACTCACCATGACAGACCAGTGCCGTAACGAAGAAGACCATCAGGTGAAGTGGCAGGAGCCAGGGCGCAGAGCCGGAAGGTCCCCAGAAGTCTACGACCGCGAGTGCAATGAGGCCGATGGGTTGCCAGCGCACCAGCACTGAATGGGCAGCGAGGGGGCGCCGCCCGAACACCATGGTGAAGGACAGGAGGTACAGCACCAGCGGAACGACCCACAGGAGCGGCACCGCCGCTACATCCGTCGTGACATAAGTAGTAAGCGCCAGGAAGAAGCTGGAGGGTACGAAAGCCAGCAAAACCCATCGAAGCGTGGTGCGCGCATCGATACGCGCCACGGGGAGGCTAGACACAGCGACGTTTTTCCCGATCGAGACTTGTCTTGTTTGGTAGGCCGCGGTAACTGCCACCAGAGCGACGAGTACCAGGTAGCCGAGGCTCCACAGCGCCGCCTGACCCTTGAGCGGGATCGCCGGCTCGATCAGGAAGGGATAACTGAGCAGCGCAAGGAGGCTCCCGGCATTGCTGGCAGCGTACAGAAAGTACGGGCTATCAGCCTCGGGGTGCGAGGTCTTGGAGAACCACACCTGGAGTAGAGGGCCGGTACTGGACAGAAGGACAAAGGGAGCACCCAGGGAAAGAGCGAGTACCCAGAGTAGCCACAGGTTTGGATGCTCCAGCCGGAATGACCCGTGGGTTTCGGCCACCCCGATGGGCAGGAGTAGCACGCAAAGGAGCAGCAACCCTATGTGCAACACCGCATGGCGGCGAATGCCTAGCCAGCGCGGCCCGAGGTGCGCATACAGATAGCCCAGCAGCAGCGCGCCCTGGAAGAAGAGCATGCAGGTGATCCACACCGCTGGGCTGCCGCCAAGCAGTGGCAACACCAGCTTGCCGAACATGGGCTCGACCACAAACAGGAGGGCCGCGCTCAGGAAAACGGCCAGGGTGAACGCCAGCCCCATCCCGGCGCGCCGTACCTTGAGTCGGGAAGCGGTCTCGAGCCGATCTGATGTAGGCCGGGTGGCCGCAGGGGAGTCCATTGGAGATCTACTCGAACACAGCCGGGTGCCACTCCGGCAACATATTGTCGTCCGTTACTAGGGGGGTGGTTGCCAGCCGGCGGAGTATGCTGTCCCGGCTCTCGGTCTCCAACGAATTCATCACCTTCTGCATGCGCTGGCGCTCGGCTGGCAGGGCAAGGTTCAGAACCGGGCGGCCATCGATCCGGTAGTTCGCCAGGACCTTTTCCAGCCTCATGCCGTCGAACGCGAGCGGGCTCGGGCTCACGGCTGCAAGACTCATGAGCCGAACTCCGTAGGGGAACTCCACCATGGCAGTCTTCAGGGCCGCCGTTGAGCCCGTCGTGTTGAAGTAGTACACGCCGCCCGGACGGAGGTGGGCGCGCACCAGACGGCAATACTCTACCGAGAGGAGATTGGTGCTGTTGGCCCGCCAGTGAAACGGCGTG
This sequence comes from uncultured Gemmatimonadales bacterium, assembly GCA_963723565.1. Lineage (GTDB taxonomy): Bacteria > Gemmatimonadota > Gemmatimonadetes > Gemmatimonadales > GWC2-71-9 > CAVVWJ01. The sequence goes on along the minus strand of CAVRRH010000015.1, from coordinate 213,396 downwards.
TTGGAAACTATCATGTCGAACCGGCGCTCATTGCGCGTGAGCCACCGCCTGCCGTCGTCGATGACAATCTGCACCTTGGGGTTTGAGAGAAGGCTGGCAACCTGGGGATACTTGGCCACCAGCCGCAGGTATCCTGGATTGATCTCGACGATGGTCAGGCTTCGGATCTGCGGGTGATTGGCAATCACCTGAGCCCACGCCCCGGTTGCGAGCCCGACAAGCAGCACGTCGTGGGGGGCCGGGTGGAGTGCGCTGATCGCGTAGGCCCTCACAATCCGGTTGCGATCGTCAACAAGATCGGTCGAGATCCTGCCATCGTAGGCCCCGCCACCATATACGGTGCCGTCCTGCGTGACGGTGATGACGCCACTACGATTTTCTACCACGTCTGCGAATCGGGCGTCAGGAGTAGACTGCTGAGCCGGTAGGAGTTTTTCGTAGAACCGATCGAACAGCCAGGGCGTTGCAGCAACGGTACACCCCGCGAAGGCGGCCACGAGAACGGAGCTCCCGGCCAGTGCAGCTCCCCGAACCCCTCCTAGCGCCAGCAATACGATCACTGTGATGCCGCCAACGATCATGAGCAACGCGGCTATGGTGTGGATCGGCATTACCTCGAGCAGCACAAATCCTGTGAGGAAGCTTCCCAGGACGGACCCGACGATATTGGCAGCATAGAGATACGACAAGTGTGTCCCCGCCAGACGGTCGGGCGCGATACCGAAGTGGCTCACCAGTGGCAGCACGGCACCCAGCATTGCCGAAGACAGTGCGATAAGACCAAACGCCGGATGTGAGCCTGACCGCGTCGTCACCCAAGCCAGCAGCGGGAGCACCAGAAATCCGAAGAGGTTCGCCAGCAGCACGAAGGCGGCAATGTGACGCAGGTACTTCCGGTTTCCGTGAGCGGCCCGGTTTCGGCAGAAGATGCCACTGCCAAAGGAACCGATGGCCAGTCCACCGAGATAAAACCCGAGCAGGAGTCCGAACACCGCGGGGGAGCCGCCGGTCCCGAATGAGATCGCCCGGAACCAGAGGATCTCATAGGAGAGCGAGATGAAGCCCGTGATCGCAACCACGGCGAGTGCCAGGCCCAACGTCATGATCGGGGTGAACGCCGGAGAGGTCCAACCAGGATGAACGCCCCGACCAGGAAGTTCAGGCCGGCGGCCAGATAGGCAGACTTTGTCTCCCCCAGGTTGCCCAGGATCAGCACCACCGCCGCGATCGCGGCGAACGCCGAGCCGGCGGTGTTCACGAAATAGAGCAGCCCGACCGTCCGTCCGACGTTCCCCGTCGAGCGCACCACAAAGGCCACGAGGAGGGGAAGCGTGGCGCCCATCAGAGTGGTGGGAAGCATGACAACCAGCGCCATGACTACACCACGCGGAATGGCCGGCAAGCCGAGCGTGAGGCCACCTATCCAGCGAAAGAAGGTGAGGGACCAGACCCCGAAGATGCCGATGGCAATCTCGATTACGCCGCAGAACAGGAGGATGGTGTGATTGCTGCCCCTGGCCAGCCGCCCGCCGGCCAGACTACCGACGCCCAGCCCGGCCAGGAAGGCTGTGACGACCGTGGTGACTGCCTCGACATTGACCCCGAACGTCGAGTAGAGCACCCGCTGCCAGACCACCTGATAGAGCAGCGCCGCGAACCCCGTGGTACAGAAGGCCAAGGGAATCCAGACCGGGATCCGCACAGCGCGGCGTGCGGCGTCGATTGAGTGGAAACTCTACGTCTTGACGCTACGCCTGCCTTTTCCAGTTCTTGGCCAACTTAACCACCGCCAGCACCAGAAACACCACAGAGAGAACCCATAAAACAGTCGACATCACGCCCTCGACTACTAAGGCAGCGCTGGCGAGGAGCAGGGCCAGCGCTGCGAACCGAAGTACGGGCGTGAGCGGCCACTGCGGGGCTTTGGGTGCGGTCATGGCAATCCTCTCGGTCAGAAAGTGAGCCGGCCGGTTTGGCGCAGGGCGAACAAGTCAGTTCTCGACCGCTGTGTCAGAATCGGGTTCAGGCCGCCAGCGGACCAGCCATGATCATGAACCGTCGAGCGATGGCGCCGATGATGACGAAGAGCACGATGGCCGAGAGGATGACCACGAGCGTGTACGCCACCGCCCGGTCCTTCGGCGCCTTCATCAGCTTCGGGAGACCCAGATACAGCAGATACAAGCTATACAGGCCCAGCATGCCAAGGATAGAGAGGGCGGGTATGAGCGCGAAGATGCCCGCCACCCAGGCCGCGGTACTGGAGTAGGCCGCCACCTTCAGGGCCTGAATCCGGTTGGGCCGCCCCCCGAAGGTAGGGGCGAGCGCATCGATGATCAGAGCCAGGATATAGGTGCTGATCAGAGTAAGTACATACGTGGCGATGGCATAGGCAAACGCCCTCCCGATCGGGACTCGGTACCCCATGACCCCGAAAACGGAGAACCCGATGATCTGCGCGATGGGCCCGATCGCCGCAAGCGGCGCGATGTAGCCGGTATAGAGCTCCGCCGGCGTGGTCTGCTCGGTGTCGATGACCTCCCACTCCGTCTGGGGAGACAACAAGATCCGCTTGACGCGTTCAACGAGGTTCATCGCGATCTCCTTGAGGGGACCTGCGCGGGAAGGCTGTGCGAGACCGGGAATGATGCGATGCGAACCCATGGACGTAAAGAGGACGGGAAGGACGGGAAGGAGGGAACGTGGGAACGCGAGAACGGGGGAAGGAGGGACGATCGGGGAAGCCAGACATAGGGAAAAGCGGAGAGGTCGTTTGACCCCCCCCCCGCTTTCTTTCTTTCCCTCGTTCCCTCCTTCCCTCGTTCCCTCTACATCGTGCTCTTGGCCACGTCATCCTCGACCTTGATGATCGCCGGCTTGGCCGGCGTACCAGCAACGACGAAGGTGTAGCTCTTGCCACCCTCCAACTTCACGTTCGGCAGACTGGCAAGAACATTCTTCTTGCCTTCCGGCCGGATCTCGAGGGTGCCGGCAACCGGGTCGATCTGGTCCCAGCCCGCCTCGCTCTTGAAGTTCACACCGTCGAACAGCGCGTCCTCACGGCCCCGGACGAAAACGCTGATCTCCAGGTCTCCCGGTACCGCGTTGATCACCCGCACCCTGGCCTTTTCGGGTGCCACGGGCTGCAGGTCGTCCTCGAGCACGCGCAGGTTCCGTTTGTCGGCCCCGCCCGCATCAGGCATGGCAACTATCGTGTAGTGACCGCCGCCACTCAGGTTCTCCCGATTCTCAGCCAGTGGTTTGTCTGCCGAGCCGAGCTTGAACTTGAGCTGGTCGTCCCGGATCTCCCGGAACGGCGTGGCCGTCTTGTAGTCAACCGCGGAGAAGGCCGTGCTATCGCCGGCCAGAATGGTCACGGGGCCACCTGCCGGGATGGCGTTGATGACCCGCACTAACGCGACATCTTTGCTCTCAGCCATATCAGCAGCCGGGGCATTGGAGGTGCCTTCCGCCGTCTTGCTGCTCACCGCTCCGGTGTCGCGGTTGTCCTTGCAAGCGGCGGCAAGAAATACGGCCCCGCCGGCTAGCAAGCCGGTGTACAATCCCCTGATCGTAGTCATAAGCAGCCTCAGTGTGTGTAAGTGCACGCCCAACTGCTGGCGACGCATTCGTATTGATTGAACCCGGTGCACCCTACCAGCCCACCGGCACCGAGGCTGTGACCCTGATCACCCCTGATGTGATATAGATCACACTCCGCCACGGGATGCCGACGTCCGCAGCACCTGGTACTACCGTTTAGCTTGGTAGAGAGAAACCGGACCCCACTCGCACGACAGAAGACGGAGCACCCATGATCCCTCGATGGTTCGCATTGCTTATCCCGATTGCGGCTCTGGCTGCCTGTGGCGCTGGCAGTACCATCCGCGCGGCCGATGGCGACGACACGGCGAGCGGGCCGGTAGCGCTGGCTCCCACCCCAGAATCGGAGCCGGCCCAGGTGACGGCACCACCCTCAGACACGGCTGTTCCCGCAGACACCGCCGCTGCTGCTGCCGCCCCCTCCGGGCAGGGCTACGCGCCTTACGGAAGCAACCGCACTCTGGACCTCAGGCGCCTGGGTCAATGGACCCGGACCGGCATCGGTGAATCTCGTCGGCTCGTTATCCGGGATGCCAACGCCTGGGACCAGTTCTGGTCGGAGTTGGGCGTGGGCGATCGGCCGTCCGTGGACTTCAACCGCGACGTCGTGGTAGCAGTAGCCGCAGGCCAGCGGCCGACCGGAGGCTACGAGATCCAGGTTGACCGGGTCACCCAGTCAGACGGCCAGCTGACGGTCGAGGTGGTGGAGCGGACCCCTGGCCCGAACTGCATCACTACCGCCTCCTTGACCCAGCCGGTGGACGTGGTCGTGGTGCCCGCCGCCGAAGCCAAGAGCCTGAGCTTCTTGGAGCGTAAGGAGATACGAGGCTGCCGCTAGATCAGTAAGCCAACACGGAAGGTTGCTCCGGAGAACCCAGGACACCTATCTCTAGGCGGGAGCCCAAGATCCATGGGCTCCCGTCGCGCTGGCATGAAATCTGGGTCTCACCGTCGACTCATTAAGTACAGTGTCTAAATTACTACCGCATATACACTTACGATCGCACTTGACTTGGCGCTCTGGGGAGTCGTAATTCACCTCCCAGGACCTACTTTCAGATCCCCTGAAACACCAGCCGGTGCACCCCGAGTCGCCGAGAACAGAAAAGAATCGCAATGTCCTCCAACCCCGCCGTACCCTGGCGTCGCTGTTCCTCCCACCGGTGGACCGATCGACCGTCATGAGCTGCACGGACTCCCACTTCTGATCGAGGCGGAGTTCCGTGTCCTGCCCGTCGCCCGGGTTGAGCAGCGAGCTCACACGATTCACGGCGAGACCCGGATCGACGATTACTTCTGGCTTAGGGATCGGAGCGATCCAGAGGTCATCGCCTATCTGGAGGCCGAGAATCAGTTACACCGGCGCGGTCATGCGGCACACGGAGGCACTCCAGGAGCAGCTCTACCAGGAGATGCGGGGTAGGATCAAGGAGACCGACCTCTCGGTTCCCGAGCGGGTGGATGACTACTTCTACTACACGCGAACCGAAGCGGGTGGCAGTACCCGATTCTTTGCCGCAGGCGCGGCAGCCCCGACGGCCGGAGGAGGTCCTGCTCGACCAGAATCCGCTGGCCGCCGACCACGCCTACTTCAGGATCGGGCGCGAGCGAGGTGAGCCCAGACCATCGCCTGCTCGCCTACTCGGTCGACACCTCCGGAGCCGAGGAGTTCACCCTCTACGTCAAGGACCTGACCACCGGGGCAGCTGCTGGCGGAGAGCATCGGGAACACGTCGCCGGCAGTCGCCTGGGCCAACGACAGCCGTACGCTGTTCTACACCCATGCTGGACAGCATGCCCGCCGGCCCTGCCGGCTCTACCGCCACAGCGTCGGGGCCAGTCCAGACCACCGACGTCCTGGTCTACTTCGAGACCGGATGAGTCATTCTTCCTGGACATCAATCGCACCCGGAGCCGGCGATTCCTGCTGCTCGACATCGCCAGCCACTCGACCTCCGAGGTGCGCTTCCTGAGCGCCGACGAGCCCGAGGGGACCGTTCCGCCTCGTGCAGCCGCGGGAGTCCGGCGTCGAGTACAGCGTGCACCCACCACGCCGAGCATTTCTTCATCACCACCAACGACGGGGCGCCGAATTTCCGCCTGGTTCAGGCACCGGTGGCGAGTCCCTCGAAAGCAAACTGGACGCCGGTCCTGCCGTACCGCCCGCGATCAAGCTGGACGGGGCCGACGCGTTTCGGTCCCATCTGGTCGCTCTACGAGCGGCAGGCCGGGCTACGCCAGATCCGGATTATCGATCTGGCTTCCGGCGCGGAGCATCTGGTCCCCTTCCCCGAGCCGGTGTACACCGTTCGGACCCACGAAAATCCGGAATTCGAGACCACGCTCCTGCGCTTCACCTATACCTCGCTGGTGACCCCCAGCTCGGTGGTGGAGTACGACATGGCTCGAGCGCACCTGGACAGTCCGCAAGCAGACCGAGGTGCGAGGCGGCTACGATCCGGCGCTCTACCGGAGCGAGCGGGTCTTCGCCACCGCAGGCCGACGGCGAGCAGGTCCCGATCTCGCTGGTATACCGGTCCCCCCCGTTCGAACGCGACGAGCCCGCCGCTCCTGCTCAACGGCTATGGCGCCTATGGCTTGAGCTATGACCCGGCGTTCTCGTCCAACACGCTGAGCCTGCTCGACCGCGGCTTCGTGGTCGCAATCGCCCACGTGCGCGGGGGCGAGGAGATGGGGCGGCCTGGTACGAAGGGGGCAAGCTGCTCAACAAGCGCAACACCTTCACCGACTTCATCGCCTGCGCCGAGCACCTGGTCGGCCGAGGGCTACACGTCTCCGGACCGGCTGGTCATCAACGGCGGGAGCGCCGGCGGCCTGCTCATGGGCGCGGTGACCAACCTGCGCCCCGACCTGTTCCGGGTGGTGCTGGCGGAGGTGCCTTTCGTGGACGTGGTGAACACCATGCTGGATGCCGTCGCTGCCGCTCACCGTCATCGAGTACGACGAGTGGGGCAATCCGAATGATCCGAGCCGCGTACGAGTACATCCGGTCCTATTCACCGTACGACAACATCGAGGCCAAGGACTACCCCCACATGCTGGTGACCGCCGGGCTCAACGACCCGCGGGTGGCCTACTGGGAGCCGGCCAAGCTGGACCGCCAGGCTACGCGCCACCAAGACCGATAACAACCGGCTCCTCCTGCGCACCAACATGGGAGCGGGACACGGCGGCGCGTCGGGCCGGTTCGACTCCCTGCGCGAGATCGCCTTCAAGTACGCCTTCATGCTGGATGTGCTGGGGATCGGTTGAAGTAAGAAGTGAGCAGTGAGAAGTGAGAGGTGAGAAGTGAGAAGGAAGAAGGGAGAAGGGAGAGACTTAAACCAGAGCACTCCTCAGCAGACTAATCCAAGAGCACTCCTCATCCCGAGCCCGTTCGCTGCGCTCAGGGCAGGCTGCCGCGGGGGACCTACTCATCAAGGTAGGAGACCGTATCCGTTCGCGTCCTCCCTCTCACTTCCCACCTCTCACTTCTCCCCTCTCCTTACCAGAAGGGCCACCGAGGCCAGCGCCGGGCCAGGAACGCGTCCAGCCCGAGCGTCCGGCCCGCGGCGCCGATGAGCAATGCAACGGCGATGGCGACATATGCCGCGTCGGTGCTCGAGGGGGACCAGAACCAGGCTCCTTTGGCGAACATGTAGTTCAGGGTCAGCACCAGCGCCAGCCGCGCGGAGAATCGGGTCAGCAGGCCAAGAATAAGCGTCACCCCGACCAGCAGCTCGCCCCGGTGAATCACCGCCGCAAAAACCTGGGCGTTCGGCAGCATGACTGCTCGCGGAACTCGGTAGAATCGATGAGCCCCGCTGCAACCCGACCTGGTTCACGAATCCGACGAGGTCCGAGTGTCGAAGTCCCCCTGCAGCTTGGGCATGGCGGCCACAGGAACACCACGCCGAGGTACACCCGCAGCAGCACCAACGCGATCGCGGGCCAGGATGCCCTGAAGGATCTGGCCGGGTAGGCTCATCGGGTACTCGCTCCTCCGAACCGGGACCCGCTCGGCTACCTGCCGCGTGACCAGGGCCGCAAAAGAGTTATGCAGGTCACCGCGTCGTCAGGGCGGCTGGCATTAGTTAAGAGGGTCCAATAACCCTGGAGGAACAGTGAGAGTAAAGCAGATCATGACCCCTAACCCCGCCCGCTGCACCCCCGACTGCACCGCAGGAGGTGGCAATCGCTCATGCGCGACAACGACTGCGGCTCCATTCCTGTGGTGGAGAATACCTCTCCAATCGCCTGATCGGAACGGTGACCGACCGGGATCTGGCCATGCGCGGTCTTGCGGCTGGACAGGGCCCAGAGACGCGGTTCGCGACCTGATGACTACGGAGCCGGTCACCTGCGTGCCGGAGGATGAAGTCGAGGATCTGCGGCAGGTGATGATTGAGCAGCAGGTTCGCCGGGTACCAGTGGTAGACGTCGACGGCATTCTGGTCGGGATCGTTGCCCAGGCGGACGTTGCGCGTGAAGAAGGCGCGGCGAGTGACCGGGAGGTCGGCCGGATCGTCGAGGCCATCTCGGAGCCGAGGAGTGACCTCCCGGCATAGAAGCCAGGAGCAGGACCTCAGGTCCTTACGCGGGGGAGCACCGCGAAGCCGAGTCCGACACTCCAGATCGGCTCGATCGCTCCCTCGCCGGGCAGGTAGTAATGACGAATAACGTCGATCCTCAGTCCGGAGTTATTCCCGGTCTGCACGACGACTGCACCTCCCAGGTGAAAGCCAGGAACGAACAGGACGCCAGCGGCTCCCATGGCGGTAATGGCGCTGCCACCGGCCTTGATCAGAACGCTACCCCCGGTAACGGGGAGGTTGTACGCTGCGCCGATATCGGGGGCAAGGGCAAGGACCCCGGCGGGAAGGGTCTGCGGAAAGATCGAAACCCCGATCTCGGCTCCCAGCTGGCGAGGATGCAATGTCGAGAACCGGTAGGACATGGCCATCGTCGAAGAACCTTCATACGTGAACCGGTCCATCGAGGCCCCCATGGCATTGCCGGCCAGGCGAGGGCGAGTTTCCTGCCCCTCGAGGCGGCCGAGAGGTAGAGGAGCTGACATAGCCACCAGTAGCAGAAGGACGGAGGTAGGCACAGCCGCCTTTGCCGAGGATGGGGTGGGCTGCCGCCGCCACAGACCGATCAGCGCGACTACCGCGGACGCGGCAACGACCGAGAGAACAACGCCGGCGCCGAGCTCGAGGTGGAACCCGAGCGAGGCAAGGAACCAGAACCGCGGCAGGCGAGCCAGTAGCACGGCTGTGAGATAGTTGCGAACCGAGTACCCCGAGTGGGACGCCAGAACTCGTGCCGCCCAGTCCGGAATCGGCGTCAAGACGCATAACCACACAGTGAGGAAGGGCCGCCTGAAGAAGGGTCCCATCAGCCGTCTTGTTGGCGGGCTCACAAGAATCCGATCCAAACATTCGACCTTGAGCAGCTTCTGATACAGATGGTAGTTGAGGTACTCTATGGCAGTACTGGCTACCGCTCCGGTGATAGCCAGCAAGAGAGGTGGAAGAGGCGCCCATAGCCTAGCAGGACCGGCTCGTAAGCTGCCGGCAGCAATGGTGAGGGGTCCGTGGCACCAGACTGTGAGCAGGACAAAAACAACCAGGGAGGTCGTGCCTGGGACCACGGCAACGAGGAGCGCGGCAGTGAGGATTAACATGCCGGCGACCTGGACTATTCGGCGCCAGGTGCCCGCCTCCCACTGCCGGTGCGGGAACGACAGTCGCTCATTCATGGCTGGACTCAATCACCAGGGGTGAGCGCGGCTGAACTGTCATCAGCGCGGCTGCTAGAGAACCCGCAACCCCGATCCAGATTGCGATGTAAAGCGGGACGAACCGCCGGCGCCAATGCAGTACCTCAGGGTACAGAATGGGCCGTCCCGCGAACTTCCCCCGGGGCTTCGAGGGAAAGAAAAAGGTCTTATACGTTTCGGTGGTCGCCACTGTGTACCCGGTCGCGGCGAGCGTTACTGCAGCATGTCGTCGTGAGGTAGGACAGCCCCGCTGCGTAAGCGGGCGAGCGCCGGGCTGCGGAAGAACTTGAGCGCTGGAACCCTCCGAAGGCGCATCCTTCCACGCGCCGCCGAACGCGCTGATCCACCCGCCCAGGCTCCCGATCAGCACACCGTGCGAACCCGTACTCATCCGCCGCCGTTCGCTCGAGGCCGGGACCGCGATGACCAGTCCCACAAGCCGCGCCGTATAGAGCAAGCTCAGCCACGAGCCTCGCGGCCGCGGTCCGCACTACCCTGCCGAGGATGTGGAACTGCATGGGATGAAGTACTTCGACTGGTCCTCCTCCCGGAGGAACGTCTTGTAGATCTCGCAACCGCCCGCTCGACGACGTAGACCGCGCCGAACAGCACGACGAGGTCGGCGGGGTCGCGCGGATCGAGCCCTGTAGTCGCCTGGACAGCACGCCGAGCACGCTGCCGAGGACCGGGCTACGGAGATATTTGCGGCGGGAGAACCCTTCATGGGGCGCGTCCTTGTACATGCCCCACGTGGCGGCGTGGATGCCTGCCATCAAGCCGACGAGGCCGGCAGAAGTGGTGTCGTCATGGGACATCTCCAGAGCGGGGGTGGGTGGGGCGTTTCGGTAGGCGCCTCGACGACTCGAGGCCGCGCTGGGCCCGACCAAGGGTCATCCGCGGCTCGCTACCGGTCCGGAGAGGTCCAGGAAGTCGCGGAACATGGCTCGGTAACCACCGATGTCGCGGAGCCCAGGCAGATGAGCCTGGGCCGCACGCCGGTGACCACGACGAACAGCCCATTCGATTCGAACGCCACCGACCCTCGAGTACCGTAGATCCGCGACATGCGCAGCCCGCGGCAGGGCGAGGGAACTCCCAGGAATGCGCCAGGGTGCCCACCGCACCTTCCTCGTATTCAGCGACGAGAAGCATGCTCCGCTCACTGCCCTGCCAGTCGCCAGGGCGGAAACCGTGCACGGTCTCGACCCGAAGCCCGAGGTTGGCGAGCAGATCGACCCAATGGACGCCGCCCTCCAGCAGCGCGCCGCCACCGCTCGACGGCGGGGTCGGCCCGCCAGCCGCCGCGACGCTGCTGCTTCGCCGCGTCGAGGTGGACAAATCGGACCTCGCCCAGCGTCGCCCGAGTGCCGAGGTTTGGAGCGTTCGGGCCAGCGGTTTGTAGCAGTAGTTCTCCGCCACCAGCACGCGGCGACCGCTCCGCAGTTGAGCGGCACGGGCCCGCCGCAAAGTCGGCCGCACGGGGAACGCCGGTTTCTCGACGATGACGTTCTTGCCGTGTTCCAGCGCCGTCAGGGCGAGACCGAGGTGCGAGGCCGGCGGCGTGGCTACGAGGACTGTGTCGATCCGCTCGTCGGCCAGCGCCGCGGCTATACTAGCCGAAGGCCCTCGCCGCCGCAATCCCTGCGAATGCCGCTGCCCGGGTGCGATCACGGCTGGCATAAAGCAACGGACCTCGTCATGGAAGCTCCGGAGCGTTCTGCTGTGGGTCGCGGGTGATCTCGCCGCAGCCCAGAAAGGCGAGGTTAACGAGAGGACGCGACATGGTCGGACTCCGAGAGATGGGGACGTGAGGGCGACGAGACGGTGAGCCGCTCGCAGGGCGTTCGCGGCGATGGTCAGGCTGGGATTGACTCCGGCGGAGGTGGGCATGACGCTGCCGTCCACCAGGTAGAGGTTCTCCATGCCGCGGAACGGCAGTCGTGATCCAGCGCCGAGGTGCGGGGGTCCGTGCCCATGCGCACCGTGCCCACCGCATGTGAAAGTGTGCCGATCCGGTGGCGGTAGAATGCCCAGGCGCCGGCGCGCCGGAGGATCGCCCGGGCCCGGCCGGTGAGAGCCGGCGGCGAGATGTCGCGCGGGCTGTAGCGGTGGGTCACGTGGAGCCGAGGCAGGCCGAAGCGGTCAGTGGCTCCGCTTTCGAGCAGCACCCGGTTTCATACTGAGGCTGATCTTCCGCGATGGACAGAAGGCCGGTGAGGTGGTCGACCCAGGGCGCACAAACGGCGCCCAGGAGACGCGGCAGCTGGTGCTTGGACCAGGCCAACCGGTGGGGTCGCGAGCTGCTGGATCCCGCCGAGCTTTCCCCGTGGCCGACTGACCTCGGGCGGCCGAAATAATAGTCGTGGATGCCGAGCTGCTTGTGGAATCCACCTCCAGGATTTGGCGGTTCAGGAAAGATCCCGAAGACGACCTCGTTGTAATGCCTCATCAGGTACCGGCCCACCACATGTCCGGCCGGGTTGAGTCTCTGAAGGCCGGACGCGAGGAGGAGTGGGGGGAAGCGATCGCTCCGGCGGCGAGGACCACGTGTCCGCGTGGCACCGAAGTGCGCGGCCGGTAAGCCGGTCTACCGCCTGTACCTCCGTTACTCTCCCGCCCGTCGCGATGAGTCGGGTCACCACCGTGTTGGGGCGAAGATGGAGGCCCTGCCCAGCAACGGCCGACCACTACCGTTGCCAGGTCGTTCTTGGCTCCGATCGCGCAGGCGAACCCATCGCAGGTGCCGCACCGTACGCAGCTGTTGCGGCTTGGGCTTGGCGAAGGTTGATGCGAGCGGAAGCCGGAATGGCCGGCAACCGAGCTCGCTGCGCCGCCCGCTCGATCCGCACGTGAAATCGGGGCGAGCTCGGCCGGGGCCTTCGGATATGGTGTGCTCCGGCGGGCTCGGTGGGGTCGGCCCCGGACTCACCGGCCACGCCGAGAAGTCGCTCCGCTTCGCGTACGTAGGGCTCGATGGCAGCGTAGGTCAAGGCCAGCGTGCGCGCGGAGGCGCCCGCGATTTCGGGTCGTGCTCGAAATCCTCCGCCCGGAACCGGAACGCTACGCCGCCGTAGAAGACCGACGGCCCACCAACACAGTGGAAGGCACCTACCTTGGTGTCTCCGCCGTCGTCCTTCAGGTGGTATGGGGACTCAGTCGAGTAGTGTGATGTGAGGGGTCCTACGGCTTCGGCCGACCAGTTCTCGGCACTACGCTCCACCCAGTCCCCCCGTTCCAGCATCAGCACCGACCATCCGGCCTGGACCAGAACGCGTGCGGCCATTGCTCCGCCAAACCCGCTGCCAATGACGACTGCATCGTACGGATCTTCGGCGGCCGCCCACCCTGGAGGTGCCCATGCGGCGACTTCCCGGTGATGTCAGCCGCAATCTTCCAAGCCACCGTTGCCGCTTTGTGGTGCTGACGTGACCCGGCCGGACCAGGCCGGGTCACGGTGTCGGACGGGAGGGAAGTTGGGGGGGGCTCTGACTGGACCGCAGCGCGGTGGCGCTCGCGCCCATCATACTGCTCGATGATCCTTACGACCGACACCGGCTGCTCCTCAAAAAGGTACTGGCCGGCACCGGGCACACTATCAATGGTGAAGTCGGAGAGCTGCTCGCGCAGCAGCCGTACCTGCTTCTGCTCGACGCCTCCTTTATGCGGAGCGGTGCCCACCACCAGTCGCACCGGACAGCGGATTTCTTTGAGGTGAGGAGCCAGACGCTCCCGCTCACGCGCCTCGGACATGGCCAGAAACGCGAGCAGAGTCCCATCGAGGTCCGCGGCCGCCCCAGCGATGTAGCCGTCCATGACCTCGGGGGTGATCCACGACGAATCGCCGGAGGCTGCGATCAGGTCCTTTCGCATCTGGGGCCGTATTCGCCGCACGCCACCGAGCCATTTGATCCATGGGGCGTAGCGCATGGCCCGACGGAAACCGGGCGTCGCTGCTGCTTCGGCAGGCCCTCCATCGAGCGCGATAACCGCCCCCACCCGCTCGGGATGGCGGTACGCCAGCCGAAGGGCAATGGAGGCAGCTACGAGAGTGAGCCACGACTAGCACAGGCTCGGGTCCACGCTGCTGCAGCACGGCGGCGATGCGCTCCGCCTGAGCCGTGAGCGAGTAGTCCGCACGCCTCGGCCGGGGAGAACGGCCGATACCGAGCGGCTCGATGACCACGGCCTGGAATCCCGCGGCCGGCAGCAGCTCGAGCAGATGGCGGTAGCCGAACGCTGAGCCAAACAGGCCGGGCAGGAGCACGACGGTCTTACCAGTCCCTGCCGTTGTGACCAGAAGCGATTCCTTGGATGACACAGGGACCAGAATCTCCTGAGGCGGGGCTGGAGCTGGAGCCTCCTGTGCCTGGGGGGAGTACAGTGGGAAGAGTGCGAGGAAGAGAAGGTCAGGGCGCATGGTGCGTCTCCGTTGGAAGGATTGCAGAGCCGCCGACTTGCCGATTGTGGAGGCCGCTCTTACGTTGCACACACTGCCGCCCCGGCGTTGCCCCGCCGTTGTCTCTGCGTGACTTCCATTCCTAGGTGCGGCCCTCCACGGAATCCATGATTCAGTTCCACACTCTCGGCCTGCTCGATCTGCGCGGGTCCGACGGCCACGACATCCGCGCCGTGCTCCAGCAGCCAAAGCGGCTGGGCCTGCTCGCCTACCTCAGCGTGGCGACACCCCGGCGGTTTCATCGGCGCGACAGCCTGCTCGCTCTCTTCTGGCCCGATCTGGACCAGGAGCACGCGCGGGCAGCACTCCGCCGGTCCCTCTATTTCCTCCGGGCCGAGCTCGGAGCGGAGGTCCTGGCGGGACGGGGCGACGAGGAGGTAGGCGTAACCGAGGAGGCGCTCTGGTGTGACGCGACTGCTCTGGAGCGCGCACTCGAGGCCGGAGAGTTCGAGCGCGTGTTGGAGCTCTACCGCGGACCCCTGCTGGACGGGCTCTACGTGGCCGGGGCCGCATCGGAGTATCAGGACTGGCTCGACGGAGAGCGTACCCGATTGCGGGGACGTGCTGCTGCGGCCGCACGGTCTTTGTCGGACCACATGGAGTCGGAAGGCCGTCTGGCCGATGCAGCGCGGTGGTGCAGGCGCGCATTGGAGCTGAGACCGGATGATGAAGCCACGCTCCGCCGCCTGCTGAGCCTCCTCGATCGCAGCGGCGATCGCTCCGCCGCACTACGTGCATACGAGGACTTTACCCGGCGCATGGTCCAGGAGTTCGAGCTCGAGCCGGCGGCGGAGACTCGGGATCTCATAGAGGTAATCCGTCGCCGCCCCGGCGCCACGGCCCGGCCCCGCATCGCTCCCTCGGCGGACCAACCACCGCGTTGGGTGGCGGAGTCCGCCGTAATTGCGGTCCTACCCTTCTCCGTACGCGGGGAGGCGCGCTACGCATACCTCGGCGAGGGCATGGTAGACCTGCTGTCCACCAAGCTGGATGGCGCGGGTGAGGTTCGAACGGTCGACCCTCGGGCCCTGCTGCGTTTCGTTCAAAGCGACGGCCAGAACATTCCGACGCAACCGGACCCTCGAGCCGTGGCACAGCACTTCGGCGCCGGCCGCTACCTGATGGGGACCATCGTCGAGGCGGGCGGGAGACTGCAGGCAGCCATTACGCTCTATACCACTGATGGACAAACCGTTGCCAGGGTTCACGCCACCGCAGCCAGCGAGAATGAGATCTTCGAGTTTGTGGACGAGCTGGCGAGACAGCTCCTGGCAGTCCAGGGTGTCAGCGCAGGCACCCGGCTGACCCGACTGGCGGCGTTGACGACGGGTTCGCTCGATGCCCTGAGGGCCTACTTGATAGGGGAGCGCAAGCTTCGCGCCGGCCGCTACTTCGACGCGATGGAGAGCTTCCAGACCGCGGTCGACACCGACGATTCGTTTGCCCTGGCGCATTACCGGCTTGCCGCCGCGGCCGCGGGGTGCGCGCTGCCCGACTTGGCGCGCACCCAGTCGGACAGGGGCGTAGAGCACCGCTTAGCGTCTCTCATCCCACGATCAGCTCGTGTTCAGCGCACAGCGTGCCTGGCTGCACGGCTCTGTGGCGGGGCTGAGTCCCTCTACAACACCATCACGGCGACCTACCCTGACGACGTAGAGGCATGGTTCCACCTCGGCGATCTGCTCTTTCACTCCAATCCGCTGCGTGGCCGTTCCGCGGCCGAGGCACGTGAGCCCTTCGAGCGAGTGTTGAAGTTGGAGCCGGACCACGTAGGAGCGATGGTCCACCTGGTCAGGGCGTCGGCCATCGAAGGACGCAGGCGAGAAATGCTCGACCTGATCGAGCGGATGCTGCGGGTCAGCCCGGACGGCGATCAGGCTCTTGCTATGCGGGCGCTGCGGGCATTCGCCACTCGGGAGCGGCCAGCGATCGTACAAGTGACACTGGAGCTCCAGCAGGCCCGCGCCATCACTGTTGCCATTGCCTTCTCGGACGTGGCCCTCTACTCCGGCGACCTGGATGGCGCCGAGCACCTCGCGTCGAAGCTTTATCCAGGTGGCCCGCTCGCCCGAGCTCCGCTCGCTGTGCCACAGCTTGGTGGCGCACCTCGCCCTTGCCGGCGGCCGCGATCTCGAGCGTATGCGAGGAGCTCCAGCAGGCGGAGTCGCTCGACCCGACCTGGGGGCTGGAGATGCGAGGGCTCTTCGCGACCTTGCCTTTCGTAAGCGTCCCGAGACGCGGAGCTCTGCGAGGTGCGCGAAGCGCTGATCCGCTGGAACCCGGCACCGACGCCGCCCGAGCATGTTTCTGATCTTCGCGATGCATAACGACCTGCATACGGCCATTCAGGCCTACCTGCTCGGCCTGGTGAACCTCCGGCTGGGAGACAAGGCAGCCGCCGCGGAGCAGGCCGTTGTCTTATCTGGATTGGAGGATTCCTCGGGTGGGCTGGTGCCGAGTCTCGGGGTAGAGCTTCGGGCTGCGATAGCCCGGGCAGAGGGACGACGGGCGAGGGCCTGACGATGCTGGAACGCTCCCGGCCGCAGTTCTGGTATCAACTCACCGTGGCCTCGCCCTTCTTCTCCCTCGCCTCCCAGCGGTATTTACGGGCGGAGCTCCTGCGTGAGGCAGGCCGGCAGAAGAGGCTGCCGGCTGGTACTCGGCAATGGCACAGCGCTCTCCTTACGAGCTGATCTACGCCGAGCCCGCCCGGCGGCGGCTGGCAGAAATGGCGGTGGCCAGGCCGGTCGGCCGTTGATGGTCGTAAGCCACAGCCGACCAGGCGCTCGTCGGTGAAGGGCCGTACACATCCGCAGTATCGAGAAAATCGATTCCGAGATCGAGCGCCCGGTGGCGTACGCCTTTGCATCTCTGATCCCCGTATAATTAGAAGTCGCCAGTCGCCAGTCGCCAGTCGCCAGCCGCCAGTCGTCAGTCATAACTCTCGTGAACTGGTGACTCGTACTGGTGACCCTCGACTGGTGACTGCTGACTGGTGACTTGCGACTGGTGACTTGCGACTCTCTAAACGAATACCCCAATCCCGCTCTGAGGCACCGCGATGGCGACGGACAGGCCGATGAATCGAATATGCGTGTTCTGCGGCACAAACCCGGGATCCCGACCCGAGTACGGAGCGGCGGCCCGGCAGCTCGGGCAGGTGCTGGCGGAGGAGGGTATCGAGCTGGTGTACGGCGGGGCGAGCGTCGGCATCATGGGCGAGCTGGCAGACTCGGTGCAGGAGCACGGCGGTCATGTCACCGGGATCATTCCCCAGCAGCTGGTTGAGAAAGAGGCGGCCCATACCGGGATTCCAAACCTCATTGTCGTGGCGTCGATGCATCAGCGGAAGTCGCAGATGGCCGACATGTCGGATGGGTTCATCGCCCTGCCGGGCGGTATTGGTACGCTGGAAGGATTCTTCGAGATTCTCACTTGGGGCCAGCTCGGGATCCACGCGAAGCCGTCCGGAATCCTGAATGTCGAGGGGTACTTCGACGGGCTGACCGGGTTTCTCGATCATGCCGTCCGGGAAGGGTTTCTGACCGAGGAGCACCGGGACGCCATCATCGTCGACTCGGAACCTCGGCGGCTACTCGAGCAGATGCGGGCTTACACCCATCCTGTAGCTGAGAAGTTCATGGGGCGGACGCATCGGTAGCGGGAAGGACGGGAAGGACGGGAAGGGCGGGAAGACATTAGAGGGACCGATCTCAGGTGTTGTCCTACCCTCCCGTCTTTCCCGTCTTTCCCGTCCCTCCTCCTAGCGGCGGAGCCGGGTCCTTCGTGGCGAACTCGGACGGGGGTGGCTGCCTGCCGAACTCCTTGACGTATTCCCGGGTGAACTCCGCGCCCAGGAGTACGATCTGCGCGGAGTAATACACCCACACCAGCAGCACAATTACCGAGCCTGCCGCGCCATAGGAGGAAGCCAGGCTGCTGGTCCCCAGATAGAGGCCAATCAGAAACTTGCCCAGCGTGAACAGCCCCGCCGTTACTAGCCCACCGACCCAGACATCGCTCCAGGCCAGCTCCACGTCAGGCAGTAGCTTGTAGATCATCGCGAACATCACGCTGATCACGCCGAGCGACAGGAGGACGTTGAGTGCCTGCCAGACGATCGCCACACCAGGAAAGGCCTCTCCCATGTACTTGTCCAGCGCGGCCAGGCCCGCGCTCACCAACAAGGAGGTCAGCAGGAGAAAGCCCACGGCAACCACGAGCCCGAACGAGATCAGACGGTCGATTACCAGCGCCCCAAGGAAATTTGCGCTCGCCTTCGGCTTGACCCGCCAAATGGCGTCGAGCGCGGTCTGCAGCTCCAGAAATGCGCCCGTGGCTCCAAGGAAGAAAGTGATAACGCCGATGATGGTGGCCGGAATGCTGGAGGAGTGCTTGGACGCACCCGCGAGCATCGCTTGTACCGCAATGGCTCCGTCATGCCCCACCAGCCCATCGATCTGTCCGACGATCTCGCCGCGCACGGCTTCTGCTCCGAACACGAGGCCGGCTATCGACATCGCCACGATGAGTATGGGGGCAAGTGAGAAGAGGGTGTAGTAGGAGAGGGCCGCGCCGAGATGAGGGACGTTGTCGTTCCACCAGCCCGCGATTGCGCGTCTCAGAACAATCCCCAGCGCGCCGAGAGTCATCTGCCGGGCGCCGTCACGGTGCGCGAGTGCCACCCGTCGCCTCTCTCGTCGCTGACGGCGCACCTGGTGTCTTTGATGGCGGAGGCGCCAGGGACGCCGGATCAACCCGAACGAATAAGTACGGGCGCCCTTCCACCGACATGTACAGGCTGTCCGGAGCCAGCGGAATGCCGGCATTGAAGTAATAGTTGAGCACCTTGGGGACCACGTTGACGAGGGTGATGGAATCGGCGAAGAGCCGGCCGCCGCCGTCGGGTAGGTAAAAGGCGCCGAACGCGCCGAATCGCTCCCGCGCCTGCGCCGGAGTGACGGCAGCGGCGGTTTTCGTGCTGGAGTACCGCAGTGAATTGGACCCGTGGTCTCCTAGAAGCAGGATGATCGGCGCCGGCGACGAGTGCTGGATCAGCGAAGTTACCAGGCTGAGCAGGAGGGTGTTGAGGCATTGAACCTGGCCCATGTAGCCGTCTCGCCGGCCGAGTGCCCGGTTCCTTGTCGCCCGTGCCTTCAAGATCCGACAATCGGCATCAAAGACGTAGGGGCTGTGTGGGTTGATGATGTGGGCAAAGGCAAAGGTCCGCTGGACCACCGACGGGACCTGCTCGAGTCCGCGCAGGGTTCGCTTGACATGGTCGGCGTCATACGAATAATCCGCCGTCAACGCGGTAGTGCGCACAAACCACCGGCGCAGGTCCGAACGGGTCGCCTCGCGTGCGGCCTGGAACCCGTTCCAGACCTGGTATTCCCGGTCCGCGTTGCGGTTGTGCCGGGTCGATGCCCACCACTGTGAGGGGAAGAAGAAAAACTGGTAACCGCGGCCCTTCAGAAAGGCGGCGGTCCGATTGTTCTCCACCAGATAGTTCGCCAGGGTCGGGGCCGTCTCACGGTCACCGACCTCGTCCGTCAATTGGGTGAGATGACTGAAGTTCAGGAGTGATGGAAGCGAGAGGAGGGTCTGAGCGTAGTTGCTGCGCACCACTCGAGGGATGGTAAACCCGAGTTGCCGCAGGCTGTCCTCGAAAGCCCGGTTGTCGAACCCGAACCGTTCGCGCAGAACGCTTCAGTTGGCATACTCATCCAGAAGGATCAGATACACGTCCCTGCGGGGGGATCGCGCCGGCAGCCGCCACAGGGTGTGGGGTCGCGAGGGGTTGGGTCAACCGTGCTGCCAGAGCGCTCTTCTCGACGACCCCCCGCGTACGAAGCCCGTGGGCGGCGGCCTGCACTACCATCCACCCTGCCAGAAGCAGACCGGTCAGGGCGAGGAACGTGGTCGCCTTGTCGAGTAGCCCGGGACGCCGCGCCAGCCACCACACAACCCCGACCGTCAATGCCGCCACCGCACCGACCACGACCCAGCTCCCCATACCAGGAAAGGCTCGGCTGAGATCGCTGATCCCATAGAACCATACGATGATCATCAAGACGATCAGCGGCACTGCGAGCGCGGGCCAACGGCCTCGCGCCGCCAAGGCGACCATTCCATATGCCACCCCGCAGGCGGCGAGCATGAGCCCGATCAACAACCCGATGTCGGAGAGACTCGACGCACCCGGCTTCTGTGCCAGCACGTTCAGCAGCGGGAGTACTGCAAAGAGGAACGGGTACAGGAACCGGAGGCGGGCGGTCATGCATCAGTCCCACGGCTGGACATCGAGTAAAGCCAGCGCTCCGAATCCTCGATCGGACCCGAAGCCTGAATCGTAAAATGACGGCTAAAGGCTTTTTCGAAGCCCTCTTTGGTGTAGCTCGGAAAGATGTCCGGCCGGCTGAGCAGCAGTCGCTTGACCTGCGAATCGCTCTTGGGAACGAACTCGATGATGAGGGCCCGGCCGAGCCGGGCCAGATAGGTCGCAATACTATCCAGCGGGAGGTTATGCCCGATGGCCAGATGATGGATGAGCGCCAGCGCCAGCAGCGCATCGGCCGGGCTCCGCTCCTCGAGTGAAAGCCGCTCGCTCCCGGCCCAGCCCTGCCCCGGCGAAGGGTTGGTGAGATCCTGAAGCAACGGAAGAATTCCGGTCTCGCCCTTGTCGCGCACTCGGCGGTAGTTCCGCTCCACCGCCGCGGGATCCACGTCGAAGGAGACCACCAGCGGAGCTACCTCCCGCGCTGCTCGGCTGTACTCTCCCGTGTTCGCCCCGAGATCCCACACCGTCCGTGCACCGGAAGCGCGCAAATAGGACACGACCATCTCGCGCTTGGACCTGGCGGCCGCCTCGCTGTAGTTGTTGTCCATGATGTAGTCGGCCCACTCCGTCCCCGCCGGACGCCAGGAGAGCCGCCGCACCGCATCGCCTAGGCTTCTTACCAGGGTGAGCAGGGCCTTCCGGCTCATGCTGCGACCCTTGGCCGCTGAGCCTACAGCGGAACCCGCGTACCGCCCCTGCGCCCATGCATGCAGGTGAATGTGGATCAAAATGCTGGGCGATGCCCATGTGCGTCGGGGGAGCAGCCGGCTGCCGAGATCGAGCGGAATGCCATCGAGGTAGGATCGAAGCAAGGTACCGAAGCGCACGTCGCGCGTGCTCATCAACTTGAGCGGCAGGAGAAACTGTTCGCAAAACTGCTTGTAGGCATCCCACGCTCTCCCCTCCTGCAGCGGTTCCAGGGAGAGCGTATCGATCAGGACCGGTTTGCCGTCCTGGAATTGGACGTTGTAGGCGCTGCTGTCCCGCAGGGTGAAGCCTTTGGCCAGGGCACGCTCCTGGACCTCCAGCGTCAGCCTGGCAGCATCTTGGAGCTGGCCGAACGACCACTCGTAGGGGTATGAGATGAAGGGTATTCGCTCCGGCCGGATGACGGCAAACGCATCGCGGGTGGCCGAGAGCTCCAGGCCGACCTCTTCGTGGGGGATCAGCAGCCCATCGCGAGTCAGCTCTTCGTAGAGCCCCGAAGCCAGGAACGCCTGGAAAGGCTGCCGAAAGCTGGAATTGACCTGACGATAGAGAGTGCCGTCGCGGGTGTAAACGAAGCCGCTAGGGTCGCGGAACGATCCCTCTACGGCTTGCCAGCCCACCGGCCTCGGCGCGGGACCAAGAGCTTGAAGAATGTCTTGAGCGCTTCACGCGCCCGGGAGGCCATGGCAAGCACGGAGAGTACGCCAGCGGCCAGAAACTGCAGGACCAGGCTGCCTGTGGTCGGGTCGATGTACATAGGTATCCCCCACCAATGCGGTACCGTAACAGGGAAGTAACGATTCTACTATACATGCCCGGTTTCGGATAGATCGTGATCCACCGCACGCTAGGATCCATGAGGAATCCTAGGCCCCGTAGTAGTCTCTACTACTCCGCGTTGGAAAGACGCCTCGCCGGGTCTCCCGAGTTGATCCAGACCGCCTTGATGTTCACGAACTCCCGCATCCCATAGATGCCGAGTTCCCGGCCATACCCTGATTCCTTTACACCGCCAAAGGGAAGTCTCGGGTCGGAAGCCACCATGCCATTGATGAAAACCATGCCTGCCTCGAGCTCCCCGATGAAGCGGTCTCGTTCCCGCTCATCGGTGGTCCAGGCACTGGAACCCAGACCGAACGGTGAGTCGTTGGCGATTTGGATTGCCTCGTCGATGTCGCGGGCGCGGAAGAGAAGCGCGATCGGACCGAAGATCTCCTCCCGGTACGCCGGTGAATCCGGGCTGATATCGGTCAGCACCCCAGGAGCGAAGTAGTACCCGGGCCGGTCGAGCGGGTGGCCTCCGGTCAACAGTCGAGCGCCCGCCCGCACGGACCGCTCGACCTGGTCGGTCAGCGTCTTTACCTGGGCCTCGTTCGCGAGCGGCCCGACGTCAGTGGCCGGATCCATCGGGTCGCCAACGACGAGTGCACGCATTCCCGCCACCAGGCGGCGCTCGAACTCGTCGGCGATGGCCCCCACCGCAATAAACCGCTTGGCCGCGATGCACGACTGCCCGTTGTTGATGGTGCGGGCCTTGACCGCGGTACGGGACGCGGCTTCAAGATCGGCGCTCGGCGTCACGATGAACGGATCACTCCCGCCCAGCTCGAGCACCGACTTCTTGATCTGCTTTCCTGCCGTGCTGGCGACCGCGCTTCCCGCACCGGTACTGCCCGTGAGTGTCACCGCCACCACCCGTGGGTCCTCGATCACACGCCGCACTTGCCCGGTTTCGATCAAAAGGGTCTGGAAGCAGCCATCGGCAAAGCCGGCACGATGGAAGATCTCCTCGATCGCCAGAGCACATTGCGGCACGTTTGACGCGTGCTTGAGCAGGCCAACGTTTCCGGCTGCGAGGGCGGGCGCCGCGAAGCGAAAGACCTGCCAGAAGGGGAAGTTCCAGGGCATGACCGCGAGAATCGGCCCGATCGGTTGGTAGGCGATGTAGCTACGGGTGGCATTGGTCTGGACGACATCCTCCGCCAGGAAGCGCTCCGCGTTCTCGGCATAGTAGCGGCAGCCCCAAGCGCACTTTACGGCTTCCTCGACCGCGGCTTTCAGCGTTTTGCCCATTTCGAGCACCATGAGGCGGCCGAACCTCTCTTTATCGGCCTCGAGGATCTCGGCCGCCTTGAGAAGCAGCCGCGCCCGTTCCGCCACCGGACGTGCGGCGGTATCGGCGGTAGGTGTCGACGGCGCGCTGGAGGCGTGCATCCAGCTCGGCCTCGGAAAGCGGGGTGAAGGCGCGGACAATCTGCCCGGTGGCAGGATTGACGCTGGCGATGGTTGGATGGATGGTGGCGGTAGTCATGACTCGATACGCCTTTCGTTATGCGCTGAGTGCTCAGGAAGTCAGCGAGTGCTATTATCCCTGCAACATGAGCGCGATCAAAACCCTGCTCGCCGAAAGTATCGACTACGCCGGCCTGTTCCCGCCCGCCGGTCTCGACATGGCTACGGCCGTGGAAAACTATGCCCGGTACCGAACAGGGCCTGCCGCCTGGGCTCTAGGGCGGTTCGTGGTGCCGGTGGCGCGACTCCGTGAGTTCGAGACGGCCGCTGCGAAGCCGTTTCGAGATAACCCGACGGTCCGGCCCTGGCGCCTTGCGCTTCTTGCGGGGGCCGATCTAGCGGGAGATCTGGAGATGACGGCCAAGTTCAACCGCCGTCACTCGCAGACTGGACCGCCGCCCGTTCTTGCCGACACCATCGAAGTAAAAGCTAGCTCGGTGCGTGGCATCGAGGACATCATGCACCGGGTGCCGTCCACCCTGCAAGCTTATGTCGAGCTTCCCATTGACCGCGACCCGCGCGATCTCCTTGCGGCGGTTCGCCGGCTGGGCGGACGCGCCAAGGTGCGTACCGGTGGGATCACGCGAGAAGCCTTTCCCACTACCGGCAACCTCATTCGATTC
This sequence comes from uncultured Gemmatimonadales bacterium, assembly GCA_963723565.1. Lineage (GTDB taxonomy): Bacteria > Gemmatimonadota > Gemmatimonadetes > Gemmatimonadales > GWC2-71-9 > CAVVWJ01. The sequence goes on along the minus strand of CAVRRH010000015.1, from coordinate 189,592 downwards.
CTGCGGGGCTGCGTTCAGGCCGACCTCCCATTCAAAGCAACCGCCGGCTTGCATCATCCGCTGCGCGCGGAGTACCGCCTGACCTACGCCCCCGATAGTCCCGCGGGCGTGATGTTCGGCTTTCTCAATCTGTTTCTCGCCACCGCCTTCCTCAGAGCCGGTATGGAGGAGACCGATGCAGCCCGGCTCCTGGAGGAGGGATCGCACGAGGCTTTTCAAGTCGATGAAGGCGGCATCGCCTGGAAAAGCCATCGGCTCCACCTCGATGCGGTGCGCGACGCCCGCCGTTTTGGTGTGGTGTCGTTCGGCTCATGCTCGTTCACGGAGCCGATCGGCGACCTCGAGGCCCTTCACCTCCTTGGCCCCGGGGCTAGGCAAGCGTGAACGAGACTCACGATCCCAGGCGCGCTTCCTGGGTGGACTCGGCCCAGGGGCATTCCGATTTCCCCATTCAGAACCTTCCCTACGGCGTTTTCCGCCGACTCGAGACCAGCGGACCGCCATCCGTCGGGGTCGCCATTGGGGATCAGATCCTCGACCTGGCCGGCTGCACCGGCCGTCGCAGGGTTTACGGGACTGGCGGCGCAGGCCGTGCGCCGCCCCGTCCTTGAACCCGCTCATGGCGCTGGGCCCGGATCACTGGTCGGCGCTCAGGCGTCAGATCAGTGCCCTCCTCGCGTCCGACTCGCCGTCGTACCGCGCCAACCGGCGCCTGGGGGAGCGCATCCTGGTCCCGATGGCCGAGGCTGAACTGCTGCTGCCGGCGCAGATCGGAGATTACACCGATTTCTACGCGTCGGTGCATCACGCCACCAACGTGGGAAGCATGTTTCGGCCCGACAACCCGCTGCTACCCAATTACAAATGGGTACCCATTGGATATCACGGGCGGGCCTCGTCGATCGTCCCCAGTGGACACGCCGGTGCGGCGGCCCTCGAGGCCAGATCAAGCCGCCGAATGCGGACACTCCGGTCTTCGCTGCCAACCCAGGCGCTGGATTACGAGATGGAGATCGGGTGCTTCGTGGGGCCGGGAAATCAGTTGGGTACGCCGGTGCCGATCGAGAGGGCCGAAAATCATCTGTTCGGACTCTGTCTTGTAAACGACTGGTCGGCCCGCGACATCCAGACCTGGGAGTACCAGCCGCTCGGGCCGTTCCTGGCCAAGAACTTCGCGACCTCCGTTTCGCCCTGGGTGGTCACCCTCGAGGCGCTGGAGCCCTACCGAGTACCCGCGTTCCAGCGGCCCGCCGGGGATCCCTCGCCCCTGCGGTACCTGGATTCGCGCAGACAACCGGAGGCGGGGCGGCGTCGATGTGACCGTGGAGGTCCTGTTGAGCACCGCGCGAATGCGTAAGGAGGGCCTGCCAGCCCCATCGCCTGAGTCGGGGTACAATGGCCGACCTTTACTGGACACCGGCACAGATGCTCACCCACCACACGAGCAACGGATGCAACCTCCAGCCTGGCGATCTCTTCGCCACTGGCACGATCTCGGGGCCGGCAAGGATGCCCGGGGTTGTCTGCTGGAGCTGACCTGGCGCGGAGCCGAGCCGATTCCGCTGCCCACCGGCGAGACCCGGAAGTTCCTGGAGGATGGAGACGAGGTAATCATGCGGGGCTACTGCGAGCGCTCCGGCACAACCAGGATCGGCTTCGGCGAGTGCCGGGGAGTCGTCGTCGCGGCGTGAAGCGGCGTTGCAATATTTTCGACTTCCCCTTGGACCCCCTGAGACTCGGAGATCTATCATGCAGCATGGCGTGCGTCTGCTCCTGCCGGCGCTTGTTCTGTCAGTGGCTGGGTGCGGTAAGAGCGATGGCCCGCGAAGTCTGAAGACAGCGAAGGCACAGTCCAGGTACCGTCAGACACGGGCCGGGCAGCAACGACCATCCACCTGGTCGTCCAGGACGGCCCACACGTCGGCACCTACGACGCCAAGTCCAGCGATGTCACCTGTACCTATGGCTTTGCGGGTCCCGGGTCATGGGGAAATCAGTACCGCGTCACTGGGAAAAAGCCGAATGAATTCAGCTCCCTTCAGCTCGATCGTCCCGGATGACCAAGGATGCGGGCGGCACGGTCACCGACGAATTTCTGATGACGATGGTTCACGGCAGAGCGGAGGCGGAAGCCGGTGCCACGCGAGGGCACGTTATCGACTCCCAACAGGTGATGCGAGGAGAGTGAGAAGGCGGGAGCGCAAGTCACGAGTCCAGGTCGACGATCCGCAAAGCCGACAGGCAAGGTCACGTTCAGAGGGAAGGCGGAAGATGGTGCCACCCGCTCGAGTCCAGGTCACTATCGACCGCGACACGTGCAGTGACTTGGAGTCGCGCTGGTGACCTGTGACTTGTGACTTGCGACTTGTGACTCGCGACTCGCAACTCCTCAGTAGATCGCCCACACCCCGGGTGTCGCCAGCTCCAGAAGGTGTCCGTCGGGGTCGCGGAAATAGATGCTCTTGCCGCCCCGGTTCCAACTGACCCTGCTTTCGACTGGCATCTCCTCGCTCTGAAGCCGCCGCTCCCAGGCATCGAGCTCATCGCGGCCAATGGCAAAGGCGAGATGAAGCTGCCCCTCCCCTCCGTGAGGCGGGATCGTGCCACCCGGCGTAGTGACCGGCCTGACGGATGCGTCCCTACGAAAGAGCAGCAGAACCTGGCGGTCGCAGACATTGAGGGCACAAAAACGATCATCCTGGAGCAGAATGGGGAAGCCGAACAGGCGGGTATAGAACGCCCGGGAGCGCTCGAGGTCGCTCACGTAGAGCGAAGTCTCGAGCACACCCCGGACCTCGGGCGTCATCAGTTCTTCTGGACGATCCGTGACAGCAACTGCTGGGCGTACTCCTTGTCCCACTCCGCAGCGTTCTTGCGCGCCGTGACTTCGACCCGGGTGGTCGTTGGGCTCTTCCGCTCCATCTGGATCGTTACGTCGAGGTCACCCTTCTTGCCCTTGAGCTCGCGCTTGTCGCCGCCGCTCTCGGTGCTGGATGCGTCGGGCACGATCCCTTCCTCGCTCATGACCGCCTGGGCCCGCCGAGCGACCTCGTCGATCGAGTTGTCAACCAGGGACTCGGCTCCCCGGGTCGTGAGATAGATGCCCGCCCCCGCGCCCGCCGCCGCCGCCGCCGCCACGCACCCCGCCATCGGCAGGACCAGCGCGAGTGCCAATACCCATTGAGCCCGTGCCATCGACCTGTTCGCCATACGGTTACCTCCGTCGCCCCGGGGAAGCTACATGGACATGATTCGGGCATATTCTAGGCCTCACCGCGTCCACCGTCCACATCCTGGATCACCGAGCTGGTGTAATCCCGGTCAATCCCGATCTTCCATCCTGTTCTGACGGGCGCCATTATTCAGTCACTCCAAATCAGCCGAGCGCGAAGCCGTGTCGCCATTCCTCAAGACCACCCAGATCGCGATCGATGGGGCCAGAACCCTGCCCCGGCCGCTACTATGTCGCCCCGGAGATCTTCGCGGAGGAGGCGGAGCGGATCTTCACCCGTCGATGGCTGTGCGTGGGGCGGGAGGACCGCATCGCAGGGCCGGGAGACTACTTCGTCCAGCCGGTCGGCAAGGAGAGCATCATCGTCCTGCGAGACCAGGGCGGCACGCTGCGGGCCTACTACAACGTCTGTCGCCACCGGGGGACCCGCCTCTGTGAGCAGCACACGGGTCGCTTCTCCGAGACCATTCAGTGTCCTTACCACGCCTGGACCTACGCACTGGATGGACGGCTGATCGGCGCTCCCTCGACCTCCGAGATCGAAGGCTTCGCCAAGGCCGACTATCCCTTGCATCCCGTGGGCATCCAGAACTGGGAAGGGTTCCTCTTCATCAATCTGGCGGAGGATCCCGAGCCGTTCGCTCAGGTCTACCAATCGCTGATCGGCCGGTTCGAGCGGTTCAACCTGTCGAATCTCGCGGTTGCCCGGACCATCGAGTACGACGTGAAGGCGAATTGGAAGCTGCTATTCCAGAACTACTCCGAGTGCTACCACTGCGGTCCGGTGCATCCTCCGCTGGCAAAGCTGACTCCGCCGACCAGCGGGGAGAACGATCTGGTGAACGGTCCCGTCACCGGCGGCTTCATGGTGATTAACGAGGGCCATCAGAGCCTTACTATGAGCGGCCGGTCATGCGGGGTCATGGTCGGCGACCTGCCGGACGAAGACCTCAACCGGGTCTATTACTACGCCATTTTTCCCAACATGCTTCTGAGCCTGCACCCCGACTACGTGATGTTCCACACCCTGTGGCCCGAGGCGCCGGATCGCACCAGGATCTTTTGTTCCTGGCTCTTTCACCCCGACAGCCTGAGCGACCCGGCCCACAATCCCGAAGACGGGATCGAGTTCTGGGACATGACCAACCGGCAGGACTGGCACATCTGCGAGCAGAGCCAGCTGGGGGTCCAGTCGAGGGTATACCAGCCGGGCCCTTACTCCAAGCGAGAAGCTCTGTCGGTGCAGTTCGATCGTGAGGTGCTAAAGGCGCTAGGGCATGGAAGCCCCAAAGCGTGAACGGTAAACAGTGAACGGGACCGCTGGGCCCCACGACCCTGTTCGCCGTTTACTGTTTACCGTTCACGCTTTTCCCCGGCCCCTGCATCTCCTCCAGCACCCCCGCATACAGCTTGAGCCCAAATCCCAGATTTTCGACCGAGACTCTCTCATCGTTGCCGTGTACTCCACGCCGGGCATCCTCGACGTCCACCAGAAACGGATCGATCCCATAACAGATCAGGCCGGCCCCCGCGTAGTACGGGCGGTCTGTTGCACCGGTGCTGACGGTGGTGGCGAACGGGACCCCTGGGATGAGGCGGGCCGCCGTGCGTTCGATGGCGCGAGACATCTCTGTATCGAGCGGCGCAGAAAACCGGGGCGCCATGTCGCCGATCGTGCTCAAGGTGATGCCGGTGTCTGCGATGACTCGAAGCAGCTGGCGCCGAAATACCAGAGTATCCTGGTCCGGGAGGAGACGGATATCGAGTTCCGCCGAGGCCTCGGGCGGGATGGTGTTCGTCTTGTTGGAGCCAACCAGCACCGTCGGCGAAATCGTGTTCCGCAGCAGAGCGTTTCGCTCGGGATCGCTCAAGAGCCAGGCTCGTCCAGACTTGGTTTTGAGCGCGTGCGCCGCATCAGCCAGCCAGCGGCGGCGCTCGCCCTGCTCCGCCTTAGCTTGCGCCTTGAAGTAGCGGTCGACCGCGGGCGTGACCCGTAGCGGCGTCTCCCAGGTGGCGATCCGGGTCAGTATCCGCGCCAGGCGGGGCACCGGGTTGTATGGGGTGGGTCTCGAACCGTGCGAGGCTTTCCCTTTCACCACGAGCTTCTGCCAGTAAACCCGCTTCTCGCCAACGTTCATTCCATACCAGCGCACCTTCCCCTTCTCGACGCGACTGCCTCCGCTCTCCGTGAGCAGGTATTCGACGTCCTCGATGAGCTCAGGATGTCGAGAGATGAATGTACGGCTCCCGGATCCGCCCGACTCCTCATCGGCATTCCCGATGTAGACCAGGTCGCGATTGAGCGGGATGCCGGCCCGCTTGATGGCAATCAGCGTCATCAGCTGGACGATGCCGTGACCCTTCATATCCAGCGCACCGCGGCCCCAGAGGTACCCGTCCTTGATCAGCCCGGCGAATGGATCCACCGACCAGAACTCCCGCGACACCGGCACCACGTCCATGTGGTGGACCAGCGCGATCGCCTTGCCGGAACCATTTCCTTTGAGCCGAGCGTAGAAATTCGCCCGTCCCGGCCCCAGCTCCGCGGTGTCCAGGATCTGTCCCTCGATCCCTTCCCTGGCGAGAACCTCCTTGAGCCAGCGGGCGGTAGCAAGCTCGTTCCCTGGCGGATTGCTGGTGTTGATCCGGATATACTCGGAGAGCCGCTGGGCGGTCTCGTCACGAAGCTTGACGTAATCGATTGCCGGTGCCTGCGCGCCGGCAGGCATGGAGAAGGCGAACAGGAGTGTGCCCGCGCGGGCTAGCTGGCGGATAGAACCGATCATCGAGTCTCCTTGAGCATGCGGCCGGCCAGTTCCTTGACCAGCTTGGCGCTGACCGCCGCGGTAACGCCGGTCCGATCGGCGGCTGGATTGAACTCCACGAAGTCGCCACCCACCAACGGCGCCCTAAGCGACTGTATGACGCCGATCGCCTGGCGCACCAAGAAGCCGCCGGCCTCACGGTGGGAGATCCCAGGCGCCAACCCCGGCTCGATCACATCGAGGTCGAACGACACATAGACCGGCATGTCGAACTCGAGCTTCATCCCATCGCGCCAGTCCTTCATCTCGATCACCTCTACTCCAAAGCGTCGCACTTGCTCTCGTACGTGCGCGGTCATCGTACGGATCCCTACCTGCACCAGCCGGTCGGCCAATCCCTCTTCCATGACTCGAGCGAACGGGCAGGCATGGGAGTATCGATCACCCTGGAACTCATCGTAAAGGTCTGCGTGGGCATCGAAGTGGAGTATGCTGAGCCGGGAATGGGACGGCCGAACGCCGCGGAGGACCGGATAGGTAATCGAGTGGTCGCCGCCGAGCACAAGCGGTCGCCGGCCCGACTCCGCGATCTGCCGCACCTGGGCCTCGATGGTGTGCCGGACCTGCGCTGGATCCTCATCCTGAGCCGGCGTCAGGTCGCCCACGTCATCCAATGCCGCAGTGCTGAGATCGATCCCGAGCTCGGTGCATGGATTCCCTGCCTCAGACCACAGCGCCTGGCGGATAACCGGCGGGGCTCCCGCCGCGCCTCGCAGGTAGGAGGAGCTGCCGTCGTAGCAGACGCCGAGTAATGCCACCCGAGGAGATGCAACGGCCTCGGGACTCACTCCATCACCGTTCCCAGATGGGTTTGCCGCTCGAGGCGGGTGAACCCCGCCACAGCGTCAGGTTCTGGAGCCAGCAGCGACACCAGGATGCCGGCGACGAACGACAGCGGCAGCGTTACCAGCGCCGGGTTCTTGAGCGGGAACCAGGCGCTACCCTGCCCCAGGATATCCACCTGAATGGTGGGCGAGAGATAGATCAAAGCCAGTGTGGCGAGAGTCCCGGTGGCCATGCTGGTGACCGCACCGGCAGTGGTGTAGCGCTTCCAGAAGATCGCCAGCACGAGGGCAGGAAAGTTTGCGCTCGCGGCGATGGCGAATGCCAGTGATACCATGAAGGCCACGTTCTGCCCCTTGAACGTGATACCCAGCCCCACCGTCACGATGCCAAGCACCAGGGTGGCTATTCGGGCGACGCGGAGCTGCTCTCCGGCATCGGCGTGCCCCTTACGCACCACGCTGACCCAGAGATCGTGAGACAGGGCGGCGGCGCCCGAGAGGGTAAGGCCGGCCACGACTGCGAGAATGGTGGCAAAGGCCACCGCGGCGATGAACCCGAGAAACGGGGTGCCGCCCAGCATCTCGGCAAGCAACGGAGCGGCCATGTTGCCGCCCTTGTCCACGGCCTTGATGGTGTCCGGACCTATCAGCACCATAGCTCCGAAGCCGAGGATGAAGGTGAGCAGGTAGAAAAGTCCGATGAGACCGGTGGCGATAAAGACCGAGGTGCGGGCCGCGCGGGCATCCGGCACGGTGTAGAATCGCATCAGTATGTGGGGCAGTCCAGCTGTGCCGAACATCAGGGCCATCCCCAGCGAGACCGCGTCGAGTGGGTTCGACACCAGTTTGCCCGGCGCCAGAACGCCGGCACCATAGCGCTCCGCTGCCGCGGCAAACAGCGCGGCAGGGCTCATCTCGAACCGCAGCAACACCAGCAGCGCCAGCAGTAGTGCCCCGCTCATAAGCAGGACCGCTTTTACGATCTGCACCCAGGTCGTCGCGATCATCCCGCCGAAGAGCACGTATCCGATCATGACGATACCGACCAGGATGATGGCGTGCTCGTAGCTGAAGCCGAACATGAGCCGGATCAGTCCGCCGGCCCCAACCATTTGAGCGATGAGATAGAGCGTCACCGTAGCCAGGGTTCCCAGCGCGGCCGCGATCCGCACCGGGGTCTGCCGCAGCCGAATCGCTACTACGTCGGCGAAGGTGTACCGCCCCAGGTTCCGGAGCGGCTCGGCAATGAGGAAGAGCACCACCGGCCAGCCGACCAGCCAACCGGTCGAGTAGATGAGCCCGTCGAATCCGGTGGTCGAGACCAACCCGGCGATGCCGAGAAATGAGGCCGCGCTCATATAGTCGCCTGCCAGGGCGAAGCCGTTCTGCCCGGCGCTGATCGTTCGGCCCGCGGCGTAGAAGTGCTCGGTAGTGCGGGTCCGCTTGGCCGCCCAGAAGGTGATGGCCAGCGTAATGCTGATGAAGACAAAGAAGAACGCCATGGCCACGGCGTTGGGTTGCCCGATCGCCGTATCGGCCGCGGCTTGGGTCATCGGCCGGACTCCAGCAGCGCCCGAACCTGAGGGTCGTAGACGGTGTTGGCCCAGCGGACGTAGACCCAGGTGAGAATCCAGGAGGCCACGATCACCAGCGCGCCCAGCAGGATGCCCAAGCTGAGCCCCGGACCCAACTGAAGAGCGAGGAATGAGCGCCCGAACGCCACCAGGGCGATGAACCCGAAGTAGAGCAGTACCGTTGCTCCCGTGAGGCTCAACGCCATCCGCCAGCGAGCCCGGTCCAGGTCACGCAGCCGTGAGTCGACGCCGGTCATGGCCCCTCCGGATGCCGAGGAAGTAGACCAGGGCACCGCCGGCAACCAGAAGCAGCGTGAGGCCGGCGACCTTGGTGACGGCGAGCAGCTTGTCGGGCTCGTCCTCCGCCGGGATCAGCGCCAGTGCGATCGAGACCGTGGCGACCGTGAAGCCGAGCGTTGCCAGGGCCACCGCCACCGGCCGGCCACCGGCAACGCGGATCACTTCGGGGCCGGCGGGTTCCTTTTGAAGCCGGATCATCGAAGCGAACATGAAGAGGTAGGGGATGAAGTAGGAGATGATGGTCATACTGACGAGCACATCGTAGGCAGCACCAGATCGCGGAACCCCATGACGCGATGGAGCTGCGCCGCTCCCTCCTGGGCCGGGGCCGCTCCAGTGACGGAAACCCACACCATGTAGCTCTTGGGAGGATTGGCCAGCTGCAGGATGGCGCGGTCGATCCGGAACGGTTCGAGATGGTGCTCGGTGCTGCCCTCGATGGCCAGCTCCGACAGGATCCGTCCAATCAGCGAGGCGAACTTGAACCCGTGCCCACCGCCGATCGCGATCGACACGTTGGGGTGGTCCGGTACCACATCGAGCACGAAGTCACGGTCGGGTGTGAGCGTGTAGAGGCAGGTCTTGGTGTAGATGATCGGGCCGAGCAAGCTCGGGATGTGCTTGTCGAGGAAGTCGCGGACCCGCTGCAGCGCGGGCTGGTCCGGCTCGAACGTCCTCGTTCGCGCGGTGACTTCCCTGCCCCCGGCATCCTGCCCGACCTTTGGCCCCGTTTCTCCGAACACCGGAAAGCCGTAGAAGCAGGGATCATCCATCCAGATCCAGATCGGGAAGCGTTCCGGCTGGAAATCCGCCGATCGAGCACTGGCGAAGTAGGTCACCTGCTCCTGGGTGATGGTGAGAGGCAACTGAACCCCGAAGGGAGCAAGCGCCTGGTTTGACCATGCCCCTGCCGTAATGATCAGCCGTCCACAGCGATACTGCACTCCCCCAGCATCGACCTCGATTTCCCCGTTCGACGAACGGATTGCCTCAACCGGAGCCATGTCACGAAGTCTCGCACCGTTCTCGCGGGCCATCCGCTGGTGAGCGGCGTTGCCCCGCGCCGCCATCGCAATCCCGCTCTCGGCATGGTAGAGACCGTGGATGTCGTCGCTTAGCCTGAAGGGGGGCCAGCGGCGCATGATCTCCTCGGCGTCGAGCGCCTCGTAGCTCACCCCAGCGGCATCCATGCTTCCTGAGTAGTTGCTCAGCGGGATGGCGCTGACTCGGTGCGCGAAATCGAGACCGCCGGTCTTGAGCACGATCTGCTCGCCCGAGTCCTTCTCCAGCTGGGCCCAGGCACGAAAGGCATGCTTCGCGAGCTCTACGTAGGCAGGGGTGTGGTACGAGAGCCGGATGATGCGGGAGTGGTCCTGCGACTCACCCCGGACGTGGCCCAGGTCGAACTGCTCCAGGCCCAGCACCTCGGCACCGGCTCGTTTGGCCAGCCAATAGGCGGCCGCGCTACCGAATCCTCCCAGGCCGAGAACGATATACTCGTAGTCTCTCTTCATTGCCCTTCAGCCACGGATCAACACGGATCAAAAGCACGGATTGCTCCTCGACCCGAGCTGCTCCTTTAGCCATTTGGAGTTTCAGGGAAAATGGTTCAAAAGCATACCTAAACGGGGCACAGCGAGAAGATTCTTAGGGAGGGTCTCGAGACAAAGGAGCAATCCAGATCTTTCATCCGTGTTCATCCGTGGCCAGCTTTTCTCCTATGTACCGACGGATGTCGAGACTCGCGCTCTCCATCGGCGCGTAGTACCCGGACTGAAAGACCCGCGACTGCATCCCCCGCTGGACGTTCTCGCAGATGGCCCAGTCCTGGCGATTGACCAGATCCCAGAAGTCCACCGCGTCCGCCGGGTTGAACTGCGGCCGGTCGATCTCGGATGGGTGAAAGAGGAACTCGCAGACGACCGTGGTGTGCCCCGGTGTCTGGGGCCACAACGTATGGGCGGTGACATGGTCGGCCGAGAGGCTGATCATGAAGTTGGGATAGATCAGCTCTCCCTTGTGCCGGATCGCTCGTCGTCGTTCAGTCCGTCGAACGGACGTCGCTCGGTTGTGCCGCTCTCGGTAAAGGTCCAGGCGCCCTCACGGTGCGGGATGCCCCGCTCCCAATCCAGGTCCGACCCGCCGCGCTGTTTGAACGAGGGCACCAGCCGGCACAACTCGGGATGCACCGGCGCGCAGTGATAGCACTCGTTGTAGTTCTCCAGTAAGACCTTCCAGTTGGCCTCCACCTCGTACACCATCCGCCGTCCCGAGCGGAGCTGGGCGAGCGGATACCGCCGAAGCCGTCCCGGCACCTCGCCCAGCTGTGACAGCAGACCGTAATTGCGGCTGGATGCTTCGGCAGGAGTGAGGTTGAGGAAGAAGAATCCGCCCCAGCTCTCGACCCCTACTGGATGGAGGCCGAGGGTCGTCTTGGTGAATCCCTCATCTTCATCCAGGTATGGAGCGGTACGAAGGGCGCCGTCCAGGGTGTAGGTCCAGGAGTGATAGGGGCAGCGAATGGACCCGCCCAGGGATCCCCTGGAGCCCTCGGGCACCAGACGCGACCCGCGATGCCGGCAGACATTGTAATGGGCCGCGAGCTTGCCCTCCCGGGTCCGCACCACCAGGACGCTTTCACCCGCGACCTCGACCACCAGGTAGTCACCCGCGGCGGGCAGTTCCTCCTCACGGCCGGCGCAGAACCATTCCCGGCAGAAGATGCGCTCCTTCTCCCGGGCAAAGATCTCTTCCGAGAAGTAGAACTCCCGAGCGAGGGTGCGCTCCATCACTTCTCCCCGCCCTCCGGACCATAGAAGAAGACCCAGACCGCCAGGTCGTCGGAGAATTCCTCGAAGCGGTGCCGCACCTCCGCGGGAACAAAGAGGACGTCGCCGGGCCCGAAGCGATGCCGCTCGCTCCCGTTCCGGAAGTAGCCGGCCCCTGAGCCACCACGTACACCTCGTCCCGGGTGTGGGGCGTCTGGGGATCATCACTCCCTCGGCGCGTAGAGCTCGACCGCTCAGAGTCCCGTGCCGGAAGAGCTCGACGAACCGCTCGCCTTCAGGGCCGGGAAGTCGAGCCAGTACCTTGGCTGAGGTCAGGTGGTGTTTGGGCACGGGTAGCGCCGGCCTCAGGACTTTACCCGGCGGCGCAGATGTCACGCAGAATCTCGCGGGCCGCGTTGTAACCGCAGGCTCCCATGACCCCCCCGCCGGGGTGGGTGGCGGCGCCGCACAGGTAGAGGCCTCGTATCGGGCGTGCGGTAATCGGCGTAGCCCGGCACCGGGCGCATGAACGAGAGGCTGCTCAGCGACATCGCGCCCTGCATGATGTTGCCGCCGGTGAGGCCGAAGCGCTTCTCCAGGTCGGTCGGGGCCAGCACCTGCCTGCCCGATCACCGAGCGCCTGAAGTTGGGAGCATACTCGTTCATCAGGTCGAAGCACCGCTCGGCATACTTCTCCTTCTCTTCCTGGAGCGAAAGCCCGGGCGCGAGCTTGTAGGGGAAATACTGGGTGAACATCGACATCACGTGCTTTCCGGCCGGTGCCAGCGTGTCATCCAGCACCGAGGGGATGGTGGCCTCGATGATGGGGTATTCGGAGGGGCAGCCGTACTTGGCGTTGTCGTAAGCCCGCTCGATGTACTCCATGGTGGGCGAAATGTGGATCGTGCCCCGGTGCTGCAGGCCGGCTCGTGGTGCCGGGGACCGCCTTGAAGTCGGGCAGCTCGCTGAGGGAGACGTTGATCTTGAGGCTGGCGCTGCTGTAATCGATGTTGCGGACCGCTTCGACGAACTCGGGGGGCAGGTCGCTGGCCGCCGAGCAGCTTCAGGAAAGTGACGTGGGCATCGGCCCCGGACTGGCCACCCGCCGGGCGCGGATCTCGGTCCCATCCTTGAGCACCACCCCGACCGCCTCGCCGTTCTTCACCAGAATCCGGGTCACCTCCGAGCTGGTGCGGATCTCGGCCCCGGCCTCCCGTGCGGCCGAGGCGATGGCGTTGCTGATCCCGCCCATGCCGCCCCGCACGTAACCCCAGACGCCCGCGAATGCCGTCGCACTCGCCCATGACGTGATGAAAGAGCACGTAGGCGGTACCCGGCATTGAAGGCGAAGCCATCGCACCGATGATGGCATCGGTGGCCAGAGTGACCTTCAGCTGCTCCGACTCGAACCAACGATCGAGGATCGGCGTGGCCGCCCCGGTCAGGATCTCGATCGCCTTCTGGCCGTCGGTGCCGAGCCTGGCGAACCCCAGGCCCAGCTTGGCAAGCTGCAGCAGGTTCCGGGGCTTGAACGACCACGGGATTGGGTGGAGTCTGGGTGAGCGTGGGCTCGATGAACGCGGCCACACGTTCCAGCATCTGCTCGTATTTCGGCAGCGCCTGCGCGTCCTTGGCCGAGAATTTCGAGACTTCCCGGTGGGTCAGCGCCTTGTTGGGCCCCAGCATGAGCGAGCGGCCGTCCGGAAAGGGCGTGAACGAGGACGGGTTCCGGGGCAGCATCTTGAAGCCGTGCCGCTTGAGATCGAGATCCCGGATGATCTCGGGCCGGAGCAGGCTGTTGACGTAGGCGGCCGTGGACACCTTGAAGCCGGGCCACAGCTCCTCGGTGACGCAGGCGCCGCCCAGCACTTCGCGGCGCTCGAGTACCAGCACTTTGACCCCGGCCCGGGCGAGGTACGCGGCGGTGACCAGACCGTTGTGGCCACCGCCGATAACGATGAGGTCGTAGGACGCGGACATGCTCGCCTGGGGAAAAAGGCGTATCATAGCGCCGCCCCGCGCGGCGGCGCTAGGCGGGCAGGCCGCTACTGAAGAGCTGGATCTCCGTCCTGGCGTAGACGTACCGGCCGTTGTACCCGAACGGCGAAGCCGCCGCCCAGGGGAACGTGCCGAAGTTGTCGTTGAAGTCCTTCGAGGTGCTGCCGTCGTCATCGACCACGACTGGCGAGCTGGGCTGATCGGGATAGGTGTCGAACAGGTTCCTGACCCCGAGGCGAGCTTGACCAGATTGAACCGATAGCCCAGCTTCGGCGTCCACCAGCCCCTTGCCTCCATAGTTCTCCCGGCAGAGATCGCAGAAGCCCGGCTGGGCCGAGGAGAATCCGCCGAAGTAGGACAGGCGGCCCAGAGCGCTGAAGCCGGCTGGACGCTGAAGTTGGCCTGGAGCGTTCCGCGCCAGTCCGGCCGCTCGTCCTCGATGCCGATCACGGTCACCGAGTCGAGCAGCCCCGGCTCGGTGGATCCCGCATCCATCAGCACCTGGGGCAGTGGATCGACGCTCCGGATCGTCGTTCCGGGTGACGTTGAACGAGGCCGTGAGGTCGAGCGTGCCGCCGGACCCGGCCGGCACCCGAAGGTTGCCGGCGACGTCCACACCCTGGGCCCGCGTATCCAGGCCGTTGGTGAAGTACTGGACTCCCTGGATGGTGCTGAACCCGGCGGCACTCAGGATCGCCAGCGTGGCGTCGTCGTCGAAGGTGGCTCCCAGCATGATCTGGTTGTTGATCTGGATGTGGAAGTAGTCGGCCGTGATGGTCAGGTTGTCCGCTGGGCGTCACCGCCAACACCGCCGCTGAAGTTGAACGCGGTCTCCTCCTCCAGCGGCCGCGAGCCGAGCGCCAGGGACGGCCGGGTGGTCCACCGGGAAGACCCCGACGTCGATGAACTCTCCGCGCGATCACGTTGGTGGTCACCTTGCCGAAGGCGATCTGGCTCAGCCCCGGGCGCGCGGAAGCCGGTGCTCGCCGCGGCGCGAAACGTCATCCGCGGGGACGGCTGGATACCGCAGCGCCACCTTGCCGGTGAGTCGCTCGCCGAAGTCGCTGTAGCTCTCGAACCGTGCCGCCACGTCGGCCAGCAACTGCGGCGTCAGGTTGGTCTCGGCGTCGGCATACACTCCGAAGTTGGTCCGGTGCCGTTCGGTGGCGTCGCTCGGGGCGAAGCCGGGAAAGACCGACGAGCCGGCCGGTGCCACGTCCGCGCTGTCCTGGTCCAGGTGGAATCCGTTGATGTAGGAGGCCAGCTCGCCCTCACGAATGGCGTACTTCTCCCGGCGGAACGCCGCCCCGAAGGCCAGGTTCAGCGGCGCGGGAAGGCCGAGCTCCACCGGCCGGGCCACATTCAGCGCCGTCACGAACTCCTCCCGCAGCACCCGGCCGGCAAAGAACGACGTCTGGTTGGGAATATCCGGGATCGTCGGCCGTGCCCAGGGTGCCGGTCGGGGCCGGGCGCGCAGGGACGTGGTCCAGGCAGGGGCCGAGCGAGGCGTTCAGGCTGTTCCGGATGTTGTAGTCGAAGTGATTGTGCCCGAACTCGGCGCCGAGGTCGTAGTTCCAGCCGCGCGACCAGCGCCCCGCAGACCGCCGGCCGCCGAGTAGTCGGTGGGCTTGCCGTTGATCTCGGGGAGGAAGCCCAGCGGATAGATCTCCTGCCAATTCCGGTTGTTGCCAGCGGTCCGGCGGTAACCGTTGCCGGTCCCATCGCGGTGGCTGTACCCGCCGAAGCTGTAGATCTCGCTGCTCCCCGCCTCGTTGAGCGGCATGCGGAAGTTGGCGAAAGCCAGGATGTCCTGCTCCAGCCCGTCGCCCCAGTGGTGGTTCGGCTGCTCCACGGGGTTGCGCTTCTCCACCACCTGGCCCTTGTCGTTGATGGAGTCGGTGACGCCGGTGCCCGCATCCTCGAACGGATCGGCCCAGGCGCGGTTGGTCGGCTGCCGGTCGCGGAACTCCGCCAAACAGCCCCAGCGATCCCCGTCCGAGTGGGATGCCCCACCCGCCGTTGACGCTCGCCGTAGTGCCGTCGTCGGGATAATCGTCAGTGGTGTAGCGCCCCACGTCGCGCGTTGACGAAGGGAGAGAAGGCGCCGTCCTTGAGCACCAGGTTGACGACCCCGGCGATCGCGTCGGACCCGTACTGCGCCGCTGCTCCGTCCCGGAGCACCTCGATGCGGTCGAGCGCGCCCGAGGGGAGGGCATTCAGGTCCACGCCGCTCGAGCCCGCGCCCATGCCGTAGTTGAAGCTGTTGACCACCGCGGTCTGGTGCCGCCGCCAGCCGTTCAGCAGCACCAGGGTATGATCCGGGCTCAGGCCGCGCAGGGTGAAGGGACGGACGATGTCGCCCGCGTCCGTTACGCTCTGGCGGGGAAAGTTGATCGACGGGGCCACCGCCTGGAGGATGACGCTGGTCTCGGTGCTGCCCTGCTGCTGGAGCTGCTCCGCAGGAAAGACGTCCACCGGCACCGCCAGCTCCTCGGATGCGGTGTGCCGCGCCCGAGAGCCGATCACCACATCGATCGGCGCCAGCTGTACCGGGCTGCGCGCCAAGGTGAAGTCCTGCCGGCGTCTCGTCCGCCCGGCCACGGCGACCGTGAGCGCTCGCGGCCTGGAAGCCGATGAGGCGGGCCCGCACGGTCCGGCGTGCCCGGCGGGTACGCCGCGGATCTCGTACTGGCCCTGGCTGCCGGACGTGGTCCTGAGCCCGGTGCCCTCGACGGTGATCGAAGCATTGGGAAGCGGCGTGCCGCTGCTGTCGGCCACAGTGCCCCGGATAGTTCCAGCCTGCGCCAAGAGGGGCGTAGCGGTGCCAGCGATGACCAGCGCGTAAGCCATCGTACGAACGATGTGTCGTATCACAGGTCCTCCACGTGACGCGGTTTGCTGGCCGGTAGACGGACCGCCGGCGCGTACAGGGACTTTGCGAGCGGCGCGGAAGTGCAGCGGTGTTTCAGGTAGCTACTAAATACGGTCCGCAGTTGAGAGCGTCAAGCCGGAGACGCTTTGACAACATTCCCAGCCGCTGAGACTGGCTGCCGTTCATCAGATAAATTACGATGTCGCTCCAATGGTGGCTCTCGACCTCGAGCAAAACCTCGGAGTCGGCGGGCGGAGCCTTGGCATCGGAACGGCGGGATAGCAATCCGCATGCTGGAACGGCCACAAGGGCCAGGGAAAGAGCGGCCAGGACGCGAACGACGAGCAAGGTTACCTCTTTGCCCCGGTCAGTAAACGCTCAGGCTGGAGTGGTCGAGAACATTCTCCAAGGTCCACGTGATCGTCTGGCCCGGGAGGACCAGGATGGTCTCGGTAGTGTACGACTCTCCGGCCACCGGCAGGGCCCTGAGGCGGACGCCGCTCCCGGCGTTTAGCCGCTGGGATGGAAAACCCAGAACGGTGGTTCGGAGCGACGTGACCATGCCCAGCCGCTGAGGAAGTCCGCCGGCCAGCAGATAGACCGTGATATCGCTCCAGTTGCGGTTCTCGACTTCGACCGAGACCTCGGAACGCGCAGGGGCTGGGTTTTTCGATGAGAAGGCGCCGCAGCCCGGCGTAGAGCACAGCAGGGTGACAAAGGAGAGGAGAAGGCGAATGGCGAGCAGGGAAACCTCCTCGACGCTCAGTGCGTCGCGGCTTGAGCTCCTCGCTTAAGATAACGGCCATACCAGGCCTGGTAGCGCTGGGGCCGGTCCTCCGATGGCCCGGCTTCCGGAGCTCGTGGTACTCCCCCGGGTGGTACTCCCCCGGATAGATCACCAGCTCGGTTTCGCGGCCCAGGCTCCGAAGGGCCTGGTACATCTGCTCGGAGTTGAGCAGGGGCACGTTGAAGTCCCTCTCGCCGCACAGGAACAGCGTAGGCGTAACGATCCGGTCGGCATGAAAGAAGGGGAACGAGACCCGGGTGTAGGCCTCGGGGTTGGCCCAGGGTAGGCCCAGCTCCGCCTCGTACTCCCGGACGTACTGGTCGGTGCCATAGCCCGCGAGCGCATTGGACTGCCCCGCCCCGCTGATCGCCGCCTTGAATCGCCGGTCACGTGCGATGACCTGATTGGTGAGTATGCCGCCGTAGCTCCAACCGCCCACGCCGAGCCGCGCGGGATCGGCCACCCCGGCGGCGACCGCGTAGTCCACGGCCGCGAGCACATCCTGCCCGTCCTTGTTGCCCCAGTCGGCCCAGATTGCGGTAGAGAATTTCTCGCCCCGGCCCGAGCTCCCGCGCGGATTGGCGGCGACGACCGCAAAGCCCTCTGCGGCCACAAGCTGCCACTCGAAATCGAACTCGTTGGAGAACTGGTACACCGGACCGCCATGGATCTTGAGCACCGTGGGAACCCGGGTTCCTGCCGGTGATCAAGCGGGCGCATCAGGAATCCATGGATCGGCGTGCCGTCCTTGCTCTTGAAGGAGATCTCTTCCGCGGGCCAGGATCTTGATGAAGTCGGCGCCGCCGTTGAGCAGCGCCCGAACCCTCTGGCGCACTTCGGGCACCGAGTTGGCCACCCCGAAGCGGAAGTCCGGAGGGAGAACGACGTCAGGAGCCATCCCGGTGACCTCACCGGCTCCAGTCGAAACGGTGACGTAAGCACCCGCGACGGCCATCCGAGGCCCTATGACAGTCCCGTCGTTGATCGCATCCCGGAGTGCTGCATCGACGAAGGCGCGATAGGTGCCCACGTCCCGCACCGTGGTAAATCCCGCGAGAAGTGTCGCCCGGGCATTGCGCACTCCACTGAACGCGTCCTGCGGGCCCGAGCGCTCTAACGGTGCCAGGGGAGGGCGGGTAATGTCGCCGATCAGGTGAGTGTGACAGTCGATCAGACCCGGCACAACGGTATAGCGGGAAGGTCGGTCACCCGCGCCCCGGCCGGAATCCGGACCGAACCGGGCTGGACCGATTCGATTCGCTCGCCCCTCACCAGCATCAGCTGATCCCGGCGCACCTCACCCTTCGCCACATCCACCAGCCGACCGGCACGAATGACCGTCAACCCCTGCGCGGCGACCAGCGACAGGGGAGCGACGGCCGCGAGCGCCATCACGGCGAGCCGTGAGGTGAATCGCGTCATGGAAAAACCCCGGGGGATATGGGACGAGAGTAGAGCCCCGCGGGGAGGAGCTGACCCGCGGGTGTGCGCAATATATCGCTGGACTTCTAGATGGGCGAACCTACTCCTTCGGCTTGTTTACGTCGACCTTGGGTAAGGTCACTTCCTTCTTCTCGGTTCCAACGGTGGGCACGTTGATCGTGTCCTTGACGGTGCCCGTCTCCACGCTCGGCGTGTTCAGCGTGTCCGTCTCGGTACCGACCACCGGCTTCTGGACTTCGTACTGTCCTTCACCCGTCTTCTTGCAGGCGCTGAGCGTGGTAAGCGCAGCGATGGCTACAACCAGCGTGAGTCTGTTCACGAGCGACCTCCAGAGAAGAGACCGACCTCAATATGACAATCCGTACGGTAATGTCGCTAAGCCCCCTTTCCGGGGGCCGTGTTGCGGATCACTCCTACCCACACCACCTCGCAAGAGTCCGGCTGGCGAAGTTATCCGCAAATGTAGATGATGTTGACAGGATTGTTTGTAACTCATTCTGCAGCAATACACTGTATAAAACAGAGCCGACAAAATACTTGATAGATACTGGGCTCACCGCCCTCCCGGCCGGTTCTCGCTAGTCTAAACCGTCCGTCGTAATCTCAACCCTGACCGTGAGGTGGTCGTGACTGATTCGCTCCGATCTGTTGCTTTCGTACTCCTCTTCGCCACCGCCGCTGGATCCGGGTTGGCTGGGTGCGCCCGTCATGCACAACGTGGTCTGGTCATTGGTGCCGCGGGGGGAGCGGTGGTCGGTGGGATCATCGGCAAGGTGGCGGGCTCGACTGCAAAGGGCGCCATCATCGGCGCTGCCGTTGGTGGCGCAGCCGGTGCCATTATCGGTGATCAAATGGACCGCCAGGCAGCGGAGCTGAAGCAGAATGTAAAGGGTGCCAAAGTCGAGCGCGTTGGGGAGGGAATTCAGGTGACCTTCGAATCCGGCCTCCTCTACGATTTCGATTCCGACGTGGTGAAGGCTGAATCGAAAGCGAATCTACGCGAGCTGGCCAACAGCCTCGACAAATACCCCGATTCCGATCTGCTCATTCTGGGCCACACCGACAATGTCGGAACCGCCGAGTACAACAAGCAGCTGTCGGTGCGGCGGGCAGATGCGGCAGCGGAGTATCTCATCTCCCAGGGTGTGCGTCGCTCTCGAGTTGCCACGGGCGGACTGGGTGAGGAGGAGCCGGTCGGTTCCAACGACACCGATGCCGGCCGGAGCCAGAACCGCCGGGTCGAGGTGGCCATCTACGCCAGTGAGAAGCAGCGAAATGAGGCCAGGCAGAAGGCGGGCGGGTAGGCGGGGAAGCGGGGAAGCAGGGAAGCGGGACCGCGGGGAAGCGGGGAAGCGGGGAAGCAATGCGGTTCAGAAGTGAGGTCGTCACCCTGAGCGCTGCGAAGGGGCCGAAGCTCGATCCGCCTCAGGGGCCTCCTCGTGGTTTGACCCGTCCCCGCTTCCCGCTTTCCCGCTTCCCCGCTTACTTCTGCACCAGAATCAGGTACTTCGAGGTCGACCAGAATTCCTCCGGCGCCTCGATCTCGACCACGCCCTTGACCTCGCCCTTGTGGGTCACGTCGCCGGACAGGAACTCCGGGCTCTGACGGGACACAATCTTGTACTTCTTGTCGACCCGGGGGAGCGCGATGGAAAGCGTCTGGGTCTTGTCGATGGCCGTGAACGCCGCCGGGTTGAGGTTACGAGCCGGCTCCAGCCGGGTGCCTCCAAACACGAGGAACTTGGACCCCTCCTTGGTGACCACCCCATTCTTGAGCAGCTCATCCTTGGTCCCGACCGCATAGTAGACGGTGTTCTTGTAGGAGATCAGGCTCGCGACCGATCCTCTCAGAGAGTTTCTCTCCTTACCCAGCGTATCGACCTGCCCTGCCAGCAACGCGATCTGCGCCTGCTGCTGCTCGGCGACGGCCTTGAGGTCCTCGATGGTCTTCTTGTAGGTCTCGATCTGAGCCAGCAGTCTGGCGTTCCGGATTCTCCCGTGCTTGGCGCGGGTCTCGGCGGCCGCCAGCTTCGCTTCGCTCTCGTCCAGGCGCGCGATGACCTGCTGAATCCGCGCCAGCGTCGCCTTGCGCTCCTCGCGATCGTGGATCGCGCCCGGAAGGCCGGGATCTCTCTCGGAACTGAGGATCACGCTCTTTGACTTGGCCAGCTCGCTGTTCAGGTCACTCACGAACTGCGTCGTTTCCAGCACCTCGGTCAACAGGCTGTCCTTCTGCGCCTCCGCTGCCCGCGCTTCGGCGAGGGCCCTGGTCAGCTCTGCTTGGTGCCGATCGCATCCGGTGGCGGTCATGGCGATCAACAAGATCAGGCCAGCGTACCTCATCTGGATCCTCTCATATCTGCTTGACAGTAGGTGGCTTACACGCTTGGGGACAGCTGGAAGGCGCCCCGGAGTAGGGACGTTCAGTCCCCTTCAGGAGGAGTATCGGTCAGTGTGAGCCGAGACTGTAGCTGCAATGCTGGGCGGGACGTCGATGAACGAGGATCTGGAAAGCACCGCTCCAGGCTGCCCCTCCAGTTTGGCGGGCAGCCTTCTAGGGACTGGGTTCAATCATCGTCATCATCACCGTGCCCACCATCACCGCCCTCGTCCTTCCTCCCTTGATCCCGCTCAACCGCGGTGACGACGAAGGTGGCGCTGAGCGACGCGGGCGACGCGACTCGAGCCTCGACTTGGTAGGAACCGGTGCTGGTACCGAGACGAACCTCGGCAGATGCGCGACCGGCGCTGTCGGTCTCCGCTTCCGCTGGGTCGATCTCTGCATCGGGGACATCGCTCTTGAACTGAAAGACGACCGGAACCCCTTCAAGGGGCCGGGAGCTTACATCGGTGAGCTTCACGACCAGTGGGTCGTCCAGCCTCTTGCCCACGGTTCCCTGCTGGCCGTCACCCGACACCGCTCGCAAGGCAGCAGGGGAGCTGTCATCGGGAAGCGTGAGGTCTCCGCCACATCCGGTGAGGGCTGTGGCAAGAACAAGCGGGAATAGTCGGTAGGGGATGCACACAGGTATCCCTCCTGCTGCAAGACCTTGCATCACAATGGTACGCACAAACATACGCCGGCAATAAAGGGCTCGAAAGGATCTGGCTCACATGCTCCGCATCCGGCGGCTGGACGCCCGGCCGATGAGCCAACGGGGGGTAAAGCGAAGCAGGAAAACAATGAGCTTGTACCGAAGGCCGGGCACGCACACGACCGGCCAGCCCCGATCGAGCGCTGCAAGCGAAGTATCAACGACACTCGCGGCGGACATCCACATCCAACCCGGGATCTCGCTCACCTCCACCCCCATGCGCCCATGGAACTCGGAGCGGGTGAAGCCGGGACACAGCGCTTGTACCCTGACGCCAGTCCCCGCCAGCTCCGCAGCGAGGCCCTCGCTGAAGGCCCTCAAGTATGCCTTGGTGGCGCAGTAGTTCACGTTGTTGGCCGAGAACAGGAACGAGGCCACGGAGGAGACGTTCACAATCGCCCCCCGCTTGTTCTTGAGCAACACCGGGAGAGCGGCTTGGGTCAGACGCATTGGCGCCATGGCGTGAAGCTGGAGCATGGCCTCCTGGCGCGCTGGACTCGCATCGGCCAGGGTGCCCCGAGTCCCGAAGCCGGCATTGTTCACCAGTAGGGCAAGGTTGGGGGATCGCGCGAGCGTCTCTGCCAGAAGGCTCACGTCGGTGTCGATGGTGAGGTCGGCGGGGAAGACCTCCACCCCCACGCCGTACCGCTGCTCCAGCTCCTGCTTGAGCGCTTGCAGGCGATTCCCGTCTCTGGCCACCAGCAGGAGATCATGCCCGCCCGCGGCGAGCCGCTCGCAGAAGACCTTGCCGATCCCGGCGGAGGCTCCGGTGACCACCGCCAGTGGACGGAGGTCGTTCACTGCTGGAGACCGCTGCGAGCTGCCGGCTCGAACGGACGCGTTATTGGCCCCGACGATACTGAACGCAGTGAGCGCAACCTTCGCGCCGCCTCGAGGAGGATGTCGTCGGTCTTGCAGAAGACGAACCGCACCAGGGACCCCCCTCCGCCACCGTCTCGGAAGAAGCTCGATCCCGGCACCGGAGTTACCCCAATCTCACGCGAGAGCCAGACCGCGAACTCGGTGTCCGAGAGCGCCGGGCCCGAGCCGGCCGGCATCGAGAGGCTGGAGAAGTCCGTGAGGATGTAGTACGCCCCCTCGGGAGGAGTGCAGGCAAATCCGGATTCAATCAGCGCTTCGTAGAGCAGGTCACGCCGGGCCCGATAGGCAGCGGCGAGCCCGTCATAGAACGTCCGATCCAACCCGTCGAGCGCGGCCGCTACCCCCTCTTGCAGCGGGGCCGGAGCGCCAACGGTGAGGAAGTCGTGAACCTTGCGGATGGCGTCGGTGAGCCCGGCTGGTGCCAGAATCCAACCGATGCGCCAACCGGTTACGCTGAACGTCTTCGAGGCACCGCTGATGGTCACGGTGCGATCCCGCATGCCCGGCAACGTGGCGAGCGGCAGGTGCTCACCCTCGAACCGGATGTGCTCGTAAATCTCGTCGGTGACGGCCAGGACATCGTGCTGCACGCAGAGATCGCGGATGGCCTCCAGCTCGACCCGCGAGAGCACCCGTCCCGCGGGATTACTCGGTGTGTTGACGATGATGGCACGGGTCCGGGGGGAAAACGCTGCGCCTAGTCGATCCAGGTCGAGCGCCCGGCCGGGCTCGAGCGGAACGTAGACCGGCTTGGCGTCGGCCAGGATCGTGTCGGGACCATAGTTCTCGTAGAACGGCTCGAAGACGATTACCTCATCTCCTGAATTCACCACGGCCAGCAGTGTGGCGATCATCCCCTCGGTGGCCCCACAGGTGACCGTGATCTCCCGCTCGGGATCCACCTCGAGCCCGTACCAGGCGTGGTACTTCCGGGCCAGCGCCTCCCGGAGCCGCTGCGCTCCCCAGGTGATGGCGTACTGATTGATGTCGTCGTGAATTGCCCGCGCGGCCGCGTCCTTCAGCATCTGGGGCGCGGGAAAGTTGGGGAATCCCTGGGCGAGGTTGATCGAACGATACTCGCGTGCCAGGCGGGTCATGCCTCGAATGACCGACTCGCGGAAACCATGAGTACGGCGGGCGGTGTACAACGGTGGCTCCGCTGTTGCTGGTGATGACCTGTGACAAATGAGTGTGTGAAGACTATACCGGCTTTCATCCATGCGGAACAAACCCGAACGCGGCTCCTTAGGCCCCACCCCACCTCGGCGAGCGAACTGGACCGAGCCCCTCCGGCTTCAAGCGCCGACTTCCCCCTACCTCACCCCTTGCGCTCAGCCTTCGGGGCTCAGCCCGGTTTCACTCGCCGCCACCCCCTTTTAGGACAACAGGCTGGAGCGGAGAGGAGCTGACGGGTGCGCACGTGGGGCGGGGACGCGGCAGAAAGTGGACTCTCCGGAGCGCGCGTCAGTGAGCGGGCGCTCCTCTTGGGATCCCAGGTCGCAAGAGCGAACTGCAGCGCGCGGAGGAGAGCCACTCTGCCGCGGGGGGCGGGTGGCAGCGGGCGAACCCACCCCGCCGCTGGTCACACACCTGGCCCGATCGTTGCCTTAGAATCCATGCATGACCGCTCGTTCCGCTCCGGATCTCTTCATTGTCGATCTGCACAGCCACCTCGTCCCCGGGGTGGACGACGGCACCAGCACGGTGGCTGAGTCGCTCACCGCCCTGGCTGGTCTCTACCGGGAGGGGGTACGGGCGGTGGTAACCACGCCGCATCTCCTTCTGCCCCACCTGGGCAACGCGGTGGCCATCGATAGGGAGCTGGAGCTGCACCGCCGGGCATTCGACGAGCTGTCAGCCGCCTGCACGGAGCGCGATGATCTGCCCTCCGTCGCGCTCGGACAGGAGATCTGGGCGCCTGATGCATCCTCCATTCGGCGAGTAGTCCGTCGGGGTGACATCGGTTTGGCGCGCGGCAGGTTTCTGCTGGTGGAGTTCGGCTTTGATCTCCTGGGTAACCACAACGACGTGATCCGTGAGGTTCACGGAGCGGGCCGGCAGATCGTCATTGCGCACCCCGAGCGGTACCGATACCTCGCGGGCCACAATCCTCTCGAAGTGATGCGCACCTGGCAGGAGCTCGGGGCTCTGCTGCAGGTCAACGTGGGAAGCCTCACCGGCCACTACGACCGTTCGAGCCCGGGATCGGAGCGCCTCGCGTGGGAGATGATCGAGCTGGGGCTGGTGGACCTTCTCGCTACCGATCACCACGGTCCCCGGCGCACAGGAGTCTCTCCTCGCGAGGCCCTGGATACGCTTATCGCCCGGGGCGAGCTGGCGCTGGCCGAACGGGCGATGGCGGAAATTCCGGGGCTGATCTTGCGGAATGAAGTCGTCGGCTCACGTCTCCCGCGGTAGTGCGGTCGTTCCGATCGCTTGAAGCAGCAAGCCCATGGGACCTGCTGAGATCGCACCCCCGGCGTCCTTCGCCGCATCGATCTGCTCCCTGATCCGGAGCCGCAGGGCGCCGTAGGTTTTGGCGGCGCCGGGATCTTCGAATGCGATGGCCGTCCCTCCGACCTTGTAGGCGCCCGCCTGCGCATCCAGTACACCCAGAATGCTATCGATGGCGGCGAGCAGCGATCCGTTGATGAGCTCCAGCGTGGGCGTCTCCTTCCGGAGCGGCCGCGAGGACCACTCTCGCAGGTGTTTCGGAGTCCAGCCATGGAGCTTGGAAAGAACAGTCACTGAATCCTGGTATGCCTTCTCGATGGCCGCCTGTTGCTGGCGGTAGACGCGGATGAAGTTCGCCACCCCCGCCAGGCTGAGCCTGGTGTCGGTCACGCCTCCACTGGGGCTGAGACGGGCCGGCGCGAACAGTTGGTTGAGCCGAGCCGCCCGCATCCCACCTGCGAGCCTTGCGCTTGCCTTATTGCTGGCTGCCTCATACCCGCTCAGAAGGGCATAGACCGAGTTGGCCGCTACCGGCTTCGAGGTCGAGCTATCCTGCCGCAATGCCGAACGCAGGGCCTTGGAGCGTAGTTTGGGCGCTCGCGGAAGAGTCGATGCAACCGCTTTGACCGGAGCGGGCAAGGCGATCGTGTCGGACGCCGGCTCTGCAGTCACCGGCCATACGGCCGTAGTGCTGGCCAGGGAGACGAGCTCGGTGAGCTGACCCTCGCTCGAAACCTGCCTGTCCACATTGGAGCCGGGTGCGACCACGCTGTCGCCCTCGGTCGCCGGCTCTCGATGCGCGATGGCTACTGCCCTACCCTGCCCGGCCCAAGGCGGACGCGGACCGGAGAACGCGAGCTGAGTGCCCAGGACCAGTAACAGGCTCGAAAGACCGAGTCCCATCGGGCGCTTCCAGCGATGACGAACGTTTTCGCTGGCAGGCGCTGCATCCGATGACATCTCGGCCGGCTGGCCGCTCAGACTGGCGGGGAATAGTCCCCACGCCTTGCGGGCGGGCCGCGCCATCGGCTCGTCCCTCTGTCCCGTTACGATCGCTTTGTATTGTGGGTGCAGCGTGATCGAGATCCACTTCGCGGTGGCTCGATGATAGATGCGTGATCGCGCGTCCACTTCGCCGTCGCGAATGGCCAACGCCAGTTCGTCTCCGGTCCGGTAGAGCTCTTCCTTGCCTGGCTTGAGTTCGACGAGATACATGGCACACACTCGACTTGGTTCTCGAGCCCTGAGGCGGGAGCCGACGGAGCCCTTGGTAAAGGGGACGAATGCCGGATCACTGTCCGGTTACGGGTGTCACGATTGTGAGGAGCCAGATCCGTGCTTACTTCAGCCGGCTCCACTCGCCGGGCCGTGGTCACACCCCCCTGATCGTTCCTAACCTCAACCGCGGTAACATATTACCAATATCTAGCGAGCCGGGATTCGCCCCGGATCCGGCGCTCAGCCGTGTTCAGCACCCCAGAGCGTACCTGGCACCCGCGGTGCGTTTTTCGACCGTCGGTGGTGTAATGCAAGATGTTTCCTTCCTTGGCTCGATTGATTAAAGTGCGAAACGTCCCCGTTCTGGACCGGCAGGTCCTGAACGCCGTTTTGCCCGATTTCAGCCAGAGCTCGCCCCCTGCCGGGCGGCGATTGGAGGGGTTCATGATCACACAGCACAGCAGGAGCAACGACCCGAGTAACGCCTGGTCTGAAGACAGCGGCGGCCGGAGAGGTCCCGGAGCAGGGTCCCTGCTCATGGCCGCGCTTCTCGGCGTGGGCGTTGGTCTACTTGCGGCACCACAGCCCGGAACCAAGACGCGCAAACTTCTCCTCAAGCGGCTCGCCGCTCTCAGTGAGGGTATGGGGGAGAGTCTGGAAGATGTGCAGGACGTGAGCAGCAAGGCCGGTAAGCGGGTGAAGCAGCGGCTGTCGAAGTTGCGGGAGGAAGCGGGAGGCGAATGGGAGGACGTGGAAGATCGGTGGAAGAAGGCCAAGCACCGGCTACGCGACCTGGATTTGGGGGAGGAGGAGGAGTCGAGCCCGTTCGGCAAGCTGCTCGCCCTGGCCACCGGGCTAGCCGCCACATACTTCCTGACAAGTGAGCGCACCGCTACTGCGCGGGTTCGGGTACAAGATGTGGCTGCAGATGTCGGCCGCCGCGCCACCGATCAGTGGGACCGGTTCCAGCGTGGCGGAATGCGGGGCCAGCGGGAGAGCAACGAGGGTCGATCCGAAACCCGCGCGGGCTCCTCACCGTCTGATGAGGCCCCCCAGGCAAGCTGAGCGAGCTGCTCTGCGGCCTGCCAGTGAACGGCCCCGGGACGCGGGGCCGTTTCCTTATCATAGTCGAGGGGCATGATCGACTGGCGAAGACCGATCGAGTGGCTGACGCAAGGCGAGCAGCGGTGGCGCCGGCTCGGGTTACTGCTACTGGGACTTGGGCTGACCTTCGTCCTGGTGCTGATCTCGTGGGTGGGCACCTGCGGCTTCTACGGCTGCCCCTCGACCGCCCAGATTCAGGCTTTCCGGCCCAGCGAAGGCAGCCGGGTGCTGGACCGCTCGG
This sequence comes from uncultured Gemmatimonadales bacterium, assembly GCA_963723565.1. Lineage (GTDB taxonomy): Bacteria > Gemmatimonadota > Gemmatimonadetes > Gemmatimonadales > GWC2-71-9 > CAVVWJ01. Next base: position 162,014 of record CAVRRH010000015.1, on the reverse strand, counting down.
GCAAGCGGATAGGGCGGCTCACCTACGTGCGCCGCATCAACGTATCGGTGAACAGCGTACCCCGATCGGTTCGCGCCGCCTTCATCGCCACCGAGGATCGCCGTTTCTACTATCACGGGGGCGTCGATTGGCGCAGTGCCGGACGCGCGCTGGTTCGCAATCTCTCCGAGATCAGCGTCCGCGAGGGGTTCAGCACCATCACCATGCAGGTGGTGCGTAACGCCTTCCTGCCGCACCTCTCGAATGAGCGCAGTCTCCGGCGGAAGCTCATCGAGTTGGAATTGGCGCGGCGCTTGGAACGGACCCTCACGAAGCAACAGATTCTCGAGACCTATCTCAACGTCATCTATCTCGGGAACGGGACCTACGGCGTCGAGGCCGCCAGTCGCGATTTGTTCGGAAAGAGTGTTCGTCGGATCTCGCTGGCGGAGGCAGCGACTCTGGCCGGTCTGGCGAAGGGTCCATCGCTGTACGCCCCTCGGCGGCACCCCGACAGAGCGCGGGCGCGGCGCGACCTGGTCCTGTCGCTCATGGCGCAGGAGGGCTACATCACGCCCGAGCTTGCGGCGCGGACCCGGCAGGAACCTCTCCGATTGGCCCCAGCGGAATGGCGGCCGCCCCAGGACCGATCATACGCTCTCGACCCCATTCGAGAGGCAGTCGATTCGCTGCTCGGCCGCGACGCCGCAACTGCGGGGGACCTCGTCGTTCACTCGACGCTCGACGCCGAAGCCCAGCAAGCAGCCGAGCGCGCAATCCGAATACAGGGAGCCGCCATCCAGCGGCAGGCTTCCGGCTCCAAGGCGGAGATCGAGGGCGCGGTGGTTGCGCTAGACCCGCGCACCGGTGAGATCCGGGCCCTGGTGGGAGGACGCCGCTCGGTTCGCCGCGGCTTCAATCGAGCGCTGGCTGCCCGGCGGCAACCGGGGTCGGCTTTCAAGCCGTTCGTGTACGCAGCGGCGCTCGCGGCCGGCTACAGTCCCGCCACCATCCTCGATGACTCTCCGGTCGAGATCGAAGATGTGGGCCGTATCTGGCGCCCGGAAAACTTCGGTGGAGAGTACGGAGGCCCGCTCACCTTGCGCAGGGCGCTGATGCGCTCGGCCAATGCTGCAACCGTCCGGCTGAGCCAGTCGGTGGGAGAAAAGCGGGTTGCCGCGCTCGCCCAGCGGTCAGGCATCCAGAGCCGAATGAATCCGGTCCCCGCTTTGGCGCTCGGCGCGTTCGAGGTAACGCCGCTCGAGCTGGTGGCTGCCTACGCGCCTTTCGCTAATGGAGGCGTCAGAGTCCAGCCCTACATCGTGAGCCGGATCGAAGCGGCCGATGGCACCTTGCTGTGGCAACCTTCCACCCGCCAGGCAGAGCGGGTGCTCAGCCGTGCCGAAGCGTTCCAGATCACCTCCATGCTCCAGTCGGTGGTGGATGGCGGCACCGGTCGCGTCCTGCGCAGGATGGGAGTGCGCGGCCCAGTGGCGGGGAAGACGGGTACCACCAACAATGGCACCGATGTCTGGTTCATCGGGTACACCCCGACACTGGTAGCGGGGTTCTGGTTCGGCTACGACTCACCCCGACCGATTTCCTCCAATGCTTCCGGTGGCCGGCTCGCCGCGCCGGCATGGGCGACGTTTTATCTCAATGGGTGGCACGAGCGATCGCCAACCGGATCCTGGCGCCCCCCCGGCGGCCTGGTCGAGCGCACCATTGATGCCTCAAACGGCGACCTGGCGAACGAATGGTGCCCCGACACCCAGCGAGAATGGTTCCAGGCCGGCACCGAGCCGACCACCATCTGCCGGACGCACAACGCTCCGCTCCTCGATCAACTCGAGGAGCTCGGCCGTAAGATCGGTAAGGTGTTGGGACAGATTTTCGAGGGACTTTGATCGCGGTCTTACGACGTGGGGGTCACGCTTCTGGAAAGAGCCTTGAGCTCCCGGGGGGGCAGATAGTGAAGCAGCTTCTGCCGGACGTCCCCCGCTTCGCGCAGCACCTTGCTCGGGTATTTCCTGCAGCTCGGAGTGGCCCGGCTTCGAATACAGCCGTTGTAACGCAGCAGCGCCGAGCGTACGTCCTTGGTTCGCTTGAGATAGCCGGCGAACACCCGGGCACCGTGGCAGATATTGGCTTCCACCTGAAGCAAGTCGTCGGAGTCGCAGTCGAATACGCCGGCGTGGAAGCGCATCACCTGCATCAGCCCGACTGCCCCCTTATTGCTCACGGTCTCGGGCTCGAGCCGGGAATTCTCGGTAATGAGCACGCCGGCCAGCAGGCTCGGTGGAATCTGGAGTTGCCGCGCTTCCTTCACGATAGCGCGCGCGACCCGGTTCGCTATCTCCGGCTCTGCCCGACCCCGAAAGATCTGGGCGAGCGGAAGATGATCGTAGCGGTTGACGACCTCGCGTTCCAGCGTGGCGCTGTCCACCGGAAGCGTCGGTAGGGTCGTTCCGTCGGTCGCCAAGAGCCCGACAAGCGGCGACGAATCGATACGCGCCGTCGGCGTCAACATCAGCGCGCCGGCGAACCCGGCGGCCGCCAGGAACGTCACGAACGGCCGGCTGGGTGTCCTGAGCGGACGAAGGAAAGCGGAGCTGGGTCTGTTCATCGTACGGCCGAGGTATGCAAAATCCGGGCACACAAGGCGGCGAGACCGTAGACCGAGCAATTCATCCGCTGTGCGATCAAATGACTTAGATACGTGCGGCGAGGAGCACCTACGGCTGAGTTGCGGGGGTCAGCAGGGGAGCCGATGCAGCTCAGGCAGGAGGATCTGCAAGAGGTGGGGCGGGCCGCGGCGCCGCGGCGGTGGAGATCACTCGGACGGCATGGACAGCAACAGCTCCATCATGGCCACGTCATAAGGGTCGGGCGAAGCATCGTCTTCCGCAATGTCATAGTTCTGCTGTGGGGTCTCCAGAATCAGTGGAATTCCGGCGGTGCGCCTGTCTCGGAGCAGCCACTCGAAAGGCTTGCGGCCGATCTTTCCGTCACCAATCAGCACGTGCCGGTCTTTGTTCGATCCGAGTGCGCCCTCGCTGTCATTCAGGTGAAAGAAGGAGGGAGCTGTACCGGTGGCTTCCTCGAACTCGTCGAGCACCCGGGTAAGGTCCCGCTCTGAGCGGGTGATGTCATGCCCCGACGCCAGGAGGTGGCAGGTATCGAGGCCATAGCCGGTTCGGTGGCGGAGGCGAGCCGGCACGGAGTAAAGGATTGCCCCTACTTCCGCGGCGGTCCGGCCGAGGGTCATTCCGGCGCCCGCGGTGTTCTCTACCAGGAGACGAGTGCCCCCCTCAACGGCCTCGAGCGCATCGGTGATGGCGCTGGCCACCCGCTCTGCCGCGGCGGCGCGTTCGCCGGACGTGGCCGCGCCCGGATGAAAGCAGACGCTTCCCACGCCTAGTGCTGTAGAGCGTTCCAGTTCCTTGCGCAGGCCGGCGCGGGCTCGGGCCAGCTTGGTCTCATCTTCCGTAGCGGCATTCAGCACATATGCCCCGTGCACCACGACCTGGTCCGGGGCGATTTTCGCCCGCGTCAACGCCGAGCGAAAGCGCTCGATACGCTCCGGCCCGCATCGACGCCTTGTCACCATAGTATTGCGGTGGTGCCGTGAAGATCTGCAGGGCCCTCATGCCGGCATTCCCCGCCCGGAGGGCCGCCATGTGAATCCCGCCGTTCGCGACCGTGTGAGCCCCAATGAACTGATCCACCACCATCTCCTTTCCGGCTGCTGCCGTGACGCTCGCCACAGACGATGCGGAGTAGAGCCCGCGATTGTGCAGCCACTACGAGCGCTACTGCAGAGGAGGTTAACGTGGCCAGGGACAAGAACGAAGCGATCAACAGCTACATCACTGACATGCTCGCCCTCGAGGATCACATTGAGAGGGCCCTCCGCGGACAGCTGGAGGACTTGGAGGACTATCCCGAGGTGACCGCCGAGCTGAAGCAGATTCTCCACACGGTCGAGCACCACATCTCCGACCTCAGGAACCTGAGCGAGCGGCGAGCGGCGGGTGGTCCAGCCGGACATCATCAAGCGGGCGGGTTCGGCGGTGCTGGGGCTCGGGGCCGCGGCCATCGACCTGGTGCGCCGCGAGGGGCTGCCGAAAAATCTGCGGGATGACTACACGGCCTTCAGTCTGGCTACGATCGGTTACGTGATGCTCTACACCACCGGGCCTGGGACTGGATGATCGGGAAGTGGCTGAGCTTGCCGGCCAGCACTTCGCGGACTACGCCGAGGCCGTCACGCGGCTCCACAACATCGTACCGGCCGCGCGTAATCCGGTTCCTCAAGGAAGACGGGTTACCGGTGCGCGAGGACGTGCTGCCCGAGATCAGCCGGACGATAGAGGAGGTGTGGCGTTCCCAGTCAGCTCAGGCACCACGGGCTGAAGAGGCGTCGATCGGCCCGCGCCGTTAGTGCGTTGTCCGTTCCGCTCCCCGTTTGCCCGATCGGGCTGATGCCGGCAAAAGAATAACCGTGCCGGCATCACGTTCAGTGGTTCGAAGTCCTGGTGCACCAGCCCGAAAACCTGCTGAAGGTACGGCAGCACAGTCCGGGTGAACTGGTAGACCAGAAACGCGCCGCTGGGGTGGAGTACTGAATGGGTTTTGCGAAGGATGATATCCCGCACCTGGGGCGGCATGGTTGTGTAGGGAATGCCGGAGATCACGTAGTCGGCCTGGCGCAGGTTCAGGCGTGCCAGCGCGGCATCCGCGTCGGCCGCCGAGCCGTGTACCACATGCAGCCGATCGTCGCGCACCCTGCCCCGGAGAAACCGGACGAAGTCGGTGTTGGTCTCCAGTGCGATGAGCACCGCGTCCGACCTCATACGCCGGAGGATCTCGGTGGTGAAGGTACCGACTCCGGGCCCGTATTCCAGGAAGACCCGAGCCCGGGGCCATTCTACTTCACTCAATACCTTGTTGACCAGAAAGCGGGAGCTAGGGATCAAGCTCCCGAGCATCTTCGGATGCTTGATGAAGTTGCGGCCGAAGAGCAGTATCCGCTCCGAACGCGAGGTGTCCTGTGCGGCCACGGTGAGAGGTCTGCCTTTCACAAGAAGTCTAACCGCCCGACTGCCCGGCGCCGGAATCATCCGGCGCTGGCGGGCGGATGAAGAGTACAACGCGGCTGGGACAGCACTAGTGGCTCTTTGCGGCGTCCCTCTTCACTCGCCTTCCTTCGTGACTGTGTCCGCCCGGACCACAGTGTCACTGGTGACGATCGTGGTGTCCTGCGTCAACCTGGTGGTAACGGTGGTATCGACCGATTTCCGGCCGGTGTCATCATCGCGGCGGCTATGACACGCACTCAGCCCGACCAAAAAGGCTAATCCTGCCAATATTGTCCTCATCTGACCCTCTCATGACTGTGCTCGTGCCCAGGCTTGGGCTGTGATCCCCAATCCGCCCGGTCGGAACGAACCCAGACACTGCACCCGGCCGGCAACCGATCGCAGTGATTTGTCTCACCGCTGTATCCGTTGACCGGGACCCGAGGGGCCCGCAAGTTTAGCCCGGAACCGGCGTCGCTGCAACGCCCATACTCTCGAATGACCGGCCTCGCTGAAGTCTGGATCGGCACCTCGGGCTACGTTTATCGTCATTGGCGCAAGGGGGTTTTCTATCCGGCCGGACTTCCCGCTCGGGAGGAGCTCGGCCACTACGCAAGCCGGTTTCAGCACGGTGGAGCTCAACAATCCGTTCTACCGGCTGCCCACCGCCGAGATGTTCCAGCGTTGGCGGGACAGTACTCCGCCAGATTTTCAGTTCGCGGTGAAAGCCAGCCGGTATATCACTCACATCAAACGGCTGCGCAACGTCGCGGACGAGCTGGCCCTGTTTCTGGATCGCGCGGACCACCTGGGGCCCAAGCTCGGTCCTATCCTGTTCCAGCTTCCCCCACGCAACACCTCGAGCTGGCGCGCTTGAATGACTTCCTGGCCCTGCTGCCCGGGGGTCGCCGCTGGGTGATTGAATTCCGGCACCCGAGCTGGCACACGAGCGAGGCATACCGGTTGCTGAGCGACCATGGTGTTGCGCTCTGCATTCCGGTCGGCGGCGGCCTGCAACCGGACCGGGTCACCACGGCACCGTTTACATACATCCGAATGCACCGGGGGCAGGACCCGGGAGGCGGATTCACGGAGGACGAGCTCATGTCATGGGCCGGACAGATACGGGCCCTCCGGGGCACGGGCAAGGAGGTCTACGTGTACTTCAACAACGACTGGGGCGGATACGCCATACGGGATGCGATGAAGCTGAGAGAGCTATTAGGAATCGAGCGATAGCGCCTCCAGCCATCGGAGCGGAGGACCGAAAAGCAAATTGCACGAAAGCACGAAAGACATGTAACACGAAAGGACGGAAACAGACGAGGTGATCCCGGAGTTGCAGTTGAAGTGCTTTCGTGTTTTTTCGTGTTTTCGTGATTACTTTTGCTTGTGGGTCAATACTCTACCCATCGGGTCAACTCGGCTGCCGCCTTGCGACGTCGCGGAGGATCCTGTTCGGCGGGATAGCCGAGCGAGATGAAGCCTACCACGCGGAACCCTTCGGAAACTCCAGCCAGCTCCATCAGCTCCGGGTCCCGCATCACTCCACCGGATCTTGAGGTAGGTACCGAGGCCCAGAGATTCCGCCGCGATCATGAGATTGGCAATAGCCATCATCGTCGCGGCATAGTCCTCTTCACGGGTAATCTCATCCGGATTCACCGCGGCCATCGCAACGATATAGACCGGAGTCTCCTGCGACTCCCGCCGCACCTTGTCGGCCCCAGCCAGAGCCTCGGGTGTGGCTGGATCGGAGTACCGCTTGAGCCGGTGTTTCGCCCGGATCTCGGCGAAGCGATCCTTGGCGCGGCCGGTAAGCACCGTGAAGCGCCAGGGCTCGGTGAGCTTATGGTTCGGAGCGCGTACGGCGCAATCGAGCAGCCGCTCGACGATCTCGCGCGGCACCGGATCGGATCGAAAGCGGCGAACTGAGGTGCGCTGGTTGATCGCGGTGATGGCATCCATGAACTGAATCTAGCTGTCCTCCTTCCCTCTGTGGTTGATTTTGTTTGATGCCTGGTTCTGATGCCGATACAACCGCACGACGTAGTTCAAGGCCACGACATCGTAGACGGCGTGGGCCACGATCGGGGCCGTCAGGCTACCCTGGAGCAGAAACAGACCTCCGAGATACAGCCCCGCCAGGCCGGCGAGCAGGGCATAGGTCGGGGTAATGAAGTGAGCCAGTCCGAACGCCGCGCTGGCAACGACCAGCGCCCCGCTTTCCGGCAGTAGGCGAGCAAGCCCAACCTGCACCACGCCGCGAAAGAAAATCTCCTCGGCAAATCCGGCGAGAACTGCCAACAGGGCCAACTCCAACGGAGAGCGCGGGGCCAGTAGCGGCCCGAGCTGCTCAACTACAAGAGCGACGAGGCGGCGAACCGAATTCGCACTGGTGGTCAGAGTCCAGCGGAGCCCCAGCAGCAGCGGCACCGTGGCCACGACCCCGACTCCGAAGGCCGCGGCCGCGGGATGGAGCTGCTCCAGTGGCGAGATGCCGAGCCAGCGTCCCGCGGCCCAGGCCAGCACCAGCAGCCCCCCTTCGCCGGCAATGGCGAGTCGAAGAAAGCTGGGGCCCTCTGAGAGGGATGAGCCCTCGTCAGGAGTGCCTACTTGGCCCGCTCGAGATATACGCCGTCCCGCGGATTCACCCGCACCCGCTCACCCTCACTGATGAACTCAGGAACCTGGATCGTGACGCCGTTGCTCAGCTTGGCGGGCTTGGTGCTGGCCGTCTTCGTTGCGGTCTTCATGACCGGCGCGGTCTCGATCACCTCCAGCTCGGCCGTAGACGGCAGCTCGATCGAGATCGGCCGCCCGTTCAGCCAATCCGCCTGGAAGTTGACTCCTGATTCCAGCCACTGGGCCTGGTCTCCCGCCGTCTCCAGGTCCAGCGTGTATTGCTCATAGGTTTCCGTGTCCATGGCGTGGACCCCGTTCACGTCACGATAGAGGACCTGCAGTTGTTTGGTATCCAGCCGCGCCTCATCCACGAACTCGGTGGCGCTGAATCGGTGCTCGAAGGTCGAGCCGGTGTTCAGGTTTCGCATCCGGGCCTGTACGAATGCCCGCAGATTCCCCGGCGTCCTGTGGGTGAACTCCATGACCCGGCAGGGCTGGCCCTGAAAGAAGATCACATGACCCCGGCGTATGTCGGTTGCCTTCATCGCGTCCGAGCTCCCTCTGGCTGGCGGTGACCGGGGCTTGGCCCCGTATGGACTGGAAAATACACGGCGTGCTGATTTTGAGCGGGTGACCTCAGTCACATCTGTAGCATGCCGTCTTGGCTCTACCTTCACGTTCGGCGCAGCCGCATGTGCAGGCCCACACTTGATGGCCGTTCACGCGGCCCCGGGAACCGATCGTATCCCCCATTGGTCAACCCCGCCGACTTTGGCCTGACGTGCCACGCTGACGACGAGCGGCTCCGCCTGGACGCGTGGCGCCGGAACGTCGGTGCCCAGGTTGCCCTCGATCTCACAACCTCTCCAGCCAGTCAGAACGCTGCCAGCCATCGCAGTCTGGTGGTGTTGAGTTGGAATGTCTGGATCGGTCGCGGGCCGCTTGCGCGAGGTCGTCTCCCGGATTCGGAATGGAGACTATGTCGAGCTTGGCGCCGATCCTGAGGTGCCATTGGTGGTGCTCGCACAGGAAGCCTACCGGCGCGATTCGTCGGTGCCACGGCTTCAAGAAGGGCGAGCGGGGCGGGTACTGATCGCCCAGCTAGGGCCTCAAGAAGACGTGGTGGAAACCGCGCAGGAGCTCGGCATGAACCTGCGCTACGCTCCCTCGATGCGGAACGGCTCCGATCAGAGCGATCGGGGAAATGCGATCCTCTCGACCCTGCCGCTCGAAGGCGCGCACGCGGTCGAGCTTCCTCTCGTGCTGCAGCGCCGGGTAGCGGTCATCGCGACCATAACTCTGGGCGACACCAGACTCCGGCTGGTAAGCGCTCATCTCGATCCGCGCGGCCCCCCGGGGCACAGATGGCTCGGCTCCTACGGGCGCGCGTTGCAGGCTCAGCACCTCATAGCGTCGGTCGAGGACGACACCGCCATCCTCGGTGCCGACCTCAATCTGGGCCGGGGCAGGTACGAGCGCGCCTGGCGGCTGCTGGGCGAGGCGGGCTTCACCTTCGGCGTCCCGCCTTCCCTTCCGCGCTGGCGGCACACGTTTCACGCCCTGCCCCGGCTGGTGCTGGACTATCTCCTCGTGCGCGATCGGGGTCGGCGCCATCGCGGAGGCTCGGGTGCACCGGCTGGACGAGCACCCTCAGGATCGGGGGGCCCGGGTCTTCGGCTCGGATCATCATCCCGCTGCTGGCGCGGATCGATCTCCAACCCTCGAGCAGAGAGTCCTCAGTGAGCGAGCTGCTCGGGTTCGGATCCGATCTGCCCTGGTGGGCGTGGACCCTGATGGTCATCGGCGTCATGGCGATCGTCGGGGTGATCGGCGCTCTCTTCCTGCCTGACTGGCCCAGCGACGATTTCACGATGGGGTTCAAGGCCGATCCGGGCTCGGAGAGATTCGTAGAGTGGACTTCGGGTTACCTGAACAGCCCGATCCTCCAGGGAGGGCAGGTCACCATCCTTCAGAATGGGGACGCGTTCTATCCCGCGATGCTGGAGGCGATCCGGAAGGCGGAGGATTCGGTCAACTTCGAGGTCTACATCTTCGAGCCGGACGAGATCGGACGCCAGTTCATGGATGCGTTCAAGGACCGGGCGCGGGCGGGGGTGGAGGTCCGGCTGCTGCTCGATGGCTTCGGTGGCATCAAGATGACCAAGCGCTACCGGGATGAGCTCCGCGAGGCGGGGGTGACGGTCGCCCGCTTCCGCCCCTTCGGGCTGCGTAGTCTGGTGCGGTTCTATAAACGCACCCACCGGCGAGCGATCGTCATCGACGGCCGGATAGGCTTCACTGGCGGCGCGGCGGTGTCGAAGAAGTGGAAGGGCAACGTCGGCAACCCGCATGAGTGGCGCGACAGCATGACCCGCGTTACTGGCCCCATGGTTGCCGGCATCCAGTCGGCGTTTGCGACCAACTGGGTCTACTGCTGCGGCGAAGTGATCGCCGGACCCCGCTTCTTCCCCACCCTCGAGCGCGGCCCCGGCCCCTGCGGTCTCTCGGTAGTGAGCTCTCCCTCCGACGCGATGCAGCCCATTCGCCTGCTTTTCTGGGTCAGCTTCATCAACGCCCAGCAACGTCTCTGGATCAGCAACTCCTATTTCATTCCTGACGACCGGCTACGAAGTGCCGCGATCGAGCGAGCGAAGAGCGGGGTGGATGTACGGATCCTGGTGCCCGGCAATAATACCGACGCGCTGCCGGTTCAAGCGGCCGGGCGGAGCTACTACCAGGAGCTGCTCGAAGCCGGCGTCCGTATCTTCGAGTATCAACCCGCCATGATGCACGCCAAGACCACCGTGGTGGATGGGGCCTGGTCCATCGTAGGCTCGGCCAATCTGGACGAGCGCAGCATGGAGCTCAACGAGGAGAACGTGCTGGGGGTCGCGGACAAGGATTTCGCCCAGTCGATCGAGAGGGGAGTGACGGCCGACTTCGCGCGATCGCGTGAGATCGTGCTGGAGGAGTGGCGGAAGCGCTCGATCTTTCGCCGCTGCATGGAGCGGATATGCAAGGTGTTGATCGAGCAGTATTAGGGGGAGCCAGCCTTTTTCTACTGCGAATGGGCTCAGGATGAGGAGAGATCTTCCACTCCCAGCTCCTAGCCCCCAGCGCCCAGCTCAAACTGGCCCGTTGAAGGCCGGGTCGCAGACCCTGGTTCGCAGATCGGTCTCCGGCCCCCGGAACCAGCCGCCCCGGAACTCGAAATGCTGCTCGTCCAGGAGACGCATGCCAAGAGCAGCTGTGCCCACCTGCTGAACCTGCCACAGGAGTACCCGGGCGCCCATTTCGGCAGCCGGTTCCCAGATGTCGGGGGTCAAAGGAGGGTACAGGCCCGCAAACTCCGGCTTCAATCTGGCCTGCCGGGCTGTCGAATCCATGCCCCCTCCGGGGTCTTCGGGTTGGTGCGGCGGTACCGCGTGTTGGAAGGCAGAGATAATGCGCGGTTGCGCATCGCTCCACCAGGGGCTGCAAGCTTGTGGCCCACCTTCAAAGCCACCGCAACCCCTGGGCCGCGGGTGCCTTGAGCGCAGTCGAAGGGGAGCTGAACGCACGCGCGATACTCGCTGGACTCGCACGCCCGGTACGGTCTGGGTTACCCCAGCGAGGCTCGACTCTGCTACCTTACCTGTTCAGGTAAAATCTTGCGACGGAATAGTTTGGGTGGTCGACGTGGGGCGGGCAGTTGGCTATGGGCTATGCCGACGGCTGGTGGCGCCGGGTAGTAGATGTCTGTCCTGATCCCTCTGAAGTCGCCTAGTCCACAATTACAGTCGCATTAGTCGCATTCCCGCCGCCCATGTGAGTCTCCAGCGCACCAGTCAGGTCGACCCCTTCGGCCCCGAGCAATCGGAAGAGCTCCCATTCGGCCGCACGGGCCGCGTGAATCCGCCGTCCGTTGTACATCAGGGAGATCACCAGCACACCGTCGCGACGGCCGAGGTAACCTGCCAGCGTGGCGACTCGATCCAGGGTGCCGGTCTTGGCGTGTACCACGCCGCGCCCCATTCCATAACGCAGCCCCCGCAGCGTGCCGATCCCGTTGGCCGGAAGCAGCAGCGGAAAGCGCTCCGCCCCGCGGAGCTGGGGATAGCGGGCCAGGTAGAGCATCGTGGTCAACGGGCTGATCCGATCGAGCTCGCTGAGCCCGCTCCCGTCCACCAAGTGCACTCGGGCCTGTGGCCCGACCACATCGCGGACGTGCTGGGTAAGCAGCGCGGGACCCGATGTCTGGCTGGCCGAGGCCCACTGGAGCAGCAGTTCAGCGCCAATGTTCAAGCTGCGGCGATTGATCTCCACCGCCATGCTGTCGAACGGGGCAGACTCGACTTTGGCCAGCACAGATGGAAGCGCGGGCCAGGTTGCCGGGGGCGCCGTCCGGTTGATCCAGCGGATCCCGGCGCGCTCGAGCGCCCCGGACCAGGCATAGCCCAGCACGCTCACCGGGTCGTGCGCCACCGCAGAGATTCCAGCCATCCTGGAGTCGATGCCGATGCTGCCTGCCAGAGTCCAGCCGCCCTCATTGTTGGCGATCAGCGCGAGCCGCCGGCGGCTGCCGCCAACAGTTGTCGCGCTCATGCGTACCAGCCGGTCGACCCCAGCCGGGTAGGCCCAGACGAAGCTGGGCGGCGAGCCCACGTCGCGGCCGGGCCTGAGGTTCAGCGAGATCGTGTTCTCATGTAACGTGACCGGACCTACCGGAGGGGCATAGAGCTTACCGGCGAAGTCGGTCGACCAGACTGTCGGATAGCTCGACGCCGCGGGCCCCGTGCGGCTGGTGAGCATGAGGGGACCCTCGAGGATGTGGATCCCGCGCTCCCGAAGCTGTTGAGCGAGCGCACGCAGAGTGGGACCAGGCCTGCCCGAGCGTTCCAACGTCGGGTCGCCGCCCAACTCCAATTGCCAGCCTCCCTGCCAGCGGCCGGTTGCCGAATCGAGTTGCCCCCGACCGATGATGCGGGTGGATATTCGTGCCCCACCCCCCGCGCGGGCCCGGGAGAATCCCACCGTGAACACCTTGGCGGTGGAAGCCGGAATCAGCTCCTGATGAGGATTCATTGTCCAGAGGACCTTACCGTCCATCGAGCCGATGGCGATGCCCCACTGCCCGTCGCCGGTGCGCTCCGACGTCCGGCGGAACCAATCCTCTACCCGGGCCAGTTCTCCGGCCGTCAACGTCTGGGCCGCAGCGATGCCCGCGGGTGGGAGACCGCTCAGGGAAATGGCGATGACCAGCGTCCTGATCAGACGTTGGTGCATGTGGCAACTCGATTCGGCTGGACGGTTTGACCGCTTTTATGTAAGCAGGAACCCTGGAAACAAGAGCAATCGCCGAGCCAGGTACCAAGTGGCTGAGATCAAAGGAGTTAGCGAGTTTCAACCTGGCTGACTGACGGGCATTTCGCGGGGTCTGGGGAAGTCACGCAAGAGCAGAGCCGGACTAGCGTTACATGCTCGATCCATGGATCTTGCTGCCCTATGCGCATTGCAGTCGTTTTTGACACCCCGTACTCGGGTTGGGATCACTCCGAGCACGAGTGCCAGATGGAGAAGGACCTCGCCGCTTGGAAGACGGACGAGCCCGATATGGAGTATCAGATCGCGCATGCGCTACGCGAGCGCGGCCACGAAATCCGCCTCATCGGCGTGCGCGACGATCTGCAGTACCTGGTACGGTCTCTGAATGATTGGAAGCCGGATCTGGTATTCAATGGCGCCGAGGCCTTCAAGGGCAACGAGGCGCTGGAATACCTGCTCCCCGGGCTGCTGGAAGCAGAGGGGTACCGCTACACCGGCGCTCCACCGCTGGCGCTCCAGGTCACCCGCAACAAGGCCATCAGCAAGAAGATCCTGGCCTATTTCGGCATCCAGGTGCCTGGCTTTGCCTCGCTACCGCATGCAGGAGAAGGTTGAGGCCGCTCCCGACCTGAAATTTCCCCTCTTCGTAAAGCCACTCCAAGCCGACGGCTCGGCCGGGATCGCACAGGCCTCCGTGGTCCAGGACGTGGCCTCTCTAGCTGATCGGGTGGCCTTCATTCAGGAGCGCTTCGGCCAGGGAGCCATCGCCGAGGAGTTCGTGGACGGAAGGGAGCTCTACGTCGGCGTCATTGGCAACGACGATTCGCTCGAGATCCTGCCGATAATCGAAATGGTGTTCGACAAGCGGAAGACCCGCCCTGAGGAGCGGATCGCCACCCAGTTTGCGAAGTGGGACGAGGCCTACCGGGAGCGGAAGGGAATCCGGAACGTGGTGGCCCGCCCGATCTCGAAGGCGGTTCGCGCCCGGATCGAGGAGACCTGCCGAACTGCCTACCGGGCCCTCTGGCTCCGCGACTACGCCCGGCTCGACCTCCGGCTCACACCCGATGGGCAGGTTTGGGTCCTCGAAGCCAACGCCAATCCCTTTATCAGCTACGGTCACGATATGGCCAATGCGGCCGCAAAGGCGGGGATGGAATACCGACGATTTCATCCAACGCATCGTCGATGCGGCGATCGCGCGATATGAGCGCTCGTAGGCGCCGGCCTTCGACCTGGCCCCGCGAGCAGCGCTGCGTCTGCGGTCAACATCGTGCAGCGTTACCGGGACTTCTGCTCGGCCTGCGGCCGGGCTCAGCGATGGAATGACCTTGGCGGGGTCACCGGTGCCGAGTGCTACAAATGCGGGTGGGCCGTCTCCGAAAAGTTTGCCCACTGCCCTTGGTGCGGTGCCAACATCCACGAGGAGGGGTACTCCAGCGAGGAGCCGCTCAAGGCGCCCCGCGGATTCCGCATGGATGCCCGCTGCGACTGGGGCTGCGGCGGCGGCGTGCAGTACCCGATGCGGTACTGTCCCTGGTGCAGCCGCCCCCAGAGCTGGAATGAGGACAGATTCTTCGAGGGAGGGTGCCCCCACTGCGGCCGGGGCGTCGATGACCGGATGAATGCCTGCCCCTGGTGCGGCGGCGACCCCACTGGCCGTGACCTCATCCCGCGCGCATTGACCCGGGTGCGCCGGCTCCTGCTCGTTTCCAGGATCAAGGACTGGGGTTATCGGGTACTCCTCCGCCCCGGCGTCTCCGGCGTCGACCCGCTGTATCCCGCAATCGTCGAGATCGAGCAGCGCTACGTGGTGGGCCGGCGCCGTCGGGACGAGATCCCCTGGACCATGCTGGTGGGCCTCCTCACCCACGAGCTGGGACACAGCTTCCTCTATCATCACTGGGAGTGGACTCGCACCCGGCAGTTTCGCAGGGCGTTCGGCGAGGTGGATAAGGCCTACCGTGGGATGGACAACACCTGGGTGTACTTTCAGCGCCGCCGGATCGCCATCGCACCCACCAATTTCGTCAGTGCTTACGCAGCCAAGCACCCGCAAGAAGACTTCGCGGAGACTTTCCGGTTTTACGTCACCCGCCGTGGCCGGCTGCGCGACCTGTTCGGCGAATTCGGACGGAAGCGCAAGGGCGTCATTCTCTACGAGAAATTCCTGGTGCTGCACGACTACGTCCGTGCGCTCCGGGGGTGGGGAACCGGTTCGGCTTGACACCCCCGTTTTCGGGACGTACCCTGGGGAACAATTCCCGTTTACAAGGGCAACCGGCCTCTCTCCGAGGCGCCGAATCCTGACGCCCCGAAGCACTGTGGCCGAGATGTCATGGTAGCTCGGCTTTGTCTTCCCCTCGGGTCAGGAGACCTCCATGTCCATGCTTCCTCCTTTTCGTTCTGTCAGCATTATTGCTCTCGGACTTACCCTGACCATTGGCTGTAAGGCCAGGAACAGCGGCACCGCGGGTACCGAGTCCGCCGTGGGTTTGCCGGGCGACAGCAGTTCTGCCTCAGTGTCCGGCAGGGATCACCGCTCGGTCGCGGAGAAACTCGTAACTCAAAGCGCCGGTGTGAAACAGGGTGACCTGGTGCTCATCTTTGGCAGCGATGAGGATCTGCCGCTCCTGGAAGACATCGCAGTCGAGGTTCGCAAGCGGGGCGCAAGCCCGCTGGTCTCGCGCCGGGACCGAACGGCTCGACCCGCAGGATGTATGACGAAGTCCCCGCGAAGTACGACAGCCAGACGCCGGCGATAAACATGAAGCTTGCTGAAGTAGTAGACGTCATGATCTTTACCGAGTCTGGTGAGGGACGCACACTCCAGGGCGTGGCGCCGGAGCGCGTTGCGGCTCAGGCCAAAGCCTTTGCGCCCGTTGCCGATCTGATGCGGAAGCGTGGAGTTCGCACCGTTGCGCTCGGCAACGGCCTCTATCCCAGCGCCGAGCGGGCCGAGCAGTTCGGCATCTCCCGCGATGCACTCGCCGACATGATGTACGGAGGAGTGGACGCCGATTACCAGGCCCTGCAGTCGTCCGGGCAGCACGTGCGCAAGGTGCTCGCCGCAGGCAAGGAGCTTCGCATCACCAACCCGAACGGGACCGACCTCAAGGTTGGAATCGCCGGCAGGCCGATCACCGTGAACGATGGCGTCATCTCAGCGGAAGATCGGAAAAAGGGCGGCGCTGCGACCTCGGTCTGGCTGCCGGCCGGCGAGGTATACCTCACTCCAGTGACGGGGGTCGGCCGAGGGAACAGTGGTAGTCGATAGGTTCTTCTTCCAGGGCAAACCCATCGAGGGGCTTCGGCTGGAATTCAAGGGTGGGAAGCTGACGTCCATGTCCGCTAAAGGCGGACTCGAACCCCTGCAGGCGGCCTACGACGCAGCCGGTCCGGGCAAGGACGTGCTCGGGGTGATTGATATCGGAATCAATCCCGGCATCAAGTCGCCCGAGCGCAGTCCGGTGCACGTGTGGGGCAAGGCTGGAACCGCCACCGCAATGGTGGGTAACAACACGTGGGCTGGGGGCGATAACCAGGTGACCTTTGGCCTGGCAGCGTATTCGCCGGGGAGTAGTGTGACCGTAGACGGAAAGCCGCTGGTCCAGGATGGAAAGCTTGTGATCGCTGAGGGCGTCGCCAACCGCTAGACGGATCAGGCTCCGTAGCCGGCATCACAGACGGGTCTCTATCCGACCTCGCAAATTGGAGGCACATTAGAGCACAGGCGCCGCGGCTTTCGTTGCGGCGCACCCGTTTCCGGCGAGGTATTGGTGCGGCGCACTCTGACATTGGCGGGGCTGGCGACTCTGGCTCTCAACCTGGCCAGCTTTGGTACCGGTACGATGCCCCTGCGGCCGGACTCGAGCCGCGCCGCCCTGGTCAGCCTGGGCCAGGAGTACGGCGACCTTCAGCAGTGGGCCACCGCGATAGCGGAAGCCAGCGATACCCTGGAGAGCGCCGAGCGTGCCCGGGTTCTTGCCCACCAGCTGGCTCGAGTGATGGGGCCGCTGGAAGAGGATTTCGAGAAAACAACCGCGGCCCTGTCCACCTCTCAGCTGGAGCAGATCCTCCCCCTTTGGGAGCGCATGGTGTTCGCCCACGCCGGGTTTGCGCTTCTGCAGGAACGGGTCTCGACTCTGGGAGTAGACCCGTCCATCGACCCATCCGAGCTTCACGACCTCGCGTTCCAGCTCTCGGTAGTGCTGGATTTTGCAGCGCAGATCCAGCGACTGGCCCTGACAGAGCTCAACACCCCGCCACCAACGCCGATTCGCGTGAGCTGAACTTAACAGCGCCTCGCCTGAGACCACGTCCACGTAGATTCCCGGGCGTTTATTGTCCCAAACTCGTTCTGAAACGGCGGGCTCAGTGCCCTCCTTCTAAGTGACCCTGTACTGCAAGGGCGTCAGCTTTTCGCGAGCTCGGCGGCATTCTTCTTCTGGTTCCCCGCTGCGCTATCCCCTTCCCTGATGGTTCTCGCGATATCGTAGATTATGGTCAGCTAACCTTACTACGAGGCGCCGGGTTCCCGATGACCCACCGACTCTATTATACCGACTCATACCTCCGCGATTTCGAGGCGGCCGTCATAGACCGGTCGGACGATTCCCGCCGCATCTACCTCGACCAGACAGCCTTCTATCCCACTTCCGGTGGCCAGCCGTGCGATGGCGGCCGTCTTGGGGGAATCGAGGTGACCGATGTCGTGGACGAAGGCGAACGGGTTGCGCACCTGCTTGCCGTCCCCTTTACGGGAGAGCGGGCGCGGGGCCAGATCGATTGGGCGCGACGCATTGACCATATGCAACAGCATACCGGCCAACATCTTCTCTCTGCCGTGCTAGCCGATCTTGCCGGGCACTCCACGGTAGGAGTCCACTTCGGCCGGGAAAGCTCGACGCTGGATCTGGATATCGGGGCCCTCACTCCAGCTCAGGTAATCAAAGCCGAGGAGCGAGCGAATGAGATTGTGGTTGAGAATCGCCCGGTCGGGGTGAGCTTTGAGGAGGCGGCGGCCGCCGGCGGGCTCAGAAAACCTGCCGGACGAGGGGGAATGCTACGGATCGTCACCATTCACGGCCTCGACCGGAGCGCGTGCGGCGGGACGCACGTACGAGCCACCGGAGAGATCGGCCCAATCCTGATCCGGAAGGTTGAGCGGGTCAGGAAGGGAGTACGAGTCGAGTTTCTCTGCGGCAGCCGGGCTACCAAGCGGGCTCGTGCCGACTATGGGCTCCTCTCGCTGCTGGCCGCCGAGTTCTCCGCCGCGGCCGATGAGCTGCCCCGGCTGATCGCCAGCCAACGGGAAGAGATTAAGGAAGCCAATGCGACCAACCGGGAGCTGCACGGAAAACTGGATCTCTGTCGCGCTCGAGAGCTCTACGCGGCGGCTGCGCCGGAGAGCACTGGGATACGCCGGGTAACGGTGCGGGAAGACGGGCCCTCGGCGGACACCCTGCGGGGATTGGCCCAAGCGTTTACCTCGATGCCCCTGGCCGTCTTCGTCGGAGCGGTGGCCAGTCCTCCGGCAGTCGTGCTAGCGGCGTCGGCGGACACGGGCATCGATGCCGCCTGCATGCTCAAGAGCCTGCTCAGCAGCGTGGGTGGGAGGGGAGGGGGTTCCGCCCGGCTAGCGCAGGGCATAGTGCCAGGTCGCGCTCAGCTGCAGACGGTGATTGAGAGTCTGGGCTCGAGGGTCGAGATCAGCACACTGTCATCCTGAGGGAGCCTAAGCGACCGAAGGATCTCAGACCCGACTGGTTTGAGATCCTTCGCTGCGCTCAGGATGACAATTTTCGTTATTGCGACGTCGCCATCCTTAGGCTGCCAGTTCGCGAAGCTTATCCCCGTGCTCTTCCTTGAGCTGACGCAGTGCACGGTCTCGCAGCTGACGAATCCGCTCCCGAGTGACTCCCATCATGCGGCCGATCTCTTCCAGGGTGCGGCTATTGCCGTCGTCCAACCCGAAGTAGAGCCGGAGTACCTTGGCGTCCCTGGGCGGGAGCGCGGCAAGCGCCGCCTCCAGATCGCTGGTTCGGCTACTGGCGAGCGTGGAGGCATCAGTCCCTTCCTGGGTCAGCGGAACGAACCGCTCCAGCCGGCCACGGTCTTCACCTTCCCTCATGGGCTGGTCGAGCCGCAACGCCTCCACATGCAGGGCGCCGAGGGAGCGTACTGCCTCCCGCGTGAGGCCGGTGGCCTTCACCAGCTCTTCTGTGGTCGGTACTCGTCCCAACTGCTCGGTCAGCAAAGTGGTGACCCGGCCGAGCCGGCTGAGGTCTGCGGTGCGGTTGAGCGGGAGTC
Organism: uncultured Gemmatimonadales bacterium; assembly: GCA_963723565.1. Taxonomy (GTDB): domain Bacteria; phylum Gemmatimonadota; class Gemmatimonadetes; order Gemmatimonadales; family GWC2-71-9; genus CAVVWJ01. Next base: position 142,713 of record CAVRRH010000015.1, on the reverse strand, counting down.
GGACCGGACGCCCGTGCCGTGCAATGGCCGCCTGGATCGCCTGCCGGATCCACCAGACCGCATAGGAGATGAACTTGACCCCCCGGTCCGGATCGAATTTCCGGGCTGCGGTCATAAGACCTACGTTCCCCTCCCCGATCAGGTCCATGAGGGGAACTCCCCGGTTCTGGAATTTCTTGGCGACCGAGACCACGAAGCGCACGTTGTGCCGGGCGAGCTTTTCCTGGGCCTCGATGTCGCCCTTGATGGCACGCCTGGCCAGCGCCGTCTCCTCCTGCACGGTGAGCAGGGGGATGCGGCTGATGTCCTTGAGGTAGAAATCCAGGCTCTCGCGCCCTTCGTCGACCGCCTTGGCCATGGTGGCCGGCTTTGGCCTGCGCCGACGCTTGCTCTTGGTAACTGCCACGTCACTACTCCCTCGCTGGGGCCCGCCGGACGGGCCGGAAAGCTATTGTTGGCCGAAGACTTAACAGTTCGGCAGCCCCCGTGGTTCCCCAACCTCCAGGGTTGGTCGTCCTGAGGCGGTGTCTAGAAATACATACTGCCTGAGGACGCCGCCGGGTCGCACACAGACACTCCCAACGCCAAGAGGGCCGAACCCGAGCGGGTTCGGCCCTCCTGGCGAGAAAAAACCCACAAATCCTACCAACCCAGGGTGTACTGCCCCCCTATCATGTAGTACGTCTCCGTGGCCCTGAGACTGCTGATCCTGTCCTCGGTCGGCCAGGCGCTGCGGTGGGTCGTCATCCCCAGGCGCAGAGCGAAGTTACGTACCAGGTCCAGACCCAACGTGAGGCGCTCGAGCGCGTCCCGACGGCGGGGAATCAGGGGCTCTCCCCCGAAAGCGAAGGTCTTTTCCAGGGTCACCGTGATCGGTGTCCGGACCTCTGTGAGCCCTCCGTTGAGGGAGACAAAGGTGCTCACCTCCTGCAGGGTCGAGCGGCCGTCGGTATAGATCCCGAGCTGCGAGCTTGCCGTGAGCCCCTTGATCATGATGCTGGGCCCGATGCTGGCTCGGTAGGCGGTACCCCGGGTCAGGATGGGGTTGCGCTCGGTTGGGAGCCACTCGGCCCGGGTGGCCGCCAGGCGCATGGCCAGGCCGTAGCTCATCCCCTCTCCGAGCTGTTTGATCTCATGGGAGAGGTCCAGCGAACCACCCTGCTCATCGGCGCCATAGAACCCTTGGAGCCGTCCGCTCAGTCGGCCGGTGGCCACCTCGGCCTGGATGTTCCAGACGGTGTGGCTCAGCGCCTCCCTCAAGAGCACCAGCTTGTCTCGCCCGGTAACCGCGCGCTTGGTAAAGGCCGTATTCCACCCGCCGGTCACGGCAACCGAGCGCTCGTTGCGCTCCGGCAGCTTGACCGAAAGCTCATGGTAATAGTCCCGGCAGCGGCCCTTCCGGCAGACGACCACCTTCATCGGCTTCTTGAGCACGTCGAATAGCCGGCCGTTCTCCCGGACCGCGAAGCGGGGGCCCGGCACGCTGTCACCGAAGTCGCTCCCGAGTCGCGTGGTCAGGGTGGAACCGTTGCCCCAATAGCGGTCGAGTCCATCGACCGATTCGATGGCGATGCTATCGGAGGCTGGGCTCGCCACCTTCAATTGCACCGATGCACCCGCCTGCGCCATGGCCGGGGTCATGGTGAGCTCGACAGGCTCGGGATCGCTGGTGAGATTGACCGTCGATGTGGAGATGCCACAGCCCTGGAGGCCCAGCGCCACGCACACCGGCGCGGCGATAGGGGAAAAAGCCCTGCGAAGCGAGTGACTCATTGAAACCGCCGGTCTTCTCATCGTACGAGGGCCTTCCCGCCGGAGCACGCAACGCGGCTCGGCAGCATCATCGGACGCTCGCGCATGTTGTTGCGCTGTGTCCTACGAGGTTTCGCAAGGAGCGTACCCTCGACTAGGCGACTCGGTTGTGTCATGAGATGGCGGTCCGGAGAGTCGGCCGCCGTAATTTTTCTACTATAGCGCCGCCGTCACGAGACCGCTAGGTGATCGGCGCCACTTTTTCCACGGCTCTGAGTACTTACCGTGAGCCAATGACCAAGCTCCGTGAACCGGAACCGGTCTCGACCGGATCCGCGGCCGACTTTATCCCACCCAACCCCACACTACCGAAGCTGCGGGAGGCGGCTCAGAACTGCCGCGGCTGCGATCTCTGGGTGAACGCGACCCAAACCGTCTTCGGCGACGGCCCCAGCTCGGCGGACGTCATGTTTGTGGGCGAGGCTCCCGGCGATCTGGAAGACCGGGCGGGGCATCCCTTTGTCGGTCCCGCTGGAAAGCTGCTCGACAGAGCAATGATGGAGGCTGGAATCGACCGTACGCGGGTGTACCTGACCAATTCGGTCAAGCACTTCAAGTTCGTCGTGATCGCGCGAGGGCGCCGACTGCACAAGAAGCCCAATGCCGCGGAGGTGCGCGCCTGCAATCCCTGGCTGCGGGAGGAGATCCGGCTGGTGAAGCCGAGAGTGATCGTCGCGCTCGGCGCCACGGCGGCTCAGGCGCTGCTCGGCAGGCAGTTTCGGGTCACTCAGCAGCGAGGAAAGCCGATGTCCTCGGATGTTGCGGAGGCGATCATAGCCACGGTGCATCCGTCGGCGGTGCTGCGGGCTCCAGATGGCGAACGAGAACCAGCACGGCGGGAGTTTGTTGCCGATTTGAAACGGGTGGCGGCATACCTGCGGCGCCCGAAAGCGAAAGTGGCCGGCTCGCCTTGAGGCGAACCGGCCACCAGCCGTACAGTCAAATCCGGGTTAGCGGATTACTGCGCCAACTTCCGGACGTTCTCCGCGGCGGGACCCTTCTGGCCCTGCACGACATCGAACTCCACGCGCTCACCCTCGGCCAGGCTCTTGAATCCTTCGGCCTGAATCGCGGAATGATGGACGAAGCAGTCCTTCTGACCATCCTCGGGAGTGATAAAGCCAAATCCCTTGGCGTCGTTGAACCACTTGACCGTGCCAGTGGTGCGCATTGTTCCTACTCCTTGAAAAATGAGTAATCGGAGTCCGGACATGCCACACCGGCCGACTACGGGTTACGCGTGAATTCACCCATCACGCAGGGTACCGCTGCCATGGCACGTCTGTAGTAGAGCGGCAGCAATGAAAAGAGGGCCAGCGCCAGCGCCGGCCCTTCTGATGACAGTCGAGTTTCGGCAGCCCGGGTAGGCCCCGATGCTGGGAACAAGGTACCTTGGTAGCGCCGGAACGGCAACCCCGGCGTCGAACTCCACCCAGGGGGCTCCAAGTGATCGGTAAGCTGTTGGCCAGGCGGGGCATCCTGTCGAGGCGCGAGCAGGAAATTCGCGTCCGCGAGCAGGAACTGCTCCAGCGCCTGGCCACCGCTCTCGAGCGCTTCGGGTCCGATGTTGCGGCGGACGACCTACGCCGCTTTCAGGAGGCCCGGGAGCAGCTCAGCGGCCTCTTTCTCCTGGTCATCGCCGGCGAGTTCAACTCCGGAAAGTCCAGCTTCATCAACGCTCTGCTCGGAGAGCGCGTACTGCCCGAAGGTGTCACGCCGACCACCGACCGCATCAACGTTCTTCGACACGGCCCCGAGGTATCCGAACAGCTCCGGGAAGCCTACCTCCTCGAGCGCACCCATCCGGCCGAGGTTCTCCGCGAGCTGAACATCGTCGACACGCCGGGCACCAACGCGATCATTCGGCGCCACGAGGAGCTGACCCGCGATTTCATTCCCCGCTCCGACCTCGTGCTGTTCGTCACCTCAGCCGACCGCCCCTTCACCGAGAGCGAGCGCGGCTTCCTGGAGCAGATTCGGGAGTGGGGCAAGAAGATCGTCTTCATCGTCAACAAGATCGACATCCTCACCCGGCCCGAAGAACGAGACGAGGTCATCCGCTACGTTCGCGAGAACGCCACCAGCCTCCTGAGCGAGTCACCGGAGATCTTCGCCGCTTCGTCCCGCCAGGCGCAGGAGGCACGGGGGACGGACGGGCGGGCGGAAGAAGCTGGTGAGGAGCTGTGGGACAGCAGTGGGTTCGGTGCGGTGGAAGATTACCTGCTCAACACGCTCGATCAGCAGGAGCGGGTCCGGCTCAAGCTGCTCAACCCGCTCAACGTCGGGCTGCGTCTCGCGGCGAAGTACAAGGACGCGGCATTCGAGCGGCTCAAGCTCCTGATCCACGATGTGGAAGCGATCCAGAACATCGACCAGCAGCTGGCCCTCTTCCACCAGGAGATGCTGCGCGATTTCGAGCCGCGGCTGGCTCGGCTCGACGTTCTTCTCAGCGACATGGAGCGCCGCGGCATGCGATTCTTCGAAGAAACCATCCGGATCGGCCGGATCAAGAGCCTGATGGACAGCGAGGGCAGTAAAGCGAACCTTCGAGCGGGAGGTGATCGCAGAGACGCCGCGAGAGATCGAAGACGAGGTTGGGCGAGTCATCGACTGGATCGTCGAGCGAAACCTCAAGCTCTGGCAGGACATCAGCGGCTACATCGAGCGACGTCAGCTCACCCGTCACCGGGAGGGAATGATCGGGGACGTGGGCTCGAGCTTCAATTACAACCGCCAGGCTCTCCTGGATTCGATCGGAAGGGTTTCTCGTGAGGTGGTCGGGAGCTACAATCGGGAGGAGGAGTCGCGAACCATCGCCAACGAGATCCAGGGGACCTTCGCCACTACGGCGCTGGCCCAGGCCGGAGCCATCGGGCTTGGCACCCTGGTGGTGACGTTGGTCAGCAGCGCCGCAGCCGACGTCACGGGCATTCTCCTTGCCACCGCTCTCGCCGTAGGGGGTTTCTACGTCATTCCCCGGCGGCGGCGGCAGGCAAAGCTCGACTTCGAGCGGCGGATCAACCAGCTACGCACTCATCTCAAGGATGTCCTCACCCGCCAAGTCCACCTGGAGCTAGAGCAGTCCACGGCCCGGATCAACGAGGCCATAGCGCCGTACCGTCGGTTCGTGCAAGGCCAGCAGCAGCAGCTCAACGAGGCCCGGAGCGAGCTGGTAACTACCGAGGATGCGCTGCTCCGGCTCAGAGCCGACATCGAGAAGCGTTAGGGCCGGTCGGAAGGTCTTGACGGGATGCGACCTAAGTAGTAGCCTAGCATGCCGATAGTCGCCTTTACTCCCCTTGTGACGAACCTCCTCAGTCTTTCCGTGGCGCTACGACCGGCGCGGAGAGACGTATGCAGTTCCCTTCCGCCGGAGGTGGCACATGGACGTGCTCGTGCGCACTTGCTATCAGCATTGGAATCCTGATCGCCGGGTGGACCTACGTTGCATTAGGTGTCGCCGCGCTTCCGGTGTGGGCGGGGATCGTAGCGTGGGGATGCTTCTTCGCCGCGGGTGGTAAGACGACGGGGCTCACCAAGACCATCGCCTCGAACCTCTCCGGCGTGGTGTGGGCGTTTCTGGCACTGGAGGCCTCGCGTCGATTCGGTGGAGGCTTACCGGTCTTGTCCGTTATGGTTGGCCTGGCGGCCTTCTTCATGGTGCTCCAGGCCAAGATTCCGGCCCTGTCGTTCATCCCAGGCGCGTTCCTTGGGGCGGCGACAGCGGTGAGTGTCGTGGTAGGTGCGGGCACCACCTTCCCCCACCCATGGGTGAAGACGATCGTCGCTCTGGTAGCGGGAGCCGTGCTGGGCTACGTCTCGGAGATGCTGGCGGGCAGTCTCGGTGGCCGGAAACGGGCCACAGCATAGCCAGAGCCGCTCCGGTGGCAGCATAAAAAAACCGGAGCCCGTCCTGGGCTCCGGATTGCTTTCAGGGTGACCGTGGCCCTAGTTAGCGGCCTGGTCCAGATCTCCTAGCGCCTTGATCACGGCGTCGGGCTGCTCTTCATGTACGAACTGGCCTGACCCGGCCACGCTTTCAAGTGCAAAGTCGGGGATCTTGTCGGCCAGCAGTTCCCGCTCATCGGTCTTTACGCCGCTGGAGTGGGGGACACCACCCACAAGGAGACGGACCGGGACGCGAATCTCGTCGAGCTGGTCGTGCAGCGACTCCGACTCCTTTGACTTGGACATGCTGCGGTACGCGTCGATAGCGCCGTCCACGTCGGCCGCCTGCCCGGCGGTGTACTCCCGGACCACCTTCTGGGTCACCCAGGTGGTGTCCCCCGAGTTCTTCACGATCTCATTCCGGACATCGTGCCTCAGCTTGCCCTCGTCGACCGCGAGCTTGGTGATGAACCCGCCGAGCCGGAATGCCTTCTTCATGCCGGGCGTGGCCGCACTCTCGGCCGGGCCACCGTCTATCGACAGGATGCCCCGAACCAGGTCGGGGTGAGCGAGCGCCAGACGGAGTGTGATCGAGGCACCGGTAGAACTGGCGATGAAGAGGGCCTGGCGTATGCCGAGGCTGTCCAGAACCTGGCCTATCCGTTTGGCCTGAGCGGTGAAGGAATAGTCGGCACCCTCCGGGTACGACGACCGCCCGTAACCGAGCGGCTCGATCACGATGCAACGGTAGCCGCGCTGGACCAGAGGGCCGACGATCTTCCGATAGCCGTAGGCCCCTCCGAAAAGTCCCGGAATGAGGACCACCGGCTCGCCTGACCCGGTGACGGTAGTGCGGAGGGTTTCGCCCGGGGCGACCTGGATCTGGCGAACCACCGCGCTATCGAGCGAGGCGGCGAGCGCCAGCGTGAGGAGAATCACTTAGGTCCCACCGACTCCCGGCTTACCAGGAATCGCCTGTGATCTTCTTCTTCCGCTTGCGGCGAAGCGCGGCGGCGGTCTTGATGGCACGCGCTTCACTGGGTTTGACGTAGTGCCTGCGGCGCCGGAGCTCTCCAAAGAGTCCCGACTTCTGCAGCTTGCGCTTGAACAGCTTGAGCGCGCGCTCCAGGCTGTCTTCGTCGCTTAACCTGACTTCGGTCATGCGCTGTCCTTGTTGAGATGAAAAGAGGGGGCCGGCGCCTGTGCCAGCCCCCCTTGGGATCGGTCGGATATCGAATACGTCAACGCTCCGATGCCGACAGAAGCATACCCCGGGACTCCTCGAACCACAAGGCGAGCGCCGCCGCCGCGCCGCCACCATTGCCTGGCTGAGAGTCGGTTTGCTGTGCCCCCTCGGCGAAGGTAAGCACCTCTGCCTCGGTCACCTCGGGCCGGCCCAGCTCGAAGACCAGCGGGTTCCTGAAGGTATACTCCGCCGCGCATCGGTTGGACTCGGCCAAGCCCTCCTTCGTCTCGCAAAAGCTCAGGGTAATGAGCTCGCGGTCGCCGACGTTCAGGACGTAGTAGCCGACGAAGCCGGGAATCTGCTGGGTGAGCGGGATAAAGTCGTCATGGAGCTGTCGGCGGAGAAGCTGCAGCGAGGCCTTGTTGATGGCCCCGTTTTTTGGACTGTAGCTGCGGATGGTGACGAACATGTGTGCCTCTGAAGCCCTGCACATTCACGAGATCGACTGCATGACCGTAGGTCAAGATAATCGGGTGGACGGGCGGGCGGTCAGGCGGACAGACGGACAGACGGTACGGCGCGAAGGACCGAACTACGGAAAGCAAGAAGCCGTAGAAGGCTGGAGGGTAAAGGGGAGCCTTCCGCCAGCCCACCTGTCCATCCGTCCACCCGTCCGCCCGCCCGACCGCCTGTCCGCCCTTCTACCGGCTGAGCAGCCCAGCGTCGATCACGAATGGGGCTCCGGTGACATAGCGGGCTCGCTCCGATGCCAGATAGAGCACCGCGTGCGCGACGTCCTCCGGCTCGATCCAGGGGACCGGCAGCAGGTTACCCGCCGACCGTTCGGCGATCTCCTTGGAGTGAGCCCCTCGAGTGCCGCCAGGCCATCGTTCATCGGGGTGTTCACCCCGGTCGGATGGATCGAGTTGACTCGGATTCCGTACTGCGCCAGCTCGATCGCCCAGGACTTGGTCAGACCGGTCAGCCCCCACTTCGAGGCCGCATAGTGACTCAGGCGCCCCATACCTCGGAGTCCGGCGATCGATGAGTTATTGATGATGACCCCGGACCGCTGCCGGATCATCAGTGGAATCACCCGCCGCGCCACCAGCCAGGCACCCTTCAGGTTGATGTCGAGCATGGCGTCCCAGGCATCCTCGGTCAGCTCGTGGGCCAGGCCGTACGCGCAGATACCCGCGTTATTGAAGAGGATGTCGATCCGGCCGAACCGTTCGGCCGTCGTGGCCACCGCGCTGGTGACGGCCGCGTCGTCCCGCACATCGCCCGCAAAGGTCAGGCATCTCGGTCCCGAGCTCGCGGCAGGCGGCAGCCAGCGATGCCGAGCTCGTCGCTCGACCCCATCTCGTAGCCGGGATAGCTCAGGGGCCGGGCCACGTCGAAGGCCGCGATCCTGGCCCCCTCCGCGGCGAGCGCCAGGGCAGTGGCCCTGCCCTGGCCGTGGGCCGCCCCGGTAATGAACGCGACCTTGCCGGCAAACTCGCCCTTCATGCCTGCCTGCTTGCCGAGGCAGCCTCTCGCACTCCCTTCCGGTAGGGCTGGAGGTACTCGTCCAGGTCCACATTGAGCGCGTTGTTGAACACGTTCGTGGCCACCATGAGCGCACCGAAGGCGGTCAACGCCACCAGCTGGGCCGGCAGGAAGTAGTCCGCGAGCCGCTGGTATACCTCCTCCGGCACCTGAAAGGGCGACACGGCCAGCGCCCGTCCGAACTCCACCACCGCTGTTTCACGCTCGTCGAGCTTTAGCCGTTCAGGGTTCTCACCGGTCTGGATCAGCATGCGCCGGAAGAAAGTGGAGCAGATAAGACAGTCGGTTTCAGCCGAGATGGCGTGGGCGAACAGGGTGGTGAGCCGCTCCCCCAGAAAGGGCTGCACCGTATCGCGAAGGGGATACCACTCCATCAGCGCATGAAACGCTGGAAGCGAGTGGAGCAGCGTCCGCTTCATGTTGGTCATGCGAGCGTGGCCGCGCACATGAGCCTCCGCCGCCGCCCGGGCATCGGGCGGCGCGGTCTCGGTGTCCAGGGGCGGAATACGGGGCATGCTGGAAGGCTCCGTGCTTAGGGGCGATCCGGCAATCTAGATCGGGAATGCCTTGTGTGTCAGAGGACGCGGCGGGACGCCACGTGGCGGGCCAGATACCACTTGCCCCGCGGTGTCGACAGGTCGTCGTATACCACCCCGCCGGCCCCGGCACTCGAGTGGATCATCCGGTTGTCCCCGACGTAGATAGCGACGTGGTCCACTCCAGCGACCCTTGGCGGAGAACAGCATCAGGTCGCCCGGCCTGAGAGCAGTCAGCGTCGAGGCAGGGCCGGCCCGCGGTTGCCTGCTGACGGGAAGTGCGGGGCAGGTTGACGCCGTGGCGGCCGAAAACGTACTGAACGAATCCGGAGCAATCGAAGCCGACACCTGGCTTCGCGCCTCCATAGACATATCGCTCCCCAGATACTGGTCTCCCGTAGCGAGTACGCGGCGGCACTTGCGCCGGCCGTGGTCCGCGGCAGCCGGGCGCCGGAGCCCGGCGAGGAGTTCGCGATCCCGCACGAACGGTCACACCATGTCCACTGAGGGTAGCGACTACCGCGATTGGACCCAGGGTTGCCCGCACCGCGGGACGCGGAAGCCGGGAAGGGAGAGAGTAACCTGCGCAGACAGTATGCTCGGGAGCCCCGCCAGAAAAGGCAGCGTACAAGCCATGAGCTTCATTGGGACCTCACTCACTGATGACCGGGGCACCCAATGCAGGAGGTATGCCAAGATCCTCCAGCACCAGACCCGCCTCGGTGATGAAAAGATGCCCCTGAGCCCGGTAGCCACCCCTTTGCTCGGCATGCGTCAGCACCAGGCGATGCTTGGCTCGGGTCATCCCCACGTAGAGCAGGCGCCGGGCCTCCTGGATCTCGTCGTTCGCGGTCTTCCTGTATCGCCCGCCAACCAGGGAGCACCTGGTTCTCGACCCCGACGACGTACACCCGGGAGAACTCCAGACCCTTGGTGGAGTGGAGTGTCAGCAGATTCAGACCCGGTTGGGTCGGTTTCGGCACCTGCGCTGGTGGAGAGCGCGGCGCGGCCGCAGGACATTCCTCGATCTGCTCAGCCGAGAGTGTTCTCCCGGACTCGCCTGTACCAGCATTCGGAGCCGCTCCACCGCCATCCGGATAACGCTCGTTCACCGGCCGCTCGGCCCGAAGCCGCTCCATCAGGGCGCGTCCACCCAGCCGCTCGATCACCTCTTCGAGGCCGAGGCGCCCTCGGCGCCGGCCCAGCCAGCTCGGCGGCATAGTGTCCAGACAGTCGCTGTACCGGCCCAGGGTGAAGGGCCGGGTAATGTCGCGGAACAGTGTTTCTTCTTTGGTCGGCGAGGTTGCCGGTCCAGCGCGAGCGCCAGGCCGAGCTGATCGAGCAGGTGGACCGGGCGATCTTTCTGGCTCGCCGCATGCGCAGCTCGTTGAGCGCCGGCACCACGCCGGCCAGCACGACGGCATCATCGAAGCGCATGGTGCGCCCTCCCCACCTCGACATTGAACTTCTGGCCGCGAGCTCGGTGAGCCTGGCGCTTCCCTCGACCAGCGACGCGAGCCAGAGGCAAGAGTATCGTAGAAGACCAGCTCCTCGAACCCCTCAAGGTCACGGCACAGCGCGCCGCAGCACCGGCACATCGAACTCCTGCCCATTATGGGCGACGAGGAGATCGGCTCCCACGAAGCTCGCGGAAACGGTGCCACACCTCGGCACATCGGAGGCGCGCCAACCAGATCGCCGTCCGTTAGCCATGCACCTCGGTGGCCCGAGCCGAGATCGGCTGCGCGTGCACGCCACCAGGCTGTGGAACCGCCCACCACCACATTGCTCGCGGACCCGGACCGCGGCAATCTCGACGATCTCGCAGTGTCGATATCGAAGTCGCTGGTCTCGATGTCGAAGGCGACGAAGTCGTCGAAGTCGCTGCTGCAGGCCGCGAGTCTGCAACCAGCTGAAGCGCCTTGAACAGCCGGAGCGGCCATCCCGTCCGGGCTTTCGTCGCCGGCGCGGAGCACCAGGTCAGCCGGGGTCGGCGCACCTGGTCCGGCGTGAGCCGGCGTGCATTGGCAATGCCGCCCCGCGCAGCATGGCGGCCAGCGGAATCTCCACTCCCGGCTGGGTTCGACCCAGACCCGTCTCCCGACGCGACGCACTGCGGCCGAGCGCCCGGCCATGCGGCCGCACCGGGATAGAGCGACGGCTCGCTGAGGTCGTGATGGTGCTCCTCCAGAGGATTCCGTCCGGCACCGATGGGCCGGGCCAGGAGCTCATCCACCAGCCAGCTAGGGTTTGGTGTGAACGAGCCATCCCCCTGCAGGTTCTCCAGATGATAGATCAGGCGCCACACCCGCCGCGATCCGCGTCTCCCCGGGGCGTGGGCCGCAAAGGTCCGCAGGTTGGTCACCAGGTCCTTGCCCTTGACGAAGACTCGCGCACCTCCTGGCGCAGGCGGACCGGGGCAACGCGTGCTCGGCCAAAGCTGCCGAGCACGGACTGGATCGTCGGGTGAGCGGATGACCTGTAAGGAGGAGACCACCCAGCCCACCACCTTGTCGTCGGTCAGGGCGTGTCCCTGGGCCATCCGGCACGGAATCCCGGCACAGACCAGCCGCTTTCCAGGTCTCGTCCTATCCGGTGGGAGCGGTACAGCACGGCATACTCACCCCAGTCAAGGCCGCTGTGCCGTCACCGATCCTCAGGATGTCCTCGATCAGCCAGTCAGTCTCCGTCCTGCTCGATTCTCGAAGGAACGGACGCTCGACCTCGAAGGCGACTTCAGCGTGGTCTCGATCTGCTTTTCGAAACAGCACGGGGTTGCACCCAATCAGCCGGCGGGCGGACATCAAGAATCGGATCGAGCACCGGCAGTTCTGGTCCAGCACCATCGGGCTCGAGCGTCGAAATCCTCGCGGAACCGGCGGATGATCTGCGGGTCCGCCCCGGCCCAGGAGAAGATGGACTGCTCGTCGTCGCCCACGCCAAAGAGGTTACGATGCCCCTCGGCCAGCCGGACGCACGATGCCGTACTGGGCGGGCTCAGGTCCTGGAATTCGTCCACCAGCACGTAGTCCCATCGGGCACGTAGCTGTGCGGCCGCGGCGTCGTCGGTGCGGCAGCAGCTGCTCGGTGAGGACGATGAGGTCGTCGAAGTCCGCCAGGTTGCGGGTTCGCAGGCGCTCCTGGTACCGGGCCAGCAACGCCATGCCCCGGTCACTCAGTGGCCGTGCCCTGCAGACGGTGCAGGCCGAAGAGCGCGAGCGCCTGGGCTCGACGCCGCTTGCGGGATCCGCAGCCGCTTGAGCACCCGCTTCTGGTACTCCTCGTCCGCCACCCCGAAGCCCGGCGGAGGCCACAGCGACGGCGAAGTCCCGCAGGATCTTGAGCAGAGTCGCGTGCAGCGTTCCCCGGGTGACCTCCTCCGCGGCCGAGCCGCGGCTTTCGCGCAGACGAACGGCGATCTCCTCGGCCGCCTTGTTGGTGAAAGGTGACGGCCAGGATCCGCCGCGGATTCGATGCCCAGCTTTCGATGAGGTGCTGGATCCGGTGGATCAGGCAGTAGGTCTTCCCCGCCCCGGGTCCCGCTATGACCAGCAACGGGCCGAGCGGGGCCTCGATGGCTCGCTGCTGCTGACGGCTAGGCTCGAAGCTCATCGGCCGCCCGCTGCGCCCAGGACCGGGCTCGGGACCACTGCGCGAGGTGCTCGCCAGCCATTCCATACCGCCGCTGGCGTGCGGCCGGCGCGCTTGGGCACCCCGAAGGAGTGATCCGCCCCGTCCAACGAGGTGCAGGGTCGCCCGGGGCCCGAGGCGGCGGCACACGCTCGGTCATCAGATCAGCCCGCGCAAACTGTCGCGGGTTCCCTGGAGGAAGAGCATAGGCAGATGGACGCGGACGAGGTGATCGGCCCGGCGGGTGCCGGGTTGTCCTGGAGGGTGCAGCGGAAAGCCGAGAAAGGCCAGTCCCCGCACGCCATCGAGTGGGGCGGCCTGCCGCCGCGCTCGATGTCATCCGCCCGCCCAACGACTTGCCGCCGGCGATCAGCGGCAGCTCGGGCACGATCTCACCTGCCTTCAACTCACCGCTGCCCGCACGGTGGCCTCGAGCACGGACGGAGGATCGGGGCGGCGGCTGCCAGCCTCGATGTAGGGAAACTGGTAGCGGAGTGTGGCCACGCCCCGGGCGGCAAGAGCCGGCGGAGACGTTGTCCAGGAACGCATGTCGCATGCCGGCGCCGGCACCGTGGGCCAGAACATAGAGCAGCCAGGCGTTAGGCGGACGAAGGAGCAGAGCGGAGACGATCGCCGATAGTGCTGCCGATGTGAAGCCGAAGATCAGTCGCTTCAGTCACGGGGTCACGCCCGGCGCCCGGTTCCCAATGCGGTCCAGGGCGATCCCGATGTCCGGCTCAGCGTGAGCACCTCGCGCAGCGGATCCCGCTTCAGCTTCTTGCATCCGCTGAGCCACGTTGTCGATGGTGTAATCGTCTGATGTCCAGCTGCGGGTTCACCTCGCTCCAGCGCAAGCGGCATGGACTGACCGGGGCGCCGGGCAGCGGCCGGACGCTAAACGGAGCGACGATCAGGCGGCCCGCACCATTCTGCAGGTAGTCCACGTACACCTTTACCCTCTCGCCGGGAGACCTGGCGGGCCAGACTGGTGATCTCGGGCAGCTCAGCGGTGATGATCCGGGCCAGCAGCTCACCCAGGCTGCGGGCCTGGTCGTGCGGCACTGACAACCTAATGGGATCAGCACGTGCAGCCCGGAGGAGCCGCTGGTCTTCACGAAGATTGGGCAATCCGATCTCGTCGCACAGAGCGTGGCATGGCCAGGGCAACCGTGACTACGTCGCTGAACGGCGCGCCCTTGGGATCGATGTCCAGCACGCACCAGTCGGGGTGGTCGATGCTGGCCGTTCTGCTGTGCCACACGTGGAATGGGATGGTGCCGAGGTTGACCAAGTACAGCGAGCGAGCCTCGTCATCGCAGATGAAGTAGTCGATCTCTCGCTCGGCCTGCTCGCTCCACATCCGCTCGGTGCGGATCCAGTCGGGCACGAATCCCGGGGCGTCCTTCTGATAGAAGGACTTCCCGTTGATGCCGTCGGGATAGCGGGTGAGCACCACCGGCCGGTCGTCCAGGTAGGGCAGCATCCAGGGGCTGATGACGCGGTAGTACTCGATCAGGTCGCCCTTGGTGTACCCTCCTCGGGCCAGAAGACTTTTTTGAGATTGGTGAAGTTCGAATTTCTGCTGTTCCCATCGGAGCGCTCGGCCCCTTCGCACGGCTGAGTCCGCTGTCGCCGCTGCGCTGGTCGCGCTGCTTCCCCGCTTCCCCGCCTCCCCGCTTCCCCGCATCTTCCACGCATTCTTCCGGCCGTCTTGTCGTCGCGAAACCGGAGGAACACCGGCTGGCGAAGCAGCCCCTCCTCGGTCCACTCGGTGTACTCCACCTCGCAGACCAGCCGCGGCTCCACCCAGCTGCGCCCCGTTGTCCTTGGGGACCGGGCCCCCGCAGGGCGGCTCACGCGACGGAGGCTCGTCGAGTTCTTGCGCACCTTCGACCAGCTGCTTCTCGGTGAATCCACTCCCCGCCCGGCCGGCGATAGGTCAGCTGGCCGTCGACATACCGGCCAAGGAGCAGCGCACCGAGGCCGCTCCGCGATCCTTTGGGCGCGGTGAACCCCACGACGACGAAGTCTTCTGTCCGGCGAGTCCGGATCTTGAGCCAGATGGCCGATCGGCCCGGCTTGATAGGGAGCATCGGCTCGCTTGGCGACGATCCCTTCGAGTCCCAGCTTCTGTACCTGCTCGTAGAGCACCTCTCCCTCCGCTCGAAGTGATCCAGATAGCGGATCAGCCCCGTCTCGGGGCAGCACGCGCTGCAGCAGCGCCTTCCGTTTCGCCGAGCGGCAGCGGCCGCGAGATCGAAGTCTCTCGAAGCCAAGCAGATCGAAGGCGTAGAAGGTGACCGGATTCTCCACCACGGCGTGCCGGATATCGAGCGGCCGGCGAAGCTGGCCCGCTGCTGCAGCCGCTGGAAATCTGGGCCGCCCGGCCTCGTCAGTCGCAACCACCTCGCCGTCGAGTACCACCGGCTCGAACGGCAGCGCCTCCACCGCCTGAATCACCTCGGGAAAGACGATGCCGAGAGATCGTTGCCGTTGCGGGAGAGGAGCCACGGCGATCCGTGCCCCGGGCCGCGAGACTCGATATCCATCGAGCTTGAGCTCGAACAGCCACCCGGCGGCCGTAGAACGGCCGATCCCTGGTCTCCGCCAGCATGAGCGACCGAGCCTCGCCGCGCACCGCGCGTCTTCGGAGCTCCGAGCCCTCCAACTCTGGCTCGGATGCTCGTCCGCCGGCGTCCGGCCGGCCTTCAGATCCTCCACGCGTGAGACCGGAGAGGACCGACTCCTCCGGTGGTGCAGCCCTGTCCGGCGGACGTGTACCCGTCGCGCTCCTTGATGAGGAGCCACTCCTTGTCGCCCTTCTTGATTTCACCAGGGTCCACTGCCATGGAGCTTGAGCCCCTGGAGCTCGAAGAGGAGCTTGCCCTTCTCCAGTCCCCGCAGCGGATCCTCGACCGGAATCCAGCGGCCCCGGTCCCAGACGATCACGGCGCCGGCGCCATAGTTCCCGTCCGGGATGAGGCCCTCGAAGTCGCCGTACTCGAGCGGATGATCTTCGACCAGTACCGCCAGCCGCTTGTCGGCCGGGTCGTAGGACGGGCCCTTCGGCACCGCCCAGGAGCGGAGCACGCCCTCCATCTCCAGCCGCAGATCGTAAGTGCAGGCGCCGGGCGGCGTGCTTGTGCATGACGAACAGCCCGCCCGGCTCCTCCCAGGTGATCGGGAGCGTGGGAACCAGCCGGCTCGGGCGTACGCTCGAGCGACGCTTGGCCCGGTAAGCGAGAGCGGATCGGGTTGCGGGGCATGGCGGAATTTAAGAGACTTACCGCTGGATGCATGAGGCGCAGCTGCGACACCACGGACGGGGCCGAAAGCAACTCCTCTAGTTCGCTCGCGTTTCGTGCCGCGCTCCTTCCGGGCTTCTGATTTGCAGCGTACATGGGCGATGCCTCCACGCTCCAATCGCCTCCGCCAACATCTCGTTCGGGCTGGTCTCGGTCCCGGTCAGTCCTTTACTCCGCCAGCGAGTCCTCGGCCAACGTCAGCTTCAACATGCTGCACAAGAAGTGCGGCACTCGGCTGAAGCAGCAGTACATCTGCCCCAAGGAAGGCGACAGTGGTCGAGAAGGACGAGATCACCAAAGGCTACGAGTTCTCCAAGGGCCAGTACGTCATCTTCACGCCGGAGGAGATCAAGGCCCTCGATGAGAAGGCCACCAACTCCATCGATATCGCCGAGTTCGTGCCCCTGGACGCGGTAGACCGGATGTAGCTGGACAAGGTGTACTTCCTGGGCCCGGACAAGGGCGGCGATCGAGCCTACCGGCTGTTGGGCGAGGCGCTGAAGACGACCGGCCGCGCCGCCCTGGGCCAGTACTCCGCCCGCGGCAAGCAGCACCTGGTGCTGGTGCGGCCGCTGGACGGAGTGCTGGTAATGGAGCAGCTCCATTATCCGGCCGAGCTGCGGCCGGCCAAGATGTGCCCCATCCGGAGACGCCGGTCAAGGAAGCCGAGCTGGCGCTAGCCCGCCAGCTGATCGAGCAATCGGCCACCGACGAGTTCCGGCCGGAGAACTACCACGACACGGTGCGTGAGCGGGTGCTCGAAGCGATCCAGCAGAAGGTCGAAGGTCAGGAGATTACGGCGGAAGCGCCGCCGCCGGAGACCAAGATCATCGACCTGATGGACGCGCTGAAGGCCAGCCTGGCCAAGCGGGGCGCCAGTACCGCCGAGAACAAGGCCGAGGAAAAGAGGTCGCGCCGAGGAAGCGGAAGGCGGGGGGACGCCGGTAGAGTCGGGAGTCCTAGAGTCAGGCTCGCTGGACCCACTCCTCACGAGGTAGGTCCTTCGCTGCGCTCAGGATTAGGTGAGATCTCCTGACTTCAAGCTCCCGACTCCTGACTCCCATGAACATCCTCGTCGGCACCAGCGGCTGGTCATACAAGGAGTGGAAGGGAAGCTTCTATCCCGCCGAAGCTGCCGGCCGAGGAGATGCTCCGTTTCTATGCGGGCCATTTCCCCACGGTTGAGGTGAACAACTCCTTCTACCGGATTCCTGCCGAGCGGGTGCTGGCGACGTGGGCCGAGCAAGTTCCTGAACCATTCCGATTCGTTCTCAAGGCCTCGCGCAGAGTCACCCACAACAACCGCCTCAAAGATGAGGACGGCTCGCTGGCTTACTTCCTGCGAGCCGTGAACCCCTTGGGTGACCGGCTCGGCCCCACGCTCTTTCAGCTCCCGCCCACCTTCAAAAAAGACGTCGACCGGCTCCGGAACTTTCTCGCCCAACTCCCCCGCCGCTGGGCCGCCGCCATCGAGTTCCGCCACCCGTCGTGGTTTGTGGACGAGGTGTACGATCTGCTCCGGGCGCGAGACGTTGCCCTGGTGGCGGTGGACGAAGACGAGACTGAAGGTCAAGGCTCGCCACTGGTGCCCACCGCATCGTGGGGCTACCTCCGATTGCGCCGGTCGGCCTACGACCGGGCCGCCCTCGAAAGCTGGGCGGTGCGGATCGGGGAAAATCCATGGAGCGAGGCCTATGTCTTTCTCAAGCACGAAGATGGAAGTCCCACCGGTCCTGCGGCCGCCAGCGAGATGGGAGAAATCCTGACCAAAACCTCCGAAAAGTGACCTCGGTCACGACCGCACCGCTGCTCCGGGACTAACATGTGCGTCCGTCGAGAAGGACACCGACATACGGAGGCATATAATGGCCACAAATAGAACCTGGAACGACGAGGACAGCTGGTGGCGCAACAACTTCAACTCGAGGCCGTACGCCACCGGCCGCAAGTACGAAGACTTCCGTCCCGGCTATCAGTACGGTTTCGAAGCCGGCCAGCACCACATGGGCCGCAGCTGGGATGATGTTGAGTCCGACCTGAGGACCGGCTGGGAGAAGTTCGAGAACCGCGGGAGCAGGACCTGGGAAAACGTCAAGCACGCGGTAAGGGATGCCTGGCACCGCATTACCGGCCAGCGCGATCTCGACACCAGCAAGATGAGCGAGACCTCATCCGGATCGGCTCTCGGAGACCGGCCGCAATCGATAAGGCATGAGGCAGAATGAAGCCCGGGACTCCACATCCCGGGCTTCCGCCTTTTTCGCAGGTATCTCGAGCTGTTCGTGACATGGGACACGGCGGTCATCGCCGCGCGGAATGCTTTTTGTTGGTGCGTGTTAGAGCGAGTGGGTTCCGCCAGCAGCTGTAGCGCTGTGGTCAGCTTCACAGCCTCACTGTGCGTCTATACCTCTGCCTGCCGGTCCCATTCCCCGAATCGCAACACGAAGACGTCCAGCTCGAGGTCCCGACAATCGGACCCGCATTCACAGTCGCTCCGAGCGCCGGCGAAGGCTGCTCGAGGATGATTTTGGCGAACGGTCAGCTTAAAGGAGCAACACGATGACGATGCCAAACACGGAAGCCCGCAGCTCGCGGAGCGAGACTGCCGGTCAGCAAGGCGGCGGCAGCGCCCGGGAACAGATCCGTGAAGTGAAAGATCAGGTGGTCGGGCAGGCCAAGACCAGCCTGCAGCAGGCCCGCGATCGGGCAAGCTCGAGCCTGGGAGAGAGCAAGGGCCAATTCGCCGATCAGTTCGGCACCATTGCCGATGCGCTCAGGCGCACGACCGAGCACCTCCGGTCGGAGGATCAGCACCGGATCGCCGGGCTGACCGAGACTGTTGCTCGCCAGGTGGACCAGGTCGCCGACTACCTGCGAAACAAGGATGCCCGAGCCATGCGAGCCGACCTGGAGAACCTGGCCCGCCGGCAGCCGGCCATCGTGGTGGGCGGAGCCCTGATGCTCGGACTCATCGGCGCCCGCTTCCTGAAGAGCTCGCAGCGGGTCGCGTACGCGGCTCGCAGACCTACGGCGGCGAGCAGCGGTTTGGCAAGGGCGGCTACGATCAGTTCTCCGAGCAGACCGAGACCTCTAACCGGCACAGTGCAGCGGTACTGGCCGCGGGTATCAGGGAGGCGGCTATGCCGGAGCTTAGGAAGATCGTAGCCTCGGGGAGCTGTTCGGTCAGCTCAGTCAGGACATGACGCTCCTGGTCCGGCAGGAGCTTCAGCTTGCGCGAGCCGAGATGAGCGAAAAGATCTCTCGGGTGACCAGCCAACCTGGTCTCGGTAGGTGCCGGCGGTTTCGTCGACCTACCTCGGCGGCCTGGCGCTGGTGGCAGCGCTGATTCTGGCCATACACGATCTGGCCAACATTTCCCTCGCTTGGTCTCAGCCCTGATCGTTGGCGCCGTGTCTCGCCATCAGCGGGTTATGTGATGCTGCAATCGCGGGCTGAAGGAATTGAAGCGGGTGGACCTCGCCCCCCGCCGAACGGTTGAAACCCTCAAAGACGACGTCCAGTGGGCGAAGGAGCAACGGTCATGAGTGAGTACGAGAGACAAGATGCCGGGCTCGCTTACGAGCCGACCGACCAGGACTTCGGATCCGGTGCCGAGCTCGGAGTGAGAAGAGTCCTGAGGATATCGAGCGGGAAATCGAGGAGACCCGCAACCGGATGAGTCGAGAACATCGACGAGCTGGGCGACCGGCTCAGTCCCGGCAATCTGAAGGACGAGGCCAAAAGCGCCATTCAAGTGACGCGGCCCAGGGCGCCGTCTCCAACGTCGGCGAACAGGCCCGCCGTACCGGCTCGCGGCTGGTGGATGTGATTCGCGAGAACCCACTTCCGGTGATCGCGGTCGGCGCCGGAGTGACCTGGCTGCTGACCACAGCGGTCCAGCAGCGAGGTCTCGGGGAACCGGATGGCGCGGTACGCCTACACCGGCCCGAGCGCCGGCAGGGTGATAGCTGGCAGCACGGCACTGGAATCACCGGGCGCGTAGGCGATGCCGTGAGCGGCGTAAAGGAGAAGGTGAGCGAAGCGGCCAGCGGGATTGCCGAGCGGGCTAGCGAGCTCGCGAGCGGAACCCAGGAGCGGATCGGGAGATATCGGCTAGTCAGGCGCGTCGGCAGACGCGAGCGGCGTCAAGACCAATCTGGAGCATGTCGGCGGAGGAGAACCCGCTTACGCTGGCGATCGGCGCGGCCATCGCTCGGGCTGGCCCTGGGCTACTCCTGCCTGGCACCGAGCGGGAGAACGAGATGATGGGACCGGCCCGAGACCAGTTGGTGGACCGAGCCGGAGAAACCGCGGAGCGGGTGAAGGAAGCCGCCGCCGAGGCGGGTCGCGAGGTCAAGGAAACGGTGAAGGCCGAGATCGCCGAGCGTACAGCCCGAGGTTAAGGAAGTGGTGCAGCAGGCCGGCCAGACCGTGAAGGAGCAGGTGAAGGAGTCGGCCAAGAGGGTGAAGCGAGAAGCGAAGGACGCGGCCAAAGAGCCGGGCACTAACCCCAGGAGCAGAACATGAGTCTCGACTCATTGGAGAAACTCTTCCTTGAAGAGCTGAGGGATATCTATAACGCCGAGAAGCAGATCACCCGGGCCTTGCCGCGTATGGCCAAGGCCGCGGAATCGCCCGAGCTCGAGCAAGCCTTCACCCAGCACCTGAAGGAGACCGAGGGCCAGATCCAACGCCTCGAACGGGTCTTCAAGGAGCTGGGGCAGGCCGTCCGTGGCAAGAAGTGCAAGGGAATGGAAGGGTTGATCGAAGAGGGCAAAGAGAAACTGGAGGAGGAGGGCGAGCCGGAGGTCGTGGATGCCGCCTTGATCGCCTCGGCCCAGAAAGTCGAGCACTACGAGATCGCCGCATATGGCTGTCTCCGCACCTATGCCTCTCTCCTGGGTTATTCAGAAGCCGAACGGCTGCTACAGCAGAACCTCCAGGAAGAGGAAGCGGCCGACAAGAAGCTCACCCAGCTGGGGGAGTCAGGAATCAACCAGGCTGCGGCAATGGCAGGAGTCAGGGAAGAGGAGTAGGATAGATAGCGCAGAAGGCGAAAGAGAAGAGGCCCGAGATGTTCTCCCGGGCCTCTTCTCTTTTGACAAGTCTACGGTCTAGTGTTGTTTGGTCTTCCCGTCCTGGGTCTCCTCTTCATCCTCCGCAGACAGCGATGCTACAGCCGCCTTGAGGTCGCAGGCCAGATCCCGCTCCCGGCGCAGCGCACCGATCAGCGCCTCGGCCTGTTTCATCTGGAACCCGAGTGCCCCGGCCGACTCCATCGCGTGATCGACGACGGTCTTCTGTGCGGTGAGCGTCTCGACGGTTGCCCGGATGCCCATTGCGAGCGCTTCGGCGCGAGCAAGCCGTTGCTCTGCCCGCTCGAGCTGGCGCTTCCGGGACTCGAATCCCTTGAGCGTTTCCTCAGTGGTCTTGAACTGGTCCTGCGTGGCTTGCAACATCGTCCGGGTCTCCTCGATCTCGCGCCGGGCCGATCCGATGCTCTGGACGTCTTCGACGGTACGCTCGGCCAGATCGAACACGTGCTTGACCTGAGCCTCGATCGCCTCGACACCGGCCTGGCGGGCCAACGTCTGTTCCAGCGCCTTCGCTGCCTGGGACTGAGCCGACTCCCACTTCTCGAGCAGCTCCTCGAAGTGCGCCAGCTGCCGGTCGATGTACTTGAGGGCGCCGGCACGGGTCTCCAGCTCACCCGACACCTGCTGGAGGGTTCCGGCCTGCTCCTCGGCTTTCGCGAGGGTGGTGCCGACCACGCGGGTGACCTCCTCCATGCGTTGCGCGGCTTCCGCGGCTTCCTTCCGGAGCGCCGATGCCCGGGTCAGGTGCTCAGTCGCCTTGTCGAGTGCGCCCTGGCGCTGATCCAGCTCCTGGCCCAGCAGCCGGATCTTCTCTTCCACCTGGTTGATCTGCTGGGTGCGGCCCTCCATGGCCCGCACCGAGTCGTCCACCAAGCCCATGCGGCGCTCGGCCTCTTCAACGGACGCGGTGACCACCGAGATCGTGTCGGAAAACCGCTGGGCGACCTCGGCCTGACGGCCAAGCTGCGCGAACCGTGTTTCGGCGGCCTCCATTCGGGCCTTGAGCCCCTCAGTCCGATCCTTGAGCTCCGCGCTCAGCGATGCCGATATCCGCCAGATTTCGTTGAACGTCTTCCACCATCTCCCGGCTGTGACTCGATCTGCACCATGGAGCCTTTGACCACCTCGACTTCGACGCGGATCCGCTCGACCGTCGGCTCCAGGCCGCTCAACTCCTTGACCTGAGACTGGACCTTCCGGGTCCAGACGTCGGCGTTCGCGAGCCAGGCCTGGGTCTCCCCGTGGGTCTCCCGGAGGCGGCTCATCTCGTCTGCCGCCGAGCGCATCTGCTCCAGGCCATCGGCCAGCAGCTCGCGGGTGCCCTTGAGCGTCGAGAGTTGCTCGACCGCCTGCTCCACGCCGGGCCTGATCTCGTCCAGGCGCCGCATGCGGGACGCCAGTTCGGTGGCCATGTTGTCCAGCCGAGCGACGTCCTGGCGCAGAGTGCTGGAGCGGGCCGCTTCCTGGGACCAGCACAGCCACTTCCTTGGAGAGATCGGCGATTTGCTCGCCGACGTTGCCGGACCTGGGTCTGCACCGCCGCGGTGCCCTGGCTCGCGGCATCCAGCACCGCCAGACGGGCCTCACACTCCTTCACCGCGTTGCGAAGATCGGCGATGCGCTCGCTGACCGCGTGCAGGCCGCGATGCTCCAGCTCGAACCCTTCGCTGCTCTTTCGCATCTGCTCGCGCAGATCGGTGAGCGCCTGACGGGCGGACTGCTGGGCATCCTCGATCTTCTGCGAGGTCGCCCTGGAGCTCCTCGGTACGGGCCAGGACCTTGTCCTGAATCGTCTTCACTTCGCTGAGCTTGGCCTCGATCGGCCCGAACCGGCGGATCTGCTCCTCCTGCCGGCGGAGCCAGGCATCGAGCTCCCGGTCCATACGGGTCAGCTGAGCGATCTGGCTCGCGGCGCGATCGACGGCTTCGCGCTCCTGCTCCAGCATCGTGGTCTTCTGGGCCACCTGATCGGCCAGCGCCTTGAGCACGGCCAGCTGGTGCTGGACATCGGGAATCGCAGGTGGAGGCCTGATTGATCGGCTCCAGCGCACGCTCGACCGACTGCACCCGGCGCACGACATCCTCCAGCTTGCCGGTGGCGGTCTGGAAGTCCTGGTCGAAGTTTTCCAGCCGGGAGGTCGTGTGGCGGTGGGCGGTGAGGGCGTCGTCGTGCTGGGTCCGCATGCGGGCAACGTTCTCGGCCTGCTCGGAGAGCTGGGTCCGGAGCGTTTCCGAGTCGGTCCGGAGCGCCGCGAGAGGCCCCTGAAGGCTGAGGAAGGAGTCGACCTGCTCGCGCAACAGAAGCGCGGTTTCCACCTTGTCGCTCAGGCCGCTCATCTGCGCTCTGGAGCCGCTCGAGTGCCTTCAGTCGACTGGCCGAGCCGGGCCTCGGTGGCCGTCTGGGTCTTGATGACCCGCTCGACCTGCTCCTCGGCCATAGTCAGCTGGCTTCCGAGCCGCTCGAGGCCCGCAACCTGCCGCTCGACTATCCTCGCAGCGTTCCCGAAGGGCATCGAATTCCGCCGCTCGCTCCAGGATAGGGGCGAGCGACCTCAGGTCGTTCGCGGCGGCTTCGGCGCGGGCGACAAGCGCCTCCAGCGCAGCGGCGACATTTCTGCCCGCTCGAGTCGACGGCGACGACCGAGTCGTCCTCGCGGCGGCGACCTTTCAGGAAACTGACCATTGGCTACTCCGAGGAAATGCGCGCGGGATCGGGCGGCACTGATGGGTCAGGGCTCTGAGCGATCTCTGATCACACGCGTGGTGAAGATTGGGGCTTAAGGCGGACGGCGCCCTAACTGCAACGCGTGTGCCCCGAGCGAAAGTGTCTCACGGCGGAGGCCGGCTGGGACCCGCGAACGCAAATCGCTACAGGCAAGGAAGATTGCTCCGAACCAGAAGCTGACCTCGATCGAGGCTGTTCCGCCGCTCGGGAGACCCGCTTGGCGAGGTGCGAGGGGACCGGGCAGGTCGCGCCAGCATGACGCTTCGCATCATTCCGGTCCAGCCGGCTCGAGATTGTATTGCCGCCGGATCGGATTGCGGGCCCGTGACCACGATGGTCTCGATCTTGGTGCGATAGCCCTCCTGCTCGATCCGGAGCCGGTGACTTGCCCGGTCGGAGTGGATAGTCGGCAACCGGGCGTCGGCCCGATCTCCTGGTTATCCGAGGTACAGGGTACCCCAGGGCTCGGAAGCCACCGTCAGATACAGCGTATGTCCTTCTTGCCGGCTTCGGCTTCTGGCGCGCGGCGGCACGCCCGCCTGGATCTCCGCCCCGGCCGGTGGCGTACGGAGGCGGCTCCAGCCGCTCGGGCTGCGACCGCGGGGGCAGGCTGAATCCGCTGGCGACCGGGCGGCACGTGGCGCCGAGTGCCGGCGGCGGCAGCGGCTGGGGCACAGCTCGCGTCGGCTCACGCAGGCCGGCCCAGGCTGCTCCGGCGACCACCGCGCCGAACGCCCAGGGCGACGAGGCCGCGCCGGACCACGGGGCTGGAATGCTTCGGCTTGGTCTGCCGGCGGTCCACCGCTGGCCACGGTACTTGATCGGCGCGCTCACGACCGTGCGGGGACCGGTGCGTCGCTCTCCGTCACGGCGGCGGCGAACTCCTCCATGGTGGCGAAGCGGTGTTCCGGCTCCTTGGATAGTGCCCGTTCCAGGGCTGCGCTGATGTCGCGCGGGACGTCCGGCCGGCTGTCGAGGATCCGGCGGCGGCGGCTCGAAGACGTGCTTGTACAGGATGCTGTGGGCCGATCCGTCGAACGGCTGCTTGCCGGTCAGCATCTGATGGCCAACGACGGCCGAGCGAGTACTGGTCGGCCCGTCCATCCACCTCGAGTCCCTTGGCCTGCTCCGGCGCCATGTAGTGCGGCGTGCCGATGATGGTGCCGGTGCCGGTGAGCTGCGACGCACCCTGCAGCGCCTTGGAGATGCCGAAGTCGGTGAGCACTACCCGTCCGTCGGCCTCCATCATGATGTTGGCCGGCTTCACATCGCGGTGCACGATCCGCGCTGATGGGCGTGGCCCAGGGCCAGCGCGGCCTCGCGCAGTACCCGCCGGGCCACATCGATCGGAACCGGGCCCTCCTCCAGCAGCTGCTCCAGGGAGCGTCCGGTGACGTACTTCATGACGAAGTAGTCCAGACCCGGCTTCGCTCTCGACCCGATAGATCGGGATGATGTTGGGATGGTCCAGCTTGGCCGCGGTCTTCGCCTCCTGCTGGAACCGGGGGATCAGCTTGGGGTCGTGAGACAGCTCCGGTGGCAGCACCTTGATCGCAACCTGGCGCTCCAGCGCCAGGTCCTGCGGCCAGGAACACCACCGCCATGCCGCCACGCCCCAGCAGCCGGGTGATCTCGTAGCGACCCGGCGAGAGTACGCGCGAGGCGCTGTCTCAGCTCGTCGGTCGGGTCGGCCGGGCAGACGTGCGCCAGCTTCACCCGACGGCGTGCCGCAGTTGGAGCAGAAGCGGCCGTCCACCGGAAGCGGCGTATGGCACTTGGCGCATCGCTCACCGGATTCCTCTCCGAGCTCGGGTCAGAGTGGCTCGATGGATCATTCTCGCGGCAGGTAGCACGTGATTCGGGCGCCTCCCGAGCGGAGAGAGTTCTGGTAAATCCCGGCACCTTCGGGCGGACTCCGCGAACGGAGCGGCCGAACCGGCCCGGCGTTTTACCCAAGGTCATGATATTGAGCGAGTTTAGACCAACTGAGTGGAGCGAACGAGCAAGGCCTGTGCCCCGGGTACCGATCCGTTAGCGGCGTCGTGCGGCCGGATCTCGTACCGGCGGCTGACCGACGGTGCCCTTCACCACGATGGTCTCGGCTGAGGGTCCGATAGCCCTTCTGCTCCAGCCGGAGCCGGTGGGTACCGGCTGGAATCCGGTGGTTGTAATCGGAGTGAGACCAACTCTGACGCCGTCCACGTACAGCACGCCCCGAGGGTCCGAGTCCACCTTGAGCAGCGCATACTGAACCAGCTTCGTCCTTGCCGGCCCACGCCTTTTCTGCCGGCACCGGTGCAACCGGCGGTGCGCCGCATCGGCCGGGATGCGGCGGCCGGCTTCGACAGCCGGGGAGCGACGACTTGCCGCTCGGGCGCGGAACGGTCCTGCCACTCCGCTCCGCCATCGAGGGTAAAGCCGTGGAGCGCGACCAGGCCGCGACCGCAACAGCAGCACCGTTGCCAAGGCGACGTACACGCCCGCTCCGTGGTCGCTGGCGGGCTTGACCGGGGTGACCGGGCTCGCCGGTTTAACCGGCTCGCTCACGACGGTGGTGGGACCGGAACGCTCTCCGCTCACGGCGGTGGCAAACTCCTCCATCGTCCTGAACCGGGCATGCGAATCCTTGGCGAGAGCCCGGTCGAGGGCCATGCGCAGATCAGGTGGCGTATCGGGGCGGCGGTCGAGTAGCGATGGGCGGCGCTCGAAGACCTGCTGGTACAGAATGCTGTGGGCCGGGCCCTCGAACGGCAGCTTTCCGGTGAGCACCCGGTGACCGACGATGGCCAGCGCATACTGGTCGGCCCGGCCATCGACCTCGCTGTCCTCTCGCCTGCTCCGGCGCCATGTAGTGCGGCGTGCCGATGATCGTCCCGGTGCCAGTGAGCTGAGTCGTGTCCTGCACCGCCTTGGAGATACCGAAGTCGGTGAGGATCACCCGGCCATCGTCATCCAGCATGATGTTGGCCGGCTTCACGTCCCGATGAACGACCCGGCGTCGATGGGCGTGCCCCAGCGCCAGGGCCGCCTCACGCAGGATGTGGCGGACCCGGTCAATCGGCAGCGGACCCCTCGCCAGGCAACTCCTCCAGTGACTGGCCGGAGACGTACTTCATGACGATGTACGACCAGTCCCGCCTTCGCTCTCAACCCGGTAGATCGGAATGATGTTGGGATGGTCCAGCTTGGCCGCGGTCTTGGCCTCCTGCTGGAATCGGGTGATCAGCTGCGCGTCACGGGTCATGTCCGGCGGCAGCACCTTGATTGCCACCTGTCGTTCCAGCACCAGGTCCTGTGCCAGGAATACGACCGCCATCCCCCCCCGGCCCAGCAAGCGGATGATCTCGTAGCGGCCCTCGAGGGTGCGGGCCAGACGCTGCCTGAGCTCATCGAGGTCGGCCCGTTTTCAGCCTGAGGCGACATCGCACTGGAAGCAGCTACCACCTAGGGGGAAGCGGAGTATGGCACTTGGCGCAGTCGCTCAACGCAATCCCCCGTTACGAGAAAGCACTGGTAAATCCCGGCATGTTCTGGCGGAGTCCGCCATTAGTGCGGCGGGGTAGACCGTCGCACTTGCCGGAGGTGTTTAGATGACGCGGAGTTAGAACGATCCCGGTGAGCGTGGGCGCAAGGGCTGTGCCGGTGCGGCAGGGGAAGCGGCGGGTTAGCGGGAAGCGGGACAGCGGGGCAGCGGGGCGAAAGATAGAGTTCGGGTCAGCCTGACCGGAAGCGAAGCGAAACACGACGAGACACAATTCTCCTACTTGCTTCCCCGCTTCCCCGCTTCCCCGCCTATAGGTGAGCCAACCCACAGCAATCAAAGCGCAAAGAGGGTAATGACTTGGGCAGAGAAGCCCTCAAAGCTCTATGGAGGCAGCATGAAAAGGCTCGTTCTCGCTCTGGCCAGTGCGGTTCTAGTTTCCGCGTGTTCAGACAACCGGGATCGCCGCGATCCGGTAGCGGACAACCTCGCCCCGCCCCTCGAGGTGGCTCGAGTGGACACGACCCAGCCACTCTCCCCGGTCGAGCACGACGCCACTCAGTCTCCTGAGCCCGCCGCGATGCCAAAACCCGCAGCCTAGAGCCAAATCGCCGTCCAAGAAGCCGGCTCCACCGCGGCCAGCACGCCGGCGGAGGACTCGTACGCCCTCGGGTACGCACCAGCTCCAGTGCCTGATTCGGTGGAGATTCCGGTCGGATACCAGCCGCACGGCCGGACCCGACAGCACTGTCACACCAGATCGGCGGCTGATACCGCTCCGACGGTTGCCGACAGCAGTCGGACACGGTGGCCGCGCTGCGCGGCCAGACACACGCATCGACGGCTGATACCAGCTCTGCGGTTGCGCGCGACACCGCTGCTGCCATCATTTGAGTCGGCCACGGCCAACACTGCCGCGGGGGCACGGACTCTTCCGATTGGCACCGAGATTCACGCGGCCTTGGATGATTCGATCAACTCCCGCACCGACACGGCCGGCCGGGCAGTCACCGCGTTGGTCATGGAGAACGTGACCGGTTCGGACGGCAAGACGCTGATCGCCGCCGGCGCGCCGGTCCGGTTCACCGTCACCAGGCTTAGCGCGGCCAAGTCCAAGAGCGCCGAGGGCAGGCTCGCGCTCCGGGTGGATGGCGTCGGTGTGGGTGGACAGATCCAGAGGGTTCGGCCGACGTGCGGCCGGTTCCCCACGAGCTTCGGGGCGCGGTGTCGGAACCGGCGAAGCGGCCAAGGTTGGCGTCGGCGCGGCGGGCGGCGCCGTGCTCGGCAAGGTGATCGGAAAGAACACGAAGGGTGCAGTGATCGGCGGCGTCATAGGTGCCGCAGGAGGCGCAGTAGTGGCCTCGCAGACCGCGTCCCGGGACGTGGTGGTCAAGGCCACGGACACCGGTCACGTTTGTGCTCACGGAGCCGCTGGTGGCACCCTAGACGGGAAGGGCGGAAGCGGAAAGACGGAAAGGCGATAACGTGCGAGCCCTTCGGTTATGCCGGAGGGCTTTCCCGTCTTTCCCGCCCATTCCCGTCCTTCCCGTCCTTCCCGTCCTTCCGGATCCGCTGCTTCTCCTGCCGCACGCGGACCGCTCCCGGCTCCGGTTGAATCCCCTCGCCGCGCTTATCGGCCCAGGTCTCGGTGAACTCGGCGCCGAACAGAACGATGATGGCCGAGTAGTAGATCCAGAGCAGCAGCACGATCAGCGATCCCGCGGCGCCATAGGCTTCACCCGGGTTGCTCTTTCCGATGTAGAGACCGATGAGAAACTTGCCCACGCACGAACAGCAGCGCGGTAACCACGCCGCCGACCCAAGCGCTTCGCCAGGAGACCTTCGCGTCGGGCAACACCTTGAACATGGCGGCAAAGAGGAGGCTGATCACCAGCGGCGAGATCAGCGAGGTTCACGCTTCAAGCACGGGCTCCGACAGGCCTGCGGGTAGAAATCCGGAGAGCCTGTCACCCAGAGCTGAGAGTACCGCGCTGACCACCAGGGAGACCAGGAGCAGAAATGCGATCGAGAGCAGCATGCCCAAAGAGAAGAGCCGCTTCGTCAAAAAGCTCTTGATGCCTCCCTGTTCGGATCCGGCTCCACGTTCCACGCCCGATTCAGCGCCGCCTGAAGCTGCCCCAGAGCGCCGGTTGCACCGAAGACAAGTGCCGCCACTCCGACGATGGTCGGTATCAGGCCGCCTCCCGGCCGCTCGGTCTTCCGCAGAATCGTCCGGACCTCGCCGCCCGCGTGGGGACCCATGAGAGACTCCATCTGAGACTCGAGTCCTCCCTCGGACATCGCTCGGGTCCATGACCGAGCTGACCAGCAGCATGATCAGCATCAGGACGGCGGGGAGGGAAAATACCGTATAGTAGGAAAGCGCGGCTGCTGAGGTCATGCAGTCGTCTTTCATGAAATCCTTGAAGCTCTGCTTGAGGATTCCGAGCAGACCGGGTTTCGAGTTGACCATCGTGATCCCGTCGGTTGTGGTTGCCTGGGCACGCGACGGGAGCAGATGGGTGGGTGGCGGACCGCGTAAGTGACACGAGTCACGAGTACCAGGTAGTCATTGCGAGCGGCCACGGGCCGCGTGGCAATCCGGCCGCCGCTGGGCAGACAGCGGGATCGCTTCGGGTGCGGAGCCTGCCCTGAGCGCAGCCGAAGGGCGCCCTCGCAATGACTACGGGAATCCAGCTATTTTTAGGCGATGCCTCTCTCTGCCTTTCATCCCGTCGTTGCCCGCTGGTTCGAGCAGAAGTTCGGCGAGCCCACCCCCCCACAGCGCCTTGGCTGGGACGCCATCCGGCAGGGCCAGCACACGCTCATTGCCGCCCCGACCGGGTCGGGCAAGACCCTCGCCGCCTTCCTGCGAGGAACTGGACCACCTGTTCCGAGAGGGGCTGGAGAGTCCACTTCCCGATGAGACCCGGGTAGTCTATGTCTCGCCCCTCAAGGCCCTGAGCGCCGACATCCATCTCAACCTGGCCGAGCCCCGGCGGGAGATCCGCCGGCTGGCCGAGGAGATGGGGCTCGAGGCGCCCCGGATCACGGCCGCCATCCGCTCGGGAGACACTCCGCAGACCGAGCGGGCGGCCATGCTCCGGAAGCCGCCGCACATCCTGGTCACCACCCCCGAGTCGCTCTACCTCATGCTCACGGCCCAGCGAAGCCGGGAGATGCTGCGCACCGTCCGCACCGTCATCGTGGACGAGATCCACGCGGTGCTGGAGTCCCGCCGCGGGGCGCACCTGGCGTTGACGCTGGAGCGCCTGGCGCACGTGGCCGCAGCAGCCGATTCAGCGGATCGGTCTCTCGGCGACGATGGAGCCGATTGGCGAGGTGGGCCGATGGCTGGTGGGGACGGAACGAGGGAACGAGGGAACGAGGGAACGGGTGAACGAGGGAATGGCGGAGCCAGGGGGGCGAAACGCTTTCCATCGTTCCCACGTTCCATCGTTCCGCCCGGCCATCATCAACGAGGGCCACCGCCGCACCCTCGATCTCGCCCTCGAGCTGCCCGGCTCGCCGCTCGAGGCGGTCATGTCGGGCGAGGTATGGGACGAGGTCTACGATCGGCTGGCCGAGCTGATCAAGGCGCACAAGACAACCACTCGTGTTCGTGAACACCCGCCGGCTGGCGGAGCGGGTGTCCCGCCACCTGGCCGAGCGGGTGGGCGAGGATGCCGTAACGGCGCACCACGGCAGTCTCTCCAAGGAGACCCGGCTCGACGCCGAGGAGCGGCTCAAGACCGGGAAGCTCAAGGCACTGGTGGCCACGGCCTCGCTGGAGCTGGGGATCGACATCGGGCACGTGGACCTGGTCTGCCCAGCTGGGCACGCCGCGGCGGATCTCCACCTTCCTCCAGCGGGTGGGCCGCTCGGGGCACACGGTGCACGGCACGCCCAAGGGCCGGCTCTTTCCGCTCACGCCGCGACGAGCTGGTCGAGTGCACCGCGCTTCTGCGTTCGGTCCGGCAGGGACAGCTCGACCGGCTGATTATCCGGGACAAGCCGCTGGATGTGCTGGCCCAGCAGATCGTGGCGGAGTCCGCGGGCGAAGACTGGGACGTGGAAGAAATGTTCCGGCTGGTGCCGGCGCGCATATCCCTATCGCGATCTGCAGCGCGCCGACTTCGATAACGTGATCCAGATGCTCACCCAGGGCTTCGACACCCGGCGGGGCCGGCGAGGCGCTCTGATCCATCACGATACGGTGAACGGCAGGATTCGCGGCCGGCGCGGGGCGCGTATGCTGGCGATCACGTCGGGCGGCGCCATTCCGGACAACGCCGACTACCGGGTGATCCTCGAACCGGATAACACCTTCATCGGCACCGTGAACGAGGACTTCGCGGTCGAGAGCCTCCAGGGCGACATCTTCCAGCTCGGCAACATGTCCTGGCGGATCCTTCGGGTGCAGCAGGGCACCGTGCGGGTCGAGGACGCCCATGGCCAGCCGCCGAGCATTCCGTTCTGGCTGGGCGAGGCCCCGGCACGAAGCAACGAGCTTTCGGCCGCGGTGGCCGAGCTGCGGGGTGAGGTGGAGAAGCGGTTGGGGGATCGGGAGAAGGCGACTGCCTGGGTTAGTTCTGTTCTCGAAGTAGATCCTTCGACCGCTTCGCGTCCTCAGGATGACAGCGTTGGCGGTTCGGCACGGGCTGCTGCTCATCAACTGGTCGAGTACCTCGCCGAGTCCAAGCGCATGCTCGGAACCCTCCCGACCCAGGACACCATCGTCGCCGAGCGGTTCTTCGACGAGGCCGGCGGCATGCAGCTCGTCATCCATTCTCCGTTCGGGAGCCGGGTGAACCGGGCCTGGGGTCTGGCGCTCCGCAAGCGATTCTGCCGCCAGTTCAACTTCGAGCTGCAGGCCGCCGCCACCGAGGACGCGCTCCTGCTCTCGCTCGGGCCGCAGCACTCGTTCCCGCTGGATAGCGTCTTCAAGTTCCTGCATCCGGATACGGTGGAAGAGATCCTGGTCCAGGCACTGCTCGACGCGCCCATGTTCGGCACCCACTGGCGCTGGAACGCGACGATCGCCCTGGCGATCGCACGGAGCCGCAACGGCCGGAAGACGCCGCCGCAGATTCAGCGGATGCAGTCGGAGGATCTCCTGGCGGCGGCGTTCCCCGATGCGGCCGCGTGTCTGGAGAACATTCCGGGTGACCGGCAAATCCCAGATCACCCGCTGGTCCAGCAGACGATCGACGACTGCGTTCACGAGGTCATGGATCTCGATCTGCTCATCGACCTGCTTCGGCGGATTCATGCGGGAGAGATCAACTACATCGCGCGCGACCTCCCCGAGCCTTCCCCGCTGACCCACGAGATCCTGAACGCCCGGCCCTACGCGTTCCTGGACGACGCGCCGGCGGAAGAGCGCCGAACCCAGGCGGTCTACACCCGTCGCGCCTTCGAGCCTTCCTCCGCCGACGACCTGGGCGCGCTCGACCCGGCCGCCATCGAGCGGGTGCGTGACGAAGCCTGGCCCGACGTGCGAGACGCCGACGAGCTGCACGATGCCCTCCTCACTTCGGGGTTCCTGACCGAGATCGAGGGGATCTCGGGGCGTGACGGGCAATCATGGACCGGCTTCTGGCGGGAGCTGCTGGATGCCGGGCGCGGGGCGCGGGTCTCGCTAGGTGACGGCCAGGCGATCTGGGTAGCCATCGAGCGGCTTTCCGAGGTCGAAGCGGTTGTAGGCCCGCAACACGTTGCGGGCGTACAGCGCGAAGAAGCCATTCGTGAGCTGCTGCGCGGCAGGCTTGGGATTACAGGGCCGACCACGGCCGCCCAGCTTGCAGCCACACTCAACGTCACCGAATCCGACGCCGACATCGCGCTGGCGGCGCTGGAGGCTGAGGGCGTAGTTCTGCGCGGGGGCTTTACCCCTGAAGCGGCCACGCTCGAGTGGTGCGACCGCCGGCTCCTCGCTCGCGTCCACCGCTACACCCTCAACCGGCTCCGAGCCGAGATCGAGCCGGTAAGTGCGGCGGACTTCATGCGGTTCCTGTTCGCGTGGCAGCGGGTCGATCCGGACCAGCGAGCGGCAGGACTCGAAGGGCTGGCCACCGTCATCGCGCAGCTGGATGGATTCGAGCTTCCCGCCGCTGCATGGGAGAGCGACGTGCTCGCGGCTCGGGTAACCGAGTACGACCCTATGCTGCTGGATACGCTGTGCATGATGGGACGGGTGGCATGGGGGCGGCTCGCGGCAGCACGGACGGACGGGCGGGCAGGCGGTCCGATTCGATCCACGCCGATCGCCTTGTTCCTGCGGGAGCACGCCGATCGAATGGCTCGCCGACAAGAACGGCGGGGAGTACCAGCTATCGAGCTACGCGGCGGTCGTCAGAGGCGTCCTGCAGCAGCGCGGGGCCTCGTTCTTCCACGAGCTGACCGCCCTGACGGGTCTCCTGCCCACGCAGGTGGAGCAAGGGCTCGGCGAGCTGGCGGGATTGGGGCTGGTCACCTCCGACAGTTTCGCCGGTCTGCGCGCGCTGATCACGCCATCCAGCAAGAGGAAGCCGCTGAGCGGAGCCAAGCGCCGGCATCGCACGGCGCCGGTGGGGATCGAGACCGCGGGGCGCTGGTCGCTGCTTGGCGGACAGCCGGACAGGCGGCCAGGCGGACCGAACGAGAAGGATGAGGGAGCGGACCCACCGCCCGACCGCCTGTTCGCCCGTCAAACGGAACTGGCCGCAAAGACGTACCTCCGTCGATACGGCATCGTCTTCAAGCGCCTCCTGGCCCGCGAGACCGGTGCCCCGCCCTGGCGCGAGCTGCTCATGGTCTACCGCCGGCTCGAGGCCAGAGGCGAGATCCGTGGCGGCCGCTTCGTGTCCGGCATGTCGGGTGAGCAGTTTGCCCTGCCCGAAGCGGTGGGGCAGCTGCGCGCGATTCGCCGGCTCGAGGGCGGCGGCACTCTCGTCGCGGTCGGTGCGGCGGACCCGCTCAACCTCAGCGGCATCATTACCCCGGGCGACCGCGTTGCCGGGGTGACCCGGAACCGGATCCTCTACCGCGATGGCGTGCCGGTGTTGGCGCTTGAGGCCGGCGAGGCCAAGCCGATCGGCTCTGACGAGCCGCCCACACCAGAGATGATCCAGGCCCTGGTGCGGAAATCGATCGGCCCCGCGCTCCGCGCCCGCCTGGCCATGTCGGGCGTGTCCGCCGCCTCGGTGCCGATGGAGCGGCGGCCGGGGAGGACGCGCTCGCGACACAAGAAGGTCGCCGAGAGCCTCTAGCACACGGGTCATTCCGAGCGGCGCGAGGAATCGGGCGGCCTTGCGTTCCGGGACAGGAGCTCAAATAGGTGCACCTACTGTCACTTGACCGCGCGCTTTTCCAAGCGTACATCACCAGATGACCGTCCCGTGGCTCTATGGGTACAGCGACATCGCCATCCTCCTTATGCGACTCCTGGTCGGGGCGGTGTTCATCTCCAGCGGCTGGAACCACTTCCAGAATCCAGTCGAACGGGGCCAGAGCATCGGGTTGCGCCCCGGTCTCACCCGCTTTCTCGGGCTGGCCGAGCTGGCCGGTGGGCTGGGAGTAGCACTGGGTATCCTGACGCAGCTCGCCGCACTTGGCCTGATCCTCATCATGTTCGGTGCGATCCAGAGGAAGATCTTCGTCTGGAAGACAGGGTTCTGGGGCAAGCACAGCGACGGCTGGCACTATGAACTCCTGTTCGTCCTAATGTGCCTGGTGATCGCGACGACGGGTGGGGGGCGGTATGTGGTGTGGGGCTGAGAGGCTATGCGCTTTGCGCTATGGGCAAAAGGCCATGGGCTAGACGGTCCGGGCTCTGCCCATAGCCCATCCCATAGCCCTAGCCCTGGCCCATAGCCTTTTGGAGACTCAGATGACTCATATAACGACAACCTGGGAAATCCCCCAGATGCTGCTCGGGGAGCTGGAGCAGGAGGCGCAAGCTACGCGCCGAGTGCTGCAGCGGGTGCCGGACGGTAAACTGGGCTGGAGGCCGCACCCCAGGTCGTCCTCGCTCGGCCAGCTCGCGATGCACGTCGCAATCATCCCGAGCCTGGGAATGCACGTGTTAGCGCCTGATGTGTTCGAAGCGCCCGAGGTCGTTCAGCCCGAGGCGCGCACGGCGGCCGAGCTGCTCGCGACGTTGGAAGAGAGCATCGCCTCGGCTCGCCGGTTCCTCTCTGAACTCACACCCGAGCGTGCCGAGGGCACCTGGCGGCTGATGAGCGGCGGCCGGGAGCTGATGGCAGCGCCGCGTCTGGCCATGGTCCGGACGTTAATGTTTAATCACTGGTACCATCATCGTGGATCTCTCATAGTGTATCTCCGGCTGTTGGACGTGCCGCTTCCGCCAGTGTACGGGCCGACAGCGGACGAGCAGGCGTTCGGGTGAGCCTTTAGCCCCTAGCGCAGAGCCCATAGCCCATGGCGTCAATTTTCCCCCTTCGGAGGTCTACCATGCGCCACCTTGTCTTAGCCGTCCCGGCACTGCTGCTTGCCGTCACCCTCGGCTGCGGTGACCGGAAGAACCGGGAAACCGCCGGCGTGACCGATACCTCGATCAGCGTCACCACGCCACCGGTGACGGACGCACCCGTCGAGGCGCGCGACTTTTCCTTTGAGGAGCGTCAGGATTTCGCCGAGTCGATTCGCAGCCAGCTCAGCGAGCTCGACGGTCAGATCGCGCAGTTGTCGGCGGAGGCGAAGTCGAAGGGTGGCGCGGTCAGCGACCGGGCCCTGGAGCGCATCCGGGCAGCGCGCAAGGCGGCGGACCGCAACCTGAGCAAGATCGCCAACGCAACCGCCGACAATTGGGAGCAGCTCAAGCTCAACACCAATCGGTCGGTGGAGACCCTGAACGAGGCCATCGAGAGCGCGCTCCCGAAGTAACGGGAACACGAGAACGTCTATGACCTATACGCCAGACACCGTGGTCCCCACGGACAAGATCTTTGCGGAACGGGTAGAGCGGGCCCACGACTTTGCCTTCGACCGGCGCACCGCGGAAGTGTTCGACGACATGGTGGGCCGGTCAGTGCCGTTCTACGACGAAATGCAGCGAATGACAGCGGAGATCGCGGCGGATTTCGCCACCCCGGGCAGCAACCTGTACGATCTTGGATGCTCAACCGGTACGACGCTGGCAGTGCTCGACCCGCTGGTGGATCCCACGGTCCGCTTCGTCGGGATGGACAATTCCGCGGAAATGCTCGGCAAGGCAAGGGAGAAGCTCGGGCGCCTGCCGCTCGCCCGGCAGCGCGACCTGGTTCAGGCCGACCTCCACGAGCTTCCCCCCATCGAGAACGCCTCGGTGGTCATTCTGGCGCTGACGCTTCAGTTTGTCCGTCCGCTCCAGCGCGAGGGTCTCATCCGGACCATCTGCGCCGGAACCAATGAGCAGGGCTGCCTCATCCTGCTGGAGAAGCTCACCGAGGCCGACACGCTCTTCAACCGGCTCTTCATCAAGTACTACTACAACATGAAGCGCCGCCACGGCTACTCGGATCTCGAGATCTCTCAGAAGCGGGAGGCACTGGAGAATGTGCTGATCCCGTATCACTTGGAGGAAAACCGAGACCTTCTGATCCGTTCCGGGTACACCAAGTTCCAGATGTTCTTTCGCTGGTACAACTTTTGTGGCATGCTCGCGGTGAAATGACTTCTGAGGGCGAGCCCCGCGCCAATCCACTGGTCCGGTTGGGCAACTTCTTCTTTCGGTATCGCGACGCGCTTTTTACCGCCGTCCTGCTGACCCTGTTCCTCCTGTTTCGCCCCCACTATCCTCGGGGCAACGAGCGGCTCGACAACCTGCTCGACCTGATCGGTATCGCCGTCGCACTGATCGGCCAGCTGCTCCGGGTCGCCGTCATCGGCCACGCGTACATCATCCGCGGTGGTAGCAATCGCCGGGTATTCGCGAAGGACCTGGTGACCGAGGGCTTCTTCGCCCACTCCCGCAATCCGCTTTACCTGGGCAACCTGTTGGTGCTGTTCGGCCTCTTCCTCATATGGAACAACCCCTGGGTGTACCTGCTGGGAGGCGTCTTCTTCCTCCTCGGTTACGTTGCGATCGTGGCAGCGGAGGAGGTGTATCTGCGCGCCAAGTTCGGCTCCACCTACGACGCGTATGCTCGAGCGGTTCCCCGCTGGCTGCCAAGCACCCGAGGGCTGCGTCAGTCGCTTGCGGGAATGCGGTTCAACTGGCGGCGGGTGGTGGTCAAGGAGTACACCAGCATGTACACCTGGATGGCTGGTGCCGTGGTGCTGCTCGCCGCCGATACCCTGGAATACCACACGTACCAGGAGCGTGCCACGTACCTCAACACGCTGGTGGCCTGCTTCATCCTGCTGACGATCGGATGGGCCACGGCACGCTACCTCAAGAAGAGCCACCGCCTCCGGGCCGCGCCTGTGAGCGAAGTCTGAGGCACCACATACGACTCGAGGGAATTCAGATGCGCTGGATCATAGCAGCCGTGCTTGCCGCTTCAGCGGCTCCGCTGAGCCTCATGACGGCGGCAGCGCTTTACGGCCAGGTGCCGGTCAAAGAGTGGCCCGTCCCCTACGCCGACTCTCGCCCGCGCGATCCATACGTTGACGGTCAGAACCGGGTGTGGTTCGTGGGTCAGGTCGGGAACTATCTCGCGTACCTGGAGCCAGTGAGCGGGAAATTCAAGCGGTACGAGCTGGAGGCCGGCGCTCTGCCGCACAACCTCATCGTGGACAAGAAGGGAATGGTCTGGTACGCCGGGAACGGCAACGGTCACATCGGGAAGCTCGATCCGGCGACGGGCAAGATCACCAGGTATGCCATGCCCAACCCGGAAGCCCGGGATCCGCACACACTGGTCTTCGACGACAAGGGCGACATCTGGTTCACCCTGCAGAACTCGAACTTCGTCGGCCGGCTCCGCACCGGGACCGGAAAGATCGACCTCATCGAGGTTGCGACTCCAAATGCGCGTCCGTACGGGATCGCGATCGACTCGAAGGGCCGTCCCTGGTTCAACGAGTTCGGCAGCGAGAAGATCGCAATGGTCGATCCGGCCACCCTGAAGATCCGGGAGCAGCCACTCCCGAACGATCGGAGCCGCAGCCGCCGGCTCGCGATCACGTCCGACGACCGGATCTGGTACGTGGACTACAGCCGGGGATACCTGGGCCGCTTCGATCCTGCGGCGGGCCAGTTCAAGGAATGGGCGCTGCCGGGTGGACCGAGCGCGTTGCCGTACGCGATGGCGGTAGACAGTCGCGACCGGCTCTGGATGGTGGAGACCGGCTCGCAGCCGAACCGGCTGGTGGGGTTCGATCCGAAGACGGAGAAGTTCTTCGGGATCACGCCCATCCCGAGTGGCGGCGGCACCGTGCGGCACATGATGTACGACAAGCGCAGCGGGCAGATCTGGTTCGGGACGGATAACAACACAATCGGGCGCGCACAGGTGACGGAGGCCAGTACGCCGCCGTCATCCTGAGAAGAACTGTCATCCTGAGCGCAGCGAAGGATCTCTACGAACTGCACTCGGAGGGATCCTTCGCTTCGCTCAGGATGACACGCTATTCAACTCGGGCGCATTGAGCCTTGACGTGTTCCCAGCTGCACCGTCTGCGCTTCCGGTAACTCCTCGCCCGCGATCCCCAGGTCCCGGAACCGCCGCGCCGAGACGAGCACCCTTCCCTCCAGCGATCCGATGGCGTCATTGTAGCTGTCCACCGCTCGGACCAGCGCCTTCCGCATATCCTCGAAGTGCTCCGCCATGCTGCCTAGCCGCTCGTACAGCTCTCGACCCAGCTTACTGATCTCCTGGGCGTTCCGGGCGATGCTCTCCTGCCGCCAGCCGTAGGCGATCGCGCGGAGCAGGGCGATCAGCGTCGTCGGGCTCGCCGGGATCACCTGCTCGCCGACACCGAATTCGATTAACGACGGATCGTGCTGGCAGGCGGCACTGAAGAAGGTTTCGCCGGGGAGAAACATCACCACGAAGTCGGGCGCCGGCTGAAACTGATTCCAGTACGCCTTGCCACCCAGCTTCACCATGTGCTCACGGACCTGCCGGGCGTGCTTCTTCAGGAGGAGATCACGGGCACCGTCCTCGCAGTTGCTATCGGACGCGTCGAGATAGGCGGCCAGGGGCGACTTGGCGTCCACCACGATCGTCTTGTCGCCCGGCAGCCGGATGATGAGGTCGGGCTGCAGCCGGCCGTCCTCGGTCTCGACTCGGGCCTGCTCCACGAAGTCGCAGTAGTCGAGCATGCCGGCCATCTCGACCACTCGGCGAAGCTGGATCTCGCCCCACCGGCCCCGCACCTGCGGCGCCCGCAGCGCCTTGACCAGGTTCCCGGTCTCGGCCTGAAGCGCCTGCTGAGTCTGCGCCATCGCCTTCACCTGCTCCAGGAGGCCCGAGTAGCTGGCGATCCGGTCCTTCTCCACTTCGTGGAGCTTGCCGTCTACCCGGACGAGCGCCTCGTGGATGGGACGGACCAGATCGTCCACCGCCTTCTGTCGCTTCTCGAGGTCCGACGATGCCGACAGCTGAAATTCGCCCAGCTTGGTCTGGGCCAGCGCGAGGAAGGACTGGTTGTTCTGTCGCAGGGCCTCGGCCGAGAGCGAGGCGAACGTGTCGCGGGCAACGCGGGTGAGGGAGACGAGCCAAACGGTCAGGCCGCCGACGGCGGCTCCTATGGCGATTCCGAGGAGAAGCATGGGGACGTTCATGAGCTTTCCGGAAGGCGGGAGGGGGTGCGGAAAGATACCGGTCGGCGCGATCCCGACACAGTGTCAAGATCGCGACCCATCGCGCACCGGCAACTCCTGAAGTAGCTTAGCGGGCGCTCTTCTTTACCATCCCGTCATCTGGAGGCATCATGGTCAGCCTTGGTTCGCTCTGGCTCCCCATCCTGGTCTCGGCGGTACTGGTCTTCATCGTCAGCGCCATCATCCACATGGTGCTCAAGTACCACAACAAAGATTACACCAGACTCCCCAACGAAGACGCGGTGCGGGCCGCCATTCGAGCCGGGAATCCGCCGCCGGCGCAGTACATCATCCCCTACTGCGCCGACATGAAGGACATGGAGAAGCCGGAGATGAAGCAGAAGTATGTCGAGGGACCGGTGGCGGTCGTGAACGTGCTGCGTCCCGGTTTGCCCAACATGGGCAAGAACCTGACCCAGTGGTTCCTGTTCATTGTCTTCATCTCATTCTTCATCGGCTACATCGCAGCACACACGATTCCCGCAGGCGCGCAATATCTCGAGGTGTTCCGGGTGGTTGGCGCGGTCGGGTTCCTGGCCTATGGCGCGGGCGTGATCCCGGCCGCCATCTGGATGGGGAAGCCGTGGAAGGTGGCGGTGAAGGAAGCGTTCGACGGGCTGGTATACGGCCTGGTGACAGCGGGGACGTTCGGATGGTTGTGGCCACGCTGAGGTAGTCACGCTGATCCTGAGGTCATGGCTGTCTTTGAGTTAGTCATCACATTGCTGTTGGTTGGCGCTGTGCTCGCGGCTGCGGCGCGCCAGCTGAACCTCCCCTACCCTGCACTCCTCGCGCTGGGAGGCGCGAGCCTCGCGCTTCTGCCCAACGTCCCCAGCGTGACGCTCGACCCTGAGCTCGCGCTGGCTCTCTTCGTGGCTCCAGTCCTTCTGGACGCCGCCTACGACGCCTCGCCTCGCGATCTGAGACGGTACTGGCGCCCCGTTGCCTCACTTGCCCTGATCACCGTGGGACTGACCGTGGCCGCCGTAGCGGTTGTCGCCCGGTGGGCAGTACCCACGCTCCCCTGGGCCGCCGCGGTCGCACTCGGCGCCATCGTGGCACCGCCCGACGCGGCGGCCGCCACCACGGTATTGCGCCAGCTCCACCCACCACACCGGGTATTGGTGATCCTGGAGGGTGAGAGCCTGTTCAACGACGCCACCGCGCTGATCATCTACCGTCTCGCAGTCGCGGCGGCGGTGACCGGCACACTCTCGGGGTGGAGTGTGATACCCATGCTCGGCGCCGTGGCGATCGGCAGCATCGTCCTTGGGGCCGTTCTCTCCCGGCTCATACTGTTTGTCAGTCGCCGGATCGAAGACGTGGCCACCGCCGTCGTGGTACAGTTTCTCTCGACCTTTGGCGTGTGGATCCTCGCTGAGCGGCTCGGCCTGTCGGGAATCATTACGATCGTGGTCTACGCCATTCTGGTTGCCCGCCACGCGCCGGACGTGGTGCCAGCGAGAGTAAGAGTCCCGTCCTACGCGGTGTGGGAGGTGGTGGTCTTCGTCCTGAACGTTCTGGCCTTCATTCTGGTGGGACTCCAACTCAAGCCCATTCTCCGACGTTTGGGCACAGCTGACCTGATCACCTACGCGGTGGTAGCTGTCGCTGTGTGCGCTGCCGTCATACTGGTCCGCATCATTTGGGTGATGGCGTACGTAGCGATCGCGCGATGGACGGGGGAGCGTCGGTCCCGTGCCCCTGGTGAGTATCCGTCCTTCCGAATAGCCGCGGTGATTGCGTGGTGCGGCATGCGGGGCACCGTGACCCTGGCTGCGGCCCTGGCATTACCAGACGGTCTGCGCGGCGAGTTTGCCTTCCCCTATCGCGACCTCATCCTCTTCACGGCCTTCTGCGTCGTGCTCGGCACCCTCGTGCTCCAAGGCATGACTGTGAGGCCGCTCATGCGGAAGCTGGCCCTGCATGACGATGGTTCGGTCGAGCGCGAGGTGCAGCTCGCCCGGGCGGAGACTGCTCGCGCGGCCATCGATGCGGTAGACGGGGCGGAAGCAGCCGATGAGGAGATGATTCAGCTGCTGCGGCGGAAATACCAGGATCGACTCCGCCGAGCGGAGAGGGGGGCGGCGGATCTTCCCGCTTCAGAGGGCGATCGAGAGCCGGCTTTCACCGGTGCGCAGCGCCGAGCCCAGGCGGCCGAGCGGCGAATCCTCTTCGAGCTGCGGGCTCAGGGGGTGATCGGGGATGACGCCTTTCACCGGGTGGAGGAGGAGCTGGACTGGGCCGAGATGCACCGCGAAGCGGCGGTAAGGCGGTAAGGCGGCAAGGCGGGACAGCGGGGGGAAGCAACAG
Organism: uncultured Gemmatimonadales bacterium; assembly: GCA_963723565.1. Taxonomy (GTDB): domain Bacteria; phylum Gemmatimonadota; class Gemmatimonadetes; order Gemmatimonadales; family GWC2-71-9; genus CAVVWJ01. The sequence goes on along the minus strand of CAVRRH010000015.1, from coordinate 100,442 downwards.
CGCTCTTGACAGCCAGAATTAGGTGTATATACTCCTACCCATGATCGATTCACCCGCGAGGTCCGAACAGGCCACTCTCGCCGCCGTGCAGAAATGCACCTGCTTCAACCTCCGTTTCCGCCGCGGTCGGCGTGGCCCAGCCGGAGGGTTGAGATGCTGGCCGGGCGCAGCCGAGTGACGGACTTTTTATTTGAGAGAATAGATGTAGCTACACTCATTCTCTCTTCTTAGCGCGGTCTCGCGCTGACTTGGCGTCGAAAGGAGCACGATCATGGTCGAAAGGAGCACGATCATGACCGCAACAGCTATCGTAGTCGGACTGGTCCTCGCACCGGTTCTGATCTCCTACCTGGTAGAGGCCCTGCGCTCTCCTGCGACGGCACCGGAGGAGCTGCCGTGGGCCCCAGACATCCCGATCCGCTATGTCACGGTGGATGGCTTGAAGGTCCGCTACATCGTAGCCGGCAACGGACCGGCGCTCGTTCTCCTCCATACCCTGCGCACCCAGCTGGACATGTTCCAAAAGGTCATCCCAGAACTGGCTCGACACTTTCGAGTGTATGCTCTGGACTATCCGGGCCACGGCTACTCCGACATTCCTCGGGCGGACTACACGGCTGATTTCTTCGTCAGCACTGTCGCCCGGTTTCTGGAACGGCTCGACATCGAGGATGCAATCTTGGTGGGAGAATCCATCGGGGGCTCCATTGCCTTGCTGCTGGCGGCCCGACACCCCGCGGGTGCAGCGAGTCATCGCGGTCAACCGCTATGACTACGATGCCGGCCGCGGCCTCCGCAGGGGCTCGTTTCTGGCGAATGTCATCCTGGGGCTGAACGGCGTCCCGGTGCTGGGAGCGACGGTCATGCGGCCGCGGCAGTTCCCGGTGGAGAAGCGGATCTTCGAGGGCGGGGTGGTGCGAAAGCAGTCGTTCCCGCCGGGATTACTCAAGGAGATGTACCGGGTCGGCGGCCGTCGGGGCCATTATCGGGCCTTCATGTCGCTGGTCCGTCATTGGCCCGGCTGGGAGCAGGCCCGGAAAGAGTACGGGAACATCCAGGTGCCGGTGTTGCTGCTCTACGGCGGTAGAGATTGGAGCCGAATCGAGGAGCGCCAAGCCAACGCGCGCGACATTCCCGGCGCCCAGATCCGGACCGTCGACGGGGGACACTTTCTTTCGCTGGAAAATCCGGCCGAGGTAACGGGCGCCGTGGAAAGCACCTTGAAGGTTGGAGAGACGCGAGGGTGGTGACTGAGGACCTGAGCAGGCGTCATCCTGAGTGAAGCAAAGGATCTCTCAGCCTACGACTAGAGATCCTTAGCTTCGCTCAGGATGACAAAGCCTGCTACTCCTGACTCACTGGCTCCCGGCGCTCCGCCAGCAGCCGCTCGGTGAAGTCCAGCCGCTCCTCGAGCTCATTCAGCCGGGTCTCCAAGGCCTCGATGTATTGCTGCTGGTCTCCGGCATTGTCGCGCCGGTTGCTCCTGATCTCGCGACGTTTGGAGTTGTAGAACTCGCCGGAGTCGTACCAGCCAGTGTTGGGGGCGTAGCCGCGCGGTCCCGCCATTCTCCTGCCCTCCCGTCGGTGCCAGAACCTGATCACCATCCAGATCACCACCATCCAGAACACAAATCCGAAGAAGCCCATCGTCGTCCCTCCGAATTGTTTGTGCTAAGCCTGTCCCGCTGTCCCGCTGTCCCGCTGTCGTAGCGCTTCCTCGATCTCGGCCGCTGCCTTACGTAAGATCTCGGCGACTTGCTTCAAAGCCGGGTCGTCCGGGCCCCGCCGCCAGGCCTTCCGGAAGGTCACCCCCGCCAGATGGGCGAATGCCCCCTGGACCTCGCCGATCCCGCCACCGGTGAAGTCGCGCACCGTCTCACGCACCCGGTCGAGAATCTCGTCCAGCAGGTCCCGGTGCTCCTCGAGGTAGCGTTCGCCTTCCGGCGTCACGTGATAGACCTTCTTGCCGTCGGTATCGACCGCCCGTACGTAGCCCTCGTCCTCCAGCAGCTGGAGCGTGGGATAGACGGTGCCGGCGGAGGGGGTGTAGCAGCCAGCCATCTTCTCTTCCAGGGCCTTGATGATCTCGTAGCCGTGGCGGGGCTTCTCCTTGAGGAGCCGGAGGATGACGAACTTGACCTCGCCCGACTCGAACATCTGAGACCGGCGGCGGGAACCGCGGCCTCCGGTGTTGAATACCCCCGCCCACATCTTGCCGCCAAAGGGGAATCCGGGCCCGAAGCCCCAGTCGTCTCGTGGGTTACACATGCCTTTGACCTCCGATACTGCGTGAGAGCTAACGTACGATATATCGTACGCAATAGCTCACTCCGCGTCAAGAGGGACGGAAGATGTCAGGTGAATTAGGCCTTTGACCGCCCGTCCGGTCCGCCCGTCCGCATCCGTTGATACCGCCTCCGCGACTTCTCTCTGGTCCCACAGGTCTCCATCTGGCACCAGCGCCGGAGCCCGTTGCGACTCCGGTCGACGTACATCCAGCCACAGTCCTGGCCGCCGCAGATCCGGATTCGTTGCGCTTCCTCGGAGACGATCAGCGACGCGGCGGACCAGATCACCGGCCAGATGACGGAGTCCAGGGTCTCTCCCCCGTCCTGCCAGCCGAGTTGTAGAGCCGGGCCAGCTCGACGTTTCCCACCCGCAGGCGTCACCCGCATCCGCTCGAGCGCACGACCGAGCAAGCGGTTGAAATCATCCAGCTCATCGCCGGCCGGCTCGCCCTCGGCGATCGCACGAAAGAGCCGTCTGAGCACCGCCCGCACCCGCAACGCATTCCGATATGCCGCCTCGGCCTCTCGTGGCTCGGCCTGCGCCTGGGCCCGGAGAGAGGTCGCTCCTTTGGCTGAGAGGATGCCGGCGCCTTGGGCCCACCGGATCACCCGGTCGAAATCGGTGAGCCGATCTTCCTCCAGCCCGCGGCTGGTCCAGTCCACGGTGTTCACCAGATCGATAGCAGGATCGCCCCCGATGTACTCGAAGGGGAGGTCCGGTGCGAGCGTAGTCGTGGAAGTGTCAGCCATGGATCCTGCTCCGTATGAGGTTCCGGCCCCCTTGCTTCACTCGGGGTGACAATTCCGCCAGCCCCGCCGTAACATAGCACCAGTATTCAGCCCTTGACAGGTGAGAACCTACAAAGTAACGTAGCACCAGTAAAGGCCCTGATACTGGTGACTGGTGACTGGAGGATTACCCATGATCGCTCGAAGCTGGCGGGGAGCCACCAAGGCTCAGGACGCGGAGGTCTACCTGGAGTACCTGCACCGGACGGGCTTCGCCGAGTACCGGAAGATCCCCGGCAACCGTGGCGTGCTGGGATTGCGGCGGATCGTGAAGGATCGGGCCGAGTTCCTGCTGATTTCGCTCTGGGATTCCAAGGAGGCAATCCGGCAGTTCGCGGGAGACGACATCGAGAAGGCGGTGTTCTATCCCGAAGACGAGCGCTTCCTGGTCGAGCGCGACGATCACGTGGCGCACTACGAGGTGGTCTTTGACACCGCCCTCATCAATCAAGACTGAGCCGTCCGGCTCCCGGCTCGGAGTCGCCGCGGCCTTCGCCGCGATCTACCTGTTTTGGGGTGGGACCTTCCTCGCCATCAGGTACGCCGTCGCCGATGTGCCGCCGCTCCTCACCATCGCGGTCCGCTGTGCCGGCGGCGCGGCCCTGCTCTACGCCTGGCTGCTCTGGCGCGGCGGGCTAGAGCCTTCCACCCGGAAGCAGTGGCTCACCTCGGCGGTCGCAGGCGCGTTCCTGTTCGTGGGCTGTCACGGCGTGCTGGCGTGGGCCGAGCAGCGGGTGTCTTCCGGCCAGGCCGCGCTGTTCATGACCACGATTCCGCTCTGGCTGGTGCTGCTGACTTCGGTGCGCGAGCGCCGAGCGCCCTCGCGCATGGTGATCGCAGGTCTGGTCCTTGGAACACTGGGTGTCGCCCTCCTGGCTCGAGGCGATGGCATCTGGTCGGGAAGCCTGGTGGACCGCCTGGCCCTCATCGGCAGCGGGCTTGCCTGGGCTATCGGCTCGGTCATCGCGCGGGATGGCGCCCGCCCCGCCTCGGCGGCCCAGTCAACCGCAATGCAGCTCGCGGCCGGCGGCGCGGCCGTGCTCGCCCTCAGTCTGGCAAGCGGCGAGCTCGCAGGCTGGAGCCTGCAGCAGGTGACGCAGCGCGGCGTCCTGTCTCTCGCTTTCCTGGTCGTGGCCGGCACGGTGCTCGGCTTCGGCGCCTACACCTGGCTGCTCCGGGTCACCACGCCCGCCGCGGTCGGGACCTACGCCTTTGTGAATCCGGTGGTGGCCCTGGCCCTTGCCTGGGCGGTAGGAGACGAGCCATTCTCGGTGCGGACGGTCGCCGCAGGGCTCACCGTGCTCGTGGCGGTCGTCCTGATCTGGAGCGGCTCGACCAGGCGGCAGCCAGCGCGTCCCCGAAAGAGCAGGCCTCCCCTTCCCCCTTGAGAGAGCTGGCTCGGTTTCGGGTTCTGGTTTGATCGAAGCTGTCACCCTGAGCCGAACCATGAACAACCGGTGCTCAGGCCAGGTTCATCTTCCCGAGCAGCGCCTTGAACCGCGGGTGCGAGCGCAGGGGGGTGAACAGGAACGAGCCTTTGATACCGAACACGCCGCCGGCTCGCTCCTCGTAGGCGCGCTCCAACCAATCCATCGCCCGCTCGTGCTCTCCCAGGCCGGTGTAGACATACGCCATGTGATAGGGTGAGACGTACCGCTCACTCGACAGCTCATCCAGCTGTCGCAGCACCTCCCGCGCCTCGCTCGGTCCGGCCCGACCAGCGCGTAGGCTTGCCCGAGCTGTGCCAAGTACATGGTGCTTTCCGGGCGAGAGCGACACCGCCCTCTCCAGGGCGGCGATTCCCTCATCCGGTCTCCCGTTCAGCAAATAGGCCCACCCGAGGGTCGCATGCGCCAGCGGCGAAATGGGGCTCGACACTCGAGGACGCGGGTGACCGCGCTGCAAGGCCTCCTCGTACCGCCCGGCCCGCAGGAGCGTGGTCGCGATATCCATTCGGTGCGCCAGCGGGTCGAGCTCGTGGGCGCGCCGCTGCATCTCGATGGCCTCGTCGTAGCGCTCGAGTGCGGACAACATGCAGCCCGTAGTGGTCATAGGCGTCTGCCGCTGCTCGGGCTCAGCTCGATCGCCAGCTTGAACTCCTCCTCCGCGCCCGCCCAGTCGAAATCACAGGCGAACTTGAGATGCCCCAGCACGGCATGCGCCTCGGCCAGGTCGGGGTCGAGCTCGAGCGCCCGTGCGACGGCTGCCTTGGCCCGCCGGTACGCTCGTCCTGGCCGGGAGTGCGCCGGCCACCCCGATCCCGCATGCTCCGTGTAGGTCGTGGGCGATCGCCGCGTACGCCAGCGCGTAGTCCGGGTCCCGCGGCGACCGCCTGCTCGCAGGTACTCGAGCCCCTGCTCCGACCCCCTCCTGCGGTCCACCGGCTGTACGCAGTGTCGGCCCTAGCAGGTAGAGCTGGTACGCCTGGACGTCGCCCGTCGGCTCCTCGCGGATCCGGCTCCGCTCCTCGGGCGAGAGCTCGGCCTCGAGCGCGGTCGCGATCTGCAGGGCCACGTCGGTCTGGATGGCGAAGATGTCGGTGAGCTGCCGGTCGTACGTCTCGGCCCAGAGGTGCTGGTCCGTCTCTGCGTCGATGAGCTGGGCGACGATCCGCACCCGGTCGCCGGCCCGCCGCACGCTGCCCTCGAGCAGCGTGGCCACCTCCAGCGTCGCCCCGATCTCGCGCAGGCTCTGCTCCCGCTTCTTGAACTGCATCACCGAGGTGCGCGAGATGACCTTGAGGGAGCGGATCTTCGAGAGCTGCGCGATGACGTCCTCCGTGATCCCGTCGGCAAAGAACTCGTTCTCCGGATCGGCGCTGAGATTGCGGAACGGCAGCACCGCGACCGACGGAGACCGGGCTCGCTCGCCGGCCGGCGCGGTGAGCGCCTCGACGAACGCGGCGGCGGATGGAAACCGGTCGGCCGGGCGCGATCGCGAGCGCCTGCATGATCGCCTGCTCCACCGCAGGCGAGACGGTGGCCCGGAGGCGGCGCACTCGAGGTCACGGCTCGGTGAACCGCTTGGCGATCACCACCTGGGCCGTGAGCCCGGTATACGGCGGCTCGCCCGCCAGCAGCTCGTAGAGCACGCAGCCGAGACTGTACACGTCGCTCCGGGCATCCAGGGTCCGCTCGCCGGACGCCTGCTCGGGGCTCATGTATGCCGGCGTACCCAGCATGATGCCGGTCCGGCGTCAGCCTGTCTGCGCCTCCCGCTTCCCCGCCTGCAATCGCCAGAGCGATCCCGAAGTCGGCGACCATCGCCTCGCCTTCGTGCAGCAGGATGTTCTCCGGCTTGATGTCCCGGTGAATCAGGCCGTGCGCGTGGGCGTGGTCCAGGGCGGAGGCGCACCTGGCGCACGATGCGCGATCGCCTCGTCGATCGGGAGCTGCCGCTCTCGGGAGAGCTTCTGCCGCAGCGACTCGCCCCGTACGTACGGCATGAGTAGAAGAGCAGCCGTCCGCCGCTCGCCCCGCAGTCGTATAGTGGCAGGATGTGGGGATGGTTGAGCGCCGGCGGCGATCTGGATCTCGCGATCGAACCGCTCCGGTCCGAGCACGGCGCCGAGCTCGGGCGCGGAGCACCTTGATCGCCACCTTGCGGCGATGCTTCAGGTCGTCGGCCAGGTAGACCGTCGCCATGCCGCCGCGACCGATTTCGCGCTCGATGGTGTAGTGGCCTGCGAGGGCGGTGCCAAGCCGTGCAAGCTGATCGGATGGCAGAGGAGACTTCGCTGTCACTCGGTGTAACGCTCCTCCAAGACCTGCAGGTGATGCCGCACGTGTCCCACGATGATATAGGCGAGCGCCCGGACGCTGATCGGCTGGTCGCTCGCGATCCCCCGCCGCTGCCAGGTTGGGGCCGGCAGGTTTCGGAAGAGCGCGATGGTCGCCCTTCTCACATCGCCCCATTCCGCGGCCAGATCGGCCAGGGTCCGGTCACCAGCCCGGACCTCCGCCACATAGGCCTGGTCGTCGAAGCTGGGCAGCGGAGTGGTGTCGCCGCGGCCGATGCGGAGCGCCCGATAGGCGAAGACCCGCTCGGTATCACACAGGTGACCAACTATTTCCTTGATGCTCCACTTATTCGGTGCGTAGCGGTAGTCACCCCTGGCCTCGGCAATGTCTTCGAGCCTGGCGAGGGCCTGGTCCAGCTGACTGCCCAGGACCCCTACGATGTCTTCATCATCGCCAATGCGCCCGACGTAATCGGCGAACGAGGCCGAGTACTCGTCGACTCCAGGGCGATGAGTCGTGATCATAGCAGCTTCCTTTCTCGTTTGATACGGCGTCATCGTGGAAGGCGCAAGCCGGTGGCGCCCGAGAGATCTTTCGCTGCACACAGGATGAAAGCAATACACTAGCCGGGCCCCTCGTCCTCTGCTACCCTAATGAAGGAGCTTCCTCGGACGTGCGGATCGACTACCCGACCTGGTCGCGGGATGGGAAGTGGATCTTGTTCGACCGCGCGGCGCCGAGGGGCGGGGATCTGTGGCTGATCGAAGGGACGAAATGAATCACGCCGCTCGGCTTCAGGCTGCCCTGGCGGACCGCTTTCGGATCGAGCGCGAGCTGGGTCGCGGCGGTATGGCGACCGTCTTCCTGGCTCACGATCTCAGGCACGACCGTCCCGTGGCGCTGAAGACCCTCCACCCCGAGCTCGCCGCGAGCCTGGGTTCCGACCGGTTCCTGCGCGAGATCAAGTTCGCCGCCCGACTCCAGCATCCTCACATTCTCTCGGTCCACGACTCCGGGGAAGCGGCCGGCCTCCTCTGGTTTTCCATGCCGTACGTCGAAGGTGAGTCCCTTCGAGACCGGCTTCGCCGCGAGCGCCAGCTTTCCCTCGACGACGCCATGCGGATCACCCATGAGGCGGCGCGGCGCTCTGGACTACGCGCACCGTCACGGCGTCGTTCACCGGGATGTGAAGCCGGAGAACATCCTCCTCACCAAGGATGGCGACACCCTGGTGGCCGACTTCGGCATAGGTCGAGCGCTGGGAGCGCCGGCAGCGGAGGAGCGGCTGACTGAGACCGGCATCGTGGTAGGCACGCCCGACCTACATGAGCCCGGAGCAGGGTGCGGGTGAACGCGAGCTGGACGGTAGGAGCGACGTATACAGCCTCGCGGTAGTGCTCTACGAGATGCTGGCTGGGGAGCCGCCCTTCACCGGAGCCACCGCTCAGGCGATCACCGCCCGGCGGCTCACCGAGACACCGCGACCACTCCGCCCGGTGCGGGAGTCGGTGCCGCCGGAGCTCGAACAGCTCCTGATGCGCGCGCTGGCCCGCGCTCCGGCGGACCGGCCCGCCACCGCCGCTGCCTTTGCCGAGGCGCTGGATGCGGTGCGGCGCTCGGGCGGCGTGGCCGCGACCGCTCCAACGCACCTGGCGACACCCGGTTCGGCCCCGCACCTCGAGTGCCGATGAAGTGCCCTCGCCGGTTTGCTCGGCGGCGTCATCGCGGCTGCGCTTCTCGGGACACTCCTGCGCTCGCGCGCCGGCGCCCGCCCGGAGCTGGACGCGTCTCTGCTTGCAGTGGCTCCCTTCGATGTCCTCGATCGAAGCTCGAGCTCTGGCGCGAAGGATTGGTGGACCTCCTGTCGCGTAACCTCGATGGAGCAGGTCCATTGCGAACGGTCTCGCCCACCGTGGTCGTTCGACGCTGGCGCGGACGGGCAGACCCGCGTCGGCGGCGGATTTGGGGCGGCGCACCGGCGCCGGGCTCGCGGTCTATGGATCGCTGCTGAGTGCGGTCCGGGATTCGGTGCAAGTGCGGGCCACCCTCTTCGATGTCAGGCGCCAGACCACAGTGGATGAGTGGGAGTTGGCAGAGGCAGCGGACCGCGTCGACCGCCTAGCGGATTCCCTCACCTTCCGCCTCCTGCGGGGCCTGGGCGCACGCGCCCGTCGGTGGTGTCCGCTTGGCCGGCTTCGGTTCCAGCAGCCTGCCCGCTGTTAAGGCCTTTCTTCAGGGTGAGCAACACCTCCGCCGGTCCCAGTGGGACTCGGCGCTAGGCTATTACGAGCGCGCAATTCGCCTCGACAGCACCTTCCCCCTCGCTCTCCGGCGTGCGAGCATCGCGCTCGGTTGGATTCGCACTGGGTTCGATTCCCTTTGCACCGCCTATGCCATTCAAGCCGGTGCCGTAAACCACGGCCTGGCGCCGCGGGACAGCCTGCTCCTGACGGTGGACTCTCTTATGGCCGCCCTGTTTCAGGCCGGTCCACTCGGAATGCGGGCGGACACCTTATGGGGAGTGCAGGTCAGCCGCCTCTTTGCTACGGTAGCTCAGGCCACCTCCCGATACCCTGATGACCCTGAAGCCTGGTTTTCTGCGGGCGAGGCTCATTCCCACTTTGGCAGGTATGCCGGTCGCTCGAGGGAGCAGGAGCTTCAGGCCTTTGACAGGGCCATCGCGCTGGACTCGGCTTACGCACCGTCTTATCTCCACCCGATCGAGGTGTCGGCCGCCTACGGCCCCGAGGCAATGCGGCGGTATCTCAGACCGTATTTGGCACTGGGGCCAAAGGATGTAAACGCCGACGGCCTCCGTCTGGTCCAGACCATCCTTGACTCAGGACGCGTAGTCAATCTCGCAGTGCGGTTCGCCGGCGTGCCCGGTGATGGTCTGTTCGCTGCCTTTCTCGCCTTGAGCCACCTTCCCGATAGCGCGGAGGTTGCGATCGAGGTCGCCCGGTTCATGGCCTCACGAACCTGGGCTGAACCGCCCCTGAGCCTTCCCGACTTCCCGCGCCGCGTATTCGCGCGCAGCCTTCTCAGCCGGGGGCACCTGCGAGCAGGGTATCAAGTCATGCGAGTCATGCGAGACCCGCCGCTCCCCTTCCTGGCAGAAGCCGCGTTGCTGGGTGCGGTTCCGGCCGACACCGTCGCCGCTGCATACCGTGAGAGGCTCTCCGGTCCAGTAGGAGCTCCGTTGGTGATGGCCTTTCCCTGGTGGGCCAGCCAGCGGGACACGGCATCACTCCGAACGGCAGCTGCCCGTGGCGAATCATTGGCGCGGTTGCCTGGCTCCAGCAGCGCACAGATCGCCGCCTACGTGGCCCGATCCGCCGGGGCTTATCTGGCGCTCGCCAAAGGGGACAGTGTTGAGGCGCTTGAGCGTTTCTTTACCCTTCAAGCCGGAGTCTGTCCTTTTTGCTACTTCGACCAGGTGACACTGGCCCAGCTTCTCGTCGAGCGGCGGCAGGATCGAGAGGCTTGGCGGATACTGCAAGGAGAACCCGCAGGAGATATCATCGCGCGCCGCGCCGAGTAGTATCATCTGGAGCCTGCTTCGGGGGAGGGTTGCCGAACGGATCGGTGAGCCCGAACGGGCGATTGAGTCATACGCGTGGGTAGCCGGTATGTGGCGGAACGCCGATCCGCAGCTTCGGCCGTACGTGACGGAGGCGCGCGAAGGGCTTGCCCGCCTGACCGGCGAGCGAAAATGACCTCCGCGCAGCGTGTCATCCTGAGCGAAGGCGAAGGATCAGGTCAAATCATGAAGCTCGCTGATCTCGTAGAGACATCCCGCCGGGTAACCGAGGCGAGCGGACGCCTGGAGAAGATCGGCGTACTGGCGTCGCTGCTCGGTCAGGCCCCACGCGAGGAAATCGAGATCGCCGTCGCGTTTCTCTCCGGCTCGATTCGCCAGCTTCGGCTCGGCGTGGGCTACGCCGCACTTCAGGCAGCGATCCCGGAGCGCGCCGCGGATGCGCCCTCGCTGGAGCTGGCGGAGGTAGACGCCGCCTTCGAGACGGATCGCTCAGGTAGCCGCCGGTAAGGGCTCGACCGCCGAGCGGCAGCGGCTGCTGCGGCGAGCTGCTCGCCCGCGCTACTCACGACGAGCAGGAGCTTTCTCTTCCGGCTGGTCACCGGCGAGCTTCGCCAGGGTGCGGTCGAAGGGCTGATGCTGGAGGCGGTGGCGAAGGCGGCCGGGGTGCCGGCCGAGGGGGTGCGGCGGGCCCGGATGATGGCGGGAGACCTGCCGCAGCGTGGCGAAGGCCGCGTTGAGCGGCGGTGCGGCGGAGCTGGCCGGCTTCGCCACCCAGCTCTTTCGGCCGGTGCATCCCATGCTCGCCGGGTCGGCCGAGGACCCGGCGGTGGCGATCAAGGAGCTGGGAGAGGCGGCGCTGGAGTACAAGCTGGACGGCGCCCGGATCCAGATCCATAAGCGCGGCGACCAGGTTGCGGTCTACTCCCGCCGGCTCAACGAGGTCACCGCCGCAGTGCCCGAGGTGGTGGAGCTGGTCCGAGCCCTGCCCGCCCGCGAGCTGATCCTCGATGGCGAGGTCATCGCTCTCAGGGAGAACGGCACGCCACTCCCGTTCCAGATCACCATGAGCCGCTTCGGCAAGCGGCTCGACGTCGAACGGGTAATGGCTGAGGTCCCGTTGACTCCCTTCTTCTTTGACCTGCTTTACCTGGACGGCAGTTCGCTGATGGACGAGTCCGCTCGGCGGCGAATGGCTGAGCTGCACGAGCTGGCCCCCGCACCGGCGGTGGTGCCGCGGCTGGTAACCGCATCGAGCGTGGATGCGGATCGGTTTCTCCGGACCGCGCTCGAGCGGGGTCACGAGGGCATCATGGCCAAGGCACTGGACGCGCCCTACCAGGCAGGGCACCGCGGCCGCCGCTGGCTCAAGGTCAAGCCGGCCAATACGCTCGACCTCGTCGTCCTGGCCGCCGAGTGGGGGCATGGAAGGCGGCAGGGCTGGCTCAGCAATCTTCACCTCGGCGCGCGGAATCCGGCCGGCGGCTTCGTCATGCTGGGGAAGACGTTCAAGGGGATGACCGACGAGATGCTCGATTGGCAAACGAAGAAGCTGCTGGAGCTCGAGGTGGCCCGGGACGGGATCACGGTCTACGTGCGGCCGGAGCTCGTAGTGGAGGTGGCGTTCAATGAGGTGCAGGCGAGCTCGCAGTATCCGGGCGGGGTGGCGTTACGGTTTGCGAGAGTGAAGCGGTATCGGAGGGACAAGACGGCGGACGCGGCTGATACGATCGACTCGGTACAGGAGATACACATGAGGATGACAGGGGCCCTGTCATCCCCTTCGCGGAGCTACCCTGAGCCCTAGAAAGGGCTCAGGATGACGGTCACGGATGCACGATGCCGAGCCACCTGGTTCGGCAGCTCGGCATCTAGCGGCTTGGACTCGGCTTGGATCCGGCGATGAGGCATGCCGGTCGCGAGCGCTCGCCCCGAGGTGTGTTCCCCTATCGGACCACGTCGATCTCGAACGGAATGCCACCGAACTGGCTGTTGGCCGTGATCTTGTTGCCGCTGATCGTTCCGGTAGAAAGGCGCGGCGACGACTTCTGGGAGCTGAAAGCTCATGCTGCCACCCGACTCGGAATAGGTGCCGTAGTCGGTCATCTCGGAAGCATTGCCCTTGAACGTGACCTGCACCTTCATATCGAAGCTCCCATCGGCGGCCAGGTCAGGGTCCCGCTCAGAAAGACGAGCTGGTCGCCCGAGCCGTCGGTAAAGGTGACGGGAAGTCCGCTGCCGCCGCCGCCCAGATTGCCCAGCGTCCGCACCTGGGTCAGGGCGTAGCTGCGCGGCGATCTCACCGCTCGGGCTGGGCTCGGGATTGGGAGTGGGACCGGTGCTGCCGCCGTCCTCGCCGCCACACGCCGCGGCGCCACAACGGCCAGGCCGAGAAGAAGACGGGTTGCACTCCTCAGAGTGGTATGCATTGCTGCCTCCTTGGCTCGTCCGCTGCGCGGCCCGGAGCCGGACTGGGTTGGTGAGGGCCGGAGGCTCGTCCTCCAGTACTCATGACCTGATGCGCAGGTGCGGGGGAAAAGCGGACAGGCGGTCAGGCGGTCGGGCGGTCGGGATGGGAGGGGCGCCGAGCGGCGACCGAGCCGCGCTCGGCGATGGAGGCAGGAGGTTCAGGCGCGGGCGTTCACGATCTGACGCTGCCAGATCGCGATCCAGAGATGTAGCGGCGATTCCTTCATGGTGTCGTCTCCTCGGCTTGAGGGATCGGTCTTCATTTCCTGTCTGATGATGCGTGGCAGGGCGGAGAACCGGACATCGGCTGAGGAGGTCGGCGGTTGCGCCCTCCACCCGCGACGCGCAACTTGGGGCCGGCATTGCTCACCCGGGCAGCGACCGCGACTGGACCACACCGCACGATGCAACCGCCCGAGCCAGCCAACCCATCCGAGACCCAGCCCGTCACCGAGCTGCTGCTCGAGCTGCGCGAGGGCCGCGCCGGCGCGATGGACCGACTCTTTCCCCTGGTGTACGAGGAGCTGCGCCGGGTGGCTCACCGTGCCCTTCGAGGAGAGCGCACCGGCCACACCCTCGGCACCACCGGCCTGATGCACGAGGCGTACCTCCGGCTGGCGGATCAGACTCGGCTCGAGTACCGCGATCGCGGCCACTTCTACGGCATCGCCGCCCGGGCGATGCGGCACATTCTGGTGGACTACGCCCGGCGGCACCGCGCCGCCAAGCGCGGCGGGGCCCAGCGGCGATCGTACTGGACGAGGCGCTGCTCGGCGTCGAGGATCGGGCCGAGGCGCTGCTGGCGCTGGATGAGGCGTTGCGCGAGCTGGAAGGCGCTGGACCCGAGGCTGGGACAGGTGGTGCAGTGCCGCTTCTTCGGTGGGCTGACCGAGGAGGAGACGGGTGAGGTTCTGGGAGTGACCGCCCGAACGGTGCGGCGAGACTGGCTCAAGGCGAAGGGGTGGCTGTATCACCAGCTGAGCGCGTGAGGGCAGGCGGTAGGAGCGGTAGGAGCGGAAGGAGCGGAGGGCATTGCGCCAGTTGCTTCCGTCCCTTCCGCTCTTTCCGCTTCTTTCCGCTACCCGCTCACTTGCACTGCGCCCGAGGATCGCTTGCGGCGCGGGAGGAGTGCTGGGCTCCGGCTCCGGACTCTGGGCGACCGAGATTTCAACCTCTGCCGCACCTGATGCCGAAGTTCTGCGGCACCGGGTCTGGCGGTGGCACTGGATGTTGCCGTGGCCCGGTGACCCATTGGCCGTCTGGATCGGCTCGTCCGAGGCCACCTCCCCTTCACTTGCACCGTGACACCTGGCGTCATACCCGAGGCCTCTGCATGCGTTCCCGCCGGTTCTGGTCGCCGAAATATGCGCTTATCAGATCTCGAGTATCGACGGCGGTGCGCGGCAACCACTGTCCGCCCTCTTGGGGCGGGGCTCCTGCGCGATCGGGACTGTTCGGTCCAGCGCCGGGGACTGGGCAGAGCCTCACCGCAGCGAGCGATGTTGGTCCTTGAGATCCTCGAGCCATGTTGCGGCGCACTGGCGAACGACGATCCGGGAGCATTCCCAGCGCCGCGCTGGCAGAGGACGCCTGGGGATCACTGCACAGTCGGCCACCATTCGCCGGTGGCAGGGTCGCAGGCCGCGATCATGATGCGCCTCGTCCGCGTCGATGGCATACGCCAGGTTCTGGCACAGCCCGGCTGCTTGGCGGTCGGCGGCGGTGCGTAGTATCATCCCCAGCAGGCGCGGCGTCTGGCCCGTCCAGCTGGGTGCCCGCCGCGTAATGTGACGCCTCCCCGAGAAGTGGCAGTCCCGTCGGCCAGGCTGATCGACCAGTTCCCGCCCGATTCGGCGGCGATGAGCCGGACCCGCTCGCCGTTCGGCTCGAGCGCCATCGCGAAGTGGATGTCGAAGAAGTCCGCGATCTTGGGCGAGAATGGGCCGCTGCTCAACCGGGGTCGCCTGCGGCAGTCAGCGGGTCGATGGTGTACACCCGGCTGTCGTTCCCCACACCGTAAGCGTGCCGTCCGAAGGCCGAATCGTGATCCCGATAATGCGCTTGAGAATCGGGAGTCCGGTGATCTTCATCTTTGCGGTGAGCACGTTGATGCTCTCGGAGCCGAAGACGAGGAAGTTGTTGGCCAGGTCCACGGCATAGATCACATGCCCAACCGGGGCGGGACCTGGCCATGAGCCCTCGGGCCCGGATCGGAAGGCCCCGGATCGGAAGGCCCCGGATCGGAAGGCAGCGGAGCGGTCAGGCCGCTGCCGCCGTCCTTGCCGCAGCCGCGCCGCAAGGGGGGCGAGGGTAAGGAATGCCAGCGCGGTTGCGCGGATCCCTCGGCGAAGTGAGTTGATGCGCATCGTAACCTCCAGGAGTGGTGGTTGAGCTGCTCTTGCCGCTGGATGCGCAGCCGCGCGGGAGAAGCGGACACGCCTGCAGTTGCCACGGCCGATTCCGGCCCGCATGTTGGGAGTCTCGTCTTGCCACGGTGGGATGGGACTGAATGAAGGCGGGAGGCGGGCCCGGCCGGTGGCCGGAGGTAGAGCGGATCCTCGACCTGGCGCTCGAGCTGGCGCCGGAAGACCGATCCGCGCTCCTCGACCGGAGCTGCGCCGGCGATCCGGACCTCCGGGCCGAGGTGGAGGCGATGCTTGCCGGCGCCGACTCGGATGAGTTCCTGAAGTCGCCCGCCGCAGTGCTCGCGGCTCCGATGCTCGAAGCCGAGACCACGCTCGACGGAATTACCGCATTGACCTGGCGCGCTCATCGGCCCCTACCGTTTGGTCCGCGAGCTGGGGCACGGCGGCATGGGCGTCGTCTACCTCGCCGAGCGCGCGGACGGCCACTTTGAGCAGCGCGTCGCCCTCAAGCTGATCAAGCGCGGGATGGATAGTGACGAGATCCTCCGCCGCTTCCTGGCCGAACGCCAGGTCCTCGCCCGCCTCAATCATCCGCACATCGCCCGGCTGCTGGACGGCGGCGTCACCGCCGAGGGGCAGCCCTGGTTCGCCATGGAGTACGTGGACGGGGTCCCGCTCATCCGCTACTGCGAGGAGCGGCGGCCTGGGGATCGAGGAGCGGCTGCGGTGCTTCGCAGAGGTGTGCGAGGCGGTGCAGTACGCCCACCAGAACCTGGTGGTTCACCGCGATCTCAAACCCTCGAATATCCTGGTGACCGCCGTCCGGCGAGATCAAGCTGGTGGACTTCGGCATCGCCAAGGTGCTGCACCAGGAGCCAGCAGCTGAGGCAGTGACTGACACCGAGGACCGGCGCATGACGCCGGAGTACGCCGCCCCGGAGCAGGTTCGCGGCGAGCCGGTGACCACCGCAACCGACGTTTACGCCCTCGGCGCCATCCTCTACGAGCTCCTCACCGGTCGCCACGCGCACCAATTGACACGCTGCACGGCGGCGGAGCGGGAGCGTGTCATTTGCCTGGTCGAACCCGAGCCGCCGAGCGCCGTGGTACGCGGGACCCCGAGAGAGCGCAGCCTGCGGGGCGACCTCGACCTCATTGTGCTCAAGGCCCTCCGGAAGGACCCAGCCCAGCCGCTATCTCTCGGTCGAGGCGCTCTTCGAGGATCTCGAGCGCCACCGGACCGGCCTCCCGGTCCGCGCCCGACCTCAGTCAGTGGCCTATCGTGCGCGGAAGTTCCTCGGCCGTCACCGCCTCGAGCTCAGGGTCGCAGCCATCGCCGCTGTCCTGGCCATGCTGGGCGGGTTGGCCGCGCTCCTGACGACGGGCGGAGGGAACGGAGAGGCGCTGGTCGCGGGAGCGGCCCGCCGGGTGGCTTTCGACGCAGCGCTCGAGCTGGATCCGGCCCCTTCGCCCGACGGGCGGCTGATCGCCTTTGCCGCCGACTACGGCGGCCCGATGCGGCTCTACGTCACTCAGCCGGGCGGCCGCCGCCTGAGTCGCGATCACCGATCGGCTCCCGGGGTATCACCGCACTCCACGCTGGTCGCCCGATGGAAGCCGGATCGCCTTCCAGTCCGAGGGGGCGATCTATCTGGTCCCGGCGCTAGGCGGAACGCCCCGGCTGCTCGTTGCGCCGACTCGAAACCGCTGGGCCGCGTTTCCCCACTTGGTCACCCGACGGGCGGGAGATCGCGTACGTAGAAAACGAAGGGATCTACGCTCGGCCGGTTGCGGGAGGGGAGTCGCGGCGGCTGGTGCCGGCGAATCCGAAGTCCGCATTCGCTGGCCTGGTCACCCGATGGGCGATGGATTGCCTTCGTGGCAGGAAACGGGGCCTTCATCTACGGCGCGCGACCCTGGGGGAGCCCGATCAACCTGGGCAACGTCTCGCCCAGCTCGATCTGGCTGGTGCCGGCCACGGGCGGCGACCCCGTCCGAGATCACCGACGACCGGTCGCTCAACATGAGCCCGGCGTGGCTCCCCGGCTCGAATGCGCTGCTGTTCATCTCGAACCGGCAGGGGGAGCGAGACGTCTACCGGGTGGACCTGGACCAGGAAGGGCGGCCGCAGGGTGACTCCCGCCGCCTCACTACGGGGCTCGCCGCTCACACCGTCGCGCCATCCGCCGACGGACAGAGGCTGGTGTACGCCGTCTTCCGTCAGCGCGCCAACATCTGGTCGGTCCCCCTGCCGGAGCGGGGGCCGGCCTCCCTGGCCCGAGCGCAGGCCCTCACCACCGGAAACCAGGCGATCGAGGGGCTCGCTGTCTCACCCGACGGCCGGCGGCTCGCCTTCGACTCCGACCGGAGCGGCAACCAGGACGTCTACGTCATCCCCGCTACTGGCGGCGACCCGGTGCAGGTCACTACCGATTTGTCCGACGACTTCATGTCGAGCTGGTCGCCGAGCGGGCAGGAGCTCGCCTTTTATTCGAACCGGGAGGGCTCCCGGCGACTGTACGTGATGCCGGCCGACGGCGGGACGCCAACGGCCGTCGTAGCGCTGCCGCGCGATCAGCGCTATCCCGCGTGGTCACCCGACGGGGCAAGCCTGGTCTTCAGCTCGAACGAGACCGGTGCCCAGGAGCTCTACGTGGTCTCGCGGAACTCGGACTCCAGCTGGCGGGCGGCGCGCCGCGTGACCTTCGACGGCGGCGACTTCGGACGCTGGTCACCCGACGGACGAGAGATCGTCGTACAGCCGGGGGGACGGCCTCTGGGCTGTCACCCCGGGCCGGGTCGGGTTTTCTCGCCAAGTGTTGCGATTCGATGATTCCGCCACGGTGCCGCTCCCCGCGGTCGTCCAATGGGCGCCGGACGGCCGCAGGCTCTACTACAAGGCCTTCGATGCGGCGGGGCAGTCGGGCATCTGGTCAATTCCGATCCGGGGCGGTGCCGCACCACGCGCCATCCTCCGGTTCGACGACCCCGAGCGACAGTCCACCCGCCCCGAGTTCGCCACCGACGGGCGGCGGCTCTTCTTTACCCTCAGCGAGCGGGAGGGCGACATCTGGGAAATGGAGCTGAATCTCCCATCCGATGACCTCACCCGTTCTTGATCTCCGTCCACACCCGATCCCACAAGGCGTTTCCCGGGCCTAAGTCGACCTGATACTCCAACCTCCGAAACTCCTCCGCTGTCGGGTATGGAACCGGGCTCTCGATCAACCTGGATCGCCGCGGTGTTGGGCGTACCGTATCCGGCCACCTCTGCTAGCCGAGCGCCGACCTCGGGACGGAGCAGATAGTTGATGAACTCGTGGGCCGCGCGAGGGTTCGGCGCCCCCAACGGAACGCATATGAAGTCGCACCAGATGGCGGCCCCCTCGCGGGGGATGGCGAAGGCGATGGCCGGATCAAGCCCGCTGAGCCTCCTTACGGCACCGTTGTACAGTTGCGCGACCCAGACCTCACCGGACATGAGGTATGGTCTGACCTGGACCGAGAGGTAGCCTCTGAGGTTTCGCTTGGCCGCGAGTGCGTCGTCCTGGGCCCGACCCAGCTCAACCGGATCGGTGGAATTGAGCGACCGGCCGCGGTAGCGGAGCATGGCACCGATCACCTCCCGCCGCTCGTTCAGCATGGTCATCCGGCCGGCGTAGTGACGGTCGAGGAAGACTCCCCAGCTCTGCACCGGCTCCCTCACCTTGTCGCGACGATAGGCGATGCCGGTGATACCCCACATGTAAGGCACGCCGTAGGCGCTCGCCCGGTTGGCGGGGGGACGGAGGAAGAGCGGCGAGAGGTGGTTCCAGTTGGTCAGGTGGGCGCGGGAGAGTGGGTGGAGCAGGCCGCCGTCGGCCATGATCTGCAGTTGCCATCCGGTCGGGACCACGAGGTCGTAGCCTTTCACTCCGGCGCGCAGGTTGGTCAGCATCTCTTCGTTCGTCTCGTAAGTGTCGTAGCTGACCTTGACCCCGAACTCCCGCTCAAAGTTCGGCACCGTCTCCTCGGGCATGTAATCCGCCCAGTTGTAGATGTGGAGCTCTCGCTCGATCGGGCCCAACGCTGGCGGAGCAGCCTTGCCGGCGGGAGCGCCGTTCGAGCGGTCGCGCGAGCGGCACGCCGCGAGTGCGAGCGTCAGCCCGGTCTGACCTCCGAGTCCGAGGGCGAGCGTTCGTCGCATGAACTCGCGCCGGCCGAGCGCGGTGCCGAGACGTTCTAAGTGCTCAAGGTGCTCAGTCATCATACATTCAGCGCCTTCGGAGACGCCGCGCAGACTCCGCCCGCATTCGCTGCATGGCGTCGGTCTCCTGGGCCGAGTAGCGCTCTTCTTTCCAGGGATCGGCCCGGAGATGGTAGCCGTTCATCTCCCAGAACCCCGGCGCATTGACGTCCAGAAACTCGAACCCGCGGACCCACTTGGCGCTCTTCCAGAAATAGAGCTGTGGCACCACCAGCCGGCAGGGGCCTCCATGCTCGACCGGCAGGTCGATCCCGTCGTGCTTGAGAGCCAGGAGCGCGCCGTCGCCGAGCAGGTCGGTCAACAACAGGTTGGTGGTATAGTCCTGCTCGGCGTGCACCATCACGGCCACTGCCTCCAGCCGGACCCGCACCCGGCGGAGAATCTCCGAGACCGCGACCCCTTCCCACCGGTTGTCGAACCGGCTCCAGCGGGTGACGCAGTGCACGTCGGACGTGACGTCAACCCGCGGCAGCTCGAGAAACTCCTGCCAGGTCCAGGAGACCGGCTCCTCCACCAGGCCGAAGCAGCGGAACGTCCAAGCCTGGAGGTTTAGGCTGGGCGTCTCGCCGTAGGTCAGGACCGGCCACTTCTGGGTCAGTACCTGGCCGTGGGGGAGCCGTTCGCTGGCGGGGGGGTCTTTCATGGCAGTTTGTGTTCCACCTGGACTTTTCTTAGCTTGTCTTTACCGACGTTGAGTGGACGAGCGAACCGCACGCGGGTGCCCCGGAAAGCAAGCCCCGTGATTGCATTCAAGCATAGTGCGAGATGGCGTAGTTATGGCGTGGCCGTTCTGTTTACAGTACCCGCCACGGCGCTCAGCGCGGCCCTGCCGGTCATCGGGTCGCATCACCTGGTCATCACATCTTTCCTTTCCTTCCTTCCCGTAGAACCGTCCGGCGGTCAGGAGGCCTCGACGCCGGGTTCTGCAATGCCTGACCCCGATTCCGAGCTCGGTCTCTTCGGTCTCTATGGGCTGACCGCGGTCGGGATTGCCCTCCTGTTGGCTGTGCTTTATCGAGCTCGGCTCCGATCCGAGGCCCTGAAAGTAACAGCCGGAGGAGAGCAAGTGAGGCGGGAGCCGGCCGCACGCCTGAGTCCCGAGGACGCCCGGCAGTGGAACGAGGAGCGCTTCCGCACGCCTGAGGATCAAGTCGTCAACTATGCCATCTTCATGCTGGATACTCTCGGGCGGAGCTTGAGCTGGAATGCGGGAGTCAAGCGCATGTTGGGTTACGAGAAGGCGGAGTTCCTCGGCGCCTCCGCAGCCGAGCTCTACACCCCGGAGGACCGGACCGAGGGGGTGGCGGAGCGGGACCTTGCCGAAGCAGCCGAGCGGGGTCGGGTCACCGCTGAGCGATGGTTGGTCCGGAAGGACGGCACGCAGATTTCCCGCCTCGGTATCGATAGCCAGCGTGCTGAACCGGGGAGAGGTCGCCGGCTTTGCCGAGAAGCTACGGGATCTTTCCGAGGTGAAGCAGGTGGAGGAGGAGCTTCACCGGAGTAAGGAGGCACTGGAGCTCGCCAACGAGGCTGCTGGGCTCGGCACCTGGGATCACAACCTCGTCACCGGCGAGCTGCACTGGGACACGCGGGCCAAGGCGCTGTTTGGTCTTCCCCCCGAGATGCCCGTCACCTATCGCACGTGGGTCGAAGCGATCCACCAGGACGACCTCCTTACGGCGGAAGAAGTCCTCGACCGCGCCCTTCGTGACCGGCAGGCCTTCTCGACTCACTACCGCGTGATCTGGCCCGACGGCAGCATTCACTGGCTCGCCGTGATCGGCCGCGGTAGCTACAGTCCCGGTGCCGGCAGAGCGCTCCGGATGAGAGGGATTCTGCTGGACATCACCGAGCGGAAGCGGACGGAGGAACGCCTGCAGGAGGTCCTGAGGCTGGAGGCAATAGGGCGCCTGGCGGGCGGCATTGCCCACGATCTCAACAACATGCTGGTGGCGATACTCGGGTTCAGCGACCTCCTGGCGCAAAGTATGGGGGTGAACGATCCACGACTGGAGGACGTGAGGCAGATCAGCCAAGCAGCCGCCCGGTCGGCCGACCTGACTCGACAGCTGCTCGCCTTCGCGCGGCGTGAGCTGATCCGACCTCGCCGACTCGACCTGAACGGCGTGGTGCGCTACGCCGGAGGGATACTGCGTCCCGTGCTGGGCGAAAACATCGGGTTGGTCCTCCAGCTCTCCTCGACGGTGGGTACCATCCACGCCGACCCCGGCCGGGTCGAGCAGATCCTGATGAACCTCGTGCTCAATGCTCGCGACGCTATGCCGCAGGGCGGCCGAGTCACCGTGGAAACCGGCGCGGTCACGCTGGAGGCGCCGCAGTCGCCAGTGTTGCAACCCGAGTCGGACGCTCCGCCGGCAGGCCGGTATGCCATGCTGTCCGTGAGCGACACAGGCCATGGTATGGATGCGGGCACGCTGCAGCATATCTGGGAGCCCTTCTTCACGACCAAACCTGCCGGCCAGGGTACCGGTCTCGGGCTCCCCGTTGTGTACGGTTCCGTCAAACAGAGCGGTGGGTTCGTAGCAGTCGACTCCGAGGTGGGCCGCGGCACCGTCGTAAAGGTTTATTGGCCGGAGGTTATCCAGGAAACGGACCAGCTGGGCGAACTCCCAGCACAAGCCAGCCGAGGGCGGCAGGGAGACAGTGCTCGTGGTGGAAGACGAGCGCGTGGTGCGAGCGCTCATCGTGCGAGCCCTGAGGGGTCTGGGATACCGCTGTCTGGAGGCTGACGATGCTGGGGACGCGCTCCGGGTGCTGGAGCGGGAGGAAGGCCACCTCGATCTCGTCATCACCGACGTGGTAATGCCCGGAATCAGCGGAGGCGATCTGGGGTCACGCCTGGCCCAGCTTTACCCGACGCTGCCGGTGCTCTACACCTCGGGGTTCGCCGACGACGATGTGATCCGCCGAGGCTTGCTGGATGCCACTCGGCCTTTCCTGCAGAAGCCATTCACACCGGCCGAACTTGGACTAAGGGTGCGGGAGGTGCTCGACTCGCCAGCCGCGCGGCAGCACCGGGTCCAGAACACATAGGCGGGGAAGCGGGGAAGCGGGGAAGCGGGGAAGCAGAAGCTAAGCAGATCTCACCGTTGTCATTCTGAGCCCGGTCGAACGGTCAGGATGAGGTTGACCCCGATAGATGTGAGCGGGGCCACTGAGCACCTTCCTGTAACTTCCTATCATTAAATCGTTTGCTGAATTTGTCCGGGCGTGCCAGCGCCCCTTTCCTTTGTATAGCGGGGAGCCATGACTCGAGCCCTACTGCTCGCCTCTGCCTCTGTCGTCATGCTCCTCGGAGCCGGCGGGTGTCGCCGCGATGACCCCACAGCCAAAGCCATTCGGGCGACAGCGTCAAACGCTGTCGCGCCGCCATCCTTACAGGGCGCGCGCTGGAAGCTGGTGCAGCGGGTTTACCGTGATCGGGACTACCGGCCCTTGTGGATCGATGGCTCGAGACTGGAAGGCCGGACCCGCGACCTCATCGAGACGTTGTGCCATGCGGAGCGGGAGGGCCTGCGCGCGGCCGACTACGACCTCGCCGGCCTCCGGACCGAGTTGGCGCGCCTACGGGACGACAAGGATCCCAATCCGGCGGCGCTCGCGGCACTCGATCTTCGCCTGACCAAAGGCTTCCTGGACTACGGCGCCGACCTGCTCGCCGGCAGGCTCGATCCCCAGGCAGTCGACAATGGGTGGTACATCAGGGCCCGCCGCGCCGCCATCGACAGTACCCTCCGATCGGCGCTATCGCACAGCGACTTCGACGACATGGTTTCGCCGCTCCGGCCGCGCCAGCATGAGTACAAGGAGCTGGTTCAGGCACTGGCGGATTACCGCGAGCTGCAGGCGAAGGGCGGATGGGGCACGGTCGCAGAAGTCTCCAGGCTCAAGCGGGGAGACGAGGGCCCCTGGGTCGGCGCCCTCCGCTACCGGCTGCAGGCGACGGGAGAGCTGCGGAAGGCCGCAGGGAAGCCGGTGTACGACGATGACGTCGCGGCGGCCGTCGCCCGTTTCCAGGAGCGCCACGGTATTCCGGCGGACAGCTCGGTGGGCCCCGCCACGCTGGCGGCGCTCAACGTGCCGGTGGAGAGCCGCATCCGGCAGATCGAGCTCAATCTCGAGCGTTACCGCTGGCTGCCGAGCGACTTCGGGAAGCGCTACATCCTGGTCAACATCCCGGACTACCGGCTGTACGCTTACGACGGTGGCAAGGAGCGCCTCACGATGCGGGTAATCGTGGGCGACGAGTACGGAAACGCGACGCCGGTCTTCGCCGACTCGATGACGTTCATTGTCTTCCGGCCCCAGTGGGACATACCCCGGCGGATCCTGGTGGACGAGGTGATCCCGAAGGTGCGGGAGAACATCTATTATCTCGCTCAGCACTCGTACGAGGTGGTGGACACCGCGCGGAACGAGGTCATTGCCGATCCCGCGGCGATCGACTGGTCCGATCTGGACACGACGAACATCCACTTCCGGGTCAGACAGAAGTCCGGGTCCGGCAACGCGCTCGGCAACGTGAAGTTCATGTTCCCTAACCAGTTCTCCGTCTACCTCCACGACACCCCGGCCGACCACCTCTTCGATAAGCAGAAGCGAACGCTGAGCCACGGCTGCGTGCGGGTGGAGGACCCGGTCAAGCTTGCGGGGTACGTCTTGGACGGGCAGAAGGGCTGGGGCGACGACGAGATCCGGGAGGCGATGGAGCCGGCCGACTCCATGGAAGACATCAAGCCGACCACCGTGGATCTCGAACACCCGGTTGCCGGTGTACCTGCTCTATCTCACCGCCTTCATGCGGGACGGAGTGCTCCACTTCCGCGACGATCCCTATGGCAAGGACCGTCAGGCGATGGTGCGTATGGGACAGCCCGCGCCGGCCGATCGCTCGCAGTGTAAGCAGCTCGAGGAGCTCGCGGAGGGCGGTGGGTGAGATGAGGCTGGCACTGGCAGCGGCCCTGCTGGGAGCCACGTCGCTCTCGCTCGTGGAGCACTACCGCCGGCCCGCGATCACAGCCAAGGATCCGCACGACACGCTGGTCGCTGCCAGCGCCCGTGACAGCGCAGGTCTGGTGCCGAAGACGCCGGTTCGTGACCGCTCTGCCCGGTCGAGTCTCCTTCGCCGTGCAATTCAAGGAAGAGGTGAGCCCCTTCCCGGTGCTCGCGATGTTCGTGATGCCGGGAGAGCAGGTTCCACTGGAGGCGGTCCTTACCGACTCCACCGTTCGCTATACCGCGGAGGCCGGGGGCGGCCGTCTTGCTCGCCTGGGGAAGAGCAAGTGGCGCTGGACCGCGCCGGAGGAGAAGGGGCTCTATCCCCTCTGGGTGCGGGATTCGGCCTCGGGCGAGACCGTCACCCTCAATGCCTTTGTGCTGGTCCCCATGCCCACTGCCGCCACGATCAGGGAGTTCATGGTCGGCCGGTACGAGCAGCGCGCGCTCCGGGGAAACCCGAGCTACGCCCGGCCCGCGGGATTCATCGAGGTCACCGAGGCCAACCAGGGCACGCTGGTCGCGCCGCACTTCACCATCGGGCAGTTCGTCTCCAAGCAGAGCGGCGGGTACCCCAAGTACCTGGTCCTCCGCGAGCGGCTGCTGCTCAAGCTGGAGATGCTGCTGGAGGAGATCCGGAGCGCCGGTATCCCCGCTAACACCTTCCGGATCCTGAGCGGCTATCGGACCCCGTTCTACAACCGGTCAATCGGCAACGAGACCCGCTACAGCCGGCACGTCTATGGCGACGCGGCCGACATCTATGTGGACGACGACGGCGACGGGACGATGGACGACCTCAACGGCGACGGGCAGACGACGCTGGATGACGCGCGCGCGCTGGGCGAGCTGATCGAGGGGCTCTCACAGAAGAGCTGGTATCAGCCGTTCGAAGGCGGGCTCGGCCTCTACCAGGCGAACCGGGCGCACGGTCCGTTCGTGCATGTGGATGTGCGGGGGCATCCGGCCAGATGGGGGCCGTGAGGATTCAATTGCGGTCCTTGGCAGGAAGCGCAAAATTATCCCAGGACAACTCGGCTCACGGTGAGGACCAAAGAGGGCCGTATTGGGAGGAAGCGACCATGCCAGGACTCCAAGTAAGGACTCGCTCCAGCGGAGCCACTGAGTTGAACGTCGAAGCGCTCGCG
Source organism: uncultured Gemmatimonadales bacterium (assembly GCA_963723565.1). Lineage (GTDB taxonomy): Bacteria > Gemmatimonadota > Gemmatimonadetes > Gemmatimonadales > GWC2-71-9 > CAVVWJ01. The sequence continues at coordinate 74,842 of CAVRRH010000015.1, read as the reverse complement.
GAGCTCGAGGGCAGGCTCGGCGGCAGCACGCTCCGCCCGGGGGCCGCCGGCTATGACCAAGCGCGGAAGGTTCACAACGCGATGCACGACCGCCGGCCCGCTATCATCGTGCAAGCCGCGGAAGTGCAGGAAGTCATCGCCGCAGTCGAGTTCGCGCGAGATCGTGACCTGATGCTGGCGGTACGTGGGGGTGGCCACAGTGTTCCGGGATTCGCGACCTGCGACGGTGGGCTGGTCCTCGACCTCCGTCGCATGAACGAGATCAAGGTCGATCCGGAACTCCAAACGGTGCGGGCTGAGGGCGGTGCGACCTGGGGTGATCTGGACAAAGCCACTCACGCCTTCGGGCTGGCGACCACCGGCGGAATCGTATCTACCACGGGGATCGCCGGCTTGACCTTGGGCGGCGGGATGGGCCACCTGATCCGCCGCTGCGGGCTCTCGTGCGACAACCTTCAGTCCGCGGATGTGGTACTGGCCAACGGCACGTTGGTGACATGTAGCGAGGAGCGGGAACCGGACCTCTTCTGGGCCATTCGAGGAGGGGGTGGCAACTTTGGGGTCGTGACCGCCTTCGAGTTTCGACTTCACCCCGTGAGCGATGTCTTCGGCGGCCCCACGTTCTTTCCCATTGACGGCGACGTTCTGCGTGCCTATCGGGATTTTATCCTCGCAGCCCCTGAAGAGCTGGGGGCGGTGCTCGTCCTCACCATGGCGCCGCCGCTGCCGTTCCTGCCTCGGGAGTGGCACTTCAAGCCGGTAGCCGCCGTGGTGGCATGCTGGACCGGAGCGCTTGAGGATGGCGACGCCGTGCTGGCACCGCTGGAGAAGTGGGGCCGAGTCGTTGGAGCCTATACTGCCCGGATGCCCTATCCGGCGCTCAACAGCCTGTTCGACGATCTCGGGCGAGCGGGACTGCAGCAGTATTGGAAAGGGAATTTCGTCCGCACCCTGTCCGATGACGCGGTTGAGGCCCACCTCCCGCATGCGAGGAGAGTGCCGACCATCGAGTCCGGCACATTCATCTTTCCGCTCAATGGTGCCTGCGGCCGGGTACCACCAGATGCCACGGCCTTCGCCTATCGGGGCGCCGCCTTTGCCACGGTGATTTCCGGCGCCTGGCCGGACCCTGCAGATAATCAACGGAACATCGCCTGGGTCCGCGACTACCATGCGGCCGTGCGTCCTCATTCCGAAGAGGGCGGCTACGTCAACTTTATGTCGGAGGACGACAGCGATCGGGTACGGGGGAACTACGGAGCCAACTACGACCGGCTGGCCGCCCTCAAGTCTCGGTACGATCCTGAGAACCTGTTCCAGCTCAATCAGAACATCAAGCCGAAGCCTTGATCGTTCAGGGTGACAGCTGATATCACCGCCGGTGCACTAGCTTGCCAACGACATCCCGCGCATCTTGGGGCATCCACTCTTCCAACGTGCCCAAGCTCCTCACCCGGCTTCAGACAGCCCTCTCCGGCCACTACCGCCTCGAGCGCGAGCTGGGACGCGGTGGCATGGCCACTGTCTATCTCGCCCACGACCTCCGCCACGACCGGCCCGTCGCCCTCAAGTCCTCCACCCCGCGAACTGGCGCAGGCACTGGGACCCGATCGCTTCCTTCGCGAGATCCGGCTCTGCGCTCGCCTCCAGCACCCACACATACTGGGCATCCACGACTCCGGCGATGCCGGCGGGCTGCTCTGGTTCAGCATGCCTTACGTCGAGGGCGAGACCCTGCGGGGCCGGCTCACCCGGGAGAACCAGCTCCCAATCGGCGATGCCCTCCGGATCACGAGCGAAGTGGCCGATGCGCTGGCCTATGCTCACCAGCACGGCGTTATCCACCGCGACATCAAGCCGGAAAACATCCTGCTGAGCGGAAATCATGCGCTGGTGGCCGACTTCGGGATCGCCCGGGTGTTAAGCGGGACATCAGGGCAGCGCGACAGCGGGGCAGATGCAGAGAGGCTGACCGAAACGGGGATGAGCCTCGGCACGCCGCATTACATGAGCCCGGAGCAGTCGGCCGGCGAACGGCAGCTGGACGCTCGCACCGACGTCTATTCGCTGGGCTGCGTGCTCTACGAGATGCTCGCGGGCGAGCCCCCCTTCACCGGACCGAGTCCCCAGGCAATCCTCGCCAAGCGGCTGAGCGAGCCCGTGCCCCACATCAAGACCAGCCGGGAGGTGCCCGTCGGATCGACCGCGCCGTCACCCGGGCCCTCGCCCGGGCGCCGGTCGACCGCTTCGCCACTGTCGCCGAGTTCGCCGATGCTCTCCGGGTCACCTCCGTCGAGACTGTATCGCCCACGGTTCCAGTCGTCAGTTCGTCGAGTACCCGGAGCCACGGGAAGCGCTTCAGAATCGGCGCGCTCGCCGGCGCCCTGTTGCTCGCGATTCTCGGCGGATACTTCGCGCTGGGTCGACTGCAGGCCGGTGCGACGGCGCCCGCCGCTTCGGCCGCCGTGCTTCCTTTTGCCGACCTGAGTCCCGGTAAGGATCAAGAGTACTTCAGCGACGGCCTCACCGAGGAGCTGATCACGTCGCTCAGCCGGATCCATGGGCTTCGAGTCGCCGCCCGCACCTCCTCATTTCAGTTCAAGGGCCGGAACGCGGATGTGCGCGAGGTCGGCCGAAAGCTCGATGTGGGAGCGGTGCTGGAAGGGAGCGTGCGACGAAGTGGAAATCGCCTCAGGGTGACCGCCCAGTTGAGCAGCGCCAAAGACGGCTACCAGCTCTGGTCCGATTCCTACGACCGCGACCTGGCCGATGTCTTCGCGGTGCAGGAGGAGATCGCCCGGGCCATCGTTTCCGCCCTCCGTGTGCGGCTGGGCGGAGGGCCCGATTCCAGCTTGGCAGCCCAGCCTACCCGGAACCTCGAGGCGTACGACCTCTACCTCAAGGGGCGATTCGCCTGGAACCAGCGGACCGGTGCCGCCGCCCTGAAGGAGGCGGTGCGTTACCTGGAGCAGGCCGTCGCCCAGGACTCGAGCTTTGCGCGCGCCTGGGCCGCCCTCGCAGATGCGTACATCCTTGTAGTTCCGTATGCGGGGTTGTCACCCACAGAGACCTGGCCCAAGGCCAAGGCCGCGGCGCAACGAGGGCTCCTGCTCGACAGCACTTCCGCCGAGGCGTATACATCGTTGGCCTATGGCAGCATGCTTTACGAATGGAACTGGCGTGCCGCAGAGGAGAACTTCGGCAGAGCCATCGCCGCCAACCCGAACTATGCGACCGGTCATCACTGGTATGCCGACTTCCTCGCCGGGCGCGGCCGACTCGACGAGAGTCTCGAGCAGATGCGACGGGCCCACGAACTGGATCCACTGTCGCGTGTCATCAGTTCCGAGCTGGGCTGGGTCCTATTACCTCAGGCACGAGACTAGGGAGGCCCGGGCTCAGGTCCAGCGCACGCTCGAGCTCGACCGTAATTATGCTCATGCCCACTTCATGCTCGGTTTAATCCAGATTCAGGCGGGGGACCACGGGGAAGCGATCGCCTCATTCCGCCGTGCCATCGAGCTGGGCGACCATTACCCGCAGGTCGACGCCAGTCTGGCCAACGCCTACGCACGTCATGGCAACCGCGCCGCGGCGTTCACAGTATTAGAGGGCCTTCGCAAGCGCTCGGCGCATGAGTACATCCCGCCTTTTGCTTATGCTCTGGTCTACGCCGGTCTCGGCGATGTTACCAACGGAGTCGACTGGCTGCTCAAAGGCGTGGTCGAGCGGGACATCTTCATGCCGGAGAACTTCTACGACCCGATGTTGGATCCTCTGCGGAAGGATCCGCGTTTCGGCGAGGTGGAGAGGAAGATGGGGCTGAGGCGGTAGGCGGTAGGCGGTAGGCGGTAAGGCGGTAAGGCGTGTAAGGCGGTGAGCGCAGCGTACGGCGGTACGAACGCACGAAGTGAAAACAAGGCAGCCGAATCACGTTGATCGGGCTTCCTTCAGGCTACCGCCGTACCGGCCTACCGCCCTACCGCCCTATACCATAATCGTCGCCACGCCCGTCACCACCAGCGCCACCGCCCATACCAGATCCAGATTCACCCACGCCGTCCGCAGGAACCGAGCCCCACCCGCTCGTACACGATCACGGCTATCACGCCCGTCACCAGCAGGTATCCCGCGGTGTGCACCAGCGCCGCGATGACGCCGCTCCACTCGATGTTGGCGAAGCCCATCACCGACGCCGCTAGCGCATGATGAGCATGACCCGTCGAGGGCACGTCGCCCAGGACCAGCGGCAGCACCATCAGTCCCGCCCCGTGGGCCGACGCCATCAGGAACGACCAGGTCGCCAGCTCGCGGGCGTCCACCCGCATCCCGCCGTACGCGAGATGTCTCGAGCGCACCAGCCGGAACAGGCCGAGCCCCACCAGCAGCCCGGCGGTCGTCCACTTCAGCACCTCGAGCGGAACGATGAGTCCCACCACGCCGGCTGCCGCGATCGCGGCGGCAATCGCCAGTGCGTGTCCCACCGCCAGCGGCCCCAACGCTCCCCATACGGCTCCGCGGTTCTCTCGCTGGAGTCCCAGTGCCACGGCGAAGAGCCAACCCATAGCCGGGTTGATGCCGTGGCCGGCGCCGAGCGCGAGGAGCGCGATCCAGGACGTCGAGGTCGCGTCGATCATGACGAGAAGCAGAACGAGTCCGACGACGCGTCGCCGCCCTGGAGCCGGACCTGGTGGCAGCGAACCCCCTGCTCCATTGCCAGGAAGAACTTGGAGTCGAGCGCCATCCCGCCCTCGGGCCGAGTGTCGAACTTCACCATCCAGCTCTCCAGGCCGTCGGGATAGAACTGATCGTCCCAGGGCGAGTAGAGCCCGTTGGTCAGGTAGACCCGCCGCCCGTCCCGGCTCAGCTCCACCATCTGCGGCCCACCGTTGAGCCGCTTGTTTGGCTTGGCTGGATGACCGGCGCGGCGCACGATTCCCCCGATCTGCGTCGTTGCCGTGAGCTTCGGGTTGAACGGGTCGGACACGTCGTACTGCCGGAGCTCCCCCGTGCCCCAGCACGACACGTAGAGCTGCTTGTCGTCCAGCGACAGGTTGATGTCGGTGATCAGCGGCGGCACCGCCTTGAACCCCTGCAGCAGCGGCGGCAAATCAGCGGGATCGGCCGGCTCGGCTGGAATCTCGATCACCTTCTTCACCTTCCACTCACTGCGACCGTCTCTGCCCCTTCCGCCCTTCCCGCCTTTCCCGTCCTTCTCGTCCTTGTACCACACCCATACTGACGCCGACAGATCCTTCAGCGAGATTACCACCCCCACGAACCCGTACGCCTTCCGCGGGTCGCGGGCGGGGCGCAGCTCCAGCGTCATCTGATACTCGTCACCCAGCGGCAGCTGCTGCTGGTGAGTTCCGTTCCGAAGATCCCACACGTGGAGCGAATTGCCGTACTTGCCGCCCAGCAACAGCTCGGGGTTCACGCCGTTGCGAACCATGCTGGGCGTGCCCCACTCGCTGGTGACCGTGGTGTCGTGGCCCAGGTGCCAGGCGAAGTCGTACGCCAGCCGCTGCGGCCCGCGGTTGCGTTCCCAGGCGTTCCTGGGCTCGAAGCTGTCGTGGTCCAGCACGAAGAGGCCGCCGGGTCCGTCGCCGTCGGGTGCGCCCAGCGCGCTCAGGTAGATTCCGTCGGGGCCGCAGTGCACCGTGTGGGGCGAGGCGTAGCCGGTCTTCTTGGCCAGCGTCTCAGGCTCGATGACCTTCACCAGCTCGGGCCGGCGTGGATCCGGCTTGGTGTCCAGGATGTGGATGCGCGACGAGTTGATGCCCGGCACCACCAGGTAGCGGCGCTCAACGTGCGGGTGCGGTGCCCAGGGGCACAGGCTGGCGCTGCACGCGTTCCAGCCGAAGTGGTGCAGCTCGTCGCCGGTGTTCGGCATGTCGAACTGCCCCACCACCCGGCCGTAGGACTTCGAGCCCGGTTTCACGTCCACGACGCCGATGGCATCGGACCGGGACATGTTGGGGCTCAGCATCGCGAGGTAGGCGAGCTCTTCGGGCGGCGCCTCCGCTGCCTGCTTGGCTGAGGGATAGAAGGTCGGGTCGGGTCGTAGTTTCGCCATGGTACCTCCGGATGAAAGTCGCTTCCCGTTGGATACGGCATCGTCCCTTAAGGCGCAAGGCGCGACTCACCGGGCGCCCGGCTGGCGGATCGTCATATTGGGGAAGATTTTCAAGGGGAGCGGCTGAAGCCCCTCCCTCGCTTTGCTCGGGTAATGACACCATTTACCATCTGCTCTGGAGGCAACTATGCGATATCTGCTCTGCACAGCGTTCGTCCTGGCCGCCTGCGGAAAGGCGGACACCGCGCGTGACACCCGGGTCGGCGATACCGCGGCTCCGGCGGCTGCCGCACCCGATTCAGCCATGTCGGCTGTCCCTGACCGCCTCCTGGGAAGCTGGACTGCTCAAGGTTACGACGCCGGCTCGAACCGCGCGCAGCAGTTCACCATCCTTTGGACCCGGGCCCCCGACGGCGGGCTGGTCGGAACCATCGCATTCCGGCCGGGGGAGACGTACAACGTCAAAGTCGTCTCCACCAGCGACACCATGATCGTATACGAGTCCGAGCCGCACCGCAGCCCGACACTCAAGGGTCAGGTGGTGACCCGCACCCAGGCTCGGCTGGTGGGGGATTCACTCCTGGGAACGTACGAGGCACGTGCAACCGAAGGTGGGAAGGTGCTGCGGGGCCGCTTCACAGCCAAGCGGAATAAGGAGAAATACTCATGAATCGAATCCGGACCTGCTCGCACGTGCTCCGACAGCGCCCCACTGTCCGCTTGCCCTCGCCGCGTCACGGCGGCGACAGATCGCCCTGACAGCCCCGCAGAACCCACGACAACGGCCCCCAACACCTGCGCCAGAATGACATCGGCATCACGTCGTGGGTGCACTCGCAGCATCAGCGAGCGAACGGCCTTGCATTGCCACTAACCCCAACGTCGTGCTCGGACAACCCGAGCGTTCACCGAGCGCCGGGTCGAACTCGGACATCAGTGGGGCGATTACAACTCGTGGCATTGCCACGAGCCACAACATCGTGTCCGGACCACGGAGGCATTCATCCCGACGTCGGGATCGCTGGGCGGTCAACGCAAACCCGTACTCGGTGGCCCTCAGCGCGCCGCTCCGCGAGTGTAGCGCCCGTACGCACTGCGGGATTCATCCCAACATGGTCTGGGCCTAGTCACGGTAAACCCGTAACGGCGAGCGCTTGTCGATCCCTCAGCGCCCGTTCAAAGTGACTTCTTCGCTTTCGCCTCGGGTGACATCCAGAGGAATGATCGGTGAAACCACATGACTTTGACGCTCTACACAGCGGTGGGCGACTCGATGAGCACGGATCACTACCCGACTTGCGATGTCCGTGATCTCGACCAGCCGCCGGCGCTTCTGGACCCGCTCGGCGCGGCGGCCCTGCTGTTCCGAAACGACGACCAGCGCTGGCCGGAGTTCAAAGGGCTGACCTGAGCCACCGATCACCTGGCCTGAAGTTCCTGAACCTCGCCGAGGACGGCGTGATGATCGACGACGTCAGGACCGAAGAGCTCGCCCGGCTGGGCCATGACTCGAGCGATCCAGGTTTTCTTCTCACGCTCAGTGCCGGTGGCAACGACCTGCTCGACGCCTTGTCGACCGGTCGCAAGCTCGACCAGGCGGTACGAAGGATCGAACAACGCTACACCGACCTGGTCGAGACCATACGGGATGAGCTCCCGGGGGCAACCCTCGTGCTCACCACGGTGTACGACCCCACCGATGGCACCGGCAGACTGCCGGGCCTGGAGGGCTACGGCAGTCTGCCGCTGGAGTACCTCGATCATTTCAATGAGCACGTGCGGGAAACGGCTGATTCGATGACCGGAACGGTGCTGGCTGACGTCCACCGGCACTTTCTGGGGCATGGGGTGACGGCTCTGGAGCCGGACCGGTGGTATTGGCGGCGGAACATGATCGAGCCGAATGCCAGGGGCGCCAGCGAGATCCGACGACTGTGGTGGGAGGCGTTGTCAGCCTGAGGACGGTTGCGGTGTCATTCCGAGCGTAGCGAGGAATCGAGTGGGCGCTCCGCTCGAAATGACGCTTGCCGTGGTTGCTACTAGAGCCAGGCCCGGTCCCATTCTCTCGCCCTGGGGACGATTCGGGTGGCGGAGTCCACCTGGAGTCGGAGCGCGCCGTTGGAGTGGACCAGCGCGTTGAGGATGTCGTAGATCCCGGGCTCGGGCACCATCAGACCCTCCACGAGAACCTCAGTCGGGAGCGGCTCCGCGTCTCCCGAGGCGATAATCTCGCGAACCGTAATCGCTCCCATGGTGCAGAAGAAAATGATGCCCTGCTGTGGTTCGCCTGTGGTGCGCCACCGTTCGGCTTCGGCGCTCACCCGGATTCCGGGCAGGTCTACCCTGACCTCCTGGCCGTGCTGGATCTGTGCTTCCACCATCCGCTCTCTGAGGCGGTGAGTCTGTGAGTGGGCCATGACGCGCGGTTCCATACGATCCCCCTTCGCTTTGCCCGGCACTTCCGGGCGTACGTTCCAGGTAGCGCTTTCATCATAGGAGGTGGGCTAAGCGCTGTCGGTGGGGGGCATGCATGGCTGGTGGTGGTCCGGATCACTCATTCCTTCCCACCGGCTGCAGAGATCTGCGCGACCTGTCACCCCGAGCACAGCGAAATAGTGTCACCTTCCAACGGCGGCGCTGTCCCTCGCCGGGGCGGGCACCCGTCTCAGGCTGTCAGGCTGCACCTGCACCTGTCTCGCCCGGACCCCCTCCAGCTCGTCCGCGATCCGATCCGCCTCGAACACTTTCCGGAGCGCCTCGACGATCCCCTCCGAGTGCACCGCCACCGCCCGGGCCACCTCGTCGGTGTAGAGGAACCGGTTGGGCAGCTGCTCGATGTTGCCATCGAAGACCAGCCCGACGACTTCGGCACTCTTGTTGATCACCGGGCTCCCCGAGTTGCCCCCGATGATGTCGCCGGTAAAGGCGAAATCGAGCGGCTGGGACAGGTCGAGCCGGTCGCGGTGCGACTTCCACCGCTCCGGAAGCTTGAACGGCGGCTTGTCATCGAACTCGGCCGAGCGGGCATAGAGCCCGTAGAAGCTGGTCTTGTAGGGGGCGATGGTGCCGTTCATGGGGAAGCCCTTCACCACGCCGTCGGTGATCCGGAGACTGAACGTCGCGTCGGGCGGGAGCGAGCGGCCGTAGGCAGCGAAGATCGCCTGCCCCACCTTCTCCGCATTGGCGGAGATCGCGTCGTTGAGCCGGGTCGAGCGCTGCTGCACCCGCATGGCGATGGGGTTGAGCTTCCGGGCCAGGACGATGAGGGGATCCTTGGACGCGGCGACCGCCGCGGTACCGCCCTCGATCAGCGCGGCCCTGGCCGCCGAGTCGCCCAGCGTGGTGCCGTTGACGGCAACCTCGGCGGCGACCTCGGGGCTCCGCCCGCCGAGGAAGGTGCGGAGATAGGGATCGTTCTTGGGAAGATCCTTGCCGGCCTCGGTGAGCCATGCCTGCAGTAGCTGCTTGTCCTGCTCGGCGTTGGTGGGGACGTTGCCCAGGATCGAGTTTCGGATGTTCTCCAACCCCTGGCCCCGATACTGAGGCAGCCGGAGCGAGTCGGGAAGCTTGGCCTGCTCAGGAATCCTCACAATCCCACCGGCGGCATTGAACAAGGGCGACGCGCCGAAGCCGTACCACTGCTGCTGCTTGGCCAGGCCGGCCTGCTCCTTCTGCGCCGCGGCGATTGCATCCCAGGCCGAGCCGTAGCGGGCCCGGAGCTTGGGATCGGCCGCGATGCGGCGGCGGAAGTCCCGCTCGAAGGCGCGCTTCTTGGCCATAACGGACGAGTCCTGGAGTCCGGAGAGGTAGCCGGTCACCGCCTTCTTGGAGTTCTGCAGGCTGAAGATGTCGTTCTCCAGGGCGCGGCGGGTCGTTTCGTCTCTCTGAGAGAGCTCCTGCAGCACCGCCAGGGTCCGCTCGTAGGAGCTGAGCAGGGCCGGGTATTGCACGTCGCGGAGGTACTCCATCTGGGCCACGGTGAGCAGGCGGCCGGTGGAGCCGGGGTTGCCGGTGACGAAGACCAGGTCGCCCTCCTTGGCCCCGTTGGCGCTCCACCTCAGGTAGTTCTTGGGCTGAAACGGAGCGCCGTTCACGTAGACCCGGAGCAGCGTCAGGTCGAGGTCGTAGCGAGGGTAGGTGAAGTTGTCGGGGTCGCCGCCGAAGAAGCTGACCGCCCCCTCGGGGGCCATGACCAGCCGGAGGTCATCGAAGCGCTTGAACCGGTAGAGCGAGTAGATGCCGCCCTGGTAGTAGGAGATCACTTGGCAAGTGAGTCCGGTCTCCTGCTTGCAGCCCTCCTGGATCTCGGTGATCGCTGCGTTTCGCTGGGCCACCTGTTGGGCTGGAGCATGCGCCTTGACTGCGCCCTGAATCCGGTCGGTCACGTCCTCGATCGACTGGAGCTGGTCCACGTACATCCCCACGCACTTCCGCTCGTCCGTCTGGGTCTTGGAGACGAAGCCGAGCTCCTGGAAGTTCGAGTCCGGGGTAGAGACCGCAGTGATGCACTCGCGGGCGCAGTGGTGGTTGGTCATCACCAGTCCGCGGGAGGAGACGAAGGAGGCGGAGCAGTTGGGGAGCCGCACCGAGGCGAGGCGGAGGTGATCGAGCCAGCCCCGAGGCGGAGTGAACCCGTAGCGCGCCTTCCAGTAGTCGAGCGGCGGCGCCTCGAAGGTCCACATGGTGCCGAACTCCTTGACGTATCCGGGCGGCAGCTTGGCGGTGGTATCCGGAGCCGCGGAGACGGGGACCTGGGCGCCAGTTGGATCCTGCGAGGATCAGGGAGAGGCCCAGGAGTGCGGCCAAAGTTCCGAATCGGATGCCGTGCATTGGTAGCCCCGTATCATGGATGACGTGCGAAGTGCCCTGGTGTGGAGCATCGACCCGGGCGGAATGTAGCTCTGGTATCACCCTGAGCGAAGCGGGGTTGTCACCCTGAGGGAGCGCAGCGACCGAGGGGACCGAAACCCATTCGACACCACCAAGTTTTTCGGCGGCCCCGACCCTTCGGCTCCTTCGCGGAGTTTACCCTGAGCGTAGCGAAGGGCTCAGGGTGACAGACGGATCGCTCTGGCCCGGCCACCCGGGCGAGTGTAACGTTGGGGCCTTTCCTCTCGCCGGAACGCCCTTGTCTGATGTGCTGACTCGCCTCCAGGTTGCCTTTGCCGACCAATACCGCATCGAGCGCGAGCTCGGCCGCGGCGGCATGGCCGTGGTTTACCTCGCCCACGATCTGCGCCACGACCGGCCGGTCGCCCTCAAGGTGCTCCACCCAGAGCTGGCGGCGACCTTGGGTACCGACCGGTTCCTCCGCGAGATCAAGCTCGCCGCCCGGCTCCAGCATCCCCACATCATCTCGGTGCACGACTCGGGCGAGGCCCGCGCTCCGGGGAGTGATAGACCTGGGTACGTCTGGTTCACCATGCCCTACATCGAGGGCGAGAGCCTCCGCGAGCGGCTCGCCCGGGAGCACCAGCTGCCGGTAGACGAGGCGGTTCGGATCACCCGGGAGGTGGCCCTGGCGCTCGACTTTGCCCACCGGCACGGCATCATCCACCGCGATATCAAGCCCGAGAACATTCTTCTCGTCGACGGCCAGGCGCTGGTGGCTGATTTCGGGATCGGGCGCGCTTTCGGAGGGGCGGGACAGCAGGGTTGCGGGCCAGATGAGACTCTGACCGGGACGGGAATGGCCGTTGGAACTCCGGCCTACATGAGCCCGGAGCAGGCCGCGTGCGAGCGCGACCTGGACGGCCGCACCGACGTCTACAGCCTGGGCGTGGTGTTGTATGAGCTGCTGGCCGGCGAGCCGCCCTACGGCGGTCCCACCGCCCAGGCCATCGCTGTCAAGCGGATAAGCGGAGAGGTGCCCAGCCTGCGCCGCCTCCGGCCCGCGGTGCCCGAGTCAGCTCGAGCGGGCGGTGCTCTGCGCTCTGGCTCCGATTCCGGCGGATCGGTTCAACACGCCGGCCCAGTTCGCTCAGGCGCTGGCGCCGTCAGTTACGACCGTGGTAACGCAATCCCCGGTCGCATCCGAGCCAGCCAAGCCTGCCGCGCCACGGCGGTGGAAGCCAGTTCCTGCCTGGCTCACCTTCGTGTTGGGTCTCCTGGTCACGGCCAGTATGGGGATGTTCCTCTGGCAGCGGAGCCGGCGGCCAGTGGCGGAGCCGGGCGTGAAAATGCTGGCGGTGCTCCCGTTCAAGAACATGGGTCAGGCCGGCGACCAGTACTTCGCCGACGGGCTCACGGAAGAGATCACCAGCCGCCTGTCCGGAGTCTCCAGTCTCGGCGTGGTCTCCAGGACCAGCGCCGACCAGTACAAGGGCTCGACCAAGAGCCTCAGGCAGATCGGGCAGGAGTTGGGCGTAGGCTACGTGCTCGAGGGAAGCGTGCGATGGGAGAAGTCGCCCGACGGAACCAGCCGGGTGCGGGTGACGCCCCAGCTCATCCGGGTGACCGACGACCGGCATCTCTGGGCCGACCGCTACGACGCCCAGCTGGCCGACGTCTTCCAGGTGCAGTCTAGTATTGCCGAGCGGGTGATCGGCGCGATGGACCTGGCGCTGAACGAGCCGGAGCGGCAGGCGCTGCAGGATCGTCCGACTGAGAACACCGAGGCCTACGACTACTACCTGCGCGGAATCGAATACCGCGCCCACGGACCCAGCCGGGAGGACGTCCGCAACGCGAAGCAGATGTATCAGCGCGCGGTCCAGCTCGACTCCAATTTCGCGCAGGCCTGGGCCAAGCTGTCCGAGATGCAGTCCCTCGAGTTCTGGTTCTTCTACGACCGCACCGAGGCAGCCCTGGCCCGGGCCAAGGCCTCGGCCGAGCGGGCGTTCCGGCTTCGGCCCGATCTCGCCGAGCCTCACGTGGCCCTGGCCTACTATCACTATTGGGGGCGATTGGACTACGACGCCGCGCTGCGGGAGCTGGCGATCGCTCGGGAGCGGCAACCCAACAACGCCGATCTGGTGTTCGCCACCGCGGCGGTTCAGCGCCGTCAGGGGCGTTGGCCCGAGGCGCTGGCCAGCTTCGAGAGGACGGTGCAGCTCGACCCTCGTTCCAGCGACGCCATCTACAACCTGGCCGAGACCTACCAGAATCTCCGCCAGTTCGACCTCGCCATGCGTGCGTACGACAAGGCGGTCAGCATAAGTCCAGACGGCCCTTTCGCACGTTGGGAACGGCTCCATGCCATGTTGTCGTCGGGGACGAGCCTTGAGAAGGTGAGGCAGAGCCTGGGTGAGGATCTTCAGGCGACGGACTTCAGGCAGATGGCTCGGGCAGCCATAGGTCCCAGCTCGACGGCCGGCTTTGCAGCCACACCCAGCTTCCTGCTTACTGCCGACCCAGCACATCAGCCGGCAGTCGAGCGGCTGACGCTCCCCGAATTCATCGACACCACCGGGTACTACACGCTCAAGGCGGAGTTGTATGCTGCGCAGCACCGGCCTCAGCTCGAGCGGGCGTACCTGGACTCCGCCCGGGCCGTCCTGGAAACGGAGATTCGGGAGCAGCCCGACGAGTCATCATTTCGGGCGCAGCTCGGCCTGGTCTACGCGGATCTGGGGAGGAAGGCCGACGCGGTCCGGGAGGGCGAGACCGCCGTTCGGCTCCTGCCAGTCTCGAAAGAGGCATATCGGGGCGCCAGCCTGTCCATTGCGCTCGCGGCGATCTATGCAACGGTGGGCAGGCGAGCGGAAGCGGTGGAGCGGCTGGAGTATCTGTTGTCCATTCCCTCTCTAATCTCGAAACCCGGGCTGAGGACCGACCCGCGGTGGGCGCCGTTGCGTGGCTATCCACCGTTCGAGCGGCTGATTGCGGGGGAGTAAGTGAGAAGTGAGAAGTGAGAGGTGAGAGGTGAGAAGGGTGCCAACCGTCTCACCCCGCACCACGCTCTACCGCCGTACCGCCTCGCCCCTTACCGCCTTACCGCCTTACCGCCTTACCGCCTGGCCGGCGGCTTGACCACTCCCGGCTTGCCCGCCACCCGCCGCAGCACGCCGGTTTGCCCCACATGGTAGCACTCATGGAATACGAACGTGGCGAAATTGCTACCGACTGTCTCGTTGGGCTCGCCGGTGAACGGGCGCGGCGGTTTCATGGCCAAGACCTCGGGCGACATGCCCTTGATGGCGCTGACCAGAGGCTCCTGCATCGCCTTGAAGCGGCGCCTCAGCTCGTCGATGGGGAGCGCATTCTTCCGGCTGAACGGCACTCCGGTTCTGTCATCGTAGGGGTCGAAGTCTTGCATCGGATAGGGTGACTTCTGGCCCATGCTGCCGAGGGCCATGTTCCTCGTGCGGGTCAGGTGCCCCACGACCTGATTGAGGCAGCTTCCACCCTTCGGGGGTGTGACCAGGCTCTCCTCGTGCGACACGTCTCCGGTGTTCATCTCCAGGAGCTTGTTGGAGAGCTCGAGCTGGTAGGCGAGGGTTTTGCCGTGCATGGATGTGCTCTCCTTCTGACGAGCTAGGCTGTGGTAGAGATGGTGCGGAAGATAATCCGGCGCTAGCAAGGCGCGTGCATTTCGCTTCATCGCCCACGGCATCCTGTGATCGCAACCGGCCCAAAAACGCCCGCCCTTGGGGCGGGCATGGCTGATTCAAATGGGTCGTCACCCACCCGGCCCTTACGGGCCGGGCTACAATATTGGCGCGGTCCTCCGGACCGCGGACACTCCGTGGGAGTGAATGGCTCCGGCCCCTTGGCCCCCTCGCGGAGCTGCCCTGATGAGCGCAGCCGATGGCTCGGAGTCAGGCGGAGGCTGACAACCCGACTCCCGACTCCTGACTCCCGACTTTCTACTGTTTCAGCTCGCACCACATCTCGCGCAATTACGTCCGGACGGTATAATCGCTGGTATGCGATACGCCCCTCTCCTAACCGTTGGCGCGACCTGGCTCATGCTCGGCTGCAGCGACGGCGGAACCGCGCCCGGAACCGATGGCGACGGGCGGCGGCTCGCGGCCCAGTTCGAGCGCCTGGCGGATTCGGTGGATGCCGGCGGCTACTCACCCGCCGCCGAGGCGCTCAGGCACGCCGCCGAGATCGTGCGGCTCACCGGGCACGCTACTCCGGTGAACGTCACGATCGATGGCACGGCACGGAGCTTCCTCGCCGTGGCCGAGCAGATCGACTTTCCCAACCTGGTCTGCAGCTGGCCCTCCGACAGCGGTTGGGTAGAGCCGGGCGACACCATTGTGGTGCCGCCAGCAGACAGCACCGGTGTGGTCCCACCCGATGGTGGCGGTGGGGGAATGCCGGGCGACACCGTCATTGTTCTGCCGTCTCCACGCGAGCCTTCCAAGCCTCCCGAGTGCACCGTGGAGGGCACCTATTCCATGCGCACCTTGATTGCATGGGAGCCGGAGCACATGGCCGAGGTGGTACGCATCGTGGCCGATGTGGGAAGCAACGGGGTGGAGACGGGGGTGCCGGATGTGATGACGGAGTTGCCTAGAGCTGGGGCGACCGATCCTTCAGGTGCGCCCGGTACTGCGCCTGACAGTGCTCCGGGCGGGGGCGGCGGCGGTGGTGTCGGCGGCTATCCCGGGTTCATGGGCGAATACCTGGTGCGCGATGTGGGGAGCTGGTGGGCGGTCGAGGGGAGCCAGGCCAATGCGCTGGAGGAGATCGCGGGCGCCTGCACCGACGGCCGGGCGACGTTCGACTGGGCCGAGTTCGACTGCGAGGCGGCTCGGCTGCGGTTCGAGTTCTCGATGAGAGTTGAGCCGGTGCGATATGAGCGGCTCACCGGGGTGCCGGATCCGCCGGGCGGGCCGGAGGGGAGCCATGCGCTCGCGATGGCATCGAGCAGCGTAGACGGGGTGCGGCTCACCTGGGTGGCGTGGACCCCGCCGCCGCTGCCGCCGGAGCCGAGACCGGGGCCGGATCCCGGGCCGGTCGATTCGACTGTGACCGACCGTCCCTAAGGGGATCCCGCGGAATCCTGTTGCGCTCTCATCCCGAGCCCTTCGCTGCGCCAGGACAGGCTCCGCGAGGGACCTACTTTGTAAGAATCAGAAACCAGTGGAGAGGGCCCTCTGTCGCTATCGCTCCCTCGGGATGAGGAGTTCATCCTATTAACCCTACCGCGTACCGCCATACCGCCCTACCGCCGCCTCGTCCACCATCCAGGTGAGCCGTCCCTGAAGGGGACGGATGGCCTGGGCCGGCAGTACATCGGGAGTAAACGGTCCCCGAGCACCTGCGGAGGCGGGCGGACTTGTTCGCGCCGGACACCACGAAGGTGACGTTTCTTGCGGGGTTGAGCACCGCCGGCGTCAGGGTGATGCGCCACATCGTCGCGTCGGGGGCAGGTACTGCCATTACCCAGCGCGCCGTCTCGTGCACCGCGGCCTGGCCGGGAAAGAGGGAGGCCGTGTGCCCGTCCTCGCCCAGGCCGAGCAGGACCAGATCGGGGCCCTCGCTGCCGAGCAGCACACGCAGCTCGCGCTCGTATTCGGCCGCGGCCTGCTCCGGATCGTCCTCGCCGCGGATGCGGTGAATCTGGTGGGCCGGAATCGGCACCCGGTCCAGTAGCGCCTCTTTCGCCATGCGGTAGTTGCTCCGGGGATCGTCCGGCGGGACGCAGCGCTCATCGCCCCAGAGCACATGCACCAGTCGCCAGTCGCCAGTCGCCAGTCCCCAGTCGCCAGTCGCCAGACGGGAATAAGCGGCGCGGGGAGTGGATCCGCCGCTGAGGGCGAGAGTGAAGCGTCCCGTGGCGGAGATGGCGTCCGCGGCGCGGGCGACGATGTGCCGGGCGACCGCATCCGCCAGCCTCTCCGGCGTCGGGAAGCTCTCGATCATCGGCGGGTCCGGTGCTCGACCCCCGACGGCCCGGCGACGATGACGTCGGTCGCGAGACCCAGGAAGAGCCCGTGGGCGACCACGCCGGCCCGGGCCTGGAGCCGCTCGGCCAGCTCATCGGGCTCGCTCGATGGGGCCGGTGACGCAATCGAGGATGAAGTTTCCCTGATCGGTGCGGACGGGAGAGCCGCCTGGTGCCATGCGGAACGAGATCTGTGCCTGGGGAATGAGGCGCTTGAGATACTCGGCCTGGTAGCGCGACCCGAAGGACACAACCTCGACCGGCAGCGGACTCCGGGTGCCCAGCACCGGCGAGAGCTTGCTGTGGTCGGCTACGATCACCACCCGACGGCTGGTCTGAGCCACGATCTTCTCCCGAAGGAGGGCACCACCTCGACCCTTGATGAGATTCAGGGCGGGATCGATCTCGTCGGCACCGTCGATGGTGATGTCGGTCGGAGCCGCGCGCGACTCCTCGAGCACCGGAATCCCGAGCCGCACCGCCTCGGCGGTGGTGGCGAGCGAGGTTGCGACCCCCTCGATGTCCTCGAGCGTGCCAGCGCGGAGCAGCGCGCCGATGCGCCGGATGGCGTAGAGCGCGGTCCCGCCGGTGCCGAGCCCGACGACCATGCCGGACGCGACCAGCTCGACCGCCCGCTCGGCCGCCTGCTGCTTGTAGCGGTCTGTCACGTGCTGAGCTGCACGGCCAAAGAATCTCTCAAATCACGAGCGGAGCGAAGGATCCTTCGCTCGCTCAGGATGACCGCCTACGGCGGGCACCTGCTCTCGCGCCGCGGTGACGATGTGGTCGGGCTCGAACCCGAAGTGCTCGGCGACGACTTTCATCGGGGCCGAGAGGCCGAAGGAGCGCATCCCCAGGATCGTGCCCTTGGGGCCGGTGAATTGCTCCCAGCCGAAGGTGGAGGCGGCTTCGATCGAGACCCGGGCATCGATCTCCGGCGGCAACACGCTGTCGCGATATTCCTCCGGTTGCTCCTCGAAGATCTCCCACGAGGGCATGCTCACGACTCGCGCGCCGATCCCCTCAGCCTCCAGCCGCTCGCGGGCCTCGAGGCAGAGCGATACCTCGCTGCCGGTGGCGAGCAAGAGAACGTCGGGCTTCCCGGAGGGCGACTCCGCCAGGATGTAAGCGCCCCTGGCGACACCACTCGCGTCCGAGTACACCGAGCGGTCGAAGGTGGGCAGAGCCTGGCGGGAGAGAACCAGGCAGACCGGCCGGTCCTTGATCCCCATGATGACCCGCCAGGCCTCGACCACCTCGTTCGCGTCGGCCGGCCGGAGCACGATCATCCCCGGCATGGCACGAAGCGACGCCAGATGCTCGATCGGCTGGTGGGTGGGCCCGTCCTCGCCCAGGCTGATGGAGTCGTGGGTCCAGATATAGATCACCGGCACTTCCATCAGCGCGCTGATCCGGAGCGCGCCTCGGCAGTAGTCGGTGAACACCAGGAAGCTCGACCCGTACGGCCTGAGGCACGACAGCGCCATGCCGTTGGTGAAGGCACACATGGCGTGCTCACGGACGCCGAAATGGAAGTTGCGCCCGCCGTAGTCTCCCCCGTGCCCCGGCGCCTGGAATTCGCCCGCCCCCTCGAAGGTCAGCAGGGTCTTGGTCGAGGGCCACAGGTCCGCGGACCCGCCGAGCAGCCAGGGAACCCGGGGCGCGATTGCGTTGAGCGCCTTGGCCGAGGCATCGCGGCCGGCGATGCCCTTCGGATCGGGCGGAAAGACCGGGAGGTCGCGGTCCCAGTCGGGTGGCAGCGTGCGTTCGGGCAGGCAGTCGACGTGGAGACCTGCCTCGGGAAACTTCTTCCGGTACTTCGCAACCAGCTGGTTCCACTCGGCCCGCGCGCTCGCTCCCCGCCGGCCGAGCTGTGCCTGGAAGTGCTCCCGGACACCGTTCGGAATCAAAAACTTTGCCTCCGGATCCCAGCCGTAGAACTCCTTTGCCAGCCGAGCCTCGTCGTCGCCCAGCGGCTCGCCGTGGGCCTCCCGGGTGTCCTGCCGGTTGGGAGCGCCGTAGCCGATGTGACTGTCGACAATGATCAAGGTCGGCCGGTCGGGCGTAGCCAGAAAGGTTTCGTAGGCCCGGGTCAGCATGTCGAGATCGTTTGCGTCGCCCACTCGGGTCACGTTCCAGCCATACGCCAGGAACCGGGTGGCGACGTCCTCGCTGAACGCGAGCGCGGTCGGCCCCTCGATGGTGATCCGGTTGTTGTCGTAGATCCAGCAGAGGTTGGAGAGCTTGAGGTGCCCGGCCAGGGAGGCGGCCTCGGAGCCCACCCCTTCCATCATGCAGCCGTCGCCGCAGAGGGCGTAGACGTTGTAGTCGAACAGCTCGAAGCCGGGGCGGTTGTAGGTGGCGCCGAGCCAACGGCCGGCCGCGGCCATCCCGACGCTCATCGCCACCCCCTGCCCCAGCGGACCGGTCGTCGCCTCGACGCCCGAGGTCCAGCCGTACTCGGGATGACCCGGACAGCGGCTCCCCGCCTGGCGGAAGTTTCTGATGTCGTCCAGCGTCACCGCCTCGCGCCCTACCTCCTCGTACGACTCGTTGACCGCCTTCACTCCGGTCAGGTGGAGCAGGCTGTAGAGCAGCATCGAGGCGTGGCCGTTCGAGAGCACGAAGCGGTCCCGGTTGGGCCAGCGGGGATCTTCGGGATCGTAGCGAAGGAAGCGCTGCCACAGGCAGTACGCCGTGGGCGCGAGTGCCATCGGGGTGCCGGGGTGCCCGGATTTGGCGGCCTGGACCGCGTCGATCGAAAGGGTCCGGATGGTGTTGATGCAGAGCCGGTCGAGCTCCGCCGGGTCCATAGTAGCCGCAGCCGGAGCCGGGGCTGTTCGGGTCGATGTCATGTTCGTCCCGCTCCCCCCGCACCCGCGGCCAGCGCCTCGGATTTGGCGGCGATGCACTCCAGCAGCCCGTTCCACGATTTGACGAACGCCTCGGCCCCTTCCCGCTGCAGATCGGCGGCCAGAGCGGCGACGTCCACCCCTGCCCGCTGAAATTCGGCGAGGACCGATTCGGCGTGCTCACCATCCTCCGCCATCGTGCCGCGCACCTCGCCGTGATCGGCGAAGGCGTGCAGAGTGGTGTCCGGGATGGTGTTGATGGTGTCGGGCGCCGCCAGCGCCTCGATGTAGAGCACGTCCGAGGCCTGCGGGTCCTTGGTGCCGGTGCTGGCCCAGAGCAGCCGCTGGGGCCGGGCACCCGCGGCGGCGAGGTCCCGCGTGATAGGGGAGTTGAGCAGCTCCCGGTACGCCCGGTAGGTCCGCCCGGCAATCGCGATGCCGAGTCGGCCGCGCAGCGCCGCGGGCACCTTATCCATGCACCGCCTTGTCCCACCGGCTGATGAACACCGACGCTACCGAGCCCACGGCGGGATCGAGACCGGCCGCGATCCGGCGCGCAATGCCACGCTGGTACGCGCCGGCCGCCGCCAGATACTGCTCCCGGGAGAAGAGCAGCGTGACGTTGATCGGCACACCGGCGAAGATCGCTTCCTCGATGGCCGGGAGTCCTTCCGGGGTCCCCGGAATCTTGATGAACAGGTTGGGCCGTTTGAGCTGCGCGTGCAGCGATCGCGCCTGCTCGATAGTGCGCAGCGTGTCATGGGCGAGCAGTGGCGATACCTCGAGGGACACCCAGCCGTCGGTGCCGCCGGTTTCCTGGTGAATCGGCCGGAAGAGATCGGCGGCCTGGGTCAGATCCTCCCCGGCGAGCTCGAAGAAGAGCGCCTCGCTGGACCGGCCGGCAACGCGTCTTCGCATGGATCGCTTCGTCATACCAGCCGCCGCTCCGGATGGCGTTGTCGTAGATCGTCGGATTGGAGGTGAGCCCGGTGACGGATAGCTCTTTGATGTAACGCTCGAGCGTACCGTTCTGGAGGATCTCCCGGGTGATGTTGTCGAGCCAGAGGCTCTGGCCCAGATCATGGAGTCGTTGAGTAGGGTTCATGGTTCTCTCCTACCGCCGGTCGCCGCGGTTGCAGCGCCGAGCAGCGCGGGTAAGTCGTACTCGAGCAGGTCGCCGATCCGATCGACGCTGAGGTCGGCCGGCGGATAGCTCGCCAGGATGTCCGGGTCGTGGGCGTAGTGGCCCTGGCGGACGAAGACGGTGGTGACCCGCGGTCCCCAGGCCTGCTTGACCGCGGCCAGGATGCGGAGCTTGTCGTCCATCAGCACGTAGTGCTCCGCGGGGAAGCGCTGGGCAACGTCGTCCAGCTCCCGTTCCTTGTGAATGTAGACCAGGATACGATGCTCGACCGCGGCGCCCAGCCCCGACCGCTCGACCTTGCGCGGCTGGAACACCACGTCGCCGTCGGTGAGGAGGACGGTCGGGCCGAACGCACCGAGCCGCTCCAGCACGTCGAGCGAGCCGGGGAACAGGCGATTGGCAAAGGGATAGTCCACCAGGAAGGCCGAAACGCAGAGCAGGCCGTGATCATGGGGATACGCCACCCGATAACGCTGGAGCGCACCCAGGTAGTCGGCGTGCCCCAGCTCTTCGCGCAGCTGCTCGAAGATCGCGAAATACCGGTCCGCGCTCCCGGCACCGACCTCGCTCGTCAGGTAGCGCCTGAGGTCCGCAATGACCCGGTCGTTGTCGAGCAGCGTGTTGTCCACGTCGAACAGGAAGACCACCTCGTGCCGGGCGCTCATCCGCAGGCCCAATCTTGCTCGGGATTGAACCAACCGGCCCCGTTCTGGAGCAGGCGATCGGCCTCGGCGGGTCCCCAGGTGCCGCTCTCGTATTGGAAGAGCGGGGTCGCGCTTCCCAGCACCGGCTCCACCACCCGCCACGCCTCCTCGACCGAGTCCTGCCGGGCGAAGAGCATCTGGTCCCCCCGCATCGCGTCGCGCAGCAATCGCTCGTAAGGTGTCATCTCGTCGGCCTGGTCGTGGCAGGCGATGAGCTCGACATCCTCCCCCCGCATCGCTTCGCCCGGGAGCTTGGCCCGGGCGCCGAGCGAGAGCACCACGTGGGGGCTGAGCCGGAAGCGAAAGCGGTTCGGCGGCGCCGCGGCGCAGTCGGGGAAGAGCGCCAGCGGCGGCCGCTTCAGCTCGACGAGCACCTCCGTGGCGGTCACCGGCAGGCACTTGCCGGCGCGGATGTAGAAGGGCACCCCGGCCCAGCGCCACGAATCCACCTGCAGCCGCACCGCGGCGAAGGTCTCCACGTTGGAATCGGGCGCCACTCCAGCCTCCTGGCGGTAACCCCGGAACTGTCCCCGCACCACATCGGATGGCTCGAGAGGACGCATGGACCGGAACGCCTGGGTCTTCTCGTCCCGAATTGCCTCGTTGCCCCTACCGGATGGCGCCTCCATCGCGAGGAGGCTCGCCACCTCGAGCAGGTGATTCTGCACCACGTCGCGGATCGCGCCCGCCTCCTCGTAGAAGCGCCCGCGTCCCTCGACGCCGAAGCGCTCCGCCATGGTGATCTGGACCCGCTCGACGTAATTGCGGTTCCAGATCGGCTCCAGGAAGGAGTTGGCGAACCGGTAATAGAGGAGGTTCTGGACCGGCTCCTTGCCGAGGTAGTGGTCGATGCGGAAGATGGCCGACTCGGGAAAGGACTGGTGCAGCGTCGCGTTCAGAGCCTCGGCCGAGGCGAGGTCGCGGCCGAAGGGCTTCTCCAGGATGACCCGCGCGTTGGATGCGGCACCTACCCGGGCGAGCCCTGAGATCACGGTGGGGAACAGGCTCGGCGGGATGGCCAGATAGTGGATCGGCCGCTGCGCGCCGGCCAATGCCTCCCGCAGTCGCTCATAGGTGCCGGGGTCTTCGTAGTCTCCACCCACGAACCGGAGCAGCCCACACAGCTTCTGAAACGCCGCCGAGTCGATGCCCACCGTGTTGCTCCACACTCTCGCGGGCTCGGGCCCGGAGCTGCTCGAGACTCGAGTTGGAGCGGGCGACGCCCATGATCGGCACGTTCAGGTGGCCATGCCGGATCATCGCCTGCAATGCGGGGAAGATTTGCTTGAAGGCGAGGTCGCCGGTGACACCGAAGACGACGAGTGCGTCGGAGAGAGGTTGCGCCATCCTGATCTTCCTAGCCGGGGCCCTTCTCCTGGTGGCCGCCGAACTGGTAGCGGAGCGCGGAGAGGAGCTTGTTGGCGAAGTCGCCTTCCCCGCGGGAGCTGAACCGCTGGAACAGCGCGGCGCTCAACACCGGGGTGGGAACGGACTCGTCGATCGCAGCGGCAATGGTCCAGCGGCCCTCGCCCGAGTCCGACACCCGACCGGTAAAGTCGGACAGACCGGGGCTCTCCAGCAGGGCCCGCGCGGTGAGATCCAGCAGCCATGAGCTGATGACGCTGCCCCGCCGCCACAGCTCGGTGATCTCGGCAAGGTCCAGCTGGTATTGGTAGTGCTCGGGGTGGCGGAGCGGCGTGGTCTCCGCATCCGTCTCCTGGGCGCGGAGCCCTGCATCCGCGTGGTGCAGGATATTGAGCCCCTCCGCGTAGGCCGCCATGAGGCCGTACTCGATCCCGTTATGCACCATCTTCACGAAGTGGCCGGCGCCGGCGGGGCCGCAGTGGAGGTAGCCTCGCTCCGCGGTCCCGGTGGCGGACTCGCGACCGGGAGTCGGCGGCGCTGCACCGGCCCCGGGAGCGAGCGTCGCGAACACCGGGTCGAGACGCTCGATCACCGGTCGCTCGCCGCCGATCATCAGGCAGTAGCCGCGTTCGAGCCCAAAGACGCCGCCGCTGGTCCCCACATCCACGTAATGGATGCCGCTCGCCTTCAGTTCCGCCGCGCGACGGATGTCGTCGTGGTAGTACGAATTGCCGCCGTCGATGACGATGTCGCCCGACGCCAGGCGGGGAACCAGGGCCGCGAGCTCCCGATCCACCAGTGCCGCGGGCACCATCAGCCACACCGCCCGCGGCGGCTTCAGCGCGGCCACGAACGCGTCCAGTGAGTCGGCGCCGGTCGCCCCCTCGCCGGCCAGCGCCTTCACGGCCGGCGGATGAACGTCGTAGACCGCACACTCGTGTCCCGCCCGCATCAGCCGGCGGACCATGTTGCCGCCCATGCGTCCCAAGCCGATCATGCCGAGCTGCATGGTAGTCATCGCGAGGGGCGTAGCACTCCTCGACGATGACGCGCGACGATCTGCCGCGACGAGCCGCCCGCAGGCGCAGCGCCGAGGAGCGCGGCACGAGGTGACCACATGGACCGGCACGCGCGCCAGCACTTTACCCATTCGGCCTTTGGCCACGAACGCCCGCATGAAGCCGCCGTCGCCGAGTGCGGGGAGAATACGTGGGGGAATGCCACCCGCCAGGTATAGGCCACCCGTGCTGAGGACCTTCAGGGCCAGGTTGCCGGCCTCGGTCCCCAGGATCGAGACAAACATTTCGAGGGCGGCGCGGCTCAGCGGGTCCGGAGTTGGCCGGCGCAGAGCCGCTTCGCCGATGACGGGAGGCCCGTCCTCGCCGGCCGCGAGCCTGCGGGCTACCTCGGCCGACTCGGGCGCGTGGCCGGACTCCCGCAGATACTGGTAGATGTTGAGGAGGCCGGGGCCGGAGCAGACTCGCTCCACGCTGACGTGGTCGAACCGTCGCATGAGATGGGCGAGCAGCCCGGCCTGCAGCTCGTTAGTGGGAGCGAAGTCGGCGTGGCCACCCTCGGATGGAAACGCGCGGTAGCGGGCGCCGTCCCAAATGAGGAAGGCCTCCCCCAGGCCGGTGCCCGGTGCGATCACCGCCATGGCGCCACCGGCCACCGGCTCACCGGTGTTGAGTGGGTGAAGATCGGGTGATCCGAGGACCGACGTCGCACCCGCGATCGCCTCGAGATCGTTCAGCAGATGGACCGAGCGAACCTGCAACTCCGCCGCGAGATCGGCTTCGGCGAGCAGCCAGGGGAGGTTGGTGACCTTGGAGGAGCCGGCGATCACCGGCCCGGCCACGGCGAAGCTGGCTCGCTCGACCGGGAGATCGGTCCCCACCAGGAACTCGCGGACCATCACCCCCAGCGACGCATACCTGGCGCTGGGAAATTCGGCCTCGAGCAGCGGCGCGCGGGCCCCCCGCTCGGCGGAGTACACGGCCAGGGCGGTCTTGGTCCCACCGATGTCGCCCGCGAGCAGCAGGCCCCCTTCTCTCGCCAGGGCGGAGGGGCCGGCAATGGGGCGGGCGTCGTCCAGCGAAGTAGTCATTATTCGGAATGTAGCCGGACGGGAAGCGGGGAGGCGGGGAAGCGGGGAAGCGGGGAGGCGGTAAGGCGGTAAGGCGGTAGAGCGGTCCCAGGTTGTCACCCTGAGCCCTTCGCTTCGCTCAGGGTAAACTCCGCGAGGGGCCAGAACGTCGGGGCCGCCGAAAAGTCGGCTGTGTCGAACGGCTTCGGCCCTTCCCCTTCGCGGAGCCTGCCCTGAGCCTTCGCTGCGCTCAGGATAAACTCCGCGAAGGGCTCAGGGTCAGGGTGACACCTCACCTGTCCGCCTGTCCGCTTGCCCGCCCGCTCGCTACCAGCGTGGATTCAGCGCGCCACAGCTGTACGGAGCTCGGCAGGGCCCGGTGCCGGCAGCTCGCGACGCACCAGCACCGTGAGGACCACCGCGGTGAGTACCAGAGCGGCGACGTCGCCCCACAAATGGCCCATCTGCCCGGGGCCAACCACAGAGTGGTACGCCATGACGGCGGCGTGGGCCAGGCTGGACCAGACGGTGAACCAGATGAGGCTCAGGTGCCGGCCGGGATCACGGGCGGCGCGCAGGAGAAAGATCCCCAGAACGAAGTAGATGCTGAGGATCATATGGAGATACGCAGGCTGCTCGGGCTGCCAGGCCCAGCCGGCGGGCCATATTCGGTTCAACACGACGATCCCGAACATGAAGACCAAGCCGAAGACTCTGAGAGCGAGGCTGAGCAGCGGAGTGCCAACTTGTGCGTTCATGAGTTCCTCCTAGGCGAAAGGACGAATTCGAGCGTGGCCGGTGTGTCACGGGGGCGCGGTTGCGGTGTCATTCCGAGCGACGCGAGGAATCGCCATTCTGGCCATTTGGGCTCCTATCTCCGACGCAAGCCCGTCCGATCCCTCGCGGAGTTTACCCTGAGCGCAGTCGAAGGGCTCGGGATGACGTGCGTTGTCAGCCTACCGTAACCGTTCGGATCCGACCGTGCCCCCGCGACGGCTCACTCGACCCACGCGGATTCGCGAAGATCCCCGGCACTCGAGCCCGACAGTCCGGGCACGCGCCGCCAGTGCCGATCCGATTTCTCAGGATGTGATAGCCGAGCCGCTCAACCAGCAGTGCCTGGCAAGCGGGACACCAGGTGTGCTCCCAGCGTCCCACTCGCCCCGGCAGGTTCCCCGCGTACACGAAGTTGAGTCCCTCCTCCGCGCCGATCTCGCAGGCGCGGATCAGGACGTCGGCCGTGGTGTTGCCCATACCCCAGAACTTGTAGTCCTCGTGGAACGCGGTCACGTGCCAGGGGATGTTCCGGTCGATTCCCGCGATGTACCGCGCCGCCGCTCGCAGCTCGGCCGGATCGTCGGAGAAGCCGGGTATCACCAGGGTGAGCACCTCCAGCCAGATCCCTCGCTCATAGACCAGGCCGATCGCGTCCAGGACATGGTCGAGCACGCCGCCGAGCTGGCGGTAATGGCGGTCGTTCATGGTCTTGAGGTCGATCTTGTAGCAGTCGGTGAGCGGCCGGATGAAGTCCAGCGCCTCGGGGGTGGCGTTGCCGTTGGAGACGAAGCCGGTGAGAAATCCGCGAGCCCGGGCAGGCTGGAAGACTTCCATCGCCCACTCGGCGGTGATGAGTGGCTCGTTGTACGAGCTCACGACCAGCCGGGCGTCCTGCCGTTCAGCAAGCGTCACCAGCGCCTCGGCCGTGATGTCGGTCGCGTCGGTGCTGGCGCGCTCGTCCCGCAGTGACTGCGACGTGAGCCAGTTCTGACAGTAGCCGCAATGGAAGTCGCAGCCCAGCATGCCGAAGGTGAGCGCGTCGGCCCCGGGGAGGACGTGGAAGAACGGCTTCTTCTCGACCGGGTCGCACTGGAGCGCGGCGACGTAGCCGCGAGGCACCAGCAGCCGGCCGCCCTGGTTGAAGCGGACCCGGCAGATGCCCCGCCGGCCTTCGCGGATCAGGCACCGGTGACCACAGGCCACGCAGCGGACCGCGGCGTCCGGCAGAGACTGACAGAGTCGCCCCTCGGTCGTGCGGGTGTCGAGGCCTGCCCCGAGCGTCGTCGAGGCGGGAGCAGCTAGATTGTCCGGCATGTGGTTTGAAAATAGTGAGCGAACACCCCTTGCGCTCAGCCTTCGGGACTCAGCCCAGTTCCGCTGGCCTCTCAGCCCGCACGTCAAAGAGACCGGGAGGAGTGGCGGCTGCGCGGCGGGGGGGCGATCGCGATGACCGGCCCAGCGAGGCGGGTCCAGCGCACCTATCTCCTGCTCACGCTGTTGTCGACGCTGGCTGCGTCCTTCATCTGGGGCATCAACACCCTGTTCCTGCTCGACGCCGGCCTCAGCAACACCGAGGCTTTCGCCGCCAACGCATTCTTTACCGCCGGGATGGTGATCTTCGAGATTCCAACCGGAGTGCTGGCGGATATCTGGGGCAGGCGCGCTTCCTATCTGCTCGGCGCCGCCACCCTGCTGCTCTCGACGCTCCTGTACCTGGCCATGTGGCAGACGCAAGCGCCGCTCTGGGGTTGGGCGATCGCGTCCATCCTTATAGGTCTCGGCTTCACCTTCTTCTCGGGCGCGACCGAGGCGTGGCTGGTCGACGCTCTTGCCTTCAGCGGTTTCAAGGAGAATCTCGAATCGGTACTGGCCCGAGGCCAGATCGTGGGCGGTGCCGCTATGCTCACCGGCTCGGTTGCCGGTGGTTTCGTTGCCCAGATGACCAACCTGGGCGTGCCCTACATCCTCCGGTCGATTCTGCTGGGCATCACCCTGATTGCCGCCTTCCTCTGGATGAAGGACCTCGGTTTCACACCCGACCGCAGCAAGGGCCCGCTGGTAGAGATCCGGAGGGTGTTACGGGCGTCCATCGACAACGGATGGCGGAATCCGCCGGTGCGCTGGTTGATGCTGGCCGCGCTGTGCGCCGGGGGAGTCGACATCTTCGCCTTCTACGCCCTCCAGCCCTATCTGCTCGAGCTCTATGGCGACACGCGCGCTTTCGGGATCGCGGGGCTGGCCGCGGCCATCGTCGCCGGGACCGAGATGGTTGCGGGGCTGATCACCCCTCGGGTACGGCGATGGTTTTCCCGGCGCACCCATGCGCTGATTCTCGCCTCGTTGATCGGCACCGCCTGTCTGGCCCTCATCGGATGGACGTCGAGCTTCTGGGTGGCGATCGTGCTGCTGGTAATCTGGGGACTGACCTTCTCTGTGGGGATGCCGATACGCCAGGCGTACCTGAACGGCATCATCCCCTCCCAGCAGCGGGCGACCGTCCTCTCGTTCGACAACCTGATGGGGTCCGCCGGAGGCGTCCTGGCCCAGCCGGCGCTGGGACGGGTGGCCGATCGCTGGGGCTACTCATCGGCCTACGTCGTGAGCGCCGCCATACAGCTAGCCGCGCTGCCCTTCCTGGCCCTTGCTCGGAGGGAGGATGCCGCTTCGGATCCGATGGAGGCCGACGGTACTGGGGAGGCGGAATCAGCGGAAGAGGCGGTAGGGCGGTAAAGCTTGCCTGAGCGAAGCGAAGGGCGGTAGGCGGTAGGTGGACGGATGGACGGGTGGACAGTTGTCATCCTGAGCGCAGCGAAGGAGCCGAAAAGTCGGGGTGACAGCCTCCGACTGCCGCCCACCCGTCCGCCCGTCCATCTGACCGTCCGTCCGTCTACCCGCCTTTCCGCCTAACGCTATCTTCTCCCAAATGGGACAGCCGTTCGATCACCTCCCCACCTGGCAACTCTGGTGACCGCAGTCAACTCCACGCTGGCCGACAGCACTCCGTGATCGCTACCTCATCGAGCGCGAGCTCGGGCGCGGTGGTATGGCCACGGTGTACCTCGCGCGCGACCTGCGCCACGATCGCCCGGTGGCGCTCAAGCTGCTCCACCCAGAGTTGGCGGCGACCCTGGGCCCGGAACGCTTCCAACGCGAGATCCGCCTCACCGCCCGACTGGATCACCCGCATATCCTGCCCGTTCTCGACTCCGGCACCGCCGCGGGCCAGCTGTGGTACACGATGCCCTATGTGCGGGGCGAGTCCCTGCGCGACCGATTGCGGCGCGAGAGCCAGTTGCCCGTCGAGCTGGCGCTGGAGATTACCCGCCAGGTTGCCTCCGCTCTCGACTACGCTCATAGGGAAGGAGTCGTCCACCGGGACCTCAAGCCGGAGAACATCCTCCTCAGTGAGGAGCAGGCACGGGTGGCCGACTTCGGGGTGGCCAAGGCACTCGCGCTCGATGGGGAAGAGCTGACCGAGACCGGGCTCGCGGTGGGTACGCCCGCATACATGAGTCCCGAGCAAGCCACCGGGGGCGCAGTGGATGCCCGGACCGACGTGTACGCCCTCGGGTGCGTCTGGTACGAGATGTTGGCCGGCGACCCGCCCTTCCTGAGGCGGACGCCCCACGCCCTGCTCGCTGCCCAGGCCACGGAGACGCCCGAGCCGATCTCGAAACGGCGGCCCTCGGTGCCGCCCCAGCTTGCCGCGCTGGCTGATGCGCTGCCTGGAGAAGAATCCCGCCGACCGTCCGCAGACAGCCGCAGCGCTCCTCGCCAAGCTGGGCACGATCACGACACCCAAGCCGGAGCCAGACGGTCGCCCCCGGCTGCCGAGGAAGTCGCGAGTCGCGCAGT
The DNA here is from genome assembly GCA_963723565.1 of uncultured Gemmatimonadales bacterium. GTDB lineage: Bacteria > Gemmatimonadota > Gemmatimonadetes > Gemmatimonadales > GWC2-71-9 > CAVVWJ01. The sequence goes on along the minus strand of CAVRRH010000015.1, from coordinate 45,143 downwards.
CGCGAGTCTGGAAGGTTGGCATTCGGTCTCGGGGTGCTCGTGCTCGCCGGGACTCCTGGCGGTCTTCTGGCCCCGGGCAACCGGCGCCAAGTCGCTGGACCCGAACCTGGTCGCCGTGGTGCCCTTCCGGATCGCGGGAGCCGATCCGTCACTCGCCTACCTGCGCGAGGGGATGCTCGATCTGCTGGGTGCCAAGCTCACCGGAGACGGCGGCCCCCGGGCGGCCGACCCCCGTTCCGTCATGAGCATCTGGCGCCGGCAGGTCGGGGACGAGCACCGTGATTTACCCCAGGACTCCGCGATGCTCCTTGCCCGCCAGCTCGGCGCCGGCCGGCTCCTGCTCGGCGGGATCGTCGGCACCCAGGACCGGCTGGTGATCAACGCGTCGCTGCTGGAGGTCCCGGGCGGAGGCGCCCGCGCGGCAGCGAGTGTCGCCGGGGAAGTCCGACAGCCTGGGAGTCCTGATCGACCGGCTCACCAGCGAGCTGCTCGCGCGCGAGGCGGGCGAGGCAACCCAACGAGTGGCCGACCTCACGAGCACCTCGCTTCCGGCGCTTCGGGCCTACCTCCAGGGCCAGGCAGCTTATCGTGCGGGGCCGCTACGGGGAGGCGGTCGAGTGGTTCGGCCGGGCGCTGGAGCAGGATTCCACCTTCGCGCTCGCGGCGCTCGGGACTGGTGTTCGCTGGCACCTGGGAGGCCCCGGAAACCTTCGATCGCGCCATCCGGCTCGCCTCGAGATTGCGGGAACGGCTGAGCCCCCGCGACCGGGTGCTCCTCGCTGCCTTTGCCGGCCCGCATTACCCCGCGCCCTACCCCTTCGTGGAGCAGCTCGCCGGCTGGCAGCGCGCCGCCGAGGTGCTGTGGGACTCGCCCGAGACCTGGTACCAGCTGGCGGACGTGCTCTTTCATCGGGTACCGGTCACCGACGTCCGCGTGGCCGCTTCAGCGCTCGCGGCCGCGTTCCGCCGAGCCATCGAGCTCGACTCCACCTTCGCCGCCCCGCTCGACCATCTGGTCGAGATCGCCGTGCTCACCGGCGACACTGCGGAGGTCCGCCGCTTGGGAGACCTCTACCTCGCCCGTTACCCCGAGGCCGAGCTCACCGACTTCGTGCGCTGGCGGATGACGGTGGTTTTGGGCAGCGACTCGGCGCGCGCGCAGCTCCGGAGCCGGTTCGACCAGATGAATGTCAGGAGCCTCGTCCGCATCGTGGCATTCGCGCAGCTGAGCGGGATCGGCTTGGAGGACGTGGAGGCGGCGTCGGCCGCGCTTCGCCGGGAAGCCGCGCCAGGACGGCTGATCCGGAAGGCGCCCCTTGGGCCCTCGCCGATCTGGCGCTTCAACCAGGGGCGGCCGAGCGAGGCGCGTGAAGCACTCGAGGCGACCCGCGAATTCGGCCCGGCGCACCAAGTCCTCTGGAATCACGTGTTCTATGCGCTCTTCGGTGAGGGCGACAGCACCATGGCTGTGAACGCCGTCCGACGCCTCCTACCAGTGGCCATCCAGGACCGCCTGCACCAGCCCGGTCGGTCGCGCCGAGCTGAACACGGACCTCTGCATCCTCGGGCTCTGGCATGCCCAGCGGGCGCGAGTGGGGGAGCGCACAGCGGGCGTTGGCACGGATGCGGGAGCCGGGCATACAGGAAGAAGTCGTCCCCGCGTGGCCACCCAGCGAGGTCTGCGCCACCGTGACCGAGGCGTCATCGCCGTCGGTCGGAGACGAACGGACGCCAAGCCAGTCCTCGCGCGAGCGGACTCCCTGGTGGGCCAGGGCTGGTTTGCCATCGCGCCGCTGAACCTGGTCCTCGCGCGGCTCTGGGAGGCGGAGGGCGACCTGCCGCGGGCACTCGAGGCAGTGAGGCGCTTCGAGTATGACGACCCCGATCGGCGCGACCTTCTCTGGCAACCCGCTTGCGCACGGAGGGCCGGCTGGCCGCGCTCGCCGGGGACCGAGACGCTGCGGTGCGAGCGTACACCCACTACTTAGCGCTGGTGAATCGGCCCGAGCCCCGGGTCCAGCCGCTGGTAGCACAGGTGCGGGAGGAGCTGGCCAGGCTGGTGGGGGAGGAGCGGCGGGAAGGCGGTAAGGCGGACGGGCGGACGGGCGGACGGGCGGACGGGCGGACGGTCCGACGGGTAAGCAGTCATTGCGAGGGCCGCAGGCCCGAAGCAATCCCGCGAGGTCACAGTTGTCATCCCGAGCCCTTCGCTGCGCTCCAGAGCCTGCCCTGAGCAGAGCGAAGGGATAAACTCGGCGAGGGGTAGAAGGGTGGGTGCAGTCACGGGCTTTTGCCGGTTGTCGATCCGGCCCGTACCTTCGATAGATCATCTCAGGGTGAGGCCTTTCTGGCATGTCCCACCCGCACCTCCCTGCTCTCATGCTTCTCCTCCTTGCCGTCACCTCCTGTGGCGGTGACGGAGCGTCGAGCGCTCCACCGGAGCCAGTTGCGCCGGAGCCAGTTGCCTTGGTTACGATCACCCCGAGCACGCTCTCCCTCGTGGTGGGCCAGACCCAGCAACTGACCGTGGAGCTGCGCAGCGCTGCCGGTGCTCTGCTCTCGGGTCGGGCAGTTGCCTGGGCGACCAGCGATGCCGGCGTGGCGACTGTGTCTACCTCCGGATTGGTGTCGACCCTGAAGGTTGGCTCAGCCACCATCGAGGCGACGTCGGAAGGAAAGGCAGGATCCGCCACTGTTACAGTCGTCCCGATTCCCACTCTTACTTTCGTTGCCTTTGCTACCGGCGGCGCGCATACCTGCGCCCTGACCGCGGAGGGAGCCGCCTATTGCTGGGGCCGCGGCGAGAGCGGGCAGCTCGGTGCACCCGCCACCGCTTCATGCCCGCTGGATGGAGGGACGTTCGCATGCGTTCTGGCACCGATCGCCGTAGGCGGATCCAACACGTTCGAGCAGATCACCGGAGGTGGGGGTCATACGTGCGGCCTTGCCGCCGACGGCACCGCCTACTGCTGGGGCAGTAATTCGGGCCAGGCGCCCGTGCCTGTGGCCACCGAGCTCCGGTTCGCGGCGCTCGACGCCGGGGCGAACCATACCTGTGGGCTCAGTAGCGATGGCACGGCGTATTGCTGGGGCAGTAACAATCGAGGTCAGCTTGGTGACGGCAGCACGACAAGCCAGGCAGCCCCGACGGCAGTGAGCGGTGGGCTCACATTTCAGGCGATCACCGCCGGAGGTTTTAACATCGGCCACACCTGCGGATTGGTGACCGGCGGTACCGCCTATTGCTGGGGGGATAACGAGCAAGGCCAGCTCGGGCTCGGCTCGGCGGATATCGATCCGCACCCGCTGCCGAGACCCGTCCCTGGAGGACTCGTGTTCGTGTCATTGACCGCCGGGCTAGGCAGACACACCTGCGGGCTGGTCGGTAGCGGCGCGGCGTATTGTTGGGGAGAGAATGCCTTCGGCGCACTAGGCACTGGATCCACAACCCCCCGCTCCACGCCGGTTCAAGTGCTTGGAGACCTGGCGTTCGCGGAGCTCAAGGCCGGAGGCTTCATCGGCCACACCTGTGGGCTCACCGAGAGCGGCACCGCCTACTGTTGGGGGGAGAACGAGCGGGGACAGGTAGGCGACGGCTCAACCATTGACCGATTCTCACCCTCTGCGGTAGCCGGCGACCTGCTGTTCGCCGACCTCGATGCCGGCTTCCGCCATACCTGTGCTCTCACCACCGGCGGCATTCTCTACTGCTGGGGGTCGGGAGCTGCCGGCCAGCTCGGCAGCAATTCGACCAGGCATTACAGCGCACCCGCGAAGGTCGTCGGCCAACCCTGATCGACGTCTGGGATGAAGCTGGCCCGGCTGGTGGGGGAGGGGGCGGGAAGGAGGTAGGCGGACGAGCGGTCAGGCGGACGGTAGGACACGGTTGTCATTCTGAGCCCTTCGCTGCGCTCAGAGCCTGCCCTGAGCAGCGCGAAGGGATCTCTCTTCCCTGGGCTGACCGTGCGACCTAGCCCACCCAGGTACCCAGCGTTACATTCTGCGGCCACTTCAGGTTCTCCCCTAGTACCCCCGAAGGAGCGTACGTCGATGCATTGGAACGTTGCGGCCATAGGCGTGTGCGCCCTGGCCCTCGCCGCCTGTAGTGAATCACCCACCGAAGTCGATCAAGCAAACGAGCCCAACCTCTCGGCCGCCTCCGCGGCTGCGCCTTCCGTCGCCGGGCGTTTCATCGTCACTCTTCGCGAGCGGACCAATCCGGCAGGCGTGGCGCGCGAACATGGGGTCCAGCCCGATTTCGTGTATACGCACGCGCTCACCGGCTTTGCCGGCCGCATCTCCGACGCCGCGCGTCAGGGGCTGCTCCAGGACAACCGGGTGGTCCGGGTCGAGCCCGACGGGATCGCTACCATAGTGAACACGCAGACCAATGCGACCTGGGGCCTGGACCGGGTGGACCAGCACGCGCTTCCGCTCAGCACGACGTACAGCTACAACAACACCGGAGCCGGCGTTAAGGCCTACATCATCGACACCGGCCTTCGATTCACGCACAATGAATTCGGCGGACGGGCAACGAGCGGCTTCGACGCGATCGACGGCGGGTCGGCCGATGACTGCAACGGGCACGGGACCCACGTGGCCGGCACCGTCGGCGGGACCACCTACGGGATCGCCAAAGGTGTGGCCTTGGTCGGTGTGAGGGTTCTCAACTGCAGCGGATCCGGCACCTGGAGCCAGGTCATCGCGGGGATCGATTGGGTCACCGGCAACCACGCGCCGGGACGCCTGCGGTCGCGAACATGTCGCTCGGCGGCGGGGTCAACTCCTCGGTGGACGCTGCGGTGAGGCGGATGATCGCCGACGGTGTCGCCACCGCCCTCGCGGCCGGCAACAACGGACGGCGCGCCTGCAGCTTCTCGCCGGCCCGGGTTGGCGAGGCGATGACGATCGGCGCCACCACCAAGACGGACAGCAGGGCGTCGTTCTCCAACTACGGCAGCTGCGTGGACTGGTTCGCTCCGGGTGTCGGGATCACCTCGGCCTGGTACACCAGCACCACGGCCACCAATACGATCAGCGGTACCTCGATGGCTTCACCGCATACGGCGGGAGTGGCTGCGCTCTACCTCCAGAGTCACACGTCTGATTCACCCGCGGCGGTGCGGGCCGCGCTCTTCGCCAACACGACCAAGGGAGTGGTGACCAGCTCGAAGACGACGAACAATCATCTGCTGTTTTCGAGTTACTGAGGGGCGGACAGGCGGTAAGGCGGTAAAGCTTGCCCTGAGCGAAGCGAAGGGGCGGTAAGGTGGTGCTGAATTGGTTCGAGGAGCTTCGCGCCAGGGTCCCGAAGTGATGGGTCGGAGTCGCAAGTCGCAAGTCGCAAGTCATTGCGAGGCGCTAAGCGCCGAAGCAATCCCGCGGGATCGCCACGCGGCTACGCCGCTCGCGATGACTGCCCCCGCCGCAGGCCCCCCTCGCACGCCCGGAGCAGCCTTCCCACCCTACCGCCGTGCGCCAGGTCACAGCCGGCGGCGGCATCCAGTTCTATCGTCGCCTCGAACTGTGCTGACGAGCTCGCTGACAAGGGCTAAGGCCACCCGAGCCTGGCCCTCGCGGCGCGCGGCTAACCTACAGGAGGTATCGCATGCCAAGCGTTCGAGCAATCACTCCCTGCCTCTGGTTCGACGATCAGGCCGAAGAGGCAGCCAAGTTCTACACCGGAATCTTCAAGAACTCCAAGATCGGAAAGATCTCGCGGTATGGCGAGGCAGGGCGCGAGATCACCCACAAGGCGCCCGGCAGCGTGATGCTGGTCGACTTCGAGCTCGACGGCCAGCCCTTCAACGCGCTCAATGGCGGCCCCGATTTCAAGTTCAACGAAGCCGTCTCCTTCGTCATCCCCTGCAAGGACCAGAAGGAAATCGACTCCTACTGGGACAAGCTGTCGCAGGGTGGGGATCCGAAGGCACAGCAGTGCGGATGGCTTAAGGACAGGTACGGCCTATCGTGGCAGGTGGTGCCGGCCGTGCTGGAGGACATGGTGGCAGACCCCAACACCGAGAGGTCCGATCGAGTCATGGAGGCGCTGCTGAAGATGAAGAAGATCGACCTCGCGGAGCTGGAGCGGGCCTACGCTGGAGAGCGGGAGACAGCGGGGAGGCGGTAGGACGGGACGGCGGATGACGGGGGACGGATGGACGGATGGACGGGCGGTAAGGCGGTAAGGCGGTCAAGCTTGCCCTGAGCGTAGCGAAAGGGCGGTAAGCGGTAGTAGTTATTGCGAGGCACCCTTCGGCTGTGCTCAGGGCAGGCTCCGTGCCGAAGCAATCCCGCCGCAGCCCGCTGGATTGCGTCGGGTCCTTCGCACCCTCGCAATGACTACCGCCTACAGACTACCGCCTGTTCGCCCGTCCGCCTGTCCATCCGTCCATCCGTCCATCCGTCCATCCGTCCAGCCGTCCGCCCGTCACCATCCCCCTCCCCCGCCACCGCCGGATCCTCCGCCTGACGACCCGCCACTGAAGCCCGATCCACTCGACGAGCTGCGCGGTGAGGAGGTCATGGCGCTCTGCGCGCGGCTCGACAGATCGGCCAGGCTACTGGAGAGGCGGCCGAGATCGAAGGCGGACGAGTTGCTGCCGACGTACCACCGGGGTGGCTCCCGGTAGATGCTCTGAAACGCCTTGGCCCACTTCCGCTCCACGCCGAACGCCATGGCGAACGGCAGATAACGCTCGAACATCTCCGGCGTCTTCACCACCCGCTCGAACCGGTCCTTCTCGACCCGCGCCAGGAACTCCTCGAAACCGAGCAGGCGTTCGAGCGTTCGGGCGCCGGCCACGGTGCGGGCAGGCATGATCCGGCTGAACACCACCACGATGAGGCCGCTCGCCAGCGCGGCGACGATGAACGGCAACGGAGTCAGGCCGAATCTCGCAGCGAGCATGGAGCCAAGGCCGATGATGACGACGCCAAGGAGGAGGGCACCCGCGAGCCAGTCGCTTCGGACCTTGTCGGGTCGCGAGCGGTAGAGTCCCCGGCCGACGAGTCGCGCGAAGATGTCTTCCCTGAGGCCCGGAAGGTTCCGATAGAACTCGTTCTCCAGGTCGGAGAGCTCGACCTCGGTGCTTCCGTCGGAGAAGATCCCGCTGAGAACATGCCGCTCGTGCGGCTCCAGGGCGCGCGCTCCCCTGGGGGATCGAGCCGGCGGAAGACGTACTCTCGCCGTTTGAAGAGCCCGAGCAGCACACTCTCGTCCCGTTCCTCGATCCGCAGATGCCCGCGCACGGCCAGGTCCACCAGCGTCGCCGTGATGTCGCGCATGTCCGCCGAGTAGTCCATCAGGGTGCCGGCCTCGGCGGGCGTGAGGGAGTCGGGCGGCTCGTACTGCACCGCGACCGGGAGCCGCTTGGGATCGCGGCCGACTCGCCGCCAGAGCGCGAACATCCCGAGGAAGACCGGAATCGGGATGGCGAGCGGCCAGTTGCTCGCGAGGAAGCCGAGCGCCTTGTCCGCTTCGGTCGGCTGGGCGACGACGCCCTTGTTCCAGCCAACCACGGCGGTGAGCCCCTCGTGGAAGCCGAGCCGGTGCGGCATGGCGACGCGGACGGTGGTCCCCTCGGTCTCGACGATCGGCGTCGCGCGCGGTGGACCCGTAGACGCCGTTGAACGCGATGGCGCGGATGCCCGTGGCCTCCGGCCGGCAGGACGATGCGGGCGGTGGCGGCCTCGATCGGCACGTCCCATTCGTCGCCGGTCACGTTCCAGTAGAGCTCGTCGTGGTCCTCGAAGAAGCGGAGCCCGTTCGCCGCCCGGTAGCGGATCACCACGGTGCGGGTCGCGTTCTCCGCCCCCGGCACCCAGATCTTGTACTTGACGTAGTGGCGCTCGCGGCCGGCTCTCGACCTCGAGCGGCTGGCCGCTTCTCGCCGGTGACGCCCGAGGAGATCGAGCCGGAGGGTCCAGTTGAAGCCCTGCGGCGTCCGGTACTCGACCGGCACGGTGCGGTAGATCCCGTTCCATGAGCCGGTAAACGCGGCCGTGATCGTCTCGGTGACGTCGACGCTCCCGTCCGGGTGACGACGATCGTGGCATCGAAGCGCTTGATCGCGAGCGAGCGCTGGGCCTGGGCCGGCGTGGCGGCGAGGGCCAGGAGGAGCAGCAGGGCCAGCCGGATCACGCGCCGGCTCCGAGGTCTACCGACGGCGCGGCCCGCTCCGACGGATCGTCGAGGCCGAAGAACTCCCGCGGCCGGAAGCCGAAGGAGCCGGCCACCAGGTTCGAGGGGAACTGCGCGATCCTGGTGTTCAGGTCGCGGACCACCGCGTTGTAGTAGCGGCGCGCGTTCTGGATATGGTCCTCGATGTCGCTGAGGTTCCGCTGCAGCGAGAGGAAGCTCTCCGCCGCCTTGAGATCGGGATACGCCTCGGCGAGCGCGAAGATCTGCCGCACCGATGCGGCGAGCGCCCCTTCCGCCTCGCCGGCAGCGGCCGGCCCGCCGGCGCTCATGGCGCGGTTGCGGGCCTCGACCACGGCCTCCAGGGTCCCCTTCTCGTAGCCCGCGTGCCCCTTGACCGCGGCCACGAGCATGGGGATCAGATCGTGCCGTCGCTTGAGCTGGACGTCGATGTCGGCCCAGGCGTTGGTGGCGAGGAGCTTGAGCCGCGCCAGGCTGTTGTAGGTGAGGACGACGAAGACGGCGAGACCGAGCAGGACGAGCAGGACCAGGCCCATTGGGTCTCCGAGGTCCCCGGCGCGCGATGGTTGGGGCGCGGCGGGATGACGGGGTCGGCTGGGATGGGAGTCAGGAGAAGATAGGCGGTAAGGCGGTAAGGCGGGAAGGCGGTAGGCGGAAGGCGGACGGATGGACGGATGGACGGGTGGACAGTTGTCGATCCTGAGCGCAGCGAAGGAGCCGAAAAGTGACAGCTTCCGACCGCCTGTCCGCCCGTCCGCCCGTCCGCCTCTACCCACCTCCCAGGGCGATCATCAGGCCGGCTAGTGTGAGCAGTGTGGTTGCCCAGAACCCGAACATCCAGCGGAGTAAGTCGACACGCACCGAATGGAGCTCGGCTCGGAATTCGATACGCAGCTGGACTATGTCTCGCCGCAGCTCGCCCAGCAATTCGGCGCGCAGCTCGGCCAGACGTTGCTCCAGCTTCGCGTCGAAGCGCGCGAAGTTCAGCTCGTTCAGCTCGCGGAGATCCCCGCGGTAGGTCAGGTCCACGGCGTTGAACCAGTCCACCAGCTCGTTGGCAATGTCCTCGCCCAGAACCTCATAGAAGCGCTTGGATAACTTGGCGGTCACCGGCACGTGATACTCCGGAGGAGAGAGTCGGTGACAACCTAAGCATAGGCTCCTGCGGGCACGGTATCAAATCCGCGCCGCCTGGGGCTCACGAGGCGGTAAGGCGGTAAGGCGGGCGAGTCATCCCGAGCCCTTCGACTGCGCTCAGGGTAAACTCCGCGAGGGATCGGGCGGGCTTACGTCGGATAGGGGAGCCCAAATGGCTAGATGAGCGATCCCTCGCTACGCTCGGGATGACTCGCTGCCCGGGGACCCTCATGGGCCGGGCGCACTGAGCAACGCCTCGAACTCGGGGTCGCCGCGGAGTGGCTGGAGGGTGCGGTCAATGGCCAGGGACCCGCGCGACTGCTGAGCCGGATGATCGAGTAGGGATCTAAGGTGCGCCACCGCGGCCTGGCGGTCTCCCGCCATGGCGGCGATGCGGCTCCGGATGTAGGCGACGTAGCTGCTCTGCAGTCCTGAGCCGAGCGGCTGCAGGTTACCCGCGCGATCCGCCGCGCGCGCGGGCCTCACGCAGCCGGCCAGCCAGCGCCACGACGGGCGCGCGTCAACTCGATAAGGCCGCGATCGCGCCGGGTACCCACGACCCAGCTCGCGTCTGCGCGGTCACCGCGCTTCGGCGTAGGCTTGGGACTGCGCCGAGTCGCCGAGGAACCGGTGCGCCTTCGCCAGGGCGATCGCCATGTCCGCCCGGCCGCCGTCGAGTCGTCGGCCGTGAGGGTCGTCATGGTGCGCAGCTCGCCCTCCAGCGGCCAGATCAGGTCCTCCCTGAGCGCCACATAGGCGGCAACGGCGCGCGGTCCCGCCGTGCGCTCCGCTCCGCGAAACCGTCGAGCTCCCGCCAGGTCTGCCTCGGCCGACTAGAGCCGGGCGCGCAAGTACGCCAGTCAAGCTGGTGGGCCGGAGTGTCCGGGCGCGGTCCAGCTCTCGGCGTGCCTCGGGATATCGGCGGAGCCGCATGGAATCAACGCCGAGCCAGGCGCGGCGTCCGGCGAGCGGGGGTCCAGCCGGGCCGCTCTCCAGGTCCGCGACGGCTTCCGGCCAGCGGTTCAGCTCCATCTCCACGATGCCGGCGCGCTGGGCCGCGCGGTCGGCGCAGCGCGGAGCGCCACCGGTAGTCGCGGAGAGCCGCGGGGAAGTCGCCCGTAACCCTCAGGTGATAGCGGGCGCTTGCGGCGCGCACATCCGGCAGATCCGGCGCGAGCGCCAGGGCACGCTCGAGAGAAGCTCGCGCGCGGTCGGCGTCGCCCACCATGAGCCCACCCTGCCGGAACGCATCCATCTGCACCTGAGCCATCTCGGCCCAGCCGGCGACGAACTCGGTGTCGAGCCGCACTGCCTCGCGCAGCTCGGCAATCGCCGCGCGTAGTGTCTCCGGTGTCAGTCGCCGGTTGGAGCTCGCGAGCCCGAAGGTAGCGGGCATACGCCTGGAGTTGCGAGTGGGAACCGCGTGAGCTGGGCGCGGGCGGAGCCGTGAGCGCCAGCTGCAGCGCGCCCGCGACCTGACCCGCGATGTCGGCCTGAACCGCGAAGACGTCGGTGAACGCGGCGTCGAAGGGCTGAGCCCAGCGAGTCACGCCGGTGCGCACGTCGATCAGCTCGGGGCTCACCCGCACCCGGTTGGCCTTGGTCCCCTTCTCCCAGCGGACGGTGCCGGTGAGGAGATATGGCGCCCCGAGTTCGGCGCCGATCTGGGACGGCGTCTTGCTGCTCCCCCGGTTCTGGCCCGAGCTGCCGCGCGCGATCACCTCGAGGCCGGGAAGACCGGCAAGTTTGGCGCGCACCTCGTCACCCATCCTCGGCGACGTACGCATCAGCGCTGTCGCCGAGATTCTCGAATGCGAGTACCGCGAGCCGGGTGGCCCCCACGGCCGGCGCCGGGACCACGGCGCTCGGGGCGGCCTTCGCCGGCGTGCGCGCCTGGCGCAGCGCGAGGACGACTGCTATCGCGGTAGAGAGCGTCGCGAGTGCGATCCAGACTTTTCGCGGCACTCGCCGAGGTTTCGACAACGGAACAGTCAATGCCCGGGCGAAATCGGACATGGCGGGAAACCGGTCCCCTGGATCGAGCGACAGTGCGCGCCCGAGGGCCTGGTCCAGCGCGACTGGCGCTTCGGCGCGGTAGGTTCGCACTCCGGGCACCGGTGCGGTGACCCGCCGTGCGATCACCGCGTGGATCGTTGGCCCGGTGTGCGGCGGCCGCCCTGCCAGCATCTCGTAGCAGACCGCCGCGAGGGAGTACTGATCCGCTCGGGGGTCGGCTCGCTCTGCCAAGCCTGCTCCGGCGCCATGTACAGCGGCGTTCCCACGCCCTGCCCCGCCTCGGTCAGGTGCTCGCCCGAGGGATGGTCGAGCTGGATCGCGATGCCGAAGTCGGCGAGCATCGGATTGCCGTCCTCGGTCAACAGGATGTTCTCCGGCTTCACGTCGCGGTGCACCACGCCGGCGCGGTGAGCGAAGGCGAGCGCCTCGGCGCAGTCCACGGTGATGCGGAGCGCGTCGGCCACGCTCAATTGTTTCTCGCGGCGCATCCGGTCGCGGAGCGACTCGCCGCGAATGTACGGCATGGTGTACCAGAGCTGCTCGTCGGTCTCCCCCGAGTCGTAGACTGAGCAGATGTGAGGATGCTGGAGGCGGGCGGCCGTCGCGATCTCGCGGCGGAAGCGCTTGGTATTTATCGCGAGGGTAATCTCGCGCCGGAGGAGCTTGAAGGCGACCAGGCGGTCGTGGCGGAGATCGCGGGCGAGGTAGACGGTGGCCATGCCGCCGCGTCCCAGCTCGCGCTCCAGCTGATAGCGCCCACCAAGGGCGAGGGTTGGTAACGGTCCAGTCACAGCATGTCGCCGGTCCGAGAGCCGGGAATTTGCCCGGGCGTGGCCGGCGGCGCCAGCAGGGATCAGCCGCGGCGGTACGGCGGTACGGCGGTAGGGCGGTACGGATGTACGGGTGGACGGCGGACAGGTAGTCGTGACTGCGAGGCGCGACAGCGCCGAGAGCAATCCAGCGGGTTCCGTCGGCATACCGAGATTCCTTCGGCGCTGCGCGCCTCGCAATGACTCTGCTATGCACCGCCCGTCCGCCCGTCCTCGTCCGCCTGTCAGCTGATCTGCTTGGCGACCTGAGGTGCGGGAGTGATCTGGAAGCGGAACTGTTGCGCGACCAGCTGGCGGACCGTCTTCCCCGCGCGCGTGGCCGGCCGGAAACGCATCAGGCCGAGCGCGGTGCGGACCGATTCGGTAAAGCGGGGATCGTCGCTGCGTACCACCTCGACCGTGGTCGTGTCCACCTGGCCCGTGGTGTCGACGACGTAGATCGTTTGGACTGAGCCTTCCACTCCTATAGTGAGCAGGTCACGGGGATAGAGCGGTGCCGCGCTCGACTCGTAGCGCTCCGCCATCTGGTCCACCTCGAGCACGCTGAAGGCGGTGTCCGGGATGAAAACCGGCGGCGGACCGAACGGGAGCTCACCCCGGGCGCCGCTCCGACCGCCCCGCCTGCGGGCGCCATGAGTCCGTTCCCGCATCAGCCAACCCTCGTCCGGCTCGGTGAGGAGTTTCCCGTCCTCGAGGTCCCCGCCGAGCTTGCCCCACTGGATGATCTCGGATTGGCGCGACCGCTGGTCCACCCGGTCGGGCGGGAGGAGAAAGAACACTCTCGCCTCGCGCTCGTCGGTCGGAATCCGCCTGCCGCCTTCGGTCGCGCCCAGGGCAAACCACACCAGCCCGGCGTGCGCCAGGATGCTCACGAAGGCACACTCCGCGGGTTGGAGGAAGGACCGGTTGGATTCCAGGAGGGTGACGCGCATGGCCAAAGCCGTCAGACGAATCGAGCCGCGAAACGCCGTGGTCGACGGGCGGACGGGCGGACAGACGGTACGAGAGTATGGCTACCACATATATGACGAAGGTCCGGCCGTTGGCAAGACGCGAACCGTGGGTCGCAGAGTGGAACGGGGGTGACGGCGGACGGAGGCGGTAAGGCGGAGGTGACAGCGGCGGTAGGGCGGCAGTAGCAGTCATTGCGAGGACGCGAAGCGTCCGAAGCAATCCCGCGGCTACCCTACACCCGCCCTCTCGACTCCTTCAACACGATCGCTTGCCCGATCAAGTGCGCCACCCGGAGCGGCTCCGGCAGCTTGGCCTTCCCTAGTGTCGCCGTCAGCAGCCTTTCGGCCTCGACCCGCGGCACGCCGGCGTGGGCCAAGTACAGACCTTCGCCGATGCCGTAGGCGCGCGGGATCCGTTCGAGCAGACTGAGCCGATCATGCAGCCCGGCAGCCTTGAGCGCGTCGGCGAGCTCGGATCGGGCCGGGTTATGGCGGGTCACCACCAGCACCGCCAGGCCGAGCCGCTCGGCGAGCGCCGTCACGTCGATGAGGCCGAGGCCGGCGATGGTGATGCCGCCGAGGATGACGGCCTGGAGCATCGGGCGAGCGCGGAGCCTGGCGATCCAGGTCGCGAGATACTCCGTCGCGCCGTCACCATCCACCGGGAATTGGCCCAGGGCCACTGACTCGATCACGTCGTGCCCCTCCATCGTCACGCCCACGATGGGTACGGGGCCCGGTTGACGCTTGTCGAATGGAGCGTCATCGACGCCTAAGGTGTGCGGTCGGGATTTCACACGACCATTCTAGGCGGTAAGGCGGGAAGGCGGGAAGGCGGTAAGGCGGTAAGGCGGTAGGTAGTCATTGCGAGGCGCGCAGCGCCGAAGCAATCCAGCGGGTCCCTCGCGTCAACCACGAGATTGCTTCGGGCGCCAGCGCCCTCGCAATGACTGTGTGTCGGCACATCTACCGCCGTACCGCCTTACCGCCCGCATCAGGACGCAGTCCTGAAGGTGCTCTGCGCGATAGTCCGGTTGCCATTCCCGGCGATCGACAAGAGCTCGATCGTGTACTCTTTCCCTCGCCTGAGGAACTGTGGCGGAATCGTCAGCCGCGTCGTCGAGCCCGAAACGGTGACGTCAAATACGTGGCCGAGATCCTCGTTCGTGATGATGATCTCGACCTGCTCGGCGCCGGGCGCATTCCACCTGGCGACGGCGCTCGTTCTTGTCGACGACCTGGCCGTCTCTCGGGGTGAAGGTCGGTGCGGAGAGCATGCGGTGGGAAAGCGTCACCCTGCTGACCAGGGTGGCTCCCTCCACCGTGTGACCTCTGAGGATGTACTCTCCCGCTGGGAACCGGGACCGGACCGCCGCTACTGAAGGCTCGGCGCTCTCGAAGCGAAGCTCGGTGATGCCGATCTCCGCGAGCTTCCCCTCGGCCAGGAGCCGGGTGACCTGGTTACCTAGCGGGTCGGTCAGGGTGACCCTGTCCCAGCCTTCGGCATCGAGGAACAGCTGAAAGCCCATATCGTTATCGGTGGTGTTGAGCTCAAAAAATACTTGCGCTATCTCGAAGGGCGTTGCCGCTGCGCTGGTCTCAACGGCGGCGGCCACTGCCTGCTGGCTGGCCCCCACGGTCGACTCTGTGGGTGTTGGGGACTTCTCGCAGCCTGGCAGGAGCAGGAGGATAAGCAGGGGCGCCGGCCAAGGGAGTGATTTCTGTAGTCGCATGATAGCCTCCGGGTCCGAGGGGGGTAGTCCTATCATGGAGCACGCGACCTGGAGAATTCATGACAGCGGATCGGGCGGGAGGTAGATGAAGCGGCGGTACGGCGGTAAGGCGGTACGGCGGTACGGCGGTACGGCGGTACGGCGGTATGGCGGTACGGCGGTACGGCGGTACGGCGGTACGGCGGTACGGCGGTACGGCGGTACGGCGGTAAAGCCTGCCCTGAGCGCAGCGAAGGGGCGGTACGGCGGTAGGCACCGCTGCGGTCAAGCGCGTCATTTCGAGCGTAGCGAGAAATCGGGTAGGCTTACGTCGGATATGGGAGCCCAAACGGCCAAATGGGCGATTCCTCGCTACGCTCGGAATGACATCCTTGCCCGTCCGTGTCCAACTATACGCGGCCCCGGCGCGGGGATCAGATCTTGACGCCGAGCTGCTCGAATAACGTCGCCATGTCGAAGTAGTGGCGCTGCAACTTCGCCTTTTCCGCAGCCATCTCCATAATGGCGCAGGCCCGAATTTCAATGGTCTTGCCGGTGGCCGCGATGGGACCTTTCGGGGTCTGCAACGGCCCTTTGTGGGTGCCCTTCCAGGTCACTTCCAGCACCACGCTGTTCCCGCTCACCAGGGCGTTGTTGAAAGTGGCCTTCGAATCGGGGAATGCCTGGGCCCAGCCCTGCCAGAGGGGGAGGACCGCGTCGGCCCCCTGCGCCTTCCGCCCGCTGGCGACTTCATCGTAGGCGAAGTCCGGAGTGATGGAGGACCTCATTTTGTCCCAGTTCTTATCGTTGTAGGCCAGGATGGGGGCCTTGGCGGCGTCGATGAGGGCTTGGGGTGACACCGCGGTTGCTTGGGCTGGCATGATACCTCCTTGGGTGATGGTCGATGCCAGGTTTTTGGGGAGGGCGGACAACATTCATCGTGGTACCGCCACTGTCAATGTGGAACGGCGGTAGATACTGCGGCGGTACGGCGGTACGGCGGTACGGCGGTACGGCGGTACGGCGGTAAGGCGGTAAGATGAAGCGATGTCATCCCGAGCGGAGCGAGGGATCGTCCCTCGAGACGTCAGCAAACCAGACCTCGGCTAGGTCGTTCCACTCAGGATTCACTGAGTTGATCATGGCGATCTTCTTCACCCGGGCGTAGTCCTTGACCTGCTTCTCACGGGCAATGGCCTCGGCTGGTCCGACTAGCGTCTCAAAGTAAACCAACCGATGGATTCCATATCGCCTGGTGAACCCGGGAACAGCCTCGGTCCGGTGTTCCCAAGCGCGGCGGACTAGATCATTGGTCACCCCGACATAGAGGCGCCGGGTCTGGCTTGCCAGGATGTAAACGAACATCGCGTGTGAACGTACGCCCACCCGATCCCTCGCGGAGTTTACCCTGAGCGTAGTCGAAGGGCTCGGGATGACACGATGGGGCGAGCCACGCCAAACGCCCAACCACCTTTACGCAAGACGGCACCACTATAACCTTACCGCCGTACCGCCGTAGTACCGCCTTACCGCCGCTTCACCAGTGGCGTCCCCTGGTACTGCAGGACAGATTCGACTCGGGCCTCATCGCAGGGAGGCGTTATGCCGGCCCAGATGCTCAAGGAGTTCCTCGACGCCCAGGGCGTCGAGTACGTGGTTATCTCCCACTCGCCCGCCTTCACCGCGCAGAAGATCGCCGCGTCGGCTCACATCCGGGGCAAGGAGCTCGCCAAGACGCTGATCGTGAAGATCGACGGCCGCATGGCGATGGCGGTCCTCCCCGCCTCGCAGAAGGCCGACCTGAACCTTCTCCGCGAGACTGTCCCACGCGCAGAACGTGGAGTTGGCGACAGAGAGCGAGTTCCGGGATCGCTTTCCCGGCTGCGACCCTGGCGCCATGCCGCCGTTCGGCAACCTCTACGGCATGGACGTCTACGTCGCCGCCGGCCTCGCGGAGGACGACGAGATCGCGTTCAACGCGGGCTCGTTCACCGAGCTGGTGCGGATGTCCTATCGCGATTTCGAGCGGCTGGTGCAGCCGAAGGTTCTGAGCTTCGCGGTCGGCGTCTGACCTCGCCACCTCGATCCCCGAAGCTCAGCCTTGCCGCAGCGCTCGTGGCGAGCGCCGCCGCGGTCGGGGCGTGCGAGACCGCACCTCCGGATCCACAGGTGGCTCTGATCGCCAAGGGCCGCGAGCTGTTCTTCAACGAGACCTTTGCCGGGAACGGCCGGACCTGTGGGACCTGTCATCGGGCAAGAAGACAACTTCACCATCACCCCGGCGTTCATCGCCACCCTGCCGAAGGATGATCCGCTGTTCGTCGCCGAATTCACTCCGGCACTCAAGCAGAACTTCGAGAATCCGCGGCTGATGCGTGAGTTCGGCCTGATCCTGGAAAACCTCGACGGGTTCGACGACCTCGCGAACCAGTTCACCATGCGCGGCGTCCCCGCAACGCGCGCGCTTCGAACCTCGGTGCAGAGTCCCCAGGGGCCGCGCACCGGCTGGTCCGGGGACGGGGCGCCGGGCGACGGGTCAATCCGCACGTTCGCGGTCGGCGCCGTCATTCAGCATTTCACCAAGACCCTCAATCGCGTCGCCGGAGTGGACTTCCGGCTGCCGACCGACGAAGAGCTCGACGCGCTCGAGGCGTTCCAGCTTTCGCTAGGACGCCAGGCCGACCTGCGGCTTCCGCTGCCGCTCAAAGGCACCGTCGCCGCCCGGGGCCAGGCGATCTTTGTGGATGACCGACTCGGGAAGTGCAACATCTGCCATGCCAACGCCGGCGCGAACGCCACCCTCGGCGGCCGGGACGCCGGCAACGCTAACTTCAACACCGGGGTAGAGGACCTGCCCGACCTGCCGGCACGCCTCACCGGCGAGCTGGTTCCCCGCGACGACGGGTTGGGTACCCCCGGGGACGGCACGTTCAACACGCCGCCGCTGGTCGAAGCCGCCGACGCCGGGCCGTTCTTCCACAACAACGCCGTCGAGACCATCGAGGGCGCGGTGGCGTTCTACAACGGCCAGGCGTTCAACAACTCGCCGTCCGGGCGCTTCCTGGCGAGTACCGACCCGAACGGCGTCGGCATCCGGTTGGACGCGACCCAGGTGGTCGCGGTCGCAGCATTCCTGCGGGTCATCAACGCGCTGGAGAGCATCCGGCTCAGTATCGAGGCGCTGGAGCAGAGCGTGGCGCTCGGGTACTTCGAGCGTGCTAGAGCGAAGGAGCTGCTCCGGCGCGCGGCGAGCGAGAGCAACGACGGCATCGAGGTGCTGGCCGGTGGCGGCCTGCATCCCGGCGCGGTGGCGGAGCTCAACCAGTCGCGGCGCCTTATCGAGCGCGCCGCGAAGAGCCTGTTCAAGCGGCGTGGGCTCGCCCGAGCGGCGATCGGAGCCCTGGAAAGCGCCCGCGCTCAGCTGATCGAGGAACCGAAATGAGAGCGATACTGAGCGGGGTCGGCGTGGCGATTGCGGCACTGTGCGCCGTCCCCCAGGCGCAGCCCAGAAGATGACCGAGCAGTTCATCCCGATCGGCCAGTCGCCGGGCCTATCCCAGAAGTACACCTCCATCGGAGAGATCACGCAGGTCAACCCGCAGGCGCGGACGATCACGATCGCCGACCCGGCCGGTCCGCGCACCGTCAAGATCTCGGCCAAGACCCACATCTGGCTGGATCGCAGCAAGCTCAAGCAGACGAACCTCGTCGGCGGGTTCGCGGACCTACAGAAAGGCCGCCGGGTGGAGGTGAAATATGAGGATGCCGAGCGCCGCGAGGTGGCCGAGTGGGTGAAGGTGGAAATCACATAGCTTCAGCCGTGGGCTCGCCTTTCGTTCGACGGGCCACCCATGAGGGTGGCCCTATTTCCGCGTCACCGGTCCGCTGGACCGGAATTTAGTGAGCCATCATTGACAGACGATGATCCGAGCGGGAACGGAGCATCCGCGGTCCAGCCCCGGCCGCAGGAAGGTGAAGCCGGCGGCGTGAAGTGGGCTAGCGAGTGGACCTGGGCCGGAAACGGCAATCGCTTCCGGCCCCTGGCTAGTCCTCGGCAGGAAGAGCCTCGCTCGGGTAACAGCTTTCGCGGCATTCCGGGTAGGATTCACGTGCAAGAGAATCAGGGAGCGGCTTATGCGGTTCGAGTCATTCTCATTCGGATCCATTCGGATCGATGGCACCACCTATGATCACGACGTGGTGATCGACCGCGGCGAGGTTCGGAAGCGCAAGAAGAAGCCTTCCCAGAAGTTCCGCGATGCCCTTGGGCACACGCCCTTATCCATCGATGAGAGGATACCCTGGCACTGTCACCGGCTGGTCATCGGCACGGGCACCGGGGCGCTGCCGGTGATGGAGCAGGTGAAGCGTGAAGCTCAGCGCCGCAAGATCGAGCTGGTGATCGTGCCGACGGTACGGGCAATCGAGCTGCTGGAGCAGCAGTCTCCTAACACCAACGCCATCCTGCACGTGACTTGCTGACCGCCACGGTCCTCTGCCGCTGGCATCCGGTCACCAGGACGCGCTTTCTCCGCGAGGCGCGGAGTCGCTGGATGACCTGTCTCCGTGCGTCGTCAGGGTTCCCCGCCACGGCGTAGTTCTCATCCGCCCGCCCGTTCGCCGACCTGGGTGTATCCCGCCGTCCGGGGCGCCGGGGCCGGGCCGCGCACCGCGTGCTCCAGCTGCGCCCGCCGCATCAGCCAGGCGCCCGCCAGGCACACGACGCCGCCCAGCACCGAGAGCGTCGCCACGTGCTCTCCCCGCACCAGCACCCCGAGCAGCAGCGCCACCGGCGGAATGAGGAAGGCCGTGGCCGAGGCCTTGGTCGCACCCACGCGGCCGGCCGCCATCACCGTCAGCACGTAGGCCACCCCGGTGCCGAGCGCGCCCAGGGCGAGGAGGGACAGCAGCGGGCCGGGCGACCACCGCGCCCGGAGCACCTCGGGCAGGCCGAGCGGCGCGGTCAGCACCAGCGCGACCGCCTGCGCCCGCCAGATCACCGGCAGCGCGCCGTTCCGCTGCTGGACCGGCCGGGCGACGTTGAGCGCGAACCCGTAGGACACCAGCGCGGCCAGGATGAGCAGCACGCCGAGCGAGGTGCTCCGGCCCTGGCCGACCGTCGGCAGCCCCATCAGCACGCCGCCGGCCAGGCCGACCGCGAGCCCCACGGGCGATGCCCCGCGACGGCCATCGGCGCGCCATGCCCGCGGCGACGATCGCGGTGAAGAGCGGCACCGCGCCGTTCAGCATGCCGGTCAGCGCCGACGAGACATGCTGCTCGGCGAAGGGAAACATGCTCAACGGAAACGCCATCCAGAGCACGCCCACGAGCGCGGTGCCCGGCCAGTCTTCGCGGCTCACCGGCCGGCGGGAGCCCGGAGAACAGCGCGAGGGTGAGGAAGCCCACCAGGATGCGGGTGAAGGTCACCCCGTTGGGTCCCATCGCCTCCAGCCCCTCGGCGATGAAGAGGAACGACGCGCCCCAGATGGCGCCGGGGACGATCAGTAGAATCCAGTCCATGAAGCCTCCAAAGCGTGAAAAGTGATCATGAGCTGAAAAGTGAAACGACCCTCGCGCACGACCTTCACGGTTCACGGTTCACGGTTCACTGTTCACTCGTTCACTTGCGTCACGTTCGTCACTTGCTCACTCAGGTCTCACGCTCTCAGTACAGCCCGATGACCCCGGTCGCGACGCGGCGCTCGCGCTGGAGCCGCGGCAGGGCGCGCCAGAGCCGCTCGAGCCAGACTCGCAGCGTCGTCATCGCCCGAAGCTCCTGTTGTACTTGACCAGCAGGCCCGAGCGCGCGGTGGCCGGCATGCGGGGCTCGGCCCGGTCGCGGTCGAGGTTCTGGTCGTGGTTGTAGACCACCCACAGGTCGTGGCCCTCGCTCACGTTGTAGCGCAGGCGCAGGTTGGCGGTCGCGAGGTCGGCGGTGCCGTTGGCCTGCAGCACGGCGCTGAACGAGAGCCGCGGGTTCGCCGAAGCCAGCACGCGCAGGCGCGCCAGCGGGGACCAGACCCGCTCGTCCGCGCGCCGGGAACTCCAGGCGGTCGAGCTGCAGGTCGGCGGAGAGCCGGAGGTGAGCCGAGGCGCGCCACTCGGGCGAGAGCAGCAGCGAGTAGAGCCGGCCGTCGTAGTACTCGCCCGCGCGCACGGCTGCCGCCGACCACCGCGCGCGGGCCGGTCGAGGGCTTGAGCTCCAACTCGACGAAGCCCGCCGTGTGCCGCCCCGCCGGCACCGACGCGTCCGGCACCGGCGTGAACGGCACCAGCAGGTCGTCCTCCTGGCGGGTCAGGCTGAGCGTCCAGAGCGCTCCGCTCGGCGGCTCGTACTCCAGGGCCGCGGAAGCGGTCGATCCGTCGAACGTCCCCGGCCGCGTTGCGATAGGCGAACGACGACGACACGCTGCGCGCGCAGCTGGTGCCCCGCCGGCGAGACCACCCAGCCGTAGCCGAGCTCCGCCAGGGGCTGGATCGCGTCGCCCCGCTCGACGTAGCCGAGCGCCGGCGCGTAGCGGGCGCCGGTGGTGGCGACGCCGGTGCGATACCACATCCCCCGGTTGCGGCGCCGCTCCGCCAGGAGTCGCAGCGCGCCGCGCGGCAGCACGCCGTCGTCCGGGCCCGACGCCCGCGTCGCCGGCCAGCGCCGCGAGGGCGAAGCCGACGTAGTCGTCGCCGCCCAGGTGCAGCTCGCCGTCGGCGCCGAGCGCGACCTGGCCCGAGTCCGGGGTCACCCGCGAGGTGAGCATGAGGCCGGCCCAGGAGCGCTGGTTGAGCAGCGCCCGCCGCACGCGCACGACACCGAGGTTCTCGTGCACGCCGGAGGGCGTCTGGCCGGTCTGCACGTCGAACAGCCCGACGTCCCAGCCACCCACCTGTCCCACCAGCCGGGCGCCGCCGAGCAGCCGGACCGGCTCGCCGTCCGGCGTGAGGCCGACGCGGCGGCTGTTGAACAGCAGGTCCACCTCGCCGGTCTTCACCTCGAACGTGCCGGCGCGCTCCACGAAGAAGGCCCGCCGCTCGGGATAGAACAGCGGGAAGCGGGTGAGGTTGACCCGCTGGTCGTCCACCTCGGCTTCGGCGAAGTCGGTGTTGACCGTGACGTCGAGCGTGAGGTTGGGCGAGAGCGCCGTCTTGAGGTCGCCGCCCGCCTCGACCCGCTGGTCGCGATGCCAGGGCGAGAGCACCGGATCGGGCGCGCGGGTCCCCTCGGACCCGGCCATCACGTAGGGCGTCACCCGGAAGCTGCGGGCGGTGCTGATGTCCTCGATGCTGACCCGCTGCCAGCGGGACGGCTTCCACAGCGCGAGCGGCGCCGAGGGCTCGATGGCCGGGAAAGTGACCCGCTCGTTGGAGTGCGCGGTCAGACGGTTGATGCTCAGCCCCAGCTCGGCGCGGCCGTTCCGGGTGGTGAACCGCAGCGTGGTGAACGGAATCCGGTACTCGGCGTGCCAGCCGTCGGCGCCGCGGCGCACCACGAGGTCCCAGACGCCGTTCCAGGCGGGGCTGAGGGCGGCGTCGTCCTGCGCGTCGTTGCTGATGGTCCAGTCGTTCCGCTGGCCTCCGGGCGTGGTGCTGAAGGTGACGGCGTTCTGCCGGTCGCCGAAGGTGTCGAGCAGCACGTTGAGGAAATCGCCCGGCGAGTCGTCGTCGCGAATCATCGAGCTCGCGCGCACGCCGCCCTCGTGCGACTCCCAGGCGTCCACCATGACGTAGATCGCGTCGGCGTCGTAGGCGATGCGCGCCTCGGTGCGCTCGGTGGGAGCGGCGCCGTACGCCGGCAGGTAGACCGTCATGGGCAGCGGTGTCACGGCCTGCCATGCGGGATCGTCGCTGCGGCCGTCCACCCGGATCTCGCCCTGGATCTGGGGCAGCGGCCAGACCACGTCGCGCGACGCGGCCGAGCCCAGGGGCTGCTGGGCCGCGGCCGGCGTCACTCCCAGGAGGAGGAGTGCGACCGCGCGCGCGGTTGACATAGGCCCAAGCTAGGCCCAGACTGGTAATGACAGAAGATCCAGTTAAGGAGCGGAAAACCTGACCAGTAGGCCCCTCGACATCCTCGTCTCGGTGGACCGGGAGAGCCCCCGGACCCTCGGCCGCCAGATCGAGGACCAGCTCCGCCAGGCCATCCGGGACCTCGACCCTCCGCCCCGGCGCCCGGCTCCCCTCCACCCGCGACCTGGCCCGCGAGCTCGGCGTCTCCCGGCCCATCGTGGTGGACGCGTACGCCCAGCTCGCCGGCGAGGGTTATCTGGAGCTGCGCCCGGGCGCCCGGCCGCGGGTCACCGGCTGCGCCGGCCCTGCCAGCCGCCCACCACCCGGCGGCCGGAGCCGGTCCCCGAGCCGCGGTACGACTTCCGCCCCGGCGTGCCCGACCTGTCGACCTTCCCCCGCTCCGCCTGGCTCCGCTCGGTCCGCGAGGCGCTCGCCGGGATGCGGGACGCCGATTTCGGCTACACCGATCCCCACGGGAGCGAGGTGCTCCGGCTGGCGCTCAAGAGACTACCTGGGCCGAGTGCGCGGCGTGGTGGCCGACGCGGGCCGAGTGGTCATCACCAGCGGCTAGGTTGCCAGGGGCGGACGCTGCTGTGCCACGCGCTGGCGTCGATGGGAGCGAGGCGGATCGCGATCGAGGACCCCTGCTCACGACGAGGTTCGGCTGTCGGCGGCGAGCGCGGGGCTCGAGCTGGTGCCGGTGCCGGTGGACGGCGAGGGGCTCCGGGTGGACGCGCTGGAGCAGGCGGCGGTGGACGCGGTGTTCGTGACGCCGGCGCACCAGTACCCGACCGGCGCGGTGCTCTCCGGCGCCCGCCGCGGGGCGCTGCTCGACTGGCTGCGCCGGCGCGAGGCGTTCGCGATCGAGGACGACTACGACGCCGAGTTCCGGTACGACCGGGCGCCGGTGGGGGCGCTGCAGGGGATGGACCCCGAGCGCATCGTGTACGCCGGCACGGCGAGCAAGACGCTCGCGCCGGCGATGCGGCTGGGCTGGCTGGTGGTGCCGACCCGGCTGCTGGACGCGGTGCAGCGGCAGCAGCGGCAGGTGGACTTCGGCGTCTCGCGCATCGAGCAGCACGCCTTCGCCGACTTTCTTTCGCGGGGGGAGCTGGACCGCCATCTGCGGCGGATGCGGGTCGCGCTACCGGGCGCGGCGCGACGCGCTGGTGGAGGCGCTGATCGAGGCGCTGCCCGAGGTGCGGGTGCACGGGATCCGGGCGGGGCTGCACGTCATGATCCAGTTGCGCGACGGGCGACCGGGGGCGGGCGATCCGCGACGAGGCCGCGCGCCGCGGGGTCGCGCTGACCGCGATGAGCGACTACTACCTCGACCGGACCGAGGATTCGTCCATGCTGCTGCTGGGGTATGCACGGATGCTCGGAGGCGGTGATCCGCGCGGGAGTGCGGGAGCTGGCGGCGGCCGTGCGGGCCGCGCGGGCGTCGAGGACACCACGGGAAGGGGCCGCCGCGGTGCTCACGTAGCCCAGTCTGGCGGGGTCGCGAGTATCGGCATGAGCCACGAGCCAGCCTGCCGCAGCGCAGCGGGTGTCAGACGAAGTGTACGACGTAATCGCGCGCAAAATCGTTGATCGAGCGAGGTAGTCGCCCGAGGAGCCGCTCGACGTTCGGTGAGACCACGGCCGTCGGTCCTCCTGCCTTCTGGTACTCCGCGATCGCCAGCATTGCGTCGATCAGTTCCGCCGGCATGCCCCGGGCCAGCATGCGCGACCGGGCCTCGTCCATGGAAATCGGGTGATACGCGATGGTTCGGCCGGTTGCTTCAGAGAGCGCGGCTGCGACATCGGCGTACCCCATTGCTTCGCCTCCGGTCAAGACGTACTTCTTGTCCCCGTGCACCTCGGGGTGGAGCAGCACCTCGACCGTGAGCGCCGCGATGTCACGCGTGTCGATGAACGGCACCCGCCCATCCCCGATGGGCGCGTAGATAATGCCCTCAGCCCGCACCGACTCCGCCACGTCGCCGAGCCAGTTCTGCATGAACGCGTGCGGGCGCAGGATGGTCCACGACAGCCGGGTGCTCATCAGCGCGTGCTCCACCGCCCAGTGCTCCCGCGCTATCGCTGATTTGGAGTGGTCGGAAGCGCCCAGGGCGGAGAGCTTGACGGTGTGCTCCACCCCGGTCCGTTCGGCTGCACGAACGACCCCGATCTGGGTCCGGGCGAAGTCCGGCGCGTTGCCGGTGAGGAGAAACAGCCGCGTCGTCCCGGCGAGGGCTGCCTCGAGCGCCTCGGGGTCATCCAGATCGGCGCGGACCCAGCTCACGTTGGGCAGGCGTTGCGTCTTGCTCGCGTCGCGGTACACCGCGCGGGTGTTCGCACCCGTTCTCGACAGCAGCCGTACCACCTCGGCCCCGATGGTGCCGCTACTTCCCGTTATCGTCATCAACGGAGACCCGCTCATCATGGCTCCCGTCTTCCGAGGTCGCGAGAACCTCGTCGAGTCCATCCGTTCCGCCCTGGCGGAGCAGGTGCTCTTCCCCTGAGGCCGCCTCCAAGGCTCCCACGTGACTAGGCGACCCGGGACTCACGGTTCACAGCCCGTGGCTGGCGACCCGCCACCCGCTCCTCGAAGAAACGACCGATGTTGCTCGCGATCGTCTCCAGCGAGTCCTCCACCGCGAAGTGCCCTGAGTCGAGCCGGTGCAGCTCGGCCTGCGGCAGATCTCTCAGGTAGGCTTCCCCACCCTCCGGGGTAAAGAACACGTCCTGCTGCCCCCAGAAGATCAGCGTCTCCGGCCGGCATTCCCGCAGAAACGTCTGCCACGCAGGATAGAACGGGACGTTGGTGCGATAGTCGTAGAGCAAGTCCAGCTGCACCCGCCGCGCTCCGGGCCGCTCCATGAAGCGGAAGTCCATGTTCCAGTTGTCGGGACTGATGAGCGCCGGATCCCGGTGACCGTGCAGGTAGACCGAGCGGATCCCGTCCAGCTCGAGGAACGCGCGCAGCGGCGCCTCGGTCTCGTCGCTCCGGCTCTTCCACAACCGGTGCCGGATCCCATCCCACGCCGCCGTGAATCCTTCCTCATAGGCGTTGGAGTTCTGGATGATGAGCCACTGCAGCCACTCGGGATGGCGGCCCACGATGCGCAATCCAATCGGGCCGCCGTAGTCCTGGACGTAGAGCCCGAAGCGAGTGAGGCCGAGTAGCTGGAGCCAGCCTTCGATCACCTCGGATAACCGCTCGAAGGTGTACCCAAAGGCTGCCGGATCAGGCATGTCGCTGTTGCCGAAGCCGGGGTAGTCCGGCGAGAGGACGTGAAACCGATCAGCCAGCGCAGGGATCAGGTTCCGGAACTGGTGCGATGAGGCAGGAAAGCCCCCCAACAGCACCAGCTTCGGCCTGGTCGGATCGCCGGCCTCGCGGTGGAAGAGGTTGATTCCATTTACAGGTGTAAGGTGATGCCGTACCATGACGCGCCTCCCTGAATAGGTCGATACCTATGAGCGGCGCGAAGCGGCGGGATCTTACCTCGGATCTGTGGGAGACTGGAGCTCTCTGACGGCGGCCACCAGGCCCTCCGCGTCCTCCCGGCAGGCTGCACAGTCGCGGAGATGAGCCAGTACGCCGGCGTACTCGGGGGTGAGGTCGTCTCCCCGGATGACTGCCTCGGCATACCGATCCAGCAGCACGAAGGTCGCATCGCAACCAGGATCGGTGGCTCTCGTCCCGAGAAGGCGCTCGAAGAGCGGGTCGGTCATCTCGTGCTCACCTCCCCATAACCCTGACCCATCAAGCTGGCTCGAAGCCGGCGCCGGGCGTCGTACAGGGTCTTGTAGACGGCGCCGCGGGAGCTGCCCAGCCGCTCGGCCAGGACGTCGATCGGCACCTCATCCAGCGCCGCTGACCGGAACACCAGGCGCTGCCGCTCGGTCAGCTCGCTCTCTATCGCGCGGGCCAGCGCCGCGATCAGGTCACGGCGCTCTATGGCATCGAGGGCACTGGGAGCGGAATCCGCCAGCCGCTCCCACAGGGAATCATCGCTAACGAACGGCCGGCCCCGCCAGATCAGTCGGCGCAGTGCGCTCGAGAACTCGAGGATGGCGAACTTGCTGGCCCAGGTGGTGAAGCGTGCCTCTCCACGAAACTTGTCCAGCTTGCGCGTGATCGCCATGAGCGCGTCGGACGCGGCCTGAAGCGCAAGGTCGTTGATCTCGGCGTGCAGTCGCTCCGGAATGGAGCCTCGCCGGCGCCAGCCCTCGCGCGCGGCCACTCGGACCAGCAGCTCGTGCAGCCGTCTGGCGGCTCGCTCTCGCGTCGTCCCTTCGGATCGAAGGTCGCGAACCCATGCCTCGGACTCGGTGTCCGTGATGCGCAACGCTGCTCCGGAAAAAGGGCCCGCACAGAAAACAACGTCCCGACTAATGGGAACGACCGAAGGCATCTCCCGGTTCCACGCCATCTCGGACGAGGTGTCGTCCGCGCGCGGCTCGTGAACCGGACCCGCCCCTAGCCGCTACTCGACGATCGTGAAGATCTCCCGTCGTTCATTGTGCCCCCGGCGAGGGGGAGCACGGGCGGGGTCGCGCTGACCGCGCTGAGCGATTACTACCTCGGCCGGACCGAGGATTCGTCCATGCTGCTGCTGGGGTATGCACGGTGCTCGGAGGCGGTGATACGCGCCGGAGTGCGGGAGCTGGCGGCGGCCGTGCGGGCCGCGCGGGCTACCTCTCCGGCTCCGTCTGGGAATGGCGGAGCAGATAGTCCACGTGCACGTAGTCGCGCACCCGCACCACCTTCCCGTCCCGCCACCAGAGCTTCATCGCCGTAAGCGGAACCCAGTCGGCTCCGGCCTTCCGCCAGTGTACGATGAGGGGCTCGCTGTCCACCCGCGCCAACGACAGCTTCCACTCCCACCGGAGGGCACTGTAGTTGCCGAAGTAGGTCGCGGCGTTGGTCTCGGTCGACTCCCACGATCTCGATCCGCGCGTCGGCCTGGATCAGCCGGCGTAATCCCTCCCAGTCGCGTCGGTTGAACCGTTCGATGTACGCGTCAACCAGCGCTCGCTGCTCCCGATCGAGTTCCACGCTCCCATGCGCCTGCTGCAGCACCCTGAGCTTGGCCCGTCCCCGGTGCAGTGCGGCCTTGACCCCGCCCACCGTGGACTCCACCACCTCGGCGATCTCAGCCAGACGATAGTCCAGCACATCCTTCAGTAACACGCAGGCCCGCTCCATCGGTGGCAGCTCCGCCACCAGCGCGGCCAGCGCGTCGCTCACCGGCTCGTCCCACTCAGCATCATCTGGGACATCGTCCGGGACGTGATCGTCCAGGTAGGGCACCGTATCCTCCCCTTGCCGCCGCTCACGCCTCAGGAAATCCACGCACTTGTTGTGAGCGATCCGGAACAGCCACGGCTCCAGCCGGCTCTGGTCCTTGAGTGACGACAGGTAATAGAAGGCCTGGGCCAAGGTCTCCTGGACCAGATCCTCGCCGTCGAGCACCGACCCGGTCATGCGGGCGCAGAACCGGTGGAGCCTGGGCCGGATCTCCTTGACCGCGGCCAGGAACCGCTTCTTGGAATCCTCCAGATTGGCCTGCAGGTCGGCGGTGTTATCGGGCGCAAGGGGTCCAGTTGCGATGGGTGGCTCCGGTCGAGAGTCAGAGTGAGTCGAGAGTCGGCTCCAGGTTATCACCCCATGAACTAGTGACGCAAATGGAGAAGAAAAGGATACGTGCGGATGAGACGTATCCTTTCGCACGCCGGCTCCGTCTCAAGGTTGAAGCAGAGGTGGAACCAGGAGACCAGACAATAGACCTAGACTCGACCCAACGAGGAAACCAAATGAGACAGGACCGCATGAGCTTCGTCCATGTGGCGACGACCGACGATGCCGAGGGAAGAAATCCCCTGACCGAGCTGGCGGCGTTCAAGGAGTTCAGCTCTGGGATCAGAGAACGTTGTGAGGAGCAGCCGGTGACGAGCAAGGTGAGAATTCCCATGTTGCGGCTGCTTCAATCTCTAATTCCGATCACCCTGGGCCTCGCCCGTGTGCTGCCGGCGCAGTCCTCGTCTCCTGCGGCAAGCTCGCCGCCGGCCTACCCGCCGCTCCGGGAGTACTTGATGACGAAAGAGGCCGAGCTGGCGCTGGCCCGGAGCGCCGCACCGGCCAATATCACTGGACGGGCCACGATCAAGCTGTTGACCGAGTCCGGCTACAAGGTGGCGCGCGAGGGCGACAACGGCTTCGTCTGCCTGGTGATGCGGGGGTGGTCGGCGCCGACGTTCACCCCGGCCCCGTTCCGCGACCTGGTCTACGACCCGAAAGTTCGGGCGCCGATCTGCTTCAATCCAGTTGCGGCGCGGACCGTTCTCCCCTACCAGGAGCTTCGGGCGAAGCTCGCCATGGAAGGCAAGACACCGGACCAGATCGCTGCGCGCGTCCAGAGCGCCTACGCCAAAGGCGAGCTGCCGAGAATGGAGGGCGTCGCCTTCGCGTACATGTGGTCGGCCGACCAGTATCTCGCGCCGGGGATCGGTGCCTGGCACCCCCACATCATGGTCTACACGCCGTACTACACCAATGCCATGCTGGGCGGAAACGATTTCGCCGGTGCAACACCGTTCGTCTCCGACGACGCCGGAACTCCCTTTGCCGTGACCGTGATCCCGGTGGATCATGGCCTGGCCATGCGGGCTCGATGAGACTGGCTGCGAGGAGGCCAAGCTGGAGATCAGCCTTATCACGATACACCCTGCGTCACGGAGATCGTCGAATGCCACGGACCGTGCCGGAGTTCATGTCGACTCCGCCACCCGACTAGCCGAGCTGGAACTGCAACCTGCAGCAGCACTACTCGCGATCGCGCCGCTCCGAGGCAGGCTCGTATACCAAACCGCCACTACCAGCAGAGCCGAATTTGGGGGCCACGAACGACTTCGTGTCCATCAACCGGGGGTCTTGCCGGTCCAGATTCTCGGCATAGCGGGCCGGCTCTACCTCAAACTCCCGGCGGCATTCGTGAGAACAGAAGAACACCTCCTGAGACTCGTATGTGGTGTGTGCCGGGGCTGTTTCCGGGTCGACCATCATTCCGCAGACCGGGTCCTTGACCTGATTCATTCTGGACTCCTGTTAGACCCGTTCGAAATGTCAGGGGCCGGTGTGTGGTGATCGGTGATCTGAGTCACGCAGGGCCGCTTCTGGCATGGCCGGCGTTATGCGCTGGCGGGGCAGTAGCTGCGGTTCTTTCTCCAGTTGGCGCCCACATAGGTGCCTCGCACGACCCCGTTGTCGGCCCCGCAGACCAGCGCTTCCGCCAGCGTCTCGACCTCACATCCCGCGAGCGAGGGGTGCTCGAGGTCGATCACGACGAGATCGCCCCAGTGACCAATGTCGATCCGACCGGCGGGGAGCCCCAGCGCCCTGGCACCGCCGGCCGTCGCTGCACCGAGCACGGCTGACGCCACCTCCCCTTCCCCACTCCGCAACACCCCACGCCTCTCGTTGCGCAGGCGCTGCCCGTACTCCAGCCAGCGTATCTCCTCGAGCAGTGAAATGCGCGCATTTGAGTCCGACCCCAGGCTCAGCCGCTCCACCAGGTCCGGGACCGGCTCCAGCAGGGGCAGCCCGTCGCCGAGGTTCGCCTCGGTAAGCGGACAGACGCACACGGTCCCCCCGGCCTGGAGAAACTGCCGCAGATCCTCTGGTGCGGTATGGGTGCAGTGCACCGCGGTCAGGTTCCCACCGATGTCGAGCGTGTCGAGCAGCACCCGCATCGGCCCCCGCCCGTACGCCGCCACGCACTCCTCGATCTCCCGTCGCTGCTCCTCCACGTGCATGTGGAACGGCAGCCCCCGCCGCCGCGCCTCGGCGTGTAGCGCCGCGATGTCCTCGACCGCCGCGGCGCGGATGCTGTGCGCCACTGTGCCGAGGCTCTGGGTCCGGCGATCGAGGCCCGACTCGAGCCGGTCCATCTGCTTCCAGTACGCGCCCACATCGGTGGACCGGAAGCGCCGCTGCGCCGGCGCCGAGCGGCTGGCCGATGCCGCCGGTCGCGTAGTAGGCCTGGAGCAGCACGATGCGGATGCCGGCGGCGGCCGCGGCCTCGAGCACGACGCGGTCGAGCTCGTAGTCGGTGCCGTCGCCCGCGTGGTGGAGATAATGGAACTCGCCCACGGTGGTGATGCCGGCGTCCCGCATCTCCTCGAACGCCTGGACCGATAGCCGGAACAGCTCGCGCTCGTCGAGCCGCTCGACCAGCGCGTACATCGCCTCCCGCCAGGTCCAGAAGTCGCCCGACCCGGCCGGGAACCGCTCGCCGCGGCCGCGGAGGCCGCGCTGGAAGGCGTGCGAGTGGGCGTTGACGAAGCCAGGCAGGAGCGCGCAGCGCTGGTGACGGTCGGTCGGCGTCCGGCCGGCGGTCACGGCCTCGATCCGGCCGTCCTCGCCCACGACCACCTGGAGGCCGGGCTCGAAGCGGCGGCCGGTCCAGATCAGTTCGGCTTCGATGACCCTCGCGCTCACGCCGGCCCCGCCGCGCAGGCTCGGTGGACGACGCGGGTCAGCAGCTCCCCGGCGCGGACGAACTCCGCCACCGGCAGCGATTCGTTCGGCTTGTGGGCGACCTCGATCGAGCCCGGCCCGCAGATGACGCAGTCGAGTCCGAGCCGGCTGAGCCAGCCGCCGTCGGTGGCGAACGGCGCGCTCCCGGATCCGGTCTGCCCCAGCTCCCCGGCGAGCAGGCGAACGATCGGTGCGTTTTCCGCGGCGATCATCGGCGGGGTCTCGCCCAGCACCGCCAGCTCGAATGGCACCCGCGACACCGCCTCCTGCACCACCGCTCGCACCCGCCCGGTCATCTCGTCCGCCGACATCCCGGGCAGGAGCCGCACGCCCAGATCGAGCACGCAGTCGGCCGGGACCACGTTGGTGGGCCCGCCGCCGGCAACTCGGGCGACGTTGAGGGTGACATAGGGGACCTCGGGGAAGTGCTCCGCGTTCGGCGGCCGCTCCCGCTCGAGCGCCTGGCGCAGCTCGGCGAGGGCGACGATCGCCCGGCCGGCCGCCTCGACCGCGTTCACGCCGAGATGGGGAAGGCCACTGTGGGCGGGGACGCCGGTGAACGAGAGCCGGAGCCGCAGGTGGCCCTTGTGCATGCGCAGGACCCGGAGCGAGGTCGGCTCGCCGATGATGGCGGCCGGCGGGAGCGGCGGGACCGCGCCCGGCTCGTCCAACAGGCGCCGGGCGCCCAGGGTGCCGGTCTCCTCGTCGTGGGTGAAGAGCAGCACGAGCTGCGTGCCCGAGTCGCGGGATGTCGGCCGCGGCGAGCCGGTTGATCGCGAGGGCGAGGAAGCCCTTCATGTCGGCCACGCCGCGGGCGACGTAGGATCCATCGCGCTGGGTCAGGGTGAACGGGTCGGACTGCCCAGCCCTCCGATTCGGCCGGCACCACGTCCATGTGGCCGGAGAGGACCAGACCGCGGTCGCCGTCTTCCGGGCCGGCCGCCACGATCAGGTTGAGCTTGGCGCCGTCGGCCGTCGGGTGCCGGGTGATGCGCACGCCGGGTCGGTCGAGGTAGTCGCTGATGAAGTCGGCGATCTCGCGGTTGCTCTTGTGGCTGGTGGTGTCGAAGGCGACGAGGCGGGCGAGAAGGGCCTCGTCGGAGAGCGGCTCGGCGGTCATCGTTCGCCGGAGATGGGCAGCGCCATGGCGGTCCGGGCGGAGCTGGGATCGTGAAGTGAGCGGTACGAAGGTAACCCGTTTTGCGGTTCTTGACCTCCCCGCGGCTCCGGGGTCTCCCTCCGTCGCTCGACCTTATGGCTGTGACCGACGGTGGCGGTCTGTCTGCGTGGTGGATGACGGGCGATGCTCTCGAGACCGACTCGTGGTCAGCCCTCCACTCTTGGCGGCAATGAACAAGGATCAGGAGGTGACGCGGGAGATCGCTGAACCAGCCCGAGTATCCGGTGAAGACTCGCTCGTCATCACCGTGGAGGTCAGTATATCCGCTGACCCGAGCGACGAGATCGTCGTCTCGTCGGCACCGGTACCCGAGTGCTTCCATGGCGGCTACTACGCGGTCCATGTGCCTGGCCTCGATGCTGAGGAGAGCTCCCGTCAGTGCAGCTCGCCTCCGCATTCCCGAACTCTGCCTGGACCTGCTTCGGCACCCACTCGAGACATTCGCTGCTGAGGCCACGCCGGCCAATCTCCATCGCAGTATCCCGAGATCTGCTCGGGGTCGAAGGGGGTGGCCGGATCCGGCAACCCTCATCTTCCTCATCGAACGTGCGCTCCAACGCGCTCCGGTACCAGGCTTCCGGGGCCAGCCGCCGGAACTCACCCCAAGTTCTCGCGCCGAGAGCGTCATACAGCTGGTCCAAGGCCATTAGCCTCACCCTCAGGGATCATGACCACGGAGGCATCAACGAGCACGCCAGCCACGATATTGAAGCCGCTCACAGGCCGCTCGACCTGGATTGGTTCCACCGGTCAATTACCTCGAAAAATCAGCGACCACATCGTCGAGGCCTTTCCGACGAGGACCGGGTCTCATGCGGCTCTGGCCCGGGCGCACGCCGGTGACGAAGTCCGTCACCATGTCGCGGCGATTCTGGCCCTTGACGCCTGAGCGGATGGTGGAGAAGGGATCGGCGTGATCCCAGTAGGATGTCGGATGGAACTGCAGGTCGATGTCGTCATGCGCTGCTACCCCCGGCCGACGTGCTGCCGGGCACGAAGCGCCCCACGCCGATAATACGCGCCGGGACCTTGCCGTTGAGGATCGCGCGGCCCCGCGGGAGGAGCCGGTACACCAGGCATCCTCCCTTGCGGCGCCAGTCCACCCACGAGGGGTGGAGCGTGTAGGTGGCCAGGTTCATCGTCCACCACGAGGGGGGAGAGCCGCGATAGCGGCGGACGTAGGGCTGCGCTGCCGCGATCAGGTCTCGCTTCGACTCGGCGCGGCTGCGCGGGCGGTCGAGCAGCCCCTGCAGCAGGTCTGATGTGGTTCGTCGGCTCAGCAGCACGGCGCCGTCCCGGGTGAGGCGTTCGGGATATCGGTCGCGGGTCTTCGGCGCGCAGAGTCGTGGCACGAACGGGGCCTCCTCCAGAATGTCGTGACCGTGTCGTCGGTTCGTGGCGTCTTTTTGCGTTTTGCTGCACCGCACATACGGCGGCGCCAGGCCCGGCGCCCGGGGATCGGCGAAGGCCGGTCTCGCCCAACTCGGCGAGCGCCGCGACGAGCGCGACCGCCGGCGAGTGGGCACGGGTCTGCGATCCGCTCACGGGATATGGCGTGCCCTGCAGCGCCTCCCTGATGCCGTTCACGATCACCCTGATCCCGTGCGCCGAGCGATGAACCACCAGCCCGCAGGAGAGGCATACGCCGGTCACATACGCGATCGAGAGCCCTCCCGCGAACGTGAAGCCGATTCCCTCGCCACAGCACTCCGGGCAGGCGCCCCCATGCAGTCCCAACGCGACCAGAGCAGGACCATCGCCCCGACGGGGTAAGCCCCCCAGCGGCCCGTGAAGGGACTCCCCACGGCCGCCGCCGCCGTTACGGGAACCCATGGATACCAGGCCGCGAGGCGCGAGCGTTTGCCGCCACGCGGCCGCCAGCAGTCGGGCGAGGTCAGGCTTGCGGCCGCCGGCACTTTCCCAAGGCTGGACAGGCGGATAGTGTACTGGTGTCATGCGAGGGGCCCTTTCGATGAACGTGCCGTCTCGTTCGCGCATGGTCCGGCCTGAGGATCGGGCCGGCCGGCAGGGCCACCGTCGAGGGCGACGGTCTGGCGGACGGGTCGAGGAGCCGGTGCTCTCGCCGTCCTCTGCATGCTGGCCACCGGACGGAGGTGGCCGAGAAAACACAGCAGCCCGCGATGTAGAGTCGCGGGCTGCTTGCCGCGACTTAGACGGTAGTTCCGGATTGCCCCGGTGCGCGGCCCGTCAAGTCGAAGAAATCACCGCACAGTGGAAATATCGTAGAGCCAGGGGACTCTAGTCAAGACCCGGTTCGAGCCGGCCATCATGGCGGCGCCTAGCCAACTCTCCTATTGGACTGTACTGTTTCCTATCCCCTTGAAATCCTCGCGTCGAAGAGACCACCGGAAGCGATGGCAGATCTTCGGATCACCTTGTACGGCGGCGCCGGCGAGATCGGCGGCAACCGCATCCTGCTCGAGTGGGACGGCGCCGGCTGGCTGCTCGACTTCGGCATCCGCTTCGGCGCCACCGGTAAATACTTCGCCGAGTTCGTCAAGCCGAGGACGGCGGCGTTGGGGCTGCGCGACTACCTCAGGATGGAGCTGCTGCCGCCGCTCGAGGGGCTCTACCGCGACGATCTCTGGGCCCACGAGCCGGATCTGTGGACCCGCTACCGCGGCCGGCCGGACTAGCCGCCGGGTGGAGAACCTCCGCGGCGTGCTGCTCTCCCATGCGCACATGGACCACAACGGCTGTCTCGGCTTCCTCCGGCCGGACATGCCGGTGTACACCGGGCTCACCACCGCCATCATCGGCAAGTGTCTCCAGGACCCCAAGCCGACCGGGGCCGACGGCGAGTTCTGCTACCTCGTGCCGCGCGAATGTCAATGGCGACGTCCTGGCCGCGGCCAAGGGTCCCCGCGATCCAGCGACAGCACTACATCTGCGAGAGCAGCGACGAGATCACCAGAGTCAGTGGTCGACCTGGGGGGGTTCTGGGGCTCGGTGCCCGGGACGCGGAGCGACTCAAGGCCGCGCCGCTGGAGCTGGTGGATCCCGCGTCGCAGGGGCTCAGGTTCTGGCGGGTGGACCACTCCATCCCGGGCTCGGGCGCCTTCGGGATCGAGACCCCGATCGGCTGGGTGATTTACTCCGGCGACCTCAGGACCCACGGGCACTCCAGCTGGCGGACCAAGAAATTCGTGGAGGAGGCGGCGGCGCTGAAGCCGGCGCTTTTCATTGTCGAGGGAACCCGGGTCGGCGACAAGGTGTCCCCCACCGAGCCCAACGTGTACGACGCCATCGACCAGATAGTGGCCGCTGAGCCCGGGCTGGTGATCGCCGACTTCAGCGCCCGGAACATCGAGCGGCTCCGGACCTTCCGCGACATCGCCAGAGCGCGGAACCGGCGGCTGATCGTGACCACCAAGGACGCCTACCTGCTCCAGCAGCTCCACCGGGTCGACCCGCAGATCCCCTGCCCCACCGAAGAGATCGGTGTGCTCAAGGAGTTCCAAGGCTCGGTGCAGCTCTGGGAGCGTGGGGTGCACACCGACTGCTCGGCCGAACCTGGTCGATGCCAAGCAGATCCGGCGCGACCCCGGCGCCTATATCGTGTGCATCTCCTACTGGGACATCGTCAACCTGGTGGACTTCGAGCCCGACGGGGGGACCTACATCTTCTCCTCGTCGGAGGCGTACGATGAGGAGCAGAAGATCGACCATCAGCGGCTGGTGAACTGGCTCAACCATTTCGGGCTGAAGATGGTCGGCGGGCTACCGGGGGCGGAGAAGGGGCCGTATCACGCGTCGGGGCACATCGACGGGCCAGCGCTGGAGGGGCTGATCGAGCAGATTGGGGCAGCGCGAATCCTTCCAGTGCACACCCAACATCCAGAGTGGTTCGAGCAGAGGTGGGCAAGCAAGGTTGTCAGGCCCGGGTACGGGAGTTCGGTTCGGCTGTGATCAGGCGGATGGACGGATTGCCCTGGGCGGTCAGGCGGACGGGCGGTCGGAATCGTAGTCTTCGATGGACCGTCCGACCGTCCATCCGTCCATCCGTCCACCCGTCCTCATGCCGCCGACCTCACTTCACCGCCAGCTGGCGGCTCGCCCGGAGCGGCCTTCTCAGCGGCGTGCGCCGGGCCAAATGTATTGCTGGCGCTCTCCCACTCCGCAAAGACCTCGGCGTTCCCGCGAAGCGGAACGGTTGAGCGCATCCATCACCTTCACGAGATACACGATCTCATCCCCTATGGAGTCAAGTTCGCCACTCGCGGCCACCTGGGCGAGATAAAGCCCTCGCCGACGCCGTAGGCGCGCGGGATCCGCTCCAGTAGACTGAGTCGATCATGCAGCCCGGCAGCCTTGAGCGCGTCGGCGAGCTCGGAGCGAGCCGGATTGTGGCGGGTCACCACCAGAACCGCCAGGCCGAGCCGCTCCGCGAGACCGGTCACGTCGATGATGCCGAGGCCGGCGATGGTGATGCCGCCGAGGATGACGGCTTGGAGCATCGGGCGAGCGCGGAGCCCGGCGATCCAGGTCGCGAGATACTCCGTCGCGCCGTCACCATCCACCGGAAATTCCCCCAGGGCAATTGACTCGATTACGTCATGCCCCTCCATCGCCACGGCGATGATGGGCACCGGGGCGGCTTGGTGCTTGATCGAAGGGAGCGTCATCGACGCCCAAGGATCTGGGATCGGGAGCCTCGCTTCATTACTTGAACCACCATCGTGCGGCGGCCTGGGGGTTGGCAACCCCATCGCTCCAGGAGATCAGACATCTGATCTCCCGGTCGAACGCCATTACCGCCCCCGGTTCGTCCCGTTCGGCCATATTCCTGGCCACGCGCTTCTTCAAGGCGAGCTCGGCACTTTCGCGTGACAAGCAGCCAACCGCCCAGATCGTACCACTCCAGGTCATACTCGGGACCACTCTCCTTCACCACGTACCGGCGTCCTTTAAGGGATGCTCCCCGACTTCGGCTGCGACGGACCACCCTGGCTTCCTTCTTGACGCCGCCTTCGGCGCCCTCCCGCGATTCCGATGCTTCGACCGGACGAAGCTGAAAACCCGGTGAGTCTGCTGACCGCAAGTCAGGTCGGCATTGAGAGCTTCCTGGAGTACAGCAATCAACGCCGTTGGCCTGCGATCGGGAACGGGGATCTTCACCGCCTGTGAGGCTGAACGGTGCTGTTTGCGAGAATCGGTCGTATGCCCGCCATGATCCTGCCGATCCCCCATATCCATCGGCTGACGACCAGAGCGCAGCGACGGCAGATGCCATTCACGTGCCCGGCCGACAGCCCACCTGCGAAGGAGTAGCCGAGCACAGGGCCTCGCATTGGACAACGCCCGCGAAGATAGTTCCAGCCGCTCCAGAGGCGCACCAGTGCCCCTGCCGGGTATGGCGCCACGCTTCGGCAGAAGGGGCTGCTGATAGAGAGATGGCACCGGCACCCAGGGATAGTATGTGGCTGAACCGACGGCGCTGCCGGAAAGTCGCGCGTATCAGCCGTGCGACGTCCAGGTTCCGGTAGCCGCAGCTTTCCCATGGCTTCCTAGCGCGTGCGGGATATGGTTCCGACATGGTTTGCCCTTTCGATGTGCGTGCCGTCTCGTTCGCGCATGGGATCCGGCCCAGGTATTGGGCCGGCCGGCAGGGCCACCGTCGAGGGCGACGGTCTGGCGGCGGGTCGGGGAGCCGGGCTCTCGCCGTCCTCTGCATGATGGCCACCGAGACGGAGGTGGCCGGGGAAACAGCGCAGCCCGCGATGTGAGGTCCAGGGCTGCTTGACAGCGCTTAAACGGCGACGCCGGTGCTCCGATTCGCGGCCCGTCAAGTCGGGGAAACCGCAGCGCCAGCGAATTACCAACGGTAGACTACCGCAGAGATCATCCGGTTGCGCCGACCTGCTCAAGTCTGAGAAATCGCCGCGAGGTGCCTATTCACGACTCGTGCAATCAAGTGCCATGATCCGTTTATCTCGGCCATTGCGATGCCCTTCAATCCCCCAGGAAATCGCCGTCGAGATCGCCGTCGGACGCAAGGTCCATCCAAACCATCGTCTCGAGGTCATTCGGTGAGCCGCGACCCGCTGGTGGACGAGCTCGCGTGCTGCCCATGAGTCGTTCGTGCAGCCAGCCCCGAGCGGCAGGACGATGAATAGAAACCCCAACCACATGAGCCCAATTGCCAACATCCTGTCTCAGTCCTTCTTCGAGAAGACGCCCAGCAGCGATCGGCGGCCCGGAGTGCTGCCTCCATTCCCTCCCGGAGCCGTAACCTCCATGCGTCGTGCCTGTCCATCTCAGAGCCGTCTTCTACCTTTCTTGGAGCCGTCTTCTACCTTCCCGATTAGCGACGAAGCGCAGGGCCGCGGACTCGCGCTTAGTGACACCAGCGCCTTCAGGAATGAGGGCTCCGATTCCGGGTGATTCACCGCGCGAAAACGGCCATGTGCCTGACACTCCCCCCTTCCCACAGACAGCTCCCCCTCACTCCCTCGCCACGCAGCAGCAGATCGACTCCCTTCCCTGCCGCGCGCCGCTCCCTGACCGCCGCCATGCCGACAGCCTCGAGCCAGGCACCCGCGTCAGGCAACGCCGGCACCCGCTGAAATTCCGGGTCTCGTCTGGCCGATTCGGCACCCAGTACGTATGAGGGCAGGATCCTGCCGGCGAGCGCGCGCCAGGTGTCCGGATGGCCGACCACCTCCAGCCCCAGCAGGCGGTCGCGGTGCAATGCGAGCACGCCCACCTGCCCCGACAGGGGTCGCAGGTCCCGCAGGTGCCGCCGCGATGAATCGGCACGGCTGCTGAGCCCGATGTTGTAGTCGGCACTGGCGGAGGCCACCATCCATTCCGCCAGCTTTGCGTCCACATCCCGCCATGCGCGGACCTGATCCAGGTGTGGGCCGGCGTGGTCGCGCGGCGCTCTCGGTCGTCTCCCGCTTGGTCCGGCGCCGAAGGTGCGGATCGACCGTCATCTCGCCGGCCAGAAAATGGCGACCGCCCGTGCTCCATCGCCCTCGCTCCATGCAGCCCACGCTCACGGGGGCGACCGTGCCGGCCGCGACGAGCACGCTCCAGGCCACCATCCGGTTCTGCCGGCAGCCGACCAGGGTGTCGCCCTCCAGCACCAGCACGTCCCTCGCTCCACGATTCCTGGCCAGTACCCGTTCCACCACGCCGCTGCCCTGCTCCGTCAATTCCAGCTCGCCCTGGGCGATCGCCTCCGGCAGCAGCACGTCTCGCGGACCGACCCTCTCCGTCGTCAGCGGTACCAGGGTCAGCTCCCCCATCGTCCAAGGACTTCCCGGCTCGAGCCCGAGTAGCCAGCCCCGAAGGCTCGTCCCGGAGTCATCGCGCCGCTGGGCGAACATGTGCTCAGCGGCCCACGCCTTTCCGCTCATCGTGTCCTCCCCTTTCTGTCCTGAGCCATCTTGCGCTTCTGAGCCACCACCGCCCCGGCCATGAGCCCCGCCGTCGTGAACGCACTCTTCAGCGAAGCGGCGTTCACGCCGACGAGCTCCGATCCCAACGCGTCCGCCGCCGCCGGTGAGAGCCCCATCGCGGTCTCCATCAGCGAGGCAGCCGCGGGCTGGGCGTCGCGCGCGCCGCGCACGTCGCTCCGCTGGAGATAGAGGTGGCTGAGCATGTGGAGCACCGTCCCCCCGCCCTCCTCGAAGGTCACCACGACCGGCTCGGCACCCCATTCGGTCCCGACCTCCCGGCTGCGGATCAGCACCCGCACCCGCGCTGGATCGACGACCTCGATGGGGTAGGAAGACCCCTCCAGCCACCAGAGCGGCTCACGTCCGTCCTCGAGGAAGCCGGCCAGCAGCGGGTCGTCGCCGGCGCCCAGCAACTCCACCCGCACCACGCAATCGGAGGTCTGCCGCCCGTTGTGCCGGATGGTGCCGGGGAAGGCCGGCTCGACCACGTGCTTGAGTGCCCAGTCGGTGGTGACGAGGTACCCGCCGCGCCGTACCCAGGCCGCGATTCGGGAGAGCGACTCGGCCGACAGATTCCCGGGGCAGCTTACCATGAGCACCTGGAGCTCGGACCAGTCGAGCCGGTCCACCTGCTCGGGCGCGACGACCAGGTGAGGGACATCGGTTGCCCGAAGCACTCGCTCGATCTGGTCGTAGTGTCCCCGGACCACGACGATCTCGCTGGACCGGGTATCCCGGAGGCGCTGCTCGTCCTCCGGCGCACGGTCGCGGAGTCGCGCGCGAAAGGCTTTCCCCGCGGCCGCGTAGGCGGCACTCATGTGCATGGGATCATTCAACTTGTCGTCCATGGTCATCTCCATTTGTTTCGCACTTCTGAAACACCGCGGGGATAGCAACGGGGAGCCACGATTATCGTGGCCCCCTGTGACAGTCCGGATGGATCCGCGCAGACACGATACCAGACGTTGACAGTTTTGTCAACATAGCCCTATCTTGCACTCATCTTGTTTCGCGTCGCCTAAACCCCTCTTCCGACCGCATGGACAACTCCGAGACCGAACGCACCGGCAGTCCCACGGACGACCCCATCTCGCAGGAGCTGCTGGACAGACTGCGCACCGCTCGTCGCGACCGCGGGATGAGCATTTACGACCTGGCGGCACGGATCGGGAAGTCCCCGTCGTTCGTCAGCCTGGTGGAGAACGGCAAGCAGGTCCCGGACGTGGAGACCATCAGCCGCATGGCAAAGGCGCTTCGGCTGGACGAGCGGCTCATGCGGGCCTGGGTTGACGTTCGCAAGTCGAGCGATGCGACCAGGGCCGTCGAGGCCGCCTACGAGCTCTGCGAGCTACTTCCGAGGCAATCCGGAGCGGGGCGACTCACACGCGCTCTCCTCGGCTCGCGAAG
This sequence comes from uncultured Gemmatimonadales bacterium, assembly GCA_963723565.1. Taxonomy (GTDB): domain Bacteria; phylum Gemmatimonadota; class Gemmatimonadetes; order Gemmatimonadales; family GWC2-71-9; genus CAVVWJ01. Next base: position 3,791 of record CAVRRH010000015.1, on the reverse strand, counting down.
GAGGCACAGCTCGAAGCCTTCGATTCCGCCGGCGAGCTCGTCGGGGCCGCCATGCCGCCCAGTCCCGGCATCGAGGAGATCCGCGCCGAGCAGATCAGGATCCCGGTGGTCGCGGCGGGGACCGAGCCGGGCCACCCGGACGAGCAGCGGAGCCATCCCCGCCGCCCGCTCTGGCTGGACCGCAGGCTGCTGCCCCCGGTGCAGGAGATCCGTGAGCCGTTCGCGTTCCGGGTGGGACGAGAGAGTGGTCGGCGGGTGCGAGGGCTGATGTCGCGGGGAGACTACGCGGTCATCTCGCGGGAGCGCTCCCTCGGCCCGGGGCAGATCTCGCCGAGAGAGGTGTACGCCGTACGGCTGGGAGGGATGGTGGTGCTGAGTCGAGCGGACTACAAGGAGGGGAAGCTTCTCCTGCTGCCGGCGGGCGAGGAGGGAGTGCGGATCGAGATGCTGGACGCGGCCAAGCCGGCCGCGCTGGCGCAGCTGATCGGGGGAGGGTCGTTGCGGTGCTGCGCGCGTTCAGGTGCGAGGCCGGCGCGAAGCCACTCCAGCGGCGCAGACGTCATAGCAGAGCCTCGAGCGCCGCTCGACCGACCCGTAAGGCCTCATCGTAGCAGCTCTCCAGAGCCGGAGCTGCAGCCGCGGAGCCGCGCACGACCTGCTCCGTCCAATCGAGATAGTCGCGGCGCCGTTCAGGGCTCCAGTCGGCTGGTGGAGTGGTCGTGACATCACGCACGTTGAGCGATCTTGTCCCCAAGCTTAATCAGCTTCGCCTTCGCCGAGCGCGCGGCGCGTGCTCGATCTGGAGTCGCTTCCGCTCTTCCTTCGGCAATTGCTTGTCATCGGTGACCTCGAGCACCAGCGACCGCTCTTCGGGCCCGAAGTGCTCCTTGAGCTCCCCGGAGTCCTCGGTGTCTTCGATCGTGTCGTGAAGAACGGCAGCGAGGAGCGTTGGGAGGTCAGTTACCCCGCCCTTTGTCGCCAGGATGGTCGCTACCTGGATCGGATGGTTGATAAAGGGCGATTCCTCGACATCCCTGCGACGCTGAGTGCGGTGCTTGTCGGCGGCAAACTGCAGGGCGGTAAGGAACTGTGCCAGTTCAGAGATGCGGCCTCCAATTCGTTGCGATCATGCTGAAATCGCCCGGCTCCAAGACCTTGCTCGCGCTGATCCTTGACACGCGGCTCAAGCGCCGGCGGGGGCCACGCCTCGGCCTTCTTGGACTCAGGCGTGGCCTCTGCTTGTGAGGCGTGGATCCTAAGCAACACGCAATTCTAATCGGTGCCGGTTGGGAAGCCTAAGCTTCCAACGAATCATGTCGCAGAGAATAGGAATGATGTCATTGTGCTTGGCCCCGAACCGCATCCGCCCTTCGGAGTCCCGACCGCCGATATCGCGATTGACCCCTTCATCGTCATTCGGCAGGTAGTGCGACAGCCCGTCGAGACCTGCAGCCCTGCGCTCCACCTCGGACATGGTGTAGTAATCCCACATCCTGTTCGAATGGGAATAGTCCAACGAAGGAATGCCGTCCAGCAACATATTCCGGAATCGCTCATTGCCTTCCGCGCTCCGGCCAAAGGCGAAATCGTACGTGAGTTTCGCCAGCGCTTTCAGCACCACCGGCTGGGCGGCCACAGTCTTGGCCCTGGCGCCTTCTTCTCCAAAACCTTCGATCTCGGTCACAGCGTCCCAAAACCGCTTGGCCAATGATTCACGTGGATGAATATCCTGCGGCTTGGCACCCTTGATGTTGCTCTTGTTGAGAAACAGGTGAGCGTTGACCCCCACCAGGTCTTTGCGGCTCATCACACCGGGGTCTGAATTCCAGTCACTCACGGCGATATCGCGTTCCGCCACGTCGATCAGCCGAGGCTCGATTAGCTCGGTCTTGATGAAATGGTTGACGGGATTCGCGCTATCGAACAGGAGCGCGAGTGACGCTTCCACCTTCTTGCCGAGGTTGTTCGTGTCGTGAAAGAGCTGTCGCTCCTGTGCGACCGTAAGGCCGAGGTGGATGTCCACCGTAATGAGGGCCTCAGCACGAGCAGCATGATAGACCTCCGACCACGCCGCTAGCTCCTCAGGCGTGACCTCCAGGCCCTCGTTGCCGTACAGGTTCTTCCGAGAATACCGGCGCCGCTGATGGATATCCCCTTCCAGGAAATCCATCACGAGCTCGATAGCTTTGCGGCGGTGTTGCCCGTCGATGATGTACAAGATGTGATGCTGGGCCATCCAGAACCGCACGGCAACAACTTCACCCCGATCACCATCCACGATTGGCTCAGCGCGCAGGCCCTGTCCCCTTGGACCGACATCCCGAAGATTGGCGATTACAGGGGGCAGACTGAAGTAGGGCTGCTCGCCGATCCGTTCCTGGAATCGCAGTAGCGCCGGCGGCACCTCTCCCCCTCGGTCGCGACGACGCCGAATGGCCGCGTCCACGAGACCACGAAGGATGAACTCCGCGAGTTTCGTCGCGTGGGCCATGTCCAGCTTCCGCTGTGCAATCTCCCCTGATGGAGCCTCGGCATCACCGTTGGCCACAACACTGATCCTGTTCATGTCCGCGACAGGAAATCGCGCGGTGATGGTCTTGTTTCCCATGTTCGGTCCAAAGGCACCGATGACTGGGCGTTCACCAGTCCCCGCGGTTTCTAGCTGATCCAACGTTGTGACCTTGCTGCCTTCGCCTTCCGTCATAGTTGCAACTCCCATCTCGAATTGTTGTGGACTTTATCGGCAGAGTAACATCCAGGAGTTAAACTGTCAATATCCAGGTACATCCGTTAGCTTGTCCTGGTATTTGTAGTAAGCCATCCTGGATGAATGCGTTGCTTGAGGACAATGACCGAGAGAGCAGCGAACATCCCGGGATCGCATAACCTCCTGCATGGCAAGCACATGAATGGCCCCATTCGGCCCGATCAAGTCTTGGCGGAACTAGGTTTCGTGCTCCCGCTGAACTCGCCTGAATGCGCATCGTGCCGCCCTAGACCGGGAAAGAGGCTGGCTCAGATCACCGAAGGTGGATGTGGAAGGCGCTAGGAAGGGAAGGTGGATAGCCAAGTGAAACGCCAGACCGTTTCGATTCCTAAGCCCGCGAGCACCCTCTGGTATCGCGATCAACTCTTGGAGCGGCCAGCTTGGGCTTCATCGAGGTGGCGCTAAGCTCGGGAACGCTATGTGGCAGGTGCAGTTGAGGTCGCCAGTCCGCGCGCACGTTGTTTGAGCCTGCAACGGGAGGGCTGGAATTATGGCGGAGTTCAAGACCCCGGACAGCGCCGCTTTTCGGCGCGCCCTCGAGCGGCTGGGACGAGATCTACCCAGGTCCTACTTCGGACTGCTCCAGTCGCACTACGCAGCGCCGGAGCGCACGACAACGGCGACTCAACTTGCTCAATCGGTAGGCTGGAAAAATCACTCGGCAGCCAACCTCCATTACGGCAGGTTGGCCACGGTCCTGAAGAGGGAACTCAACTGGAGTACCGGCCAGTCTGTTGCCATCAAGCTATTTGTGGAGTTCGTCGATCCCGGCGAGCGCGATAACTCCGAAATACTCTGGGTAATGCGCCCACAGTTTGCTGAAGCACTGGAGGCGCTCGGTTGGGTGTCGGAACCGGCGAGGGACGGCTGACACGCGCTTGAGCCGACGACTGGCCGGTTGTCCCTGGGACAAGCCCAGCCAGAGGATAAGCACGACGATCAGGACCACGGCCAGCAGAAATCTGAGAAAGGCCAAGCCGCGCATCTGGATTGCAGACGCTGTCCGGAGAGGGAGGGCCACGCT
>CAVRRH010000014.1:0-165848 GCA_963723565.1 uncultured Gemmatimonadales bacterium | reverse complement strand
GAGATCAATGGCTCGGCGATCGGTAACGCGCAGCCTGGCTGCGGCACTGGCCGTAACCACATTTGCCGGGAGCCCCGCACACGCGCAGCAGCCGGAAGCCATCCGGTATGTGCTCCGCATCCCGGCGCCGAAGACGCACTATATCGAAGTCCAGGCGACGTATCCGACGTCGCGACAGCGAGCCATCGAGCTGATGATGCCGGTGTGGACGCCGGGCTCGTACCTGGTGCGCGAGTTCGCGCGTCACGTCGAGGAGGTCCGTGCCCGTGATCCGGCTGGGCGTGCGTTGCAAGTCGAGAAGTCGCGGAAGAATCGATGGCGGGTGGAGACCGGCGGAGCCGGCGCCGTCGTCCTGACCTACCGGGTTTACGCCCACGAGCGGCAGGCGAGAACGAACTGGGTCGAAGACTCGTTCGGCCTGATCAACGGCGCTCCCACCTTCATCACCCTGGTCGAGCGGGCGCGGCGCCCGCACGAGGTCGCGCTCGAGCTCCCCGCCGCATGGGCCAAGTCTCTGACGTCGCTGCCGGCAGCCGCCGACGGCCGACCGCATCACTACCGCGCCCCGGACTACGATGCGCTGGTGGACTCTCCGATCCTCGCCGGCAATCCAGCCGTCTACGAGTTTACGGTCGACGGGGTCCCGCACGCGCTGGTGAACGTCGGCGAGGCCGGCGTCTGGGACGGGGCCCGCTCGGCCCGCGACGTCGAACGCATCGTGCGGGCGGCTCGTGAGCTGTGGGGGTCTCTGCCGTACCAGCGCTACCTGTTCTTCAACCTGCTCACCGAAGGGTACGACGGCATCGAGCACAAAGGGTCCACCGTCCTCTTCACCACTCGCTGGAGTACCCGGACCGATAGCGCCTACCACGACTGGCTCCTACTGGTCGCGCATGAGTTCTTTCACGCCTGGAACGTCAAGCGCCTCCGCCCGGTCGAGCTCGGCCCGTTCGACTACGAGAACGAGGTGTACACGCGAAGCCTCTGGATCGCGGAAGGGCTCACCGACTATTACAGCTGGGTGCTCGCCCGTCGGGCCGGCGTGGCGTCACGCGAGCAGACCCTCGCGGACATCTCGGCTGCCATCGGGTCGCTGCAGACCACAGCCGGACGGCTGGTGCAACCGCTCGAACAGGCGTCGTACGACGCGTGGATCAAGCAGTACCGGCCCGACGAGAATTCGGCGAACGCCGCGGTGAGCTACTATATCAAGGGCTCGATCGTCGGCCTGCTCCTTGAGGCCAGGCTCCGGCGCATCACGAACGGGGCGCGCGGTCTCGACGATGTGATGCGCGTCGCCTATCGCCGCTTCAGCGGCGGGCGGGGGTACACCCCGGCGGATTTCCGCGCGGTGGCGAACGAGGTCGGCGGTGCGGACCTCGGCGAGTTCTTCCATCGCGCTCTGGAGACGACCGAGGAGCTCGACTATGCGGAGATGCTCGACTGGTACGGTCTGCGCTTCAATCCCCCCGCGCCGGACACTCGTGCGAAAGCCTGGCTCGGGGTCGTCACGCGGGTGGACGACGGCCGCCTGCTGGTCTCCGGCCTGCGCCGCGACACCCCCGCCTACGGCTCGGGGCTGACCTCCGACGATGAGCTCATCGCGATCGACGACTTCCGTCTCGACGTGGACGGACTCGACGCCCGCATCGAGCAGTACCAGCCGGGAGACAAGGTCACCCTGCTCGTCTCTCGCCGCGGCGAGCTGCGACGTTTCGGGCTGACGTTAGGGAGTGCCCCGACCGATCGATGGTCGCTGTCCGTCAGTCCGGAAGCGACGCCCGAGCAGCGGCGGCGACTCACCGCGTGGCTGGGTGACAGGAGCGAGGCGGGAGGGAAGCGAGTTGCTAGCGGCATTAGGCCGAAGGAGCTCTTCTCGCACAGCTCAGAACGCATCTGCGCCATAGGGAGGTATCGCCATGGATACTGCACCCCCCGGCTACCGCACGGTAATAGGAGCCACGAGCCTGATCGTGGGCCCGGCGCTGATGAGCGTCGGGGACCTTTTCCACCCCGCAGAGACGCACGCGGCGGCTGCCCAGGTCGCGATCGTTGCACGGTCGGCCTCGCGATGGTATACAGCTCATCTCCTCTTGTTTGTTGGGATGCTCCTACTAGTCCCGGGACTCCTCGCCCTGACCAAGTTGGCCGGGGATCGCAGACCCGTGGCGGGCTATGCTGCGCGCCTTCTCCTGCTCGCTTCGGTAGGCGCGTTTTCGGGGGTCTTCGGGTTTGAGATGTTGCTCGGGCGCTTCATCTCCGAGGGCGCCGACCTGGCGGCCGCAGTCGTCCTCCTGGAAACCTTCCAGTCGGCCGAGGTCTTCGGGGCGCTCGTGCCCGGTCTGCTCGCGTTCTTCGTGGGCACTGCGCTGGCCGTGATGTCGCTCGCGTCCCCGGCGGGCCCATTTCGTTGGCCGGCACTCGGTATGGCGCTCGGCGCAATCCTGATCCTGGGCGAGATCACCCTGGCTAAAGTCCTCCTTAGCCAGATTGGGAACATTCTCATACTTGTTGCCGGTATTGCGTTTGCTTGGTTGCTGCTCCGGGGTCGAGAGGGGGCGCCGATCAAACCCTGACGAGAGCCCCTACCCCCGACTCACCGATCTTTCTGCCAGTCCAGTCATCGGGGGATCAGCGACGGCGGGAGCGGCGAGGTGACCCGGTCTGAAGCCCTTTCGCTCGATTGCGTTCGGAGTAGGTTGCTCACCAAGCTTTCTTCCCAACCCTTCGCCTCTTTCTAGCCGGGAGCGCCTTATGGCCGTCGCCAAGATCACCGAGATTCAATCCTCCTCTCCGAAAAGCTTTCAGGACGCGACCCAGGCTGGTATCGCCCGAGCCGAGAAGACACTCCGGAACGTCACCGGGGCGTGGATCAAGGGCCAGAAGGTCGTGATCGAGAAGGGGAAGATCACTGAATACCGGGTGTTGCTGAAGGTCACTTTCGTACTGCAGGACTAGCACGGCCGGCTAGCAGCTGCCTAACCCGCGCATGGAGCCGACGGGCCGGGCCGGCACCGGCATCCCTGCGGGCGGCACCTTCCCAGAGGGCAGTAAGGAACGTAGGTTGGCGCGGGCGTCGGTATGAGGGGCCCGCAGCTGATGCGCAAGCCGTTAGGCCGCACTTGCTTCTCACTCGAGAACCCAGGTGTCGTTGAAGTTTCGTGATGCCACACTCGACGACGTTGCGGCCATTGCCGGCCTACAGAATGCCGCTGCTGGTGCACTGACTGCCCGCTTTGGGCCAGGCCCTTGGTCTTCACTGGTAAACGAGCGGGGAGCCGCACTCGCGCAACGCCACGCGCGGGTTCGCATTGGGAGAGATGGCAAACGCATTCTGACTATGCTGCGGCTAGCGACGAAGAAGCCGTGGGCTATCGACATCTCCTACTTCACGCCGGTCAAACGGCCGTTGTACCTGACTGGGATGGCCGTCTCAGTGGCGCATCAAGGGCAAGGCTTGGGAAGCATGGCGCTCGAAGACGCGTGCACCATTGCAGAAGAGTGGCCGGCTGACGCCATCCGCCTCGATGCCTATGACGCAAACGCCGGGGCTGGAGGGTTCTATGCCCGCTACGGGTTCACGAAGCGCGGCCGGGTCGTCTACAGAGGCGACCCACTGGTCTATTACGAACGCCTGCTGATGCGCGAGTCGTTAGGCGCCACTCGGAGATTGTCGCCCATATGAGCTCTATTCCTGGTTGGTCCGTGGCTCGCGTATTTACGAGACTGGCCGGCATCACATCGCTCGTGGCGACATCAGCCGCGGCTCAGACCCAAGGATGTGAGCCCGTCGCGCAGCGTGCCGGGCGAGAGCTCGGCTGCTTCATTACTGCCCGCGAGGAGCTGGGCGCGTTGCCCCGGGATTCCGCGCTCTACTGGCACATCGACGCCTTCACCACCCCCGTTGCGGCCGAGGCGGCGAAGGCCCGGCGCAGCACTGTGGTGCAGTCCCTGGGTCGCCTCTGGCTCTTTACCATCGCGGAGGCGGGGTGGCGACCTGCGAGTGGTGAACGGATCGCCGTGGCGGGTCCACTGCCTTTAGTCGAAGCCGACGCCTACGCAGCTGTCTATATGGAGGGCGTGTTCCAGCCGGGCATGCGCTCGCCGGTCCATCGGCATCCGGGGGTAGAGGTCTGGTATACCTTGGAGGGCGAGCAATGCCTGGAAACCCCGCAAGGCAGGATGGTACAGCGAGCCGGAGCGCCGGGGGTGATGGTCCGCGGCGGAGTACCGATGATCCTGACGGGCACCGGGACGAGCGTGCGCCGTTCGCTCGTGCTCATTTTACAGGACGCCGCGAAACCACGGTCCATGCTCGCCACCGACTGGACACCCGCAGGTCTGTGCCGGCCGTAGCTTCGAGGGCCTGCAGCTGGTGCGCAAGTCGTTAGGCGGTCGTGAACAGCCCAGTCTCTAACGCCGATCAACGCGAGCGATGAAGCAGCCGGCCTCCGCATTGCGCAGATGCGCGTATCGCACTTCCGCGGGCTCGAAAACGGCCTCCAAGACAGCCTCGAAGGGCGACGTGTCGACCCGCCGCTGGACGAAGAGCACTCCATTCGCGCCGTAGCCCTCGAGGGCCAGCGGAAGGGGGCGGAGCGCTCCTGGTAGTTCAGGGCCGTCGTACCGTTCGCATCGCGCACGATGGATGAACACCGGTCCAGGTGCGGGCAAGGCAGCTGGATCGGTGAACGGCTGGTAGGTGAAGAGCAACCGTTCGTCGGTACTCACCTGGAACGTCTGCAGGCAGAGGCGGCACGGGCCATACCCGGTCGCCATTTCGGCGTGGACCGGGTGGCCGTACTGGGGCGACTTCATGGATTCCCTCGCGGCGGTCGCAATGGAATCAGGAATGCCCTGAATTCGGTAGGAGCACATGGTTCCGTTTCGACAGAGGTGCGCCCAGTGTAAGGGGGTCGGCCTGGATGCGCACTCCGATTCTTGCGGTTGAATTCGCGCACCGCGCCGCCTAACCCGCGCATGCAGCCGACAGGCCGGAGGGGCGCGGGGCTCCGATCGGGCGGCCTTCCAGGAGTGCTGCTAAGGAGGCGTAGGTTTGTGCGGGCGCGGGCTTGAGGGCCTGCAGCTGATGCGCGGTTCGTCAGGCGTCAGCCAACCCTTCGGTGAAAGGTCGGGCTGTTGTGATCCCGGACCTACGGGATACCATCTTCAACACCTGGCGGACTAACAATCGGCTGACGGTGTTTCTAGTCGAGCACCTGTCACCTGGGTTGTGGGTCGCTGCCGTCCCGGGGGCGCCGCGTCGCACGATCCGAATGATCGCGGGTCACATGCACAATGCCCGGTGCATGTGGATCAAGACCTTAGGCCAGGAATTGGGCATCCCCGTGCCCCGTAGCGTCGACCGACGGCGAGTCGGGCGCCAGGAGCTGGTTCAGGCCCTACACCGGAGTAGCCGGGGAATCCTCCGCCTGCTCACCCTCGGCTGTGAGCAGGGCGGCACCATCCCGACGGCTTCGACCTACATCTGGCGTAATCTTCCGCTCGACGTGGGGCACGTTCTAGGCTATTTCGTGGCCCACGAAGCCCATCATCGCGGCCAGATCGTGGTCGTGGCCCGGGCACTGGGCGATCGACTCCCAGCGGCGGTCACCGAGGGCCTCTGGCAGTGGACAAAGCGCGCGGCGGAGGCGAAGGCCGAGAAGGGCTGAGGAGGTATGGACCAGAGGTTCTTACCGGTCGATCGCCGGGCGGGCGTCGCACGTCGGCCTGGGGCGCCGACGGCCTGCCTCGCTCGCGCGCTCTACCACGCGACATACGTCCGACCGACCCCGCGATGACACGCTATACCTACCCGCACACGATCGAGAACGGCGCCGGCGAGCGCACCACCTTCGCCCGAAAACCCGGGGGCATCGCCGGCGACCGGCTCGAAGGCGAGAACGTCGTCAAACCGGGTGCCGGCCCACCCATGCACGTCCACCACCTGCAGGAGGAAGTGCTGACGGTTCGGCAGGGAGGGATCGGCTACCAGAGGCTCGGCCAGCCGCCGCGGTACGCCGGGCCGGGTGAGACCGTGACGTTCGGGGCGGGGGAACCGCACAAGTTCTGGAACGCCGGGGAGGGCGACCTCGTGTGCACCGGACATATCGAGCCGATCCTCAACGTGGAGTACTTTCTCACCGAGATGTTCGCATCGATGAAGCGGCACGGTGGAGGCCGGCCCGATCTGTTCGACATGGCGTTTCTGGCCACGCGCTATCGCAGTGAGTTCGCGGTGCTGGAGATCCCGTCTGCGGTGCAGCGCGTCGTCTTCCCCATGATCGTCGCTCTCGGTCGCCTCCTCGGCCGCTACCGGCGGTATGCCGACGCTCCCCCGCCCGTGTCTCGCTGAGCCATTGGGTGAGTACCCGCCGCCTAACAGCGCATGCAGGCGGCGGCGCTTCATCTTAAGGAACGTAGGATAGTGCGCAGGCTGAGGGGTCGCCGCAGCTGACGCGCACTCCGTTACGCCGCTTGCGAGCAGTCCGGAGATCTACAAATGATCGCTATCGTGATCCTGGTTGTGCTCGTCCTACTGCTCGTGGCAACACCCTGGCGCCGGCTGAGACCTGTTGCTCGACTTTGGGCATTGGCAGCCTGTCTCAACGCGCTGGTTTTCTTCAGCATGCCTACGACGGCGGCGACGTCGCCCTGGCGACCAGTTGTCGGCCGAGTCTTGGCCGCAAGTGCCGGAATGAGCCTCGCCCTTCTTCTACTGGGTTTGGTACTCCGGCAGCGGCAGGCCACGCCCTCCGATACGGGGGTATGGCTCGGGCCGTTGATTCTTGGAGCCCTGCCGGGCGTGTTCTACGCGTTCCTCTGGGTAATCGGCCCGCTTTACTGAGCGGACGGTTTCGGAGGGAATATGGCGGCCCAAGTGAAGGGTATCCCTCACGGTGCGTCAGTCATCATCCCGAGACTGCTGTGCCGCGATCCCGCCGTTGCGATTGACTTCTGCGCAAGCACTTTCGGCGCGGTCGAGCGGGTGCGAAGGCTGGGGCCTGACGGGACGGTGGCGCATGCGTTGATGACGATTGGCCCGGCGATGATCATGATCGAAGGAGAGTGGCCGACTCTGACGAGCCGTGTGCCCAAACCAGACGGAAGCTCACCTGTGGTGATGTATGTCTATGTCGAGGAGGTGGATCAAACAGTAGAGCGGGCGATCGCGGCTGGGGCGCGCGATCTGATACCAGCACAGAATCAGTTCTAGGGCGATCGTACCGCGTGGATTATGGATCCGTCCGGGCATGTTTGGACCATCGCTACACGTATCGAGGAGACTGGTGACCAAGAGAGAAATGACCGGTGGTCCACTATTCCGAGCGATCAGGAGCGTGCCTGAGATCCCCTCCGAGCCCGCAGCTGAGGCGCATGTCGTCAGAGAGCAGCGAGCTGACCTCGGTGCTGGGGAGCTTCTGTTGCCGAGCCCCGTAGGAGAGAGGATATGAGCTGGTACTGGCTCGCCGCAATCGCCACAGTCGTAGGCCTGGGTCTCATGAGTCGGCGCGGCGAGCGGCCAGGTTCGAAGGAAGTCCGGCCGCGGGGCACTCCTCCGTCCCCAACCACCATCGATGAGTTGCTGCGAGGCGGGCAAAAGATCCAAGCGATCAAACATTATCGGGCGCTGTACGGGGTAGATCTGAAGACGGCCAAGGACGCGGTTGACGCCCGCGCCCGCGAACTGGGGAGGTGAGCAGCGGTGCGCGAGCGGCGAAGTCGCCGCGGCTGATGCGCGGTCCGTTAGACGGACCACACCAGCGGATTCTGCCCGACGACATATGGAGGGAGACTGGATGAACGCGTACGTTCGAATCGCCGGTGCCGTCTTCGGGATCTATGCCTTGTTCCACCTCCTGCGGCTCGTGCTGGGGTGGCCAGCGCAGGTGGGCAACTGGGCCATTCCCGTCTGGGCATCTGCAGTGGGGCTGGTCCTCAACGGTGCGCTCTGCGTATGGGCATTCCGCCTCCCGGCGAAGCTGCACAGCGCGGCCTGATGGCAGCGCGGCTGTCTAACAAGTGCATGCAGCCGGCGGCGTCTGCGCTGATGGGGGGGCAATGGCCGCGGCTTACACGACCTGTGCATGTCGTGGACTCGAATGGCAGGTGTACGATGCCACAGCCGCTGACGGACCCCGTCGGACGTTGTGCTTCGGGCTGGTGGATTCGCGGACCTGCTATCAGTTCCGAAGTGGGCCAAGGGTGCGCTGTCCGGGCTGACCTGCCGCCGCCAGGAGAGGAGTGTTAAGGAATGGGCGAGGCTCCCCCCAGGGCTTAGATCCGATCATCACCGACTACTACGATCGAGCACCCGAGGAGGTTCGGCTCGAGCAGGGGCCGTTCCAGCTCGAGGAGGCGCGCACCCGGGAGTTGATCGAACGCTTTGCGCCGCCGCCGCCGGGGACCGTCGTGGACGTTGGTGGGGCGGCCGGCGCCTATGCCCTGTGGCTCGCCGAGGCCGGGTATTCGGTGCATCTGCTCGATCCGGTGCCGCGACTCGTAGCGGAAGCGCAGCAGCGCAGCGCCGACGCCGAGCGGCCGCTCGTCTCCTGCCGAGTCGGCGACGCCCGCGCCTTGGAGATGCCCGGTGACTCCGCCGACGTGGTCCTCCTGCTCGGTCCGCTGTATCACCTGACCGACCCGGCGGATCGGGCGCGGTCGCTGCGCGAGGCGGCCCGGGTGCTGAAGCCAGGCGGCTGGCTGTTCGCCGCTGCCATCTCCCGATGGGCGTCGGCGCTGGACGGTCTCGCGCGCGATCTGCTGCGGGATCCCCGGTTCGCGGCGATCGTGGAGCAAGATCTGCGGGACGGTCAGCACCGCAATCCTACCGACCGGCTGGATTACTTCACGACGGCCTACTTTCATCGTCCCCAGGAGCTGGCGGACGAGGTAGCGGCCGCGGGCCTGGCTTTGACCGGGGTGTACGGCGTGGAAGGTCCGGGCTGGATTCTGCCGGATGTGCCGGAGCGAATGGCGGACGCCCACCGGCGCGCCGCACTGTTGGGCGTGGCCCGAATGCTGGAAACGGAGCCGGCAGTGCTGGGCAGCAGCGCCCATCTCCTGGCTGTCGCCCGGCGGCCGACATGACCTCCCGCGGGCAGCGGCCTAATCCGCGCATGCAGGCGACGGCGCGGCATTGAAGGAAATGTAGGTTTGTGCGCAGCGGCGGAGTCGCCGCAGCTGATGCGCGGTCCGTCAGCCGCACCGAGGTCATCACGAAACGTCCGCAATGCCTGGATTGGAGTCGCTCGTGAAGGCAGAGATCTGGCGCGGAACTCTCAAGGGCACCAGGATTGGGTTTCTGGCCGGGCTATGCCTTGCTGCACTCTATGTCGTGATCGGCGTGCTAGGAGACACTGAGCTCTCCAAGTCCCTCGGCTTCTCCCTGCTCCTGGTCGGCTTCCCCACTCTTTTCGCAATTGTACCCGCTCTTCAGTGGCTGGGACTTCAAGGTGGGAGCCGCGAAGGGGTGATAGTACTCTTGCTAACCCTTTCGCTGAACGGCGCTCTATGGGGCTCGGTCATCGGCGCCGCAGTCACCTTGGGATCGCTAGGACATCGGAAACGAATCAGGCCGCAGTCTTGAACGGGGTGCAGCCTAACCCGCGCACGCAGCCGAGGGGCCTGATGGGAGGCGACGCCCGACATGAGCGCCACCAGTCTCCGCAGCTGATGCGCGGTCCGTTAGGCCGACCCCCTGTTCTGGAGAGATAAATGCGAGAGTATCTGCAGTCGCGGTTGGTTCAAGTCGGACTCGGGTTGTTGATCCTGGGTACGGGGCCTCTGTTTTTCATTATCATCGCCGCGGCGGTTGGGCTGTGGCCCGACCCCAATCCGAATCCGATCGGCCCGGGGCTGCTCGCGTTCCTGACGTTCTGGCCGGGTATCATCTGCCTCGGGATCGGGATCGCTCGAGTGCGCCGTGAAAGGGGTGCGGCCTAACAAGCGCATGCAGCCGACGGCGCGTGACCCTGAAGGCGCTACAGGACGCGGACAATGAAGGTTTGCATCGTCGGGGGCCTCGGGGAAGCTCGGGCAGTACATGGTGCAGCACGCGCTTGATCGAGGCTACGAGGTGGTTCCCACGGCATGGCACCTCCTGCTGGAGGCACCTAGGTTAGCAGTAACCGGGAGGATGACCCGTGGCCAAGAAAGAGGGTAGGCTCAAGCGGAGCGTCTACGAGGACAAGCTCGCGGAACTGCACTTGGAGCTGGTCAAGATGCAGTACTGGATCAAGGAGACCGGCCAGAAACTTCTCCTCCTCTTCGAAGGACGCGATGCCGCGGGCAAGGGCGGGGCCATCAAGTCCATTACCGACCCGCTCAATCCGCGTGGCTGCCGGATCGTCGCCCTCGGCACCCCCTCCGACCGCGAGAAGACCCAGTGGTACTTCCAGCGCTACGTCACCCACTTGCCTGCCGCCGGGGAGATCGTGCTGTTCGACCGGAGCTGGTACAATCGGGCTGGGGTCGAGCACGTCATGGGCTTCTGCAGCGACGAGGAGTACACCGAGTTCATGCGCGCCTGTCCCGAGTTCGAGCGCATGCTAGTCCGCTCGGGGATCATCCTCTTGAAGTACTGGTTCTCGGTCAGCGACGAGGAGCAGGAGCGCCGTTTCGAGGAGCGGGCGGGTAACCCGGCGCGGCGCTGGAAGCTGAGCGCCATGGATCTGGAATCCATGGCCAAATGGGTGGAGTACTCCAAGGCCAAGGACGAGATGTTCCGCCATACGGACATCAAGCAAGCGCCCTGGTAGACAGTGGAGGCCGACGACAAGCGTCGTGCGCGCCTGAACTGCATCGCCCACATCCTGAGCTCGGTGCCCTACGAGGACGCGACGCCGCCGCCGCTGAGACTTCCGCACCACCGACCACCCGACGGCAGCTACGTACGGCCCCCGAAGGGAGAGCAGAACTTCGTCCCCGACGTGGCGATATGACCCGCGCAGCTACTCTGCGCGGTTGGCGGGAGGCCGGTGTTGCTCGCTTGGTTGCTCGCGGGACAGCTGCTACGCCAGTAGCAGCCTAACCCCGCGCATACAGCCGATAAGCGGCAGCGACACCGATGGTGACATGCGAGGACCAATGAACCCGATATCTCCCGTCGCCCTGCTTCTCATCGACGTACAGCAAGGGTTGGATCACCCGCGGTGGGGCGCTCGCAACAACCCGGACGCTGAGCAACAGATCGGTGCGCTCCTTGCCGCCTGGCGGCAGGCGAAGTGGCCGGTCATCCACGTGCAGCACATGTCTCAGGAACCCGGCTCGCCCTTACGCGCGGACGCACCCGGCAATGCCTTCAAGCCGGAGGCCATGCCGCACGACGGCGAACCCGTGTTCCAGAAGACAGTCAACAGCGCGTTCATCGGCACCACGCTCGAAGCCCACCTGCGCCGCGAGGGAATCCACTCGCTCGTGATCGTGGGCATCACCACCGATCACTGCGTCTCAACCACCACCCGCATGGCCGGCAATCTTGGCTTCGATGTCGTGGTCGTCGAGGACGCGACCGCCACGTTCGAGCGGACGGGTCCGGACGGAGTACGGTACTCCGCAGAGCTGATGCATCGCCTGGCACTGGCGAGCTTGCACGGCGAGTTCGCCCAGGTGCAATCCGCCCACGACGTCCTCGCGCGACTCCGCGCCGGCGCCTCTGCCTGACGGGTGCTCGAGCGCGCCGCCTGCGGCTTCGTGTCATCCCATGTGACGTGCCTCGAAGCGGGCGACCACTTTGCCGGCGGTGTCTAAGAGCTCGAGCTGGTGTCCGGCGATCCTCCACCCGCTCACTCGCCCGAGCGCCTCCAGAAACGCTTTTTCGGTCTCCATGCCTTCCGTGCAGGCCATCATTGTCGAGGCCATGGGGCCCAGGCTCAGCCGGTCGCCGTTCAGCTTATAGCTGCCCGTGAGGCGGTTGCAACCGCCCGCCCCACCCGCGCGCAAAGTCTCCGAATTGAGGATCAGGTGAGGCTCGGCTGGCCCGGAAGCCGCGGTGAGGGGTGCGCCACCGAGGTCGATCAGCTTCCAGTAGGTGCTTTCCAGGGGGTCTGTGACAGCGCTCGACGAGGCGGCCGCCCTCCGTAACAGCAACTCCACCTCGTTCCCCTTGCCCGAGGTCAGCACCGGGTAGTGCTGGTCAGTGATGAAGAACGGTTTCCCACCGACCATGATGCGGGCCCGCACCGTGTAACGGTGCCTCGGATCGATGCGTGACGGGTCGTAACCAATTTCGAACCGGATCGGAGGGTTGCCCGGCTTCTCGACCCGCGTCTGGCCGATCACCACGGCTGGAGCATCGGCCCTCGAGACGTCTTCCAGGGTGGCTTCGAGCACGGCGCCGGGCGGCAGTGCCATGCGCTCCCGATAAGTGGCCGTTCCCTTCACCGTGCCTTTCACGCTCTCCTCCGGATTGTCGGGCTCGAACTCGTAGATGCCACCGTCGGCCATGAGCGACACAAAGAGGTGACCGCCCTTCATTATGTACGAGCGCACGTACGGCCAGTGCTTGACGATACGATCGTGGAGGGACCCGGGCGGGCACATCGCGCGGGTGAGCGCGAGCGGACCGAACTCGAGCTGAGCTGGTCCCGACGACTTCCAGGTACCGCTTCCGCGGTTGCAGTCGATCCGCGCGCTCAGCCGGCCATCGGTCCCGAACGCGATCGTGTACTTCGACTTGTCATCCGGAGTAAGGATGGTGTCGTCGCTCCCCTTGAACTGCACCAGCCGCCAGGACGTGCCGCCCAGGCCGGCGGGAGCGGGCTGCGAGAGACCTTGGGTGGACGGAGTGGTGTCGGGGGACTTCTCCGGTGCCGGCTTGCAATGCGCGGCACCAAGGAGCAACCCGGCAACCAGGACGTCCACTAATAATGTCCGACGAGTCATGGACGATTTCCTTCCGGGATGGGCTGCCATGCTCTTGGGGTCGTCTGTTCGGGCAATACTAGGGTGGTGCCGGTGCCGGTCAAGTAGGCGCTGAACTCGTTACGATTGCGGCTCCGGATGACGGCATCGCCAACCCACAGCTCGTCGAGGGCAGGATGTATGTTGGATGGGTGCATTATTGGGAGGGAGCGATGTCGCTTAAGGGAAAAGTCGCCTTGGTCGCCGGCGGGACGCGTGGTGCGGGTCGAGGCATCGCGGTCGAACTGGGTGCTGCAGGCGCAACCGTCTATGTGACCGGACGGACCACGCGCCACCAGCAATCCGAATATGCCCGGCCGGAAACCATAGAGGAAACGGCCGAGCTGGTCTCGGCATCCGGCGGCAATGGCGTCGCCGTCAAGGTGGATCATCTCGTCGCTGATGAGGTTGAAAAGCTGGTCGATCGCATCCGCGTCGAGCAGGGTCGTCTGGACGTCCTCGTCAATGACCTGTGGGGCGGGGAGAATCTCAAGGAATGGAATAAGGCGGTCTGGGAACATGATCTTCAGAACGGTCTGCGCCTGCTCACTCTGGGTGTTCATACCCATCTGATCACGGCGCACTTTGCACTGCCGCTACTGATCGAGCGCCCGGGAGGGCTCCTGATCGAAGTGACCGACGGTACTGCCGAGTACAACGCCGAGCACTACCGGATCAACCCTTTCTATGATCTCGCAAAGGTGGCGGTAACGCGCATGGCCTGGGCCCATGCCAACGACCTCGCACCGCATGGAGCGACTTCGGTCTCGATAACGCCTGGGTGGCTACGCTCGGAGATGATGCTGGAGGCGTTTGGGGTGACCGAAGCAAGCTGGCGTGACGCAACGGCGAAAGTGCCGCATTTCGTGATCTCCGAGACTCCCCACTTCGTCGGGCGCGCAGTGGCCGCACTTGCGGCCGATCCGGATCGTTCGCGGTGGAATGGGCAATCGCTTTCCAGCGGTGAACTGGCGAAGGTCTACGGCTTTACCGATCTTGACGGCTCTCGCCCCGACGCCTGGCGGTATGTTCGGGAAGTACAGGATCCGGGAAAACCGGCCGACGCTACCGGCTACCGATAGATTTCGTCAGTCATCAGTTGACGTCGTCCACGCACTCGTGAGGTCGGGTTGGCATCCTCCTCGTCGTTAAAGAACAATGAAAAACAGGCCGGGGTACAGGTGCGTGCCTACCTGGCGTCCTTACCGCCCGATGCGCGGAGGCACCTCCGGAAGCTCCGCGAGGCCATTCGCTCCGCGGCGCCCGCTGCCGTCGACGGCTTCAGCTACGGGATTCCCGCCTTCAGGCTCGAAGGACGCCCGCTCGTGTGGTACGCCGGCTGGAAACGCCACAGCAGCCTCTACCCGATGAGCGCGGCTATCAGGCGTGCCCACGCGGCCGACCTCAAGGGATACGAGACCTCGAAGGGTACGATCCGATTTCCACTAACGAAGCCCGTGCCAGCGGCGCTGGTAAAACGACTCGTCAAAGCCCGTATCGCCGAGTTACCCAGGAAGGAAAGGACGTGAGCTGCGTCCAACGGATTCCTTCTCAACCCACTTACCAGGAGCACAGGCGGGATGTACCGTGTCCGGCAGCAAGACCTGCCATTTCAGGGCAGCTCTCACCAATTCGTCGGCGCCGAGAACGGCGACGTCAATGTCTCCGTCTTCCTCCTCAGCGCGATCCCTGGGCGGGGTCCTGGGCCCCATCGCCATCCGTACGATGAAGTCCAATTCGTCAGGGAAGGCCGGGGCCTCTGGACGGTCAATGGGGAGGAATTCGAAGCCGGCGCCGGTGACATCCTTGTCATCAAGGCGGGGGAGATCCATAGCTTCCGGTGCATTGGCGACGGGCCCCTCGTCCAGGTTGATGTACATCTCAGTCCCCGTTTCATTCAGGAGAACTTGGGCTAGGGCAAGGCGAGGAGATGGGATTTCGGCGATCATCGGAGCAAGTGAGAGCGGAGCGCGCGTGGGCGGCCTTCGTGGCCGCCAATCTCACGCGTTTCCGGGCCGCAGGTCTACCTCTCCTCGCCACTCAGTCTGTGAAGCACTGGGATGATCTTCTCATGCACGGGCACTTCGATCACCATGAGGATCCGTCACACTTTGCGGTCAGAAGCCTTACGGGTGAGCAGTACGCCGTGTTCGTATACCTAGTGGAGAGCTATTTCGTTGCCGGCTACGAGTATTTCGCGCCCATGGCTCTGAAGACCGAGGACCAAGGCCGCCTTGGGAGCCGGTTCGGCCGCTGACTGCAAGCGGGCTCCGCTCGGCGATCCGTTAAGCGGACACACGAATATCCAGAGTATGCGACGGGCTCAGACAATCGGTCTTGGGGTGGCAGGAGGGCTCGCGCTTGCGACCGGTGCGGCGCTCTGGAGCGCACCGGAATGGCTCATCGATCAGCTCGCCAGGCGGCATCCGGGCTGCCTCTACCGGGTGCCGACCCAAGCTCCGCTCGTGGCGCTGACGATCGACGATGGCCCCGACCCGAGCTCCACCCCGCTGATCCTTGCCGAGCTACGGCGGCAGGAGGCGCGGGCGACGTTCTTCCTGATTACAGAACGAGTACGAGGCCAGGAGCAGCTGGTGCGCACGATCGCTGCCGAGGGCCATGAGCTCGGCAACCATTTCACCCGGGCTCGGGCGAGTATCCGGCTGAGTCCCGGCGCCTTCGAGGCCGATCTACTCGGGGCTCACCAGGTGCTTGCCCCGTACGGCGCCGTCACGTGGGCACGGCCGGGGTCGGGCTGGTACTCGCGGGCCATGATCGACGTCATGAGGCGGCACGGGTACCGCTGTGCGCTGGGGTCGGTCTACCCGTTCGACGCGACCATCCCTTCGGCCGCCTTTGCGGCCCACTACATCATGTGGCATGCCCGACCCGGGGCCGTGGTGGTCCTTCACGACGGCGGCAGCCGGGGGCAGCGGACGGCGAAGGTACTGAGGGAGGTGCTGCCGGAGCTGCGGCGACGCGGCTACCGGGTAGTGTCACTGAGTGGGTTGGTGGCTGCCATCTAGCACGCGCATACGGCGGAGATGCCGCTTGCGGAGGGACGCATGGACGAGGATCTGGCGAGGATGTCACGCGAGCAGCTCATCGACGAGGTCCAGAAGCTCCGCCGTGGCATTCGGACGCATCGGGACAGCACGGGCCATGAGCTCTGCTGGCATCACCCCGCGCTGTGGGGCCTTCTTCCCGAGAAGCAGGATCCACTCCCGATCGTGCCGGAATGGCCAGAATTCATCCGGGGATGTGTGAGGTACCGTCAGTCGCTGGACGAGCAGGCACCCAACGCGCCCCGCACTTCTCAGCCATACGATCGCTGAGCGGCACAGGGACGGATTCGTTGTCGAGCAGGAAGGGACGTGACCCATACGGCAAAGGTCATCGCTGGAGGCTTCGCCCTTCTCGCCCTGTGTCTCCTGATCGGGCGACTGGTCGGAGGTCCGGCACCGGCGGCCGGCGTTGCCACCGCGGCCAAGCTCTTCATCCCGCTCTGGCTGATCGCGGCGGGCATCAATATGTGGATCGGGGTCTCCAAGGCGGGGTACACGGTGGCTGAGGAAGCGCCCATTTTTCTCGTCGTCTTTGCCGTCCCAGCCGCGGTCGCGCTCCTGATAGTGTGGAAGCTGTCGCGGGCTAGCGGGCCTCTCGGCACATTGATCGTGGGAATATTCTAAGCACTCAGCGCGTGGTCTCAGACGTTGCTCGAGCCATCCCGGAGGCCCTTATGGAGTATTTGTTCCTGGCCGGTCGTGTTCTCTACGGTGGGTTCTTCCTGCTCGCTGGGATCGACCATTTTCGTCGGGTGGACATGATGGCGCCCTATGCCGGGTCCAAAGGGATTCCGGCGCCGCGCCTGGGCGTACTCGGCTCTGGCTTGCTCCTCATCCTCGGCGGCCTGAGCATTCTCCTGGGAGTGCGCCCCACCTGCGGAGTCCTGTTGCTGACAGTCTTCTTGGTGCCGACATCGTTCCTGATGCACAACTACTGGGCCGCCACCGATCCCTCAGTCCGCCAAATGGATCAGACCAACTTCAAGAAGAACATCGCGCTCCTTGGGGCAGCCTGGATGTTGCTGCTCATCCCGCAGCCGTGGCCATTGAGCCTGGCGTGGTGAGGCGTATCAAGCGATTTCAATCGCGTAGAACTATGACGAGGCTTGCCTCGACCTCATGACCGAACTCAAACTCGATTTGCTCCAGACGCTGAGCCTGGCCGGCCTGGTCTACTTCGGCGGCATCCAGCTCCGGAAGCGCCTCGCCTGGCTGGACCGGCTCAACATCCCGGCCGCCGTGGTCGGGGGTCTCCTCTTCACCACCCTCGTTCTCGTCCTCCGCAACTGGTCCATTGCCATCCAGCTGGACACATCCATGCAGGCGACGCTCAGCGTCGCCTTCTTCACATCCATAGGGATGGGCGCGAGCCTCGCCCTCCTACGCCGGGGAGGCCTTCAGGTCCTGGTGTTCCTGGTGCTCGCGACGCTTTTTGCCTGGTGCAGAATTTCCTGGGGATCGCGATCGCCTCCGGCTTTGGTGAGAACCCGTTGCTCGGCGTCATGGCCGGCTCGGTAACCCTGGTGGGTGGACCCGCCACCGGCCTCGCCTTCGCTCCAGTCTTCGAAGCAGCCGGGCTCAGGGGTGCGGGACCTCTCGCGCTGACAGCGGCAACGGCGGGCATCGTCTGCGGCGGACTGGTGGGTGGTCCGGTAGGGACCTATCTCATCCGCCGTTTCGGCCTGGCCTCAAGCACGAGGTCCGGCCGAAGAGGCCAAGGCGGAGCTCGAGGGGGCCCCGGAGACGCTGATCGTGGAGGTTGATCGAGAGGACTCGGCCTTCATCCGCAACCTCGTGGTACTCGGACTTGCCATGGGGATCGGCAGCATCGTGAGCGCGAAGATTCAGTCCCTCGGGATCACGCTTCCCGCGTATATCGGAGCGATGCTGGTGGCCTCGGTGCTACGAAACCTGGACGACGTTAACGGTTGGCTTCGGATCGACGTGCGCACCATGGAGTTCGTCGGGAACCTCGCGCTGAATATCTTCCTGGTCGTCGCGCTGATGAACCTGAAGCTCTGGGAGCTGGCCGGACTGGCGCTGCCCCTGTTCGTGATCCTGGTGGCCCAGGTGATCGTGGTCGTGTTGTTCGCCCTGACCGTGTCGTTCCGGGTGATGGGCAAGGACTATGAATCCGCGGTCATGGCCAGCGGGTTCATCGGCTTCGTGCTGGGAACCACGGCCAATGCGGTGGCCAACATGAGAGCCCTGGTGGCGCGGTTCGGAGCGGCGCCGCGGGCGTTCCTGGTGGTGCCGCTGGTGGGCGCCTTCTTCATCGACTTTGCCAACGCGATCATCATCACGTTCTTCGTGAACTGGTTGAAGTAGTGGGCGCTCCGCGCCCAGGCTATGGGCTGTGGGCTAAATCCTCGAGGCGAGGCGTTCCGAGCACGATGAGGAACTGGTTTGGTCACCGGCGTAGCCCATAGCCCATAGCCTCCCTGCATTTGACATCCGCCTGCCCTGCCTCCACCTTCAAAATTCAACTCATCTGAGGAGGTGGAGGCCATGAAGGTCTATGGCTCCAGCGCCATAAGAAACGTGGCGTTCGTCGGGCACGGGGCCAGCGGTAAGACCTCCCTGGTCGACGCGCTCGCCTTCGTTTCCGGCGCCAGCCGGCGCCACGGCTCGATCAAAGACGGCACCACGCTCACCGACTACTCCCCCGACGAAATCGAACGCAAGCACTCCATCAACCTCGGCCTCGGCTACGCCGAGTGGCTCGACACCAAGATCAACCTCATCGACACCCCGGGATATCTCGACTACTTCGGCGAGGTCGTCAGCGGCCTGCACGCGGCCGATGCCGCCGTCGTCGTCCTCAGCGGCACGGGCGGGGTGGAGGTGGGCACCGAAAAGGTCTGGGAAGTCTGCGACCAGCTGCACCTGCCCCGGGTCCTCTTCGTTTCACTGATGGACAAGGAGCACGCCGACTTCGAGCGGGTCTTCGATGACGTGAAGACCCATCTGACCCCCAAGGTGGTCCCGGTCGAGATCCCGATCGGCGACGGGCACGACTTCCACGGGATCATCAACCTGTTCTCCGGCCACTGCCACTTCTATAAGAAGGGCACCAAGACCGGCGAGTACGAGGTGGTGCCGGTCCCGCCGAGTATGAGTCGCTCTTCCAGCAGTACAGCGAGCAGCTCACCGAGGCGGTGGCCTCCACCGACGACGAGCTGATCGAGCGCTACCTGGGCGGCGAGGAGATCCCCCGCGAGGACTTCATCCGGGCGGTGAAGAAGGGCAGTGATCGACGGGGAGATCGTGCCGCTCTTCTGCGGCAGCGGCGAGCTGACCTATGGCACGCGGACGCTGCTCAAGAAGATGGTCGAGCTGTTCCCCTCGCCCGCCGAGGTGAAGCCGCCGGCCGACGCGCCCCTGGTGGGCCGGGTCTTCAAGACCCTCTCCGAGTCGCACGTGGGCGACGTGACCCTGTTCCGGCTCTACACCGGCGAGATCCGAAACGGGGGCGAGGTCTTCAACGCCGAGCACGAGACGATCGAGAAGCTGAACCACCTGTCGGTCCAGCAGGGCAAGGAGCGGGTCGAGGTGGAGCGGCTCGTCCGCCGGCGACATCGGCTCCGTGGCCAAGCTCAAGGACACGCACACCGGCGACACCTTCTGCTGGCGGGAGGACCCGGTGCGTCTGCCGCCGATTCCGTTCCCCGAGCCGGTGGCGACGTCGGCGGTGGTGGTCAAGCAGCGGGGCGAGGAGGACAAGCTGGCCGCCGGCCTGCACAAGCTGCACGAGGAGGATCCGACCTTCCACTTCGAGTACAGCTCGGAGCTGGGCCAGACGCTGATCCACGGCATGGGCGAGCGGCACTTCGACACCATCCTGCACCGGCTGGAGCGGAAGTTCGGAGTCCACGCCGAGCTGGTGCGACCCGCGGGTGCGCCTATCGCGAGACGATCAAGGGCAGGGCCGAGGGCCAGGGGAAGCACAAGAAGCAGTCCGGCGGCCGGGGCCAGTATGGCGACTGCTGGATCCGGGTGGCACCGCTGCCGCGCGGAGTCGGGCTACCAGTTCGTGGACGAGATCGTGGGGGGCGTCATCCCGAACAAGTACATCCCGGCGGTGGATCGCGGCATCCAGGAGGCGGCGGTCCGGGGCGTGATCGCCGGCTACCCGCTGGTGGACTTCAAGGTCGAGTGCTTCGACGGGTCGTACCACGACGTGGACTCGAACGAGATGTCGTTCAAGATGGCCGGCATTCTGGCCTTCAGGAACGTGACCCCGAAGGCCCGGCCGGTACTGCTGGAGCCGTTGATGGACGTGGAGACCTGGGCGCCGGACGACGTACTGGGCGACGTCATGGGCGACCTGAGCTCGCGGCGGGGGCAGATCCTCGGCACCGAGCCCGACGGCCGGCTTACCAAGGTGCGGGCGATCGTGCCCGAGGCCGAGCTCTACAAGTACTCCACGACGCTGCATTCGATCACCCACGGGCGGGGCACGCACCGGCAGAAGTTCCACGGCTATGCGGAGGCCCCGCCGGAGGTGGCGACACGTGTGGCCGAGGAGAACCAGAAGGAGCATGCGGCCGCGTCTTGACGGACAGACGGACAGGCGTACAGGCGGTACGGCGGTAAGGCGGTAACACGAACCAACTGTAAACGGTGAACGGTAAACGGATCGCGCCACCCACCCGCTTCGCGGGTACCCGCCCGGTTTACTGTTTACTGTTCACCGTTCACGCTGTTCGGAGAGGATGCCCACTGTAACTTTTACACCAAACATTCAGCGTCATGTCGCCTGCCCGCCCGCGGGCGTTGAAGGAGAAACAGTTCGCCAGGCGCTGGACGCTGTCTTCCGGGGAAACCCGCGCGCCCGGGCATATGTGCTCGATGAGCAAGGGGCCGTCCGCCCGCACATGGTGGTCTTCGTGGACGGCCGTCAGGTCCGTGATCGGCAACATCTCAGCGACCCGGTGCCGCGCGATGGCGAGATCTACGTTGCCCAGGCGCTCTCCGGTGGGTAGCTACCGCGGATAGTCATCGCGAGCGGGCGGGCAGCCCGCGTGGCGATCCAGTCGCTTAGCAGCGGGATTGCTTCGGGCGCTGCGCGCCCTCGCAATGACTTGAGGAGGTCATGAGCGAACGATTTCTCGTCGCGACCAGGAAGGGACTGTTCACCGTACGGCGAGGCCAGAGCCGGCTCTCGCCCTGGTCCATCGTGGCCGAGGCCTTCCTCGGTGACAACGTCTCCATGGTGCTGCCTGACCCTCGCGATGGTTCCATATGGGCTGCACTGGACCACGGTCACTTTGGCGCCAAGCTGCATGTGTCGCGAGATGGAGGAGCCACCTGGGCTGAGGCCTCCGCCCCTGCCTTTCCTCCGAAGCCCGAAGGGCAGGAAGAGGTGGAGCCTGCCGGGCAGCGTCCGATTCCATGGACGGTGCTCCGCATCTGGTCGCTGGAAGCGGGAGGAAACGATGACCCCGACGGGCTGTGGTGCGGCACGCTACCCGGCGGGCTCTTTCGCTCCGACGACAGAGGTGCTTCGTGGCACCTGGTTCGGTCTCTGTGGGACCACCCGAAGCGGAAGGAGTGGTTTGGCGGGGGAGCGGAGTTCCCCGGCATTCACTCGATTTTGGTCGAGCCCGGAAACAGCCGGCGGATGACGATCGGCGTCTCCTGTGGCGGCGTGTGGGTTACGGAAGATCATGGCGGCACCTGGACCTGTCAGGCCGACGGGATGCGGGCCGAGTATATGCCACCGGAGCGCCAGTTCGATCCCTTCATCCAGGATCCTCACCGGGTCGTCCAATGCCCCGGGGCCCCAAAGTCCTTCTGGGCGGCTCACCACAATGGCGTCTTCCGAAGCACCGATGGCGCCCGGAGCTGGCAGGAGATCACCGCCCAACCCTCCAGCTTCGGCTTCGCCGTGGCCGTGCATCCCAAGGACCCGGACACCGCCTGGCTGGTTCCAGCGGAGAGCGACCAGCGCAGAATCCCATTCGAAGGCAGGGTGGTGGTGTCACGGACTCGAGACGGCGGCAAGAGCTTTACCGTGCTATACCGTGGGCTCCCTCAGCAGAATGCCTACGACATCACCTACCGTCACGGGTTGGACATCGACTCCACCGGTGACTACCTGGCGCTCGGTAGCACCACCGGTAACCTCTGGGTGACGGTCGATCAGGGCGACACCTGGCAGACGGTGGCGGAGCACCTCCCGCCGGTGTACGCGGTGAGATGGGTGGGGCAGCGGGGCGGCGGGGCAGCGGGGCAGTAAGACAATTTCACGAGTCCTCGCCGATGTCGTGGTCGGCCTCCACTTCATCTTCGTTCGTCTTTGTCATCCTCGGTGGGCTGCTGGTGCTGCGGTGGCCGAAGCGTCGCGTACCTGCACGTGCCGGCGGCGATCTGGGGAGCGGCGATCGAGTTTGCCGGCTGGATCTGCCCGCTGACGCCACTGGAGAACTGGCTGCGCCGCCAGGCAGGTGGCGTTGATTACTCAGGCGGTTTCATTGAGCACTACGTACTCCCCATCCTGTATCCCTCTGCCCTGAACCGAGACATCCAGCTCGTGCTGGGCTTCCTCGTCATAGCTGTGAATCTGGGCGTTTACGGTTACGTGTTGCGCAGGAGGAAGCGGGACAGCGGGACAGCGGGTTAGTAGGTAAGCGGGGTAGGATGTCAGTCTCGCACGTCATCCCGAGCGGAGCGAGGGATCGCCCATCGTGACGTCTGTTCGAGATCGTGGTAACAACGTAAGCCCGGCCGTTTCCTCGCTACGCTCGGAATGACACGGTGTGCTGGCTCGCTGTGCCTCACTTGCGCACCTTCCCGCTGTCCCGCTGTCCCGCTGTCCCGCTTCCCCGCCTTCCTGTGGTCCCCGACCGACGCGCGGATCCCTCAGGCGCGGTCTTCACGCCTCGAATTCACAGACTGCACTCGGGTGAATTCCATACAGCCGCGTGTCTCGCCTGAACGCCAAGCTCGCCGTCAGTACTCGCCTGAGATGGCGCAACAAGTCGCCGCATAATTTCTCGACAGCAATGCCATCGGAAGGCATGCTGCTTGCACCCTCAAGCTAAGGAACCGGTGTTCCGCGTACCGGATGGCAGTGACTCGGTCTACAAGAGCCGAATGGACTGGGTGCACTGCCGTCCGGCGACTAGCATCACCAGTCGCGGTATAGTCGCACGTCGCCCACCTCTCTCCCCGGATTGGTTCCAATGAAATGGACCCGCAGGCTCTTCAGTCTTGGCCTTGTCTTGGCGCTTCTTGCCGGGGTGAGTTGCAGCACAGCTGACACCAGCCCGATGGAGCCAGTGGCGGAGCCGC
The DNA here is from genome assembly GCA_963723565.1 of uncultured Gemmatimonadales bacterium. GTDB lineage: Bacteria > Gemmatimonadota > Gemmatimonadetes > Gemmatimonadales > GWC2-71-9 > CAVVWJ01. Next base: position 142,584 of record CAVRRH010000014.1, on the reverse strand, counting down.
TGGAGCAGCCGTCGGACCTGCTCGGTGACGTTGTCGGCGGCGCCGTCGGCACGGTTCTCGGTGTCACTGAGCTGCTCACCTGTAGTGAGCAGAGATACGAGGTTAGAGAGGAGACCATCGGTCGCCAGGGCGGCCGGATTAAAGTCGGCAGGCACGTGCTGGAGATTCCGAGAGGGGCCCTCTCCAAGAACGTCAGGATCAAGGCCGAGCAGATGCGCGGCCACACGAACTCGGTTCGGTTCAGCCCCGAGGGCCTGCAATTTGCCAAGCCCGCGCGACTGCACCTGGATTACCGCAACTGCAGCTCGGTCAGGCCGCCGAAGCGCGTAGCCTACACCGACGAGCTCCTCAGGATCCTAGAGCTGCCGCTCTCGCGGGACTATCCGGAGTACGACTACGTCACCGGCGCGATCGATCACTTCTCCCGGTACGCCGTCGCGTTCTGAGGACGCGAGCCAAGACCCAGACCTACGCGCCCGAGCGCGGTGGACCCAGGGGACTGGGACCCATCGCGCACGCCGCTTCCCCGCCTTCCTGTGGCCCCCGACCGACGCGCGCATCCCTCAACCGCGGTCTGCACGCCTCAAATTCACAGATTGCACTCGTGTGAATTCCATACAGCCACGCGCCCCGCCCGAACGCCAAGCTGGCCGCCGGTAGCCGGCTGAGACCGCGCAACAAGTCGCCGCACGATTTCTCGACAGTACGATATAAGGAGGGCATGCTGCTTGCACTCTAAAGTCTTGAAAATCAACAGTGTTCCGCGTACCGGACAGCAAGCGCTCAGTCTCTCTAGCTGAATAGACTGAGTGCACTGCGGTCCGGCGACCAGCATCACCGGTCGCGGTATCGTCGCATGTCTCTCACCCTGCACCCGGAGTGGTCCCATGAAATGGTCTCGCAGATTCTTTGCACTCGGTTTGGCCCTCGCACTCTCGGCAGGGGTGAGCTGCACGGCCGCCGACGGCCCGACCGGAATACCCGAGGCTCAGCCGATCGAGCAGCCCGCGTACTTGCTCGGCGATTTGCTTGGGGGTGACGGGCTGCTCGGCAGCGATGGACTCGTCGGTGGCGTTGTCAATGGTGTCGTCGGCACGGTTGTTGGGATAACCGACCTGTTGGTCTGTACGTCTCAGCCCTACACGGTCACCAGGAAAACCATCGGTTCCGATGGCGGCACAATCGTGGTCGGCAGTCACACCCTGGTAATTCCTCGAGGCGCGCTCAGCAAGAACACTACGATCACTGCCGAGCAGATACCGGGGACGGACCAACTCCTTGCGGTTCAGTCCGGAAGGGCTTCGCTTCGAGAAGCCAGCCGACCTGACAATGAACTACCAGAACTGCCTGGTTGTGCTGCTTTCGAAGCGCATCGTATACACTGATGAGAACCTCAAGGTCCTGGAAGTGCTGCGGTCGCTGGACCTCTTTAGCAAGAGGACCGTCACTGCCCCGATCGATCACTTCTCCCGCTACGCCGTCGCGTTCTGAGGACGATGAGCCAAGACCAGAAGCTACCTCCCGAGCGCGGTGGGCCCAGGAGACTGGGCCCCATCGCGCCGGGGATTTTTTGCGGGATGCCCGCGGGCACGAGCGAGCCGGCTGTATTGCGGAGGCCATACAGTGCTACCAGGCCGCCATTGATGCCGCCGAGCGCGATGGGGAACGAGGACTCCTGGCCGAATCACTGCGCCGGCTGGGGGTCGTTCACCATCACCGGGACGAGCCGGCTGTAGCCCGGGAGCTCTGCGAGCGCAGTTACCAGACTGCCACCGATATGGGCGACTCCGTGCTGGCCGCCGAAGCGCTCAATGCCATGGCGGTGTTCGACTTCGAGAGCGGGGCCATGGAGGCGGCCCGGGAGAAGTTCTACCGGGCTCTGGAGCTGGGCGGAGCCAGCGCCGAGCTGCGGGGCCGCACCGAGCAGAACCTCGGGATCCTGGCCAACATTCAGGGCGCTCTGGCCGAGGCCCTCGCGCACTACCAGCGATCGCTGGTCGCCTTCGAGAGCATCGGCGACGACCGTGGCTGCGCCATCGCCTACCACAACCTGGGCATGGTGAGCTGCCGACCGCGAGCTATGGGACGACGCCGATCGGTACTTCCGCCGCAGCTTCGAGATCGCGGAGCGAATCGGCGACCTCCATCTCCAGGGCCTCGGACTCCTGAACCACTGCCGAAGTCCACCTCGCCCGCCAGCGTTACGAGCAGGCTCGCCAGAACGCCGAGACTGCGCTCGGGATCTTCGACCAGCTGGGCTCCCGAGCTGGACAAGGCGGACGCGTACAAGGTCATCGGCCGGGTGTACCGGGAGACCGGGCGCCACGCGCTTGGCCGAATCCACGGCTCCGCTCGGCGGTCGAGCTGGCGGTGAGCACTGGCTCGATCCTGAGCGAGGCCGAGGCCGTCGCGCGAGCTGGCTCTGCTCTATCAGAGCATGGGGAGGAACCAGGAGGCGCTGCGGCTCCTGAACGCGGCACACCGCCTGTTCGGCCGGCTGGATGCACGGGTGGACCTGGTGGACGTCTCCACCAAGGTCCGCCGGCTGGAGGAGACCTATTTAGCCGTGGTTCGGGACTGGGGTCAGTCGATCGAATCGTCAGACAGCTACACCTTCGGGCACTGCGAGCGGGTCGCCGATTACGCCGTGGCGGTCGCCCGGGAACTGGGGCTGGACGAGGAGCAGCAGACCACCATCCGGATCGGCGCCTATCTGCACGACCTGGGCAAGGTACGGGTGCCGCATGAGATCCTGAACAAGCCGGGCACGCTCACCCCGGAGGAGTTCCGGGTGATCCAGATGCACCCGGTGTGGGGCCTGGAGCTGCTGGCCACGGTGGAGTTCCCCTGGGACATCAAGCCGATCATTCGGTGGCACCATGAGAAGTACGACGGAACGGGCTATCCGGACCGGCTGCGGGGCGACGAGATCCCGATCAATGCCCAGATCATCTGCATCGTGGACGTCTACGACGCGCTGACAACGACCCGCAGCTACCGGCCGGCCTGTCCCATCCCGGAGGCTTGATGAAGATCGAGGAATGCCGCAGCTGGTGGCGGCCGGACGTGTATCAGGCTTTCCTGCGAACTCGGCTGACGCAGGGCGTCGCACAGGCGGCCTGACGCTCTCCGCAGGCTTCCATGACCGGTAAGAGTGCGCCGTCTCGCGCGTTACCTGAACTTGCTGTCCGCCATGCTGGTGACTGCTCAACTCGGGCTGCCATGGATCCGCCGCCACTGACTGCGCTCGAGTGCGGAACCAGTGGTCGTGGCGGTCACGTCGGCGAGCCCAGTCCAGCCTGGTGCCGCCGCTGGTGTGCGAGACGGTCGGGCGGGACATCAGCGATCAGATCTTCGAGCGGCTGGCCTATCTTCATCCGGCGCCTCGCCCCTTGAAGCAGCTGCCTATCGGCCGGGTCTGGCCGAGCGGTGGGAACGCATCGACTCGCTGAACTGGCGCTTCCATCTGCGGCCCGGCGCGCGCTGGCACGACGGCCGCCGGTAAGGGCGGAGCGATGTGGTCTTCTCGTTCGACGCCTTCAGCGACTCGACGCTGGATGCCCCCGCGCGCTGGCACCTCGCCGGCAGGGTTCGGGCGACTGGCGGAAGACTCCGGCGACGGTGCGGGTCACCTTCGCGGAGCCGTCGCCCGGAGCAGCTGTACGACGCCACCTACCATGTGCGGATCCTCCCACGGCACGTCTGGGATTCCATCCCGCGGGATCGCTGGGCGGCCGACACCAATCTGGCCCATCTGGTGGGCAGTGGGCCCTACCGGATCTCAGAGTGGAAGCGGGGCCAGCTTCCTCACCCTGGTTGCGGACACGGCCGGGGCCAGGCAAGATGCGCCCCGCCATCCGCCGAGCCGTCTGGCGGTTCGCGCCCGACCCTGACGCGGCACTCAATCTGCTGCTGGGTCACGAGGCCGACCTGATGGAGACGGTGGGGCGCCCGAACGGGCGCAGCGCGTCGCGCGCGGACACCAGCCTTCCGGTCGATGACGTACCCTGCCGCCGTGTATGGCTTTCTGGCGTTCCGGCTGGCGGATGAGGCGGGACGCCCGCATCCGGTTTTGCGGCGACCGCGAGACTCCGTCGCGCGCTGACTCAGGCAGTAGACCGTCCGCACGCTGGCGCGTGCGGTGTTTGGACCGGGGACCAAGGTTCCTCCCGGCCCGATGTCGCAGCTGCTCTGGATCTGGGACGACGAGACCCGGTCTGGGCTTCGACCCGGCGCAGGCCAGAGCGTGCTCCCCGGCTGACGCGGCGCGCCCCCTCGGTACTATCGACATTCTGGTTCCGTCCACCAGCGCCGACCGGCGGCAGCTCGCGCTGGCGATTCAGGAGGCGTGGCGCGAGGGCCGGGAGTGAACGCCACGGTGACGACGGTGGACTTCCCTGTGTTTCAGGAGCGGCTCGCCAAGGGGCGCTTCGACAGCTACATCGGAGCGTATCTGGATGAGCCCAGTCCTCGGGCCTGGCCGATCAGTGGACCCGAGCGGGGTGGGGCGTGCTGAACTACGGCAGTATGCAAATCCGGCGTGTTCGACTCGCTGCTCGACCGAGCGCCGGCGGAAGACGACGTGACAAGGGCAAGCGGCAGTGGCGCGAAGCGATGGATACGCTGAACGCAGATGCGCCGGCGATCTTCCTGTATGCGTTGGCCAACGTGGCGGCGGTGCAGCCGGTCGGTTGCGGAACGTGGAGCTGGATCCCTACTCGTGGGCCAGCGGGCTGCCCGAGTGGCGAATCGATCGGGAGATGGCGTTGGCGAGAGATTCCGTCAGATAGTCGGGAGTCGGGAGTCAACATGCTGGGAGTCATCGCGAGCGGCCGCAGGGCCGCGTGGCGATCCGGCGGCTGGATTGCTTCGGCGCTGCGCGCCTCGCAATGACTCCTGACTCCTGACTCCGTCCTACGCGCTGCGGCGCTTGGGCCCCTTCGCCGCCCGCTTCCGCGGCTTCTTCATGCTCGATGACCCCGGCCTCCTCCCGCGGCTGCCGATAGACGTAGCGCTCGCCCCGGAAGTTCCTGAGCACGACCTCTTCCTCGTTCATGCTCTCCACGTACTCGGGCAGGATCGGGATCTTCCCGCCGCCGCCCGGCGCATCGATCACGAAGTAGGGAATGGCCAGGCCGCTGGTCCAGCCTCGGAGGGCCCTCATGATCTCGATGCCGGTCTGCACCGACGTGCGGAAGTGCTCGGCCCCGGCCACCTGGTCGGCCATATAGATGTAGTAGGGCCGGACCCGGGCCATCAGCAGCCGGTGCATCAGCTCCATCATGACGGCTGGGGTGTCGTTGACGCCCCGCAGCAGCACCGTCTGGCAGCCGAGCGGGATACCGGCGTCGGCCAGCATGCCGAGTGCCGCCACCGCCGCCGGGGTGAGCTCGTCGGGATGGTTGAAGTGGGTATTGATGAAGAGCGGGTGGAATCGCTTCAGCAGGCGCACAGAGCTCGGGCGTGATCCGCTCCGGCAGATGGCACGGGATCCGGCTCCCGATCCGGATGATCTGGATGTGCGGGATGGACCGGAGCCGGGTGAGGATGGCTTCGAGCCGCCGGTCGTTGAGCAGCAGCGGGTCGCCGCCGGACATGATCACGTCCCGGATCTCGGTGTGCTCCTCCAGGTAGCGGAAGGCGCTCTCGAACTGGGACATGGGGATCTTCTCGGGGTCGCCCACCTTGCGCCGCCGGGTGCAGAACCGGCAGTAGGTGGCGCAGACCGGCGAGACCAGGAAGAGCGCGCGGTCCGGATAGCGGTGGGTGATGTTCGGGACCGGGCTGTCGGCGTCCTCGTTGAGCGAGTCGACGATGCCGTCGACCACGTCCAGCTCCTCGACCGAGGGCACGTACTGGCGCCACATCGGGTCGTCGGGCGACTTGATGAGGTCCACCATGGCCGGCGAGATGCGGAACTCGAAGTTATCGGCCGCCTGCCTGAGCCGGTCGAGCTCGGGGAAGTTCTCCGGGCCGAACTTCAGCGCCAGCGCGTCGAGCGAGGCGATCGAGTTCTTTCTGAGGACTTCTTGCCAGGTTTCCATGATGCTCCTCCGACTGGTGAGAGGTAAGAGTGAGAGCTAGAGGGACAGTCCTCTCCCCGCTCACTTCTTACTTCTTACTTCTTACGCTCTTCACGAACACCACCTGGTCGTCCCCGGGAGCATAGAAGTCCGGGATCGTTGCCGCGGCCGATATCCCCGTGCCTCGTAGAACCGGCGGGTGGCCGGAGTAGTCGGGCCGACCGGCAGTCTCCACGACGATGAGCCGGGCCTGCCCGGCGAGCCGGCGCTCCATCTCCGGCACCAGGGCGGTGCCGATCCCGGCGCCCTGAAGCGCCGGGATCCACTGCCATCCAGTAGAGATCGTAGGTGCCCAGGGTGCAGGGAGTGGGGCCCCAGCAGATCCAGCCCGCCAGGCGGCCGTCGAGCTCGGCGCCCAGCGCGCTATACGGCATCGGCCCGGGGGCCGGCGTGCACGGCTTCATCGAAGACTTCGAGCGCGACAGGAATCTCGTCCGGCGGAAGAGTCCCACCGCACGAGTGATCTCCTCGATGCGGCCTCGGTCGGCTGCGCTGAGGTGGCGGAGACGGGGTGAGATGAGGGTGCCGCTCAAGCGGCGGACACCCCACTGACGAGGGCGGCGGCAGCCCGGTGGCTCTGCGAGCGCGTGAGAGCCTCGTCCACGATCTGCATGACCAGGTCGTCGTAGCCCCAGCCGAAGGCTCGGCCCATGCGGGCCAGTCCGGCGTTGCTCGAGAGGTCGGGCGAAGGGTTCACCTCCAGCACGTATGGCTGGCCCTCCTCGCTCAGCCGCATGTCCACCCGGCCGTATCCCTCTCCATCGGACAGGTGCTCCCACGCGGTCCGGGCGACCTGGCCGATGCGGCGGGCCAGCTCGGAATCCAGCTCGGCCGGGCAGATCGGGATGGTGCCTTCGTCCTCCGGGCTCCCCGGGATCCACTTTGGCGGCATAGCTCACGATGGGCCAGGTTCCATCGGGCAGGGTGTCGAAGCGGATCTCGGCGATGGGAAGCATCCGCTTGCCGACGAAGCCGACGTTGAACTCCCGCCCGGCGACGTATTCCTGGACCAGCACCTCCTCGAACTGCTCCAGCATCTGGGCAACCCGCTTCTTGAGGGCCCGCTTGCTGGTGCAGACCGCCCCGTTGTCGATCCCGACGCTGGCATCTTCGGCCGCCGGCTTCACGATGGCGGGGAGCGGGAACTCGGCGGGGGTCTTGTTGGCCTGGGCGAGCATGAAAGCGGGAACCGGAAGCCCCGCCGAGGAGAGCAGCGTGTTGGCGACGTGCTTGCGGTGGCAGACGCTGGTGGGCCAGGTCCGGCAGCCGGTGAACGGGACCCCGGTCAGCTCGAGGGTGCCGACGACGAAGTCCTCGAAGCGGGCGTGGCCGTTGATCCCCTTCGCAGAGGTTGAAGACGAGGTCGGCCCGGCGGGCTCGGGAGAGCCAGCGGAAATCCCCCAGCCGGACCGGGAGGAGCTCGACCTCATGCCCCCGGCGCCGAAGGACATCGCGCACCTCGTGGACGTTGGCCACCACGGCGGCGACGTCCTGCGGACTCCACTCGTCGCTGCCCGCGTCGAAGAGGATCGCAACTTTCATCAGGCAACCTCCGCCAGGAGTGAACGGCCGCTGATCCGCCGCCAGGCGATGTCGGCGACGGTGCGGATGAGATCGTCGTAGCTCATACCGGCCGCCGCGGCGGCCTTGGGGAAGCAGGAGTGGTCCCGCGGGTCAGGCAAAACGCCCGGCAGCGGGTTGAGCTCGACGACCATCGGGCGGCCAGCGGCGTCACAGCGGATGTCGACGCGGCACCAGTCGCGGCATTCCAAGGCGTGGTAGGCGGCCAGCGCGGCGGCGCGAACTTCCTCGGCCAGACTCTCGGAGATGCTCGGCCGGGCACTCATAGATCTCGAGCGGTTTGCTCGGAGTGTCCCAGATCCACTTGGCCTCGTAGCCATAGATCGGCGGGGCACCCTTGGGCAGCATATCAAATCGCATGCCGATAATCGGCAGGCAGCGCGCTTCGTCGCCGTTGCCGAGGATGGCGACGGTGAACTCCTGGCCCGGGAGATAGGTCTCGATCAGCACCGGCTCGGCGTAGGTGGCGAGCAGATGAGAGACCTGACGCACCAGCTGCGAGCGGTTCCGGCAGAGGCTCTTCACCGTGACGCCCTTGCCCGACCCTTCGAAGGCCGGCTTCACGAAGAGCGGGAAGGGCAGCGCCACATGCCGGGCATCGTCGGGCGATCTGGCCAGCACGAAGGGCGCGGTGGGCACGCCACGATGCGAGAGAATCTCCTTGGCCCGGCCCTTGTGGAGGGCGAGGCTGCAGCGTCAGCGGGTCCGAGGCGTGGCAGGGCACGCCGAGGAACTCGCAGATGGCCGGGACGTGCGACTCGCGGTTGGGGCCGTAGAGTCCTTCGGCGATGTTGAAGACGAAGTCGGGCCGGAGCAGCGCGAGCCGCGCGGGGAAGCTGGCGTTGGCCTCGAGGCGGTAGACCTGGCCGACCGTGCTGAGCGCCCGCTCCACCGCATCGATGGTGGCGGGCTCGTCCCACTCGGCGTAGAGATCTGGTTGATGGAGGTCGGGGCGGAGGGCCCGACTGGGAGGCTCGTCGGAAGAAGGGGATTCGGAGTTCGCCCCGGCTGGACTAGCCGGCGCCGCGGGTTTGAGATTGAAGGCGAGTCCGATCCGAACTGCCAAAGGCTTCCTCTACAAAAAAGGCCGTCCGCGAGAGACGAGCCGAGACGAGTACCGACGATTGACGCAACTAAGGTAAGAAAAAGCTTTTGGTCACACAATAGTTTTTGGGGAAGAAGTGGCGGCGAGTTTTTGGCGAGTCGCCAGTCGCCGGTCGCCAGTCGAGGCTCCCGTGATTCCGAAATGACGGATTGCTCTGCGACTCACGACTCACAACTGGTGACTGACGACTGGTGACTGGCGACTAGACCTTATGAAACCCCACCCGCCCCGCCTCGCTCCCCTCGCTAGTCGGATAGATCTCGAAGTCGGCGAAGAGCGCCGGCGCCTCCTGCTGCAGCACCCGGAGACAGGCGACCGCCATCCGGCGAATCTCCAGCTCGGCCCCCTCGCCCAGGCGCAGCTCCAGCATGGTGCGCCAGGCCCGAACGTTGGCGCTGACCACGATCTTCACCTCGGTGGCGTTGGGGAGGACGCTGCGAGCCGCCTCGCGGGCCATCTTCCGGCGGTGGACCTTGTCCTCGACCCACTCGTAGCGGGTCATCAGCCGCTCGACCGACGCCACGTAGGCGGCCTGCGCCGCCCGCACCTGATCGGTCCACTCCGCCTCCAGCTCGCGGATCGCCCATGATGGCGGGCGGCATGACGAAGGCGGCGTGGGACTCGTCCACGTAGCGCTGCGAGAGCTGGGAGTAGCCCCAGCCGGCCCGGTGGCGGACCAGCTCGTGGCTGCAGGAGCGGGAGATGCCCTCGATGAGCATGACGTAGGTGGAATGCTCGAAGACCGAGCCGTGGCCCTGCTTGCAGGATGTTCCGGAGGTACTCGGCCGTGGTTCGTCCGGCCGGGATTATGCTGGCTCATATAGCAGAGCCGTCCCGGCGAACTCGGCGATCCGCTCTCCGTCGCTGGATTCGCCCTTCCACTGCACCGGAAGATGGGCCGGCTCGAGGAACTGGGGCCGGGCGATCAGGGTGACGCGGGGCTCGCGGAGGATTTCCATGGGAGTCGGGAGTCAGGAGCTCAGGAGCTAGGGAATCGAAGAGTCAAGGCTATGGATCCAGATAGAGATCCTGTCGCTGCACTCAGGATGCGAGCCAACGGAGTATCATGGATCTCAGCCTCCCGACTCCCGACTCCCCTCACAGCCAACTCCAACCTGCTTCGCGCATACCCACCCGTCAGCTCGATCTCCCGAAGCGCGCGCTGGAGATCGGCGGGTATGGGCACGGCGCTGGATCCAACCTTCAGCCGGCTGATGGGCGGCTCGCCGGACGGAAGGATAATCCCTGGATTGAATATTCCGAGGGGATCGAAGGCCTCTTTGACCCGGCGGAAGAGCTCCAGGATCTCAGGGCCATAGACATCCAGGAGAGTTCCGGCCCGCAGCCGGCCGTCGCCGTGCTCACCCGATGGCGTGCCGCCGAGCTCGATGACGGCGGCCGTCACCTCCCCGAGCAGGCTCGGCCACGGCTCCGCTCCCATCCGGCTTGCGCGCGAGCTCAGGCAGGAGGTTCACGTGGACGTGGCCGTCGCCCGCGTGGCCGAACATCACTACGGGGAGGTCGTGCTCGGCGGCGGAGCCGCCGACACCGCTGCGATGTACTCGCCCATCTGCTCCACGGGCACGCAGCCGTCCTCGATCACCTGAAGCGAGCGGCGGTTCTCCGGGAGCCCGGCCAGTATGGGGCTCGCGGCGTGTCGGATTGCCCAGAGCCGCTCCGCCTCGGGCGGCGAATACGCGGTGTCGATCGATGACGGCCCAGCGCGGCAACCGCCGTCGCTCGCGCGGCCGAAGAGCCTGACCGCAGCGTTTCAGGGTCGCTCCGCTCCAGCTCGACCAGCAGGATGGCCTCGGGTATCGCTAAGCCCAGCGCCGCGCCTCCCGGCGTCTCCGGTCCGAGCAGGTCGAGGAAGGTGCGGTCCAGCAGTTCCAGGGCGGAGGGCTCGCATGGGTTCAGGGCGTCGACACGTCCTCGCGAGATGATCGAGCGAGGCACAGGTGCACTCGGAGCCCGGCCCGGAATGGCGGCACCGGTCCAGCCGCCATTCGATCTCGGTCACGATGCCGAGAGTGCCTTCCGCCCCGATGACCAGATCCAGGACGTCGCCCGAAGCGAGGTAGGCGTCGAGGGCGTAGCCCGAGGAATTCTTGCGGGTCTGGGGAAAGCGGCTGGCTGATGATCGGGTCGCGGCAGCCTGGAGCCGAGGAGCGACGTCGTGGTTGAAGCGAGCGAGGCGCGGCGGCCGCCGAGTGACCGCGAGCGCTCTCCTCGCCGGAGCGTCACGATTCTCGCCTCCGCCGTCACCAGCGTCAGCGCCTCGACCCACCTGGCGCACGCTGCCGTAGCGGACCGACCGGGCCCCGGCGGCGTTGGTGGAGACCATCCCGCCGAGCGTGGCCCACCTGCCGCTGGACGGGTCGGGCGGCAGCCGCAGACCGTATGGAGCGGCCGCCGTGTTGAGTTCGGCCAGGGTCACCGCGGCGCTGGTGACGGCCCGGCGGCGCGGCGGCTCGACTTGGAGCGCGCTGTCGCTGATGCCGGTGAGGTCCACCACGACGCCCTCACCGACGTTCCCGCCGCCCATGGCGCTGCCCGCCCCGCGGGGAACCAGCGCGATGCGCTGCTCGGCCGCCCAGCGAGACCAGCTCTTCGAGGTCCTCGATATCGGCGGGCCGGCAGACCGCTCGCGGCAGGATGCGGTAGATGCCCGGCCCCCTCGGCATAGGCGGCTCGGGCCCTGGCGTCGGTGCGGTAGACGCCCCGGACGGCCGGAGGAGGCAGCATCGGCCAAAGCTAACTATCTTCTCCCCCTATGGCCGAGCGTCCCCGCGCTCAACTCATCCATATCGATGTGGATCGCCGTCTGGGTCACGAGTGGGACGAGTGGGACGGCCAGCCCGCTGCCCAATCAGGGCAACTACGACTCCTCCCAGCGCTCTTCTTCGCCTGGTCGGCCTCACGCTCGCCGTTGGCGCTCGGAGTGGTCGGCGCTCGGGCTCTTCCTGCTGGCGCCCCGGCTGGCGCGACGTCCACCCCGCCATTCCCGCCATGCTCTGGGGCGCGCTGCTGGTGACTGGCTCGGTGCTCTGGGCCTGGTGGGGCGTGCTCTTTCTCTCCTATGAGCTCGGCCGGCCGCTGCTGCCGGAGCGCCTGGCCGAGCGGGGACCGTTTCCTCAGGCTGATGCGGCTCACCTCCCGGGTGGCGGACCGGTTCGGCCGGCGCGACTGGGTGGAGAATGCGGCGGTGAAGGTCTACAACGGGCTGGCGCTGATGCGGGGGCGAAAGGTTGGGCAGGGCGAGCTGCTGCGTACTCATCCCTCGCTGCCTCTCCAAGGCGACACTCGGACGGCGTGCTGGGATCGCCGGGCAGTACGGGGTGCCGGTTTTCGTCGCCACGAGGGGTCAGCTGGCCCGCCGGGTGATTCGGGAGCGCCGGCCGCGGGCGGTCGTGGCGGTGGCCTGCGAGCGCGACATGGTCAGCGGCTTGCACGACGTGGCGGGGAAGATCCCGGTGCTGGGCCTCACCATGACGCTGCCCTCCGGTCCTTGCAAGGACGCGGCGCTCAATCTCGGCCAGCTGGAGGAGTGGGTGCGGGCCTACGTGGTGTAAAGGCAGCTACAAATGAGACAGTCAGCAGTGGAGCGGCTGCCTGACTCCCTCGCTTGTCGGTGGTAGCCGCGGGCGCCTGCACCTGAGGCGGCGGCGGGGCGCCGTATCGCTTCACCAGCTGCTGCAATGCGGCTTCGACTTTCTTAGCCACTGGGTGGTCTCGGCGAGACCTGACGCTCCAGCTCGCGCGGCAGGTAGAGAAGGATCGGCCACGGGGACGGTACGAGGTCTCCACTGTGAGCTGAGAGCTTCCCGGCCGCGCCGGATCGGCCCAGGCTCGCACCCGCACCACTCCTGGTCCGATCGACCTGCGCTGGCCCGCTGGGCCGCCCCGTCTGGGCCTCGAACCAGGGGGTCTCGATATAACCGTCCCGCAGCCTGACCTTCCGGGCGGGAATCGAGTCCGCCTTCAGGGCTTCCGCCAGTCGCCGTGTGGCTTCGGAACCGGACAAGCGGATCTCGCTGCCCTGCGCCTCCGGCAGCGGAGGAAAAGGCGGACGGGTGGTGTTCGGCTGGCACGCTGCAACGCCACGACCGTGAACCAGACCAGGCGAAGCGAAGACGCACGGTCAGTCCTCGTGCGGCGGGGTGCCGGGGGAGTGCGAGTGCGGCGGAGTTCCGGGCTGATCGACGTGATCCTGGCGCCTGCGGGGCGGCAAGCGGATGAATCCGGCGCAACGGCTGGGTGCTCATCGCCAGCGCGATGATGGTGATCCTTGGCTCGCTCCTGCAGCTCCTCCTGCAGCACCTCGGTGGGAATTCCTGCGGCGTGCTCGAATACCAGCTTGCCTCCGTAGAGTCCGGTGGCGAACAGGAGTCCTACCCCTCCGATCGAGAGGGCCAGGCTCAGCGCCCGCTCCCCGGCCCCCATGCGGCGCTCCCGCACGATTCGCCACAGCGCCAGCACCCCGAACACCCCCAGCGTGATCAGCCCAAGCTTCTCGTGGGTCTCCATTACCCGATGAACCGCCTCCCCGTGCGAGATGTGCTCCTCGGCCTGCAGTCCGGAAAGCACCGCCGCCGCGCCGCCGACGGCGCCCAACCAGCATGGCCCAGCGCCCACCACCCGGAAGGACTGCCGTTTGGTGACGACCGCCAGCAGGTCGAGCAGAACAGCCGCGAGCAGCAGGGCGACGGGCAGGTCGTTCAGGGCGGCGTGGAGGCGGGGCCAGTCGTAGCCGAACATGTGGTCTCCGGTAGGGGCGACGCGCGCGTCGCGTCACGCTGATTGGGTCTGCGTTTCCTTCCTCATCCCGAGCGTAGTGAGGGACCTACTCAGCAGGCTCCCGAACCACGCTGGCTAGGTCCCTTCGCAGGACTCAGGGCAGGCTCTTCGCTTCGCTCAGGATGAGGTGTCCTCGCCCCTACAATCCCAGATCAACCGGCTTGGGCGGTTCGACGCAGTAATCATAAAACCCCCGGCCGCTTTTCCTGCCATGGTGCCCCGCAGCGACCATCCGCCGGAGCAGGGGCGGAGCGCCGATAGCGATGCTCACGGTAGGCCTCCAACATGATGTCGGCGATCCGGACCACAGTATCGAGCCCGATGAAGTCCAGCAGCGAGAGCGGGCCCATGGGATGGCCGCAGCCCAGCTGCATGGCGCGGTCGATGTCCGCTGTGGAGGCTGCACCCGCGCTCCAGCGCCCGCACCGCGTCCAGGAGATAGGGCACCAGCAGCAGGTTCACGATGAACCCCGGCTGTCAGTCGCCGCAACCGGCTCCTTGCCCAGCGCGCGGGCGAAGGCATAGCGCCCGGTCGAACGTCTCCTGGCTGGTCGTGCCCGTCCGGACCACCTCGACCAGCGGCATCACGGGAACTGGGTTGAAGAAGTGGAGGCCGACGAACCGGTCCGGCCGGGTGGTGGCGTCCGCCATCGACGCGATGGTCAGGCTGGAGGTGTTGGACGCGAAGATCGTCGCGGGCGGACAGAGTCGCGTCCAGCTCGCGCCAGAGGCTGTTCTTCAGCTCCAGGTCTTCGGTGACCGCCTCGATGATGATGTCGCAATCGCCGCAGGTCGCTGGAGCTCGGTGACAAAGCGAAGCCTGGCCAGAGGCGGCTCCCGGTCTCGCCGCGTCAACTTGCCCCGCTCCACCAGCGGCCCGAGCGATTTGAGGATCCCGGCGCGGCCCTTCTCGAGCAGCGGCTCGGCGACATCGCGGACGACCGTGTCGAAGCCGGCGGTCGCCGCGGCCTGGGCGATGCCGCTGCCCATGAGCCCGCAGCCGAGCACGCCGACCCTCGTGACTTTCAGTCATCCTTGCAGCGCACTTTAGGGCCTCAGCTCATCGGCCAGCAGACCCAGGATGCCCGGCATTCCGGTCGGGAAGCTGATGCTGCGGCGTGGCACCGCCCTGCTCCAGAAAGTCGAGCGCGCGCTCCAGGCCGAGCTGGATCCGGGCGAGCGCCGGGCCATAGCGCCGCAGCACGCCGTAGCCGACGCCGAAGGCCACGGGAAGCGGCAGCAGGGCGACCGGGAGAAGGGCACCCAGTGCGACCATGGCAGCGGTGCCGGCCACTCCCAGCCCGGCGAGCGCGGCTCCGGCTCCAACGTACTCGCCGCGCACCTTCCGGGTGTCCGCCGATCAGGGAGACGTGAGTGTAGCCCGGCTCGAGCGGGAGGACCGTGGCCGAAACGGTGGCCGCGCGCGAAAGCATGAACGGACGCTTGCCCGCTCCCAAGCGCCGCGGTCGACCGCCGGAAGGCCGCCTGAATTCCGCCGAGCGGCTCCCAGGTGATCCGCCCGGCCTGCTGCCGCTGGACGCAGAGCAGCTCGTTCTGCTCCATCCAGCAGGAGCAGGGCCTGCTCCACCGCTGTCCGGGTCGCCTCGCACCACCCGCTGAGCGGCTGATCTGACCGGGGCCGGTGACCCGCTCGAACAGGCCGGCGCGCTCCGACGTTGCCCAGGCGGGTACGCTCCTCCAGCAAGGCCTGCTGGAGATACCGGCCCGGGATGCCGACCTCGCGGCCCAGCGCGATCAGCTCGTCGGACGTCAGCGTGTCGCCCATCTCGCGCTCGGCGGTCTGCAGCTCGGCCGCGCGCTGGATGATCCGCTCGAGCGCAGCCCGATCGATCCGAGCGGGTGAAGCCTCGCTCATGCTACTCCTGCTTGGGGGTCCGCGCGGCCTGCAGGCGGAGCTGGGACATCAGGGAGGAGATGTCCGACGCTGGCAGAGCGCGGTGCCGGGCGCCTCGGCGGAGCCCTCCGGCCGCGGGTGCCGCCGCGGCGCCCGAGGTCAGGAAGGGCCGGAACAGCTCGATGGGAATGGGGAAAATCGTGGTCGAGTTGTTCTCGGCGGCGATCTCGGTGACGGTCTGGAGGTAGCGCAGCTGGATCGCCGTCGGCTCCGCCGCGAGGTTCCGGGCCGCCTGCGCCAGCGTCTCGGAGGCCTGGAGCTCGCCCTGGGCGGCGATCACCTTGGCCCGGCGCTCCCGCTCGGCCTCGGCCTGCCGCGCCATGGCCCGCTTCATCTGGTCGGGAAGGTCCACGTCCTTCACCTCGACCGCAGAAACCTCGATGCCCCAGGCATCGGTGCGCTCGTCGATGATCTTCTTGAGCACCGCATTGATCTTTTCCCGGTCGGACAGCAGCTCGTCCAGCTCCACCTCGCCCAGCACCGAGCGCAAGCGTGGTCTGCGCCAGCTGGCTGGTGGCGTAGAGATAGTCCTCGATCTCGATGACCGCCTTGGCCGGATCGGTCACCCGCATGTACAGCACCGCGTTCACCTTTACCGAGACGTTGTCCCGGGTGATCACGTCCTGGGGTGGAATGTCCAGCGCCACGATCCGGAGCGAGACCCGCTTCTGGTTGGCGAAGCCGGCCGGCAGAAAGATCAGTCCCGGGCCCTTGGTGCCCCAGAACCTTCCCAGGAAGAAGGTGACCCCCCGCTCGTACTGCCGCAGCACCCGCAGGCTGAGGAAGGAATAGACCACTGCGACCGCGAGCGCCGGAATCAGGATGTCCATGGCTTCACTCTCAGGCTGTAAGAGCTTCGACGATCACTGCCGCTCCCTGCCCGCCGCCGATGCAGGCGCTGCCCAGGCCGTACCGGCCCCGCGGCGGCGGAGCGCGTGCAGCAGGTGGAGCGTAATGCGGGCGCCGCTGGCGCCGAGCGGATGGCCGAGGGCAATCGCGCCGCCATCCACGTTGGTTCGCTCCCGGTCGAGCCCCAGCTCCTGCTCCACCGCGAGGTACTGGGCGGCAAAAGCCTCGTTCACTTCGACGAGATCCATCTCCTCCAGCTTCAGCCCCGCGCGGTCGAGCGCCTTGCGCGAGGCCGGCGCCGGGCCGATGCCCATGTATGCCGGGTTCCACCCCAGCGCTCGCCCAGGCCACCAGCCGTCCAAGCGGCCGGAGCCCCCGCTCGGCGGCAAAGCTGCTCGCTCGCCATGACCAGCGCCGCGGCACCGTCGCAGATCCCGGAGGCGTTGCCGGCGGTCACCACACCATCCTTCTTGAAGTAGGGCGGCAGCTTGGCCAGCGCCTCGAGCGTGGTGCCGGGCCGCATGTGCTCGTCGGCGGCCCAGTCTTCCGTCTGTCTCGGTCTTCCGGTTGCGGAATCGGCACCGGCATGACCTCGTCAGCGAACGCGCCGTCCTCCCAGCCCGCTGCGGCCGCCGCCTGGCTCCGGGCGGCGTAGCAGTCCACCGCCTGCCGGCTGATCTGATATTTCGTCGGCCAGGTTCTCGGCCGTCTCCGCCATGGAGAGCCCGCAGCTGGGGTCCCTCAGCGCCTCCCAGAGGCTATCCTCGAGCGGAGCCGCGGGGCCCAGCCGCAGGCCCCAGCGGGCGCCGCGCACCACGTGGGGCGCCTGGCTCATCGACTCGGTGCCGCCGGCCAGGACCACGTCGCGATTCGCCGAGCAGGATCTGCTGCGCTGCCTGGGCTACAGCTTCGAAGCCGGACCCGCAGAGCCGGTTCACCGTTACGGCCGGAGTCTCGATCGGCAGGCCGGCGCGAAGGCCGACGTGGCGGGCGAGGTAGATGGCGTCGGCCGAGGTCTGGAGGACGTTGCCGAAGACGACGTGATCGATCAGCGCGGCCTCCACGCCGCCACGCTCCAGCGCGCCTTCGCGGCGCAATCGCGCCCAAGTCCGTGGCGGAGAGATCCTTGAGGGTCCCGCCGAAGGTGCCGAACCCGGTGCGGGCGCCGGAAAGGAAGACGATGCCGGTTTGGGCGGTGGGGCTCATACAGCGGGTGCCGGCAGGCGGAGGACTGACAGGGCGGACATTGGAGGATCGAAATATGGCCTCAGGCCCAGGCCACTTCAAGCAAACCGCGAGTGTTCTACTGATACCATTGGAGGCTCCATCCTCCACCGCGTGAGTTGCTCCGGATGTGCCGGGCCACGTATGCACCCGGTCCCAGGGTCGTTGGCGTGTCGTTGGATGTCGCAATGATACCGACCCCGAACCGAAGCAGCGCGCCGAGCTCCCAAATCGGCTACCCGCCGCCAATCGGGAAGCCGCAGCTGACACAGTGCCGCCAGCCGGCTTCGATCTCGCTCTGGCAGGCAGGGCAGCGAGCGAGCACCTGACTTCCGCCACAATGGGGACAGAAATTGACGACCCGACCGCTCGGGAGTTCCCACCCGCATAAGCCGCATTGGGGAATGCCATCGCCCCCGGCTCCAGCAGACTCCGCAGCGGCCCCGAGCGGCTCGGCAGACGGCTCCGGCAGTCTGACGGCGGCTTTTCCCGCCGATAGCCGACCCGAATGGCCCGGCGGAGCGAATGCGATCCCCGGCTCGGGGTTAAGCGCCAGCGCGAGCGGCTTGGGTTCGAGGTTCACTACTGCGTTCTGGTACCGGTGGACGATGCTCCAGATCCGGGTTGGAGCTCCCCACTTCGATCGTCGAACTCGGCCCGCACCTCGGCCGGCTCGGTCCGGGCGAAGCCGCCCTCTCCGGCGCAGAGCCGCATCAGCACCAGCTCGTAGTCCTCACTGCTCTCGAGCTGGAGCGCCCGCCGGTTGGCCCGGTAGGGAACGATGGACTCACGAATTTCGATCAGCGGCAGCGGCCGACGAAGCCGGGCGGGATCCGTCGCCGCAAGGTTTCGAACGATCTGCCGGAAGAATCGCTCCAGGTCGTCCACGTAGATGGCCTCCAAATCGACGATTCGGCGACGCAGGCTCAGCGGTACGATCTCCGCATTACTTCACTCCGCCAGCGGAAACTCCCCTCCAGCCACGAGCCGCCGCTCCCGCGACTCGTACTCGGCGTCCGGGTTGTAGCCCAGAAACTTCTTCTTGGCCTGCTTTGTCGAGAGCCACTCGAGAAACCTCGACTCGACTGCTCCGGCGGTCGCCTTCTGCTCCCGAGCGGCGTCTACCGCGAGATCGTTTACATACTCGTTCTTCGGGTGGCCGGCGTGGCCGCGCACCCAAGTCCACTGGACCTCGTGGCGCCGAGCGGCGTCGACCAGGTCCTGCCAGAGCTGCAAATTCTCGATCGGGCCGCCGGCGCGTTTCCATCCGCGCGCCTCCCACTTCGGAACCCACAGCCGCATCCCCTTCACCAGGTACTCGGAATCCGAGACCATGAGGACCCGCAGCCGGGCACCCTTGGCACCCAGAAGCTGGAGAGCGGCAGTGGCCCCGATCAGGGCCATGCGGTTGTTCGTGGTTCCGCTGGAGTGGCCGTAGAAGTCCCGACGTTGGATCCCGGACCGGGTGCGCGCTTCTATGAGCCCGCCATACCCGCCCGGATTCTCTCCTTCCCGACCGTTCCCCAGGCAGCTCTCATCCAGATGTACGATGGCGATGCGGCTCACTCGATGACCTGAAAGCTGTCGATGTCGCCCAGCTGAAACGTCAGCTCCTCGCCGGTCATGGGGAGACGGCCCACGAAGACTTCGTGCCGGCCGACGGATGTGACCCGCAGCGCCACCACGATGTACTCGGTGCCCCGGCGCGAGAGCGCCACCCTGAGCCCTTTACGGGCGGCGTGCTCCAACTGGTCCATCCGCTCGGCGGTCCACCGAAGTGGTGACATCGGATTGCTGAGCTCGACTATGGCTTGGGGGCTGCTCCGCCGAGCTGTCGCACGACGCGAACGTGTCCGGGGGGGCCGGCGGTCAGCCGGCCAATGACCGCAGTCGCTGGAGTGTGCTCCTCCCGCAGGGCGGCCAGCAGAGCGGCTTCGTTCTCCGGCGGAACCGCGAGCAGCAGTCCACCCGATGTCTGGGCATCCACGCAGAGGTATCGATCCGCCTGGCTCAGGTCGGCAGCCCATTCCACCCGGTCGGCGGCCTCGAATTTCTCTCGGTGCCTCCGGGCACCACGCCGCGTGAAGCGAGATTTCGGGCGTGCGGCAGGATAGGAAGCGCATCGAACGCGATCTCGGCCGCTACCTTGCTCGCTTCCAGCATGCCGGTGAGGTGACCGATCAGTCCAAATCCGGTCACGTCCGTGGCGGCACTCACTCCTACCTTCAGCGCGGCGCGGGCGGCGCCATCGTTCAGCGTGGTCATGGATCGCACCGCATCCGCCATTCCGGTTTCGAGGAGTGCGTCACGCTTCAATGCGGTGGCCAGGATCCCGGTGCCCAGGGGCTTGGTCAACACCAGAAGATCGCCGGCACACGCCCCGGCGTTGGTGAGCATCCGGTCTGGGTGCACCTCGCCGATCACGGCCATTCCGAAGATAGGCTCAGCGGCGTCGATCGAATGGCCGCCTAGAATAAGACATCGCGCCCGTTGGGCCACCTCCGCGGCTCCTCGCAGGACCTCGCCCATCATCTCGAAAGGAACCCGGTCCCTCGGCCAGCCGAGCAGATTGAGGCCGAACAAGGGAGTGGCTCCCATGGCGTAGATGTCGCTCAATGCGTTCGCCGCCGCGATGGCCCCCCACGCGGCGGGGTCGTCGACGATGGGAGTAAAGAAGTCCACTGTCGTGACCAGGGCCCGATCCGGAGACAACAGGAAAACTGCAGCGTCGTCCTTGGTAGAAGCGTCGATGAGGACCCGGGGGTCGACGATACTGGGCAGATGGCGCAGGACCTGCGCCAGGTCGGCTGGGCCGAGTTTGCAGGCTCAGCCGGCGCCGTGCGAGAGCGCGGTGAGACGAATGCGGGGCTTTTGGTCGATGGGGCCGTCAGGCATCCTACGTCTCCTTCTCGGCCCAGATCAATGAGCGCAACGCGATGAGGGCCCGTTCCTGCTGAGCGGTGGCGCCAAAGCTGCCATCGATTCGCTGACGGGACAGCAGGGGGGGAACCGCCCGACGAACCGCTGCATGGGCCTCTGTCGTGCCAAGCGCCAGCAAGGCCTCGAGGGTGTGAAATAGATCAGCGTTTCTCCAGGTGCCGTCCTCCGCCTGATTTGCCGCCACCGTGGCGGCAAGCCCCGGCAGCACGCCACGGTGGGGGCCGGCGGCGAATGCGAGGGCGTGGATCCCTGCCACGATCGCGTCCGGAGCGAAGTACCCGTTCCAGTCATCCCATTGCTCCTGCAGCTGGAGCAGGCTCATCAGGTGTTGCTCGACCCCCGGCCGTTGCTCCAGCCGAGCCCGCAGAGCCGCCCGCAGCGCTAGGCAGCTGACCGCAAAACGGGCCGCGGGCTCGGCCCGGAACACCTTTCCATTCGGAAACATGACCGGCGCGAAGCGTTGCACGGGCGGGGCCGGGGAGAAGAAGCCTGAGATGAAGTGCTCGCAGGCGCGATGCGCGTGGCGGGGCGCGCTACAGCCCTCGCTGAATGCTCCCGGTTTGCTCTGGAGAGCGAGCACCCAACCCATGACCCGCGCCGTCCCGGCCTGATCACTATCGCAGCCCAGGTCCAGGAGCTCGTGAGCGCGCCAGATCGTGGCAACCACTGAGCCCGAGATGCTGCCATCCATTCGGGTTTCCGCTCGCATGTCGTCCACCAGGCGCTGTGCCAGCACCTCGTCTCCCGGGGCTGCTTGCTCCAATGCCTGGCGAGCCAATATGCCCTGCCGGGTAGACACCTCGGCAAAGTACAGCCGCAGCCGTTCGATCCCCTCCTGCGCGCTGGCCGGGTTGGTCACGCGGGTGTTCCGCCGGAAGGCGAAGGGAAGGCTCTCGATCGCACGGTTACCAGGTGGCGCGAATCGAGTCCGCGTCGAGCAGATAACCGCGGGCCATGACCGCGGCGATCGCGCGGGTGTTACGGATATCCACGAGCGGATCCTTGGAGAGTACCACCAGGTCGGCGACCTTGCCCGGCGCGAGAAGGCCGAGCGAGTCGACGCCGATCAACACGGCCGCGTTGCGGGTAGCGGCTCGCAACGCCTCCCTGGGCGTAAGACCGGCTCGGACCAGGAGCTCCATCTCGCGATGCTCGCTGTAGCCCGGTACCAGCATCTGGGTGGCGGCATCGGTCCCGGCGGCAAGCCGCCCCCCAGCGGCCGCAAACAGTCGAATGAAAAGGTCCTGGTTGGCACGAGACCTTCGGAATGCCTCGAAATCGGCCTCAGTCCAACCGGCGCGTGCAATAAGCCCGCGCACGTCCCAGTCCCTTTGCTGAGCCGCGGGCACGTCCTGGAGCGCCGGATCCCGCAACATCCCTGGCTCGTCCAAACGGCTCAGTGTTTCATGCAACACCAGGGTGGGAATGAGGGTGATCTTCGACTCAGCGAGCCGGTTCGCCACCCGGGTCAGCGCCGCCGAATCCAGGCCGGCCCAGCTGCGCTCGAATGTCGTCCACCCGGCGAAGAAGCCACGGTAATGAGCGGTGAACAACGACGACGGGCGGGGTGAGGCAGCCTCCGGCACACCAGTCAGGTGCTCGATCGATGCGATCCCGGCCTTGGCCGCGGTGAGGGCGTCGGTCATGCCGAGGTGGCCGGTCACTCCAAGATTGAAAGCACGTGACTCGTCGACAATGGCGCGAAGGAGCGGCGGGTCGATGCGGGTGTACACTTTTATGAAGTCAGCCCCGGCGCTGACCAACCGGTCCACGCCCTTCCGGGCCTCGCTCTCGCTGTTGGCGGCGATGGCGTCCGGATAGGTAGCCGGACGTCCATCGATCATGGTGCCGGCCATGTACACTCGCGGACCCTCGGGCGGGCCCTTGCTCGAGCGTTTCTTCAGGGTGGACAACGAGCCGATGCCACCGTGCGCGTCTCGAACGGTGGTCACACCCCACGCCAGAAAACGCGGCGGGGCCCAGGAGACAGCCTGGGGCGAGGTGGACGTGGGAATCGATGAGTCCCGGGATGATCCACTGCCCGGAAACGTCGACTTCGCGAGTTCTCTTGGGAAGTTGAAAGTCGGCTCGTAACCCGATTGACTCGATCCTGCCCCCGCGCACTACGACCACGGCGTCGGGCAACGAGGGCCCGCCACTGCCATCGATGAGCGTAGCGCCCGACGAGTGCGACGCCGTCCTGGCGCGCCTGCTGGCACCCGAGCAGGAGCGTGCCGGTCAGGGCGAGGCGCCCAACCCGGCAGCTAGCGTGGATCACTGGACGAGTGGTCGTGAAGAATCTTCCATCCTTCCGGCCGACGCTCCATGACGAGGGTGAAGGGCCCGCTGGCGGTGATCTCGGATCCCCGCTGGAGGATGAACCGCGCCGTCACCAGGGCGAGCGTTGGGCTCAACCCGCGAACCTTCAGCTCCTCGAAGTGAAGGCTGTCTCGTCTGGCGCCGGGCGCAGAACCGGGGAGCATAGTTGCCCCGGATGAAGTCGATTCCTTGGCGGGCCCGCCGCCCATCGATGAACGTAGTTGTGCTTTCCGGAGCGTAATCCGACAGAAAGCCGTCCAGATCTCCGCGGTTCCAGTCCAAAGCCGAGCGCTGCAACTGCGCCGTGATGAGGCGAGTCAGGGCCGCGGAATCGGAACCCGGCGATGGGGCTGTCGTCGGCCGGGCGCTCCCACGGCAGGCCGCGAGGACGACGGCCACGAGGACCATGGCGCGCATGAAGCTATCGGTGGAAATAGTGCTGGAAGGTGGATGGTCGAACCCAACGATGCAAGATCCGTCACGCTCGGCTTATAATTCGGGCGATGACTGACGTCCAGCCTCAATCGTCGGCCGAGGGCTCTGGTCGGCGCTCCGGCGCCGTTCACCAGCAGCCGATCTCCGACTACGGCCTCATTGGCGACATGCGGACTGCGGCGCTGGTCGGCCTCGATGGCTCCATCGACTGGTGCTGCCTGCCCCGGTTCGACAGCAGCAGCGTGTTTGCCTCACTGCTCGACCCGGAGCGCGGAGGCTGCCTGGGCGGTCCGTCCGGAGGGGAAGTGGACCTCCACCCAGCGCTATCTCCCGCGTACCAATATCCTCGAGACCACGTTTCGCACCCCCGACGATGGAATCGTCAGTGTGACCGATTTCATGCCGGTGGCCGAGGACGGCCAGCCCTCGGGCGAGCATCCGGAGATTCACCGGCGGCTGCGCTGCAGCCGCGGCCGTGTCACCATGAGCATGATCTTCATGCCGCGCTTCGAGTACGGTGCCCGGGCCACCCGATTGGAGTCTGCTGCGAGCCGGTCTTTTCGCCACCGACCGCACCGACCAGGTGCTCACTCTGTGCAGCGCGAAGCCGTTCGAGTGGATGATCGAGGCAGTCGACCGCCACGGCCCGGTTCCAGCTGGAAAAGGGAGAGGAGCGCTGGCTGGTCCTTCGCTACGACGACGATGATATCCATCCAGTCGATCGTTACGAGAGCTCCCGCAAGCTCGACAACACCGCCGAATTCTGGCAGAAGTGGTCGTCGAAGGTACGCTACAAGGGGCCGTACCGGGGCATGGTGAAGCGCTCGGCCCTGGCGCTCAAGCTGCTCACCCACGCAGATACCGGAGCACTCATTGCCGCGCCCACCACCTCGCTGCCCGAGACGATCGGCGGTGTGCGCAACTGGGATTATCGCTTCGTGTGGCTGCGGGACGCCGCGTTCACCCTCGCGGCCCTGGATGCCGTCGGCCACTATCGTGAGGCCGACCAGTTCATGCGCTTTCTGAAGAAGGTCTGCCGACACGAGGGCGGCGGGCACCTGCAGATCATGTACGGCATCGACGGACGCCGAGATCTTATCGAGCGTCAGCTCGACCATCTGAGCGGATATCGTGGGTCACGGCCCGTCAGGGTGGGCAACGGGGCAGTCGGCCAGCTCCAACTCGACGTCTATGGCGAGGTCATGGAGACCGCCGACATCTGGCGCCGCAACCACGAGATGACCGAAGGGCACCTGGCGGGTGCTGCGGGGGCTGGTCGATTGGGTCAGCAAAAACTGGCAGCTCCCCGACTCGAGCATCTGGGAGGTGCGGGGCGAGGTGCGTCAGTACGTGTTCAGCAAGGTGATGAGCTGGGTCGCGCTCGATCGCGGGATCCGCATGGCGGAAGAGCTGAGCCTGGAGGGCGACACCGCCGCCTGGCGGGCCGCGCGTGACGCGGCTGCACGCGGAGATCATGGAGCGAGGTTGGAGCGAAACCCGGCAGTCGTTCGTACAATCGTACGACGACGACTGTGCTCGACGCGGCCGCTCTGGCCATTCCGATGTTCCGATTTCTGCCCTGGAACCATCCTCGGGTGCACAGCACGGTGCGGGCAATTGCCCGGGAGCTTACGACAGTGGACGGGGAGCTGGTGTATCGCTACCGGCAGCCGGATGGGCTGGAGGGTGAGGAGGGCGCGTTCTCGATCTGCACCTTCTGGCTGGCGCAGGCCCTGGCGATGATCGGCGACCGGGAGCGCGCCGAGCGAATCTTCCGTCGAATGCTCCGGCACGCCAACCACGTCGGGCCTATACTCCGAGGAGATCGATCCGGCCAGCGGGGAGTTCCTGGGCAACTTCCCGCAGGCCTTTACCCACATCGCGTTGATCAACTGCGCTGCGGCCTTCGCCCGACTGGAGGGTCGCGGCTAAGACGACTTGCGGCCCTTTCGGGCGCTCTTTCGAGCCGAACGCTTGGCTGACCGACCGGCCTTACGAGCAGCCTTCTTACCCTTTCGGGCGCTCTTGCGAGCCGAACGCTTGGCTGATCGACCGGCCTTACGAGCAGCCTTCCTACCCTTTCGGGCGCTCTTGCGAGCCGAACGCTTCGCCGATCTTCCCGCCTTCCTGGCGGCCTTCTTCGCCGTTCTCCTGCCGGACTTCTTGGCCGACTTCCCGCTAGCCGTCTTCTTGGCGGCCTTTCTTCGCGGACGGGCCGCCGGCTCGCTATAGTCGCTAAATGACGATTGTGAGGAAGAGGGCGCTGAAGAAGGGATGTTCTCCATCGGCAGCGGATCCATCCATCCAGAGCCGGACCAGCCCATCTCCATATAATGAAGCTCGGCCATCTTCGCTTCCTCCGAACGCATGTGCGGCGCCACCCGCCGACGGTCTCGAAGGCGCGGCTGCGCCTCCCGTGAAACAGACATATAACATGCACTTCGTCAACACTTGTGCAAGGCGTCGTCCCGCTCGGTGCTGGTAACTGAAACTGTACCATTACCCCACGCTCGGCAGCGAGGAAGATCGGCCATCGGCTGGGAAGTCCTTCGGGCTCACTCCCTTAGCCGACAGGCTCCAACTTCTCACATCATCCGATGGAGTGGCCCGGCACGATGCGGCGGCCCCAGTCCTGCACTATAATTACGCCATCTTCCTCTTCCTGGAATCAACTGTCCGGTGAAATCCGCCCGTAACGACAGGGTCTGCGTGTGCGCCCGACTCCCAATGTGGCTGTTGCTCTCTCTGCTGGGAGGCTTTCCGCTTGCGGCCCGCGCCACGGCGGTTTCGGCCCAGTCCCAGACGGTGTCGGAGATCCAGATGACTCCCGAAACGATGACGCTGGGGGCCGGTCAGAAGCAGGCCCTCTTCGCCGCCGCGTTCGACGGACGCGGAAATCTCATTGCTTCCACCAAGTTCGTCTTCTGGAGCTCGGACACGATGATCGCCCGGGTCAGGAAGGACGGGACAGTCCTGGGGATCACTCCAGGTCTTGCCAAGATCGAGGCGCGCGCCCAGGGCAAACGGGCTTCGATGGCGGTTCTTATTACCGGGAGCGCCCCCGGGGACTCGATGGGGGCGCGTGCAGCCTCTGCCTCCCTCCTGACCCTCGACCCCGCCTCCGTCACGCTGTTCCCTGGAGAGAACGTCCGAATCACCCCGGTAGCGGTGCGAGAAGACGGCACCCCGACCGCCGCAGGGCGGGTGACCTGGAAGTCGCTCAAGTCAGAAATCGCATCGGTTGATACAGCAGGGGTCGTGACGGGCCTGGGGCCGGGTCGCACCGTGGTCCAGGTTTCCACCAGCAGTCGGCTGATGGCTACGCTACCCGTCGAGGTCTCCCAGCCTGACTTTGTCCTCTCCCAAACCCGGCTTGTCCTGGGCCCCGGGGAGTCAGATACCGTTCGGGCACTGGTGCCGACACAGGGAAATCGCGAGATCCAGGGACTGGTGCATTGGCGCTCGACCGATTCCAGTGTCGTTTCCGTGGGCCCATTGGGGATCGTCCGCGGCCGGGCCCCGGGCCAGGCGGAGATCATCGCCACCGGCTTTTCCCAGGAGCGACGTGCTCCCGTGGTCGTGCACCGGCTGCCTGAGGCCCTGGTGGTGTCCCCTCAGCACAGCGCCGGCGCGGTTCAGGTCCCCCTTCGGTCAACTCGGCGGTTCACCGCAGCTGCCGAGGCAGCAGACTCCAGTCCCATTCCCGAGGCGCGCATCATCTGGGAGCTGAGCGACACCGTCGGTGGCGGCGTTCGACCGACCTTCCGGCGTTCTCACGCCCAAGGCGCTGGGTACCGCGACGTTGACGGCTCGGCTGGCTGGGATCCAACCCGCGGTCTGGACGGTGCAGATCATTCCCGGGGACATCGAGCTCCAGCCGGCGCGACTCGGGATGGCGCCCGGCCGGCGCACGACCCTGAACGCATTCCTGAGGGACGAGCAAGGCGCGGCGGTCGGCCGTGCGACCGGCGTGCGGTGGAGCTCAGACAAGCCCGATGTTGCCCTGGTACGGGAAGGCGGCGTGATCGACGCCCTCAGTCCAGGCCGAGCCATCGTCACCGCCACGGCGTCCTGGGGCAAGAGCGCAAAAGCCGACGTATTCGTGGTCGGTGACCTGCTACTCAGCTCGAATCGCGGTGGAAGCTTCGCTATCTACCAGCTGCGAGCGGCGGGCTCGTTGAATCTGCTCCCCCTGCTGCAGGACAGCGCTACCAACATTCAGGCGGCGCCGGCCCCGGACCGGACTCACATTGCCTTCAGCTCAAACCGGAGCGGGAACTTCGACCTCTACCTCATGGACGCCGATGGACGGAACCTCCGCCGGCTGACCACCGACGCGGGGAACGAGGGCGACCCGGCTTGGACCCCGGAAGGCACCCAGATTGTCTATACCTTCACCCGGGGGACCACCACCCAGATTGCCATCATGACCGTGGATGGCACAGAGGTCCGGTCGCTTACGACTACTTCCGGCGGGAATCACTCGCCATCGGTCTCACCCGATGGGCGGAGCATTGCGTTCATCTCTACCAGGGACGGGAATCAGGAGATCTATGCAATGAACCTCGATGGGAGCAACCAGCGCAGGCTGACCAAGACCCCGGAACGGGAATCCAGTCCACGATTCTTCCGCAATGGGGACCTTGCCTACGTGGTCGAGCGTGGCGGCCGCTCGAAAGGGTCGCGGGTCATGCGTCTCGCCTGGGGAGGAACCAGTCCCAGTCCGCTGCTCCACACCGAGGACCCGATTCCGGCCATTGCCGTGTCCCGTGAAGGCGACCGCCTGGCCTACGTCGTTGGCCGGATCACCGACGCCACCAAGGGTCGTGTCGAATTCAGCTTCTTCTTGCAATCTACGGCCCCCGGAAGTCCGCCCATTCCTGTTCCGCTCAATCCTGGCGAGCAGATCCTGAACCCATCGTTCTGACGCACCGAGGCGGATGAGGGCCCTCACCCTGGTCGCCCACGGTGGACTCGAGCAGCTCAAGGTACAAGAGTTGCCTGAACCCACCATCAAGTCACCGAGCCAGGTACTCGTGCGGGTGCAGACCGCGGCGCTCAACCGGCTTGATCTGTTCGTCGCGGCCGGCCTGCCGGGAACAAATCTCGAGTTCCCTCATGTGGTTGGCTCGGATGGAGCGGGTCTGGTTGTTCAGGCCGGAGAGGCGGTTCGGCAGTTCCGGCGCGGCGACCGCGTCATGATCAATCCAACGCTGTCTTGCGGGGAATGCCCAGCGTGTGCTCAGGGCGAGCACTCGCTCTGCGCGAGGCTTCGAGTGATGGGGGAGCATTGTGCCGGCACCGCGGCCGAGTACGTAGTGGTGCCGGCGGAGAATCTCGCACCGATTCCGACGGCCATGCCCTGGCCCCAGGCTGCCGCTTTCTCACTGGCCACCCTCACGGCATGGCGAATGCTTGTCACGCGCGCGCGACTCGAGGCGGGGGAGACTCTCTTGATCTGGGGTATCGGAGGGGGCGTAGCTCTTGCGGCGCTCCAGATCGCCAAGCTGATCGGTGCTCGCACGATCGTCACCAGCGGTTCGGAGGCCAAGCTCGATGTCGCGCGCGGCCTTGGGGCCGATGTCGCGCTGAATCACCGCAGCGCGGACGTCGTCGCCGAGGTCAGGCGGCATACCGGCGGCCGTGGGGCTGACGTCGTGGCGGATAGCGCGGGCGAGCAGACCTGGACGCGTTCTCTTCGAGCGTTGCGACGGGGCGGCCGGCTGGTCGTCTGTGGCGCCACGACGGGCCCGACGGTCTCGCTCGATCTCCGCCGCCTCTTCTGGCATCAGTGGAGCCTTCTGGGATCGACGATCGGCAACCGGCAGGAGTACGCCGAGATCGTGCGCCATGCAGCAGAAGGCAGGCTGTGGCCCGTGGTAGACCGGGTGGTGCCGCTCGCGCAGGCGCTCGCCGCCTTCGAGCGATTGGAGCGCGGTGAGCAGATGGGCAAACTCGTCATCGAGGTGGCACAGTGAACGAACTCTGGGAACGAATCTCCATTGGTGCCGAACAGATCGGCAATGTGCTCCCCGCCCTGATCGGTGCGGCCGTTATCCTGCTCACCGGCTACTTCCTTGCCCGACAGATTCAGCGCTGGGCCGATGACACACTCAAGCGATTGGACTTCAACCGGATGGCCAGTGCCGGCGGGCTGGACCAGGCGGTTGTCCGCACTGGATCCCGCCTCGATCCGGTGCGGGCATTGACCAAGCTGCTTTTCTGGCTGGTGATGCTCATCGTGATCCTGCTCGCCAGTACAGCGCTCGGTCTCGAGAGCATCAATGAAATGTTCGGGGTCATGCTCGCGTTCATCCCTACGCTCATCGCGGGGATCGTAATCGTGATCCTGGGGATCATCGTAGGTGAGTTTGTTCGCGGCCTGATCGTGGCCTCAGCCGGAGGGGTCTCCGGGGTGCCGACGCTGGCCAAGCTGGCCAAGGGCGCCGTGATCCTCATTTCGCTGTTTATGGCGTTACAGCAGGTGGGCGTGGCTGAGGAGATCGTTACCGCCGCGTTCACTCTGATACTCGGCGCGGGAGCATTGGCTGTGGGGCTCGCCTTCGGACTGGGGAATCGCGAGTTGGCGGGGGAGATTACCCGGCGGTGGTATGAGCAGGGTCAGAGTCGTGATCGCCGCCGGTCCGATACCGGAACTGCCAACACGCCGGCGGAGGATGAGCCGCCGATACTCGATTAAGCAAGAAGTGAGAGGTGAGAGGGTATGGGCTGCCCGCTATTCCGGCCGAGTTTTGCCCACAGCCCACAGCCATACCTCTCATTTCCTTGCAGCCGAAACCGCCCTACCGATCGCCCCTCCGCCTCCTTGATCGACGCGTAGACTGCCCCCTTGGTCCCGAAACCGGCGAGTGACGCGTCTTTCGGGAGGGTAACTTCCCGCTGCCAAACCCCCTGTCGATTGACCACATCGTACACCAGGGCTGCGTCCTCCTGCGCTCGGGGGCGCTGGAGCCAAACCTCTCCGTTCGGCCGTCCCAACGCGAAGTCGAACGGCGGCTTGGTCTCGGCAAAGGGATAGGTGATGGAAAGATCCTGGGGCATGCCGAACTGCTTGCCCTGCTCCCGTACCTGGGCAAGCACTCGGTCCTTGTCTGCCTGAGTTACCGGAATCTTGGTATAGGCACGCGCTTGCCCGCGGCTCCATCGGCCATCTGGGCTCCGCCAGTCCACTCGGTTCTCCTGCCCCCGCGCCACCCACGCCGTCCCGTCTGGCAGCACTCCGAAGTGGTCGTTGGGAGCGAATACCTTGGCGGCTTGCTGGATCTGCTCTCCGAACGTGGCGTCGCCGTATTCAGGTGTGGCGAGGTTGGCGATGGTGTCTGCCGCGCCTGTCTTCAGAGCAATCCGGAGGACCGGGATGCTGTCCGGCCTCACCGAGCGGCCCGGCTCGCCGCCGCCGAGTATGGCCTGGTAGTCGATTTTGTAGCCATGGCCGACGGTGTCGTATAAGAGGACCGGAGTCTCTCCCGAAACGATCCTGATAGGCAGCACGTCCAGGGCCTGCCCTTGCTCGTTCCATCGGGTAGTCCGGACGGCGCTGAAATCCACCAGTGCAACGGTGTCGCCCGCCAGATGCGCTACCCAGCCGGGGAATTTGTAGTGCCCCGCAGGCGCGCTCGGCGGCAGAGAGTCGACGCGCTTCCCCAGCGTGTCCACTCTGCCGGTTTTGAGATCGGCGCGGAGGAAGAGCTTGTTCCTGGTATCGGTGAACACCACGCGGCCATTGCGCAGCTCCACGACGTTACTCAGCATGCCATAGGACGAGGGCAGCTTGGCCTCGAGCGCCAACCCGCTCTGACTCTCGGCTGCAGAGCAGGCCAGCGTGACGGCAACCACGAGGGTGAAGATGAAGTACTCGAGCCGCATTCGACCAATTCCTCCGGACGACCTGTAAGGTCGGAGTGAGCGATTACCGATTGCGCGCAGAGGGCGTCAGGTCGACGCTCTTGAGCCGGGTTCCATCGGGTGTGGATTCTGCAACCAGGGCGGCCCGCGGCCCGACGGCAAGAACACGCCCTTGCCCCATAACTCGAACCTCCTGGACCAGCCGGCCGCGCCGATCGACGACGTGATATACTCGCGTGGAGTCGGCGGGAGCACGGCTCTTCTCCAGCCAAACCTGGCCGTCGGCACTGGTGAACGCCGCCTCGAACGGCGGTTTGATGGCTGCGAACGGAAGTTGCTCTGCCGTACTCCTCAGCTCTGGAGGAAACTTCCGCAGAAAGAGCTCCCGGTCGTAGCGGGTGACTTCGAGCACCCGGTCCGGCAAGGCTTGGCCACGAGTCCACCTGCCGTCCGGCGCTCGCCAGTCCACCCGGTTGTCGTACACCCGAGCGACCCAGACGGAGCCGTCGGATAGGGCCCCCCAACGATCCACTCCGCCGAACACCCGGCGTTCGAAGCGCCGCCCCGCATCACCAACCACCTCGGCTATTTCCAGAGGGGCGAGCCTAGCAATGGTATCTGGCCGAGCAAACCCAGGATCAACCAGCAGGACCGCGGCCGAGTCACGGTTTCCGCTTCCATCCGGACCGGCAGGCGGGTACTGGTCCAGATAGAAATTGCCCTTGGAGTCCCTGGTCTGCGGTAGGGCGCCTCGTACGGCATTGGAGGTCGGCAAGGAGCGAATCAGCTGCCCGCCCGGGGTCCAGACCGTGGTGCGGCGGTGCCCCCAATCTCCAATGTACAAAGTGTCCTGTGAGACGAAGAGCGTAGTCGGGTTGCGGAGGTCCTTAGACCGACCACCACCGAGCGGCCTGATGGTTCGGTCTGAGAAGTCAACGATGGCAGCAGTTTCGTTGGGCGCGGCCAGGATCGCCCAGCGGTCTCGATCGAGCCACGCTGCTCCGGTCACGTCCGAGTCCCGGGTCGTGATCGTGTCGCCTGAGGTGGGGAGCTCCAGCACCGGGGCGGCCGGCCTGGGTTCTCCGCAGGCTAGAAGGAACCAGGCAGAGGAGGCGGCGAGGAGGTATTTGTGGGGAGCAGGCACGCGGAGAAAGGTAATGGGGGCGCAGAAATGGTCACTCTGCCGGTTTCAAGTCCTCGACTACCAAGCGAATCAATCTTCTTAGGAGCTCGCCTGGAGCAACGGTGTGGCAGCGGACCTATCACGAGCATGTGATCCGCAACGACAAGGAGCTAGCCGCGATTAGCGAGTATATCCTGAACAACCCACTCAAAGCAGCACGCAAGGGGCGGAGCTAGCCGCACTGGGAGCCACTCTGCCCATTCGAGCTAGCCCGCACGCCGTGCGGGCCTACACATATCCCTCTCCGTCGGACCAGCCTCACGCCGTGCGGGCCCACCCTCCCCCCTGCGGATCTAGCGTCAGTCCTACGGCTGGGGGTGCCGTAGCTTGACGGCCTTGGTCTGGACTCGCCGCAAGCGCAAATTCAGCATCTCCACGCCCACCGAGAACGCCATGGCAAAGTAGATGTAGCCCTTCGGTATGTGCTGGTTGAGGCCATCCGCTATCAGCGCCACGCCAATGAGCAACAGGAAGCTCAAG
The DNA here is from genome assembly GCA_963723565.1 of uncultured Gemmatimonadales bacterium. Lineage (GTDB taxonomy): Bacteria > Gemmatimonadota > Gemmatimonadetes > Gemmatimonadales > GWC2-71-9 > CAVVWJ01. The sequence continues at coordinate 109,807 of CAVRRH010000014.1, read as the reverse complement.
GCCAGCATCTTGACCGTCGGGTGGCGGTCGACGAAGTCGCTCACTGGGGTGGCGAAAACCATCATGAAACCGACGGCGATGACCACGGCGGTAATCATGACGCCCAGGTGTTCAGCCATGCCCACCGCAGTGATCACGGAGTCGAGCGAGAACACGATGTCCAGAAACATGATCTGGACCAACACGCTTCCCAGCGACGGCCGCACCTTGACCGATGTTTCGCCTTCTTCTCCCTCCAACCGCTCGTGTATCTCACGGGTGCTCTTGGTCAGCAAAAACAAGCCGCCCACTATGAGCACCAGATCGCGGCCGGAGATCTCTTCTCCCAGAACCGTGAACAGGGGCGCGGTGAGCTTGATGATCAACGTGATGGAGAACAGCAAGGCAATCCGCATCAGCATCGCCAGGGCAAGGCCGAGCCGCCGAGCTCTCGCCTGCTGATCCGGAGGCAGCTTCCCCGCAAGGATCGAGATGAACACCACGTTGTCGATCCCGAGAACGATCTCGAGGACAGTCAGAGTGAGCAGAGCGATCCATGCTTCGGGGCTGGTTAGCCAATCCATATGCCGGCAAGGGTGAGGGTAGGTACGAGCGTCCGGGAGGAGCAAACCTACTCGCCCACCCCTCGGGCCCGCCAGCAAGTGAGCGCAATCACATCAGCGCTCTAATCCTCCGCTAGCTGACCCTGATCGTCCCTGGCTTGGCGGTTCTGCAGGCGGCTCGGTTTTTCGGGGCCCCTGCCTGGGGCGGCCGAAGACGGTGGCTGACGGACTACGGATTCCACCAGTACGACAGCTTCACCAGGAAGATGTTGTCGCCCGGTGCCGCGAACAGTCGGTTCAGCGCCTGCCCGGTCTGGAACGTCCCGATGCTTTCGCTATCCGACCTGTTCTGCGTCCAGACCAGAAACAGCGTTGAGCCCGACGAGTACTCCCAGCGGAGCACCGCGTTGCCCCGAAGCGACACCAGGGAGAAGTTAGGATCGTCGATTTCCTCCCCCGCCGCGGGCCCGACCCCATCGGGGTCCACGACGATGCGATCGGGATCGTCCGTCGGGGCAGGATCAGGATACGGATTGAAGGCGTAGCTTTTCGGCCGGGCCAGCTCCTTGAACCCCGTATAACTGCCTGACGACAGCAGCGGCTGGGCATACACCTCGAGGCTCAGCCTGGGCGTGAAGATCCAGTTGAGCCGCACGCTGGCCGAGACCGTGGTCTGGTCCAGGTCGGCAAAGACGTAGCGATGTCCGAAAGTGTTCGTAGCCAAGGCATCGTCGAACGTATCGACATATTGGGCTGACGTGCGGCTCCGCCCCACCTGCGGCTCAACGCGCAGTGAAACCCGCGCTCCCGGCTTCCATTCGAGCGCGGCCCACGCGGTCCAGCTCTGCTCCCAACCCTGCTGGTAGTGGTTGCCGTGAAGGCCGCCGCCGTAGATCCAGCGCTTGTTGGGGTCGGAATCGAGCGCGAATTCCCACTCTACGCCCGGCTGGTTGACCATCAACGGTCCGCCGCGGGTGCGCCGGTCGCTCAGCGTCTTCGGATTGTAGGCCACGAACCAACGCCCGGTCGAGAAGTTCCGCAGCTCGTAGAGCCCGGTGAGGAAGAGCCCGGTCCAGGTGACATCCCCACCGAAGTTGTAGCTGCGGAACCCGGCGAGGTTGAGCCGCCAGCTACGGAGCATCCGGCTCGGCCTGGTCCACTTGTGCCCGAACATCAGGTGGGAGTTGATCTGGTCACCTCGGGACTGGAAGCCGAGATCGTTCACCTCGAAGTTGGGATCGACCACTCCCACGGCCGAGTTGAACATCCAGTTGCCCTTCTGTTTGTTGAGCGAGACCCGGGCGGCATATCCGGTGAGAGACGTCCCCGCCGAGTCGACGCCGAGGTAGCCGGCATCGGGTCGCTGGAAATAGTGCACCGAGCTTTCCTGGAGATCCTGCATCCGCTCGGCATTGCCGCTCACCCGGCTGAGCCCGGTCCAGCCACTCACCACCCACACCCCGTTCTTGTCCAGGGTGGTCCAGCCGTCGAGGCCGAGGCCGAATGCGGTGGAGCTGAGTTCGTCCCTGAGTTGGGGTTCGTCGAAGAAGCGACGGGTGGCGGTGCCGATGACCCCGAGCCCGTGCCGGCCGGTCCCGATCTCCTTTTGTGCGCGGTAGACGCCGTAGTAGGTGAGTGGCTCCACCTCCTGCTGCCAGTGTTGCTGGCCGAGTGAGAACTGCGCCTGTTCCTGGCTGGTGACCGCACTGAGGGTGCCCAGGCTCCAGCTCCCCACCTTCCCCGAGAGCTTGGCGGCGCCGAGGATGTTGCTCCCGCTAGGTACGCTGGAGTAGTCGTAGTCGTCGGGCAGCTCGGCCTGAGGGGCACGGCCGATTCGACGGCTGTAGAGGAAGCTGGGGTTGGCCCAATTGAACCCCCAGTTGTCGTTAGCCCCGCCATAGCCGAAATCGAAGATGCTCGCCCCCTCCACGAAGAAGGGCCGCCGCTCCTCGAAGAAGGTCTCGACATCGCTCAGGTTGACTACCGCCGGGTCGACCTCGACCTGGCCGAAGTCCGGGTTCACCGTGGCATCGAGCGTCAGGTTGCTACCGATGCCGAGCTTGAGGTCGCCGCCGATGCCTGCGTCGAGGTGTGACCCGTCGTTGAAGGGGTCCGCGGCCTCGTGGCTCAGGTACTCTGCCCGCGCGGTGACGTAGGGCAGCACCTCCAGACGGGCAGGCGGTGTGACCTCCTCGAGACCGACCAGGTCCACGAACCGCGAGACGAAGCCACTCCCGTTGCTGGGGGTGCAGACCAGGTAGGAGCGTTCGTTACGCCGGGCGATTTCCCGCTTGAAGTTGATGCCCCACCGGTGAGCCTTCTGCCGCTGGAATCGAAGCTGGGAGTAGGGAATCCTGAGCTCGGCGGTCCACCCCAGAGAATCACGGGTCGCGCTGCCTTGCCAGACGCCGTCCCACGTGTCGCTGTCCCAGTCGTCGTTGTACAGGGTCCCGTCGTACAGCGTGCCCCCGGCATTGATCCCGAAGAAGAAGCCGCTGCGGCGGTCGTGATACGAATCCAGGAAGACGATAAAACGATCGGCACTCACGATGCGATCGCGGCGGGCGAGTTGGGCCATGACCGAGTCCGGACTGCGATCGTACAGGCGGGCACCCACATAGAGTGCGTCATCGTCATACAGCACCCGAACTTCGGTCCGCTCGGTCGCCGCGGCGCCCTCGTTCGGCTCCCGCTGGGTAAAGCGGGAGACTGGGCTGGTCGTGGACCAGCCGACCTCGGAAAGAACCCCATCGAGCACGATGGCCTCGCTGCCGATGCGATAGGCCTGCACAGCGGGAACGGCGCCGGGTGGCAGCGAGTCGCTCTGACCATCGGTAGTGATACCGGCTAGAGCGAGAGAGAGTGCGATTGCGGTCATAGGGTCGGCCACTCGCGGACCTCCGCCGTTCCTGAAGGCAAGGTGATGTATGCGCGGGTGAACCTGGAGATTCACGCCTCACGCCGGGGGGATCGAGTGCGAGGCTTAGACGGCTGGATGTTGGAAAAGGTTGCCTAGGTCAGAACCAGCGCGGCGGTATGACTTGCGTTAACGAAGAATCTCTTCGAAGAGATCCAGCGCTCGGGGATCCTCGCTCTGGCCCAGCCAGAAGAGCGCGGTCTTCCTGAGCTCGGGGTCCTTGTTGGTGCGGGCGATCCGGATCAACGCAGGTACCCCCTCGTCCCTGGAGCGCTGAGAGAGCGCGAAGATCGCCTGCTTCCGCACCTCGCGCTCTCCACGATCATCAGTGGCTATCGAGTCCAGCGCCTGGCCGGCCGCGGCGCCTGCTGCCTGGCTCAGCCAGAACACAGCCTTGCCCCTGATGTGAGTTGAAAGGCGTGGGCTCCGGGCGATCCTGAGGAGGGAGGGCCAGACGGTGACGCTGTCCGCCAGCATCGCCGGCAGAAGTGGGTCGCCTGCAAGCCTCGCCTCGCCCGCCTCGCGGGCCAGACTGAGGAAGTAGGCTGCGGCCTCCTGTGGCCGGACAATTCCCAGATCGGTGGCCCTGACATTCGGAAGCCACTGCCCACCCACGAACGTGCGCAGCGACTGAACCTGCCGCTCACTCAGCCGCAAGGCGACACGCACCAGGCTGGGATCGCAGTCCGGCTCCCATTCGTCGCTGATCCGGCGCACCGTGTTACCGCTGGCACCGTCACCGCAGGTCCCCGGTCGGGCAGCAAAGCTCAACCGCACTGTGCCATCCCCGACAGCATTCACACGTTGTGCGAGACTCTGAGCGGGCAGAGGTCCAGGTAGCAGGACGGCGAGCAGGAGTACCCGCAGATGCCGATGCATGGTCCCTCCTACGGCTGCTCGATGATTTCCTGCAGCGCCTCAACCGCGCGGCTGTCCTCCGACTGTCCCAGCCAGAACAGCGCCCGCTTGCGCAGCTCCGGATTGGGGTCGCGCTTGGCAATCTCGATCAGCTTGTTCAGCGCTTCCGGCTCGTCGCGTTGGGAGTAGACGAAGACGAGCTGCTCCCTCATGCCCTGATCGCCCACGTTGCTGTATAAGCCGATCAGCTCGGTAATAGGAACCCCGGCCTGCCCAGCCCAGAAAAGCGCCTGCTTTCGCATTTCCAGGCCCTGGGAAGAATCGCGCGCAACAGTGATCAGCCATTTGCCGTTTTCCGGGCCACCCATCTGTGAGAGTGAGAAGAGGACCTTCTTCCTCAGCTCCTCACTCTTCAAGCGCCGGTACAGCGAGCGCAGGAAAGCGGCGTTCTCGGGCGAGCCCGTCTGCCCCAACCAGAAGATGGCTTTCTCGCGGGCGGACTCCGGCACGTCAGCACGCTCGGCATAGGCCCGCAGGGCCTGCTGGGCAGCCGGCCGATCGTGCTGCGAGAGTGCAAAGACTGCCTTGTCCTGTATCTCGGGGTCCTTGGAGAAACGCAGAATCGAATCCAGCGCCTTGACCGCACGCTCGGTTCCGACCTGCGAGAGCCAGAAGACCGCCTGACGCTGCACCTCGGGATCGGGGTCGTTGCGGACCGACTCCAACAGGATGTCCTCGGTACCGTCCGCCTCCTGCTGAGCCACCAGAAAGACGGCCTTCCTCCGGAGGCAGACCGAGCCGGTATCGCGGCGCGCAAGCACCCTACGAAGCACGGGCCGCGCCCGCGCCGCATCCATCTGCTGGAGAGCGTTCAGCGCCGCAACCTTCATGTCGTCGTCGCTGTTGCCACATCGGTCGGACCTCGAGGAGCTGGAGGATGAGGATCGAGATGATGATGAGCTGGAGACCGGGGGAACAGGCGGAACCGGGGGAACAGGCGGAACTGGGGGCACGGGAGGAATTGGGGGAACATCTCCGGCATCGCTCGCGGCTTCGGCTACTTGGGCCGCCGCCTCGGGGTCTCCGCGCCGCGCCAGCTCGCCCTGGATGCGACGTTCCAGCGTAGCCGCGTCGCCCTGGGTGGCCGCCTTGGGAAAGCGGGCCTTCTGCTGCCGCAATGCGGCAAGCGCCTCCCGGAGGTCGCGCTCACCTCCGGCACGGTAGAGAGCGAACGCCTGCCAATACAACGCGTCCCCTGCATACCCTGAACGCGGAAAGCGCGCGGGGATCTGGCCGAAAAGGTCCGCCGCACGCCGGTAGTCCCGGCGGTTCAGTGTCTCGCGAGCCAGCCGGTAGATGGAGTCCGCCGGGTCGCCGCGCAGCCAGCTCCAGGCACTTCGGGATCGCTCGGCGGCCTCCCAGATCCTGGCCGGAGAGATCTCCGGGAGCATCGGCGACAGCCAGTGGTCGCCGACAGCGACAGCCACAGCCAGCGCCAGTCCACTCAGCATGCCATGCATCAAAGGACTCCTTGCGTTGTACTCGTACCGGAGGGCACGGCCGTTCTCAGACGCGACATCACGCCGCTGTCTTCCAGGTCCTTCGTGATCAGATCGAGATCCGGCGAGCTCGGCCGGGGCGAGAGCTGCGCGATCTGGACCAGTACCAGCTCCAGGTCCTGGAACAGCAGCCGGGTTCGGCCATCGGCTTGCGGCCGGGAATCGAGCAGGAGGCGGTTGGTGGCCAGCAGCTGCCGTGCGGTGGCCGACGCGAGCTGCTCGTTGCCCCCGCGGCGCACGGAAGTCCGGAACAGGGTCAGAAAGGTCTCCGACTGACCCAGGTGCTCGGTGGCTACCACCTGATAGGCCACACCGCTCATCCGCGGTTCGGTACGCCGGCAATAGCGGCCGGGGCAGGGCCGGCTCGGGTGCGGGACGCCGACATGCGGCCGAGCCCGATGCCAATGGCGAGCAATGCGGCGATGGCGGCAGGCCAGAGCGGAAGGCGACGGTAAGAGCGGTAAGGGACGGAAGGAAACAACGGGTATGCGTCTTTCCACCGTCGGTCCGCCCTTCCGCCTCTGTCTCCGCCTTCCGCCCTCTTCGCCTGGATAGCCGCCCACATCTCCTCCCGCGGAGTCTCCGGGGGCGCGTTGTACTCACGGGCCGACTCTCGCAGCTGATCCTCGAAGCGGTCATCCAGCATGTCACTCATTCCTTCGCAAAGTCGGCGAGTGCTTCCCGCGAGCCGGGCACGGGCCGCGAAACAGCTGCGCCTTCGAGGTGCCGGGATGGACGCCAAGTGAGGCGGCAATCTCCTCGTGGGTGTATCCCTCCACATCATGCATCACGAACACCGCCCGGTACCCCTCCGGAAGATCGTCGATGGCCTGGGACAACCGTCTCCTTCAAGTCCGGCTCCGCCTGGCGGGTGGACCGGCCAAGCGGCAGGCCGTCGTCCAGACTCACCTCCCGCTCCATGGCCCGCCGCACCTTTCGCAACCCGTTCAATGTGATCGAGATCGCGATCGAGCCCAACCAGGTCGAAAGGGCCGCCTCTCCCCGAAACTCAGCCAGCCGATCGAAGGCTCTGATGAAGGTCTCCTGGGTGTAGTCCTGCGCCTGATCGAGATCCCCCGCCATCCGGTACACCAGCCGGAAGACCCGGTCGACATGCGCATCGTACAGGGCGCGCTCGGCGCTCGGGTCACCCGCCAGTACTCGGCCGATCAGCTCTTGCTCGTGCACCCGGCTCCGGATCGTAGGGTCGTGGCTTGGAACCGCATCTCTGACACGGCTGGGCCAGAGAGGGTTGCTTGGATCCTCAAAGCAACCCTCTGGACCGTTAAGGCATCTCACCGCATACGAGGACGAGATACTCTGGGTTCAGCCCTACCAAGCGAGGTATCGGATGGTCGAGATGACTGAGCTGGGAGCCGGTCACGGTCTTCAAGGTGCTGGACCGGGCAGGGGCAGCCGATCGGCGAGGTTGTACAACCAAGATTCGCACCGGTGGTAGGGCGGGGGGCGAGAACGGTGCTGTTGTGCGGGCTCGGAGGGTGAGGGCTGGACCGGCATCTGAGTCTTACTTGCCGCTCAGGACTCTCTGCTGAGCATCCAAAGCTCCAGCCGGCGGTCGATCACTCTCATCTCCTATCCGACACATCGATGCTGGCGTGCGGCCTGGGCCCGCTGCGCCTCCAGCGTCTGTTTCTCGAGCTCGCCGATCACTCGGTCCAGGCTGGCCCCTCCGGCCCCACCAATCGGGGCCCGTGACCGTCCCGCCCGCCTGGTTGCCAGCTGCAGCTCCAGCTGCAGTGCTTGTCTCGGTCAGTGCGGCCAGCTCGGCCCGCTTGTCTCGAACTCGATCTCGGCCTCCGGAGCTCTTCCCGGCACCTCAGCAGCTCGATTTCACGCTCCGCCGCCTTGCGCTCTGCCTCCAGCCGAGCCCGGTCGGCCTCGCGGTTCTCCTTCTTGGCGACATTGACCCGCTCCTTTATCCGGCCGATCTCCACCTTTTTGGCCTCGATTCTGGCCACGGCGCCCAGGCGCATGGTCTCGGCCTGCTGCACGCCGCTTTTCTGCCAGCGCTCCCGCCTCGGTGGCGGTCTCAAGGCTCCTCTTGATACTGACGGTATCCCGGGGCGCACCAGCAGCAGAAAGCTGTCGAAGCCACCCGCATGCGGCGCTTGGCCCTGGCCTGCGCCAGCGACCATCTGAGGCTGTCGGCAGACCCAGCGCAGCACGAGAAGAAGCAGCGACCGAGCTGGACATACGGATGCTCATAAGGTCATGCCCCGGGGTGGTAGCGGAACTCCGATTGGACGTATCGGTTCGGGTGGAGGCCGGCTCTGGTCAACCGGGGCTCCGGCCGGCCCTGCCGACTGACTAACTGCTTGTCAGCATCTCGCTTTCCACGCCAGTGCAGGGTTGCTGCAGCCCCCGTGACTCCGACTATATTTCCGGGCTGGACGGCCGCCTCCGGCCGACATCTGCCCTCAGCACAGGACCGCCATGACCGCACCAAACTCGCGCGAACGCATTCTGCCCCGGCTCATCGAAGAAGAGATGCAGCAGTCGTTCATCAACTACTCGATGAGCGTCATCGTCTCCCGAGCACTTCCTGATGTTCGAGACGGCCTGAAGCCGGTTCACCGCCGGATTCTCTACGCCATGAACGAGCTGGGCCTGGTGCCGGGCCGGGCCTACAAGAAGTCGGCCACGGTGGTGGGCGACGTGCTCGGCAAGTACCACCCGCACGGCGACGGCTCGGTCTACGACGCGCTGGTGCGCATGGTGCAGGAGTTCTCGCTGCGCTATCCGCTGGTGGATGGGCAGGGGAACTTCGGCTCGGTGGATGGCGACCCGGCCGCGGCCTACCGCTACACCGAGGCGCGGCTGACCCGCGTCGCCATGGCGATGCTGGAGGACATCGACCGGAACACGGTCGACTTCCAGGCCGAACTTCGACGACCGGCTGCAGGAGCCCACCGTTCTTCCCGTCCAAGATCCCCAACCTGCTGGTCAACGGCTCCAGCGGCATCGCGGTCGGCATGGCCACCAACATCCCGCCGCACAACCTGCGCGAGGTGGTCAAGGCGGTTCAGCTGCTGGTGGACAATCCCGACGCGACCATCGGCGAGCTGCGCAAGGTCATCAAGGGCCCCGATTTCCCCACCGGCGCCTACATCTACGGCCGAGAAGGAATCAAGGAGGCCTACGAGACCGGCCGGGGCCGCGTGGTCATGCGGGCCACGGGCCCAGATCGAGGAGAAGGAGACCAGCAACCGGTCGCAGATCGTCATCACCGAGATTCCCTACCAGGTCAACAAGGAGAACCTGGTCAAGGCGATCGCCGAGCTGGCGAGCGAGAAGAAGATCGAGGGGATCGTCGAACATCAATGACGAGTCCGACAAGGAGGGCATGCGGATCGTCATCGAGCTGAAGCGCGACACCATTCCCAACGTCGTGCTGAACCAGCTCTACAAGCACACCCAGATGCAGACCACCTTCGGCGTGATCATGCTGGCGCTCACCAACGGCGCCCCCAAGGTCATGAACCTGAAGGAGCTGCTCCAGCACTTCATCGACCACCGGCACAAGGTCATCGTCCGGCGGACCCAGTTCGATCTCGACGCGGCGCAGGCTCGGGAGCACATCCTCGACGGCCTCAAGATCGCGGTCGACAACATCGACGAGGTCATCAAGATCATCCGGAAGTCGGAGGACACGCCCGAGGCCGACGCGAAGCTGCGGAAGCGGTTCGGCTTCAGCGAGAAGCAGAGCGATGCCATCCTCAACATGCGCCTGGCCAAGCTCACCGGGCTCGAGATCGAAAAGCTGGACGCCGAGCTGAAGGAGGTGCGCGCCACGATCAAGGAGCTGAAGAGCATCCTGGCCTCCAAGCCGAAGCGGATGGGCATTCTCAAGGAGGAGATGGAGGAGGTCGGCGAGACGTTCGGCGATGACCGACGCACCGAGATCGTGGCCGACCAGGGCGAGTTCACGGTCGAGGATCTGATCGCCGAAGAGGACATGGTCATCACCATCTCCCACAGCGGCTACATCAAGCGGATCCCGATCACGACCTACAAACGGCAGCGCCGCGGCGGTCGGGGGCTCAACGGCGCGGACCTCAAGGCGGACGACTGGGTCGAGCACCTCTTCATTGCCAGCACCCACGACTACCTGATGTTCTTCAGCAACCGGGGCCAGGTGTACTGGCTCAAGGTGCATGAGATTCCCGCAGGCCGGACGCGCCGCCCGGGGCAAGCCGGTGGTCAACTGTATCGCCATCAAGCCGGACGAGCAGATCGCCGCCCTGGTGCCGGTGCGGGAATTCACCGACGACAAGTGCCTCATCTTCGCCACCCGGCAGGGCACGGTGAAGAAGACGGTGCTCTCCGCCTACGGGAACGTGCGCGCCACCGGCATCTGCGGGATCAACATCGAGAAGGACGACGAGCTGATCGATGTTCAGGTATGCGACCAGAACAGCGACATCATTCTGGCCACCAAGGACGGCATGAGCATCCGGTTCCACCAGAGCGATGTCCGGGACATGGGCCGGGCAACCACCGGAGTGAAGGGAATCGAGCTGGAGAAGGGCGACGAGGTGATCGGGATGGTGGTGGTCCGGCGGGATGCCACCCTGCTGGTGGTGAGCGAGAAGGGCTACGGCAAGCGCTCGGAGCTCTCCGACTACCGGGTGCAGAAGCGGGGCGGCAAGGGCATCATCACCCTCAAGAAGACCGACAAGACCGGATCCATCGTGGCGCTCAAGGAGGTCATTCCCGACGATGAGCTGATGATGATCACCCGGCACGGAGTCATCATCCGGCTGCCGGTGGATGGCATCCGGGTCATCGGCCGCAACACCCAGGGGGTCAAGGTCATGAACCTGGACTCCGGCGATGCGGTGGTCGACGTGGCGCGGGTGGTGAAGGAAGATGAGGGTGGGGCCGAAGAGGTGGCCTGGTGGCGACGAGGCGACTCCCACAGCGGCCTCTGGAGTAAGTTATGATTGATCATGACTCTACGCCGGGCCCGTCGAGCCGGACCTCTCTGCCTAGAGTCGCGCCTGAGCCCGCGCGCTGCCGTGCCGCTCGAAGCGCTGCGGAGCCGCGGCGCGAGGCCTCGAGGGCGTCGCGTTCGGACGCCGCTGGTCGACATGCCGGCTCTGGCGGCTCAGCTGCGGGGTTCCCGTCGCGCGCGAAGTGCGAGCACCTCCAGCCCGTCGGCGCCTTCAAAATCCGCGGGCGCCTACACCGCCGTTTCCCGGATTCCGCCGCGGACCTGCGGGCCCGCGGAGTCATCACCTATTCCAGTGGGAATCATGGCCAGGCGGTCGCGTTTGCCGCGCGCCTGCTCGGGACCCAGGCCGTCGTGGTCATGCCGGAGCGGGCGCCTGCCATCAAGGTCGATGGAGTCACAGCGGCTGGGCGGTGAGGTCGTGATTGCCGGCAACAGCTCCGCCGAGCGGCACCGGCTGGCGCATGGCAGCTGGCCGAGGAACGCGGGCTCACGATCGTCCCCCCTTACGAGAGCCTGGACGTCATCGCCGGGCAGGGAACCTGCGGCCTGGAGATCCTCGAGGACCTATCCCGACGTCGAGACCATTCTCGTCCCGGTAGGTGGCGGTGGGCTGATCGCCGGCATCGCCGCCGCCGTGGCCGCGCTGAAGCCGTCGGTCCGGGTGGTCGGCGTCGAGCCGGAGGCGCGCGCCAAGCTGGCCGCGGCGCTCGAAGCCGGGCGCGCCGTCCAGCTCGAGCTGACCGAGAGCCTTGCCGACGGACTGCTGCCGCTCTCCGTCGGGGAGCTGCCCTTCGCCGTGCTATCCGGCGTCGTGCGCGAGGCGGTCCAGGTCTCCGAAGACGGAGATCGCCGCGGCGGTCCGCTTCCTCCACCAGAGCTGGAGCTTGTCGCCGAGCCCTCCGGCGCCGTCACGACCGCGGCCCTGCTCAGCCGGGCGCGTCCGGCCCGACGGGTTCGACCGTTGTCGTGGTGAGCGGAGGAAACGTCGATCCCGATCTGCTGTTTCCAGCGCCTGGTGCATCCTCTGACAAGTCGAGCCGATCGATGACTGTCGCTCCAAGATCCTCGTGGCGGACGACGATCAAGCGCTCTCCCGAACCCTGTCCTGGATCCTCAAGGAAAACGGCTACGACGTGTTCACCGCCCCGGGCGGCGAGCACCTCTTCGAGCACCTGACCGCGGAACAGTTCGATCTGCTTCTGCTCGACATCATGATGCCCAAGGTGGACGGCCTCCAGCTGCTGCAGCGGGTCAAGGCCGATCCCCGTTTCAAGGATCTGCCGGTTCTCATGATCTCCTCCATGCCGCCCGAAGAGGCCACGGTTCGCTCGCTCGGCCTCGGCGCCGCCGACTTCATCCCCAAGCCGTTCCGGGTGCGAGAGCTGCTGGCCCGGGTAAAGGCCCACCTCCGGGTGGGCCGCGAGCTCAACCAGGCACGAGGCGGAGGCGCGGTCCCGCTCCGAAATGATGGACATCATGCAGGAGGTGACCGCCTCGCTCAAGCCGGAGGAGATCTACAGCATCCTGGTGCGGCGGGTGGCCCAGGGGCTCAGCATCTCCCGCTGCTCCATCATCATGGCGAATCCGGGTGACGAGACCGGCACCGTGGTAGCCGCGTTCGAGAACCCGATGCTGCACAACCTCCAGGTCGACCTCAAGCGCTATCCCGAGATCCGGCACGCGCTCACGACCGGTGAGATGGTGCTGGTGCGGGACGTCCAGACCGACCCGCTCTACCGCGGAGTGCGGGAAGAGTGGGAGGCCGAGGGCCGTCCGGTGCAGACCCGGTCGGCCGTGGCGCTCCGGTTTTCCCTGCGGGAGCAGCCGGCCGGCGTCTTCTTCCTCCGGACCACGACCGAGGACGCGCCGCTCAACGAGCACGACGTGCAGTTTGCCGAGGAAGTGATCATCGCCGCGGTGGCGGCGCTGGAGCGGGCGTACGACCTGGAGAACGCGGTGCTGGGCCAGGAGCAGATGCGGCACCTGGCCGAAACCGACCCGCTGACCAACTGCTTCAACCGCCGGGCGCTGATGGAAAAGCTGGAGCAGGAGATGGACCGGGCCGCGCGCTACGCCACCATGCTGACCTGCATGATGGTGGACATCGACAACTTCAAGCAGATCAACGACACCTACGGCCACCTGGTGGGCGACCGGGTGCTGAAACAGCTGGCCAATCTGCTGAAGCGGGAGCAGCGCTCGGTGGACATCGTCGCCCGCTACGGCGGCGAGGAGTTCGTGGTGCTCCTGCCGGAGACCACCAATGCCGAGTCGCGCAACTTCGCCGAGCGCATTCTGCGCCGGGTGTCCACCCATGATTTCGGCGAACCGGGCCGGCCGGTTCGGGTCACCATCAGCATCGGGATCGCCTCCTATCCCGACGAGCGGGTCAGCGATGGCGATTCGCTCCTCCGGCTGGCCGACACCCACCTCTACCGGGCCAAGAGCGACGGCCGAAACCGGTTCCGCGATTGAGTAACCGGCGCTGCCCGCGGTGCCAGACCACCTACGACGCGCCGGCGCGCTTCTGCGTCAAAGGACGGCTCGCTGCTGGTGGAATCCGATCGGCGCAGGCCGACCGGCGGAACGCGGCGGACGCCCGGACGATGGCGCATCGGGAATCTGCCGCCGGTGCCGCCCGACCGACTCTCCGCCGTCGCTCGCGAGCCTGACCGGGCAGGTCCTCGACCAGCGCTACCAGATCAACCGCAAGCTGGGCGAAGGCGGGATGTCGTATGTCTATCAGGCCCAGGAGATCGAGCACCGGCAAGGCGGTGGCGGTCAAGATCCTGATCCCCCGGCTGTCCCGGGATCCGGCCTCGGTCGAGCGGCTCCGCCGGGAAGCGACCATCGCCACCCGGCTCAACCATCCCAATGTCTGCCCCATCCTTCGGCTGGGCGAGACCTCGGACCGGCTGCTCTATCTGGTCATGCCCTTTCTCGAGGGCGAGCCCCTGAGCGAGCACGAGACTCGCCGCGGCGCCTTTTCCGGTGGCCGAAGGGATTCCCCTGCTGGTGCAGGTCTGCCACGGGCCTCGGCCACGCCCACGAGCTCCAGATCATTCATCGGGATCTCAAGCCGGAAAACGTGATGCTGGTGCCCGACCCGACCGAGGCACCGACCGGGTTCCGGGCTGTGGTCATGGACTTCGGGCTGGCCAAGGAGCGCCGGGCGGGGCCGGATGTGGTGAAGCTCACCGCAACGGGGATCGTGCTGGGCACTCCCGAGTTCATGAGCCCGGAGCAGATCCGGGGCAAGCCGCTGGATGGCCGGAGCGACGTCTATGCGCTCGGCGATCCTGGCCTTCGAGCTGTTCACCGGGCAGCTGCCCTTCACCGGCAAGAGCGCCGCAGGAGACGATGATCGCCCGGCTGCGAGGTGCCCCGCTGCCGCTGCGGGCCGTCCGGGGCGACCTGCCGGCCAAGCTGGAGGCGGTCATCACCAGGGCACTCTCGGTCAACCCGGCGGAGCGATACGGATCAATGGCCGAGCTGGCACATGCGCTCGGGTCATCCACCAGCACGGGAGTTTTAGGGAGGCTGTTTAGGAAATAGACATCCAGAAACCCGGTCGTGACCCGGAACACTGCCCGGCCTGATCCGGGGCCATTGATTTGCGGGGTTCGCCACACTACACGTTCCGAGAGCGGCCTATGAGACCAACAATGCTCAACTCCTGCGACCCTTCTGCTTTCCACCTGCCCGCCTGCGGCCGCGAAACGCCGGAAACCGGCGCACGCGGCAACGGCCTCCTCCTCCCCCTATACCGCAGACTCCGAGAACCGAGCCCGCGAGGATGGGTCTGGAGGGCACCAACAGCGGCTCCGAACTAGAGGCGCCCAGATTGATTCCCGCAGTGAAGAATCAACTGGAGCTGATGAGTAGGGGCTCCCAGGTCAACGCGAAAACATGACCGCGTACAGGAACCTGGCGAGTGATCTGGTCACCTCGATGCAGGCGGACCTGTACCGGGTCGGCTTCGCCGATTCGGGGCAGTTCAGGGCCTTGAGCGACTCGGTCTGGACGACATCGGCGGCGGCACCGGAACGCCGGCCGGGCCAGAGCCATCCAAGATGAAGCCCCAGCACGTGGCGCGCATGCGGCGCCTGATCGAACTCTATCAGCGGACGATGAAGGGCGCAGCGAATAAGCTGTAGGCGGGAAGGACGGGAAGGACGGGAAGGGCGGGAAAGCGGGGAGAGTGACCGGCAGCCCGAACGCAGTGAGGGAGCTCACTCTTCGGATCGAGATCCTTAGCTGCGCCCAGTATGACAGACGTTCTTCTCCTTCCGTCCTTCCTTCCTCGCTTCTTCCCGTCCTTCCCGTCCTTCCCGCCCTCCGTAAAACTACGGACCAGCCATCCGGAGGTCTGCGGATTGAACCTTAGCCGACCGCCTTAGCCTTGTACGTGCCTTCGAACCTCTCCTTCCATGTCGTTGGCGTCAGCCATCATATGGCCGCGTGGAAGAACGCGAGCCCTTCGCGTTCACGCCGGCCGAAACCGCTGCGCTGCTGCAAGGCCAGCACGAGGCCGGCCGGTCGTCTCTCCTGCTCTCCACCTGCAACCGCTGCGAGCTCTACTGGGACGGCGAGGAGGATCTGGAGCCCTGGTTCGCCGGCTTGCGAGGCACCGGGAGCCGCCTCGGCACCTCAGCTCCTCAGGTACGACGGGCTGGAGGCGGTGCGGCACCTGTTCATCGTTACCGCCGGCCTGGACTCCCAGATTCTGGGTGAGACCGAGATCCTGGGCCAGGTCCGCCGTGCCTATGACACCGCGAGCGCAGCAGGAACGACGACGCGGGATATGGATCTGATCTTCTCGGCGGCACTCGCGGCGGGTCGGCGGGTCCGTGCCGAGACGCCACTGGGACGACATCCAGCATCGGTGAGCTCCGCGGCGGTCGAACTGATGGCCGACGCAGTGGGGAGAGATCGGTGCTCGGCACAGTCGTCGTGCTCGGTGCCGGTGAGGCGGCGGAGGGAGTGCTTCGGGCCCTCAACGAACTCGGCGCGTCGCGGGTCTCGCTGCTGAACCGGCGGCCGGCGCGGGCGCGAGTCCTGGCGGAGGCGTGGGGAGCGACGACGGGAAGTCTGGGAGGAGCTGGAACGGCATCTTGTCGACGCCGACTTGCTGCTGGTTGCCACCGGAGGAGCTCGTCCCGTTGTATCCGCGGTCCAGCTGGCCCAGGCGGTCAACGGCGCGGAGCCAGCGCAAGCTGTACGTGATGGATCTGTCGGTTCCCCGGAATGTAGAGCCCACCAGCCGAGGGATTCGCGGGAATCTCCGCTCTTCGATCTGGATGACCTCCAGCGCCTGTGCTGTCCCGCCGCCGGGAGCGCGTCCGCGGCGTTGGAAGAGGCCGAGCGAGTACTCGAGGATGAGCTGGTACGACTGGGCCTGAACCTGCGCGGCAAGGTGGTCGCGCCGAAGCTGGCGGAGCTGCACCGGCTGGGGGTACAGATGGCAGAACAGGAGTCGGCCTGGGCGCTGGCGCGGCTGGAATCGAACTATCGGATGCCGATCGGGACATCGTTCGTCAGATGGCTGATCGTCTGGTACGGCGGGTCTTTATCCAGTCAGCCGGAATCTGCGGGAAATCGAGTCGGGAGCCGGGAGCCCGGGACCGAATAGCGAGTAGCTATGGCTCCCAGTTTCCAGTTCGCCAGTTCCCAGCTCCAGCTCCTGGCTCCTTGCTCCTGACTTCTGCCGATCGGATCCAGGATGTTGCGACATTGGGGGTTGGTGCATCCTGCGCAACGCGCGGATACTGGCTGCTGTGAGGGCGTCCCGACGCAAGGTGCTCTTTCACGATCAGCGCCAGACCGTCGAGGAATAGCGGCCGATCGTTCAGCGCCGGCGCGCGCTTGTAGTTTGTGATTCCCGCCTCATGGGCCACCTCGCCATACTCCCGATCCAGCTCCGACAGCGTCTCGATATGGTCGCTGGTGAAGGCAATGGGCACGACCAGAACATGCGTCTGGCCCCTCGCTCCGATCCGCCGGAGCACCTGTTCAGTACTGGGCCCCAGCCAGCGCACCGGACCGACATCGGATTGGTAGGCCAGGAGATAGGGGTTCGATCTTCCCAACTGCTCGACCACCCGCTGCACGCTCGCTCCCACCTCCTGTGGATAGGAATCTCCCCGGTCGATCACGTCGAGCGGGAGCGAGTGGGCGCTGAACAGGATCAGCACCTTGTCTCGATCGGCCGGCTCGAACTGTTCCATGCCGTCCCGCACGGTCTCGGTCATTGCGTCGATGAATCCCTGCGTGCACCGGCCAGCGGTCGATGACGCTCCAGCTCGAAGGCGTCCCGCAGGCCGGTCCGCGACGCCGCCCGCCACAATTCGTTCAGGCTCGAGCCGGTGGTGCTGCAGGAGAACTGGGGGTACTGAGTAAAGGCGACAGCACGCTCCACCCGGTCCGCCTTCATTGCCCGTAGCGCGTCGTCGCTGGTAGGCCGGGTATAGCGGAACGCGACATAGAACTTGTGCGGAGCCGTCTCGGGCGACATGCGATCCAACCGGGCGACCATGCCTCGCCCTTGTGCCTCGGTATACCGCAGGATGGGCGAGCCACCACCGATAGTGGCATAGAGACCGCGGACCTTGGGAGTGCGCCGCCGGGCGATGAATGGGCCGAGCCAGCGCTGGAACGGGAGCTGGATGATCTCCCGGTCGGCAAACAGCTCGAGCAGAAATGGCTCGACATCGTCGAGCGTGGCCGGGCCGCCCAGATTCATCATGACGATACCGGTCTTGCATTCCTCGAGCCTGCTGCCAGCAGACGCGGGCGGGGAGATCGGCCTGACGTCGGTCATGGTCCAAAGATAATCATGGCCTGGCTCTGCTTTCCCCGATGATCCCGGCGCCCAGGGCGAACCGGGTCAGCTCTGCCACAGTGCGGATCTGCAGCTTCCGCATCAGGCTCTCTCGGTGGGTCTCCACCGTGCGGTGGCTGATGCCGAGCTCCCCCGCTATCTCCTTGTTGGTCCTCCCCTGGCTATCCCGAGGAGCACTTCCCGCTCGCGTGCCGTCAGTTGTGCCAGGCTTCCGGCGTGGGTCTCGCTGCTCACCCCTGAGAGCCTCCCGAAGCCGGCTGGCGATCGGACGGGCTGAAGTACGACTCTCCGCGGCAGACCGCTACGGATGGCGCTCCGAAGCTCGGTAGCTGCCGTGTCCTTAAGCAGATAACCGTGCGGCTCCGGCCCGTACGCTTTCCAGCACGTACTCTGCGTTGTCATGCATGCTCAGGATGAGAACCCGAGGCTCTGGCGAGCTGCCCCGGAGGCGCGCGGCAAGCTGGAGGCCGGACTCTCCCGGCATGGAGATATCGAGTACCACGACATCAGGCTTCAGCTTCGCGGCAAGGGCAAGGGCCTCGGCGCCGGTGGCTGCCTCACCTACCACCTCGAAGCCGGCTTCGCTCTCCAGGACATGGCGGATTCCGGTGCGCACGATCATGTGATCGTCGGCGACCAGCACCCGTATGGGTGGAGTCATGAGCCGGCGCGTCGGGAGCAGGAACGAGTACCTCGAGAAGTGCGCCAGCACCGGTTCGGCCCCGGAGGCGAACGGTGCCGCCCGAGCGCGGTGATTCGCTCGCGCATCCCCGCCAGGCCCATGTGTCCCTGGAGCTCGAGACTCTCCGGTGCCACGCCGGTCGGGAGTCCCCGCCCATCGTCGCTCACCTGAAGGAGCACTCCCTGCCGATTGATCGAGATTCCGATGTCTACCGTGTGGGCGTTGGCATGCCGAAGCACATTCGAGAGTGCCTCCTGCAGGGCGCGGAAGAGTGCGAGCTCGGCTTCTCTGGACAGCGGCGGAAGGGCGGACGGGACGGCCAGGCCGGTTCGGATACCGCTGCGCTCACTGAAGTCCGCCACCAGCGAGCGCAAAGCGGGAAGCAGTCCGAGATCGTCCAGGAGAGATGGCCGGAGATCGTTGGTGACGCTGCGGATGCTCCGAATGCCGGTATCGATGAGCGCCAGAACGTGGTCGAGCCGGGCAACTTCTGTCGACTGAGCCGCGTCGCGCAGAACTCCGAGCTCCATCTTCACTGCCGAAAACACCTGCGCGGTTTCGTCGTGCAGCTCGCGTGAGAGTCGGCGGCGCTCTTCCTCATGCTGTTCGATCATCCGGGCGGACGAGTCGCGCCAGCTCGACCGTGCGGGTCTCGAGTCGGCTATAGAGATCGGCATTTTCCAGTGCCGCTCCGACCTGATGGCCGAGAGCAAGCAGAAAGCTGTCATCCAGCGCCGTAAACGGGTCGCGCGCGTGGCCCACCAGGACCAGCGCTGCCACCACGTCCTGCTCCCTCAGGATCGGGAGGACGGCCGCGTACGCGTAGGCCGATCCATCCGGTCCAGCGGCGGTCCAGTTCCCGCTGAACTGCGGCCGTCCAGTCTGGATCGCCCGTCCAAGCACTGCGGCACCGGAGGCCGGTATGGTGCTCTCAGGCCAGCTCGCGCATACTCCCGCCCCGCGGATCGAAGCGGCCGCTGCCGCCATCCACCACGTAAAGAGCACTCCCGCGAACCGCAGGAAGGGTAAGGGGACGTGCCAGGAGAGCGTCGAGCACATCCTGCTCCCGGCCGGCTCGCTGCAGGTCTCCCGACAGGGCCGACAATGCCCCGAGCCCGCGACGTAGATCGTCCAGCACGAGCAGCAGGATCCCGGCGCCTACGGCAAGCGCCAGCAGTATGTCCAGGTAGTATCCCCACGGCGCCCAGGCGCCACGGGCACGAAGAAACGGGTAGTCGAGGTGATGTAGGCCCCAGAGTCCAAATGCCACGGCCAGGAGTGTGGCCCCGCTGGAGGGAACCGTCCGGCGATACCTGAAGAACACCCACCCCGTCCACAGGGTGGCCAAGCTCAGGAAAAGAACCGCTGGACCGGCGGCCCAGAGGAAGTGGTCGAGACGGTAGATGGCGATGTATGACCAGATCGGCGGAAACAGAACCAGCCCGAGATACCGCCAGCGCCAGCGGATCTGCTGGGAGAAAACCAGTGCGGCATAGAGCAACGCCAGCGCGGTCCAACCGGTGACCACCTGATGCCAGTAGAGCCAGCTCCAGTCTGATGAGAGCAGGAAACTGGTGATCGCGACGATCCGTAGGAGGTACAGTCCCCACGCCACGGCCCACCAGCCGAAATACGGCTTCCGGTAACGGACAAAAAGGAACGCGCAGAGGACGGCCAACCCGGCTGTAATCGCCGCCTGGAGCAGAGCTGCGTCGAGCTCGATCGCGGTCGCCGCAGGGAGGGTGCCTTGCATGGTTCGAAACAAACGAGGAGAATCAAGCCCGCGCAACGGCCCTTACTTCATCGGAGGTTGCAATGGACCCCTGGTTCCGTCGTTCGGCTCTCGCCGGCCTGGTGCTCCTCATTTCCTGTCGGTCCCAGGAGGCGGGGCGACCCGCCCGAGAGTGGGACCGGTTCGTCTCGGGGTTCATCGAGACCTACTTCGAAGCGAATCCCTTGTTTGCGGTTTACCAGGGCCGGCATGATTTCGACGGCCGCTTTCCCGACTGGAGCGATGCCGGACTCCTGACATGGACCCGACGGCTTCACCAGCTTCGAGACAGTGCGCTGGCGTTCCCGATCGATAGTAGCGATGCGCCCCGGGGACTGGAGCGGGAATACCTCCTGGCGGTCATAGATCGTGACCTGTTCTGGCAGGAGCGGGCGGACTGGCCGCATCGGAATCCAACCTGGTACGGCGATCAGATCGACCCCAACGTCTATCTGGCCCGTCCCTACGCACCTCTTGTCGAGCGGATGCGAGCCTACACCCGCTGGGCGGGGGCACTGCCGAATGCCCTGGCCCAGATGCGGGCCAACCTGCATACGCCGATGCCCCGAACCTACGCGGATATCGGCCGGGGCCGCATCGGGGGTATGGTGGGTTATCTGGAGCATGACGTGCCGATGGCGTTCGACTCGGTCAGGGACTCGGTTACCCGGAGAGACTTCGCCTCGGCCAATGCGGCGGCGGTTCTAGCCCTGAGGGAAATGGACGGGTGGCTGGCAACCGAGCAGAAGCGGGGGACCAACGCCTTTGCCCTCGGGCCGGAGCTTTTCAGAGATATGCTGAGGTCCACTGAGATGGTGGAGGTTTCGCTGGACAGCCTCGAGGCAAGGGGGCGGGCCGACTTGGAGCGTAACCTGTCGGCGCTCAAGAGCGCCTGCCGGGAGTTTGCTCCTGGGCTCTCGCTACATAAGTGTGTGGAACGAATGAACGCCCACAAGCCTGCCGGCGGCGCTGTGGCCGCCGCTCGGGAGCAGCTCGATACCCTAGAAGCGTTCGTGCGAAAGGCGGATATCGTGTCGGTCCCGGGCAGGGAGCGCGCGCTGGTGCGCGAGGCGCCTCCCTACCAGCGGTTCAATTTTGCCTACATCGACATCCCGGGACCGTACGAGAGGAACATTCCCTCCATTTACTACATCGCTCCCCCGGACACTACCTGGTCGCCGGCAGAACAGGCGGCCTACGTGCCCGGGGTGGCCGACCTGCTGTTCACCAGCGTGCACGAGGTGTGGCCCGGCCACTTCCTCAACTTCCTGCACTCGAACAGGGCCAAATCCAAATTCGGGCAGGTCTTCGTTGGCTACGCCTTTGCGGAGGGTTGGGCGCACTACAGCGAGGAGATGATGTGGGAGGTGGGGCTGGGAGATGGAGATCCGGAGACGCACATCGGGCAGCTCTCCAATGCTCTCTTACGGAACGTCCGGTACCTGTCGGCGATCGGACTGCACACCAAGGGTATGACGGTCGAGGAGTCGGAGCGGATGTTCCGGGAACAGGCATTTCAAGACCCCGGCAATTCGAGGCAGCAAGCAGCCCGCGGCACGTATGACCCCGCGTACCTGAACTACACGATGGGCAAATTGATGATCCGGAGTGTGCGCGAGGACTGGACCCGAGAGCGAGGTGGGCAGAAGGCGTGGAAGCAATTCCACGATGCTTTCCTGTCCTACGGCGGGCCACCGATCCCGCTGGTGCGAAAGGCGATGCTGGGAAGCGGGAGCGGGCCGGCGTTGTAGGTCGTCAGCGGGACAGCGGGACAGCGGGACAGCCAAAATCCCGGTAGAGCCTAGCAAGTAGAAGACCCTCCAAGACTTTGATGTCTCGGAGGGTCTCTCTCTTCCTTGCTAAACTGTCCCGCTGTCCCGCTTTAGTACCAGCCGATCGGCTTCTCGTCCAGGTTGATGAACACCTGCTTCGTCTCCAGGTACTCCTCGACCCCCCAATGCCCGAGCTCGCGGCCAAAACCTGAGGCCTTGTAACCGCCCCAAGGTGCCTCGACGAAAGTCGGCTGCATGTGGTTCACCCACACGATGCCGGCCTCGAGCGCCTTCACCACTCGGAAAGCCTTGAAGATGTCTCGGGTCCAGACCGCTGCGGCCAGGCCATACTGGGTTTCATTAGCGATGCGGATGGCCTCCGCCTCGTCCTTGAACGGGATGACGCTCATCACCGGACCGAAGATCTCCTCCTGAGCGATGCGGGCCGAGTTGTCCACGTCGTAGAAGATCGTCGGCTCGATGTACCAACCCTTCTCGAACTGTTTGGGGCGTCCCCCGCCAACAGCCACCTTCGCTTCTCCGTGGCCTACCTTTAGATAGCTGGCTACCCGGTCCCGCTGCTCGGCGCTCACCAGGGGACCCATCTTGTTGTCGCGGTCCATGCCGGGGCCGAGCTTGATCGTTTTCGCCTTGGCAGCAGCGGCATCCACGAACTTCTTGTAGATGTCCCGCTGCACCAGCACGCGGCTCCCCGCCGAGCACACCTCGCCCTGATTGATGAAGGTACCAAAGAGGGCTCCATCCACCGCGTTCTCGAAGTCGGCATCACTGAAAAAGATGTTGGGTGACTTGCCGCCCAGCTCGAGCGACACCCGCTTCAATTGGTCGGCGGCGCTGCGCATGATGGTCTTGCCAACCTCGGCGCTTCCGGTGAAGGCGATCTTCCGGATGGCAGGATGAGCGACGATAGGTGCCCCCGCGCCCGGTCCATCACCGGTGACGATGTTGACCACACCAGGCGGCAGACCCACGGCCTCGAAGTCCTTGGCCAGCTCGAGGATGGAGAGCGGCGTCTGTTCGGCCGGCTTGAGGACCACAGTGCACCCTGCCGCAAGCGCGGGCGCGATCTTCCAGGCGGCCATCATCAGCGGATAATTCCAAGGTATGATCTGGCCTGCCACGCCCATCGGCTCTCGCATGGCAAAGGCCACCGCGTCCGCGGGCACGGGGAGCACCTCACCGTTGATCTTGGTGGCAAGACCGCCGTAGTACTCGAAACAGGTGGCGGTATCGTCCATGTCGTACTCGGATTCGGCGATCGGTTTGCCCGTGTTCCGCGTTTCCAGTTCGGCCAACTCCGCCCGGCGGGCTCGTATCCGCTCGGCCAGGCGGAGCAGAATCCGGCCGCGATCCTGGGCGGTAACCGCTTTCCAGCCATCGTAAAAGGCCTTTGAGGCTGCCCGCGCCGCCAGGTCCACGTCGGCGGCGTTGCCGGCCGGCACCGTCGCAATCGCGTCCTCCGTGGACGGATCGTACACCTCGAAAGTCTTCCCGCTCTTGGCATCGACGAAGCGGCCGTCTATGTACATCTGGTAGCTGGCAACCTCTGATTTCCGGGCCTTGCTCGACGCTCTAGCCGTGCTCGTCATCGGCTCCTCCACTCCGCACTCGTAGGTCCATCAGCTTGGTGGGATTATCCCAGAAAATACCACAAAGGCACGAAGGGCACACCTTCGTGTGCTTCGTGCCTTCGTGAGGTAACGATCACCGCGTGCTAGGCGGCGACGACAGTCTCTCGTGATGGCCGAGGTACCCCCCGGGTGAGCGCCACGCGGGCGGAATCATCCCGGACGCGCCAGGGCATACCCTCACGCCCAAGCCTCTCAAGGAACGGGTCTGGGTTGAACTGCTCGGGCGACATTACCCCGGTTCCCCGCCAGACCCCACGAGCAATCAGGCATGCCGCAATGACCGGCGGAATCCCGGTCTGGTACGCCGTGGCCTGCACCCCCAGCTCTTCGTAGACCGTCTCGTGATCGGTCACGTTGTAGATGTAGTATGCCCGGGCCTCGCCGTTCTTGAACCCCTTGGCCAGAGTCCCGACGCAGGTCTTGCCTCGCATCCGGCCTGCCAGATCCCTGGGGTCAGGCAGCAGGGAGACCAGGACGTCCCGAGGTACGACGGACTGGTCACCGACCTGGACCCGGTCCTTCCTCGAGAGACCGAGGCGCTTCATGACCCGAAGCGTCTCTACCGTCACGTCATCCATACACAGCTTGAAATCGATCGTCCGCGCTTCGGGAAAGAAGCGCGGCAGTGTCCTCGACTCCTCGTGATCGACGTAGTAGCAGTTGAGCACGCCGAGCTCGGGGAAGTCGAACGGCTCCAGGCCGGTGAGCGGCTCCTCCAGGTAATAGCGCCCCCCACGGTAGGCCACCGCCTTGCAGAGGCACT
This sequence comes from uncultured Gemmatimonadales bacterium, assembly GCA_963723565.1. Taxonomy (GTDB): domain Bacteria; phylum Gemmatimonadota; class Gemmatimonadetes; order Gemmatimonadales; family GWC2-71-9; genus CAVVWJ01. The sequence goes on along the minus strand of CAVRRH010000014.1, from coordinate 85,475 downwards.
CGTCGATCATCACCCACGGGCTGAATGCCGCGAAGAAGCCGTCGTGCCCTTGGCAAACGGAGTTGTCGCCGTCGCGCACCCGCAACTCGGTTACGACGTCGACCAGATGTTTCGCCGCATAGGCGGCGTAGACGTTGGTTGTGCCGGGATCTGCCCCCATCCCAAGGAGGGCAAGTCGGCCGGCAGCCTTGAACTCGGCGTCGAGAGCGAACTGGTCATCCATCTTGGGGATGCCGTCCGCGTCGGTACCCGCGCTGGCAAGGTCGATGTAATCGCAGCCGGCCGCGAGGCAGGCACGCATCACGTCGATATTGGTCGCGGGAAGAGCCGCGTTAAGGACAAGGGTGATGCCGAGTTTGCGCAGCGCACCCGCAACTGCGGCGCGATCGGCCGCATTCAGGCTGATCGCAGTGACCCGTGGATCGTTGAGCCGGTCCGCAAGGAGGGAGGCGCGGGCGGACACCGCGTCGGCGATGACGAGCTTCTCGAGCATCGCTTCCTGCACGAATTTGAGGGCGGACACGGTCCCCACCGCGCCGGCACCCAGCACCAGGACTTTCACAAACTCCTCTTTTCATTGTTGGCGCGGCACTCGGTCTGGCTGCTCGGCTGGTATGGCCGGCCTCTGCAACCTCGCCCCCGCCGCTGATGGGGGCTCGCAACTCAAGGAGATGGTCAGCTGCGAGAGTGGACCCTCCGCTTTGTCGGAGGATGCAAACGTACCCCTCCTCACAGGGAGGCGGGTACCCAGCCATCTTAGCTCCGCCCCCCCACCCCGTGTCCAGCCCCCTCCCATCTTTAACGAGGTGACCTGGTCCACGTTACGGCCTGCGTTTGGGGGCTAAGTGCATGTAAAGTGGAGACTTCGGGAAGAACCGGCTGCTGACGGGGTGCATCTTTATGCAGTCATTTAGCCGGTACACCCAGCCCGCCAAACCGGAGCCGGCCTCGACTGACTGCTCCCCCTAGGCCGCCTCATGCTCGCGCATCAGCCTGGCCCAGACGACGATCACCCCTACCGAGACGAGGAAAATGACGGTCGCGGCGGCGTTCACTTCCGGGGTTATCCCACGCCGCAGCAGCCCCCAGATGTGCAACGGAAGGGTGTTCTGCCGGCCGATGAGGAAAAAGGTGACCGCGATCTCGTCGAGACTCAGCGTGAACACCAGGAGGCCGGCGCCCAGGACTGCGGTCCGGATGGTCGGGAAGCGTGATGTACCAGAACGTCTGCCATTCGTTGGCGTAGAGATCCTGGCTGGCCTCCTCCAGAGCACGATCGAACCTTTGGAGCCGGGCGAAAACCTGGGTGATGACGACCGATGTCAGAGCCGCGGAATGACCAAGGACCACAGGCCAGCCGGGGACCAAGGGAAAGCCGCTCGATAGGCTCAAGCCGACGAAGCTGAAGAACGTGAGCAGCGCCACTCCAGTGATGATTCCCGGGAGGATGAGCGGTAGCAACACGAGCCGGCGGAAGGCGGTCTTGCCGGGAAGCTCGAACCGGTCGAGCACCAGCGCGCCCGGCACCCCGACGAGGAGCGAGATCACCACCGTCACTAGAGCCAGCTTCAGGCTCGCCATGGCGGCCTCCAGCATAGCGCGGTCGTGCGCTAGCGCTCCGAACCACTTGAGGGTGCCCTAGCTCGGAGCGGCCACGCGATGATCGGCGAGCGTGGAAGGCGTAGAGGATCACCACCATCAGCGGCAGATAGATGAACGCGAAGACCAGCCGCGCCGGCGAGCCAGAGGAGGGCGGTCAGGCGGTCGGATCGGACGGTCGGACGGGCGGACTGGCGGACAGCGGTGGGCCGGATGCGCTCGTCCGCCGGCATGCTCCCGCCACCTGCCGTCCGGGCCGCCCGCCGGCCTGCCCCGCCCGCCCGCCCGTCTGCCCGCCGTAATTCATCGCCGTCTCGCACCCGGTTCGCCAGCCAGAGCAGGAACAGCGTCAGCAGCAGCACGACCACCGAGACGGCGGCGCCGAGCGGCCAGTTGTAGGCCACGCCGAAGAGGCTCCAGACCAGGTTCGAGACCATCAGTGCGCTGTCGTTCCCGCCGAGGAGCTGGGGAGCGAGGAAGTCGCCCATGCTGAGCACGAAGGCGAAAGTGCACCCCGCCAGACACCCGGAAGGGAGAGCGGAAGGACGATGCGCAGGAACGTCTGCCAGCGGCTGGCGTAGAGGTCCTGGCTCGCCTCCTTGAGCCCCGGGCGGAATCGCCTCGAGCACGGCGTAGATCGGCATCAAGGTGAACGGCGTGTAGATGTGGGTGAGCGCCAGGATGACCGCCCACCGGCTGTACAGAAGGAACGTGAGCGGCTCGTCGATCAGCCCGGCCGACTGCCAGCAGGCCGTTCAAGATCCCCGCCTGGCCCAGAATGATCTTCCACGCGTATGCGCGTACGAGGTAGCTCACCCACAGCGGGATGATCACCGCCATGTACATGAGCTGCTTGTGGCGCTTGACCTTGAAGGCGAGCAGATAGGCCAGCGGGTAGGCGAGCAGAAGGGACAAGAGTGTCACCCGGAGGGCGATGCCGGCGGAGAACAGGATGGTATTCGGGTAGAGCTCGGTGCCGAACAGCCGCTGGTAGTTCTCCAGGGTCAACTCGTGGGTGATCGTCCCATTTCGGAGCCGCCAGAAGGAGTGGACCAGCAGCAGGACGTAAGGAACGAAGAGCAGGGTGGTGACGAATCCAACCGGTAGGGCGGCTGCGAGGGCGGTCCTGAGTCGCCGGGCGGGCGCGGAGTCGGTCGAAGAGGGTTGGGGTGCTCAGCTCAGCGACACAGCGACCCCTCTCCACTGCCCAGCTGAGCGTCACCGGGGCACCGGTTGCGGCGGGGCCGTGCCGGAAGGCACGTTCGCCACCAACCGCCGGCCACCGGGCAACGTCGACGTGCACCCGGACGCTGGAGCCAGCATAAACCGCGTCATCCAAGACCGTTCCGGAGACCGCATTCCAGCCTGCGGGCGGCAGCCGGCCATCCAGCAGATCGATCACCTCGGGACGCACGGTAAGCCAGGCCTCGGTCCCCGCTGCCAGGGCGACGTCGCTCAGACCTCGGACCGTGGTGTCCCCGACTCTGAGGGTGACGACGCCGTCCACCGCTCTCGACCACCGTACCGGGCAGCAGGTTGGTCTCGCCGATGAAGTCGGCCACGTAGCGCGACCGAGGCCGGTCGTACAGGTCACGCGGGGTCCCGATCTGGGCGACGCCGCCTTGCCGCATGAGCACGATGCGATCGCTCATGGTCAGCGCCTCTTCCTGATCATGCGTCACGTACACGAACGTGATGCCAAGACCGGTCTGGAGGTGCTTGAGCTCGAGCTGCATCTCCTTGCGCAGCTTGAGGTCGAGTGCGCCGAGCGGCTCGTCCAGCAGAAGGACCCGCGGCCGGTTGACCAGGGCTCGCGCCAGTGCCACCCGCTGCTGCTGTCCGCCCGACAGCTGTCGCGAGGCGCCCGGGCGCCGAGCTGCTCGAGCTGCACCATCTCGAGGGCGTCGTTCACCCGCGAGTCGCGCTCTGCCGACTGGCACGCCCCGCATCCGGAGGCCGTACTCGATGTTCTGCCGCACACTCATGTGGGGGAAGAGCGCGTAATGCTGGAAGACGGTGTTGATGTCCCGCTTGTAGGGTGGGAGCCCAGTGATCGGCGCCCCGCCCATGAGGATCTCGCCGGCGGTGGGCACCTCGAAGCCGGCGATCATCCGCAGTGTGGTGGTCTTACCGGAGCCGGAAGCGCCGAGCAGGGTCAGGAACTCGCCTGGCTCCACGTCGAGCGTCAGCCGGTCCACCGCAGCAAAGTCGCCGAAGCGTTTGGTGAGGTCGCTGAGCTCGAGGAGAGGTGAAGAGCTCACCGGCACGCTTCTTACTTCGCCGCCTTCACCTCGTTCCAGATCTCCTGGTACTTCTCGCGGCGCGGGCTCCACTGCCAGAAGTTCACCTTGGACCCATAATCCGCGATGTCCCGCTGACTGGCGGCCTGCTCCGGGGTCATGTAGCGCTTGGCCTCGGGATTGGCCACGATGTAGGCCGTCACGTCGTAGAGCAGCTTCTGGGTAAACGGCTGGGCCGAGTACTCGAGCCAGGCATAGGCTGCATCGAGATTCTTGGCGCCCTTGGTGAGCACCCAGTGGTCGGCCCAAGCGGTAGTTCCCTCCTTCGGGATGGTCTCCCCGGCCGGGAACTTGGCCTGGCGGAGCTGGTTGGTCATGAGGGGCCAGCCTTCGCCCGCAACGACTTCACGGCTCTGAAAGAGCTGAGTCATGTCACCTGCGGTGACCCAGTACTTCCGCACGTTGGGCCGGAGCTCGAGCATCTTGGCCTTCACCTTGGCCAGCTCCTCGTCGCTGAGAGATTGTAGAGCTTGCTCGGGTCGTTGGGGTCATCCATACCCAGGTACTGCGCCACCATATAGAGGGTGGCGATGTCGTCCTGAAGCGAGAGCTTGTTGCGGTACTTTCGGTCCCAGAGCTCGCCCCAGGAGTCCGGAGCCTTGGCCTGACTTTGGTGGTGTCGTAGATCAGCGGGTTCGGGCCGAAGGCCCAGGGCTCCCCGTAGACAGCGTCACCCTTGCGGGCAACCTTCAGGCTGCGGAAGCCTTCGCTCAGATCGTTGTAGCTGGGGATTCGACCGAGGTCGAGAGGCCCGGCCAGTCCCGCATCGATGATCGCCGTGGCGGCATCGCTCGAGGGCGAGATCAGGTCGATCGTTTCGGCGCCGCCGGCCCGCAGCTTGGCTACCAGGTCGTCACTCGATCCCATGTACGTGGCGTTGACCTTGACCCCGCACGCCTCCTCGAACGGCTTGGTGAAGAGCGTGTCCGTGTAGCCTTCCCATACCATGAAGTTGAGCTCACCGCCGATCGGCTTTGGGCAGAGCTGGGCGAGGTAGGTCCGCGCGTCGGCGCGGGCGTCTGCCGTAGGGGTGATCTCGACCTTCTTGCTCTCGCCCGCCGGACCGGCCGACTTCTTCTCGCCGCCGCCGCACGCCACAGCTGCGAGAGCCACAAGGATCAGGGTGGTGGTGCCGGGCAGCCTCGAACGAAGCCGGGTCATGGCAGGGTGCTCCCTGTGAATGTGGTCTGAAACGGAGAGTAGCTCACTCCGGGTAATATCCTAGCACGAAATGCCGTCTGCGCCAGAAGTGACTGGGGTGGCGGAACGACCCCCTGACTCCCTTATTCTTCCTGCTTCCCTATCGAGGAACCGATGTCCGGCGTTATCCGTCTCCAGACCGAGATACCCGGTCCCAACAGCCGCGCCCTTCTCGCCCGGCGGAGCAAGGCCGTGCCGCGGGGGGTCCCCGCCGTGACTCCCATAGCGGTCGTGCATGCCGATGGAGCGGTCCTCACCGATGCCGATGGCAATATGCTGATCGACTTCGGCGGCGGAATCGGCGTGGTGAACACCGGCCACCGCCATCCGGGAGTAGTCCAGGCCGTGCGCGAGCAACTCGATAAGTTCGCCCACGTCTGCTTTCCAGTCTCAACTTACGAGCCCTACGTCGAGCTGGCCGAGCGCCTCAATCGGCGTCACCCCGGGGTCTCACGAAAAACGAACCTTCTTCGTCAACAGCGGTGCCGAGGCCGTAGAGAACGCCGTCAAGGTAGCGCGCTTCTTCACCGGCAGGCAGGGAGTGATCTGTTTCGAGCACGGCTTCCACGGCCGCACCAATCTTGCCATGGCGCTCACCTCCAAGGTGATGCCGTACAAGAAGGGGTTCGGGCCTTTTGCGCCTGAGGTGTATCGAATCCCGTTTCCTTATTGCTATAGATGCGGGGAAGCGGGGAAGCGGGGCGAGCCCTCTGGGTGGGCGGGAAGCAGGTAACTGCTGCATGGCGAGCCGGGAAAGACTGGAGCAGATGTTCGCATCGGTCGTGGATCCAGGCTCGGTTGCGGCCATCATTATGGAATTGGAGCTGGGCGAAGGCGGGTTCGTGCCGGCGCCGAGGGAGTACGTGGACCAGCTGGTGAAGTTCGCCCGCGACCACGGCATCCTCTTCATCGCCGACGAGATCCAGACCGGGTTCGGCCGCACCGGCAAGCTTTTCGCCTCCGAGCACTACGGGCTCGTTCCCGATATCATCATCACCGCCAAATCACTGGCCGGCGGCCTCCCGCTTGCGGCGGTCACCGGACGCGCGGACGTGCTGGACGCTCCCCACGTGGGTGGACTTGGCGGCACCTACGGTGGAAACCCGCTCGCCTGCGCTGCGGCCCTCGCGGTGCTGAATGCCATGGAGGCGGAGCGGATTCCGGCCCGCGCTCAGTGCACCGGAGATCGGATAAAAGCTCGGTTCCGGGAGTGGGCGGATCAATATCCGTGCATTGGCGATGTGCGTGGGTTGGGCGCTATGGTAGCTATGGAGCTGGTAACGGACCGCCAGACCCGGACTCCCGACAAGGCGGTGACCGCTCGAGTCCTCGCTGGGGCGTTGGCCCGAGGTCTGGTGCTGTTGTCGGCCGGCACCTATGGAAACGTGATCCGAGTGCTGGCTCCGCTCACGGCCGATGATTCGCTGATCGATGAGGGGTTGGCTGTGTTTGCCGCGGCGCTCCAGGCAGCGGCCGGGCGGGCACCCGCGCTCGCATAGCTTGAGCGCGGCCGCTCGCTCTCGACAGGTCCAGTGGCCGGGGGTACGTTCCCGATGCCATGCCACCACAGTTCAGTCGCACCCGTAGTACCTCCACCCTGAGGGAGCGGGCCCAGCGGGTGCCGCCGTTCTCCCGGTCGAGTCGCTTCCTCGGTGTGGCCCCGTTTACCTAGTCTCTGCCCAGCGTTCCAGGCAAAGGACTTCCTCCTCGTGGTCGCCTCTTCCTCACCCAACAACCGTCCCGTCGTTCAGCTCGCCCGCGTTTCCAAGAGCTTCGGGGACGTGAAGGCAGTGGACAACATCTCATTCGACATCCGGCGGGGCGAGTTCTTCTCCATTCTGGGGCCTTCAGGCTGCGGCAAGACCACGACATTGCGGCTCTTGGCCGGGTTCGAGGAGCCGGACGAGGATGGCGGTGAGGTTCGGCTGCTGGGTGAGATGGTCAACAAGAAGCGGCCCTACGAGCGGAAGATTGCCATGGTCTTCCAGAACTATGCCCTCTTCCCTCACCTGTCCGTGGCCCGCAACGTCTCCTTCGGGCTGGAGCAACGGAAGACCCCCAAAGGTGAGATCGACGGGCGGGTGCGCCGGGCGCTGGAGATGGTGCGGCTCAAGCCGGATGTCTTTTCCGGCCGGATGCCGGGCCAGCTCTCCGGTGGGCAGCGCCAGCGGGTGGCGCTGGCCCGGGCGTTGGTACTGGAACCCGCCATCCTCCTGCTGGATGAGCCGCTCGGTGCCATCGATCTCAAGCTGCGGAAGGAGATGCAGCTGGAGCTGAAGGCGCTCAACAAGCAGCTCGGCACCACCTTCATCTACGTCACCCACGACCAGGAAGAAGCGCTCACCATGTCCGACCGTATTGCGGTCATGGACAACGCGCGGGTAGCGCAGCTGGGAACGCCGGCGGAGATCTACGAGAATCCCCGCACGGCGTTCGTCGCCAAGTTCATCGGAGAGTCGAACTTCTTCGACGGACGGGTCACCGTGCGATTGAACGGAGAGTGGGTGGTCCAGCGGGAGGGTGGAGGATCCTTCCGGGTACCGCACACCCCCAGTCTGAAAGCGGGACAGCAGGTCCGTATCGCAGTTCGGCCCGAGTGGCTGGACGTTCAGCGGCCTGACGCGGTCCCACCGGGCGAGAACGCGCTGGCAGGCACCGTCCGAGACATCATCTATCTCGGTGAGACGATGCACGTGATCGTCGCCATTCCCGAAGCAGGTGATGTGACCGTCGCCCTCCGCAACGAGGGCCAGCTGATCAAGCCGCTGGCCTGGAAGCGGGGCGATGCCGCCGCGGTTGCCTGGCTTCCGGAGGACTGCCAGATCCTGGAGGAGGAGTAGTGGCAGGCCCCCGGGAACGCGTTCTCGCCTGGCTGTACACCCGGCCGGAGGCACGGGCGTGGGCACTGCTGGCGCCGGGCGGATTCTGGCTGCTGGCGTTCTTCCTGGTCCCGCTGTCATCATGTTCGTGTACAGCCTCATGCCCCGCGGGATCTACGGCGGGGTCGAGCCCGGCTTTACCCTGGAGCACTACGCCCGCTTTTTCGACCCGCTTTATCTCCAGGTGCTGCAGCGGACCTTCGCCTGGTCGATCGCGTGCACCGTCATCTGCCTCTTACTCGGTTATCCGGTGGCCTACGTCATCGCCCGCAGTGGCCGCTGGCGAACCTTTCTGCTGTTTCTGGTGGTGCTGCCGTTCTGGACCAGCTTTCTGGTACGGACCTTCGCCATGATTTTCCTCATGCGGGACACCGGGCTGATCAACTCCTGGTTGCTCAAGCTGGGGATGATCGACGACCCGTTGACGATCCTGTACACGCCGTTCGCGGTCATGGCGGGCCTGGTATACGGCTTTTTGCCCTTCATGATCCTTCCGATCTATGCATCGCTGGAAAAGTTGGACCTGTCGCTCCTCGAGGCGGCTGAGGTGCTCGGCGCGCGCCCTGGCGCACGATTCCGCAAGGTGACGTTGCCCCTTTCCACCCCGGGAGTAGTCGCCGGATGCCTGCTGGTCTTCATCCCGGCTCTCGGCTCCTTCCTTACGGCCGACCTGCTCGGGGGAGCCAAGCAGGTCATGATCGGCAACCTGGTGCAGAATCAGTTCTCCAGCGCGCGCAACTGGCCATTCGGCTCGGCCGCTTCGTTCATCGTGATGGCACTCGTGCTGGCCGCGGTGATGCTGTACCTGAGAGTGAAGGACCGCAGCTCCGGTGGAGCACCCTCTCTGTGAATACAGGGCTTCCACGATGGCTCATAGCCGTGACTGGTGTGGTGTATTTCTTCCTGCACCTGCCCGTCCTCGTGCTGGTGGTGTTCTCCTTCAACGACTCCAAGTTCTCGGTGGACTGGCGCGGGTTCACCCTCCAGTGGTACCAGCGCCTGCTGGAGCGGCCGGACATCCTGCGCGGGCTCAAGGCCAGCCTCATCGTAGGCGGAGCGGCCACTATCATCTCAGCAGTGCTCGGCACCCTGCTGGCCCTGGCGCTGGCCCGGGGGCGGTTCCGCGGACGGCGAGCATTTGAGGGGTTCCTTTACGTGCCGATCGTCACGCCGGAGATCGTCACCGGAATCTCGTTGCTCCTTCTCTTCGCGTTGCTGAAGTTCCCCCTCGGCCTCACCACGATCACGATCGCCCATGTGGCGTTCTGCATCTCCTTCGTCGTTATCGTGGTACTCGCCCGCATCCAGGGGATGGACGAGAACCTGGAGGAGGCGGCGATGATCCTGGGCGCCGACGAGATCACCACGTTCTGGAAGGTGACGGTCCCGCAGCTCTGGCCCGGGATCCTGTCCGGCGCGCTGCTCGCCTTCACGATGTCGTTCGATGATTTCGTCATCACATCGTTCGTCTCCGGGCCAGGGTCTTCGACTCTTCCGATCGTGGTATACGGCATGGTCCGTAAGAATGTGGAGCCCAGCATCAATGCGATCAGCACGATCATCCTGCTGGCCACCGCTATTCTGATCTATCTGGCCGACCGGCTGGCACGGGCGAAGTAGGCGGGGAAGCGGGGAAGCGGGGAAGCCGGTAGGTGGGACCAACCGATAAGGACTTGGAGTGGGCCACGGCCTATGGGAGGAAGCGGACTGAATGATTGAGGGCTGTCTCTGGGAAGCTGATGCCTCCCCGCTTCCCCGCTTCCCCGCTGCCCCGCTTCCCGCCTCTACTGATGTCGCGATTATCGGCGGCGGCTACACCGGCCTCGCGGCGGCCCGGACTCTTGCCCGGCACGGAACCGATGTCACGCTCCTGGAGCGGCATCATCTTGGCTGGGGCGCCAGCGGCAGAAACGGCGGCTTTGTTCTTCAGGGGTATAAGCCGGAGATGGAGGAGCTGGCCCGAATGGTGGGCCCGGAGCGCGCCCGCCGGATGTTCCAGCTCACGCTCGAGGCCATGCAGTTGCTGGAGCGTCTGATCGCCGAGGAGGGGATCGCCTGCGACTTCACCCGGTGCGGTGCCGTTACCCTCGCGGCAAAGCCGAGTCATCTGCCGGCTCTGGAGCGCAGTGGCCGGTTCCTGCGCGAGGAGCTGGGCTACGCAGACCGAGCTGCTCAGTCGGGACGAGATGGGCAGGGAAATCGGATCCGCCCGGTACCATGGCGCGCTGCTGGACCCCGGTGGATGTTCCCTCCAGCCCGCCAAGTACGTGCGAGGTCTCGGGCTGGCAGCGGAGCGTGCGGGCGCGCGCCTGATGGAAGACACCGAGGTGACCAGGGTGAGAAGGGTGGCGGGTGGCTTCGAGGTGGGCACGAGCCGCGGGGTGGTGCGCGCCCGAGAAGTTCTGGCAGCCACCAACGGCTACACTCCTGCTGCTCTGGGGCGGCTTCGCCGCCGCGTCATCCCCATCGGGAGCTACATCGTCGCCACCAAGCCCCTGGGCGAGGAGCTGGCCCGGCGCCTGATTCCAAAGGGACGGGTGATGAACGATACCAAAAACCTGCTGTACTACTTCCGGCTTTCGCCGGATGGCAGGATGGTCTTTGGTGGGCGCGCATCGTTCACACCCGCGAGCACCAAACGAAGTGCCGCGATTCTGGCGTCCGGCATGCGGGAGGTGTTCCCCGAGCTGGCCGGCGCCACCATCGAGTACGCCTGGTCTGGCAAGGTGGGCTACCCCATGGATCACCTGCCCCACGCCGGCCGGCTCGATGGCGTGCACTATTCGATGGGTTATTGCGGCCACGGGGTAGCTCTGGCCACTTACCTTGGAACCCGGATGGGAGAGGTTCTCCTGGGAACCGCTGAGGTGCCGGACCTGGGCGGCAAGAAATTCAAGGCGATTCCCTTTTTCAACGGCTTTCCGTGGTTCCTGCCTTTCGTGGGAGGCTACTACCGAACCCGCGACTGGTTGAGCTGAGCCTTATACGTACGAAGACGACTCCAACCTGGGAGGGATCCTGTGAGCAAGCGTATGGAAGTCGAACGCCTGGTAGCGCAGCTCGAGCGCGGTGGAGTTTCGCGGCGGGAGTTCGTGTCTCGTGCCTTGGCCCTTGGGCTGAGCATGAGCTCGGTGGGGCTGCTCCTGAGCGCCTGCAAGGGCAAGGAGGGTAGTGCCGGCTCTGCCGGCGACAGTACTGCGGCTGATGCCGCCATGGCCGACCTGGGCCCAATCGAGAAGGAGCTGCATCTGTACAACTGGTCGGACTACATCGCCGAGGACACGGTCCCGAACTTCGCGAAGGAGTTCGGCGTCAAGGTGACGTACGATACCTACGAGAGCAATGAGGAGATGGTGGCCAAGCTCCAGGCGGGGGCCAGCGGCTATGACATCGTGGTTCCCAGCGGCTACATCATTCCGGTTCTCGTGGCCACGGACCTCATCATTCCGATCAACAAGAAGTACATCACCAACGCCGGCAATATCTCGCCGATCTTCCAGAACCTTCCCTCGGATCCCGAGTAACAAGTACACCGTGCCCTGGCAGTGGGGGACCACGGGAATCGCGTATAGAACCGACAAGGTCAAGACCCCGGTAGACAGCTGGGATGTTTTTCATGACAAGAAGTTCGCCAAGAAACTGACGATGATGGATGACGGGCGCGAAGTGATCGGCGCCGAGCTCCGCCATCGGGGTCACTCGCTCAACTCCACCGATCCAGCCGAGCTGGCGCAGGCCAAGGCCGACTGCATCGACGCGAAGAAGAACCTGAAGGCTTACATATCGGCGCCGGTAAAGGCCCAGCTCATCTCGGGCGACGTGTGGATCTCGCAGCTCTGGAATGGCGACACGACCCAGGCCAAGTCGGAGCAGCCCAACCTTGCCTATGTCATTCCCAAGGAAGGGTGCACCATCTGGGGTGACTCGATGACCATCCCCAAGAGCGCCCCGAACAAGCGCGCCGCGCACGAGTGGATCAACTACATCCTGCGGCCGGAGGTCGGTGCCGCGCTGTCCGAAGCCACCGGGTACGGGACACCGAACGCGGCAGCGGCCAAGGTCATGAAGAACCCGGTACCCTATCCCACGGACGACGAGCTCAAGCGCCTGGAATACCAGGTCGACCTGGGCAAGGACACCGCCACGTGGGACCAGATCTGGACTGAGATAAAGTCGGCATGACGGGAAGGACGGGAAAGACGGGAAGGACGGGAAGGATCGGAGAGTGGATATTACGTTCTCTCCTTCCCGCCTTCCCGATCTTTCCCGACCTTCCCGACCTATACAAAAGGAGCGCCGATTAATTGCGGCTATCGAACGATCAGGTTTTGCAGCACACCCAGCGGTATCTCGATCTCATCGGGGGCCGCGAACTGTCGACGACGGAGAAGCAGGCCTTCATCGCCGAAACGGTTGAGAGCTACGAGAAGTACTACAACCGGGGATTCATCGGCTACCGCAAATCGGTCACCGAGGCGGGACAGTTCGCGGCTCTCGAATGGTCGGGCCAGGGATCGCTCCTGTACGATCTCCTGGGCCGGGAGTACATCGATTGCCTCGGCGGCTACGGAATCTTCAGCGCCGGGGTGAACCACCCGAAAATCGTCAAGGCGGTCACCGACCAGATGCAGCGGATGGCGCTCAATAGCCAGGAGCTGCTGGAGCCCTGGCGGGCCGCGCTGTCCAGGGTTCTGGCCGAGGTTACCCCCGGCGACCTGCAGAACTCCTTCTTCATCAACAACGGCACCGACGCCATCGAAGGCGCCATCAAGCTCACCCGGCTCTACACCAAGCGGAACACCTTCATCTCGACCATCGGCGGGTTCCACGGAAAGTCGATGGGCTCGCTCTCGCTGATGGGAAAGGCGTCCTTCCGGGAGCCGTTCCTGTTCGGCCTCCAGGATGTCCGCTTCGTGCCCTACGGCGACGCCGATGCGCTGGAGTACGAGTTCCAGCGGTGCGAGGCTGTCGGCGTGCGGATCGCGGGGGTGGTACTGGAGCCGGTCCAGGGCGAAGCCGGAGGCGTCGTGCCGCCCCCCGACTACTTCCCCCGGGCCCGGGAGCTCTGCACCCACTACGGCGCCTTGCTCATCGCCGACGAGATCCAGACCGGGATGGGACGCACCGGGAAGCTCTGGGGTGTGGACCACTGGAACGTCGTACCCGACATCATGTGCGTCGGCAAATCGATCGGGGGCGGGGTCATGCCGCTCTCGGCGTTCATCTCGACGGCCGCCATCTGGGAAGTGATGATTCCCAACCCGATCATCCACTCCACCACGTTCGGCGGCAACCCGCTGGCCTGCGCCGCCGGCCTGGCCGCAATCCAGGTGACCCTGGAGGAAGATCTGCCGGGGCAGGCGGCCGCGAAGGGAGAGTTTCTCCTTCGGGAGCTAGGATGTCTTCAGCAGAAGTATCCGCAGGTGCTCAAAGACGGCGCACGGAAAGGGCCTGCTGATCGGGATGGAGTTTCCGGTGCAGGAGATCGGCTGGAAGGTGGCGTCGGGGCTGTTTAAGCGCGGGGTGCTGGTGGCGGGCACCTACTCCAAGGCCCAGGTCATCCGCATCGAGCCGGCGCTTGGGAATTCCGATGGAGCTGCTTCAGGAGATGCTGAGATCGGCTGGAAGACACCTTCAGAGAGGTGGCCAGGACGGCCTGATCTGAGCGGAGTAGTGATGAACAGCGAAGGGCGGCCGTCGAGAGCCGCCCTCCGATTGCTTGGAGCCGGCGTGTTACTCCGGCGACCGGGTCCTCCGGCGCTTCCCCGGCAGCGTCTTCGACCAGCTGAGCGAGACGCCTCCCCAGAGCTTCGTCTCGCTGGTGTTGGTTGGCGAGGTGACCTTGGTGAAATCGTCGCCGGCAATGACGAGGTGGATGACCGGAGTGATGGAAACGGCTCCGGCCGCAGAGGGTACTCCCGCCGAGAGGTCCAGATGGGTAAAGCCGTCGTCGGCGAAGTTGAACGACTCATCCGATAGGGGATCGTCCGGTACGCCCTGGCCGGCGCTGAATCCCGCCAGCGGCACCCAGGTCGATGGAGACGTTCTCGCTCGGCAGCAAGCGAGTGGCTGACGCTCGCCTCGATGTACGCACCCTTGATCTTGTCGACGTCGTAATAGACCGCGAGCCCAGGGCTGAGCGGCACGTCGAAGCCGAGCTTGCCGTAGATCTCGACCGTGTTGGCCTCGCTGGTCAGAGACCGCACGTTCGGAGCGTTATCGAGATCGTTGGGATAGATGTACCGGTGCACGCCGCCTGTCAGGGTCGCCTTCCCGGCGGGAAAGCTCATCTCCGCATACGGGTCGAACTCGGCGAGGTTGAAGGCTCGAAGTTCCGCCGCTCTCGCTGATGTCGTCGTCGAGATCGTCGTACTTGCCGAGATCGATGCTGGCCCAGTCCCCCAAGGTGATGGAGGCGTTGCCGACCGGGAAGCTCAGCTAAAGGCCGGCTGGGCCACGGGCTTGTTGGTCAGGGACAGTCCCGCCAGACGTAGGAGCTGAAGAGATCGAGATCGACGCCGAACGTGGCCTGCGCCTGGCCGGCACCGCCGCCCAGCATGACCGCCACAAACAGTAACGCTCCGCTCAGCTCTCGCTCGCCGCATGATGTCTCCCTAGGGAAGGGGAAGTGACTCACCAAAGAAAAAGGCCCGCCTGGAAGACCAGCGGGCCGGGGAACTGCGTGCAACGTAACTACACAGCGAGCCCGCCGGCCTAAGTGAAGGCGTCGCAATTCGACGAGTCGATTCCAGGTTCCTGGATGGTGGAGGTGCATGCGGCAAATGTACCGGAGCAGGGCCGACCGTCAAGGCTGACGCGGCGACCCTGCCCAGCACGATCACTGGTGCAGGTCGAATCCTTCGACGTGCACGTCCAGGTTGTGGTTCACCCGGAGTCCCACGATTCCCTTTACATCCATGCTCTTGGCGTTCGGCGGTATAGACGGTCTTTCCATTGACCTTGAAATCGATCTTGGTTGGATTCTGCTTGGCGTCGATCTCCAGAAGGTTGCTAGTCTTGCCCTCCGCGTCTCCCTTCTTGACCGCAGGATGCGCCGTCCAGCCCTTGGTTATCTCACTGGTCTTGTCTCCGTCGCGCCGCTTGATGAGGTAGGTCCCGTCGTCCCGCACCAGGAAGTAGGTGTACTTCTGGCCTTTGCCCGTCGAGCGCCTGGCCTCCCATGAACAGCCCGTACCCCTCGGAGTGCCTCAGCTTCTTCATCTGGTGGAACTTTGCGAGGGTGTGGAAGGGGCCGTTCGCCCGGTCGCTCTTCCGGTAGAGAATCGTGGCCGGACCCAGGGTGACGTGATACCCGGGCTCCATAGTGACGAACTTGACGCTCTTGATGTCTCCAGTGTCGTCGGGCCGCGCCGACCAGCCGGCCGGGAGGGTTCCGCCGCCCTCAACCGCGTGGTCGGAATGATCCTTTTGGGCCTGGTCGGTGGCCTGGGCCGACAGCGGCCGGCGCGCCGAGCAGGGTGAGGATGAGGCCGCCGGCGAAAGTCGAAGTGCGCATTGGTGATACCTCAATGTTACGGAGTCGGGTTGCGGTGACCGAACCGATCTGGCTAACTTCGGCGCCCAGGGCGGGGCCTTTCCTCATTCCGGAGGCGGTTCGATGTACTGGTTTGGAGTCCTCTTCGCATCCATCGGCGCGGGGCTCATCCTGGGAGCGCTCACCTACGTGTCCCTTCTCATCGGCGTGCTGATCCACTTCATGATCATCCTGATGAGTGGGTCCCTGATTGACCGGGTTCTCGCCAAGCGGGGCCGCCGGTCAGCCTAGACCGGCGGGCTGGCCCCGGAAGGCTCTTCCCCGTCGAGCCCATCCGGTGTGTTGGCTGACCGTAACGCTGCGTCGTAGTTGATCTTGAGACTACCCTGCAGCTCCCTCAGACCACGCACCTTCATGGGCACCCCACCGCCGCTACGAACCAGCATGGCCATGCGTCCGGCCGTCTCGGACAGGCCGCCCAGGCTAAGCGAGGCGGCGTTGCCTTTGATGTCATCGAGCAGCCTGCCGAGCCCCCGCATGAGGGCTTCGTCCACCCGCGGGCCCGCCAGCTGCTCGACGACGCTGTAGATGCGCTGGAGCTTCTGAGGCAGAAGCTCAAGATAGGCCAACTGCGCCTGCTGGCGGCTCGACGGTTTGGATGCCATTGTCCCTTAGGGATGGTGAGAGGGAAAATCTAGCACATGGGCCGGGTGGTGTCGTGGGTGAATCTCCGCCCGCCCGGCTCCGTAGTGTGCAGGTCCTACCCCGTGCCAAGACTCGTCAAATGTGATCGGACAGGTCCCGTGCCATTAGCCGCAGGGTTACTGCTATGAAGATCTCGGATATGTCGATTCGGAGGCCGGTGCTGGCCAGCATGCTCAGCCTGGCACTGGTGCTCTTCGGAGTCATCGGATACACCCAGCTGGCGGTCCGGGAGTTCCCCGACGTCGACGCGCCGATCGTCTCGGTTACCACCGTACTGCCGGGCGCCAACCCCCAGGTGGTCGAGTCGGCGGTGACCGACATCCTGGAGGAGGAGCTGAGCACGGTCGAGGGTCTCCGTACCCTTACCAGCTCCAGTCGGAGAAGGAGTCAGCAACATCACCCTGGAGTTCCACCTCGAGCGGGGCGTCGAGGCGGCGGCGCAGGACACCCGAGACAAGGTGGCCCGGATCCGGGAGCGTCTGCCCGAGGACGTCGAAGAGCCGGTGGTGGCCAAGCAGGACGCCGACGCCCAGCCGTTCTTCTGGCTGGCCCTGTCGGGCGAGAACTACGACCTGCTCCAGCTTTCCGACATCGGCGACCGGCTGGTGAAGAGCCGGCTGCAGACCCTGCCTGGCGTGGGCCAGGCTCGGATCTTCGGTGAGCGGCGCTTCTCGATGCGAGTCTGGCTGTCCGCTTCGGAGCTTTCCGCCCGCGGGCTCACAGTGCAGGACGTCCAGCAGGCCATCCGGAGCCGCAACGTCGAGGTGCCCGCCGGCCGCATCGAATCGGAGCGCCGGGAATTCACCGTCCGCTCACTGGGTGAGCTCAAGACCCCGGAAGAGTTCGGCAACCTGGTGGTCAGCAACACCGATGGCATCCTGGTCAAGCTCAAGGACCTGGGCCGGGTGGAGCTGGGCCCGGAGGACGAGCGGAGCGCGCTGCGGTTCAAGGGCACTCCAGTCGATGGCGATCGGCGTGGTCCGGCAGTCGAAGTCGAACATCATCTCGGTGTCGGACGCGATCAGCGCCGAGCTGCCCAGGATCCAGGCATCGCTGCCGCCCGGCGTCACCCTCAACATCGGCTTCGACCAGTCGATATTCGTCAAGCGCTCAATCAAGGAGGCGGAAGAGACCCTGCTGATCGCCGCTCTGCTGGTGGTGATCATCATTTTCATCTTCCTGCGTAACCTCCGGGCGACGATCATCCCCGGCCTCGCGATCCCCACGTCCATCGTGGCGACGTTCGCGATCATGTACTTCATGGGCTTCTCGATCAACAATTTCACCCTGCTCGCGCTCACCCTCGCCATCGGCATCGTGGTGGACGACGCGATCATCGTGCTGGAGAACGCCTACCGGCACCAGGAAGAGCTGCACGAGTCCGCCGAAGAGGCGGCGATCAACGGCACCCGGGAGATCGCCTTCGCGGTGCTCTCCACGACCATCGCGCTGGTGGCCGTGTTCACTCCGCTCGCTTTCCTCAAGGGCTCCACCGGCCGCCTGTTCAACGAGTTCGGTGTCGCGGTGGCCGGCTCGGTGATCATCTCCGGCTTCGTGGCGCTCACCCTCACCCCGATGCTGTGCGCCAAGATCCTCCGGGTACCCCAGCGACATGGGCCGCTCTATCGGATTCTGGAGAACGGGTTCAACCGGCTTGCCTCCGGCTATGCCCGCAGCCTGGCGTTCGCGCTCCGGCACCGGCTGATCGTGGTGGGTGTGACGGCCCTGGTAACCGCAAGCGCGTTCCTGGTCTTCCGGTCGCTCAAGCGGGAGTTCGTCCCGCGGAGGACCGGGGCTGGTTCTTGACCTTCATCATCGCGCCGGAGGGCTCCTCGCTGGCGTATACCGACGGGTACCAGCGCCGGGCCGAGGCGATCCTCGCCAAGACCAAGGATGATCGAGCAGCTTCTTCAGCGTGGTGAACATCGGGGACGGGGTGAGTCGAGGAATCATCTTCACCAACCTGGAGGACTGGGCCAATCGCGACCGCTCGGTGATGGACGTCGTGAACGAGGTCCAGGGGCAGTACTTCGGGATTCCCGGCGTCTTCGCGTTTGCCAATAATCCCGCCTGCCTTCGGCTGGGGCAGCCCGGTGAACTTCGTCATCCAGCATCCGGACTTCGATCTGCTGGCCAAGGGGAACGACACCCTGCTCGCCCGAGCGCGGCAGATACCCGGCCTGGTCAACGTGGACAGCGATCTCCGGGTCAACAAGCCGCAGCTCACCGTGAGCTTCGACCGAGACCGAGCCGAGGATCTGGGTGTGGCGGTGTCCGATGTGGCTACCACCCTTCAGGTGCTCCTGGGCGGCAGCCAGACGGGAACGTTCACCCGTGCCAACAAGCAGTACGACGTGATCGTGCAGCTCGACCCGAGGGCGCGCGCGACGCCGAGCGACATGACCGGGCTGTACGTGCGGGGCCGCGACGACCAGCTGGTAAAGCTGGAAGCGCTCGCCACCGTGCAGGAAGGGGTGGGGCCTCGCGAGCTGAACCACTTCCAGCGGGTCCGCTCGGCAACCATAACGGCAAGCCTGGCCCCTGGGTTCACCCTTGGACGAGGCGCTCGACTCGCTGACGCGCATCGCGAGTCAGGTGCTGCCCCGGGGCAGCAGCACCGCCCTCGCCGGCGAGTCGCGCGAGCTCGAGGAAAGCGGCTCGGCACTCTACTTCGCCTTCCTCCTGGCGCTGGTAGTGGTCTTCATGGTTCTCGCCAGCCAGTTCGAGTCGCTGGTGCATCCTTTCACCGTGCTGCTCGCCGTGCCGCTCGCGGTGACCGGGGCTCTCCTCACCCTCAAGCTGGCGGGCTCGACCCTCAACGTGTACAGCCAGATCGGCATGATCCTCCTGATCGGCCTGGTGACCAAGAATTCGATCCTGCTGGTGGAGTACATCAACCAGCTGAAGGAACGCGGCATGGACACACTCGCCGCGGCACAGGAGGCCGGACGGATTCGCTTGCGCCCCATCCTGATGACCTCGGTGGCTACCGTGGCACGGGCGCGCTGCCGATCGCCCTGGGCCTTGGTGCCGGGTCCTTGAGCCGGCGTCCGCTGGGCTACGCCATCGTGGGAGGCCTGATCTTCTCTACCCTCCTCACCCTGTACGTCGTGCCGGCGGTGTATGTGATCTTCGACGGTCTGCTTGCAACGTCGGCAGGGCCCGCGCACCGAGCCGCGAGCGACGCCTTGGCACCGGCGGAGGCCGACTGATGCTTGTACTGCTGCTCGCGCTCCAGGCTGCGCCGGCCCGGGTAGACTCGATCCCGGGGACCGACTCCATCCCCCGAATAACCTTGGCTGAGGCAGTCCGCCGCTCATCGAGATTCGATCCTGATTACGTCAGCGCGCTGGGTCAGATAGACAATGCCGAGTGGGGACGGCGCGCCGCGAAGCTCGCGTTCTTCGTGCCGTCGGTTGATTTGGGGCTCGACCAGACCAAGTACTCCCAAGACTTCTTCAATCCGTCAGATCCGTCGAATCCTACCAGCACGCTCGTGGTTGGCCGGGCCAGTGCCAACTACGAAATCTTCAGCGTGCGGAAATTCACCGAGCTTTCCCGCACCAAGGCCGATGTCGCCAGCGCCGAGGCCGGCGAGCTGGAGCAGAGGTTCAACGCGGCTCTGGAGACGGAGTCGAGCTATTACGACGTGCTGGTCAACCAGGAGCTGTCCCGGGTAAACCGGGAACGCGCCCGGCGAGCTCGGGAGGGGTTGGCTGTGGCGCGGGCGCGGGTGACATCCGGAGCAGCGGTCCAGACTGACTCACTGCAACTGGTCCTCGAGCTGGTTCGGGCCCAGGTTGATAGTTTGCGGCAGCACAATGCGCTCCGGACCGCGCAGCTGGAGCTGGGGCGGCGGGTCGGTGCCGCCGGGCCGGTGGATGCGACGCCCCTGGATACCCTGCCGGCCGCCCCACTTCCGGTAACCCTTCCTCAGGCGCTGCAGATCGCGCTCGACCAGGGACCGCAGTACCTGGCTGCCCGGGCCAACGAAAGCTCGGCTGAAGCGGCGCTTCGGGCCCAGCGGGGCGAGTACCTGCCCGTGCTGAGCGTCGGAGGCCTGCACCAGCGCTTTGACACCCGGCTCTTTCCAGGGGCTTCGAACATCAGCTCAGTGACGTTCAGCCTTTCTTTTCCTCTCTGGAACAACGGACAGCGGGAGATCGAGCTAACCAGGGCGCGTGTCAACCGCGACGTCGCCCGCGCCGTTCGAGACGATCTGGAGCGCGTGGTTCGGCGGGATGTGACCGCTTCGTACGATGGTTACCAGGTTACTGCCGCGGCGGTGGAGCTGGCTTTGGTGGGCGTCACTGTGGCCAGCCAGACCTATCGTATGCAGGAGCTTCGCTACCGGTCAGGCGCGAGCACGATTCTCGACCTGCTCGACTCCCAGGTGGACCTGGCTGAGGCTGAGGCGGGTCTGGTTCAGGCACGATACCTTAACCGGCTGGCTCTGGCGCAGCTCGAAGCGATACTCGGCCGGAGACTCTTCACGAACAAGGACGCACCGTGAGATCGATGCACGTAGCATTATTGACCCTCGCCGCCCTCGCGGCCTGCAACAAGGCTGAGTCGGAAGGCAAAGACGGAGGAGGCGCCGGCGGTCCCGGCGGCCCGGGTGGTGGCGGACCGCCCGCAATGCCCGTGGAGGCTGCCGCCGCTCGCGCCGACACCGTAGTGGACGCCATCCTGGCCACCGGCCAGATAGAGGCGATGCAGTCGATCGAGCTCCGTCCCGACGTCGAGGGCCGGGTGGTCCAGATTCTGGTTCGGGAGGGCTCGCCGGTGGCAGCGGGTACCCCGCTTTTCAAGATCGATGACGCCGAGCTCCGGGCCCAGGTAGCACAGCTAGAGGCCGAGCGCGATTTGGCGCGCCAGTCCCTGGAGCGCACGCGCGAGCTCTTGAGTCAGAAAGCGTCGTCTCAGGCGGAGCTCGAACGGGCTGACGCCACCATGCGGAGCACCGAGGCGCAGCTCGACCGGCTCAAAGTGAGGCTCGCTCGCACCGTGGTGCGCGCACCGTTCGCGGGCGTCATGGGTCAGCGGCTCGTGAGCCTGGGGGACTATGTGACCAGCGACACCCGTCTGGCTGCCTTGCAGACCGTCTCACCCCAGCGGGCCTCGTTCCAGGTACCGGAGCGCTATGCGGAGCAGCTCAAGCCTGGCTTGGAGGTAACCTTCCGAGTCGCCTCGCTGCCCGGGCGCGAATTCATCGGCAAGGTCGATTTCGTGGACCCGATCGTCCAACTCCCCGGACGCACGATCCTGGTAAAGGCCCAGGTTCCGAATCGCCGACGGGAGCTGCAGGCCGGCATGTTCATCGAGGCCCGCCTCGCCACGGCCATGCGGCCAAGCGCGGTGGTGATCCCGGAAGACGCCGTGCTTCCCCTACAAGGCTCGAACTTCGTCTGGGTCATTGTCGATGGAAAGGCGACTCGGCGCCAGGTGGAGCTGGGAGTACGCACTCCCGGCTTCGTTGAGGTCACCAGTGGGGTCGAGGACAAGGAGCAGGTAGTGGTCGGGGGGCAGGAGCGCCTGGGCGAAGGAGCGCCGGTGCATGCCACACTGGTGCAGCGGCGTCCGGCCAGCGGTCGGGAAGAAAGCGCGACGGCGGTCAGCGGGGCAGTGGGGCAGCAGGACAGCGGGTCAGCGGGTCAGCGGGACAGTGGCGCAACGGCGCCAGCGGATAGCGGGGCAGCGAGTCAGAAGGGCAGCGGGGCCGCGGGTCAGAAGGACAGTGGGTCAGCGGGGCAGCGGGTCAAGTAAGCGGGAACGGGTCGCATCATGCGGAACGGTGAGGCGCACCGTGGGCCCTTCGCTTCGCTCAGCATGATGAGCTTTGTGCTTCCTTTCTCGCACCTTCGAGCTGTCCCGCTGCCCCGCTGTCCCGCTTCCCCGCCCTAGAACAGCCCGCTTTTCGCTGCCGACCAGAGGCGGGTCAAACGCTCGAACCCATCCTGTAGCAGCTCTACCTGCTGAGGACTGGGTGAAACTGCCACCGCGGTTTCCAGCTCGGTCGCGATGCGACCCATCTCCTGGCGGCCCTGCTTCTCCGCCTCCACTTTGATCTGCGCCAGTAGTTCGGCGATCTTCCGTCGCACCCCTTCATCGTTAGGGACCTGCCAGAGGTAGGTCGCACTCTCGCGGCCAGCCACGCACAACTCGCCCAGCCGGTCCATCAACGGGGGCATCGGTCTTCTTGGAGCGGGCTTGGAATCATCGGGCATTGGAGCCTCCCTGAAAAAATTCGTAGAGGTGCCGGCGGGGCACCTGATGGCCCTTGGCCTTTGCGGGCTCCTCGTGCTCGGGTCGGCCTCGAATGCTACGGCCCAGGCGGCCGACGCAGGGGGTGCGTCCACCTCTTCCGAGCTGCCGCGCTTCACGTTGCGCGAAATCGTGGCCGGCCGCAACGACACGCTGACCCGGATCCCGGGACGCTGGGTGCATGCGGCTCTGGCGGCAATACCAGAATCCGGGGCGGCGATGGCCTATCACGCGGCGGCGACTCGCAGCGGTGTAACGCCTCTCGCAGGCAAAGCACTCGGCTCGGAGCGCTCCTACCATGTCATGGGACTCTATCGGCGGCAGGAGCTGACCGGTGCTGCCCGGCAAACGCTGGCAGCTATCCGCGCAACCCTCCCCGAAGACAGCACGCGGGCACGCTTCGATCACCTGTTTCGCCCTCGGGGCGAGTGGGTAGTCGATCTTCATGATGCCGCTCTCGCCTGGGCACGAAGCCGGGCGCCCCGGATCGGGTGGAGAACGGTCCGGCGCTCGCTTGCGGCCGCCCACTGGCTGGATACGAGTGACAGTCTGGCCGAAGAAGCGGTGCCTCGTGCTCTCTACGGATTGATGGTCCTTGCCGCCACGGACTCCGCCGCATTTCGTGCGGCCCGCTCCGACTTGTGGCGCGCCGACTCGGTTTCAGCCGCCGCCGTGCTGCTCCTGCTAGCCGGTTATACCGAAAGCCAGAACTGGGTGGTGGACGCTCTCAACTTCTTCCTGACCCAGCCCTGGGTTCCCGACGAAGGACGGGGGCGCTCTCTGGCCGACTACGTGCGAGACGACTGGCGTCGGGTGGGGAACCCGGCTGCGGCCCACGGGCTGCCCGAGATCCGGGCCCGCCTCTTTGGCTATCCTCAGGCGGTGCCGCACTACGGGGTTCCGCCCGTGCTATTCCAGCGCCTGGTCAGAGCCGACAATGCGAGTGCCAGGAACTGGCTCGAGCTGCACGGCGAGGCCAGCCTGCTGCGCGCTCTCAGGTGGCTGCCGCCGGGGGACACCAGCCTCGTTCTGCTTCAGGTCGGCTCGGAATCGATCCGGCTGACGACCGTGCCCCGTCAGTCACGGGAGAGTTTGAACGGCTTTCTCGAGCCGGCAGACGCGATCGCGATCGACCCAGGCTACTCACCTATGCTTGCCCTTGGAACCGTGGTGCACGAGTGGCAGCATTTGCTTTTCCGACGCCGGCAGCTGGAAGTGTTCACCAGCAAGCTGCCGGCTCGCGAGGCGGTCGTGGTCGAGCTGCCGGGAATCGAGCCTTACCTTGCCGAGGGATTCGCGGAGTGGAGCACCGAGCGTATTCTAGCGCCATTGGTCGCGCGGTGGCCGTTGCTGGCGCTGGGAGAGCTGGAGAAACGGGCCGGTCTCGCACAGGAAAACACGGAGGACCAGCACTCAATCGGGTACGCGCTGGTACGAGCCCTGGCAGCCGAGCTGCCGGATCCTGCGGCCACCACCAGACTCCTCCTGCGAAATGCGACTGAACCGTCCAACCTCGGAACCGAGCGCTCTCTGCGGCGTGCATGGCGGGCCTATGCCGGGAAGCCGGACCGCGTGTTCCCGGTGCCCGGCTCCAAGATCCTGGTTCCCGAGGTCACATTCACGATCGAGAACGGCTTTCCCGACGTCATCACCAGCCGGATTCTCATCCCGCCGCGCGGGAAAGCGGCGCGTTGATGCGATGTGCCATCCTGCTCGGCCTCCTCCTGGCGAGCCGCCTCGCCGCCCAATCAACCCGCCCTGAGCGGAGCGGCTTCAGGGAGACATCCTCCCACGCAGACGTGCTGACTTTTCTGGATTCCCTCGCGCGAGCGACGAGCGACACGAGAATCGCCACGCTGGTCACGAGCCCCGAGGGCCGGCGGGTTCCCTGGGTGCTCGCCGCCCGACCAGTCCCCGCGGGACCGGCCGAAGCGCACCGCAGCGGCAAGCCCATCGTATATCTGCAGGCGAATATTCACGGCGGCGAAGTCGAGGGCAAGGAAGTCGCGCAGATGCTGCTCCGCGACCTGACTCACGGCCGGCTGAGTCCGCTGCTCGACAGCATCGTGTTGCTTGTGGTGCCGATCTACAATGCAGACGGCAACGAGCGGATGGGACCGGGCGATCAGAACCGCCCCGGTCAGAACGGCCCCGCACTGGTGGGACAGAATCCCAACGGGCTGTGGCTCAACCTGAACCGCGACTATGTGAAGCTGGAAGCACCGGAGACACGAGCCGCCGTCGAGTTGATTGCTGCATGGGATCCGGACCTTTTCATCGATCTGCATACCACCAACGGCAGCTATCATGGGTACGTTCTCACCTACGCACCCGGCCTGAACCCGAATTCCAACCCAGCCACCGATTTCGTGCGGAACCGGTTCTTGCCAGTGGTGAGAGAGCGCATGAAGCGGCGGCACGGGCAGCAGACGTTTCCCTACGGGAACTTCCGGAGCCAGGATCCCGATTCACTAGGGCTGGGCTGGGAGACATACGACCCGCGGCCGCGCTTCGGTACCAACTGGATGGGACTTCGCGGGCGGCTCGCGGTGTTGAGTGAGGGCTACAGCAACGCGGACTTCAGGACCCGGATACAGGCCACGTACAACTTCGTGACGGAGGTCCTGAGCCTGGCTGCCGAGCAGCGCTCGACTATTAAATCCATGGTTCAGGCCTCCACCCGATGGAAGGCGGACTCCGTCGGGGTGCGCTCGATGTTGGCACCCCCAAGTATCCAGCCTGTCATCGCCGAGATCACCAGATCGGCCGGCGAAGGAACGGGCGGTTTTGCCCGCCGGCAACGCACCGGAGTCTACCGTAGTATCCGGATGCCTGTGTTCGACCGATTTACGGCAGCACGAAAGGAGCTGCTCCCTGCAGCGTACCTGATACCGTCGCGTCTAAGGTCGGTGGTGGATCTGCTGAGGCGCCAGGGAGTCGGGGTTGACTCACTGACCGAGCCGTGGCGGGGGCCGGTCCAGGGGTTTGCAATCGAGTCCCTCACAGTGGGTCCTCTATTCGAAGGCCATCGGACGGTGCAGGTCGAAGGACGCTGGATCGGTGAACCCAGAGATACGGCCGTCACTGCCGGCTGGTACCTGGTACCTACCGCTCAGCCGCTCGGCGTTCTGGCGGCCTACCTGCTCGAACCCGCCTCGGAGGACGGGATCGTCACCTGGAATCTCCTGGACCGGGAGATCCAGCCAGGTACCACCTATCCCATCCTTCGGCTCCGCTCCCGGCCGCTGCTACCCGCTCTGACTGTACCGTAGCCGGTAGACCGCCATGCTAGATTTCAGTCCGGCACCCGGCTGGCTTCCATTCAATTGAGGATGTTTGTACATGACCGCCCGTTCCGTCGCGCAGCCCCGGTCGTTTGTCATCTGGTTCTGGGAATGGACGAAGTCGATTCTCGTCGCGCTCCTCGTCTGGTTCTTCCTCCGAACATTTCTGGTCGAGGCGTTCCGGATTCCGTCGGGCAGCATGGAGAATACCCTCCTCATCGGCGACTTCCTCTTCGTGAATAAGGCCTTGTATGGCGCCGAGGTCCCGCTCATCGGCGCACGGCTCCCCCCGGTGCGCGAGCCACACCGGAACGACATCCTGGTATTCGACTCGGTCGAGGATAAAGGGCTCAAAGTGGTCAAGCGGCTGATTGGCATGCCGGGCGACACCTTGAGCATGGAGAATGGGGAGCTGTTCCGGAACGGCAAACGGGTCAATGAGCCTTATGCCGTACGCTCGGACCCGAGCCGTTCCGAGGATCCCATTCAGCGCGCCAAGATGCGGGAGTGGCAGCTGCCCCATCTCGTGAACCGGGACGGGGCCACCTACCAGCCCGATCTTCAGGAATGGGGGCCCATTGTGGTACCGCCCGACTCGTTCTTCATGATGGGCGACAACCGGGACAGCTCATACGATGGGCGCTACTGGGGATTTCTCCCGCGGACGAACGTGAGGGGGAGGCCGCTGGTGGTCTACTTCAGCTACGACGCGAGCAGCTGGCGGGCGCTGCCGTTTCTGACAGCGGTTCGGTGGACCAGACTGTTTACGTCTCCGGAGTAGCCAGTGGGAAGTGAGAGGTGAGAAGTAAGAAGTAAGAGGTGGGAGGTGGGAGGTGGGAGGGAGACTCGCTCTCAGCTCACTCTCACTTCTCACTTCTAATGCGGGCGCGGGGCCTCGGGGAGCGAAGAGCGGTTAAGGGTGCGGGGGATGTAAGCGGCGCTGCGGCTACATGCGGCACAATGGAGAGTGACCCGGCCACCTTGGGCGTCTTCGGCACTGGACCGTTCGGGCACTCGCTCGACTGCTACCGAGCCACAAGAAGGACAGACCAAAGGTTTCTGGTCCCGATCCGCCGCGATCAGAATCAGTGCTTCCGGTGCTCGGTACTCCTTAATGCCCCGACGTCCCACGGTCGGCCCTTCCAATGGGGTACATGGCACGGATCTGGCTACCCCACTTGAGGCACGAAATTTACCGGTAATTGAGCGGTCGCGCAAAGGCTTGACAGCCTTCTCGTCATCGATTCGGAGTCCATAATGCGCAGGTCCTTGCTGGTGTCCTTGTCGTCGCTGGTGTTGATGAGTTGGGTAACGGCAAAGGCCGAAGCCCAGAAGGTTCACGAAATCCGTCTCGAAGCGAATCCGGAGAAAGAGATTTTCCGATTCAGCCCCGCGCGGGTGACCGCGCGTCCGGGTGACGTGCTCCTCTTCAGGACCGTGAGCGGCACACCTCACAGCATTGTCTTCGAGGCTGGCGGCCTTTCAGCTCCAGCCCATGAGGCACTCAACGGCGCCCTCAGTCGCCGCTCCGGCGATCTCAGCAGTCCCTTGCTCACGCCCAATGGCGCCGAGTACCGAATAGTCGTTCCGGCCCTGCCTCCAGACAGGTACGAGTTCTTCTGCCTGCCCCACCGAGCCTACGACATGCGGGGCGTACTGCAAGTCACGAAGTAGTATCCCATACTACTAGCGGAGAGCTGTCACCAGTGCGAGAATTCCGTCCGTTATGGGCGGGACTCGGCTCTGGGTCGCCTGCCCTCGGCCCGGAATGGCAGGCAAGGAGGACGTGTGGTATCGGAACTTGGTGGTTCACAGATCTCGACGCTACTGGAGACCCTTCCGGGCATAGCGAATGTGTTGCGGAGCCCGGTGGCGGACGCTCTGGGCAGTGTCATCCGTGCCGCGGCGCGCATCGGCGACTTCAACGTGGCGGACGCAGAGGAGCTGATTCGCTACGCCACCCGTCGCGGGTTGCTGGGCAACGACGAGGGCGACCGGATCCT
This sequence comes from uncultured Gemmatimonadales bacterium, assembly GCA_963723565.1. Classification (GTDB taxonomy): domain Bacteria; phylum Gemmatimonadota; class Gemmatimonadetes; order Gemmatimonadales; family GWC2-71-9; genus CAVVWJ01. Next base: position 57,746 of record CAVRRH010000014.1, on the reverse strand, counting down.
GGCGGAAGTGCATGCGGCCCAGCAGAAGCGCCTGGATAAAGCGGCCGATCGAGAGAAGGCCATGAAGGCCAAGGCCCGGGTGAAGGGCAAAACGGTAAGAGCGGTTAAGGCGGTAAAGACGGTCAAGAAGGCTGTGAAGGGCCAGCGGAAGCGGTAGGATCCCCCTCAGGTCTTGAAATCCTGCATCAGTGCTGTGAGCCGCGTGGCGCCCTGAAGTAGGTCGCCCGCGGACGCCGCCATCTGCTCGGTTGACGCCGTCTGCTCCTGGGCGGCGGCGGTCACCTGTTCGCTGGCCGAGGCGTGCTCGGTGGCGGCCTGGCTCACCTCCTGGGTTCTTTCCCCCAGCTGCCCCACGATCCGCCGGTTGGCTTCCGCCTCCCGCACTACCTCCGCCGCCGCGGTATGCACCTCCTGTACGGCTGTGGCGATGTCCTCCAGCGCCCGTGCCGCGGCCGAGGCAACCGCCTCGATCCCGTGCACCTTGGCGGAGCCCACATCCATGGTCGCCGAGACATCACGCACCTGGTTGCGAATGAATTGGACTGTCTTCGCCACCTCCTCCGCCGCGCTCGAGCTGGAGTCAGCCAGCCGGCGTACTTCCTCGGCTACCACGGCGAAGCCTCGACCATGCTCGCCGGCCCGGGCTGCCTCGATGGCCGCGTTGAGGGCAAGCAGGTTGGTCTGGGACGAGATCTGTCGGATCAGATCGATGAAATCGGTGATCGGCTCGGACAGGCGGGAGAGCTCCTGCACCTGGCGTGCGGAGGTGCCCACGACCTCACGGATGTCGAGGAGGGTCTGACCCGCGGCGGCGACGTCGGCCTGATTGCGGGCGGCCAGCTGTTGGATCCGTTCACCCAGCTCGAGCACCCGTGCCGACGCCGTCGCGTTGGTCTCCGCAATATGCCTGAGATTGAGGAGCAGGGCGTCCGCCTTCTCCATTCCCCGGACCTGCTGCTCCGCGCTCGAGGCCACCTTGACCATGGCCGTCGAAATCTCGCCGCTGCTCGCGGCCAGCTCCTCGCTCATGGCGGAGAAATCGGTGGCACTGTTGCCGATCTGACTGGCCTCGCCCACGACGGAGACGACGACTCCACGCAGTCGCGAAGCCATCCCATCCATCGCCCGGGCCAGCAGATCGAGCTCGGTGGGCATCTTGCCCAGCTGCACCCGTCTCAGGTCACCGGCCCCGAACCGATCGACCGCACCGATCAGCCGCCGGAGCGGTCGATCCACCATACGCACCGTGAACACCGAAATCCCGGTTCCGGCCGTCAGCGAAACAAAGAACAGGAGCCACAGGACTGAGCGGCGATGTCCCGCCTCTCGCCGCAGCTCGTCGGCCCGCGCCATCGACCGGTTGTTTTGCGCCAGCACCAGTGCACGCACATCGCCCAGGAGCGTATCCGCCGGCGCCCGCGCCCGTTCCGCCTGCCGCCGCGCTTCGTCGGCACGCCCGAGGTCAGCGAGTGCGTGGGCGGTGGCATAGGCCACTTCGATCTCCGCCTGATTGGACGCGATCTTGTTGACGATGTAGCGATCAGAGGTGGTGAGAGCGTTGAGTGTCCGGTACCGCCGCTGATAGGCGTAGGCCGAATCGCCCTCGTCGAGGGTGCGTCGCTTCAATGCGTTCGAGCGCAGGAGCAGGTACTGCTCGGCCGAGCGGACTTCGGAGCCGAGCGAGGCGATCAGGCCGTTGCTCAGGTCGGTACTCTCCAGCAGCAGGGAGAGCTCCCGATCCACCGACTTGTCGAGCGAGCTGATTGAGTTCACCCCGAGCAGCGCGATGGCGAAAACCAGCACGATCAGGACGGTCATGCCGCCGATGACCCGGCTGCGGAGGCTGCGCAGCATCGTCACTGGCCCCCCGCCAGCCGGACGGCTCCGTTGTGCACCACCCCGATATAGACCGCCTGATTGGGGACGTCTCCCCTGAGGTCGAACGCCACGACCCCGGTGACTCCCCGGAATGCTGGGACTCCGGATCCGACCCGGGCGAGCTCGCGACGGACCGCTTGGCGCTTGGTTCCGGCGCGCCCGATCACATCGCGCAGCAGATATACCGCATCGTAGGTCGCTGCCGCCGGCTGGTTCGGCAGTCCAGCGGTGGGGAACTTTTTACGGTAAGCCTGGAGGAAGCTCTTGTTAGCAGCGGTGGCGAGGCTCGGAAGATAGGCCGACGAGAGATAGACGCCTTCTGCCAGTGCACCCGCCCCCTCGATGCCTTCGAGTCCGTCGCCGCCCAGCACCGGCATGGTGAGGCCGCGCTTTCGGGCCTGCCGGAGGATCTCCTCAGCCTCGCTGCGATTCCCCGCCACGACGAGAAAGTCAGTCCCGGTCTTCGCCAAGCGGTCAAGGTAGGGACCTACCTGCGGAACATCGCCCAGGTAGGGATCGATGGACTGGAGCACGCCGCCCCGGCGAGTGAAGTCCTTGACGAAGGTCTGGCGCACGCCCCGGCCGTACTGGTCGTTCAGGTACAGTACGGCCCCCCGCTGGAGCCCGAGTGTGTCATGGGCCCAGCGCGCGAGGGCCGCGCCATGGGCGAGATCGCTGGGGCAGATGCGGAAGGTGTAATCGCCGGCGGTGGAAACCTCGGGCGATGAGGACGAGGGAGAAATGGCCGCAACCGGATCCGGTCCGCCATTGTACACTGGAGCGGCGGCCAGGGTGGTTCCGGAGAATAGATGCCCGATTACCGCGGACACTCCGGCCTCGTAGAGATCAGTCGCCACGAACACGGCGGAATCCGGATCGGCATAGTCATCCCGCTGGACCAGTTCCAGGGGTCGGCCGTCGATGCCGCCGGCTGCGTTGATCTCCTCCACCGCTAGCTCGGCGGCATGCTTCATCGGCACCCCGACCGGGTCACTCAACGATCCGGCCAGACCGATCCGGATTGGACCGGGAGAGAAGCTGCAGGCGGAGAAGAGCAGCAGGGCCGCGAGCAAGAATGGGCGAGCCGGGTGCCCGCCATGCCAGCGTTGATGGAGTCTGCAGGCCACAAAGAGATCCACGCACTTCCCCCATCTGGACGGAGTCGGGGCCGAGGCCCAGTATCGACGATGCTCGATTGGACTGACCGATCACCCGATGCGACCTTCGATCTACATGGCCAGACCGTTGTCGAGGCTCTGGCCAACGCCGAGCGCTTTCTGCGGGCCCAGGCCAAGGCGCGCCCGGGCGGCATTGTCCGGCTCATCACGGGTCGAGGACGGGGCGGCGGGGGAGCTCCCATCCGCACTCGGGTCCGGGGACTGCTGCGCACGCTGAAGGAGTCCGGTAGCGTGGTCCGCGACTACACGCTGGAGGAGACCGAGGGTAGCTATCTGACCCGGCTCGTGGGCTGAGCGGAGACCGGTCTTGCCGAGGCAGAGCCACTCCGCCCCCATCCGTCGAGCACGTGACCGTCCACCAGGCTCACCGAGACGATCTTTTCGCCCCGCTCCAGTCTCCAGGTCAGGCGAATCATGCGGCCCCGCCGCACCCACTGAAGCATCCATTGGGTGCCTTGGACTCGCGTCCCGACCCGACCGTAGCTCCCCTCCAGCGTCTCACGCCAGCGTTCGAGTTGCCCGGGGGCGACCACTCCAGACAGCGTGATCACGCCCGCCAGGCTGTCCATGGCGGAGACCCACAGCTCCACCGAGCCGCCCAAGTCCTGGTCGTTCAGTACAGCACGACACTCGTTTACGCGCCGATCGACTCTGGACTGGCGGCAACGCATGCGGCTGCCTCCAATACCCCGGAGATGCAACTGGAGCTCGTCAATCCTGGCTCCCGCGCGGAAGCCGAGGAACTGTAGCCCCGCGGTGTCCGGTGCCGTGGTGGCGGCATCGGCACCCAACAGGGTGGGAGCCAGAAGCAGGCTTGCCACGGCCAGCGCGCGGAACGGTATCAGCATTACGGCAACGACCTCGATAGGGCGTGACGAGAGGAGTATCGGTCAGGCGGGCTGGGGACTAGAGACGCCAACAGCCCCCGCCGGGTGGCCAGCTGGGGGCATGGTGGGCTTTGCGACTGGTCGGAAGGGCGCTGGGGTATCAGACCTTACGGACGTTCGAGGCCTGCAGCCCCTTGGGGCCCTCGACTACCTCGAACTCGACGTTGTCTCCTTCGGATAGCGATCGGAATCCGTCGGCTATGATTGCCGTATGGTGCACGAACACATCCTTGCCACCGTCCTGCGCGATGAAGCCGAACCCCTTTGCGTCATTGAACCACTTGACCGTGCCCTTCGCCATTGCTACAACCTCTTGAAAAGGGAGCCCGAGAGCTCCGGGGGAAAGCCCCCGGCCGTTGTGGCCGGGTTAAAAGCCCCAAAAAAGGCCGCCCGGACTAGTCGTCCGGCGGCCCAGCTTGCGTCAAAAACGAAAGGGAGGCACCGCGCGTTGCATGTCATAAGGTCATGCTTGGGAACGGTTTTGTCAATAAGTCAGCAGTCGCCGGTCACCAGTCAGCAGTCACGAGTTGGCAGTGGCAGTCAGCCTCGAGAGCAGGTATCCCAGAGCAGGGCTCAGCACTAGCCAGAGTGCTGACTGGTGACTGGCGACTCACCTGAGCACCACCCCGGCAGCTCGCAGCTCATGATCGAGCAGCCAGCGTTTCTTGGCGAGCCCGCCGCCGTAGCCCACCAGACTGCCATCCTTGCCCACCACCCGATGACAGGGAATGAGGATGGCGAGGTGGTTGGCTGAGACGAGCCATCCGATCTGGCGGGGGTGGAGCTTGGTAGCCCGGGCCACGTCATCGTAGGAACGGGTCTCGCCCAGAGGGATCTTACGCAGAGTCTTGAAAACCGCCGTTTGGGCCGGGGAGAGGTCGAACCAGCGTTTCAAATGATCGGGATAGGGAAAGGGCTTGGGCGACCCCATGAAGTAATCGTCGAGCCAGGCGGTGGTGATTCGGCAGCTTCCCTGCGCGATGTGCAGCTCGGGGACGGCGGCCCGAAGTCGCACCGCCCACTTGATGGTCATCGCCCGGCTGGGAAATTCGATGACGAGGGGGCCGGCTTCACACTCCACGACGGTCAACGCGCCTATGGGCGAGTTGTACGAGGTCCATTCCACTCGCATTCCGGTTCTCCAGCCGGGAAGGTATAACTTAGCCGTTCCACGGCCTCGCTGCACGATGTACATTCTCCGCCATCCCTGTAGAGCGCTTTGGACTCGGTCCTGTCGAGGCTACGATGGTGCACCTCCTTTCGATACTCGCCGCCCTCCAGCAGCAGCCCCCCTCGGCACCGGCTCCGGCGCTCGCCAAGGTCACGATTGAGCCCGCCGAAGTGGCCGTGCAGGTCGGCGATACGGTGCGCCTTGCGGTGACCGCCGTAGACTCGTCCGGCCGGCAGGTCCGAGATCTCTCGATCCGCTGGTTCAAGTCCGGTGGACACTTCGAGGGGCGAGTCGATTCCACTGGCCTGGTGACCGGAGGATCGACGGGTACCCTGAACGTGAGCGCTCTGGTGAGCCCCCGTTCCGGCGGCGCACCGGCCACCGGGTTTGCTCGAGTGACCGTGCTTCCCCAGCCGGCAGCGAAGCTCGTGCTCGACCCAGAGATTTCGAAGCTGTATGCCGGCCAGTCGCTCGGGGTGAGCGCCGCTCCCTTCGCCGCCAACAACGACCGCCGCTACGACCAGGTGCTCTGGAGCTCGGATGCCCCGGCAGTCGCGGCGGTGAGTTCAGCCGGCCGGCTGAGCGCCGGGCGCCCCGGCCGGGCCACGATTACAGCTCGTGCCGGCCGGGCCGCGAAGTCGTTCACCGTAGTCGTCAAGCCTAATCCGGTTGCGTCGCTGAGTATCGAGCCGGCCACCGCCACGGCTCGCGCCGGGGACGTGGTGCGCTTCGTGTTCCAGGGCCGGGCCCGCGACGGCCGACCGGTGACCGACGCCGTCCCGGAATGGGGACTCAGTCCGGGCAATGCGCAGATCGATCAGGACGGGCGCTTCGTGGCGGAGGTGCCGGGCAGCTATCGGGTCACGGCCAGCTTCGCGGGAAAAATCACGGAGGCCACCGTCGAGGTCCGTGCCCGTGATGTTCGCCGGCCCACCACCCTGGTTGGCCGCCTGCCGCTCCGGGTTCCTACCGCCGAGTTCTGGCTTCACCCTGACGGCCGGCACGGCTATCTGAGCACCATTGGGGATCGGGTGTATGCTCTCGATCTGAGCAAGCCGTCGATGCCGGTGATCACCGATTCGGTGGTTGTCGATGCCCGAGCGATCAACGACATCATGACCACCGAGGACGGCAAATACGGTGTGCTTACCCGGGAGAATGCTTCGACCCGAAAGAACGGCATCGTTGTTCTCTCTTTCGAAGATCCGGCCCACCCGAAGCCGATCGCGGAGTTCACCGAGACGGTGACCGGCGGTGTGCACAGCACCTTCGTGTACCGGGGTTACGTCTACCTCACGGACGATGCGACCGGTTCGCTCCGGGTGATCGACATCCGCGATCCATATAAGCCTCGGCAGGTAGCCCGCTGGCAAACGCGCCCGGACGAGGCCGGGAATTTCCTCCACGACATCGACGTAAAGGATGGCCTGGCCTATCTGAGCTATTGGAATCAGGGGCTGGTGATTCTCGACGTGGGAAACGGGATGAAGAACGGCAGCCCGGAGAACCCGCAGCTGGTCTCACAGTACAAGTATGACCTGAACTCGTTGTATCGAGACGTCGAAGCGGTCGGCGGTGCAGGCTTCATTCGGGGAACTCATACGGCCTGGCGCGCGGGGAAGTACGTGTTCGTGGGTGACGAGGTGTTCTCCGCCCGCCCGCGCCGAACCGAAGGCGGTGGGGTGGTCGGCCTTGGCCGGGCGTATGGCCGGCTCCATGTCATCGACGTCAGCGATATCGGCAGCCCGAAAGAGGTGGCCTACTACGAGCCCAAGGATGGCGGGAGCCACAACGTGTGGGTGGCCGGGGACACGCTCTACATGGGTGACTATCAAGGTGGCCTCAGAGTGCTCGATATCTCCGGCGAGCTCAGGGGCGACCTGCAGCGCCAGGGTCGGGAGATCGCTCACGTCGTGACCGGCGATGGAGATGGTGTCGTTCCCAACGCTCCAAACGCGTGGGGCGCCATATACCGCAACGGATTGATCTACGTCCCCGACATCAACTCGGGACTCTGGATCGTCCGGGTAGAGCCCAAATCGGAGCTGGTTCCCTAGCGGGACAGCGGGGCAGCGGGGCAGCGGGGCAGTTCAAGAGAGTGTGCTGGCCCAGCGCACAGAATTGCATCCGCAGTTTGTACTGCTCCCCTGCCTCCCGCTGTCCCGCTGTCCCGCTTATATTCTCCTCATGGCCACTCCTCAAACGCTCGTGGTACGCACGTTCACCGATCGTGCGGAGGGACTCTCACACTTCGTGCTCCGGGCCGGTGAGGCCCCCCGGCTCCTGGCGTTCGATGACGCGCTCGGATGCCCGGTGGAGACCGCGCTGGCAGCCTTGGAGTGGACCGGAGCTGTCGGGATTCTCCAAGACGACGACCTGCTGCACGCGGCTCGCTTGACCAGCGAAACGGCTGCCGCCGTCATCGAGCGAAAAGGGCAAGACGGCCGGCGATATGTCTATCTGGGCCCGCGCCTCGACGCTCCCCCCATGGATGTGTTCGAAGGAGCCATTTTGTTCGACGAGCCGGGAGTGAAGGCGGTTGAATTCTCCCAGCGGGCGCATGGGCTGGCACACTTCCTCCGCGCCACCTCGGGAGTCGGAGCCCTGCTCGCACTCCTGGGACGGCGCGCTCCCGAGATTCGCCACCTGCGTCGCTGGCTCGGCTCCATCATCCAGGAGCTGGATCTGCCGAGACCGCTGGTCGCCGGTTGGTTCGCCGCAAGCTCGGCCGGTTGCCTTTTCTCCTCCCCCGAGGGCGAGCCGACGTACCGGTACATCGAAGTAGGAACGGAATCATGAGCCGTGTGTACCTCGCCGTTATCAGTATGTTGTTCGCGCACAACCTCGCAGCTCAGGGCACGGTGGTGCGTCCCGAGCCCGCGCTCGACACCGGCCGCGCGACTCTTCGGGACGCGCTGCTCCAGTTCCGCGATACCCTGAGCTCCATCGATGCCGCCGCCTCCCGGCTCCAGCGCGACTATCGTCAGGCGTCCTCAGCTTCGCTGACTTCCCGCGCGCGGGTCATGCGTGATGCCTGCGCCCGCTCCGTCCGCAACCTTCCACCAACCAGGCGAGCGGTGCTCGCAGCCGATGCGTCCGACGAACCGCAAGTGCGGCGGCGGGGCGAGATGGTGGGCGCCCTAGATCAACTCCAAAAGGTCCTGGCCCAATGCGAAACGGACTTCGCTGCCATGAGCCAGCCGGCCGAGGCAGAAAGGGTCCGGGGCTACGGGAACGATCGAGCCATCCGGGTCCAGGGTGCCCTGCGCAAGTATGAGCGGGTGTTGGGGACATTCTTTAGCGCCATGAGGATCAAAGTGCACCCGCGGGGTGTCGAAGCCCGGCCCCTGGCCGGCTAGGATCCCGGGGACCGATGTGGATACACATCTCCACATTGTGTTGATAGAGGGTGGTATGGTGCTTGCCAGAAGTGAGTTAGGTTTCCACATCTCTTCCACCTAAGAACGCTGTAACCCGAATAAATACGGGCACTTGCGTGAGTATCGCAGGTGCCTATCTTGTTGTCACGCACCTTATCGGAAACGTACTGAGACCCCGTGTCACAGCGGCGACCGACTGGTGGGTTTGAGCGGCATATCAGGGGAGAGGGCCGACGCAACCAAGGGCTCAGGCTCTCGCAGATCCTGGTGATCACTCCGGCTCGAACAGGTGAAGCCAGTCGCGTGCTTCATCCGCTCCGATCTAGCGCCTCGGGGTGCAGTGCGAAAGGTCGGTCCGCGACCCGATCTGACTCGCAGCGCTCGCATAGACGAACCAGGTGGGATGGCCATCCGGCCTGGGGATCGAAGCCAAGGCTTCACCGCGCCCTCCCGAGCGGCGAATCAGCCAACCGGCGGCAGGTGAAAGAAGAACGGCGGCAGAAATGCCCCGACCTTGGGTAGTCCGTGTGGGGAACGGCCGCCTGGCCACGACTGGGCGGCCGTTCCGTTTTTGTAGGCTAGGGGGCTGCGGGCTATGGGCCATTGGGCAATTCGCTTGAGAGAATTGGCTCCGGGTACAAGTGCTCAGCCTACGATGGATCAACAGCTCACCGCCCACAGCCCATAGCCCATAGCCCATAGCCCCTATAATCTTCCACCCATGAAGCCGCTGCATTTCCTGGTGCTGGATCGGAACCCCGAGCGGCGCGGGGAGCTGGTGGCGCTACTTCGGAGCGCCGATCATCGGGTGGAAGCGGTGTCGGACGGGGCTTCTGCTGCGGCGTCACTCGGCGAGACCGGCATCGAAGCGGTGCTGCTCGACCTGGGAATGCCCGGTCTGGATCTGCCGGCGCTCCGCAAGGCCATCTTCTCGCCCGTCTCCGGTGAGCCTGAATCGCTCGAGGTTGCGGAGCGGCGGCACTTGGCGCTCGTGCTTCGGCATACTGGGGGCAACAAGCGGAAGGCTGCCCATCTCTTGGGAATCTCCCGATCCACCCTGTTGAACAAGGTGAGAAAGTACGGTCTGGAAGAGCGCTGAGCTCGCCGACCGGAGGAGTTGCCTTGCGAATCACTCGTCTCATGCTCGCCCTTCTTGCTGGCCATGTGCTCACCGGGAACCCGGGGTTGAGGGCTCAAGGACGCCCCATCCCGAGTGGGCGAGTTGAGTCCGGAACGCTCAGCTTCGATGGCCGTGCCACCGCCGGCGACTTCGTCGGCACCACTACCACAGTGTCGGGACAACTGACCGGCGCGCCCGATCTGACCGGCGTGCGCGGCTGGGTCGAAGCGCCGGTGAAGACACTGAAAACCGGAGACGGCAAACGCGACAAGGATCTGAACAAGTCCATGGAATCCGACAAATATCCGGTGCTCCGCTTCGATCTAGCGAGGATCTCTCGGACCGGAGGTGGCGGAGACAGTCTCGGCGTCGTGCTTCATGGTGCGCTCGCGCTCCACGGAGTGACTCGTGACGTCGACCTGCCCGGAACCATTCAGTTCAGCGGATCGAGCGCCCGGGTGCGCATCCAGTTTCCGCTCAACCTCAAGGACTATCGCATCGGCGGGCTCAGCAAGCTGCTCGGCATGCTGAAGATGTATGAAGACATTCAGGTGCGCGGGAACATCGTCTTCGCGCTGGGGCAGTAGCGTCGGGCAAAGAAATGGCCCGGGTCCGTGTAGGCCTCCGGGCCGGTCGTCCGCTCGAAGGGGCCGTCGCCCTCCGCTCGTGCGACCACTAGCGCGTCACCCGGACTCTTCCGAGGCGAGAAACGATCACCGTCCGAGTGGCGTTGCCGCGGGTGAGCCGGATAGTGGCATTGGAGAGGCCCAAGGAGAATCCCTCGGGTGAGAAGGTGAATTGGCGAGCGGGGCCGGCGAGGGAAACCCTCTGCGCGGCGGGACCAGCTTCAGACCAGAGCGGCGTCATCAGGCCTCGTGGGCGGATGGTCAGCGCGAGTGAGTCAACGGAAAGCACCGTCACCAGGCTCCCGGTTACTGCCATCAGTCGAGCTCGGTGGTGGGCGGCGGCAATGTGGCTTGCGGCGGCTGCGACTTCGATGCGGTCTAACGGGGCCGAGAGCCGGGGGACCGCGATGCCGAGAAGGATGGCCCCGAGTGCAAGGACCAGCAGTAGCTCTGGAAGGGTGAAGGCCTGTCTCATCAGGCAAGAATAGGCATAATCCCTACCTCGCTGGCACCGTTTTTGTGCGGTAGGGGCCAGCAAGGCGCGAGCCTGAAGCGCTCCGGGAGACCGCCGAAAAGGCACCCTTGTGTGGGGTCATTTCCGAAGCGATACTAGCTAAGATCTATCCCTGGTTCCCGACCCGCTGGTAATGGAAGGATGCGCATTGTATACGCCTCAGTGCTTGTTCGGTGAGGTCGGGACATCGCCGAATACTCTTACGCACGAGCCGTTCCTCGAGCGTGCTCGGCTGCAACGCGAGCAGGAGCGCGAGGGGTCCGCGCGGCTTGCGCTCGGGGCGTACGTCGTAGCGCGTCTGGTCGACAAGCTGCTGATGCTGGAGAACGATGACGAGCAGCTCGAAGGCTACCGCTGGCAGCTCGAGGCTGTGCGGCGACACGTCAGCGAGCTCCCCGGTGACGCTCCCGAGACGGCTCACCTCGCAGGCGTTGTTGCGGCCGTCCCGGCGCAGGGGAAGCCTACCTCCGGCCTCTGGATGAGTCTCACGGCGTATGCCTACTTCCTGGAGCACGAAGGGCGTCTCGAGGAGGCGCTGGAGCTGTTGACGCTTGCGGCTCGCTCACAGGGACTGAAGACGCCGCCGGCGGACTTCGCAGCCTATGCTCTGTTCGCCGGCCGTCTGAACCGCCTTCTCGCCCGCTGGGAAGCGGCAAGCACGTGCTACAGCGCCGCGGAAGAGGCCGCGTCCGGAGTGGGAGACCCGGTTTCTGTTCTTCGGGGACGCCTGGGACTTGGTGCCGTTCATCGCGGCCGAGGCAACTATCCGGCGGCGCGGGCCACGGCTGAGAGCGTGGTGCGGGAAGCGAGCGAGCTCCAGCTCACCGATGCACAAGCTCTGGCCTACGCCGACCTCGGAGTGGTCTATAATCTCCAGGGTCTCAAGCTCGAGGCGCTGGAGGCCCATTATCAGGCATTCAGGTTAACTCACGATCCACAGCAGAGGATGAGCACGCTTGGCGACGTGGCCATCGGCCTCCACGAGATTGGAGCCGTTGACGCGGCGCGGGTGGCATTTCAGATAGTGGTCAATTCAAGCGCCAGCGCGCTCGTGCGTACTAACTCGCTTCTTGAGCTCATGGATCTGGAGTCGGCAAGCGGTAATCGAGTGGCGTTCGAACGCTGCCGGGCGGGGGCCGAGGCGCACCGTAGCCGGATGTCGCCGAGCATGTCGGTGGACTACTACTACAAACTTGGAATCGGGCTGGGTCGTTTCGAGCAGTCGGGGCGGGCACGCGACGCGTTGACCGCGGGCCTCATTCTGGCTGAGACCCACCGGCTGAACGCCTGGTACTTCAAGATCGAGCAGGCACTCGGGGACCTCACCAAACGCCCCGAGCACCAGCCTGTCGATCAGCGCGCCTCCAACCTCAGTGAGGCGCCTGCGGTACGTCAAATGGAAGTGGAGCTGCGGGAGTACGCCGCGTCTGCGGCCGTTTAACCGCTGCTGTGCGTCATACTTTCCGCGGTGAAGCTGGATCGACCAGCTAGTTGTTGGCGCCCTGACCTTCGAAGGACGGCTGAACCTGCTCGGATGGACCGGTGGCGTCAGTCCGGGTACAGGCAGTGCTGAGGGCGGCCGATGCGACCAAAGCCAGTACGAGACCGTAGGTCTTCAAGCAAGACATGGGGGTCCTTTCAGAGTGCGGCGGTGATGCCCGGGGGTGGGTACGTCGCCAATCTGGGCCTCCACCATTGGTGTTTATAGGGCCCATTTGCGACAAATAGGGGCCGATTTGCGACATTTGCTGCTCGCCGCAGTACCCACCGAGCGTCTTGTTGCGGCTCCGCGTGCTCGATCCTGACCGCTATCAGTGGGTTGTCGGGAACCGGCTGGCCGGAGGCTGTGGACGCAATCCGCGCCAAACCGGTCGAGATGGCAGTGGTGGATCCCCTGCTCGGGTGGTGAGGCCCGCGCCCACGGAATCGAGCGCATCCGACTGCTCTTTCCCTCGTTGCCCCTCCTGGTTTACACTGAGCTCGCTCCCCCAACTGCTTCGGTTCTGCTCCAGCTGGGGCGGTCCGGAATCAGGCGGGTCGTCTTTCATCGCTTCGAGGATGCCCCCGGCTCGCTCCGGAGCGCCCTCCAGGCGGAGCTGGAGCACAGCGCGTCCCAGCAGGTCATGCAGGCCCTGGGAGAGGCACTCCAGGAGCTACCCCGGGAGCTGCTGCGGGCGTTGGAGGCCATGCTGCACGCGGGAGAAGACGCTCCCACCGTTACGGCACTCGCCGAGCGGGCGCAGTTGACCCGCCGTACCTGTGAACGTTGGTTTACCAAGGTCGGTCTTCCCTCCCCCCGGATGGTGATGGTATTGACCCGGCTACTTTACGCCCACCGGCTCCTCCTCGATCCGGGCTACACCGTTGAAGACGTCGCCCTGAAGCTAGGCTACAGCAAGCCCAAAACGTTGCAGATGCACCTGCGTTCGGTCTTCGGGCTTACAGCCGGCGAACTCCGCGTGTCGCTCTCCACCGAAGAGGCCTTGATGATCGTCACCGAGCGCTACCTGACACCCTTGAGCCAGGTCGCGTCATGAGCACCCGTATCCTCGTCGTGGATGATGAGCCGGCCCTGCGCCGAACTCTGGAGCGCGCGCTCACCAGCTTTCACTACCAGGTTGTCTCGGTGGCCGACCCGCACTCGGCGTACCTGATGCTGGACGAGTCGAGGTTCGATCTGGTGCTGCTGGATCTGCGACTCCCGCAGATGGCGGGGGACACATTCTTCCTCGCCATTGTCCGGCGTTGGCCCCGATTGCTGGGCCGCGTCATCCTCATGAGTGGCGATCCACCGTCACAGCACCCCGATTGGCCGGCCGAGCTGCTCGGGTGTCCCATCCTGTCCAAACCGTTCACCCTCGACACTCTGGTGAAGCTGGTGGGGACGGTGCTGGCTCAGGCCGAGACCCGGTCAGACCTTCGCGAGGGGAACGGACACCGATGACCGTCGACCCCACTTCCGATCCGCTCACTACTCTGCGAGAGTACCGGGCGCTCGCGCCCTGGGGGCTCCGGGACCTGGCCGCATTGGCTGGTGGGATTCTCGACGCGTCCGGTGTGGTCCCGGTCAACGCGGCGGCACGAGCCAGGCCGAGTGAGCGCACCATCCGCTTTTACGTAGCCCGGGGCCTGGTGAGTCCGCCCGATGGACGCGGCACCGCCGCGGTGTATTCCTACCGTCACCTGCTCCAGGTGCTGGCCATCAAGCTGCGTCAGATGGAGGGCGCAACGCTGGAATCCATGGTAAAGGAGTTTGCCACCCTGACCGGGGATCTCATCGAGCGGCGGGCGGCGAGCGCGCTCGGTCCGGGCCTGCCCCCGCCTGGCCACCTGCCGCTGCTCCGCACTCCCGGGACCGGCCGCGGAAGAGTGGGACGGGCAGTCATGGCCTGGCTCGCGCCGGTCGAAGGCATGTCGTCGGCGAGCTCGACCTGCCGGCGCATCGCGGTTGCGCCTGGAGTGGAAGTGTTGATTGACGAGCAGCACCCGGCGTTGCGTCTCAACGGTGACATCGCGATCATCGCGGAGGCACTGCGGCAGGCGTTGATGTCGGTGGTCGGGTTGGAAACGCCGGTGACCGTTCCGGAAGATGCCGCCCCGGACGACGGAGCGTGGAAGCAGTAACGGAGTAGCCCTGCGCCCTAGCCCCTAGCCAATATCCCCGACACAAGGATCCGACATGGGCACGATCGTCGTGCTGGCCGTCATCGCGGGGATCGTGTTGTGGATGGTCGGCGCGTACAATGGGCTCATCTCGCTCAAAAACCAGGTGGTCAATGGCTGGAAGCAGATCGACGTGCAGCTCAAACGTCGCCATGATCTGATTCCCAACCTGGTGAACACGGTTAAGGGTGCGATGGACTTCGAGCGCTCGACGCTGGACGCCGTGATCTCTGCCCGGAATCGCGCAATCGGGGCCACCGGCGTGCAGCAGACGGCCAAGGCTGAGGGTGAGCTGACGCAGGCGCTGGGACGGCTGTTCGCGCTCACGGAAGCCTATCCCGATCTCAAGGCCACCAGCAATGTGGCGCAACTACAGGAGGAGCTCACCAGCACCGAGAACAAGATCGGCTTTGCGCGGCAGCTCTACAACGACGTGGCGACCCAGTACAACACCAGGCAGATGCAGTTCCCCACCAACCTCGTCGCCGGCCTGGCGCAGGCCTCCCCCGCGGAGCTCTGGGAGATCGAAGATGCGGGCGAACGGGCCGTTCCCATAGTCGATCTGTCGTCGAACAAACGCGGCACGTGAGCGACGACTCCAACCTCTTTGCCCAACAGCAGTCCAATCGGCGGCGGTCCACTCTGGCTGACCATCGGCTTCATCCTGTTCTTTGCCTGGGTGGGCTTCGGGGGTGATCTCGCGCTTCTGCCTGCTGACCGCCGACGCAGCGCCCGGCTCCTACCGTCACGTCGTTCCTCTTCATCGGCATCGCTCAACGTTCTCTCCGCCGCCGCGATCTGCTGGTATTCCTGGCGACCATGGCGCAGAACGAGTGCTATGGGCCACCGGTGCCTGGGAGCTGATCGAGCCTGGCACCCCGGAGCAGAAACAGCTGGTGAACGTGGTGGAGGAAATGGCCATCGCCTCGGGACTGCCCAAGCCCAGAGTCTGGATCGTCCCTGACGCCGATCCCAACGCGTTCGCGACCGGCCACGACGCCGCCACGGCGAGTATTGCCGTGACCGAAGGGCTCCTGGCAACCCTTTCGCGCGATGAGCTCCAGGCGGTGATCGCGCATGAGATGGCGCACGTGCGGAACCTCGACGTCCGGCTCATGACGCTTCTCGCCGGCATGATCGGCGCGATTGCCCTCTTGTCCGACGGCATGGGGCGCATGATCGGGCGGGGTGGAAGCTCGGGGCGGCAGGGCAGCGGGGCAGCGGGGGAGCGGGAAAGGAAATCCGCTTGGAGTCGTGATTCTGGTGCTCTGGCTGCTCACGCTGGTGGTGGCCCCTGTGGTCTCCCGAGTGCTGGCGATGGCAGTAAGCCGAAAGCGGGAATACCTGGCCGATGCCACCGGGGCCCAGTTGACCCGCAACCCGATGGCCCTGGCATCGGCGCTGGAGAAGCTGGAGGCGCGCCACTGGCGCAACCCAGTCGATTACCGTGGGAGCCGCACACCTTTGCATCGTGGATCCGATCGCCAGGGCTGATGTCGTCGAGGGAGGGGTTCCTGGCCGATTTCGTTGCGTCTCACCCGCCGATCCGGCAGCGGATCATCAGGTTGCGCGGAATGGCGTATCAGCAGGCTAAGCGGGAGTCAGCCGGCGCACTATCTCCGCAGTAAAGGTTCCTGGATCGAACGGCAGGTGCACCACGTGGTCGGCCCCGTCGGCCGCTGCCCTCTGCCGGCAACGAGCGCGACGAGCAAGTACTCGCGATCTTCCGCGGCGACGAACCCACTCAAGGGATGCGCCCCGGGCGTCCTGCCGCCACCGGCGATCAAAACGACGGTCACACCGATCTGTGCGGCCAAGGCCTGGAGCTCGGAGATACTTCCACAGCGTTCGACCTGAAAGCCGGCACCGCGGAGCAGGAGCGAGACGATTCGGGTCAGGTCTTCGTCGGGCAGGTGCAGCAACGCGGTCCCACGTTGCATGACCGATACTTCGTCCGTCCTTCCTCTCCAGGTCCACCATGCGGACTCCCCGCAGGTAATCCTTGCTCCGCACCTCGCGAAGGTTGCCGATCCGCTGGACGATGTCGCGGATGCGGCGAAGCGCCTGCCGGATGTCCTCCAAGCCCTGCTTCAGGTTCTCGGCCGGAGCCCCAACGTCGTTCAGTAACAGCTCCACGTCGGCAAAGGCCGCCATGAGGGGGTTGTTGATCTCATGGTGAAGGGTGACGGTCATCTCACCGACGGCGGCGAAACGCTCGGCCCGAACCAGATCCTGCTCTGCCTCCGCCAGCGCCTTGCGCAGCTCGCGGCCCCGGCGTACTCGCTCCAGAATCTGGGGCAGCAACTCCGTCAGCGCCGAGTCCTTGGCCAGGTAGTCGTCGGCCCCGCGGCGCAGCGCGGACGCTACCAGTGACTCGTTGCCGTGGCCAGTGACCAGAACGACCGCGGGGGGCGCGGGGCCGCTACGGATCGCGTCAAGCACATCGAGCCCGCTGGTGTCCGGAAGCTGCTGGTCGAGCAGCACGATGTCGACGCCGTCGAGCGACGCCAGAGCCTCACGCCCGGTTGTCACCTGAAGCGCCGGCTCGTAGCCGTGCGACCTGAGGACGTGCTGCACCAGCCGGCCCAGGTCGGGGTCGTCGTCCACCAACAGAACCCGGGGCAACGCGGGCTCAGCCATGTGCCGGCGCAGGGCCAGGGCGGAAGTCTACTCGGGCGAACTTTTCCCAGCCGGTCTTGCCGCGCCAGGCATCCCACAGACCTCGGACCCGCCAGTAGAGCGTGAGCTGCCGGTAGCCGAAGTTCTCCAGAACCGCATAGGCCAGCAGGATCAGGACCTCGCGCCGCCGACTGAACGGCAGCAGATGGCGCTGCAGACGGTCGGCCACCCCATAGCGAAAACCCCAGGCGCCGACCAGCACGGCGAGGATATTGACCAGAATCCCGTAGCCCAACGATGCCACCAGAAAGGCCCACAGATAGGGATTGTTGACCAGCGAGTAACCCAGGACCCATTGCATTATCACGAGGAACAGGAGGCAGAGGTACCCTGCTATCTCCACCAGCGGCCCGTAGTACTCGAACAGCCAGAAGGCCGGCAGGGCAAACCAGCCGATCCTCCCGTACTTGGTGCGCCACAACATCGCCCGATGATAGAGTAACGATTCGCGGAGCCCTCGATACCAGCGGCCACGCTGCTTGCGGAGTGACTCGAATGACTCGGGGACCTCGGTCCAGGCCACCGGATGGGGCAGGAACACGATCCGCCGGTCCAAGCGCTTGTCGAGCACGAAACGATGCAGCCGGACGATGATCTCCATGTCCTCGCACACGGTACCAACCCGGCTACCGACGTACTCCTCCGTGATCCGGTGCCTCAGAAATGGGGTGAGATAACCGCCCGCCCGTATCACCGTCTCCTTCTCGAAGACCGCAAGGGTCCCGCTCAGGGTCAGGATGGATTGCATCCGGTCCAGCCCGGTCCGGGCGGTGGTGAACGAGCGAAGGTATTCCACCATCTGGAACCGCGGTAACGATCGGGCCGGCAGCCCCACGCGCACCACACGGCTGTTGCGGACGGTGCAGCCATTGGCAATGGCGACTTGTCCTCCGACTGCCACCACCCGCGGATCCTCCTGGATCACCCGCATCAACTCCTTGAGAGCCCGTTGATCGAGGATCGTGTCGGCGTCGAGCGACACAAAATAGGGGGCGGAGGATGCGTTGATGCCGGCATTCAGCGTGTCAGCTTTGCCCCCGTTTTCCTTGTCGATGACGATCAGTCGCAGGACGCTGGACGGCAGGGGCACCGTCGCCTCGTACATGGCCCGCACCCTGGCGGTGCCGATGGCTGGCCGATACGGCACCTCGGTTCGACGGAGTCGAAACGCACGCTTGAGCCGGTCGAGCGTTTCATCAGACGAGCCGTCGTTGATCACCACCACCTCGAACCTCGGGTAGTCACATTGGACGAGGCTGGTGACGCTGTCCACGATAGTCACTTCTTCGTTGTAGGCGGGGACGATCAAGCTGATTGGCTTGGTGAGGTCTCCCTCATCGATGAGATCGAGATCCTCGACGAAGTGGCCTGCCACCCGGCGGCGCACCTGGCGGGCTGACAACCCGATCAGCCCGAGGGTGTAAGTATTGTAGAGCACGAAGTACAACAGAAATACCGGCTGCACCACCAGCGCGAAAACGATGAGCTCCCGAGTGAGCGTCTCGATCACGTGGAAGCTCCCGGCAGACTCACAATCGAGAGGTCCAGGGCCCCGCCAACCCGGTGACGGATGGAAGGCACCGGATCGGTCCGCGCCACCTCGCGGGCAATGTCGTCTTGCAGCAGCGCCAGCGCGAGGGCCGCGGCGAGTCGTTGCACTTCCGAAGAAGCGCTGCGGGCGGTTTGGCGCAGAGTGGGGAGATCGGCTCCTTCCTGGACCGCTTCTGCCGCAACCTGAGCATCCAGCCCCGGCGGGAACGGCAAGGCAACTCCTTGGAGGAGGCGGGCAACGTAGGCCGCCGCCCGCACGGTCATGTCGGGATCGGCTGCCAGCCGATCGAGTATGACCAGGCCCGGCTCCGTGACCGGTGCCGCGCGGCCCAGCACAATGGCAACCTGGCGCCGCACGCCGGCATCGGGGTCCTGGGTCATGGCGTCGAGAAGATCGTACCGCTCGGCTGCCAACGCTGTTCCTACCGCCCCGCGCCGTACCGAAATCTCCGGATCAACGGTGAGAGCTTCGAGCGACGCGGGGTCCGCTATGTCGGGACGGTTACGCCACAGATCGACCACGGCCGCACGTACCTCGGGCGAGCTGCTGCGCGCGAACGCCGGCAGCAGGCCCGGCAAATCCGGATGGACGATGTGGCGGGCGACCCGGATCACCAGTACTGCCCGCTCGCTCTCCGTTGGCAGTCCCAGGGCTACCTGCGCAAACAGTGGAAAGTGTTCCTCGGCGAGCCTCGCGGCGGCGGCGAGTACGGCAGGATCGTCATCGACTCGAAGCAGCTGGATCAGCCGGGCCAGTGCACGAGCCGGGGCTACCCTGGTGAAGAGCGCCACGGCGGTACGCCGCACCAGAACACTGGGATCCCCGAGAGACCGGGCACCCACGGCGAGCAGCTCCTCCGGGTCGAGGAGATCGCCGACGGCGGTCAGGGCGGCGGCGCGAACCTCAGGGCTTGGATCTTCCCGCACGACCCGAAGCAGAGCCCCCCGGCTCTGCTCACCCTGGAAGGCTCGAAGGCTGCTGATCAGGCGAACCCGGTCTCCCGCATCGAGCATGCTCCTCATACCTTGCGCCAGCGACGCCTGAGCCTCCCCGTCATCCGGCCTACCAAGGGCCCGAAGCTCCAGATGCTTGGCCGCCGACAGCCGGCGGCAGAGGAGCCGGAAGCGGGCATCTTGCTTCAGTCGCTCCCGCAGCAGCTCACGCACAGCCGTCTGGTCCGGCATCTCTACCACCCGGGCCACGATGCTCTGGCGGTCGAACACCCCGGCTGCGAGTGCGGCCGCGGCTCGTACATTGGCCGGTTCGGCACGTCGGCATGCCGCGATGAGCGCGCCCTCTCCCTCCGGCACCAGCAGCCGTCCAATGGCGAGCGCTGCCCGTTCGCGCACCAGGGGGGAGGGATCGTGTTCAAGCAACCGGACCAGGTCTCCCCCGGGTTGCTGTCCCTCGACCTTGCCCCATGCGTCAATCGCGCTCGCCCGAACGACGTCGTCCGGATCCCGAAGACCGCGGTTTACCGCACTAGCCGCTAGCTCACGCTCGCTGCCGGACCGGCCAACTCGTTCGAGCGCCTCGATGGCAGCGGCCCTGACCGCCGGTATGTGATCGCCAAGAAGCCGCTGCAGCACCGGCACGGCCTCGGATATACGCGATCGGCGCAGGGTGCGAATCAGGGCCAGCTTGCTTTCCACGTCGGGAGAGTCGACGAGCGGTTCGATCAGGCCCGCCAGTGCCCCGAGGTCCAGCCGGATCACCGCAACGGCGATCGCCTCGCTCACGTCCACCGACGTATCGGGGAAAGCCCGAAGCAGCACCGGTGCCACTGATCGGTCCCCCAGCCCACCCAGGGCGCGAGCGGCCTTATGTCGTACGCTCACTTCACTGTCGCCCAGTAGATCGATCAGACTGGGCACAAGCGAGGTGAGTCGCGCGTCAACCGCGGCCAGGACCGCGGCCTCCCGTACTGTGGGGCTCGGATCGCTCAACAGACGGCTTATATCGGATCGGGCAGCCACCGCGCCGATAACCCCAAGCGCCCGGGCAGCGGCGGCCCGGACCGCGGGATCCGGATCGGTGGTCTGGGTCCGGAGCAGCCCAACAATCTCAGGTCCGCCGAGGTCTCCCACGAGGTCGACTGCGGCGGCCCGGACCCGATGGTCCGGATCGGAGAGGGCGACGATCGCCGCGGGAAGCGCCTCCCGAAGGCTGAGCGAACGCAGCGTCCTGAACGCCAGCGCCCGTAGGGGCGCCTCGCTATCGCCGGAGGCAATCTGGAGGAGCTCGTCGCTCAGATCCCTGCGCTCAGCCCGCTGGGCCGCTATGACCACCGTTTCGCGTACCCGGGGCGAAGGATGCTGGGCCAGTTCGGCCAAGAACTCGCTCGTCCCGGAGGTGGCAAACTTCATGAGGGTATCGGACGCCTCCGAGAATCGCTCGCCGCTTTCGATCATGCGGACCAGATTGTCGGGCACCCCAAGCCGCTCGAGCGCCACCGCCGCGCGGGCACGGATCTCCGAATCAGGGTCGTCCAGCGCAACAAGGAGCGGGCCTTCGGCCACCGACCCGATCTGCTCCAGCGCCTCGACACTGCGCATGCGAACCCACCATGCGGGGTCGCCTAGTGCGCGGACCAGACGGTCGATGACCTCGGGGCCGCCGAACTGGCCCAAAGCGGAGGCGATGCGTACCCTGACGAACGGTGCTGGATCGGTGAGCAGATGTTCCAGGAGGTAGCCGACCGCGCGTTTGTCGCCGAGCCGACCCAGAGCCGTTGCCGCCTTGCCCCTCACCTCGTCCTCCGGGTCGCCCAACGATCGCACCAGCGATGGAAAGGCGCGTTGGGCGCGCACCTCCCCCAGCACATTGGCCGCCCAGGCTCGAGCGGGCTGGCGGCTGGAGTCATTGAGAACAGCGATCAGCGGATCAACGACCAGGTCGCCGTGGCGGGTGAGGATGTCGGCGATGCGGGGAGCCAGCCAGACCTCAGCCGTGGCCAGGGTGCGGATCAGTGGCTCGACAGCGCCAGGGTCTGCAATCCGGGCGAGCGCACGGAGGGAGACTTCCCGGACGTCCGTGTCCTCGGTCCGGGTAGCCTCGACGGTCTCCAGCAGTGCAGGAACCGCTTTGGCGCCCCCGATCCTGCCCAGAAGCTCGGCGGCAAAGGCCCGATCACGCCAATTCCGCGCCGAGCGGAGCCGGTCGATGTATTTGTCCACCAGTCCCAGCTCGTCGTAGACCTCGAGCAGCCACCGGGGACGTCCGCTCGCGCTGCGGGCCTGCTCTTCCAACACCGCTTCCAGGGCGTCGAGATCGTGCAGCGTGCTCATCTGGTGGATCGTCGGCCCGAGGAGCGCCTGATCCCGGCTCGCCAGGTCGGTGACCAGATCCCGATACAGCCCTTTTCGGGCGGCTAATCGGCGCTCAACGCGATCGAGATACCAGGTATCGACGAGCCAGGCGAGAACTGTCAGCAGCCCCACGGCCAGCATGGCACCGGCCGCAAAGAGAATGAGGGTCAACGCCGTCATGGGGCACCCGCAAGGCCGATCGGGGTCGGAGGCTGGTTCGGTGTATCAGCGAGGTCAGACGCTTGCGTCGTCGAGAAATACCAGCGTCTGGCGATGGGAGACGACCGCTTCGAGGGCTCGGTGGATAGCGGGGTCTACCACTGTACCAATTAGATCCCGCATTCGCTCCACCGCAACTTCGGGGGGCATCTTCTCCTGGTAAGGGCGGGCGGTGGTCAGGGCGTCGAAGATCTCTACGG
Organism: uncultured Gemmatimonadales bacterium; assembly: GCA_963723565.1. Lineage (GTDB taxonomy): Bacteria > Gemmatimonadota > Gemmatimonadetes > Gemmatimonadales > GWC2-71-9 > CAVVWJ01. Next base: position 35,371 of record CAVRRH010000014.1, on the reverse strand, counting down.
CACCCACAATCCTGGCGCCCAGGGGAATCTCCTCTCCCTTCAGCCGGTCGGGGTAGCCCAACCCATCCCACCGCTCGTGGTGGCTGCGTACAAAACCGATCACATCCTTGAGATGGACCAGCGGCGCCAGGATCTGGGAACCTACCGTCACGTGTTGCTTGACGTGATCGTACTCGTCTTCCGTGAGGGGGCCCTGCTTGTTGAGGATCTCCTCTCGGATGCCGATCTTGCCGATGTCGTGCAGCCGGCCACCGGTGCGCACGGCTTCTATCTGTTCGTCACTGCAGCCGTGCTCTGCCGCGACCATGGCCGAAAGATCGGCAACCCTGGCCGAGTGCCCCCTCATGTACGGGTCTTTGGCCTCGAGAGCATTGATCAGGGCCTCCAGAGTCGCCACCGAGACCCGCTCCTGGTTGGCCTGGTCCACCCGCCGCTCGGCCACCCGGGTGGCAACCTCCTCTTTCAGCCATTGATTGATCTGCTGGCCTTCGATCAGGGTATGCCGCCGCTGCAGAGCATGGTGGATGGCCCGGCTCAGGTGGCCGAGATCGATCGGCTTGATCAAGTAGTCGAAAGCGCCGCGCTGCATGCAGAGCGCGGCGCTGGTCGCGTCGTTGACGGCGGTCAACATGAGGAGCGCGATGCTGGGTTCGAGCTCCATGATCTGGGGGACCAGCTCGACGCCGCTGATACCGGGCATGTTCACGTCCAGGAGCATGCCGGTGATCTTCTGCCGCTGAAGTACCAGCAACGCCTCTTCACCACTCGACGCCGTGGCAACCTCGTAGCCCTGCTGGGTGAGAAACTTACGGAGTGCGTTGCGGATCGAGTCTTCGTCGTCTACGACGAGCAGCGTGATCGGCCCATCGGTCAGGGGCAAAGACTCCTCCACAGGGGCTATTGGCTATTGGCTATTGGTTATTGGTTATTGGGCGTAAGTTGGACCTAACAGCTTCGTTATGGAAGATGCCCTGGCAACCCGGACTTAGGTGGCCTCCCCAACCCGGACTCAGGATCGATCAGGCACCTCAGGGTCATAGCTCACAGCCAATGGCCAATAGCCCATAGCTCATAGCGCTACCCAACAAACTCCACCCCCACCTGTTCGGGAATTATCCCTGCCTCATACCCGCGGTCGAGCAGCACCTGGACTGCGCGGCGCCCGCGCGGGCCATAGTCCACCGTCCAGTGGTTGACGTACATCCCGACGAACGTATCGGTCCGCTCGTCGCCGATTCCACGGTTAAACTGCTTGGCATGAGCCAGGGCGGGCGTGCGATGCTCCAGCGCGTAGACAATGCTGGCACGTAGATCACGGGCAATCTGGGCGGTCACGTCAGGGCCAAGATCGCGCCGGACAGCGTTTCCCCCGAGGGGCAGGGGGAGACCGCTGTCCCGGAGCCACCAGGCGCCCAGATCGGCCCACAGGTGCAGGCCGGAGTCAACGTAAGTCAGTTGGCCTTCGTGGATGAGGAGCCCAATCTCGACTTCGCCGCGGTGGACCGCGTCCTCGATCTGATCGAACGGAACCATCACGGTGGTACAGTCCGGCTGAAACAGTTGGAGTGCGAGGTATGCCGTGGTCAACTTGCCGGGCACCGCCACCCGGCGACCCTTGAGTGCGGCGCGGGGGTCGGCAGGGCACGGAAGCGTGGAGACCAGCCGCGGGCCATAGCCATCCCCCATGGAGGAGCCGGAGCCGAGCAGGGCGTAGTCACGCCATAGATACGCATAGGCGTGGATGGAAACAGCAGTGACCTCCAATTCGGCTCGCCGGGCTCGCTGATTGAGTGACTCGATGTCCGCCAGCTCATGGACGTAACGCAGGTCGCCAGTGTCGAGCTTCCCCTCCGCGAGCGCGTAGAACATGAACGCGTCGTCGGAGTCGGGACTGTGGGCCACTCGAATTGTCTTGGGCATGTCATTTCGGGTAAAGCGTGAACGGTAAACAGTAAGCGGTGAACGGGAGAGGCTGTTCCCATTTACTGCTTACTGCTCACCGTTCACTGTTTCCGCTTATCGGCTTCCGCCTTAAACTCGTCGATCACAGGCTTGTGCTCCAGGTACTCCACTCGTTTCGACCGAAGGGCGGAATCGTAATTGGCCCTAAAGTCCCGCTGGGCCTGGGCCAATAAGCGGGAATCGTTCCGCGCTCTGGCCACCTCGCCTCGGATGACGTATGCGAACAAGTGTCCCGGGGATTCCGCCAGGATCGTATCGGCCAAGGCCAAAGCCGCAGGCCACTGTCGAACCTGGGCATGGAGCATGGCGGCATGGTAGCGGGCGTCAATGTCTCTCGCCTCGAGTTGTTGGTACGCACCGAGTGCCATGGGAGTAAACCGCTGGACCTCGGCGGAGTCCCCGATCCCAGCGGCTCTCATGATTCGATCATAGAGCCGGTCGAACCGCTCCCGGGGGGTCATGGCGCTGATATCAGGCGCCGGCCCTGAAAGACCGCCGTTCGCCGCAGCACCGGTACTGGAGCCCACGTTGGCCATGTCGGGCGCCGCCGGCCCCGAGGCGTCACTCGATACCTTGTACGCAATCCCCGCCACCAGCAGCACGCAGACAGTGCCGGCGACGAGCCAGGCCTTGCGATCGGATGACTTCGCAGGGGGCATCGCGGCAGCGTTGCCCACCGGCTGACCGCACCGATGGCAGAAGCGGGCCTGGGGCGAGAGCTCCGCCTGGCAGTGCGCACAGCGCGCGCCGGACCAGGTTTGCACCGCACCCGCTGCAGAAGTTGCCCGCTGCCGGGGTGCCACAGGTGGGACAGGTGGCCGAAGCTGGAGAGGTCATTGAAGGAGAAGCGTAAACGGTGAACGGTAAACGGTAAACGGGGGAGTCACCCTTACATCAAAGGGAATTATGCGTTTCTTTCCCGTTCACTGTTCACTGTTCACCGTTCCCGCTTCTCGGCGGAAGCCGCATGACCCCAACAAAACAGCGCTCGCCCGTCTCACCCGAACGCCCCAGCCTCCAGGGTTTTCCCGCCGACCTGGGCGAGGCGGGGAAGAAAGATGTTCTCGAGCTGGCCCATCGCTTCAGCGTCGATTTCATCCGGCTCCAGTTCACCGACATCCTTGGCGTCAACAAGAACGTCGAGGTGCCCCGCAGCCAGTTCGAGAAGGCGCTGGACGGTGAGATCATGTTCGACGGCTCCTCAATCGAAGGGTTCGTCCGGATCGAGGAATCCGACATGCTCCTCAAGCCGGATCTGCACACCTTCCGGATCCTTCCCTATGACGACGAAGGCGGCCGGGTAGCCCGGCTGCTCTGCGACATCTACACCCCCGACGAGCAGCCATTCGTGGGCTGTCCCCGGACCACGCTCAAGCGCCAGGTCGAGCGGGCCAGGAAGCTGGGTTTCGCTATGATGGCGGGCTGCGAGGCCGAGTTTTTTCTCTTTGAAAAGGGGTCCGATGGGTCTCCGACCACCATTACTCACGATTCGGCCGCCTATTTCGACCTGGGTCCGGTGGATCGAGGCGAGGAGATCAGGCGTGTGATCGTGGAGCAGCTGGTGGAGATGGGTTTCGAGGTGGAGGCCGCACATCACGAGGTTGCCACTGGCCAGCACGAGATCGACTTCAGGTATGCCGATGCGCTCACCACGGCGGATAATCTGACCACGTTCAAGTTCGTCGTCCGTAATGTGGCCAGCCGCTTCGGCTTCATGGCGTCATTCATGCCCAAGCCGATCGAGGGGATCAACGGAAGCGGGATGCACACCCATCAGTCCCTCTTCCGGGGCAAGGAAAACGCCTTCTATGACCCCAAGGCGGAGCATCAGCTCTCCAAGGTTGCGCTGAGTTACATCGAGGGACTGCTTCAGCACGCCCGCGGCTTCTGCGCCATCACCAATCCCCTCATCAACAGCTATAAACGGCTGGTGCCGGGCTACGAGGCTCCGGTCAACGTCGCCTGGTCCATGCGCAACCGGTCGCCACTGGTGCGCATTCCCGACCGTCGAGGCCTCGGGACACGATGCGAGCTTCGAATGCCGGATCCCTCCTGCAACCCCTACCTCGCGCTGACGGTTCAGTTGGCGGCGGGCCTCGAGGGGATCGAGCGCAAGCTGGACGCCCGGGAACCGGTCAGCCGAAACATCTTCACCATGAGTTACCGGGACCGTCGCAAATACCGGATCGACGAGCTACCACGCGACCTGCACGAGGCGCTGGAGATGCTGGAGAAGGACGACGTGATCAAGGCGGCCTTGGGTGAGCATCTGACGGAACGGTTTCTGGAGGCCAAGCGTGACGAAGTGCTGCAGTACAACCTGCAGGTGAGCAAGTGGGAGATCGATAACTACTTGGGACGATATTAGGCGGGACAGCGGACAGCGGGACAGCAGGTAGCGAGACGGGCGGCAGGCATCCGGAGTTCGGGTCGGTGTCGCTGTTACTGACCGCCCCGCTCGACCCGCTTACTTGTTCCCGCCAGCACCAGCGAGACTACCCCAAACGGCAGCGGAAGCTCCAACTGAGCCGGCAGCCGGCGCGCATCGTCCGTGAGCCAGACCTTCATGGTCATTCCCCGCGAGGTGACCACTACCGGGATCGACGGCACGCTTCTTCCATCCGGCATCGCGACCGTTTCACGGGCTGCAGCGACTACCACCTGGATGGGATTGTAGCCGGTCCTGAAATAGCGTGAGTAGGTATAAGACCGGCCCAACTGAAGTGGAGCGGTCCGCAGAAAGTAAAGGAAGGCAAGCTCGTCCAGCGGCTCAGCGGGGGCAACCCACTCGCCGGGCACTCCAATCTCGCGGTAGCGGCTGGAGTCGGGCAGGATGACATATTCGTGCTCCTCCGCTTTCCCTGCCTGCATCAGCTGGCGGTGGAAGCGCAGGGAATTGAAGCGGCGGCTGTCGACCCACGACGTCAAATCGTAGCGCACCCGCCACCCTGGCGGCCCGCCCTGCCCGGCCATGGTGAACACGTAGGCATCCACCCCACGTTCCGGAACCCGGCGGCTGACCGAGACAGTGGCCGTACCCACGGGGAAGTACCCCAGCTTTGCATCGTAGCGGAGCGTTTCTCCGACGGTGAACGGATGGGGAGCGAGGAGGACTCCCAGGATGTGGGCGAGAAGCAGGGTTATCCCTATCATGGAAAGAAATATATCCTGATGGAACCTCGAGCCTACCTGCTCGATCTCGATGGAACTCTCTACTCCGGCGATGGCGCCATCCCCGGTGCGCCCGAGGCGCTCGCCCGGCTTCGAAAGCAGGAGATCCCTCATCGTCTGGTCACCAACACCACCAGCCGCTCCCGGGCCATGCTGGTCCAGCGCTTGCGAGATTATGGCTTCGACGTCTCATCCGAGGAGGTGTTCACCGCCACCCTTGCCGGGACTGACGTCGTCAAGGACGCGGGATACCGGTGCATTGCGCCCTTCGTCCCGGAGCCGGCACTTGCCGACATGAAGGATCTGGAGCTCTGCGGGGGAACCTCCGGGCGCGCGGCAAGCCGAACACCCGAGGCCGTGCTGGTGGGCGATCTGGGTGAGCGTTGGACTTACGCCCTGCTCCAGGAGGCGTTTGACTATTTGATGTCGGGAGCCGCTCTCATAGCTCTCTCCCGAGACCGGTACTGGCTCCACAATGGCCGGCTCACGCTCGATGCGGGGCCCTTTGTGGCCGGTCTGGAGTTCGCCGCCGGCAAGAGCGCGGTTGTCGCCGGCAAGCCAAGCCCAGCCTTCTATGCCGCAGCGCTCCGGAGTCTGGGATTCGATGCCCCAGCCTCCGCGGCGATGGTAGGTGACGACCTCTGGTCTGACGTCCAGGGGGCTCAACGGGCCGGATTGCAAGGCTGGCTGGTACGTACGGGTAAATATCGAGAGGACGTTCTTCGTGAGAGCGGCATCAGGCCGGACCGGATCCTCGACAGCGTCGCCGCCCTGGGGTAGCGATCCTCTGATGTACCAGCCCTTATCTTTCCTGTCCTACGTCCTGTTCTTCACCTGGAGTTTCTGTTGCACTTTCGGCACCTTCTGCCGCTCGCGGCATGCCTGCTTCCGCTCCAACTCCCTGCCCAGACCAAGGCAGACACAGGTTCGATCGCCGATCCCAGCCTGATCATTCGGGGCGTCCAGCTCCAGCGGCGGGACATCTTCGATCCCAACGAGCAGAGTTGGTTCGCCCGTATGGCGAACGGCCTGCACGTCCGAACCCGCCCGGGCGTCATTCGGCGTGAGCTCCTCTTCCGCCCGGGACAGCCCTACGATTCCGCCTCGGTCGCGGAGTCGGAGCGGAATCTGCGCGCCATGGGAATCTTCCGGCGGGTGCACATCGACTCGGTCCGAACTCCTGCTGGTCTCATCCTTCGGGTAGAGACGAAGGATGGCTGGAGCACGCAGGCCGACTGGAGGTTTCGCAGTACCGGGGGTCAGGTGGCCTTCACCATCGGCCTGGTGGAGAACAACCTGCTGGGAACGGCCTCGACGGCGGCGGTCCGGTATCGTAAGGATCCCGACCGGTCGAGCTCTCTGCTCTCGTTCCGGCGGCCTCGGCTCTTTGCCGGAGCTATTGGATCTGGGAATGGTCTACGAGAACCGGTCCGATGGCAGTGTCGCCGGCGTCAGCGGTGGAGCGGCCGTTTTTCGCCCTCACCTCCAAAGGAGCCTTTCGCTTCGAAGCAGAGAACCGCAAGGAACGGGTGCTGCGATTCAGGGACGGACTGGATCAGGCCTCCGATACCCTGAGACGCCGGTACACCCTGGTACGCGGGGCCGGGGCATGGGCACTCCGCGCCTCTACAGCTGGCTACCTCCGGGCCGGCGTAGCGGCCCAGGTGCGACGGGACGACTTCCAGCCTGAAAGTTCCACTGAGCCGTTTGAACGGCACGTGACCGGGGCAGTCGGACCCTATCTGGTCTGGAGCCACGCCCGCTTCCTGGTCACCCGTGGGTACGCCGGCTTCGCTCGAGAGGAAGACGTGGACCTGGGGACGACGCTGGGGGTGGGACTCGTCGCGGCGCCGCAGGCTTTCGGTTATGACCGCAACGGACTCGGTCCGGAAGTCGCGTGGCCGGGTCGGCGCAGTGTTGCCGGGTGGCTTCGCCTATCTGGAGGCACTCGCGAACGGTCTCTTCACTTCCGCGGGACTGGATTCAGGCACGGTCCAGGTCGCAGCCACGACCGTGCTTCAGCCAGGCCCCCGTCACGTTGCCGTTTTTCACGCAGAGGCGGGCTGGCGCGAGAACCCGACGCCGGGCGAAGAGTTCGATCTCGGTTTGGGCACCGGCCCCCGGGCATTCGGAAGCCATGCCTTTACTGGTGACCGGGCGGTCTTCGCTACGGCCGAGTACCGCTACACGATAGTGGACGATCTCTTCAACATGGTAGGGCTCGGCATCGCGGGCTTCGTCGACCACGGCGGGGCATGGTACTCGGGCTCCCCCCGGAGACTGGGGTGGGACGCGGGGGTTGGGCTGCGAGTTGGTGCGAGTCGCGCCTCCGTAACCGACGCCCTCAGGTTCGATCTCGCCTACCGCTTCGCCAATGATGTGGAGTCTGCCGGCTGGGTGCTGACGGTCGGAAAAGGCTTTGCGTTCGGAGGCCTTGGGACTGGTTCGAGCTGAGGGACCACGGATATCTGGAGGGCATGCGATGACTGCTCGGATACCGAGCCGGGGGGCCGATCCCCGAATCGAGCTGCTACTGGAGGTACTGGATCAGGCGTTCGATCGGAAGGGTTGGCACGGAACGACGCTGCGAGGCTCCTTGCGTGGGGTGACCCCCGATGAAGCGCTCTGGAGACCAGCCCGTGGCCGGCACAACATCTGGGAGTTGACCGTCCACGCTGCCTACTGGAAGTATGCCGTGCGGCGCCGGCTGGCTGGTGATGCGGTCGGGCTCCTTTGCCCGAAAGCCCAGCAATTGGCCGCGAGGTGCCGACTACCCCTGATGCACGGGCATGGAAGCGGGACGTCGGCCTGCTGGAGAGCGGAGCACCGGCTCCTGCGCGAGGCGGTCCGCGCCCTGCCCCCGGCGAAGCTCGAGGGCCGCTCGCCACAGGGGGTGTGGACCAACGCCGAAGAGATCCATGGCATCGCCGCTCACGACCTCTACCACACCGGCCAGATTCAGCTGATCAAGAAGCTCATGAGGTAAGGACAAACGTCGTCGGACGCACCAGCGGCGGAGATTGCGTCGCTGCCTGCCGGCTCCGCAGGTACTGCACCAGGAAAAAACCACATACCATCAGCGCAATGATCAGCAGCAGCAAGCCGAGTACGGTGATGCCGTTTCTACTGGCTCGCTGAGACGAAAGATATGGCATGAAGCGCCTCCTTGTGATTCGGCATACTATCCGCTCCGCTTGCGGGAAACCAGCGCAAACGCCTCAATTCAGCCATGCCAGCGCCTTCTGCCCCCGAGACCTTACCCGCGACCCCAGAGTCCAAACGCCGACTGAGCGTTGCCCTGGTGACCGGCCTGTTAACCGCCGCGGCTGCACTCGTGCTGTTCACCTGGCTCGGGCGCGAGATTCTGGAGGGGGAGGTTCTCGCCTTCGATGAGCGCGTGCGTGCGCTGGCTCATGACCTGGCCTCGCCTCGCCTCACGACACTCATGCGTGCGGCGAGCCTCTATGGCGGACCTGCCGTCCTGGTCCCTGCGGGGTTGGTGGCGGCTGTTGCCTTCCTGGTCAAAGGCTGGCGCAGGGGCGCACTCCTGGTGGTCGTGACCCTGGCCGGCGCGGGCCTGCTCAACTGGCTGCTCAAATTCTCCTTTGCCCGAGTTCGGCCGGCATCGTTCTTCGATTACCCCTTGCCGGGCTCCCCGAGCTTCCCCAGCGGACACGCGTTATACGCCGTCAGTGTTTTCGGAGGATTGGCCGTCTTGCTCACGGCGCGAGTACGAAACCTTCTCCTCCAGCTCGCTATCTGGTTCGTTGCCGTCTCGCTCATCCTGCTGGTCGGACTCTCCCGGGTTTACCTCGGGGTGCACTATCCCAGTGACGTTCTCGCCGGCTACGCCATCGGCGCCATCTGGGTGACCGCCGTCGCCTTTGGCGATCGGCTGGTTCGCCACCGGCGCCGCAGGCGATCCACGTGAGCCGGGGGCACATCGCCGTTGTCCTCAACGCCGCTTCCGGTCAAGGCGCGGCTCTCAAAGCCGCCGAGCGGCTGAAGGAGATCTTTGCCGAGGCAGGGCGCGAAGCGGGCATCACCCTGGCCACGGGAGGGAGCGAGATCAACGCGGCCATGCGGCGTGCGGTCGAAGCCGGGTGCGACACGCTGGTGGCCGGCGGCGGAGACGGCACGATCAACTGCGCTGCCTCGGCGGTGGTTGGCCGGGAGATTCCGCTCGGTGTTCTGCCACTCGGCACTCTCAACCATTTCGCCAAGGACCTCGGGATTCCTCTCGATCTGGAGGAGGCGACGAAGGTCGTGCTCAAGGGCGCGGTGTGCAAGGTGGATGTGGGGGAGGTAAACGGCCAGATCTTTCTGAACAACTCCAGCCTCGGCCTCTATCCGGCCATCGTGCGGCTGCGCGAAAAGTACCGGGCCACTTTCAGGGCCAAATGGATCGCCGCGCTGTGGGCCGGCCTTACGGTGCTGCGGCGCAGCCCTTTCATGGGGGTGCGGATCGTGGCGGAGGGAGAGGCGATCATCCGCCGCACGCCGCTGGTACTGGTGGGGAATAACGAATACAAAATGGCCGGTATACATGCAGCCTCACGCGAGTCTCTCGCTCGCGGGACTCTCGCCGTGTATGTGCTGAACGCGGAGCAGCGTCCCGGGCTCCTGCGGCTTGGCTGGCAGGTTCTCCTCAAGGGAGCCGACGGGGTCAAGGAGGTGGACCTCATTACGGTGGAGGAAGCCACGGTGGAGACGAGACGGCGCCGGCTGCAGGTGGCCGCCGACGGTGAAGTCTTCAGTCTGGAGGCGCCGCTGAACTACCGGATCAGGCCCGGGGCACTGCGGGTCCACGTTCCCGAGGCGGCCACCGCTTGCTATCCGCACCCTCCCTGGCCATCTTCCAGCTCGCTCATAAACACCCCGCGTTGCCCCCAGGCTCGACCTCGATTGCCGCCGCTCGGCGGCCGGATCAGAGATCCTACCGAAGGCAACGCTCCTTCTTTGGTCCTTCCGCTGGTTTGGGCGCCCACGCTGCCTGCGGCCGCCCCAGGGAAATCGATCGTCCCGCATTCGAGGGCTATTCATGCGCCGACTTCGCATCGGCATTCTCGATCTCGTCACGAAGAGCCCCAACCCGTCGCTGTATGGCCGGGTGATGAACGCGAACCTCGCCAGCATCATGCCTCAGGTCGTTGGCGTCTGGTGTGAGCAGGAAGGTCACCGGGTAGAGTTCGTCTGTTATACCGGGATGGAGGATCTGCTCCACGAGCTTCCGGCCGATCTCGATCTCGTCTTCATCGGCGCGTTCACCCAGTCAGCCCAGCTGGCGTATGCGCTGAGCAACTTCTTCCGCAAGCGGGGAGCGGTCACGGTACTGGGCGGACCTCATGCCCGGTGCTATCCCGAGGACGCCCGGAAGTACTACGACTACGTGCTCGGCTTTACGGACCGAAACACGATTGCCGAAGTGTGCCGGGAGTGCACGCCCCACCGGCCGATCGGGCGAGAGATCGCCGCTGCCACCCAGCCGCTCGAGCTTCCGACCCTGGAGGAGCGGTGGAAGTTCGTGGAGCCGACGCTGGCCAAGGCCCCCACGATCAAGATCGTGCCGATGATCGGAAGCCTGGGCTGCCCCTACACCTGCAGCTTCTGCATCGACTCGACGGTCGATTATCAGCCGCTGAGCTTCATGCAGCTGCGCGATGACCTGAAGTTCCTGCTCACCAAGATCAAGAACCCTATCGTGGGCTGGCACGACCCGAATTTCGGGGTGCGATTCGACGATTACATGGAGGCGGTCGAGGCCGCGGTGCCTCAAGGCCGGATCCGGCACATTGCGGAGAGCAGTCTGTCCCTGCTTTCGGAGAAACACCTCCAGCGGCTTCGCCAGAACGGCTTTCAGGCCATCCTTCCGGGCATCGAGTCGTGGTACGATCTGGGCAACAAGTCGAAGACCCGCCGCACCGGGATGGACAAGGTCATGCAGGTCTCCGAGCACGTGAACATGATCCTGCGCTACATCCCCTACATCCAAACCAACTTCGTGATGGGCCTGGATGGAGACATGGGGCCGGAGCCGTTCGAGCTGACCAAGAAGTTCATCGATCTCTCGCCTGGCGCATTTCCGGCCTATTCGCTGCTCTCGGCGTTCGGCCGGGCGGCGCCGATGAATCTGGATTACCAGCGTGCCGGCCGGGTTCTTCCGTTCCCCTTTCACTTCCTGAACAACAACCACGCCATGAACGTCCGGCCCAAGAACTACACCTGGCCGGAGTTCTACAAGCATCTGGTGGATGTCACCCGGTACTCGTTCTCCTGGAAGGCCATCGCGCGGCGCATCCCGGCGACGCGACGATGATCCCGAAGTGGATGAACGTGGTGCGGGCAGTGTCGTCGGAAGGGTTCGGCCGGATCCGGTATCACGAGAAGATCAGCGGTCTGCTCGAGACCGATCGATCGGTGCGGCGCTTCATGGAGGGAGAGACCGACGTGCTACCCGAGTTCTACGCCTCGCGCATCCGGCGAGAGCTGGGCCCGGCGTACGACTTCCTGCCCGAGGGAGCGCTGATGCACGATCCCAACGCCTATCTCCACGCTACGACTGAGCCCGCCATGGTCAAGACGGTGCAGCTCGGCGCCCCGATGGTTCACTGACGACTTACTGATCTCCGGCGCGCGTCCGGGTTCCATTCCGGGCGCCCAGCTGGAACCCTCCCCGGAACTCGAAGTGCTCTTCCGCCATGAGCCGCTCGCCTTGCGGCGCTATGGCCTTTGCCAGGTGCCACAGCAGGAGCCTTTGTCCGACGGTGGTGGCGGGAAGCCATACTCCCGGTTCTACCGCGGGATAGAGATCGGCGAACTCCGGCCGAAGCCGCGCCTCCCGAACGTTCTGATGCACTCTGATCTCCTCGCGTTGTCGTTGCGCCCGGAACAGCCGACCTCGCTCAGTTCTACTCCTACTGTAATGCCTTCAGATAGCGCTCCCCGCAAGAGCGTTACGACCATGGCCCGGCGACCCTACCACATCTCATTACTGCGGACTAGTTTCTCTCACCCGGCGCCGTAGCCAAGTGGTAAGGCAGAGGTCTGCAAAGTGCCTGGCACGGTTTCTGTGCTAGTCTGCCTAAGTCCGTAAACGACCGTGTGAGACAGAGAAGCCCCGTCTTGATGATGGGGGCTTTCCGTGCGAGTCCGCGCCAGGATGCGCAATGCCGCGTCCGAGTGCCCACATGAGTGCCCACACCTTGACTCTGCTTTACTAGTACCAGTAGGCTCCGGTCTTCCTCTCCATAGCACTGCTCAGCCGGTCGGCGACTGATGAGGCTTCTCGTCTGGGAGCTGGACCGCGGGCAGCCTGAGCCCCCACAGAATAGCCGCCAGTCGCAACCCGACGGTTGTCCCCATGCTCGCCAGCGCGGCCCATTCCTGTTGGAGGCCGTGGCTCGCCAGAACCAGGTAGAGCACGGCACCAGCGATCGCGGCGGTGGCGTACAGGAGGCTGGGACGTAGCACCAGCGGGATCTCGGCGGTGAGGAGATCCCGAATCGCCCCGCCGGCAACACCAGTGATCGTGCCCATGATCACCGCGATGGGATCGGCATAGCCCGCCTGCTGAGTGATCTGCACGCCGCCAACGGTGAAGAACGCGAGTCCCAAGGCATCTGCCACGAGGAGCGCGCGGCCCGATGCGACCCAGCACCGCAGGCAGGTCAGGGTTACTGCGCACGCCGCCAGGATTACCCACAGGTAAGTGGGATCGGCGATCCAGAAGATCGGGTGCCGGTCGAGCAGGACGTCTCGCAGGGTCCCGCCTCCGATCGCGGTGACCACGGCGATGACCATGACGCCGAGCATGTCCAACCCCTTGCGTCCGGCGGCCAGCACGCCGCTCACAGCGAAGACCGCGACGCCCAGCAGGTCGAAGTAGTAGTGCATCAGCTATAGTCTTGCCTGCCGGCGCAAATCAGGCAGACTTGCGCTCAGCGCGGCACCTGTGACCTGTGGGGGTGTCGAACATGACACCGGCGATCGCCTAGGCATCCGACCTGGTCCTCAGGTGAACAACCCGTCCGTCACACCGACGCGATACGCCAGGAAGCACCCGAACCCCACGCTGATCAGTCCGGACGCGAGTCGGAGCCCCCCCGCGAACCGCGGGGATGGCCGGGATGCGAACGGCCAGGAGATCGCAACGGTGATGAGCATCATGCCTACGACCGTCCCGCTGCCGAAGAGAAACAGATAGAGCAACGACCAACTCGGCTCCCGGATCGTGGTGAGCACGAGGAGGCCTACGGTCGCCGACCCCGCGAGTCCATGGATGACCCCCACCGCCAGAGGGCGGATAAGTTGGTACCGGGCGAGGCCCCCGAGTCGGGAATCGAGCCAGGCGAGGGGAGTGTGATCGGCTGCACGAGGATGAACGACCTCCCGGAGGTTGCTGAGATTTGCGATTCCAAGCGCCACCAGCATCACCGCGACGGCAAACTCCAATGACAGGCCGATGTGCCGAGGGATAACCCAGCCGAACAGAACGATGCCTCCTCCCACAACGAGGAGGGTGAGGGTGTGTCCCACGCCCCAGATCGCGCCAATCAGTGCAGCGTCCGTGATGGCGCGATGGCGGGCGACGATGGTCGAAACCGCGATGACGTGATCGGGATCCGTGGCGTGCCGCGCGCCGAGGAAGAATCCCAGCGCCAGCATGGTCAGCAGCCCGTTCACGGGACCCATGCGCCCGCCGTCGATCCCCAGGCAAGTGCCCGTTCGGCCACGATGGTCGGCGGGATGCCGAAGGTCTCGCGCAGGTTGATGAGAGCGTTCATTGTGTACTCCGGGCAGCGCCGCGATGGGTGAGCGCACACCGCCTTCTTTGGGTTGCGTGTCGTCCCTTGTTAGCGACCTCGCGAGCGCGCGACGTCAGCGGCGGAGATGCCTTCCAGGGCCAGGCCATAGCCAACGGTCTCGTCGACGACCCGACGCAGCCTCTGCGTCAAGGCAACGCGGGTATAGCTGGCGGTCAGCGGCGGGAGCGTGGCAATGCGTCCGGCGATCTCGCGCGCCCGATCCAGCAGGCGGTCACGGGCGACGATCTCGCTGATCACGCCCAGCGTCTTTGCCTCCTCGGCGCCGATGATCTGCTGGGTGAGCACGAATGTGCGGCCGCGGATCGAGCCGATGACCTCCGGCCAGAGCGAGTGAATGCCGTCGCCCGGCACGATGCCGAAGGCGAAGTGGGGCTTGTCCTGAAACACGGTGTCCGGGGTCGCGATGACGATGTCGGCGAGCAGCACATATTCGGAGTGGACCGTCGTCGGTCCGTTGACCGCGGCGATCACCGGGACCGAAATGTCCACCAGATTCGAAAGGACCTTTTTGCCCTCGCGATAGATCTTGTCGTAGCCACGCGGCGAGAAGAAGTCGAAGCCCTCGGGATCGATGCGATCGATGAAGGCCTCGCCTGCGCCGGTGAGAATGACGACGCGATTGCCCGCGTCCTGGTTGATCTGATGGAAGAGCTCGACGAACTCTTCATGGGTGTAGCCATTGAAGATCAGCGTGTCACCGTTGGTGTGAAGCACGACCTCGAGGACGCCCTCCTCCGAGCGGGTGAGCTTGGCGTGCGGAAATGCGTCCTTGTAGGAGTCGAAGCCAGCCATTGCCTGATCCTTTCCATCGTCTGAGACGACAAGCGTCATGCCCGCCGGCCACTAAAGGCTTGCACCACGATCCCCGATCCAGCGCCGCGCTGCGTGAAACGCCGGCCCGACGGCGCTCAACAGTCGCACAAGCAGCACTCGCTCGTCGAGCACGTCGGCCGCGGCCCGTACACCGGCGAAACGCCCGAGCTCGCTATGGAGACGCTCCGCAATGCCTGGCTCGATCGGTCGACCGGTCATCAGGGTCGTTCCCAGATACGAAGCATCGCCCGCAGCCCACGGCCGGGCGACGTCCACCTCGTTCGGTTGGATCCGATAGCGTTCCAGGTACTCGAGGGTTCCATCGCGGGACACCGCGAGCTCGTGGGCGAGCGATGCGAATTTCCACCGCTCGCCGCGGGCCTGCCGGCCGCTCATCAACGCGTCGCTCCAATAGAGGGAGCCTCCACCGGCGATGTTGATGTCGATGCGCTGGTCGATCCGCGCGTCCGCGAACGGGATCAGCGGATGCCAATCGCAGTGCAGGTGAGCGCCGTCCTCGACGTGGTACGAGCTGTGGAGATGCGCGGTCGCGCCGTCAGGCGACGGATGGACCTGCATCGCCGACTGCGACGTCAGCCGCACGCGCGCGCCGCGCCCGATGCGAACGATCTGCTGCAGGCGATCGTGGCCGAACGCGCCGGGAGCCGACGAGGCAAGAATCATGTGCAGGCCCTCGCCCTCGGCAAACCATCGTCCGACGCGGAATGGCGGCTCGGCGTAGGCCTCGGCCAACACGGTGCGGCCGTTGCGGTAGAGAAAAGCGAGCTCGAGCCGGGCGTGCCGGCCGACGAGCGAGAGTGGCCGCTCGTCACGACGACGCACCGGGGCCCGGAGAAATCGCCATTCGCCGGTTACGCGTGGATCGGATGCTCGTAGAGCAGCTCGCGCCGAATCCACGTGACCACCTCCTCCAGGCCTGCGCCGCTCTTGAGGTTCGTGAAAACGAATGGCCGGTCGCCGCGCATCAGCCTGGCGTCGCGCGCCATGACCTCGAGGCTGGCCCCGACATGCGGTGCGAGGTCGATCTTATTGATAACGAGAAGATCGGAACGGGTTACGCCGGGACCGCCTTTGCGCGGGATCTTGTCACCGCCGGAGACGTCGATCACATAGATTGACGCGTCCACCAGCTCGGGGCTGAAGCTGGCCGCCAGATTGTCGCCGCCGCTCTCCAGGAACACGATCTCCAGATCGGGGTGCCGCTTCGACAGCTCGTCGAGCGCGTCGAAATTCATCGACGCGTCCTCCCGAATGGCTGTATGGGGGCATCCGCCCGTCTGTACGCCGATGATGTAATCGTCCGCCAACGCCTGGCTGCGGACGAGAAACTCCATGTCTTCGCGCGTGAAAATGTCGTTGGTGATGACGCCGAGCTCGGTAGTGCTCGCGCATCATCTTGCAGAGCGAATCGACGAGCGCTGTCTTTCCGGACCCGACCGGTCCACCGATGCCGATGCGAAGAGGGCTCTTGCTCATGATCGGAACAACCGTGAATGGAGGTACTGCTGCGCCATTGCTGAAAGGTCCATCGCCGGCGCAAACGATTCGGGCCGAGCGCGCGTCGTCATGGCATCGACGACCGCCGGCACCCGCAAGAGAACCTCGGCCAGCCGCGCGTGGGCGTCGGTCTGGCCGATCGGCATCAACCGCAGCGCGGCTGACGTCGTCGACGCGAGTCTGGTGTATGCGAAGGCCACGGCGGCCTCGCGCGCCCCTACACCGGCTGAAGCGCACGCGCAGCCGAATGCGATTGGCAGGGCAGGGCCGAGACGTTCCAGCCGGGCCAGATCGAGCAGGTGTTCCAGGCGTCGGTCGGGATAGAGAGTGCTCCACGTCGTAACCAGCCTGCGTCCCATCGCCTTGCTCGAACGACGGGTCGCCGCCGCCGGCCGCATCGCGGTGATCTCTTCATCGATCTGGTAGAGCGCTTCCCAGTCTTGTCGGTCGAAGGCGGACCATGCCCGAAGCGCCGCCGGACCGTCCATCCGACCGATGGCTTCGTCCAGACAGACGTCCAGCCACGCCTGCAGATCGGCCGGGCTTTGTACCAGCCCCGCCGCCGTCGCCGCCTCGAGGCCGTCCGAATAGCCGAAGCCGCCGATGGGAAACAGGCTGTCACAGAGATGCAGGAGAGGGAGCAGTGGTCGGGACATCGGAATGGCCTAATGATGATGGCCGGCCACTGCAGTGGCGGGCGTGAACGGGAGCGTCGTGCGGATAAAGGGAATGCGCTGCTGATGGAGGAGCTGTTCGACGCCGGCCACGTCCGGGCAGACGATTCCGCTTTGGGTGATCATCAGTGGCTGGTGCCGATTGCCGATGTGGTACGCGAAGAGCCCCCACTCCTGGGGCGTGCGCGGTTCGATGAGGAACACCGGCTCAGGCCGCTCGACAACGACGACGACGGTCTTCGCCTCGTCGACGACCAGGCAGTCGCCGCCGCGCAACATCGTGCCCCGCGGTAGTGAAAGACCGAACGCGATCCCGCCGTCCGACCGCCGCCGTCCGTGCTCGTGCAGTCGCTCTTCCCATCCGAGCGTCATCGTGTCGCGGGCGTAGCCGCGGGTCGTTGCGGGCAGCGCGTCCTCGCGATGGGTCTGCTCGATGATAGTCAAAACAGGAAATACCTCTGCGCCAGCGGCAGCACATCCGCTGGTTCGCTGGTGAGCAGCTGCCCGTCCGCGCGGACCTCGTACGTCTCCGGGTTCACGTCGATTCTCGGCAGCGCGTCGTTGAGGACAAGGTCGCGCTTGCCGACCGTCCGGCAGCCCCGGACCGGCACTAACGGGCGGGTCAGTCCGGCTAACGCACCGGAGTGGATGCCGGCTTGGCTGACGAAGTGGACGCTGCAGGCTTGCCGCGCGCTGCCGAACGCCCCGAACATCGGCCGCGCGATGACCGGCTGGGGCGTCGGAATCGACGCGTTGCCGTCGCCCATCATGGCGCCGGCCACGAGGCCGCCTTTGATCACGAGCTCCGGCTTGACCCCGAAGAAGGCCGGCTTCCAGAGCACGAGATCGGCCAGCTTGCCGACCTCGATCGAGCCGACCTCGCGCGCGATGCCATGCGCGATCGCCGGGTTGATCGTGTACTTCGCGACGTAGCGGCGGACCCGGAGGTTGTCACTGCCAGTCGTCTCCCCGGGCAGCGGGCCGCGCTGCCGCTTCATCTTGTCCGCGGTCTGCCAGGTGCGGCAGATGACCTCGCCGATCCGTCCCATCGCCTGGGAGTCCGACGACATCATGCTGAGGGCACCCAAATCGTGCAGCACGTCCTCGGCGGCCATCGTCTCCGGGCGGGTGCGAGAATCGGCGAACGCCACATCCTCCGGGATGCTCCGCGACAGGTGGTGGGTCACCATCATCATGTCGAGAACCTCGTCGAGGGTGTTCCGGGTGAACGGCATCGTCGGGTTCGTGGATGATGGAAGGACATTGGGCTCGCCGCACAGCCGGATGATGTCCGGCGCGTGTCCGCCCCCGGCCCCTTCGGTGTGATACGTATGAATCGTGCGGCCGCCGATCGCCCGGATGGTGTCCTCGACGAAGCCGGCTTCATTCAAGGTGTCGGTATGAATCGCGACCTGGACATCGAATTCGTCGGCAACAGACAGGCATTGATCGATTGCGGCCGGTGTCGATCCCCAATCCTCGTGCAGCTTCATTCCGGCGGCGCCGGCGAGGATTTGCTCCCGGAGCGCATCGGGCCCCGAAGCGTTCCCCTTGCCGAGAAATCCGAAATTGAGCGGAAACGCCTCGGCCGCCTCGTACATCCGGCGAATGTGCCACGCCCCTGGCGTGCAGGTCGTGGCTTTGCTGCCGGTTGCCGGCCCGGCGCCGCCCCCGATCAACGTGGTGATACCCGAGTAGAACGCATCGGGGATCTGGTTCGGCGCGATGAAGTGCACGTGGGTATCGATCGCGCCGGCCGTCAAGATGAGGCCCTCGCCCGCCAGCACTTCGGTAGACGCGCCGATCACCAGCTCAGGCGACACGCCGTCCATCACGCCTGGATTGCCTGCTTTTCCGATAGCGGAGATGCGGCCGTCCCGGACGCCGACGTCGGCCTTCCTGATCCCGGAGCTGTCGACGATGACCACGTTGGTGATGACCAGATCCGGCGAACCAGCCGCGCGGCTTGCGGTCGCCGATTGCCCCATGCCGTCCCGAATGACCTTGCCGCCGCCGAATTTTGCTTCGTCCCCGTACACCGTGGCGTCGTGTTCGACGCGAATGAAGAGATCGGTGTCGCCCAGACGAATGCGGTCGCCGGTCGTCGGGCCGTAGTGGCTCGCGTACGTGCGTCGGTCGATCTTCATGGCTGGCGGCTCACGAAACGATCCAGTGCGGTGGGCGCTGCCTCGCGGACGGCTGCGGCATCGAGCGCGCCGTCGACGAGGCGGTTCAGGCCGATCACCTCACGCGAGCCCCCGATCGCCACCAACTCCACCTCATGGGTATCGCCCGGCTCGAACCTGACCGCGGTGCCCGCCGCGATGTTCAGGCGCATGCCGTAGGCCGCAGCGCGGTCGAACACCAGGCAGCGATTGACCTCGGGAAAATGGAAGTGGGAGCCCACCTGCACCGGGCGATCCCCAGTGTTGGCAATCGTGAGGCGCCGCGTCGGTCGCCCGGCGTTGAGCTCGATGGGATCGCTAGTCGAGGAAATATTCCCCGGGGATCATGGCATCACCGTATGGGTTGATGGATGGAGACAAGCTTCGTGCCGTCCGGAAAGGTGCCTTCCACTTGGATTACGTCGATCATCTCGCTCACCCCTTCCATCACGGCGTCGAGCGGAAGAATCGTCGGCCCGATGCTCATGATCTCGGCGACCGACTTGCCGTCACGGATGAGCTCGAGGACTTCAGAGGTGATCAGCGCAACCGCTTCCGGATGATTGAGCTTCAGGCCGCGGGCGCGTCGCTTTCTCGCGAGCTCACCGGTGGTGAAGATGAGGAGCTTATCGACTTCACGTGGAGTCAGGTGCACGGACAGATCGCTCCTGGTTAGGCGACCGAAGGCGCCGGCGCGCCCGCCATGACGACGAGACTCACCCCCGTCGGGTCGAGCCACAGTTGGGTCCGGGTGCGGGCGACGCGCAGGACGACGGCCTCGCACTCGGGACAGCGCATGACCGTGCCCATGCCGTGAGCGTAAACCAGCAGCGCACCCAGCGCCCGGATCGTTCCGCAGTTGGCGCACGTCGCGCGCGCCGTCGTGAGATCGGGGACGAAGACCTCGCTCAGGATCCCGGCCGCGGCGTTCCCGTCGAGTCGCAGCGCCTCGCCGGCACGCTCGTCGGCGGCTCGCTCCTCGGACGCCCTCCTGTCATCACCCTTCATCGCTGCCTCCCTGTGCTCGCCCACGCGGTGGTGCGGCGCCTGCTACGCCGATCCGCCCGTGGGGCCGAAGCGTTCGGTTTTCACCAATGCCGGATCGTGCCCGAGCTCGACGAGCGCGGCCGCGACCGCCTCCACCAGTGGCGTAGGGCCGCAGACGAACACGTGCGGCCGTTCGGCCGGGGGCCAGGCAACCTCCGCCAGCATCATGCGGTCGATCAGGCGCCGAAATCCGGTCCACCCCGGAGGCGTCTCGTGCGTGAGCGTGAGCGCGACCTCGAGTGTCTCGTCGTCCTCGGCCAGTCGGGCGAGCTCACCGCGGTAGAACACGTCGTCCCATCGCCGCGACGAGTACAGGAGCCGTGCTGGCACGCCGTGCCGGGCGCTGCATGTCCGCGGCCACGAGCGCGGCCGCGCGGTGGCGCAGCATCGCCATCAGGGGCACGATGCCCGACCCGCCCGCCACGAGGAGTAGTGGTCCGCCGAGCGCGACGTCCCAGACGAAGTACCCGCCGATCGGCCCACGAAGCTCGAGTCGATCTCCCAGCCCGAAGCACGTCGGTGAGGTATGGCGAGACTTCGCCATCGTCCAGTCGCTGCGACCGTGAGCGCGATCCGGGCGTCCTCCGGCGCAGAGGCGATGGAGTAGCTCCGCTGCGCCTGGTAGCCGTCCTCCGCCGTCAGCCGCACGTCCACGTGCTGACCTGCGCGATGGCCGGGCCAGCCCGGGACGTCGAGCACGAGCGTCCGGGCCCTCGGCGTTTCCGTCACGACGTCGGCGACGGTCGCGAGCCGCCACGCGATCGCCGCCGCGCGCGACGGCACGGGGAACTGACGCGCGCGCTCATGGGTCACCAGCTGTACCGCTGCTCACGCCACGGGTCACCATAGTTGTGATAGCCGAACGATTCCCAGAATCCGGCCTGGTCGTGCTCCATGAAGCGCAACTCCCGCACCCACTTCGCGCTCTTCCAGAAGTAGAGGTGCGGCACCAGGAGGCGCGCGGGGCCGCCGTGCTCGGGCGCGAGCGGCGCGCCGTCGTATCTCACCGCCACCCATGCCTTGCCGCCGGTCACGTCGGCGAGCGGCAGATTCGTCGTGTAGCCGCCGTCGGACACCGCGAGCACGTAGGGCGCCGGCTCCACACCGCGCGCGGCGGCTTCCGCCAGCAGCGTGTCCACGGAGACTCCCTCCCAGACCGTGTCGAGCTTGGACCACTTCGTGACGCAATGGATGTCGGCCGTCATCGTCTCGTGCGGCAGCGCCTGGAACTCGTCCCACGTCCAGCGTGCCACTGGTCCGCCCGCACCGCGGACCGTGAAGTCCCAGCGTCGCGAGCGACGTGCGCGGTGTCGGACCGGCGGAGAGCACCGGGAAGTCGGGCGTCTCGTATTGGCCGGGCGGCAGCCGGCCGGCGGTCGCCGACGGTTGTCGGCGACCGCGAAATCCGCGAGAGATGAATGACTCGGCCATGGCTGGTACTGACTCCTCCGTTGAACGGGATCAAAATCCCGCCAACCCCTGCGAGCTGTTGTAGGGGATCGCGACGCTGGTGATCTCCTCCAGCGAACCGTCCGGCTGCGTCCGGTACCCGACCAGCTTCGAGGCGTTGCCGTAGAGCTGGTACAGGTAGGCGCCGTCGGCTGTGAGCCAGTTGTCGCTCGGTCCGCTCGAGACGGTTCCGTTGAGCGCCCTGAAGCGCCCGTCTCCGGGGACCGGCGGGCACGCGGGATCCTTCGCGACCGAGAGCACGTTGCCCTCGAGGAAGAAGCTCGTCACGTAGCTGTAGCCGAAGTTCGCGGCGTACACGATCCGGTCGTCCGGGCTGATCGACAGCCAGCACAGCTCCGACGGCTTTGACCTGTGGTGTCGATCTCGACGACGGGGCCGGTCGAGACCGTGCCGTCCGAGTCGAGCGTCGCCAGCGAGAGCCCGTCGGCGACCGCGTACCCGATCACGAACTGATGCGGGCGGTGCTTCAGGAACAGCGGGAACCAGGGCGAGGCGCCGCCGCCGTCCTGGAACAAGGGGTCGCCGAGCGCGCCGTGTCCGTTCACGGGGAACACGGCCAGGCCGTCGGGGTCGGGGGCGTTCGAGGCGACCGAGTGCAGCGTGCCGCCGTTGTGTGAGACATAGATGATCGGCGAGCCGTCCGGATTGGGCTTCGCCGGCTCGTCGAAGGTCGTCCCGACGACCAGGAACTTGCCGTCAGGCGAGAGCTCGACCGTCGTGGCCACGCGGTTGGGCTTGCCTTCGACGTTCATCGTGTAGCGCTCCGGCCGCGCGGTGAGGCGACCCTCGGCGTCGACCGAGAGCAGGCGAACGTGATCGGGGCCGAGCGAGTGGAGCACGTAGAGCGTGCCGCTGTCGAGCGTCGTACGCGAGGGACTTCGCGCTTCCGCTTGGTCCCGGCACGATGTTGCCCGTCCGCTTGACGTCCACCAGCGTCAGGCGCCCCTCGTCGTCGACCGTGAAGCTCGAGACCGAGTTGTCGCCCGCGTTGGTGGCGAAGAGGAGACGGTTATCCCGGCTGAGGATCACGCTGCGCGCGCCCTCGAAGGGGTTCGGTGTGCTCTCGCGGTTGACGATCGGGTTGTAACCGCCCGACCCGGCGCCGCCCGTCGCGGTACGTTCCACTTCGGCAAGCGCGCCATCCGCAGACCGACGATAATGGACGACGCAGTTTCGAGTCTCGTTCGTCTGCATGTAGAGATGTCCACCATCCCGCATTCCACCGTGGCCCGGCATCATTCTCTTCAGTCTGCATCGGCATCATTCGTTCGGTCGGCATCATTCGTTCGGTCGGCATAACGCTTCCTCTTCAAGATGGATTGATTCGCCAAATTACCTCTCGCGAAGTTCAGGTCATTGCACGAATGGGGCCAACAGCAACACCCTGCGTTTGTCATGCCGATGCCCTCGTGAAATAGACGTCTAACGGCAAACTGGTCGAGCCGCGTTCGAATAGGTGTCGCGCAGACGTCTCCGTGCTGCAACGATGACTCGGTGTTGCTATCGCGACACCGACGCGCCGGGCACACCGCGCTTCCCGGCGAATCGTGCCCGGCCCGACGCTTGCATCCGGCCAAGGCCTTGCCGACGACGTCATGGTGTCCGACAGTCTGGACCCGGTACATGACTCACTTCAACTCTGGATGCTCTATGCAGACCGCTCAGTTCCTCGAAGCCTCCGTCCGGAATGCCGGCGCGCTCGATACGGGACTCCTTATCGCGCGCTTGGTCTTCGGGCTCATCCTAAGCGCGCATGGGGCGCAGAAGCTCTTCGGCTGGTTCGGCGGCGATAGCCTGACCGCCACCGGTGGGTTCTTCGAGCAGCTTGGCTTCCGACCGGGCCGAGTGTTCGCGGCGATCGCCTCGGTGACGGAGATCGTCGCCGGTCTGCTGATCACGTTCGGCCTCCTGGGCCCCGTGGGTCCGGCCCTGATGCTCTCCGTCATGATCGTGGCGGCGGGCGCGGTGCACTGGACCAGGGGATTCTTCGCCACGACCAATGGCATCGAGCTGCCGCTCCTCTACGCGACGGTCGCCATCGCGCTCGCCCTCACCGGTCCGGGCCTCTTCTCGCTCGATGCGTTGCTCGGCCTGGAGGCACTGTGGTCACCGCGTCTTCGCCGCCGCGGCGCTGGCTGTCGGGATCCTTGGCGGCACCAGCAATCTGGCCGCGCGCCGTCCGGCGCCGTCCGCCAACGACGCCGGTTGATGACGACGTAGCATGTCCGTTCGCATGAGCAACGCGCGGCTGTGGAACTTTGTGCCTTGCTTACTTCTCGGAGCCGCTCGCCCTCGGCGCATGCCAGCGGGGATCGGCGATGGATCCCACCGCCGCCATCGCCAAGGCTCGGTCACTCCGCTCGACCAATATCGAAGCCGACCTCGCGGCCGCACTGCGATAGCACCAAGGTTCCCGTGGCCCTCGCGGCGGGTCAGGCGGCCGAGCAAACGATCTTCGGCCAGCTCTGCCTGCCACCCGACAGCGATCGCCAGCAGGTGCCGACGGTCCATCTGGCTGTCCACGGCGCCACCTATAGCCATCTGTACTGGGGCTGGCCGTATCGGCCGGAGACTCACTCGTACGCCGGCCACCTGTTGGCAGCCGGCTACGCCGTGTTCGTCTTCGATCGGATCGGCACCGGCCAGAGCTCCCACCCGCCCGGCGCAGCGGTGACGATCGAGGTCAATGCGTTCGTGGTCCACCAACTGGTGCGGGCGCTGCGGAGCGGCGCGATCGGGGAGACGGCGTTCCAGCGGGTCGTGCTGGTGGGACATGGCGTTGGGATCGATTGTGGCCCTGGCCGAGGCGAGCACCTACCACGATGTGGACGGCGTGGTGCTGAGCGGCATCAGCCACTTCTCACCGAGCGCTGCATCATCGCTCCCGTCGCTCGCTCCGGCCAATCAGGATCCCCGGTTCGCCGGGCGGAATCTCGACGATGACTACCTGACCACGCCGCCGGGGTCGCGGGAGGCCAGCTTCCAGTTTGCGCCGGCGACTGACCCCGACCCGCAGCTTCTGGCGCTCGACGAGGCGGCCAAGGAGACGGTCACCACCGCCGAGCTCAGGACTGCGGGCGCGGTACTGACCTCGGTCGCCAGCTTTGCGATTCGGGTGCCGGTATTGATGGTTGCCGGGCAGTTCGATCCGGGGGTTTGTGGCAGCGCCTCTATCTGCGCGAGCCTCGAGGCGAGCGAGGCGGCGTTCGCAGTAGCCGAGGCGCCGTTCTTCGCGCCGGACGCGTGCCTGGAGACCGTGATGATCGAGGATGCGGGGCACTACTCAATCTCGAGCCGACGGCGCCCGAGACCTACGCGCTCATCCGGGCCTGGTCCGATGCCTACGTGGGACTCTACCAGACTGCGCCCCCGTGCAGTCCCGGGCGCATACACAGCGGCGGGCCTCGGGGTATCCCCGTCGTCTACGACCAGGAGGATCGATTATGCAGCGCCTTTGCACGGCCACGGGAATGGCCGGGCTGTTCCTTTATTTCCTGGTGCCACCCGCGGCGGCGCAGATTGACTACCGCAACCTCGACGACGACCGGCCGGTCGTTACCGAGGACGCGTATCCCGTCGAGCGGTATGCCTTCGAGCTCCTCGCACCGTATCGGTACGAGGCTGAGGCCGACGGCGCCCGGCTTCATACCGCCGTACCCGAGGTCGCATACGGGCTAGCCCGTAATTCACAGGCCGGGCTGAAACTACCGCTGGCCGCAGTGGATGAGAGCACGGGAACCGACTGGGGCCTCGCCGGGCTCCGGGTTTTCGGGCTCTACAACTTCAACACAGAAACCCGCTCGCTCCCCGCCCTGTCGCTCCGAGCCGATGCGAGCTTCCCCGTAGGCTCGCTGGCCGGGGAGGGAACTCGTTTGGCCATCAAGGCGATCGCCACCCGGAGCTGGGGCAGGATGCGGGCCCACCTCAACCTCGCTCGCGGCTTCGGCTCAGAGGATTCGCTGTCGGCTGCCGAGCCGCTCAACCGTTGGAGTGGCAGTCTGGCGGTCGACCGGACCTTCTTTCGGTCGAGTATCCTGCTCATCGGCGAGCTCGCCGTTTCCCAAGCCGTTCAAGATGCACCGACCGCCGTGAACGCCTCGTTCGGAGGACGTTGGCAGTGGGCTCCCACCCTGGTGCTCGATGCCGGCGTGACGCGGAGGCTCCGCTCGGATTCCGGCCCTGACATCGCGCTCACGATTGGACTTTCCCACGCGTTCGCGCTCCGGGGACTGATGCCCGCCGGCCCGCGGCAATCCCGGAGATAACGGCCATGTCCTTCCCCCTCACCCTCACCCGGGGTCTTTCAGTCGCCGGTCTCCTGTTCGGAATCGGCGTCAGCACCGCCGCCGCCCAGGTGCGGCGCGACGAGCAGTTCTACTATCCGGGCCGCTTCAACTGGCAGTTCCTGGCGAACTACCCCGAGGCCGCGCGGCTCTTCAACGCCTTCGATTACGGGCATGCGGTGCTCTGCGAGCGACTCTATACCAAGGGGGTGAACGCCGGACCCGCGTTGGAAAAGGAGTACCGGTATCTCACGACCGACCTCCTCATCCGGCCGCCCCGGTTTGCGGTCGCAGAAGAAGTGATCATGCCCTCCTGCGCAAAGGTGGCCTGGCGGGCCAAGATGATGTTTGACTGGGCCCACGTGCTCCACCGGCAGATCTACGACGCCTACGCCGACGAGCGCCTCGCTCCCGCTCAGCGCGATAGCCTGATCGAGCAGCTGACGGACTATTACCTGAGCAACCGGAAGTACGCCTTCACCGACAAGCCCAAGTCCATGGCGCTCATGCACGAGCAGTATTTCAGCCAAACCTTCCGCAAGGCGTTCCCCAAGTTCAACGGCCTGATCTGGGCCTACCACTGGCTTCAGGTCGGCTTGTACGAACCCTACCTGGGGGGCCAAACCGAAGCCCAGCGAAAGGCGGGCGTGCAAGCCACCGTCGCACGCTTCTGGTCCATGCTGGAGGATCCGCCCGCCCGCATGCCGAAGCTGATGCCGATGACCGCTGCAGTCGCACCCACATTCAGCGCGGCACACCCACGGGCGGCGGTGATCTTCGACAACCTCCACATGATGCACGACATCATGTCTGACATCCTCACGGCTGACACGATCCCTCACCGCCTCAAGGGCGAGATGATCGATCAGCAGCTCGACAAGCTGCAGGATCCGTCCCGGGACGTGATATCGATGGACGAGTGGCGCATGATGGCAGACCACATGGGCGGGGTCGAGCTGATGGGCGGGCGTGCGACGGAGCTGGTGCGGGCCGTGCAGGCCCCTTCCGCCCCGCTCGCGGCGGATAGGGGCCACATGGACCACGACAAGGCACAGATGGACCGCCCCATGAAAGGGGTGGTAGCCGATACCATGCCGCACGCTGGTGCAAAGCCCGGAGTTCCTGAAGGGCCGCGGACGCCAGCACCAGAGGACTCGGTTCCCCACCGCCATTAAAGGCACTACATCCTCCCCCGCCAGCTATCGCAAGATGGTGGAGAACCTCTGGTGGGCTGCCCGGGTACAATATCCTGGCACCGTGATCGTTGCTATCAATGCGCAGCTCCAGGACCGACCCTCGCCTGTCGACCGGCCGACACCAAAGTGCGATTTCGTCGCGGGGCCGACACCAAAGGTCGATTTCGTCACGGTTAGCAACCGCGATGCACCGGTAGAATCAGGCTCTAGGCCCACTTCCGCCACGAGATCGTCTGGCGCGTGACCTGCATTGGGTGCCGGACATCACTGTGAGGCACTGTTTCCAAACTAGGATAAGGAAGGGGCATACAAGAGAGATGCGATCAACAATGCTACGCTTTGTCGTGGTCGCCGCACCCCTGCTGGTGGTTGGCGGCGCCGCGACCCTGGAAGCCCAGACGAGCGCAACCGCAGAGCTACCGGCAGCACGGCAGATCACCGGACCGGACGTTGGGCCCGACCCGCAGCTGGTTGCGCCGAAGGCGACGCCGTCCGCGGTCAATTTCCCACGGGTCATCGGCTGGCCAGCTGGGCGCCAACCGAGCGCGCCGGCGGGGTTCACGGTGACGCTCTTCGCCGATAGTCTGGAGTACCCGCGCTGGCTCCACGTGCTGCCCAACGGCGACGTGCTCGTCGCCGAAGCGCGCACCCAGGCCCCGGCCCGGATCCCCGAGAGTTGCGGGAGAAGTTCGAGGCATCGGGGTATTTCGGGTCGTCGGCCAACCGGATCTCGCGGCTGCGTGACGCTGACGGCGACGGTCGGGCGGAGGTGCGAGAGACTTTCCTCGCCGGGTTGAATCAGCCGTTCGGGCTGCTCGCACTGGGCAAATGGTTCTACGTGGCCAATACCGACGCGTTGGTCCGGTTTCCGTACGACTCCGCCGCCGCGCGGGTCACCGGTCCGGGTCACGAAGATTCTGGATCTCCCGGCAGGCGGCTACAACAACCATTGGACTCGGAACGTCATCGCGAGTCGAGACGGGTCCAAGCTCTACGTCACGGTCGGGTCGGCCACCAACGTGGACGATGAACGTATTGACCGCCGTGACGTGCGCCGCGCCACCGTGCTCGAGGTAAACCCCGACGGAAGCGGCGTGCGGGTCTTCGCCGAGGGGCCTCCGCAATCCCAACGGCCTCGCCTGGGAGCCGGAGAGCGGCGCGCTGTGGACCGTGGTGAACGAGCGCGACGAGCTCGGCGACGAGCTCGTCCCCGATTACCTCACCAGCGTCCGTGAGGGCGCGTTCTACGGCTGGCCGTACGCGTACTGGGGCCAGAACGAGGACCCGCGCCGGACGGGGGAGTGGCCGGACATCGTAGCCACGGCGATCGCGCCCGACTTTGCCGTGGGCGCCCATACCGCGACGCTGGGCCTCGTCTTCGGCGACAAGCTCAACTTCCCCGAGCGCTACCGCCGCGGCGCGTTCATCGGCCAGCACGGCTCGTGGAACCGGAGCAGCTTCGTGGGCTATCGGGTCGCCTTCGTGCCGTTCGCGAACGGCCGTCCCAGCGGGACAATGGAGGAGTTCCTCACCGGCTTCATCGCCGATTCCGCAGCCGGTGAGGTCTGGGGACGTCCGGTTGGCCTGGCCGTCGCCCCGGACGGGGCGCTGCTGGTTGCGGACGACGCGGGGAATCGGATCTGGCGGGTGGCGGCGCGCTAGGTAGGGCGGGCGGGCGAGTCTGAGACGCTGAGTAGTGAGCATGGACGAATCAATCTCGAATGACCAATGCATGGCTTGTGCGGTGCAGCGAATTGAATGCCCAGCCCACCGATCTGCGAGGTTCGTGGCCGGGAGAAGGCTGGGGCTTGTCGTGATTGAGTTGTACTACAACGGGCGGGCCGATGACCCGGAGGAGGAGCGCGAGGGGCTTGATATGTTCGGGGCCGGCGCCATGGAGGTCAGCAGGCTAGCCACGTGGTTATGCCAGTGCAAGCCACAGTCGAATCGAAGGCTCTGGTGCGGTGGTATCAGGCTTTCCGAGTCTTCCCGAAGGCCGCCCCTGACAGCATGTGCAGTCCAATAAAGGGAGGAGCAGCGGTGAACAAAGGGACGAGCATATGACACAGGACGCAAGGCCGAGCGGCGCGCTCGGCACCAAGGAGCCTCGGCGAGCTCACCTACCGCAGCGGTGGGCGCTCGCGATTGCCAATGCCGTGAATCACGCGACCGGCAAGCGAGTGCGTGAGCTACCCGATCACCGTGGAGAAACTACTGTGACCGAACAGCGCGATCTCCAGGGCCTGAAGGCCCTGGTCACAGGGTCAACCGCCGGCCTCGGCCGGGCGATCGCCATGCAACTCGCCCGCGAGGGCGCCGAGGTCTTCGTCCACGGCCGCGACGCGGCCCGCGGCGCCCAGACCCTCGAGGCGATCCGCGCCGAGGGCGGGCGCGCGCGGTTCGTGGCGGCCGATCTCAGCGATACCCGCCGACATCGAGCGCCTGGCCCAAGAGACGGGTGACGTCGACATCCTCGTCAACAACGCGGGAGTCTCGAGGTTTGGACCGACCGCCGACTTCGACCTGGCCACGTTCGATGCCCTGTTTGCCGCCAACGTCCGCGCCCCGTTCGCTCTCGTCGCGGCGCTGGCGCCAGGGATGGCTGCCCGGGGCAATGGGACCATCATCAACATCGGCAGCATGGCCGGCAATATCGGCCTGCCCGGCGCGGCGGCCTACGGGGCTACCAAGGCCGCCCTGGATCGTTGACGCGAAGTTGGGTCGCGGAGTTCAGCCCCAGCGGCGTCCGGGTCAACACGGTCGCCTCCGGTCCGGTTTACACGCGACCCGAAGGCGGAGCTGTATGACGCGGTCGGCGCCACCACCGCGCTGAAGCGCGCCGCCCAGCCCGAGGAGATCGCGGAGGTCGTGGCCTTCCTGGCCTCACCCCGCGCCAGCTACGTGACCGGCGCGCTCGTCGCCGCCGACGGTGGGCGCACCGCGATCTAGCCTCAGCGTCGTGAACGCGATCTCTCCTGATCCCGAACGAGGGCGGAGAGAGACGACTAGCAAGCGCAGGAGTACTCCAAGAACTTCAAGAGGAAGAGGTCCAGCGCATGCATCCGCCCCCACGATCACCAAACCCTCGGAGGAGAAAATGGTCCAGGCGCTCGAGAACCTCGCTGTTGCTGACGGCGATCCGTGAGGACAGAGCACATCGCAACCGCCTGTGACAGCAGGAAGTTTTGCCTATGCCGACGGCGCCACTCAGACCTTCGAACCCGGTGGTGGCACCACATACGTCGAGCACGAACAGCGCTCGCATGGGGAGTGGTATGTGGACAGTGAAGGCCGTTTCTGCTCGTTCTGGCCGCCAAGCTACCGTGCCTGTTACGATCTCCACTGGATCGTGGAGAATGGCAGCGTCGTTGGTCTTGATTCACCGAGCTCGACCGCGGATCCGTTTTTGTTGGGCGTTACCGGTGACACGACGCTTGCGACGTATAGGCGGAATTCCCGCTTTGCCGGCGCAGAAATCGAGACGGGTCTTCTTCGGCGATGCCAGTGGCCGGTCTCGGCGCCCCGTTCTGAGGCTCGGAGGCAGCAATCGAAGTTTCCTATTCCGTGGCTCCCAATGTGAATAAATCATCCAGCCAAATCGACTTTGTCAAGCCATCGCCGGGACAGGACACTACTGGCTGGTGCGTCGGTAGTTGATCCGCTCAGGGAGAAGCGGGTTGCCGAGAGCTCAGCTCACGCCGGCGATTCGTGAACGATAGCGAAATGCCGTCCCAGTCGCTCGGTTCGGACCCGGCCTACGCGTGAGCCGCCTCGGCCTGGGCCTCGCTGCGCTTGGGCGGCCGGCGTACATCAACCTGGGAAGATCGGAAGATTTCGGTCATCAGCGCAGCGTCGCCGATTTGCAGCGGCGGTGTCATGACATGCTGGATGCCGCCTATGCGGCCGGATGCCGGTACGTCGATGCCGCTCGGTCGTACGGCATGGCCGAAGCATTCTTAGGGACTTGGCTCAGCGATCGAAAGCCTGCCGGCAGACGCGATCACCATCGGGTCCAAATGGGGTTACACGTACGTGGCCGGCTGGCGGCTCGATGCGTCGGTTCACGAGGTGAAGGACCTGTCAGTGGCGACGTTGCGCCGACAGATCGCGGAAAGCCGTGCGCTCCTAGGGGGCCGTCTCCACCTGTACCAGATTCACTCAGCGACCGTGGAGAGCGGAGTCCTCGACGATGTCGCGGTACTTCGTGAGCTGCATCAACTGCGCTCGGGCGGACTCGTGATTGGATTGACAGTCACCGGACCCAAGCAGGCGGAGGTGATCCGCCGCGCCTTGCGCACAAACGTTGATGGTCGCAATCCATTTCAGGTCGTGCAGGCCACCTGGAACTTGCTGGAGGTTTCAGCGGGGCCAGCGCTGGCAGACGCAAAGGCGGAGGGATGGGGCGTCATCATCAAGGAAGCGCTCGCCAACGGTCGCCTTACCGACCGAGCCGAAGGCGAACACCTCACTGGCCTCAAGACGGAAGCTGTCGCGCGCGGTACTACCGTCGACGCACTGGCCCTGGCAGCCGCCTTGTCGCAGCCGTGGGCCGATGTCGTGTTGTCTGGTGCGGTCACTGCCGAACAGCTCACTAGCAATCTCAAGTCGATTGGCCTGGCTCGAGAAGGAGTGGATTGGCTCGCGCTCGCTGAGCCAGCAGCGGACTACTGGGGGCATCGAAGCGCTCTCGCCTGGCAGTGATCGCGACCGCCCTTCGCGATGCTGTCGGCATGCTCAACTCCTCCTCCTCCCCGCACCGACTCTGCAGCCACTCTCGAGCAGACGTTGCCGAAGGAAGGCGAGCGCATGCACCGCCGTACGACTGACCTCCGCCTCGGGCAGATGTAGAACACGCGCGACCCGTCCGCTCGTCAGCCTTTTCACGTGCCGGAGCACCAGCATCCGCCGCCAGAGTCGTGGTAGCTCGGCCAGCGCCAAATCCACGCACCGCCGGAGCTCGCGCTGCTCGTCGTCCGGGTCGTCCCCAGGCACCGCTGCGGCCGGATCCTGGACCACGTCCTCGACCTTCAGGTCCTCGTGGGGCTGGTAGAAATGGAGGAGCTCGTCGCCCAGCAGGGCTGCTTCCTCGGCCGGCGATGTCTCGGGGACGTCTTGCTCGATGTGAATCAAGTGCTCTCGCTCCCATCGACGCCGCCTGATCTCCGACCGGATCCGCTCCTTCGCCAGCTGGCGCAGCCTGTCGCCCACCTGCTGCTCCTCGGGCTTTCGCGCGAACTCGCGGTAGGCGCGAAGTATCACGTCGTCCACCACATCCTCGGTTGTGAGTTCATCTGGCGTCAGGTCACCTGCCGCCTCCCGAGCGGCCAGCGCATGCCGCACGTACTCGGAGAGTTCCGACAGGTGCTCGTTCATCATCAACATGAGGTGCTGTCGGCCGGCTTCGTGGGTCGGTGCCGCCGATGTGCTGGGAGACTTCATTGCCGGATCCTCCGATAGCGGTCATTGGTCCCTCCGAAGTCACTCCCCGCTGACCGGCTGGCCGACGAGGATGGGCTGGTGTCGCGTGCCGCAACTGAGTGTCCGGCGTGAGGTTCGCCGCAGTAGCGACCGGATGCACAGCGATTCGCTTGCCGCGGCACCAGATCGCCATACGGCCGCGGTCGGGCAAAGAATCTTGCCGATCGCTCGGAGGCATGCTAGAGCCGGGCAGCCCCTATTCGCACACGCACTTAGCTAGACCATGTAGGCGATGTCTGACGCGCTGGTCGGATAGGCATAGATCATGTGCGCAAAGGGCCGTCGCCGTCAGCCCGTGCCGGATAGCGAGGGCGAACAAGATTGATGACCTCCTCCGCCTGCGGACCCAACAGGTGCGCGCCCACGACGCGGCCGGTCTCCGCCTCCACGATCGTCTTGAACATCCCGGCCGTCTCCCGCACGCGCCGGTTGGAGTTCCAGCTTCCTGTCTCCTCCGATTTGACCCGCACCGCGAGCTGTTGGGTCCGCGCCTCCGCCTCGGTCAGGCCGGCGCGAGCCAGCGGCGGCACCGTGAACACGACGCTCGGTGTGCCCGGTAATCCGGTGTCTTTCGGTTGCCGTGCAGGAGATTCGACGCCACGATCAGGCCCTCGTACGCGGCCACCGGCGAGAGCGGGAGCGAGCCGGGCGGCAGCGCGGCGTCCCCCGCGGCGTAGACCCTCGGGTCGAGACGCTCTGCAGGTACTCGTTCACCTCCACGGCGCCCCGGGCATTCCGTCGTCACGCTCGCGGTCGGGAGGTCGAGCCCCCGCGTCTTCGGCACGCGCCCCGCCGCGTGCACGACGAGATCGGCCTCAATGGCCGCGGCGCCGCGCGGATCGCGGAAGTGCACCCGGTAGCCGCCATCGCGGGCCTCGATCGCCGTGACCGGTGCGTTCAGCCGCACGTCCACCCCGAGCGCGCGGGTGTGGGCGACGAGCCGCTGCACCAGGTCCTGGTCGAAATGGGCGAGTGCCCCGTCGCGGCCGAACATGACGACCTCCGCTCCCGCACGCCGCGCGAGGTGCGCAAACTCGAACGCGATGTAGCCCGCCCCGATGAAGGCGATGCGCCGCGGCAGCGCGTCGAGCTCCAGGAACTCGGTGCTCGTCCGCAGGTGCTCCTCGCCCGGGAGGTCGAGCCGCCGCGGCTCAGCCCCGCTCGCGATCAGGAATTGCGTCGCCTCGAGCTCGACGTCGCCCTCGCGCTCACCGACCACGAGCGGTCCACGCCGGCGAACCGGGCCACACCGTGGAAGGTGGCGATGCCGGCCTGCTGGAAGGCCGCCTCGCGACTGGCGGGGACCGGGTCGGTGAAGGTGCGCTTGAAGCGCATGAGCGCCGGCCAGTCGATGCGCGCCTCGCCCGCGATGCCCCAGCCGGTCATGCGCCGGTGCCAGTCCACCAGCTCGGCCCCGCCGACGAGCACCTTCTTGGGATCACACGCCGCGCAGTGGGCAGGTGCCGCCATAAGGCTCGTCGTCCACCACCGCGACCCGCCACCCCGCCTGCCGGCAGCAGTGCGCGGCTCCGTTACCGGCCACGCCGGTACCAACGACGATCAGGTCGAATGATGCGGTCATCACGCCCTCAAGCTGTTCAGCGGCTCATCCGACAGCGACTTTGCTCGCCCGTCGCCTGTGCCTTCTCAGAGGTGCCAGGCCGAATCGCCGCGCAGGCCTTCCATCTGCTGCTGGCGTGCTCCAGCAATCTCTGCATCGTCCCAAGCTCTGATGCTCCCCCGACAGACCGATCCAACATCGCGCGGCGCGGTAGGCTGCGACGCGCGATGCCAGACCCTGGTCAATTCCGGTCTTGACAGTGCCTGGTATTTGGTCGCCACCTTCTGCGACGCGGCCAGGTGAGCTTCGAATGCCGACACGGCGCCCATCACAGCCGCCTTCAATTCCGGATTCTTGATCGCGGGCGCCAGCGTATCGCTGAGTATCTTGATGGCGCCTTCGTGATACGCGAGCTCGTTCGCCAGAAAGACACGCTCGAATTCCTCCCCTGTCGTGGCATTGAGCTTACGTAGGGCATCGGAGTGAGCCTGTCCCAGAGGGGCTTCCTTCAGCGGCGTCGGCGTCATGTTCAGCTTCTTGGCGAGGTCCTGAGTCTGCTTCAGCAGGCCTCTGTGGCCCTGCTCGAAAGAGGTGGCAAGTTCGCGCACGTCCGAATTCACGGCCTTCTTGATGGCGATGGCGGAAGTCTCAATGTCGTAAGCGATCAAGGCTTCGAACATGGCCAGGGCGGTGGTATCGTCGAGCGATTGTCGAACGGGCGACCCTGGCGCTGCGGCGGGGCTCGACAGGCCGAGCACGAGGAGTGTCGGCAAAGCACTATGTAAGGAGAGCGACATGGGTACGCGCCTCCGTGGAAAGAGCGGCTGATGCCTGGAAAGCACAGGTTAGAGAAGCACGACAACGGCAAAGAACGCAGAACGGATGCCACTCCCTGAAGTAGCCCGTATCCTCTGGTTCTAGGTAGCGCCCCACATCAGGGCGTCTGAGTATCAAGCATCGGTGTCGCGATAGCGACACCGAGTCGTCGTTGCGTCGGTCGTTACGTGTGGCGCGCCGGGACCGGCGCCCCGGCCACCGGCGGCGAGGTCGCCCACGGGTCGACTATTGGCACGGCGTTCGCCCCTGCGTAACTGCTGCGAGGCGCAAATCGCCCCGCATAGACCTCTCAGTTCCCCGGTATTCAACCGAGATAACCCGACGCCATGGGAGCACATGATGAGTTTCCGCACTCGCCTCAGCCTGGTGGT
>CAVRRH010000013.1:0-40236 GCA_963723565.1 uncultured Gemmatimonadales bacterium | reverse complement strand
TACCTATTCCCCCTGGTCAATCCGGCAGCCTCTGCGGAAAGCTGAGGCACGGCGGCAGTGACGAAAGAGTCACAGGCCGGTTGACGGTATCGGTTGACCGCCCCGGCCACGTTCGCTCCGACCCTATCGCGCGGGTGTCCAAATGAGGGCCTTGCTTCTCTCGCCGCTCTCGTTGGCGATACTGACGGCCTGCACCGGTGCCTCCCCTGAACCGGCGGGCCAGTCGGGACGGCTGGAGGCACGCTGGACCGGCGCGGACAC
Source organism: uncultured Gemmatimonadales bacterium (assembly GCA_963723565.1). Classification (GTDB taxonomy): domain Bacteria; phylum Gemmatimonadota; class Gemmatimonadetes; order Gemmatimonadales; family GWC2-71-9; genus CAVVWJ01. Next base: position 39,975 of record CAVRRH010000013.1, on the reverse strand, counting down.
TGGGGCTATGGCCGCTCCCGCCACCGCCGAATGGTGTGATGAACGGCACGCGCTGGAGATCCGCGGAGTCCAGGGCGACACTGGGTTGGCCCTGGTTCTATACTCGGTCGACAGCATCGAGGCCGACACCTACCGAGTGGTCCAGCCGGATGGGGCTGACACCCTCGCTCCTGCTGCGGGGATTGGTCTGCGGCTGTTCGAAGCCAACGCCATTCAAGGGTATCAGGGAGACAGCGGCAGGGTCGTGCTCGAGCGCGCCGAGTCGGGCGAGCTGTCCGCGACGCTGTCCGCCCGCGCCCGTTCGGTAGTGAATGGCCAGCTGGTCACACTCTCGGGCAGCGTCCGGGGCCTGACCGTGGTGCCACAGGCACGCGGCTGCCGCCCAGAGCCGGCCGGGGACTCGGCCGACACCATGCAGACCACGCACCGCAAGTAGATTGAGGAATGGAGAACACCTACTTCCGTAAGGGCTTTGGCCTGAAGACCGAGATCGCCGGCCAGCTGACCGCGGACTATCACAGCCGTATCGTCGATGCGGTTCGGTCCAACGACTATCGGCTGCAGGTCGGCTCGCTCACTTTCCGCCTGGCTCGTGAGTTCGGCTTTTGCTACGGTGTCGATCGGGCGGTCGAATACGCCTACGAGACGAGAACAAAGTTCCCCGGTCGGCGCCTCTTTCTGGTCGGCGAGATCATTCACAACCCACACGTGAATCAGAAGCTGCGAGACATGGGCATCACGCTCCTGGCGCATCGCGAAGACGGGGAGTTCGATTTCTCTGGCGTCACGCCGGATGACGTGGTGATCATGCCGGCGTTTGGCGTGACCATCCGTGACTTCGAGCGTCTTCGGAGCATCGGGTGCGTGCTGGTGGACACTACGTGTGGGTCGGTCCTCAACGTCTGGAAGCGGGTAGAGAGCTACGCCAGAGACGGCTTCACTGCCATTATCCACGGCAAGCACTACCATGAGGAAACCAAAGCCACTGCCAGTCAGGTCATGAAGCATCCGGGCGGCCGGTACTTCGTCGTCTTCGACATGGCTGAGGCCCGCCTGATCTGCGACTTCATCGAGGGCAAGGAAAACAGCGCCGAGCTCGAGGCCCGGTTTCGCCACGCCGTCTCGCCCGGCTTCGACTTCGAGCACGATCTGGTACGGGTCGGCCTGGCCAACCAGACCACCATGTTGTCCGGCGAGTCGCTGGCGATCGCGGAGGAAGTTCGGAAAAGCATGATCCGCCGTTACGGTCCCGAGGTGGTTCTTCAGCATTTCAGGTCGTTCGATACCATCTGCTCAGCGACCCAGGAGCGCCAGGATGCGGTCGTGGCGCTGCTGCGCGATCCCCTCGATGTCATGGTGGTGGTCGGTGGATACAACTCGAGCAACACTTGTCACCTGGCTGCCCTGGTGCAGCAACACGGCATTCCGGTCTACCATATCGAGGATGCCGATGCGGTGGACGTAGCCGCTGGAACCATCCGGCACCAACTCATCGGGACCAAGACGGAGGTCATTGCCTCTGCGTGGCTGGGCAGCGCCGGCAGCATCGGGATCACGGCGGGGGCCTCGACACCGAACAACAAGGTGGGTGAGACGATCGCGCGGATCAGCGCGGTGGCGGGAGTAGACCTGGAAGCGGCGCTTGGGTAGGCGGGTCAGCGGGTCAGCGGGTCAGCGCCTCCCCACCCGCTTCGTCGACCTCAGTCACACCATCGAAGACGGCATGACCACCTATCCGGGTCTCCCAGGACCGCTCATCTGCGATTACCTCAGCCGCGAGGCCTCCCGGGCCCGCTATGCTCCCGGGGTGGAGTTTCAGATCGGTAAGATCGAAATGGTGGCGAACACCGGTACCTACCTGGATGCGCCGTTCCATCGCTATGCCGCCGGAACCGATCTGGCAGGTTTGTCTCTCGAGTCCATTGCGGATCTGGACGGGGTGGTGGTTCGCCGGCGGCCGGAGGAAGGGCGGGCCATCGGCCGGCAGGCATTCGAGGGCATCGACCTGCGTGGAAAGGCGGTTCTGGTGCACACCGGTTGGGACGTTCACTGGAGAACCGAACAGTACCAGTCGGATCACCCGTTTCTTACCAGTGACGCCGCTGAGTACCTGGTCTCGCAGGGCGTGATGCTGGTAGGGATAGACTCCCTGAATATCGACGATACGGCCGATTCGGTCCCGGCCGGTGCACTCGACCCTGCTGGCAGCGGGCGTGCCGATCGTCGAGCATATGTGCCACCTTTCCCGTCTCCCCCAGCGCGACTTCCGCTTCTTTGCGGTACCCGCGAAGATCGCCGGCTTCGGAAGCTGGCCGGTTCGAGCCTTCGGACATGTCCTTTCGTCAAACGACCGTCTCAGGATTTCCAGCCGTAGCGCTCCGCACGGCTGAGCTGGAAGTCATAGCCGTCCCGAGCATCGGGATGAAGCTGACCAATCTGCGGCGGCCGACCGGGCGTGAGTGGCTGTGGCGGAGCGACCAGATTCCGCTGGCCCCGCCGCGGCCTGGCGCGTCATACGTGGAGACCGCCGACAGCGGTGGCTGGGATGAATGCTTTCCCACCGTAGGGCCGTGCCCCGTGCCGGGGGCGCCTCCTGGTACCCGGCCGCCTGCCGGACCATGGAGAGCTGTGGAGCTCACCTTGGTCCAGCTCGGTGTACGATCACGACGGGGGAACCACCCTCACCGGTGCGACCATAGGCACGGCCTTCCCCTACGAGTTCGAGCGGCACATCACTCTGGACGCGCATGAGCCGGTGATGCGGCTCCGCTATCGGCTGCGGCACACCGGCGACACGCCCTTTCCCTGGATCTGGTCTTCGCATCCGCTATTGAACGTGCAACCGGGGTCTACACTCACGCTACCGGGATTGAAGCAGGTAAAGGTGGACGCCGTGCACGGTCGCGGCGATATCCAGGTCGGCGACATGGTGACCTGGCCTGAAGGCATCGCCCGGAAGACGGGCCAATTCACGTTCCCCTCCGAAGGCGGTTGGGCGCTCAAGCTCTTCGGCGATGTCGGGCTCTCAGGATCCATGGCGGTGACCGATCCCCGGCGCGGGGAGCGGCTGGAGATGGTGGTCCAACCAGCGCAGGTGCCCCAGGTGGGGCTTTGGATCAACTGCCGGGGATGGGCGCCGCCGGGACGTACGCCCTACTACAACCTGGCTCTGGAGCCGTGTATCGGCGCACCGGATCGCCTGGATACGGCGGTGGCCGACTGGCAAACGGCCCAGACGTTGAATCCCGGTGAGGAGCGGATCTGGGGAGTGGAGGTGAGGCTCCCGGACGCGACGGACTGACGAGACCCCGCGGCTAAGCCAGCATCTCAGCGACAGCCGCGATCGTGAGCGGGGCGCTGCCTTCGGCTCGATTGTTCACCAGCAGATACGCAGGAATTCGGGTCTTTACCGCAGCCTCGACCAGCCGCACCAGATCTCTTCTGAGCTTGAGATTGGGCTCCCGGATCCGGTCGTAGGGTGAGAAGGCGTCTACCGCCTCGTCGTACGTCCTTCCCGGGCGGAGCAGCGCGCGCGCGACGATGAACGGGCCCGTGATGGCGCCGGGCAGCTCCAGTTGATGGCCGATCGGGGGCATCCTGGTCCACGAGTTGAACACGTGCGCCACGCCATGTTCTCGTGAGGACGGCGAAGTACATGGGTGTGAGAAACTCCTCATTCCGGATCTCGACGGCGAACTGCCCTTCCCGCGGGAGTGCGGAGAAGAATTCGTCGAGCCTGGTGGCGAATCGTTCGGGATCGATGCCGCTGGACTTGGCAAGGGTCTGGAATTCGAAGACGAATGGTCCCGCGTTGTCTGCAAAGTGCCGTTGGTAGGGCTGATAGATCTCCTCCACGAACAGGTCGGGGTTCAGAAAGTCGGCATTGATCTTCCCGGCCCGGGCCGGGTCCTGTGCCTTGGTAAAGGTGTGGACCGTGAGCTGGCTCCAGACCTTGCTCACGACTGGAAATCTCTGCGGGAGGTGCTCGGCATAGCTCCGAAGCACCGCCTCGGTCGGGGGGCCGTAGAAGGTCGAGTCGATGCCTACAGTCCGAAATAGCGGGAACGCCGCGTACTCCTCCAGCATCTTCGCCGCTGCTCCCTTCGGCCCGTAGTCCTGCTGGTAGACCAGCCCTCGCCATCCGGGATAGTTCCAGGTGGAGGTCCCGAACCGCACGGTCTGCGGAATTTTCCTGCCCAGCTCCTCGAGACGGGCACGATCCGGAGCGATGATGCTATCGGTGTCAGCCATTCGGCTCAAGGATCCGGCACCACGCGCGAGACCCGTCCCCCTTGCTCGAGTACATACAACTCCCCCGCCGCGTCCTCGCCGAAACTGAGGATCGGCCCACCGGGCGCGAGACTCGGCCAGGACGTCGGTGGGGTCGCTGCGCCGTCGCCATACCGAAAGCTCCGCACCCATCCCGCACAGTAGTCTCCATAGAAGTAGTGACCCTGGAGCGCCGGAACGGCGCTGCCACGGTACACATACCCGCCCGTTACGGAGCACCCCTCCGCGTGGTCGTACTCCAATGTCGGCAGAGTCAGGCCCGCCTGGTCGCATCCGGATTCACGAAAGCAGTGAGACCCTTCCATAATGCTCCAGCCATAATTTGCGCCTCGTCCCGTCCCCTCCGAAGACACCGCAACATTGACCTCCTCCCATTGGTTCTGACCCACATCCGCAATGTAGAGATCTCCGGTGACCCGATCGAAGCTGAACCTCCACGGATTCCGCAGGCCATAGCTCCATATCTCAGGAGCCGCGGATTGGCGCGAACGGGTTATCCGCTGGGATGGTGTAGGGGTCGCCGTTTCGGACGTCCATCCGGAGGATGGAACCGAGGAGGTCCGACAGATCCTGGCCGCGATTGTCGGGGTCTCCGCCTGACCCGCCGTCACCCAGTCCGAGGTAGAGAGAAGCCATCAGGACCGAAGAGGACCTGGCCGCCGTTGTGATTACTGAACGGCTGGACCTGCGGCCAGGATTATCTGCTCGCTGGCGGGGTCCGCACGATCGGGGTCGTCCGAGGTCTGGAACTGCGACACGACGGTGTTGCCCGCCGCATCGGTGTAATGAACGATGAAGCGTCGAGTGGTAGCGTAGTCCGGATAGAAGGCGAGACCGAGCAGCCCCTGCTCGCCGCCGTTCGAGACTGCGGAGCTGAGATCGAGAAACGGCCCAGGAAGCAGCAGACCGTCTTTGACGATGCGGATGGCGCCGGTCTTTTCGACGATGAACAGGCGAGGATCTCCCGGTGGCGCGGTCAGGTAGAGGGGGCGCTGAGGCCAGTGACCACCTCCTGCAAGCCGTGCCCCGCTCCCGGTCGGGGGCTCGATTCGGGTCTTCTCCGGAGCAGGCACTGGCGCCCGCGGCGAAAGACAGCGAGAGTCCGGCAGCCGTCAGGAACTGGGGAAACCACATCGGCAAAGCCTCATGAGTACTCGGAGCACGATGATTCGGAAGACAGGCACGGGGGCAGCATGGCTGCTGCTGGGATCGTGTACTCCTTTGGGACTATGGATCTATGAAGACCCGGTCGTTACGGTGTCCCGGGTCACATTGCAGATCCGAGAAGCACCTCGGTGGCCGGCTCGCCGGTCGTGGTGGCGCTGGCCGTACATAACCGGAACGATTTTCCGTTGTCCAGCACCCGGATGGAAGTATCGCTCCGGCTCGATGGCGTGCCCATTGGGCGGCTCAAGCAGGACAGCACCGTGCCGGTGGCCACCGACGCGATCTCCACCGTTGCGTTGCCACTCAAACTCGAGAAGCATGCTACGCCCTCCCGGCTCCAGGCGCTCGACGCCGGCACCCACAGGTTTGCCGTGAGTGGTCGGGCGACCTTCAAGACCCCGATCGGTACCAGGAAAGTGAGCTTCGCGGAAGAAGGGGAAATCGTCTTCGGGCAGCGCTCCTCCACCGTTTCACCCTGACAGGACAGGCCGTCGCTCCAGGCGGTCCAGGTGGGTAAGCGTAGTGTCACCGCGCCGAATTCCTCCTCCACCTTCCCTCGAAGAATAAACGGTCCCTGATCGAACAGTACGTGGCCCCGCTCCCGATAGATGTCGGGAAACAGCACCGTTTCGATCAGGCCATGCCCGTCATCGAAGGTAGCAAACTCCATCGGCTCGTCTGTCGTGGCGTACACCGGTTTGGCCGCGGTGAGCATTCCGGCCACCATCACCTGCCGGCCCACATGCCGCTGTAACTCGGTGCTGCGGCACAGGCGCAAGCGGCGGAGCTGCTCGGCGTGAAGCTGCATGGGATGAGCATCGGGATGAAGCCGAGGATCTCGTACTCCTCCTTCCGGCGACGCTCAAGCGAATACTCCTTGAGACTGGGAACAGTGGGTGGAAGATGGTCGAACCAATCAGCGGTCGGCCTGTCCCGCTGTCCCGCTGTCCCGCTGCCCCGCCTCCCCGCTGTCCCGCTTTCCCGCTGCATCCACCATCCACAGCATCATCGGCCGGGTCCATCCCTGCGCCAGCGAATCCAGAGCGCCCACCTTGATCAGGAGCCGCAGATCCGAAGGCGCGATGCCGGTGCGGGCACGGAAATCGAAAACTGCTGAACGGGCGGGCGGGCGAACGGGCGGTCAGTCGGTGGGTTTATCCTGCCATATTACGTCTGTCCGTCTGCCTCCGTCTGTCCGACTGTCCGCCCGCGCCGCGAAAATCCGTTCCACCGCATCCGCCGAGAGTCCCTTCACGAACTGCAATCCGATCCGGATCTCCCGTCCTCTCCCGATACAGCGGAAGTCGCTGGCATTGATGTCGGGAGGGAGCACGGTCAACCCCATTCGCATGGCTTCCGCGACATAGGCAAACGGCTGGTAGAACCCACCGCCGTTGGAGAGGACCGCCGCCATGAACTCGGCAGGATGGTTGGCTCGAAGCGCGCAGGCGTGCTGGGCCACCTGGATATAGGAGCAGGAGTGTCCCTTGCAGAAACTGTATCCGGCAAACGACATGATCATGTCCCACACCCGCCTTGCGGCGTCAGGATCCCGGCCCAGGTGCGCCGGCCCCGGCGAAAAACTCTTCGGCGTAGGCGGCGAGATGCTTGGCCGGCCGTTTCTTGGACAGCGCTTTGCGGAGGCCATCCCCGAGCCGGGTGACATGCCGGCAAATGTGGAGCAGACGTTTACCACGTCTTCCTGGTACACCATGATGCCGTATGACTCGGCCAGGGTGTCTCGCAGCGATGGATCCAGCGGTTCGTACGGCCATGCGTTCCGCAGCCGCTCGAGATACATGCTGGATGTACTTGTTCGATGCCGGCCGGATCATGCTGGTATTGAGCACCAGCAGCTCGAAGGTATCTGCCCGGCTCTTGGCGCAGAGCAGCCGCGAGGCGGGAGACTCGGTGTAAAACACCCCCATGGTCTGGCCGGTTCGGAACAGTGCCTTGGCACCTTCATCGTCACCGGCGTGGAGGAGGTGTAATCGATCCGCTGCTTGGTGTTGCCATGTACCGCCTCGATGGCATCCCGAATGACAGCCAGCGAGCGGTTGCCCAGCAGATCGATCTTGACCAATCCGGCATCTTCGGTGCCGTCCTTCTCGAATTGGATGACCGGGACGGCGGGTCGGGCCGATCCGGCAGCGTTTTGGCGGCGGGCTCCACCGGCACGTAGTCGGTCAGGGCCGTCGGCGTGATCACCACGCCACCGGCGTGTACCGAGAGATGACGGGGGATTCCAACCAGCGCCTCCGCCACCCGGGCGAACTCCTGCCACTGCTGGGCGCAGATTCAGCCCCCGAAAATTCGGGTGGGTGGCCACCAGATCAGGCAGGCGCCGCTCACCGTCCTCGAAGAACGGAATTCGGCGAGTAACCTCCCGGATTTCCCCGGCGGGTCTGCCATGCACCTTGGCCACTTCCCTGAGCGCCCCCCGCGCCTGGAAGCAGTTGTGGTTGGCCACCATGGCCGAGTGCAGCCGGGGATAGCGCCGGAAGACGTAGTCCAGCACCCTGATCCCGCTCGTCCCAGGGAAAATCGAGGTCGATATCCGGCGGGTCTCTGCGCTCGCAGATTGAGAAACCGCTCGAAGATCAGCCTGGACGTAATGGGATCGACGTGGGTGATGCCAAGACAGTAGCTCACCACCGAATTGGCTACCGAGCCCCGGCCGCAGTGGGTCGGGCCGTGCGGACGATGTCGCGCACGACCAGGAAGTAGTCCGCAAATCCCTTCTGAGCAATAATGCCGAGCTCCAGGTCGAGCCGGTCCTGCAGCTCGCGGGTGATGAGCCGGGTAGCGCCGCCGCGCGCCCTCGAGCGTCAGCGCCCGCAGCTGGTCGAAAGCGCCGCCGGTATCAGCGACTCGAGGCGGAACGGTTCGAGTGCCGATCGGGAATGGTATACGGCACACCGCTCCGCAATCTCCCTTGCCGCACGAATGCCTCGGGGACAGTCGGGAAAGTGGCGGGCCAGATCATCGGCGGTGGCGCAGAGCCAGGCCTGCTGGTGGGCCAGACCTCAGTCCGATGGGAGGGCGGAAAGGGTGGTGTTGAGCGCAATGGCGCGCAGCAGCCGATGCCGGCTCCATTCCTCGGCGCTGGCAGCAACCACTCCGTTGGTGGCCACGCACGGCAGTCCGAGCCCTCGGGCCGCAGCCAGCGTGGCATGCCGCTTCCGGCCGGCCGCAGCTCGGCGTAGAGATCGTCGCGGGCCGCTCAGCCGGAGCATCTGCTCCAGAAAATCGTTGTCCCGGGAAAGGAGAATCGAGACCTTCGCGATCGGAGGCGAGCAAGGTGGACAGGCGGACAGGCGGCCGCGATCACGCATACCGGCCCGCCGTCCGACCGTCCAACCGCCCGCCAGTGTATTGCGTGACTGCCCGGCACAGCGCTCCCCATCCGCCGCTCATCGATGGCAAGGGCAACTGCCTCCTGTCCTTCGGCCAGACCAGATGAGCGCCGAGGATGGGCCGCAGGCGCCCAGCGGCGCAGGCCCGCTGGAACTCGACCGCACCATAGACCCCGTTGGTATCGGTGCAGGCCAGTGTTCGGTAGCCCGCGTTCGGCGGCCGCCTGGGCCAGCGCGTCGGGACTGGAGACGCCGAGCCCGAAGGAGAAATGGGAGTGGATGTGGAGGTGGGTGAACATTTTTTTATAACAGCGTGAGCGGGGAATGAAAAACGTGAGCGGGAAATGACGAGCGTAAGCGGTGAGCGGGAAACGCTCTCTCAATGAGGTCGACTGTAACCACGATAGGACTTCCGCTTACCGCTCACGCTTGTCCTAGCCCCGCTCACAGTTCTCGTTCCCCGCTCACGCTTTTGTTATCGAGGAACTCATCCAGAATCAGATTGACGTCATCTGGCTTATCCAGCTGGATCCAGTGTCCGGTTCCCTCCACGATCTGGTGGGGAAATCCGTTGCCCAGCCGATGCAGGCTGAATGGCATGTCGTTGTGGGGGGTAACGATCGAAAGCCTGGGTCCGGAGTAACTGCCCAGTGCGGGGTCGGGATCGAACGTCATCACATGCCGCAGTACCTGAACGACGGTCTTCTGGGGCGTGCTCGTCAGATCGTGGAGCAGTCGCTGCCGTATCGAGCTGTCGGGTCCCGCGATGCTGGTCCAGTAGGCCTGGCTGGTGCTGTTGTAGTTGGACTCGAAACCGGCCAGGAATGACTCTCCTTCGGCCGGCGGGATCTGCTTGCCATCGCCGACCGGATCGATCAGCACCAGCCCCGCCACACGATCCGGATGCTGGCCGGCATACGTCAGCGCCACGGCGCCGCCCATGCTGTGACCCACCAGGACAAACCGCGCCAGCTTCAACGCATCCACTACTGCCGCGACGTCGCCCGCCATCGCGGTAATGGTGTAGTCCCCATCCCTCGGTGGCTCCGACCGCCCATGTCCCCGCAGGTCGAGCGAGACTGCTCTCCGATGCGGGCGGAGATGCTGGAGCTGCGCTGCCCAATGACTGGAGTTACCAGCGAGTGAGTGTACCAACACTACCGGCAGGCTTCCGGGTGCAGCCGCGTGACGTGCTCCAACATCCACTGCCAAGGCTCCTGCAGGACCGATGATTCTTTCCTGCTCGCCGCTTACGCTTGTCATTTACCGCTCACGCTTTCTTGTCCGACCATGCCGGCCGGCGATCCAGGATTCTCGAGTACACCGGGCACGTCGGAACGTGAGCCCCGGGCAAATAGCCGATGCTCATCAGAAACTCGTCCACGATCTCGCCGCCAGTGAATCGAAAGGTTTGCTTGAAGAGCTTTACCCATTCCTCTTTGCTCCTGGGTGATGGGCGGCCAGCCAGCCGGCGAATGACCCGTGGTCGCTCGGAAATCGAGATCGTCTGGCATTGGAGATCGCCGCATCGACCTTCAGCCGGTTTCGGATGATCCCGGCGATCAGCGAGCAGCCGGGCCGCCGTCAGCGTGCTCCGATATGCCGCTACCACCTCAGGGACGAACCCGCCGTACGCCTGACGAAACGCCTCACGCTTTCTGAGAATCGTGAGCCAGGACAGTCCGGCCTGGTTGATCTCGAACATCAGCCGCTCGAACAGCTCAGCATCATCCTCCAGCGGGAAACCGATACTCCTGGTCGTGATACGGCCCATGCCATTCATGGCCGGGCGCGGCGTCACAATATGTCAGGCCATGATCGAAGCTATTGGCTATTGGCTATTGGCTGACTCATGTTCCCCCCACATCCTTGCTGCTCCGCGGACGACCATGAGCGTAAGCCAATAGCCAACAGCCCATAGCCAATAGCCTCATGCGCGCTGTGATCTACGAAGGAGCCGGCGGACCGGAAGTCATCGCCATCGGCGACGTGCCCAAGCCCGAGGTCAAGCCGGAACACATCCGGGTCAGGGTACACGCGGCCGGCGTGAATCGGGCCGACCTGATCCAGCGGCGGGGACACTATCCGGCACCCCCGGATGGCCGGCGAACATTCCCGGACTGGAGTACGCCGGCGAAGTGGAAGCGGTTCGCCCGGGAGTGACCCACTGGCGAGTCGGCGACCGGGTCATGGGACTGGTTGGCGGCGGAGCCCAGGCCGAGCTGGTGGTGGTGCACCAGAACGAAGTGCTGCCGATTCCCGCCGGGACTGTCCTACGCCGAAGCGGCCGCCATTCCTGAGGTGTTCCTGACCGCGTATGATGCGCTGGTAACCCGGGGTCGACTGCAGGCGCGCGAGCGGGTGCTGATCCATGCCGTGGGCAGCGGCCTTGGCACCGCGGCGGCGCAGATTGCCCGGCATCTCGGGGCCACGGTACTCGGCACGTCGCGCAGTGCGGACAAGCTGGCCAAGCGCTGGTCTACGGTCTGGAGATCGGCATCGATACCAGCAGCGACGCCGTTTCGCGAGGCCGTCGGCGAGCCGGTCAATGTGGTGCTCGATGTCCTGGGCGGCCCGGCATTAGCCGACAACCTTGCGGTCCTGGCGCCGCGAGGGCGACTGTGACTGTTGGGATTTCTGGCCGGAAGCCAGACGGAAGCCGACCTGAGCCCCATCCTGCGCAAGCGGCTGGAGATCATCGGTACGGTCATGCGCACCCGGGGATTGGAGGAGCGGATTCCGCTGATTCAGGAATTCGGAGCCCGGATGCTGCCGCTGTTCGAGCCGCGCTTCGGCCAGCCGGCGGCGCTGCGGCCGGTCCTGGAGCGCACCTACCCGATGACTCAGCTGGCCGACGCGCATCGGGTGCTCGAAGGCAATGCCAGCTTTGGGAAGGTCGTGGTGGTGTGGGATGACGAAGCGTAAGCGGTGAGCGGTGAGAGGGAAGCAGGCCCCCCCGCAGCGCACCGGCTCCGTAGCGGGCTGGATGCGATCAACCGCATGCTGGAATTGGCCTCTGCATCGCGCTCCCGCCTCCCCGCTTCCCGCTCCCCTCCCACAAATCCAGCTGCGCTTCCTTCTCCATTAACCGATCAAGCGTGAGAGCCACAGAGCGTATGGCCAGCCGCTTGGTATTGGCCAGCACGAATGCCGGCTTGGCCGCCTCCCACAGCTCAGCATCCAGCACGGCTGATTTGAGGGGACACGGCCGCGTGAGCGTGGTAGTGTAGTCGGCGTAGGTTGCCACGACGCTCAGCCTGCCGGCTGTCAGCGCCCGCCGCCGCAGCCGGGTCCCAACCGTTCGCTCATCAGCCGGAGCATCGGGTACAGGATAGCGCGGTCGTTGGTGTCGCCGGCGAAAGTGTGGACCACGCGAAACTCGGACTGTTGCTCTGGCGACAGTACCGGCCGCGGATCGATCCCCCGGGCCCGGGCCCGGAGCATGCGCCCTCGCCGGCCGAACACCGCACACAGCGCGCTTTCGGCAATGACCGCCACCTCGCCGATGAGCTCGAGCTGATATTCGTCCAGCCGGGTACGAATGCTCGGATCCAGCTCGGGCAAACATCCACCGGCTGAGGCGCCAGGAACCTCCGTTCGTCTCCTGCCGGGACATAAAGAAGCGATCTTCGCCGCCCCGCTGTCTCGCCGCTCCATTCCCTCCGCTCAGGACCTTTCAACCTGATTGCTGCCTGGCTGACCAGCTTGTTGGCTGGCAATCCCCACCGAGAGGGGCAGCCGCAGTCGTTCATGCGCCTCCCTGCGGATGCGGGCGGCCACGTCCTGCGGCGGGCCGAGCAGCCGGCCGGTCCCGGTCAGGTCGAGAAAGGCGTGACCATATCCTCTGGGCTCGATCGTCGGCGCGAAGATCTGCAGGATCTTGTGCAGTGCGCGCGAAGCTCGAGCATAGAGCTGTGGATTGGGCGGCAAGACGATGAGGTCCCGGCAGAGCCGCTGTGCCTGCCGGATCGGCATGCCCGGCTCCAGCCCGGCCTAGCCGTGCCTCGGCCGAGAGAGCCAGATGGTGGCCCGATCGGCACCGGGGGAGCTATAGCCAGCGGCCGGTTCCTGAGCGCGGGCTCCACCATGCCCTCGAGGGTGGTGCAGAAGGCGGGAGGATCGACGTACAGTACGGATCGCATGATAGAGGCTATGGGCTATGGGCTCATGGCTATGGGCTACCTTCAACGGCGACCCGGACCAGTTGGGTGGCACCGAATGGCCCATCGCCCATAGCCATAGCCAATAGCCCATTCATAGCAGATCCTCCGCGATGTTTATTCCGCATAGACCTGTCGGTCCTGGGGGCGACGCCGCCGGAGTCCACCAGCCTCGCCCCCACCGCTTTCGTTTATAGAGAAACCAAAGGCCTGCTTCAGCAGGGCAGCCGGCGGGTCAGGGCTTCCTGATAGCCCTGATTCACGTGATCCCTTCGGCGTAGTGCCGGCGATAGCGCTGGACAGAGCCGGGGAACTCGCGATGGAGGAAGGGAAGGAAGCGGTGCCGCGCTGCGGGGCCGAGCCGGAGCGCCGACCCGATCACATAGCGGGCGCCCGCCTCCCTGGCTGCTTCCAGAAGCCGAGCCAGCCCGGCCCAGTCGTCGGTGATGCCGGGAATGATGGGAGCGACGATGAGCCCCGCATAAATCCCCCCCGCCGTGAGCCGGCGAGTGCCCGCAGGCGTGCCGCTGGCACCGGCGAGCGCAACTCCAGCCGGCGGGCAAGCCGAGCATCCGCCGTGGCCAGGAAATGTTGACGTTTACCTCGTTCTGGCCGGAGAGCCTCTGCAGGACATCGAGATCTCGGGTCACCAACGGCGACTTGGTGATAATCTCGATCGAAAGCCCGTGATACGACGGAAACCTCCAGGATCCTGCGGGTGAGCCGGAACCGCCGCTCGGCCGGCTGATAGGGATCGGTGGCAGTGCCGATGACCAGGGAATGGCCGGCCAGCCGAGCCGGATTGAGCGTGCGGGCCAGCACGTCGGCGACTTCGGATTTGACCAGGATCTCTTTTTCGAAAGCCTCTTCGGGCGGTAAGGGGGTAAGACGGTAAGCGGGTACGCCAGCCGTCCTCCGTTCTTCTCTCTCTACCGACTTCTGCCGCTCTGCCCTTCTGCCCTTTCTATCACCCATCGATGCGTATCCCGCGCGTAGCAGTACATGCAGCCGAACTCGCAGCCGACATAGGGATTGATGGACCAGAATCCCATGTGGGTGGAGGCCGGCGTATTGAGCACCGACTTTACCGAGAGCTCGATGAAGCGGGGTTCCGGCCGGGACGCTCGTCCAGAACGGGAAGGGACAGCGGGGCAGCGGGGCCGCTGGGCAGCAAAGGCAATTGTGAGATGGATTGCTTCCTTGCTGCCTCGCCGCCCCGCCGCCCCGCTGCCTTCACCCGCACTGTCCCCATCCGCACTGGGTGCAGTTGATGCACCCGGAAGACCGCACGACCGGTCCGGCACAGTCGGGACAGACTCGAATGAGGTGCGTGCGGTTGCTCAGACCGTCCATGCGACTGGCAACAGGGCCCGTATGGCTGGGCTGGTAGGTTGTGGGCCGTCCTGTGCCCGAGCGATCTCTGCTTGCCTGCGGGTGCGATCCAGGGGGAGTAGAGCAAGGATGGAAGGGAACCATAAGTATCTATCTTCGGTGTTTATTCGGATACCTAAACCGAATATAACCCGAACACGTGAAGCGTCAAGCAATGCCCGGACTTCCTGTGCAATGGAGTTGAGGCGGGCCGACTAACCGGCCAACTTCAAGAGTGAATTTCAGCCTTGAAGATGCGGTACCTGTTCTGAGCCGGACTCCGGTGGTCCTTCGCTCCCTGGTGGAAGATCTGCCCGCGTCCTGGATCAGGGGAACGGAGGGACCGGATACCTGGAGCCCCTTCGATATCGTGGGCCATTTGATTCATGGTGAGCGGACCGATTGGATGGTGCGCACCGAGGTGCTGTTGGCCTACGGCGAATCGCGTCCGTTCACTCCATTCGACCGGGTCGCCATGTTCGAAGCTTCTCGCGGCAAAACCCTGCACCAGCTCCTCGACCTGTTCGCCGAGCTTCGAGCCGCAAACCTGCTCCGGCTGGCCTCGCTGAACCTCACCACCGAAGATCTCGGCCGTCGGGGCCGGCATCCGGAGCTCGGCCGAGTGACCCTGGGCGAGCTGCTGGCCACCTGGGTAGCGCACGACCTGAGTCATATCGCACAGATCGCACGCGTCATGGGTCGCCAGTACCAGGACGCGGTCGGTCCCTGGCGTGCCTACTTGCCGATGCTGGGTGTACGGGGAGGATCGGAAAGCTAGGGCCGGTCGGTCGGGCTGCGGCGACGAACCGGTGCTTCCTCATGGGGCAGGAAAAAGTCTTCCTCGCTCGGCGGACGGACCAGCATGTCAAACGCCAGGAAGAGGGTCTTGGAGTACGGGAAGAACGCAAAGGGAACGATAAGCATCAGCGCGAGGGTGCTGACCTGAAAGAACTCCCAGGGCGGACTGGGCCAGGTCCAGAGCAGGAACCCCACCACCCAGACGGCGAACACCGTCTCCACTGCCATCAGATTAAAAAAATAGGCTCCCAGCCAGTAGCCCTGCTCACCCCGCTCCAGGCCGAGGCCACACACCGGACAGTTCGGCACCAGGCGCGACCACGTCACGAAGATCGGACCACCACCGCAGTGGGGGCAGCGCAGCCTGAGGGCGCGGGCGAGCAGCCGGGAGACGCGCTGACGTTGAGGCGGTGGTGCTGCGGAGCTGTCCATCTCGAGTCCACGAAGATCCAGCTTGATATCTACTTCGCAATCGACCGATCGTCTATCCAGCGTTCCAGATTCTCCAGGACTTCCTGGTATCCAAGGTCCGCGAACAGCCCGTGGTAGGCACCCGGAAGCACGCGGAGCTCCCGGTCCGGGAAGCGCACCTTGCTGAAGAACTCCCTGCTGCCGTCCGGCGGCACCATCCGGTCCGCAGAGCCGTGGAGAATGAGGAGAGGAACAGAAAGAGCAGCTGCGGCAGCGTGCACCCGAGTGATGGCAGCTGTCACTTCGGTAGACAACCGGGCTGTGCCGCGCCGGTGAAACAACGGGTCCGCCAGCACCGCCTCCACCACTTTAGGGTCACGTGCGAGTCCGGAGAGGTCCATCCCCACCTCCAGGGAAAAGCGGGGCCAGATCCGTGACATCACCCGTCCCAACGCCATGAGCAGGGGAGGGACGCCAACCTTACCCAGGGGAGGGGCCGCGGCGATGACGCCGGCGAGTCCCTGAGGATGGTGGAGTGCGTAGTCGAGCACCACTAACCCGCCCAGGCTGTGCCCGAGCACGAAAATCGGAAGGTTGGGCTCCCAGGCGCGTACCTCGGTGAGAAACGAGGCCAGGTCCTCCCGGAGCTCGTCCCACCTGCGGAGAAACGCCCGCTGGCCGGGCGACCGGCCATTCCCCCGCATGTCATAGGCGTAGGTAGCGATACCGCGCCCCGGGAAGTAATCGGCGAGGGTCGGATAGAGGCCGCTGTGGTCTCCCAATCCATGAAGGTTGACCAGCACCGCCCGGGGCTCCCGACTCAGCGGGAGCCAGGCCTGGTAGTACAGCGGAAGATTGCCGGAACCGGCGAAGGTGCCTTCCTGGCGCCGGTGCAGGGCTGGGTCGGCCGCGCGGGTCATGGCGGTACGCTAACAGCGGAAGGGATGCTTGACAAAGTTCCAGCCGGTCCTGAACATATCGACGCAGCCTGGCCCCTAGCGGCATCCGCACTGAGCCGTAGCCCGCGGATACTATCTCCGCGGGCTTCTTTTTTGGCCCCTCAGTCATCAGCGGACCACCATGGGGCTACCCTCCTTCAGCCAGCTCGGGGGATTGCCGCGCACGTCGCCCGCGGTCAGGAGCCGCGGTTCTCCTGCCTCTATCGCCAGCTCGGCCGGGCCGAAATGAAGAAAAAAGAGACTCGGCCCCGCGTTTCTGGCATGCTCGACCACGAAGGCTGCCAGCGCCTCACGCCAGCCGGCTGCGGGGGCGCGCACCGAGCCTCCGGCCCGGTGCCGTTCCAGAGAGTGAATAACGGCGGCGCGGGGTACCTTCAACGCGCGGTAGCGCTCCCGCAAATGGCGCTCATCTTCCCGTGAATCCTGCAGTCGGTGGCGCACCAGATCGCACGAGCACCGGCCCACCAGCAGCTTGGCCACGGTTTGCGCGCCGGGATGCAACGACTTGAACAGCTGTTGTTCGGGATAGGCGGCAAGATCCGCGGTGGCGCCTGCCGGAAGCATCGAGCGGACTTCGGTGAGCGTGAGCGGACTGGCGAGAAAGAGGAAGTAGCACATGGGAGGTGAGAAAGTAAGAAGTGAGAAGTAAGAAGGGTGACTGACCTGCCAGTCTCAAGGAAACCCTCTCACCTCTCACTTCTCACTTCTTACTGCCTTTCAGATGGGCAAATCATCCCGTACCAGCACGAGAATCGCGGCCTGGGGGACGACCAGATACTTCTTGTCTTCAAAGGTGATCTCGACCGCCGCCTTGCGAAAGAAGATGGCGTGATCGCCCACCTTCGCCTGCATGCCCTTTGACCGGGTCTCCTTGGCGTCGATTTTCCACGGCTCATCGTCCAGACTGCTGAGATCCGCCACCGGTGTCCCAGGCCCGGTGGCAACGATCAAGCCGGTTTGCACCTGCTGCGAATCGATGGCAGTGGCCGGCAGATACAGACCGACCCGGGTCCGCTCGTCCCCATCTTCGGGAGTGATGAGAACCCGATCGCCCACCACCATGAGCTTCTTGGGAAACTCCATTACCGCTTGCCGTTGCGGCCCGGTACCTCAGCCGCGCCTTCGGTCTGATGGACGGTGACGAGGTCGGTCACCCGCAGCCGCCGGGATGCGGTGGGCAAACGAAGACTGACCTCCTCGCCGACTTTCTTGCCGCTGAGGGCCCGCCCCAGAGGCGAGGCCAGCGAGATGTGGCCCGCGTCGATATCCATCATCTCGGCGAGCACCACCATATAGACGTCGGTATCATTGGTGTCCAGATCCAGCACGGTGACTCGCGAGCCCAGCCCAACGCGATCGGTGGGCGCCTCCGTGTTGGCCAGCTGACTGAGCTGGTTCAGGCGCTGGTGCAGCTGTCCCAGACGTGCCTGGACGAACTGCTGACGCTCGAGCGCGGCCTTGTACTCGGAGTTTTCCCTGAGGTCTCCCAGCTCAACGGCCTGTGCGATGGCCTGGGGCAGCAGAATATTCAACTCATGGCTCAGCTGGTCGATCTCGCGGCCGAGCTTTTCCCGCATCTCACGAATCATGATTAACCGTGCTGGAATGGGATTGGTCCTAAGAGCATGACAACAAACGCCTTAATATAACTCCGTGCAGCCTTTCTGGTTTCTGGTGCTGGCGATGGTGCTGATCGGTGGCGGGTGTTGGCCACAGCAGTCCCGGTCCGCCAGTGCTGCCCCGCCCGATTCGGTCAACACCGCAGAGCTTCCGGTTGCCACCGACGGTTCCGCCGATTCGCTTCTGGTAGATGTGCGGACACTGGACTCGACCATCCGGGTCGATGCCCGGTACGCGGGCCCCGACAACTTTACCGGCGCGCCCTTGCCGGGCTACGAGGCTCCCCGGGCCCTGCTTCGCCGGGAGGCCGCGATGGCATTGGCCCGTGTCCAGGCTCGGCTTCAAGACCGGGGGTCTCAGTCTCCTGGTGTTCGACGGCTATCGTCCGGTTCGTGCCACCCGCGCGATGGTCCAATGGGCCGATCGCACCGGCCGGCGCGATCTGCTGAAGGATGGTACATCGCCAGTAGGAGCCGGCACAACCTGGGGCTGGCGGTGGACCTTACCCTTGTGGACCCGGTAGCGGTACGGCCTTGGATATGGGAACCCCGTTCGACACCTTCTCAGAGGCAGCCCACACCGCGAACGCGGCGGGCAGGGTCCTGCGCTACCGGCAGATTCTGGTGCGGGCGATGGAATCCGAAGGTTTCCGCAATTACGAGAAAGAATGGTGGCATTTCAGCTATCAGGTGCCCGGCGCCACCCCCTTTGATCGGGTCATCAGGTAGTGCTGTAGTTCCTTGACACCCCATCAGGATGAAGGGTAAAGTGCGGCTTGCTTTCGGCTTCCCTCTCGTTTGAGTGGGTATTTTACCAACAGGATGAACGCGTAATGCCCATCAGGACCGCCGCCCGGTGCTCGTTCCGCTGGACCGCCGCGCTCTGCCTGCTCGCACTGGTCGCTGGCCGGCTGCAGTCCCGAGCACTATCCGCAAACCACGCTGCTTCCCCGGGGGGATTTCGCCAAGATCGCCGACGATCTCCTGGACACCACGGTCCAGTGGGCGCTGCTCGTGTTCGTGCTGGTCGAGGGGGTTCTGCTCTACGCCATCTTCCGCTTCCGGGGGAAGCCCGGAGACCCGGAGCCACATCAGACCCACGGGAACACTACGGTCGAGGTCATCTGGACCGTCATTCCTGCCCTGATCCTGGCGGCCATCGCGGTGCCCACGGTGCGAGCCATCTTCCAGACCAACGCCGTCCCGGGCAAAGACGCGCTCACCATCGAGGTGGTGGGGCACCAGTGGTGGTGGGAGTTCCGCTATCCCGAGTTCAACCTGACCACGGCTAATGAGCTGCACGTCCCGATGGGGCGGACGGTCTCGCTTCGCATGGCCAGCAACGACGTCATTCACAGCTTCTGGGTTCCCCAGTTCGCAGCCAAGCGCGACGTGTTTGCCAATCGGGAGACCCGGATGTGGTTCACGGCGCAGGCGGAGGGCGATTACCCGGGTCAGTGCGCCGAGTTCTGCGGCATCCAGCACGGACGGATGGCCTATAGAATCAAGGCGCAGAAGCCGGAAGATTTTCAGGCCTGGGTGGCGCACATGCAGACCTCGGGCCCCAGCCGCCCCGGTGGCGATCGCACCGCCGACGCCGGCCGCCCGGCCGCCGCCGGCGCCAGCCGACCGCGGCAGGCCGGGCCCGCCGCTCCGGTGGAGCAGGCCCGAAGTATGCCGCGGCGAGAAGCTGTTCACGGCCAAGGGCTGCATCGCCTGCCATTCGCTCGTGGCGGTGAACGCCCCCAAGGGAATGGTCGGGCCCAACCTCGCCAATGTGGGCGCGCGCTCATATATCGCAGCGGGCACCCTCAAGAACACCGACGAAAATCTGGCCCGCTGGGTCCGCGATCCGCAGGGCATCAAGCAGGGTGTTCTGATGCCAAACCTCGGGCGTAACCGAGGCCGAAGCACAGGCTCTGGTGGCCTACCTCCGCGCACACAAGTAGACAACCACGGCATAGGGTTCGTATGGCAACCAGGGTTCTGATCAGCACCGACGCGCACGCGGCGGCCCACGCGCGAGAAGACCGGGCTGTGGAGCTGGATCACCACCGTCGACCACAAGCGCATCGGCATCCTCTACGGGGCGACGGCGTTCTTCTTCTTCCTGATGGGTGGGGTCGAGGCACTGCTGCTGCGCATCCAGCTGGGGAGTGCCGGAAAACACCTTCCTGTCGCCGGAGACGTACAACCAGCTGTTCACGATGCACGGCACGACGATGATCTTCCTGGCGATCATGCCGCTGTCGGCGATGTTCTTCAACTTCATGATCCCGCTGCAGATCGGCGCCCGGGACGTGGCCTTTCCCCGGCTGAACGCCTTCAGTTACTGGGTATTCCTGCTCGGCGGCCTGTTCCTCAACGCCAGCTTCCTGTTCGGGGCGGCGCCGGACCAGGGCTGGTTCGGCTACGCCAACCTGACCTCGAAGCAGTACTCGCCGGGGCTGAACGTCGACTTCTGGATGCTCGGCCTCCAGATCCTGGGCATCGCGTCGCTGGCCGCGGCCTTGAACTTCTTCGTCACCATCCTCAACATGCGCGCGCCCGGCATGACGCTGATGCGCATGCCGATGTTCGTCTGGATGAGCTTCATCACCCAGGTGCTGCTGCTGCTGGCCTTCCCGGTCATCACGGTGGCGCTGATCCTGCTCATGTTCGACCGGTTCTTCGGCACCCACTTCTTCGTGCCGTCGGGCGGCGGCGACCCGCTGCTGTGGCAGCACCTCTTCTGGATCTTCGGCCATCCCGAGGTCTACATCCTGATCCTGCCCGCGTTCGGCATCGTGTCGGAGGTGCTGCCGGTCTTCTCCCGCAAGCCGCTCTTCGGCTACGCGGCGATGGTCTTCTCCGGCGTGTTCATCGCGTTCCTCGGCTTCGGCGTGTGGAGCCACCACATGTTCTCCACCGGCATGGGCCCGATCGCCGACACCTTCTTCGCGCTCAGCAACCATGCTGATCGCGATCCCGACCGGGGTGAAGATCTTCAACTGGATCGGCACGATCTGGGGCGGCTCGCTCCAGTACCGAACGCCGATGCTCTTCGCGCATCGGCTTCATCGCCATGTTCATCATCGGCGGGCTGTCGGGCGTCATGCACTCCGTCGCCGCCGGCCGACCTGCAGCAGACCGACACCTACTTCGTCGTGGCGCACTTCCACTACGTGCTGTTCGGCGGCAGCATCTTCGGCCTTACGGCGGGCGCCTACTACTGGTGGCCCAAGATGTTCGGCCGGATGCTGGACGAGCGGCTGGGCAAGCTGCACTTCTGGCTGATGCTGATCGGATTCAACCTGACGTTCTTCCCGATGCACTTCGTCGGGCTGCACGGCATGCCGCGCCGGGTCTACACCTACCCCGAGGGACTCGGGTTCGAGCCGCTGAACCAGATCGAGACGGCGGGCGCGTTCGTCCTGGGCTTCGCGTTCCTGGTTTTCCTGTTCAATATCTGGTCAAGACCTGGCGCAAGCCGCGTAACGCGCCGGCAGACCCCTGGAACGGCGCCACCCTCGAGTGGTCGATTCCATCACCGCCGCAGGAGTTCAATTTCGCGGAGATCCCCACGGTGCACGGACGTGACGCGCTGTGGGAGGACAAGCGCCAGCGCGGAGGCATGCTGCCGGAGCCGCCGCGGGTGAGCGGGGCAGGGCATCCACCTGCCGAACCCTTCTTACTGGCCGCTGGTGCCGCCGTCGGCGATCCTGGCCGTCTTTGTCGTCGCTCATGGTGACGGAGCATACTGGCATCTGGCCGGTCGTGGCGTCGTTCGATCCTGCTCCTCGGTGTGTACAAGTGGGCCTCGAGCCAGCGGGATGTTAACTGCGTGCGTTCGAGCCCGTCGGCTGCTGACGGTGACGATCCTGTCCGGAGCGCCGACAGCTCACGCGCATGCGACGCACCTCGAGACCTCGACCGGGCTGGACAACCGGAAGCTGGCGATCTGGACCTTCATCGGGTCCGAGTGCCTGTTCTTCGCCACGCTTATCTCGAACTACCTGGTCAACAAGGACAAGAGCCTGCGTGCGGGCCCTTTCCCCACGAGCCTTGGACCTCGCCGTCGGCGCAGCACTTCGAGCCGATCTTCGAGATCCCGCTCGTCACGCTGGGCACGGCGCTGCTCCTCTTCAGCTCGCTCTTCGTCGTGCTCGCGCTCAGCGGCGCGCAGCGCGGCAACCGGAAGGCGCTGATTGGCTGGCTGGCCGCCACCATGCCTGCGGGCTCTTCTTCGTCGGGATGCAGGTGTACGAGTTCACCCACTTCGTGCACAAGGGGCTCGGCTTCAAGACCAATCTCTTCGGCTCGAGCTTCTACACCCTGACCGGCTTCCACGGCACTCACGTGACGATCGGCGTGATCTGGCTGGTACGGTCTGGATCGACGCGTGCCGCGGCAGGATCCCACCGGCCAAATCGCTCAACCTGGAGATCGCCGCGCTGTACTGGCACTTCGTGGACGTGGTCTGGATCATCATCTTTCCCGTCGTCTACCTGATCAATGAGAGACGGACCATGGACGCGCACGTGACGGCACCGCCCATGCCGAGCACGAGCCACCCCACCGCCGGGTTGTACTTCAAGGTCGGCCTGGTCCTCTTCGTCCTTACGGCGCTGGAGGTCGGACTGTACGAGTTCACCTACGGCGAGTCACGCCAGCACCGTTCGCGCCGACGCTCAAGCCCTTCTTCGTGCCGCTGCTGCTGCTGCTCTCGGCCGCCAAGTTCGCGCTGGTCGCAATGTTCTACATGCACCTCAAGCAAGATCACAGGCTCTTCACCGGCGTGTTCGTCTTCCCGCTGATCATCGCGACCGTGATCATCGTCGCGCTGATGGTGCTTCGAGGCGTATCACTTCGGCTTTGCGCGGGCGGGTTGAAGCTCCGGCCGTATCGCAATAGCTCCTGGACGAACGACCCCGCCCGACAGTCCCGTACGAGTGAGCCTGGTCGCTGCATCCTAGCGTCCTCATAGGCACCGGACTTCTCGGTGCCCTGTACTTTTATGGCATCGGACCCTACCGCCAGCGGCGTGGTCTGCCGCCGGCTCCGCGCTGGCAAATCCTTTCCTTCTCGGCCGCGTTACTGGTCCTGTTGCTGGCGCCCTCAACGGGCCGGTGCACGACCTGAGCGACTACTACCTGTTCTCGTGCACATGGTGCAGCACCTGGCTGCTCACCCTGCTGTTTCCGCCGCTGCTTCTGCAGGGATTCCGGGATGGCTGCTGCATCCGCTGCTGACCCGCCCCGCGATGCTGCAGGGTAGCCCGCTTCCTGACGCATCCGTTGGTGGCTGCGCTCCTCTTCAGCGCTTCCATCGCGGTCTGGCACACCGCGCCGTTCTACGACATGATGATGCGGAGTCACGAGGTGCACATCGCCACCCATCTGATGTTCATGGCGACGGCGACGCTGATGTGGTGGCCAGTCATGGGGCCGGCTCCGGAGCTGCCGCGCCTTCCGACGGGATTGCCATGCTGTACCTGTTCCTGGTCGGCATCCCGATGCAGATCGTGGCCGCGACTCATCACCTTCGCCGACGAGGTACTCTACCCTTGGTACGTCGCCGCTCCCCGGACCTGGGGCCTCTCTCCGCTTGATGACCAGCAATTGGGTGGGCTGTTGATGTGGGTGCCGGGAAACCTGTGGATGTTCGCGGCGATCGGGGTGCTGTTCTTCAGGTGGGCGAGGGAGGAGGAGGGCGGTAGGGCGGTAGGGTGGCGGTAAGACGGTACGCGCTCGACGATCTGGAGGCTAGCAGGCTGGAATTACGGCGGACGAGTTACATCGGATACCGCCTTCCGCCTTACCGCCTTACCGCCTTACCGCCTTACCGCCTTACCGCCTTACCGCCTTACCGCCTTACCGCCTTACCGCCTTACCGCCTTACCGCCTTACCGCCGATGCTGCGAGGCAAACCCATCCGGCGAGAAATGCGAGCCCGCCGAGAGGTGTAACCGCTCCCCACCACCGTGCACCGGTCAGAGCCAGAAGGTACAAACTGCCGGAGAAGAGAATTGTGCCGGCTACGAAGAGCCAGCCGGCCCAGACCGGCAGCTGGCCCGGCCACCGGCTGAGGGCCCACGCCACGGCGAACAGCGCTAGCGCATGATACATCTGGTATCGGGCCGCCGTTTCGAACACCATTAACGAGGCAGGCGGGAGCCTTGCCCGAAGCGCGTGGGCCCCGAAAGCCCCCGCAGCCACCGCGATGGCCGCCGAAGCGGCACCTAGGCCAAAGAACAGCCGTTCCATCGGCTCACTTGTGAGACAACCCCCGGGCTGCGAGCTCCTCGGAGGTGGCCCGCCGGTCAGCCCACGCTGCCAGGGCCGCAATGCCTATCATGAAGACGATGTCGCTCACTGCTACGACAGTCATGTTGGGCGGCAACGGGCCGTAGACACTCGCGAGGTAGGTGCCCACCAGGACCAGAACCAATATGAAAATCCTGGGCGTTCTCACTGGGTGCCGATTGGAGCCGCGCGCGAGGTAGATCGCCAACCCAACCCCGAAAACGATGGCCTCGGCTGCCAGGGTGGCTAGTGGGCTGTTCCATAAACCCAAGCCGAGCTTGACTGAGCCGCTGCCCGAGAGCGGGAGATCCGCAACGTGAACCAGAACGTCCAGCGGATAGTGTGAGAAGACCGCCAGCCCCACCATCGCGGCGGCCTGCCAATGACGGCTGGTATCTCGCGTCGGCCAGGAGTAATAGAGCGCGGCGGCCACGAAGCTCCACGCCAGCGCTCCGATGAGACTATGGGAGATGGGATATTCCAGAAACTCGAGCGGTGTTACGGCGGTGTGCCCCGGGACGATCCTCGCGTTCTCCCAGCCCAGCAGCAGAAAAATCCCCCAGAGCACATCCGGCAGCTGTACGGCCAGGAACAGGGTACCGAGCGAGAGCTTGGGCTCGGCCCGCTTGAGCGCCAGCGCGACTCCGTAGTGGCCTAGAAACACAGCGGGGCAGCGGGGCAGCGGGGCAGGAGTCGCATGCCGAATACGGCGCGATATGTCATGGCGGCTCCTCCTAACAAGTCCCGAATCCCTGGATCATTTTGCGCTGCCCCGCTGTCCCGCTGTCCGTTCTGTCCCGCAGTCACGCTACTTCAACCACGTCCCTCCATCGACCACCATCACCGCTCCGGTGATCCATGCTCCCGCCGGGCTTGCCAGGTACGTCACCATGTGTCCGATGTCCTCAGGGGTGCCCCACCGACCCAGGGGGATAGACTCGGATGCGTACTTCTCCATTCCGAAGAGATCCGGCGCGTCGGTGCCGGGCGGGGTAAAGGCCTTCTTGACTCCCTCCGTAGGAATCGGTCCCGGCGCCACCGCATTGACCGTGACCCGATCGCGAGCCCATTCGAGTGCCAGTGTGCGTGTCAGGGCATCGACACCGGCCTTGGCCGCGGTGGCATGGGCCATCAGCGGCCAGCCTCGGTAGTGCAGGGTCATCGAGATCGAAACAATTTTGCCGCCGCCCTGCGTCTTCATCAGTGGATGGACTGCCTGGCAACAGTAGAAGGTACCGTACAGATCGGTTTCCACCACCGCGCGCCACGCATTGGGCGACAGTGCGGCGCTGGGGGCGTAGAAGTTTCCCGCCGCGTTGTTCACCAGTATGTCGAGCCGCCCATGCCGTTGGGCCACCTGTTGAACCATCTGGGCGACCGATTCCGGCTCTCGCACATTGACCGCAACGGCGCTGACCTTGCCGCCCAGCGCGCGGAGTTGTTCGGCAGCCGGCTCCAGGTGCTCAGGCTTTCGGCTTGCGATAGCCACATCGGCTCCGGCAGCAGCGAGCGAGGAGGCGATGCCGAACCCGATGCCGGTGCCTCCCCCAGTCACCAGCGCCACCTGGCCCCGCAGAACGTCAGGCTGAAATACGCTCGCGGGCCCGACTCACGCTCCTTGCCCCCGTGCCGCCAGACGCGCGGAGAACGCCTCCAGCCTGAGGCGGAACTCCGGGCCCTGCAATGCCTGCAGCTGAGCTGCCCCCTCGCTCGAGAGCGCCTGCTCCAGCGCGCCGACCTCTTGGGCCCGCATAAGGCGCTTGATGCTTCGGATACTCGAACCCGCCGACTCCAGAAGCCCGTTGACGGTGCGCCTGACTCCCGAATCAAGGTTCGAGTCATCGATCACCTCCTCCACCATCCCGATGGAGAGGGCTTCGCGCGCGTCAACCGTTTCGTTGCCCATGAGGATGCGCAACGAGCGCCCTACGCCAACCAGGCGCGGCAAGGTGAAGGTGGACCCTCCATCGGGGACCAGGCCCATCCGTGCGAACGCCGAGGTGAAGGTTGCGCTTGAAGCGGCCAGGCGCATGTCGCAGGCGAGCGCCAGGTCGAACCCGAAGCCGGCCGCGGTGCCCTGAACCACCGCCAGTACCGGGATGGGCGACCGCACGATGGCAATCACCGCGGACTGAAAATCGCTCAGCCCATGCTGGAGCTGGGAGACACTAGGGCTGGCACCGAGCGATCTCAGCCAGTGCAGGTCCAGCCCGGCGCAGAAATGACCTCCGGCGCCGGACAGAAGGATGACTCTGGCTTCACCGGCTTCCTCCACCTCCTCGATGCGCTGAGCGAGCGAGCGCGCGTGGACCGGTGTGATCGCATTGCGGCGCGAGGGGATATTCAGGGTCAGGCGGTGGATCGGTCCGTCGGATTCAGAGACCAGTTCCGCCATGAGTCGCTCGATCAGAGAGTTGGGTGGCAGCTTACCAGAGGACGCAAACAGGATAGTATTATACGAAGAAGCCAGCGGCAGTACTCCGGCTCCCCCGGCCGGTTCCCAGTCTGGCGCTCTTATCCCCTATCGTGACCCAGCACCGCCATGAGGTTCCTCCACCGGGCCCGCCCGCCGCAGCGCGACGAGCGCTGGTGGTCGATGACGAGCCCACCATCCGCAGCGCGGTCGCCCGATACCTGCGCAAGCGGGGATGGTGCGCCGATGAGGCTGAGGACGGCTGGGCCGCTCTGCTCACGCTGGAGCGTTCTGCCCCGGGCCGGTACCACATCGTGATTTCGGACCTGCGAATGCCGAACTACTCCGGCGATCAGTTGCATGACTGGCTGGCGCAGCACCGGCCGGAGCTGTTCGAGTTCCTGATTCTCACTACCGGGGACCTGGCTTCACCCGCTCTGAGGGACTTCATCGCCCGGACCCCGCGGCCCGTGGTGGCGAAGCCGTTCGAGCTGGCCGAGCTGGGACGTCTGATCGAGGAAGTGGCCGGGCGCTACGGCCTAATCGCCTGAGGCCGGCACGGCCATGCCCATCGCGTGGTAGCCGTTATCCACGTACACCACGCTTCCGGTGATCGCCTTGCCGAGCGGGCTGCTCAGAAAGGCGGCGGTACTGCCCACGTCTGCGGCGTCGATTGGCCGAGGTAGGGGGGAGTTGGTGGACGTGTACTTGATCATCATGTCTATGAAGCCGATGGCGCTCGCGGCCCGCGAGGCCCACGGGCCCGCTGAGATGGCGTTCACCCTTACCCCCCAGCGCCGGCCTGCCTCGAAGGCCAGCGTGCGGGTATCGGCTTCCAGTGCCGCCTTTGCTGACGACATACCGCCGCCGTAGCCCGGAATCACCCGCTCGCCGGCCATGTATGTGAGCGACAAGAACGATCCACCTGGGCGCATCAGCGGAGCCAGATGCTTCACCAGGGAGACGTTGCTGTAGGCACTGACGCTGATGGCGGAGAGGTAGCCCTGGCGTGAGGTATCCACGAGGGGAGATTTCACTTCCGGCGCGTTGGCAAGGCTGTGCACCACCACGTCCAGGCCGGACTCGCCGAAGTCGGAGCGAAGCCCCGCCGCCATGCCCTGGATGCTGAAATCTCCCACATCCTTGTAGCGCTTGTTCTCGCGGACCTCGGGTGGCGCTTCGTCCAGGGTATCGAATGCAGCGTCGAGCGGGTAGATCCGCTCGAACTGGAGCTTGCGTCCGTCGGCAAGAAGCATGGACTCGTCCATCTTTCCTCGCTCGAGCAGCTTGGTGAAGATCCCGAGCGCAGGCGGCCAGCTTCCTACGCAGATGGTTGCGCCCGCCTCGGCCAGCGATTTGGCGATAGCGAAGCCGAAGCCGCCGTCATCCGAGACTCCGGCGACGAGGGCGCGTTTTCCGGTGAGGTCGATAGGCAGCATGCGCGTGGGTCCTTACTCAGAAGAGTCCGCGGAATGTAGTGCCCGCCCTGAGCCCTTCGCTATGCTCACTGGTCCCGCAGAACCTCCAACGGTGGCCTTCGCACAACCTCCCGGCTGTTGGCTAGCCCGACCAGCACCGTGACGGCGACGATGAGCAACGTGAGGGAACTCATCGGAATCAGCGGTAGCCCAAACGGGCCTTCGAAGACAAACCGGGCCACTCCCCATCCCGCCGCTGCTGCCAGGCCCACCGCGACCGTTGCCGCGAGCAGTCCCAGCGCCAGATACTCCGCCAGCACCACCCTGAATACCTGACCGCGAGTGGCTCCCAAGGTTCGCAGGAGGGCCCCTTCTCGTACCCGCTGAAAGCGGCTGGTAGCCAGGGCGCCGATCAGCACCAGCACCCCGACCGCCAGGCTGAAGAGTGCCATGAATCGAATGGCAAGCACCACCCGCGCCACCAGCTGCTCCAGGGATTCCTGCAACAGTGAGAGGTCCAGCGTCGAGATATTCCCGAAGCGTTCTGCCAGACGGCGTTGAAACCGTCCCCGCTCCGCGGCATCATCGATTCTGGTAAGGGTCACGAATGTCTGGGGAGCCGCCTCCAATGTTCCCGGTGCGAACACCACGAAGAAGTTTGGCTCGAAGCGAGCCCACTCTACCTCCCGCAGGCTGCCCACGCGAGTGGGTATGGAAACTCCCTGTACGTCCCATACGATCTCGTCGCCTACCTCCACGCCCAGCTCGGCCGCGAGGTCCCGCTCGACCGAGATGCCGGCGGGCGCTCCCGTGCCGTTCCACGCACCGGCCACGACTCTCTCGGACCTTACAAGGGAATCCCGGTAGGTGGACCGGTACTCGCGCCGGAATACCCACGCATTGGAAGCTCGTTCGCCCGTCTCTCCCGCGGCAGCCAGCAGCTCCGTGACCGGCCGGCCCTTAACCGAACGGATCCGCATAGGCACGATCGGAGTGGGTCCGATATGTCGCAGACCAGCCTCGCGCAGCACCTGCTGGACCGGCGCAAGCTGGTCCCGTTGTATGTCGAAGAGGACCAGATTTGGCCGGGCCGGTCCGCCGCTCGCGCTGAGCTGGCGAAGCAAGTTGTGCTGAACCAGGTAGAGTGTTCCCAGCAGGAATGCACCGAAGCCGATGGCCAGTACCAGACTGACCGTTTGATTGGCGGGACGGTGCAGGTTGGCGAGACCCTGCCTCCACACATATGGCCACCCCTGAGGAAGCCAACGTCGCATGAGTCGGGTAAGCGTCCACGCAGCCGCCCAGAGCGTCAGTAGCGCCACAGCGACGGCCGCGGCAAAGATCGCTCCCCGCCGCCAGCTGCCCACCTGATAGGCGGCCAGCGCGACGGTACTTCCCGCCACGAGGACCAAAGCGACAACCATCCAGCGATCCCGGGAGCCCGGACCCGGTTCGTAAGGCCGACGCAAGGCAGCCATGGGGGAAATCTGGCGCAGTCCCAGCAGTGGAAGCAGGGCGAATACCATGGCCACCCAGACACCCATCCCGACGCCGAGCGCCATCGCACTCCACGAGAGCGTGGGAGTCACTTGCACCGGAAGAAAGCCCGAGAGGAGCCCAGGCAGGAGCCGCTGGACCAGCACGCCGGCGGCGGCGCCAACTACACTTCCAGCCAGGGCCATGGCGCCGGCTTCCAGCAAGTAGATCGCGAACACTCGGCCTGCCGTCGTTCCCAGGCACCGAAGCACTGCCACCGAGTCCGAACGCTGCCGGACGAACACGATCACCGCGCTCGCTACCCCGATTCCCCCCAGAAGCAAGGCGATGAGTGCGACGAGTCCCAGGTAGCCGGCGAGGCGCGTGAGGGCGTCGTTGAGATTTTGCTGATCGTCAGCCACGGTGCGCACCCTGAACCCGCTCGGCTCGCAAGGGTGCCCGGTACTTCTGAGCCAGGCTCTGCGCGAGAACCCTGGGGGAAGCTTCACAAATGCCTGGTGCTCCACCCGAGCGCCAAACCCCAGCAGTTTGGTCTCCTCCAGAAAACGTGCAGGGATGTAGATCCGTGGACCAAGAGCGAAGCGGACACCCGCGTCGCTCGGGGCGCTCGCGATGACGCCGGTGATGACGAAGCGACCCTCTCCCAGAGCCACCGTATCACCAAGGCCGGCGTTGAGTGCCGTGAGTAGCGATGGATCTACGACTACGTAGCGACCGGTCTGAAGCTGCGGCCACGCGCTGCGCGGTTCGGTCCGGATCTCCCCGTAAAAGGGGTAGCCACCCTCAATGGCGGCCACCTGCACCAGCCTGGTTCCGGCGGTGCGGGGCACGTAGGCCATGCCGGCAAAGCTGGTCAGCCGCGCAATGCGGCCGCGCCTGGAAAGCGTATCGAGGACCGTCTCGACCCGCGGAGTGAACGCCTGCCGCCCAACCACAGCCAGGTCGGCGCCGAGAAGGGCTCGTGCCTGCTGGCGCACGGAATCCTGCAGGTTGTTCGTGAAGGAGTTGATGGCCACCAGTGCGGCCACGCCTACCGCCACCGTTCCCATGAGCAGCAGCAACCGGCGCGGCGCGGCCCGGAGCTCGCGGGCCGCCATCCGGCATACGAATTCGAGCCCGGTCATGCGGCAGATGTCCGCCACGACGCTCCCGTTGGCCAGACGGATGGTGCGCCGGGCGCGAGCGGCCAGATCCAGATCGTGCGTCACCAGCACCAGGGTTGTGCCGAGGTCACGATTCAGCTCCACCATCAGGTCGATGATGGTGGCGCCGGTCCGGGCGTCAAGATTCCCGGTCGGCTCGTCGGCAAACAGCACTTTGGGACGGATGCTGAAACCCCGCGCCAATGCCACCCGCTGCTGCTCGCCTCCCGAAAGCTGAGACGGATAGTGGTGTTCCCGGCCACCCAGGCCAACGCGGGCGAGCAGCTCCCGAGCGCGCGCGGCAGCACCGGTTCACCCCGAAGCTCCATCGGCACCTGGACGTTCTCCTGCGCGGTCAAGGTCGGGATCAGCTGGAAGGCCTGGAAGACGAAACCGATTTTTTCTGCTCTGACTCGGGCTCGTTCATCCTCGGTGAGCGGGCCGAGCTCCTGACCGTCGAGGTGGACGCTGCCGGCAGTGGGCCGGTCCAGTCCGGCAAGGAGTCCCAGTAAGGTGGTTTTCCCGCTACCGGACGGACCGAGGATGGCAAGAAAGCCGCCCGGCTCCAGACTGAAGGTTATATCCTTCAACACCGTGAGATCCCGGCCGGCGGAGCGGTAGGTTCGGCCCAACGATTGACAACGAAGCATGGTGGTGAGCATCTCGAATGATACCAAGGTATGTGGCGATGATCGGTGTGGCCGGGTGGGTTTGCGCCTGTGACCAGGCGACTGAAAAGCCGGAAGAGAGCCGGGCCGCCGCGAGTGCGGTGACACGGCTTCCCGCCATCGTGTTTCTCGGCACCAGTCTCACTGCGGGATTAGGCCTTGACCCGGACCAGGCGTACCCGGCGCTGCTCCAGCGCAAGATCGATTCAGCCGGTCTCAGCTACCGGGTAGTGAATGCTGGGGTAAGTGGGGAAACGTCGGCCGGAGCACGGCAGCGCATCGACTGGCTGCTGCGAGAGCCGGTAGCCGTGTTGGTGATCGAGACCGGCGCGAACGATGGGCTTCGGGGGCTGCCACCGGACTCTCTGAGAGCCAACGTGCAGGCCATCCTGAGCCGCGCCCAACGCGTCCAGCCCCTCCCAAACTGGTCATAGTCGGAATGCGGGTTCCGCCCAATTACGGCCGGACCTATAGCCAACAGTTCCAGGCGGTGTATTCCGAGCTGGCCCGGACCAGCGGCGCCGAGCTGGTCCCGTTTCTGCTCGAAGGCGTCGGAGGGGTAGCCACCCTCAATCAGGCTGACGGGATACATCCAACCGCGGATGGACAACGCAAGATGGCGGAGACGGTGTGGCGGGTTCTGGAGAAGGTGCTCAAGGAGGAGGCCGATAGATCTCCTCGAGGGCTCCAACCGCAGTATCGATCTCTTGGTTCGTGTTGTAATAATGCGGTGAGATTCGGAGAGCGGAAGCGGTCTCCCTTCTCGTCCATGTCGATCACCGCATCCTCCCGCTGAGGCGAGCTGGTATTGATGCCGCGGGCTCGGAGGGCCAGCTTGATGTCCGTCGTGTCGCGCCCCGCGATCGCGATCGTCACGATGGCACATAGCTCGGGCCCCCGGTCCAGCACCCGGACCCCGGGGATGTCAGCCAACCGCATCGCGGGCATATGCCGCCAACTCCCGGGCGCGGCCGCCAGCCAGTGTCTACCCCAGCGTTCAGCGCGTACTCGGCCGCGGCACCCAGACCCATCACCAGCGCATAGGCAAACTCCCAGGTCTCGAAGCGCCGGGCGTCCGGATTCGAGCTCGAACGTGTCGGTGTCGGTCCAGTCGCGCCCATGCATGTCGACCAGCAGCGGATAGGCGCCGTTCCGCGAGCGCCGCGTCGGACACGTACAGGAAGCCCAGGCCGCGAGGACCGCGCAGAAATTTTCGAGCCGTCCCTGAGAGATAGTCGCAATGGAGCTGCTCCACCCGATCGGAATCTGGCCCACCGCCTGGCAGCCGTCTATCAGATAGGGCACCCAGCTTCCCGACAGATTCGGCCCACCGCCTCGACCGGCTGCACCAGACCGGAGTTGGTGGGGATCCAGGTCAGGGCCACGAGGGTGGGTCGGTCGGTGAGCGACGAGCTTCCGAACCGCATCAGGGTCGATGCCGCCTTCCGGCGCATCGGGCGCCCGCACGATCTCGACGCCACGGCGGCGGGCTAGCGACAGGTACATGATCTGGTTCGAGGCATAATCGGAGCGGCTGGTGAGAATGACATCGCCGGGCCGAGATCGAAGGCGCTGATCGCCTGGGCGAACGCCACCGTGGAGTTCTGCATCAGGGCCATGTTGCGAGCCTTCGCTCCGAGCAGTCGGGCCATGGCAGCGTAGCAGTGTTGGATTGCCCCCGAGCCTGGTGTCGGCGGCCTCGTAGGCGCCCAGCTCCTGCTCCAGTGCGAGGTATCGGAGAATGGCGTCATGGGCGGCCCGGGGCATGAGCGCTGCACCGGCATTGTTGAGATGCACCAGGTTCACCAGCCCGGGAGTATCCGCCCGCCACTGCGCGAGCTCAGCCGGCGGATTTGCGTGTCAGCGTCCGATCCATGCGCTCAGCTCCTCCATGCCCCGCTGCCAGTGATGGCTGAACCGCCGTAGAGCCGCTTCCCGGTCATTCCGCCGTAACGCCTCGATGATGCGCGAGTGGTGCTGGGTAGACAGGCTCACCCGCCCGGCATCACGGAGGAACGCCCGCATGTAGCGGCGCGGCACCTGCCACAGAGAGCTAATCATGGAGAGAAGCCGCGTATTCGGGCAGCCCTGGAGAGGGTCGGTGCCACTGCTGTCCAGGTCACGAGCGGTTCGGGTCGCCCCGGGCGCGCCGAGATCGCGGTCGATCTCGCTCAGCTGGGCGAGCTGCTCCGGCGAGATGTCACCTGAGAGGCTGAGCGCCAGCCCTTCGAGGGCGGCGAGTATGGCACCGGTCTCCTCCATTTCCGTCCGGTCCAGCGCCTGGACTCTGAAAGCCCGCCCCATGTCTGCCGGAGAACGCCTTCACGGGCCAGCCGGAGCAATGCCTCCCGCACCGGCGTTCGGCTGACGCCGAGCTCCGCGGCGAGGGTGGGTGTCCTTCACCCTGGTACCGGGGCCAACGTCACCCGTGTGGAAATCCTGTCGAGCACTTGCCGATAAATTTCATCGCGCAGCGGTGACCTTGTGATGTAGGTTCCCTGACTCATGTATACTGTATACAGTATTCAAGGTGACTGGTCAAGGCGAGCCCACTGGGCAGTATCCGGCAGAGTCACCGGCACCGACACGGATCCGAACCCATCACCCGGGCCACGCGCGTACCGCAGATCCACGATGTGCACCAGGAAGCGGTTCCGGTCGAGTCGCTCAATCTCAAATGTGGGATAGCGAGCCCATCCCATGAAACGGCGACCCATCGAGTCTCGACGGCCCGCTGAACGGCCGGGTGGGAAGGGCGCTCGCGGGGGTAACTCCGCACCTGGCCAAGGTCCACGTGAGGACGGTGCATCCATCGAAACGTGCCAACCCGATAGCGGTGACCCTGCTCCACCACGAACTCCCGAGCCAGTGGATTGAAGGGAACCGGTCCCGCCATGGCGTCATGCACCGGTGCCACAGTACCGCGCCCTAGCTCGCCAGCCACGATTTTCCGGCCTCCCATCACGACATCGCCATTGATGTCACATACAGGCCCACCAGTCCGAGTGACACCGCCACTGGACCGTTGGTCTTGGCCTGTTGCGCTCTCCGCCGCCCCAGGCCGAATACAGCCCCAGCGCGAGGGCGAGCCACACCCATGGATCTATGATGAACAGCGTATCGCCATAGAACCATTCGGCTGAAAACGGCATCAACCAGCGCACGCCGTAGGTATTGAGGGTATCGAGGAACGGGTGGGAGATGACGGCGACATACGACAGGAAGAGGAGCTCGCGAGGTATCACCGCTAGACCTGGACCACTCTCTCCGCCGCTGTCTCACCCGATGGAACACCAGAAGACCGCCGGCCAGTAGCCATGGAAGCATCAGCAACGCCAGGACGCCGTGGGTCCATCCCCGCGCCACTCCAGGTCCGCCCCAGGTCCACCGAAGTAGGCAAGGACGTCGATGTCAGGGAGATTCGCCCCAATGACCAACGCGCTGGCGCCGAGTGCGGTTCGTTGGCCCAAACCGCTCCGGGCCAGCGCGGCGCCTACCAGGGTGTGGCAGACCGGATCTATTCGAGCCTCGCGTCCATTTCGAATCTGGACGTTGCCCTGCAGCGCGTTAGAAACGGGACAGCCCTTCTTGGCCGCCTCGGCCGCCTTGGTGAAGCCGGCCTGGTCCACGCCGGGAACCTTCCCGGTCACTTCCAGCCGCATCTTCGTGATCTTGAACCCGTCTCCCACCTTGTCGATGGTGCACGATGCCTTTGTGCTGATGCGGGTGGCCGGGGAGCCGGCCTTCTCGAGTCCGCCGGACAGCGCCATGCTCAGACAGGCCGCGTGCGCGGCCGCGATCAGCTCCTCTGGGTTGGTTCCCCGGGCGCCCTCGAAGCGGGTGGGAAATGAGTAGTCACCTTCGAAGGCGCCCGAACCGGCCTTGAAGCGACCCCGGCCTCCTTTGAGTCCGCCTTCCCACACTGCTGATGCATTACTGGTCGGCATACTTGTCTCCTAGCTCACCGGTTTACCGTCGGTATCGATCAGCCTGATTTCACCCAGTTTCAGCTCCCGCAACCCAGGCTCGATCTTCGACCGGTCTCCTACTACGACCCACACCAGCTGATCCGGGTGCAGCACCTGGCCCGCCGTGGCGGTGACCCGTTCGATCGTCTGGGCGCGAACCTTGTCCGCGAAGGTGTCGTAGTAACGATCGTCCAGGCCGTACGTCACGATGTTGCCAATGGAGCCGGCCAGTGCCGCCATTGTCTCCCACGACCCGGGCAGCGTCAAGGTCAGAGACGCCTGGGCCCGGGCGAGCTCCGCCGGCTCGATGGGCCTGCCTTTCACGATGCCGCGCAGCTCCTTCTCCAGCTCAACGAGCGCTTCCTTAGTCTTGTCGGTTTGCACCGGCGCATATGCCAGGAAGGGGCGCTGCCCCCGCGCATCCCGAAAGAAGGTATACGCGCCATAACTCCAGTGCTTGTCTTCCCGGAGGTTCATGTTCACCCGGGAGCTGAAGTCACCGCCCAGCACGCCATTCATCGTCTCGATCGTCACTTCCTGCGGATTGGCTTTGGGTGGGGCGATATGACCAGCGATAATCACCGACTGCAGTGACCCGGGACGGTCGATCATGTACACCAGCGGCCGCGGGGATCGCTCGACGGTGGCGATGTTTTTGGACGGGACCTCTCCCGGCTTCCAGCCGGCGAAGAGGCGCTCCAGCTTCGGCTTGATCTCGGCCATTGAGGTGGCGCCGACCACCACGAGGGTCGCGTGATTGGGCTTGAACCAGGCTCTGATGAAAGCGGACCAGGTCCTCCCGTGTGATTTCGGCCGTGGACGCTTCGGTTCCCGATCCGGTCCATGGATTGGCGTAGGCATGGTCGGTCCATAAATCAGTCCGGGGAATACCCTCAAGGCGAGGCCCACGGGATCCGCTTTTTCCTGCTGGATTTGAGCCAGCCGCTGCTTCTTGAGCCGTTCGAAGTCGGCGCGAGGAAACGATGGGATGAAGGCACGACGTCGGCATAGATCTCGAGCGAGGGGTCCAGGTTCTCCCTCAGTGCCTCCAGTGAGACGCTGGAGCGTCCAGCTTGGACCCAGTACCGAGGTTCGCGCCGAGCTGCGCCAACTGGTCGCTTATCTGAAGCGCGGTCCGGCTGGCCGTTCCCTCGTCCATCATCGCCACGGCCAGACTGGCGATGCCTGGTATGCCCGACTGGTCCGCGGCATACCCGCATCCAGCAGCAGGTCGAAGCGCACTTGGGGGATGGAAGGCCGCCGCGCAAGTACGATCTTTAGTCCGTTGGACAGAGTGGCCCGCTCCAGCTCCGGGAAACTTGGTATCGGGCGGGGCGTGCCGCTGTGCGGGCAGCTTGGAGCGATCGGCGCTTTGCAGTGGCGGTCTGGAACTCAGGGTAGGGGTGCCACCTCCAGAGTGTAGACGCCATCGGACTAGCCACTGGCGAGCTGCGCCGAGCAGCTGCGCCGCCGTGGCGTGTTGCACCCGGTCAGCCGCACCTTGTAGTAAGTCTGGCCGACCAGCCGAATACTTCTCCCTGAGCCAGTACGTCCGACTTTCCCCCGAATCCCCCGATTCGCTCGACGCCACGAATGAATCCCGCACGGTACTGAGTCTTTACCCGTTTCATTTCGGCCGTTGTCGGTCCGGTCGCCAGGAGACGCTCCAGCTCCTGGTCCACCGCCTTCTCCACCAGCTTGAGATCGGTGCCGGGGCGCGCGCTAGCCTCGATAACGAACAGCCCGCCAATTTCGCGGAGATCGAGGGAGGCCGAGACATCGGTGGCGATCTGATCGTCGTAGACCAGCCGTTTGTACAACCGCGAGGTCTTGCCGCTGCTGAGAACGTTACTCAGGAGATTCAAGTAGTCGCCGTCAGCGCTGCCCCACCCCGGGATGTTCCACACCTTGTAAGCCCGCCTGGGTACCCGGTCTTGCACGATCCCCCGCTGGACGCCGGTCCGCTTGGCTATCCAGCCTGCCTGCCGAGCACCGGTGGCCCTGCGGCTATGTCGCCAAAGTATTTCTCTACCTTCTGTCTGCCGTCTGGGGGTCGATATCCCCCGCCACAACCACTACCGCGTTTGCCGCACCGTAGTAGGTGCGGAACCAGTCCTTGACGTCGTCGAGCTTGGCGGCGTCGAGGTCTTCCATGGAGCCGATGGTGCTCCACGCGTACGGGTGGTTGGACGGGAAGAGCTTTGGAGTAAGGAAATCCCACACCTTGCCATATGGTTCGTTCTCGCCCTGTCGCTTTTCGTTCTGCACCACGCCTCGCTGCTCATCGAGCTTGGGCTGACTGATGGCGCCGGTGAGGTGCCCCATACGGATCCGATTCCATCCAGAGTGCCAGGTCCAGCGCGTTGGTGGGCACGTTCTGGAAGTAGTTGGTCCGGTCCTCGTTCGTGGTCCCGTTCATGTCGGTCGCGCCGGCCTGCTCCAGCGGCCCGAAAAAGTCCTTGTCGTAATTCTCGGTGCCGTTGAACATGAGGTGTTCGAAGAGGTCGTTGAGCGTCGTCGTCCTCCTCGTCCAGGTCCACCCAGGCCGACGTAGCCGGGTGCCGGCGAACCCAGTCGGCGAGCAGCAGGCTCTTCCCGTAGCCGGGGGGCGCACAGACGAGCGTGAGTGCGCGGTCCTCACCCTCGTCGAGGGCGGTCAGCAGCGCGGGTCGGGACACGAACTCCACCGGGAGGGCGGGAACAGCGACCTTGGATCGCGACACGTGCGTCATCAACACTCCTCTCCCTCCGGCCCACCGCGGTGAGGGAGATATGCGCGTCCCGTGTGTCTCGAATCTGCGAGGGCGATGCGCTGAAGGGAAGGGTCCAAAGTCCATCGCGATCGTGGGAGGCCCCGAATTTCCGCGGTGGTCGCCTCCGCTGGGTGGTTGACGGCCGGGAGCGCACCACGCGGAACGCGTTCAGCCCCCAGGGCGCAGCGCAGGTCATATGGACACCGTCGAGCCGCTGGGGCGGGATCGACTCACCCAGCCAGGGTGAATCCGCGGTGCGCCATGTTCGGCTGCAGCACCGGGCAGCTGCACAGGCCGGGCAGGTGTCGACCGACGGGCGGCTCATCGACCCACGGCCGGGGCGGCGCGGGGTCAGCGCGGGGGAGCGTCACCCGGCGCATGAGGCCCCCTCGCGCGCGCACCGGGTGCGCGCAGTCCCCGCGATCATGCTGCCGCGAGATGCCCGGGGCATAGGCCTTCGAGATGAACTCTGGGGGGGCGACATCGCCCTCGGCTGGGAGGTGGCTCCTGGCCCCCCGCACATCCTGGCGTCCGGCCGCCGCGGCCGGACGCCAGGCACATGTCGGTCAGAAGGAGGTGTTCTTCAGTTCGCGGCCGTGGACGGTCAGCGCGTAGATCACCAGGATGGCGACGGTGATGACGATGACGCTCCAGACCGGGTACGCCTCGATGAAGATCAGGTTGGTGATCGCACTCAGCCCCGCGAGGATGACGCCGGC
The DNA here is from genome assembly GCA_963723565.1 of uncultured Gemmatimonadales bacterium. GTDB lineage: Bacteria > Gemmatimonadota > Gemmatimonadetes > Gemmatimonadales > GWC2-71-9 > CAVVWJ01. Next base: position 982 of record CAVRRH010000013.1, on the reverse strand, counting down.
CGTGCTGGCGGCCAGGTTGCCGGCCAGGACGCCGATGCCGCTGAGCGATGACGAGCATGCCCAGCGCCAGGTGGATCCACCCCAGACGGTGTAGTCGATGCTCAGGACGAGGCCGCCCTCGGTGACCCGGTAGTACCGTCGTCGAAAATGCGACGACCCCTGGATCCCCTCGAACGACCCAGTAGCACCATGATGGCGCTGGCGAACGCGACCCATCCGGTCCAGCCCGTCACCGGCTGCTCGTTGTGAACGGTCGCCGGAGCGGTCCGCGGCGGGACGCGATGAGCGGGTTGCAGCCATGCAGGGCTCCTCGAGTAGCGGAGACCCGGCTCAGCCGCCCGGATCGCGCCCACGGTCCCCGCCCGGTTCGGCGAGTCCGTCATGCGATTCGGGTGAATTCGCTCTGGACGAGGTTCGCCCCCGGGCGCGATCCCGCCGCAGCCCTGCCCGTTCGTGAGCTGTTGCACCCCGTGGCGGCGCCGACCGTTGCTCTCGCCTCGAGTGCGTGGGCCGAACGATAGCTGCCAGTCCTATGGATGCGTTCGTGTGCGGCACGGGTCACGCCAACCGGGCGATGCCGGGCGCCGCGAACTGCCGAAAGGTGGGGGACAGGGAGAAAGGAGCCTGACCATGGCCGCGAAGGTCTATGAGTTCCGCGTCGATGGACAGCTCTCCGCGCTGGCGCGGGAGGCGTTCTGCGACATGCGCATCGAGGAGCACCCCGGGGGCGCGACCTTGTACTGCGAGGTGATCGACGAGTCGCACCTCCTGGGGATCATGGATCAGATCCGGACGCTGGATCTGGTCGTCGTCTCCGCGCACCGGGTCGCTTCCGGGGCCTTCTGACGGCCGACTCGGGAAGGAGGTGATGTTGTCCCGGACATGTCCGAGCCCGCCGACGCGTCCCGAGGGACGATCGACGGGACCGTTTCTGTCGACGGTGAGATCGCACGAGCCGTCGGACGGGGTTGCTGATCAGAAC
>CAVRRH010000012.1:0-250434 GCA_963723565.1 uncultured Gemmatimonadales bacterium | reverse complement strand
CGCGACGGCGGGACTACACAATTCCGCGCACACAGTCGTCCCATAACCGTCCCTCCACGCACGACCGGAGGGAGGCGCAACAGCGAAACTCGTTGGTTTCGCCAACGGCACCACACCCGATCGACTCGGCTAGGAGGCCCGCGACGAAAGGGGGGCCCGATGAAGCGCCTGCTCGCTATCGGCCTCGCAGCCCTGTTTGTTTCGGCGACTTGGGCTGCCGACGAGTCCAAGTCAATTCTTTTGAGGACACCGGACCACGCGGGCGTACCCAGGCGCACCCGCCAGCGCATCAACGAGCTTGCTCGGGTGGGTGGCTGGTCGTCCGATGCCGCCCGTGATTGACTCCGAACTGCGCTTCACGTCTGATACTCCTATCGCGATCACAGGAGGTTGCATGTTCACACGCCCGCCGTTGGTTTCGTTAGCTCTGCTGACGGCCCTAATCTCCGCGCCGCAGGCCCAAACCGGTGCCCCCGAGATTCTCTGGCAGTTCGAAGCTGGAGGTTGACTCGCGCACACGCCCGCGGTCGCGGGCGACAGCCTGTACGTCGGCTCGTGCAATGGCTTCTTACGTAGCTTGGACGCGAGGACCGGCAAGGTTGTGTGGGAAACGAATGTGCGGGACGGGGCGGCCAAACAGTACTTCTTCCATGGCGACGTCTTCATTGCACCTGATCGGATCGTCGCCAGTGCCGATGTCGATACGAAGACCGGCGCGGAAGCGGGCGTGCACGCCTTCGACCGTAATACTGGCCGACAGCTCTGGAAGCATTCGGCCGGCCGAGGGGTCCTGGGCACCGTCGTCGGCTCCGGCAGTCGGGTGTTTGCGTACACGGCGACCGGCGATCTGATCGCGCTCAGTCTCGCATCCGGCAATGCCGAGTGGACCTACGCGCTGAAGGCTGGCGCGTGGGAGAGCCCGACCGTCGTTGACGATCGTGTGCTCGGGGGCTCGAACGACGGCTCAGTGTACGCGTTCGACAGCCAAACCGGCCGAGTCCAATGGCAACAGAAACTCGGGGCGCCCGTCGGCACGTCGATCCGCGCTACAGCCTCCGACGTCTACGCCGGCACGGCAGATGGCACCATGTATCGACTCGCACCTGGCAGCGGCGACGTGCGATCGTCGTTGAACGTCGACTCCGTTCTAAAACCTGCCTCCGCGCCGGTACTGATGAAGGATGCCGTCCTCGTGCTGCTCGCGGACAAGGAAGCGAACTATCGCGCGGTCGTCTCGCTTGAACCGACGTTGGCGCGCGTCAGGTGGCGACAGACGTCGCCGGATCGCTGGACCACCAGTCGAGTGTTCGCGACGCAGCGCACCGTTTTCGTCGGCAGTCCTTCGGGCGAGGTCACCGCGTACTGTGCGGCCGACGGATCGTTGGCATGGACCCACAAGCTGCCCAAGGCGCCGATTCGCTCGATTGGTGGAACCGATGAGCGGCTGCTCGTCGGCACGCCGTCAGGCACGCTCTACGCGATCCGGCCTCCACGAGCCTGCATGTATGAGCCACGAGGAGTGATCGCAAGCAGCATTGGGAGCACGTCTAACTGACAAAGGAACCTGACAGAAGTCAGTGGGTTTCAGGCCGATCCCACATGTCGTTGCGGCTGCTCTGCATGGCCGGCCTCACCGGCGGCAGTTGACAGATCGACGTTGGGGGCGGGGTTTGCCTTACTGCCGCCGGGCAACCCTGACTGCCGCGCGCCGCGGCGTGGTATGCCCTGGCGCAGAACCGAGAAGAGGGACGGGAAACCGTCCCTTGTCTTGCATCTCCACGTCTCCGTCGTTGATCTTCGAGACCCAGTCGGGTCGATGTGGATCCCGGCGCCTACAGCTTGCCGTTGTTCGGGGCCGCATGAGCGCGTCGGTCTTTCCACATCGCCCCCCGGTCGGCGCCATGAAGCTGGGGATTTGCCTATCGATGCCGATGGTGGATCCGCCGTTCATCGCAACCGGGGCGTTTCCGGTGCCCTATCCTCCTGATTCCCGCTATTCCCGTATAATCACGGCGTTCAGCGTAAAGCCTTTGTCGCTAAGTCTGGGCACGCGCCTCGGCCCTTATGAAGTGACCGCCCAGATTGGTGCGGGCGGGATGGGCGAAGTCTACCGTGCCCGAGACACGAAACTCGATCGGTCGGTCGCACTCAAAATCCTGCCACAATCGTTTGCGCAGGACGCCGAGCGCCTCGCCCGCTTCGAGCGCGAAGCGAAGACGCTCGCCTCGCTGAATCACCCCAACATCGCGATCATCCACGGCTTCGAGGAAGCCGACGGAATCAAGGCCCTCGTGATGGAACTGGTCGAGGGGCCGACGCTGGCGGACCGGATTGCGCAGGGACCGATTCCCGTCGATGAGGCGCTGCCGATCGCGAAGCAGATCGCAGAGGCACTCGAAGCGGCACACGAGCAGGGGACCGTCCATCGCGATCTCAAGCCGGCAAACGTCATTGTGCGGCCAGACGGCACGGTGAAGGTCCTCGACTTCGGTTTGGCGAAAGCCATCGCCGGCGAAGCAGGCACGGATTTGGCGAATTCCCCGACGATAACCGCGTTGGCCACGCGTGCCGGCGTGCTGCTCGGCACCGCCGCCTACATGAGCCCGGAACAGGCGCGTGGCAAGCCGTTGACAAACGCACCGACATCTGGGCGTTCGGCTGCGTGCTCTACGAGATGCTGACGGGTACGTGTGCATTCGCCGCTGATGATGTGAGCGGCACATTGGCGCACGTGCTGATGAAAGAGCTGGAGTGGGAGGCGTTGCCCGCCAGTACGCCGGCGAGCATTCGTCACTTGATCCAACGCTGCCTGCAAAAGGACCCCAAGCGCCGGCTGCGCGACATCGGCGATGCGGGCTTCCAGATCGAAGACGCGCAGAACGCTGCGCCTTCCGGCGCAGCCACGGCGCGCCTTCGAAAGAGTCAAGAACGAGTGTGGTGGATGGCGGCAATGCTGATCGTCGTCGTCGGTATGACGACACTGTATTTCCGCCGCGCTCCTGCACCTCAGGGCAGTCCCGCGGTTGCTCGGCTGACCGTCGCGCTCCCTGCGGGCGATCGACTCGGAAGCTTGAACAATGCAGCCGTAGCGTTATCCCCCGGGGGCACACAACTCGCCTACGTCGGGGTGAAAGACAGTCACCAGCAACTCTACTTCAGGTCCCTCGACGGAGTGGATTCCAAAGCCATTTCAGGGACAGAAGGGGCTACAAGTCCCTTTTTCTCCCCAGACGGCCAATGGATTGGGTTTTTCGCGCTCGGGAAACTCAAGAAAGTCTCGGTGGCGGGTGGTGCCGTCGAAATCTTGTGCGATGCACCAAGCCGGGACGGTTTTGGCGGAAGTTGGGGACCCGATAACAGCATTTACTTTGCGCCAGGTGCCGGTGCTGGTCTGTGGAAGGTCTCGGCTTCGGGGGGCATACCGACCGAAATCACAGGGCTCGATCGGAGCTACGGGGAAATCAGCCACCGCTGGCCACAAGTACTGCCCGGGGGAAAAGCGGTGTTGTTCACCGTGTGGACGGGTCCGGGCTTCGATGAACACCGCGTAGATGTGCAGTCATTGCAGACTGGTGAGCGTCGTGTGCTTGTCCGAGGAGGGACTACTGGTCGGTATGTGGCCAGCGGTCATCTCGTCTACGCCCGGGCTGACGCGCTGATGGCGGTCCGGATGGATCTCGATCGACTCGAGGCCGTGAGTGACGCTCCCACTCTACTGAGTGAGCAAGTAAGAGTTGGAGGCGAGGGCGCCAACTACGCCGTCTCGGATTCCGGTCAACTCGTCTATGTGCCGGGCAACGTTCGCCGATACGAGCGCCAGTTGGTGTGGGTGAACCGCAACGGTGGCGTTGAGGCTGTACCCCTTCCCGCGCGTGACTATTCGACCGTTGCTCTTTCACCGGATGGTCGTCAGGCGGCCGTCCAGATTGAAGAAGGTGCGGCTGGCCTTTGGATTTACGACTTCCCTCGCGCGGTCCCTGACCCGGCTGACGAGCGGAACCAGCAGCAGCCAACTTCCCGCCTGGACGCTAGACGGAAAGCGCGTGGTGTATCGAGGAACCAGACTTGGCGTCCGCGACCTGTTCTGGAGGCCGGCAGATGCCGCAACCGAAGAAGAACGGTTGACGACAGAGGGAGAGCAATTCAACGCCGGGATCGTGGTCGCACGATGGAAAGCGGCTGGCGTTTACAGCAAATGCTAGGGATACCGGGGCTGACATCTGGATGCTGTCGCTGGAAGACAACCGGAAACCACAAGTTTTTCTCAAGACACCGGCGGATGAACGTGGTCCTCAATTCTCGCCCGACGGCCGCTGGCTGGCGTATGTGTCGAACGAGTCCGGACGGGACGACATATACGTCCAACCGTTTCAGGGACCCCGCCGGAAATGGCCGATTTCGACTGAAGGCGGGAGCCAACCGAGATGGTCGAGAGGTGGACGGGAGCTGTTTTATCGCAGCGGGGACAAGATGATGGCCGTGGACGTCACCAGCGGGCCGGATTTTGTTTCCGGGTCACCCCGGGTCCTTTTTGAAGTGCCGCTCGCTACTTACGGCAATAACTTGATGAGCTATGACGTCGCGCCTGACGGCCAGCGGTTTCTTGGGATTCGGAACGTCAACCCCGATCCACCCCCAAACCAGATCAACGTCGTGTTGAACTGGTTCGAGGAACTGAAGCGCCTTGTGCCGACGAAGTGACTCTCGACGTGCGTGGGGCGAGCAGGGGAGCACGACCGTGCGTCTCGATGCTGTCGACGAAGAGGCGCTCGGCCAGCGCTGACGCTGGCGTGGCGCAACGCGGTCGAGAAGCGGCCGAACCGGTCCGCGGGCCGGAAGCCGCGCGCTGCAAAGCGACGGGCAGGTTGATCGCTTACGCCAGTTCACCACGTGCGGATATTTGCTCAAAGGCGACGGTGACCTTGGCCTACGATCAGTGCGCGGGACCCCTCGTCAGGAAACTGCTTTCATTGGAGCCGTCTGATGCTTACCGGGACGCTGGCGTCGCATTACCGGGTTGAGTCGCAGCTTGGCGTCGGCGGCATGGGCGCAGTCTACGAAGCGACCGACACGCGGCTCGGACGTCGCGTCGCCCTCAAGGTCCTGCACGACGAGAGCCTGCTGGATGCGGGCATGCTAGCGCGGCTCGAGCGCGAGGCGCGTCTGCTGGCCGCATTGAGCCATCCCAACATCGCCGCGATACACGGTCTGGAGCACCACGAGAATGTGACGTTCCTCGTCCTCGAATACATCGCGGGCGAGACGCTCGCCGATCGGCTCATGCGCGGTGCGATAAATGGCAAGGAGGCCTTTGGCATTGCACGTCAGATCGCCGATGCGCTCGAATCGGCGCACGCCAAGGGAGTGATCCACCGCGATCTCAAACCGGCCAACATCAAGCTGACGCCCGACGGAGTCGTGAAGGTGCTCGACTTCGGTTTGGCGAAGGCTCTCGACCCCTCGACGGCAGACCCGAGCGGCGCAACCACTGCTCACAAAACAGGTGACTTGACGCACGCTGGGATTGTGCTCGGAACCGTCGCCTACATGAGCCCTGAACAGGCATCCGGGAAAGCCGTCGACCAGCGAACGGATATCTGGGCACTAGGGTGCGTTCTCTTCGAGATGCTGAGCGGAAAGCGCACCTTCACGGGCGCCAGCACGACCGAAGTGCTCGTGAACGTACTGGATCGCGAACCGGACTGGACCCTCCTGCCACCTGATACCGCGGACAACATTCGACGGCTGCTTAGACGCTGTCTGACGAAGGACACGCGGGGGCGCCTCCACCACGTCGCGGATGTGCGGCTCGAATTGGAAGAGGCGCTCGGCAGTGGGTTGAGCGCACCCGTCCTCGTCGCGCGTCGCCGCCGTGTCCCAAGGCTCGTGCCGGTCGGTCTGGCAGCCGCCCTGCTCCTGGGTGCCGTCGGCATCGCAGCCATCGCTTGGCCAACGAACTCGCCATCTTCCGAGCGCCGCGTTGTGCGCTTCGATATCGATCTGCCGCCTGGAAGCCGAATGGTCCCGTCGTGGAGCGTGACGAACCTCGCTTTTTCCCAGGACGGCAGCACGCTGTTGTATTCCGTCAATGCGCCGTTGCCCCTCGTCGTACACAGTCGGCGTCTCGACGAAACGGACGCTCGGCCGCTGGCGAGCGCGAAGGGCCTGACAAACCCGCTGTACTCCCCCGACGATCGCTGGCTCGCCATGACGGACTACTCGAAGGACTCGCTGGTGAAGCTCCCGCTGACGGGCGGCGCGCCCGTGCGGCTCGCAGCCGCTGAGATGGCGTTCCACGGCGAATGGGGCCGCGACGGCTACATCTACTGGACCAACGCGCTGACGTCCGGCATCGTGCGCACGCTCGCTGAAGGGGGAGATACCGAAAATGTGACGACCGTCAACGGCGATGCGCAGGAGCGCAATCACAGGTTCGCGCGACTGCTGCCCGGCGGCAAAGCCGTGATGTTCACTGTCGCGTCGGGCGAGATCGAGTCGTACGACGACGCCCGGATCGACGTGGTGGAGCTGGCGACGAAGAAGCGAAAGCCGCTGATCAAGGGAGGGACCTACGCGCGCTACTCCCCGTCCGGGCACATCGTCTACGCCCGCGGTGGCAGCCTCTACGCGGTGCCAGTCGACGCGAGTACTCTCGAGGTTCGCGGCACGCCGGTGAAGGTGCTCGACGGCGTGCTCATGAGCACGAACATCGGTTCTGCGCTGTTCGACATCTCGCCCAAGGGCGATTTGGCATACGCCATTGGCCCCGCTGAAGACGGCCATCGCACGCTGCATTGGGTGGATCGGAGCGGAAACGAGTCCGCGCCGTTACCGCTCCCCGCGCGTTCTTACCTGAATCCGCGCATCTCACCCGACGGCAAGCATCTGGCGGTGGAGATCGAAGGCCCGAACCACGACCTTTATACCTACGATTTCCAGCGCGAGGTCCTGTCGCGTATCAGCACTGACGGGATCAGCCACGGGCCGATCTGGTCCCCCGACGGCAGCCGCATCGCGTATCGCACGTGGAAGGCCGGGGCGATGACGCTGGCATGGATGCCGGCCGATCGAAGCGGCCCCGCCGAACGGCTTGTGGATTACGTCGCATGGCAGAACGCCGATTCGTTTTCCAACGACGGCCAGCACCTCGTCTTCGATCAGGCTGACCGCCGCACCGGGATCAAGAGCGTCTGGGTTCTTCCGATCAGCGGCGATCGCAAGCCGCGCCAGTTCGCGGCGTCCGGTGGGTCCGCCAAGTTCTCGCCGGACGGCAAATGGGTAGCCTATTGTTCCGACGAATCGGGCAAGCCCGAAGTCTACGTCCAGTCCTGGCCCGGGCCGGGCCCGAAGATCCAGATTTCCGCCGATGGGGGAACGGACCCGGTATGGAGCCCCGATGGCAAGGAGCTCTTTTACCGCAATGGAACGAAGATGATGGCGGTGGCCGTGACAAGCGCGCCGGTGTTCAGCGCCGGCAAGCCGCAGATGCTCTGGAGTGGCGACTACACGTTCGGCTTGAGCTCCTCCTGCGGCATCAAAGGCGTGACGACCACGAGCTACGACGTGTCACGCGATGGGCAGCGGTTCCTGATGATCAAGGACAGGGACTCGAAGCTGTACGCGACGAAGGTGCGCGTCGTGCTGAACTGGATGGAGGAGCTCACGAGGATCGTCGCCGACGCGAACGCCCGGCGTTGAGACACGCCTGTAAACAGCGCAGAAAACAGTCAGCGAGGCGCGACGGCTGAAGGAATCAAGGCGTGGCGAGAGCAAGAAAGTAGGTCCTTCCCACGGCTCAGTCCACTCGAACGATCACCTTGAGCGCGAAGCGAAGGCTGTCGCCGCGCTCTCGCACCCGAACATCCTCGCCATCCACGACGTCGGCCCTGACGCGCTGACGCCAGGCTCGGTCTTCTACGCCGTCACCGAACTGCTCGAGGGCGAAACCGTCACGCAGGCGTCTCGCCAGCGACCCGCCGCCTGCGCGCAAGGCGGTGGAGAACAGGCCAGGTATTGTTACAGGCTCCAAGGAGGCTCGGAAAACTGTGCCCAGACTGTGCCCATAGATCGCCATGTACCTATGCCGCCGAGCACGTAGCGGATGCGCTTTTCGACTGCGGGCAGGACTCCGTTCGAGACACCGACGCCGCCCCGTGCCAATGAAGCAATCGGGCGTGTTCAACCACGACGTGTGCCAGGCCAGGTATCTGTTACAGGCTCCAATTAAGAGGCTCGAAAACTGTGCCCAGACTGTGCCCAAAGAGCTTCGCTGGTCAGTCAATCTGCAGCCAACGGCAACCAAGTTGACGCACCGTTTTGCGCAGGAAATGCGCGGAAACTGTTCGACTTCTTACTCCGCGCTGTGCCCTCAAAATCCCGTGGGGTTCACTCCCCGTGTCGGTTCGATTCCGACCTCCGGCACCATCAAATCAATCACTTACAAAGCATGCGCGCGATCGGGCGATCGCGCCGTGTGCTTTTCGTGTGCTTTGGGCTACACGACACGCCGGAGCTTGCGCCGCTCGAACTTCGCGAACGCTTCTGCCTGTCCGGCGTCTTCCGTCGCGAGGTAGGTGTTCGTCATCGTGACCGAGCTGTGCCCGAGCACGTCGCGCACAGTGTGCATGTCGTTGCCAGCTTCGAGGAAGCGTGAGCCGAACGTGCGCCGCAGATCGTGCATTGTTAGATCCTCGACCTTTGCCGCCTTGCAGGTGGCCCGCCACAGCTCCCGGCCTTTTCCTTCGAGACGAGTTCGCCGACCGCGTTGCCGAACACGTAGGCGCTCTCCGGTAGCGGTTGTCCGTCCGGCCCGTTCCGGCGCGCGTTGAGCACCGCGCGCAGCGTCCCCGTGATTCGGATCGTGCGTTCTTCCCGGTCCTTCGCCTTGTTCGGCAAGGATCACGTTGCGGCTGTCATGTGCGAGTCTTTACGCTAGCACGCCTTCCCGACGGCTCGTCGTGTGCAAGGCAAGATGTTCGTCGACATGAACCGCAACGGCTCCTGGGACTCGGTTCGTCCAGGATCATCGAGAAGCTCCAGACAAAAGCTAGAATTGCCCGTGTCCTCGCTACGACCGCGCTTTGGCATCGTCTACGCTCTGGAATCGCGTCCTCCGGTTCTCGAGACGTTCTTCATCGCGTTCCAGCACACGCTTGCCATGTTCGTCGGCATCATCACCCCGCCTCTCATCATCGCGGTGGGGCTCGGCCTGCCCCCGGACGAAACGTCGTTCTTCGTGAGCATGGCGCTCTTCGCCTCTGGTATCTCTACCGTCACGCAGGTGATGCGCGTCGGGCCCGTTGGGACCGGGCTCCTCTCGGTGCAGGGAACGTCGTTCACTTTCGTCGGCCCTGCGCTGGCCGCCGGCGCAGTCGGCGGTATCCCGTTGATGCTCGGCATGAGCATCCTCGCCGCGCCGCTGGAGATCATCCTCTCGTTCGTTCTCGGTTTCGCGCGGCGTCTCTTTGAGCCGGTCGTCACCGGCACGTCCGTCATGATGATCGGTTTCTCGCTTATCCACGTCGGCATGACGAATTTCGCCGGTGGCGTCGGTGCGAAGGACTTCGGGAGCGCGCGTAATCTCGGCCTCGGTCTTCTGGTGATCGTCGTGATCATCTTCTTCAATCGATTTGGCCGCGGCGTCGGAAGGATTGGCGCCGTCACGTTCGGACTCGGCGCGGGCTACGTCGTCGCCGGGATCGCCGGCGTCGTGGATTTCCGCCCCGTACGCGAAGCCGATTGGCTCCTCTTCCCGACCCCATTCCACTACGGGCTTTCGTTCGACCTCCGCTTCCTCGCGCCATTCGCGTTCAGCTACCTCATTACGACGCTCGAGTCGGTTGGCGACATCACCGCGACCTCGCAGGTGTCGGGTGAACCGGTGTCGGGACCGATCTACATGCAGCGCGTACGCGGCGGCGTCCTCGCCGACGGATTGAACTCGATCCTCGCCGCGGTCTTCAATTCGCTTCCGAACACCACCTTCGCGCAGAACAACGGTGTGATCCAGCTCACGGGTGTCGCGAGCCGTGTGGTCGGCTACGCAACGGCCGTGATCCTGATGGCGCTCGGCCTGATGCCGAAACTCGGCGCACTCGTTGCCGTGATGCCGCCGGCGGTGCTGGGCGGCGCGACCGTCGTCCTTTTTGGGCTCGTGACGATGGCGGGCGTGCGGATCGTGGCGCAAGGGGACTTTTCCGGCCGAACGATGCTCATTCTTGCGGTAGCGTGCGGGCTCGGCCTTGGCATCCAGACGGTTCCCGGGGCGATCGCGCAACTCCCGGAGGCGTGGCATCCGATCCTCGGCTCGCCGCTCATTGTAGGAACGATGACGGCCATAATTCTGAACCTTGTTTTTTCGCCGGAGTCCGAAGAGGACGGACGATAAGCCGTATTACGGCTTTCTGGAACTTCACATAACGTCACCTCGAGCCGCAGAATGTGTCGCCGCAGTATCCGCGCGCGCTCTGGGCTCGGACCAGTCCCTTTGGAACGTCGACGCTCACCGTGTAAGTGCCGTTCGCGAGCTCGGTGAACTCGAAGCGGCCATTGGTTGTGACCGTTCGCCGTTCCAGCATGGCTCCCTTCAACGAGACGACGGCGCCATTGACAGGGTTCGGAGGATTGGACGGTCCGATACTGGCGATTGGCAGCAGCTCCATCACGGTGCCAAAGATTCGCCCTCCGCGCGGAGGCTTGGAGAGTCCATTCAGGAAGTTGAGTGTTTCGTCCCCAAGAGGGCCGACCAGTTCGAAAGCATCGGTCGTGCAGGCGCGGACTTCGACCTTGCCGTCAGCACCGCGCGCCGTGAGAACGGCGTACTCGCGGTCGAGCCTCAGTGGAAATCCGCAGTTGACGGTCGCATCCACGTTGACGATCTCCAGCTCGCCGGGCTCGATGCCTTTGAACGCCCGTGTGACGAGCATGCGCATGGAGTCGCTTCCGGGTGACGGCAGCTGCAGGACGCGTCCAACAAAGACAACGTCCCACGTCCAATAGGACTCACAGGCAGGTCGACTGTCGCGCATCCAACAGGAACATTGCGTTGGGCCGACCGCTTGGTGCGGGGCTGCCAATGCAAGCGCGATGGCCAGCAAAACAGATGTGGAAGACATAGGAGGACCTACTTGTCAGTGTCCGCGTCTCCACGAAATACTTTCACGATACTTTAACGGTTCGTCCCGTTTTGTGCCGTTTTTAGACTCTTGTCGCGTGCAAATAAAAACGCGCTAACTGCGGGGAAGTCCAGCGGTTAGCGCGTTTACGAAAAGTGCCCTGTAGGGCTCAAAATCCCGTGGGGTTCACTCCCCGTGTCGGTTCGATTCCGACCTCCGGCACCAAATAAATCAACAACTTACAGGTAGGCACTCGAGACTAGGACGCAGCGTTTTTTTCGTCCACTGTCACGAAACTGTCCTGATCCCTCCACGGCGAACTTCCCTACCGCATCGCGGAGATCCTGTTCGTTGACGATGTCGTAGCGATCGAACACGGAGCGCGTCTTGTGCCCGGTGAGTTGCATTGCCGTCTTCTCTGGCACGCCCACGCGCACGAGATTACGGACCGCCAGTGCGGAGGAAGTCGTGCGGGATACGACCGGGACAGCCGGCCGCGATGGTCGCGGCTTTCTCGTCCGACCACCGCACGGATTCCGCGTGAGATGGCACCTCCCACGTCCAGCCGTCCGCGTCAAAGGCCTTTCGCCACTGGTCGACAGAGCTGAGCCGCGCCATCCAGTCAGCGCGAGCCCTGACGGCGACGGCACGGTCGACACTGCGCGCCACTTCAGTGGGCCATCCGATGTTCTCAAGGAACTCGCCAACGGTGTCACAAGACAAGCCGTCCACCGGCACAGGGACATTCCCACTGTTTTGTTCAGCCCGCCCCGGTCGCGTGCTCACAATCGAGGCGACGGGTCGGCCGACGGGGTGATGAACGTAAGTAAGTTCAGCCCTGCCGTAAGTAAGGCAAACCATGATCGAGCCGTCGTCAGCAATGTGAATGCCCTGTGTGTGCCGGTCGCAGGGGATGACATCGCGCTCAATCCATTCGAAGCTTGCCGCCGCTGGAAGGAGGCTCAGTCGGCGTTCGCGCTCAACCCGTGCATTCGCCACCAGGCCCGCAAGTTCCTTTAGGATCGCCTCTGCGACACGTTCCGCCAGAAGGTCGTCACAACTACACTTGACGAGAAATGTCCGGAGCTGAAGGTGCAATGTCGACCGGTCCACTGGGAACTGTGACAACTCCCAGTAGCGGCGATGCACCTGGTATTTATCACTGCCGATCCTGCCAATCTCCAGGCCCACATCGGCTAAGCCCACGAGCAATTCGATAGATACGTGACGGAGAGTAAGGGAGCGCACGGTGCCCTCCGCCCACCAGTCGTGTTCCGGACGGTCGCACCATTGCAGGGCCGAGTCCTTCCCTTGCGGGTCCGAGTCCTTCCCTTGCGGGTCAGCGTCCTTCCGTCGCCAGAAGCGCAGTCGCACTTATCGCCTCACGCTCTTCTTGTGATCGCTAACAACAGAGGAGCCGCGCCATACCTGGGGACTCCAGCCGCTCTTGCCGTCAGTCATCGCACCCTTCGACACAAGACCCGAATCGCAGTCACACAGACCCAAGTACCGTAAGACGGCCACTCCGTATCGTCGAAAGCCATCGTCCCATCGCAGCCCGTCACATCGCAGGGTTTCGTGCAACGCGTTGCCTCTGCCGGGGCCTCGGTCCGTTGGAAGAACGATAGGAGCCACGACCACACTCTCACGTCAGCGTGCCGTCGGCGCCAGGTACTTTGATGGACGCGATGCAGTCGTTCAGCCCATCGTGGGGGCACGACCCCTTCACCAGCTGGAGATTCGGCACATCCGCTGTGATCTCGAGTGACTCCCCCCGGAAGTCCTCGCGGCTATAGACGATTGCGCGCCACCCGGGCGCCACTCGGATCGACGAAATGCATTGGGCCCAAAGGTAACTAGCCAGGTTATCGTACAGGTCTTGACTGTCTCGGCACGGCCCTTCGAAGAGTCCGAGATCCGCAATATCGGACGTCACGGCCGCAGATGCACCCTGGTAATTCCAATGCTCGTAAATTGTTATGCCGCTGGTCAGGTCGGAGGGAGCAGTGGGAAGCGTGAACAGGCCGCCGCCGCAGCCGGACATGGCCACGACAAGGAGCACGGTGAACGGCCCCCTTCTCATGCAGCTCATCATAAACTCAGAACGGTCGAGTTGGACGAGCTGAATCGCCGAAGAAACCGTGTCAGGTTTCTGAGGGTTGTGGGCCGTTTGTGGTGGCATCGGACGTTGCCGCCTCGGCGGTTTACTTCTGACGCGCCTCGAGTGGCATAGTACCTCCGGATCAGGAGCCTCGACGCTCCGCCCACCCGGTCGCAACACGAGGCGGGCCATCACCGAGCACTCCCCGCGAGCACTTCGACGTCCGTGGTCCGTGGCCCGCGTCCCGCGTCCCGCGTCTTCGACCGCGAATGACACCCGGTGCCGCAGGTTCGGCGGGCCTTCCCCGATGGGCCACGAACTGATATGGAAAAACACTTGCTGTACGAGACCAGGACGAGCCAAGAAACCCTTGGCGAACAAGGCAGGACCTCTTCGCCTAGCAGCCCGTGCGGAACTTGGCCGACATGTCCTGCGAGGCCATTTTGGCGCTATGCTGCGTGCCTGAAGTCGGCCGATATGCCAGTCGGCCTACTACTAGTTAGGCTGGGAACGAGGGAGCGAGACTGAGCGATGCCTGAACCGTCTAAGTCCAGTTCGGGCGCGATGGAGGCCACCAAACATCCATTGGTCGTTCTGCTGGCGGCTACCATCCTTGGCTCGGCTGTCGTTCCGTTCGTCAACGCTCGAATCGCCAGGCAGACTCGTGAAAATGAACTAAAGCTCAATCGGGCCACAGAGGCGCTTCGCTCAAGCGCGACGACGGAGCGCCAGATCAACGAACTCCAGACCGAGTTCATGATGTTCGCGAAGAATGATTTATGGAACAACCTGCAGGCTCGCCGAGAGGTGCGAAGTCGACTGAGCGCTTTGTACGCAGAGTTCAACAGAGACGCCTGGTGGTGGTACTGGCAATTACTGCAGGAAGTCAGCCTACTGCGCCTGGTCGACGAGGCGTCGGTCCGTGAAATACGGTCTGGCATCGAAGAGTACTCTGCGAACCTGCAGCAGACTACGCGGGAGGCAGCCTCACTCTGGTCCCTCCTGAACGGCCAGCCGGTCAACCCAAAGACTCGCCAGGACACTCTCGAGTCGGCGACTGCCCGTCTCGAAGCGCTGCGACAGACAAGAGAGGAACTTGTGCGCCGGATAATTGCACCGCTGATACGTTGATCTTGGAACAGCCTAACAGGCGCTGCACCCGTCGGTGCCGCGCTGGATCGCCGGTCCTACGATTTGCATTTCGGCTCTTTCGTGGTCTGGGTCACTTCCCTCTCGGCCTCGCCCTTGAACTCAAGGCGACTAACCGCCTGATCCTTGTAGTACACACACAAGGCGGCTGACCCATCAGCACGGGCCTTGATCAACAAGGTTCTTTCATTTCGAAGCCGCGTAGGCAAGTCGAACTCGAGAGGGTCTCGTTCAAACCACCTGGCGGTTACCTTGTCGTCATTGGGCGCGACAGGTCTAGGCGCGGCAAACTCGAATTGAACTCGCGTGGCTTTATTAGCTACCTGGTCGATTCGGATCCACCAGCCGTCCTTTCTCAGCATCGGCGTGGTCCGGGCGGAGGGCGCGGATTTATCTGGCGGGTCCTGCGGCTCCCGCGGCTTCGGTGGGCCTTGGTCCGCCACCATGCTGTGGGAAAAGACGAGGACGAATGCCATAAGACTGACGGCTCTCAGAGGGTTTGTAACTCTCATACTTCCTCCTCGAAACCACCGAATAGCGTGGAGAACAAAAAGCTAGCACCATCGCACAGAATTGTCGCGTAACGCTCGTTCTCGTTCCCTGCTCAGCCCTTCCCCCAACCACAGCGCGTCAATTGGCGACGATTTTCAGAGACCCTATGCGGATGGCTGTAATCTTGATCCCGTTCACGCCAGCATACTCCGACCCGTCGCTGGCGAACGAGAACTGAACGTGGTGGGGAGAGTCTGCACTCACGGCGCAACTCAGGAGAGCATTGTAGGCTGGAGCCCCCGGCTCCAAGGTAAAGACAACATCGTCCTTTACCGTTTTCGAGCCCTGACGATAGCTCAGTTGGAACGCGAGAGTTGGCGCATGCTGCTCCGCGCCGCCAACGTAAATAAAGCCCTGCGCAATGATGAGGTAATCACCTGCAGGCAGAGTCATCTTTACAGCGACTGGAGTGTCAAGACTCGCGCTACCAAGCCTCAGGAAATATACGTCCGCAGGCTTAACTTGCGGAGAGAAGTCTTTGTGGAGCACGACCTGTGATTTTGCCAACGCTTGCTGAATCGTTTTCTTTGCCACGGGCTCTCCTTCTCGTGATGAGCTTCAAAGTGGAGCATACGATACTCCCTCATACTGAGAACCACGAATTCCACCACTACTCATAAGAAGATCCAGAGATCGCACGGCACCACTAGCGACCCCTTGAGCATTACGAAGAGATCGTCGAGGCGCTTCGGCTTCGCATTGAGATTGTCCCGTTGGGGGACATCTTGAGGCACTGGCTCCATCCTGTATGCGCTGGACTGGCTAGCTTTTCTCGTCCGACCACCGCACGGATTCCGCGTGAAATGGCACCTCCCGCGTCCAGCCGTCCGGGTCAAATGCCTTTCGCCACTGGTCGACAGAGCTGAGCAGCGCTATCCAGTCAGCGCGAGCCTTGACGGCGACGGCAAGGTGATGGTGCAGCAGGACGGCAAGACCGAATCTACAGATGCCGTGCTGGTGCTCGAGCCCGACAAGCTGGTGATCGAATCCAAGAAGACCAAGGCCCCGATCAAGTCCTTGCCCTACGCCAGCATCAAGAGCGCCGAATACTCCTACGCCAAATCGCCGCGGTGGAAGTCGGCCATCGGTCTATCAATCGTCTGTATCGTGTGCGGCGTCGCTACGGCATTTATGAAAGGCAAGAAGCACTGGCTGACCATCGGGGGAACCGGAGAGTTCGCCGTGATTCAGCTTGATAAAAACAACTACTACAAAATCATTCTGCCAGCCTTCCAGGCGAAGTCCGGAATCACCGTCGAGACGCTGGCCGAAGAGAAGTAGCTTCGTCGCTAAGGCGTTGCGCCGCCAGGATCCTGCTCAGGCCCGCATGCCGTCGGCGGCATCGCCAGCAGAGCAAGGCCGGTCGAGCATATCCAGAGCGCGCATTCGAATCCGCGCGTTCTTGAACTGTGGACGCGTTACGGCGCCGTCTGCGATTTCGTTCCGGTTGGAGGGCTCGAAGAGGCAGGACAGTTGTTCGCGGAATTCACGCCGCTCTGAGCCACAGCCAAGACGCCATGCAGCGGTCATGTAGACCGGTGAAGGGAGACCGCAATGTGTGGAATACGACCGCGGCGGGCGCGCCAACTGTCGTGCGTGCTCGCCTCGTTGCTCGTTCTGACAGGTGCCGAGGGCCTTACTGGTATGACCGCCCAGACTCCTGTGGACCCGGTCGCTTCGACGCTGCACAGCCGCCAAAGCGCCAAACAGACCCCCGGCACCGTTGTCACGCTGGAAGAGGTCAAGCGAGAGCAAGGACGCCACGGGACGCGGATAACCTACCGCATCGCCACGTCCGGGTTCCCTCGCGCCGAGACGCTCAGAATGCAGATTTCCAGCCTTGCCATTTCGAAGCCATCGGTCTCCTCACTGGGATTCAGGCCGACGAATCGGGGTCACTCGTCAGCGGTAAGTTGAAAAACGGCGAAATCGTGAAGTTCGCGAATTTCAATTACGCAATTGAGGATTTCAACAAAGGCGAGGCCTTCAGGGTCGAGATGGTCGGTGAGGAGGGCAGCGTCTACGCCGCCGATGAGGTCTTTCCCTTTCCGATCGAGGCCAGGGACGGCAAGTGCCACCTCTGGGCTGCGCTGCTGACAGAGGACCGCAAAACCTTTGGAATCCTCGGCGAGGGCTTCGGACCCGATACCGAGGTGCGCACGGCTTCGTATGAAGACGATGGGAAGGATTTGAAAGAAGGCATCGCTAAGGTGGGACCGAATGATGTGTTCGGTGCTGGCGTGTGGCACACGAAGAGAGGCGGGCGCGGCACCTTCTCAGCAACTGGCCCGAGTTGTCAGGTGACGCTGAAGTACGACTTCGGCCGGCAGGCGAAGGGCCCACTGTAGACTTTGAACCCGGTTCAGGCGTAAGCCGAACCGCTGGACACGTTACGTGCGCTGCGGTCCGCGGTAATGCGCTCCAGATATCCACTTTGCCGGAACCCGTCCTGTGGATCTTCCGGCAGCCCTTTCGATCGACGCCAGTCGCGGATCACTGGCCGGACGTCGGTCGCGAACGCGTCCTGCAGGAAGGTTTCCGCCCGCACGAGATCGCATGCCCGCTGGGCCGCCTGGAGCCCCACGTGATCCACCAGCGCCGCCAGGGCGAACAACGACTGCGCCATCGTCACGGTCTGAATCATCGATCTTGCCTTGAGGTTGTGGCGCTGATCGATCATGTAGGCGATGTCGGCACGGCTCCCCGTCTCCCACTCGAAAAACAGGATCGTGGAAGATGCGGAACACCTCATACGGATCTATCGATCCGAGCGTCAGGTCGTCGTCTGCGTACCGCCGGTCGTTGAAGTGGAAGCCACCATGGATTTCAACCGGCGAGGGTTCACCAGAGGGCCTAACGCAGATTTGCCCGCGTTTCAGGAAGTGGTAATGAAAACGTCTGGCAACCGTCATGAAGTCTGCCCGGGTCAGCTCGTAGCACTCATATATGGACCGGCGCGGCGCCCGCCACTTCCGGCGGCGCGAGTGTCTGGCGCCGAATACCGGCGTCACAGCGGGTCCTGGAGTGAAGACCATGACGATCTCTATTCAACGACTGGTGGTGACCGCGGGCCTCCTGCTGGTGGGGGTGGCCACGTCCGCACGCGCCCAGGGAATCGAGACGGTGACGAACGTCCCGTTTGCATTCACTGCGGGCGACACGAACCTTCGGCGAGACTCTTACCGCATCTTACCGATGCCCGGACAGAACGGTGTGTTCATGATCCGCGGCGCGCGTCATGGCGTGATCCTGATGAGCGTGACCGATCGCCGGAACGATCGCGAGTCCGCGCCGAGCCTCACCTTTCATCGTTACGGCGATCAGTACCTCCTCCGTGAAGTGCAGCTGGGGGACGGAAGGATCTTGCACCTCCCGCAGACGCGTGCGGAGATGGAGGCGGCCGAACACGTCTCAGCCCAGGCCGCACTGAAATCGAAAGTGATGATCGCCTCGAGTTTGAGAAAGTGATGGACGCTGATGAGCTCCGAGCTCCAGCTCCACTACCGGTCAAAGGGGCCTCTTGTGACTGAGAGCCGGCGCGTGCGCGCCGGCTCTTGGTGCAAGGGAATATATCGGGGTTCGCATAATGACGGGGGCATGAAAGTGTCATCGATGGTGGACTCTGCCGAAACCATCCGGCCCGGAAGCTCGCGCGTTGTCAATAACTAGGGAACGCCAGTCTGGTACGGCGTGCCCATTGTCTCCGTAAACATAGTCGGCCTCAGCTTCGTGATGGCGTGGCTGCGAAGAAGCGGATTGCCCGATGTGCGTGCTGGACCGGGCAACGGCGCCGGGCGACGAAGCTTAGCGTTGAATCACCAGGTTCACGGTGGGGCCGACCGATGGCCGCCCCGCTCGCTCCAAGGCTAAGCCCACCCGCTCGGCTCTCACCGTCGTGGCACTCACCACGAGCAGCGGAGCTGCGGGGAGCTCGGAGATGGGTACCGGGGACGCCAGGACACCGTCGCGCCAGAGCAGGAGATCGGTAGCGCCGGATAAGTCGTAGCCGAGCATCATCGCCGCTTTCGGCCGCGTGCGTTCGTCCATGCGGAGGCCGCAGAAGACCCTGTCGAAGCTCGGCTCGAGAGCTCTGTCGACCACCACGATATGCGCTGCCTCGAATCCGGGAAGGCGGTCGGCGATGAAATTCGAGACGAGCGTCCAGGAGAATGGCGGCGCTGGATCCCATCGGCCCCTGATGGCTTCCACGCTTCTGGCGCCCTCCCAGGCCACGGTTGCGGCGAACAAGACGTTCAGCAGCACCGTGAGAAGTGCGCCGCGTGGAACGAGCGCCGGCGCGGTCGCAGCCGCTGCCAGCATGGGGATCACCGCAGGTAACGCCCTTCGAATCCCTGGAATTCGTGTATTGATCGAAGCGATCAGGATCGCCACCAGAGACGAGACCAGAAAGAGAACGATCCAGCGTGCACGCGCACTCCGGAGCGCGGACTCCGCGAAATCCGGTCTTCTGCTGACTGAGAGCCACAGCACCGCGCACGTGACCGCGCAGACGAGAAATAGCGCGACCGGAGCACTGATGTAGGGCTGACCGTATCCGAGTGCGTACCAGCTGTCGGCGCTCACGAAGAGATCGCGAAGGATCACCTTCACGGTACTGAGGTAATCCGCAAGGGGCGGCAGGCTGATGCGATCAATCGCCCAGTGTAACGGGTCGACGGTTCCAGAGAGGATGCGCCGTACCGCCGCGACGGCTACGACAACGCCCGACGAGAGTCCGGCAAAGGTCGCGACGCGTCGCAAGGGCCAGGACGATCGCCAGAAGAGCACGTGGCCGAGGACGATAGGAACGAGGGCCACGACGCCGGCGGCGTAGCCCAGGAGCGCAACGGTGCAGGACAGAGCCAACACGAGGTCGGCGGCGCAGGGACGGTTGCATTGTCAGAGCAAACAACGCTCCGCTGTAGCCCCACAAAGCCGTATGCATGTTGGTTGGAAGCACACCATGAGAGATGAATGGAAGAAGCACGATGAGCAGGATCGACGTGCGCAGAGCGCTACCCCGGCCCAGCATCCGTTCGAGCGCCAGGAAGATGATTCCGTAGGCCAGCGCGGCTGCTGCGATCTGGACGCCTTGCAGGATCTCCACGCGGTAGCCGAAGAGAGAACTCGCAAGATAGCTCACCGCAAAGGAGAGGTACTGGCCAGTCCGGATGTCGAACTGACCGCGGTCTGCACCACCAGGCCCGAGAGCGCGGAAGAGGCGCGCGCAGCGTTTGGAGCGCAGCTCGCCTTCCACGATTTCCGGACGATGGTGGCCTCGCCGGAGGTCGACGCGGTGGCCGTGGTGGTGCGGGTGCCATCGCACTATGAGCCGACCAGGGCCGCCATCGAAGCCGGCAAGCATGTCTACACCGAGTGGCCGCTGGGCCGGACCACCGCCGAAGCCGAAGAACTGGCGGCGCTTGCCCGGTCCAGGGGCTGCAGACGCGGTCGGACTGCAAGCGCGGGTCAGCCCTACGCTCATGTACATGAAGGAGCAGATCGAGGCCGGGTATGTGGGCGAGGTGCTGTCCTGTCACGTCACCTCGATGCGTGACGGCACGTTGGAGCGCCCCTCCAGCCGTACCTGGCAGCGCGATGCCCGCCTCGGCGCGAATACCCTCACCATCGCCAACGGGCACGTCATCGACGCCTTGCGCTTCGTCGCGGGCAACTTCGCGCGGGTGGCGTGCCTGGTCACGACCCAGGCCCGGCAATGGTACGAGACCGACACCAGGCAGATGGTGGAGGTCACCGTCGCCGGACAACGTGCTGGTCAGCGGACAGCTCGCGAGCGGTGCGGTGGCGTCGGTCCATGCCGCCGCCGTCCCCTGGGCCGGCAGCGGCTTCCGGATGGAGATCTACGGGCGGGAAGGCACGCTGGTCGCCACCGGCACTGTCTCGTCTCAGCGCGGTGAGACGCTACGCCTGCAGGGCGCGCGTGGCGACCACGCGCTGAGCGACCTGGAGGTCCCCGAGCGCTTCGTGTATGTCCCGGCCGACTTCCCGCGCGGCGATCCGTTCAATGTCGGGCAGATGTATGCCCTGTTCGCCGAGGCGATCCGCACCGGTCAGACCGCACGCCGACGTTCGACACCGCGGTGGACCTGCACCGCTTCATCGATACCATCAAGCAGGCGTCGGATACGGGCCGGGAGCTACCGGTCGCCTGAGGCGTTGCGGGCGCCCGTGGACAACCGGCGGCGCGTGAGCACCACGCACCGCCGGGGCAGCTGCCCAGAAGCATTGGAGAAAATATCGCGCATCCGCAGAAACTCGTTCACGATTTGCCCTGGGTCAGCACACCCTCCAGTGCCTTTTGCAAAACTTCTCCACCGAGTTGCCACAGGAACCGTCCTGCTGCTCGGGCTTGATGCCCAAGTAGTTCCCATGCCTCTTGCTGGCGCAGGGTCTTGAGGCTGCGGAGCAAAAGTGTCCGCTTGGCGTCCGGCAGCAACGCCACCAGGAGCGGTATAAGGGCCTCTTCAACGTTATAGAGTCGTTCAGGCAGTAGACAGACAGGCTGGATCAGTTCCGGGGGCAGATGGAGATCGGTAGACACAGCATACAAAGCGCCGTGGATCGCCCGGGCTTTGGTTGAGTCCGGACTGACAATGTTATACGGTGGATTCCACTCGCGGTGCGGGCGGAGCATATCGATGTGTGTCAACACGACCACCACAGGCGGAGGGCGCAAGGCTGGCTGTGTGGTAAAATGGTCGCGCAGCTGTGACAATAAGTGCCGGTCTGGCTCACGCGCGACGTTGACCGCTGAGACCACCAGGAGGACGAGATCAGCCCGCTGGGCCTCCGCCAGGGCCACTGCGAGCCGCTCTGCCGGTACCTGCGGATCTTCGTAGCCGCCCATGTCAGTGATGATGATTGTTCCCCCCAGGTCTGGACGGTCCAGGGTGTAAGAAGTGACCCGTGCTGTCATCGGCAAGACATCGGTGGCTGCCGGCGTGGTCCCGAAGAGAGCATTGACGAGACTGGACTTGCCCGCTTTCACTTGTCCGAGCACCAGGATGCGCAGCGGTTCGGCTATCACTGTCGGTAAGGATGCCAACTTCTCGGCAGTTTCGGACAGCAGTGGAGGAGCGGAGGGGTCAAACTGCCGGGTCAGGAGCAGCTTGCCGCTGTAGAGTTCAATAGCGTGATACCCGATCCGATCCACATACCACTTGAGGAGCCATTGATTCAGGGTCTGCTTCGTCAGATCGAACAGGCGATCGGTGACTAAGCGTTGAAAGAGCGCGTTGTGCCAGTTGAAGAGTGGATACAGTAAGCGGTAGACCTGATACGCCGGCATGATTTTTTGATGTAGACGATAGCCCCGTACCGCATCCCCAATCGTGATGTGATGGGCCAGGGGAACCATGGCTGTGGCCTGCGCTAAATCGCGGGCCGTTTCTTCAAGAGCACGAAAGAGCAGCGGCACTTGTATGGCTAAAAGCGGCTCCCGATTATCCGGGTTATAGTGTGCTGCTATGCGCTCCAGAATCTCTTGGCCGAGCGATAAGAACTGCTCGAGTCCCTCAAAGCGGAGGTCGCCGTGCTCAATGCGCTCCAGGTACTCCTGTACCAGCGCCCAGGCTGCCTCGTCGCGTGGTGCGAAGGTTGGTGGTAAGACGCCAGATGGTTGTGGCAGCAGCGCCGCGTCAGCACGGCTCCAGCGCCGCGCTAACCAGAGACATAGCGCCTCACCACCCAAAAATGCCAATCCGACCCACTTGAGCCAGCGATGTTCATAGAGCCACAGCGCCCCAGTCACACCGAACACCAGCAGCGGAAGACCCACGCAGGCACCAAGCACCCATAACCGCCAGCGCCGCGCCGAGAGCGGGCGACTGGCAGTCTGTAAACTACGGTTGTGCGACTGCGTCGGGCTCATTCTGGAGACTGTCCTCTCACTTCCGGAGGCTGGCGACCAGCTTCTACCTTGCCCAGGAGTTGCAGGCCCTCGGCGAGTTTCTCATTGTAAAACGCTTGCAGTTGCTCTGGGCGCGGCAGGTGCCCATCGAAGATGATCTGATAATAGAAGCACAGGGCACAACCGAGTGCATAGGTCATCGCCCCAGCAGAGAGACCCGCTATGGCACTGCCAAACCCGGGGATGACTTTGAGCAGACTGCGTGTGCCCTGGCGCACGAGTACTCCTAATCCAACCGTACTCGCCAGTTCGAGAAACGTCTTCAGGCGCAGTGGTTGCCGATAGATAGAAGCGACTGTATGCAGCATTTTTAGTTGCAGTGCGCCGATGATCGGCAGATCGGCAATGGGCAATGGAGCTGCACCCACAGCCCCGGCAGCACAGGCATAGGCCAGGATGTGGGGTTGAGCCTGGCGGACATGCAGATTTTTCAGCTCTCGCGTCAGCGCCGGTAGTTGCTGTAACGTCTGGTATACTGCGTGCGGGTGGGCCTCAGCTAACGCGTCGAGCAACGCTTCGCGTCCGTAGAACGGATCCTGCAAGGCATCTTCAGGTAACGTGAAATCGAGAGGGACAAAGCGCGTTATCGGTATACCGGCAAAAAGCGTACGTTGAAAGTCAAGCGCGCGCCTGACAGGCATAGGCACTGTGGCCGGCCAGGGCAACGACGCAAAGGGGTAAGGGTACACATGATCGTGCATATCTGGCGGGTATCCGTGATGCAAGGTCGTTTGCGCCACCACGACTGGCCAGGATGGATGTTCCTTGAGGATAGCTTTGAGATCTCTCAGCAGTTGCTCGAGGGCCATGTCCATGGCCCTGACGACGACGAGCAGCATGTGTGCTTCGGCTTGAAACGCGGCCAGGTCCTCGCGTGGATCGTATCCAGCCTCACCGAGGCCGCGCGAGTCGAGAAACACAGCAAGAGGAAAATCGGCATTCGGAAAATCGTACCTGGCCGCCCAGCGTGTACAGGGCGCAAAGCCAGAACCAATCTGGGCGCGCTCAGCACCGGTCAGGGCGCGGATGATCGCCGTCTTACCCGACTGCACTTTCCCAAACAGCCAGATGACCGGTGGTGGCAATCCTTGACGCACACGGCTCAGTATGGCCTGGAGCGCTTTCGCATCAACTTGAGGAGTAAAAAATTGGCGTAGTTGCTCACGCATAATATCAAGCATAATCATAGTATACCTCACCCACCAGTGGGCGACGCACCCCCATGCGCGCGGCGGTAGTAGCGCCGTCCCAGGAAGCGGGTCGCATACCGTCGCCCTACCCGCACGAACAGCCGTTCCCATCGTGAGCGGTACGCGCCGGGCCATCGGCCTGCCGCCTGGGCCGTATCGAAGCGCCTGATCTCTCCGGTGACTTGCGCCACCACCTCGGGGTGCCCCAGGGCTGCTTGGGCCACTGCATAGCGCTGGAGTGTCAGACGGACAGTGGCATAGTATTCCTCCATAGTACAGACTACCTGACGGCCGGCCTCGATAGCCGCGATGGCCTGGTGTGCAGCCTCGTGCACAGTTTGCCTCTCTTGCGCTTCCATGCAGGCTCTCCAATCCCCCACTGGCGTGGGAGCAGCGCATTTCCGGGGGATCTCTTGGCACATGCACCGGGCTCATGGCCACTGGTGTCAGACGTGTCTTTGGACCTCACTGCGAATGCAGGCATTGTTCATGCAGGGATTGTAGCAGATCAGCATATGTTCTATAAGTCGTCTTCAGCATTCCAGGACAATCGTAACGCTACGTGGCAGGCCATGCGGTACCATGTGGAGGGAGCTTGACGCGCCCCTGATTTTCTGATGGAATGCGCCTACAAACGCAGGGCCCATCGACTGCCTGCGGGGAGCAGGCAGGGCTATGTGAGCTATACAACGTGAAGCGAGACCAATAGAGCTATGCCTGAAAACAACCTTATCTTAGGAGATATACGCGTCCTTGACCTCAGCCAGGATGTGGCTGGCCCCTTCTGCACCAAACTTCTGGCTGGCCTGGGTGCGGAGATCATCAAGGTTGAGCCCCCCGGCACCGGGGATGTCTCACGCCGCGCTGGTCCCTTCGTCCGTGCTGCCCCACATGGGGAGCAGAGCGCCACATATCTGTACCTGAATACCGGGAAAAAGAGCATTACCCTGGACATCCAGAGCCGCACCGGGGCTTGTATATTGCAACGCCTGGCCCGGGAATGCGATATGCTCGTCGAGAGTTTCCCTCCTGGGCATCTGGACCAGCTCGGGTTGGGTTACGCCGCCCTGGAGGGTTTCAATGCTGGCCTGATCTATACCTCTGTTACCCCTTTTGGGCAGACAGGTCCCTATCGTGCCTACAAGGGCTCTGAGTTAGTTGCGCAGGCCACGGGAGCGCTGATGCACACGATTGGCCTGCCCGACAGGGAGCCGCTGCGGGTTGGCGGGCAGGCCGCCAGTTATACCACGGGGATAAGTGCCTTCACCGCGACGCTGCTGGCCCTCTACGTACGCGATGCCACGGGGCATGGGCAACACGTCGACGTCTCAGCTATGGAGACCATGACCGTCGCCCAGATCCACGCCTCTATTGCGCACCAGTTCGGGCGTACGCCTACCAGACGGCCGAGTACTCTGGCCCAGGCGCAAGATGGCTGGGTCCATGCCGGCCTGGAGCGCGGCGTGCGCGAAGACACCTGGGCACGTGTCTGTGCGCTGATGGGACGGCCAGAGCTGGCAGATGATCCCAAATTCAACACCCGCGATGCACGCCGGGAACACCAGCAAGAACTGCTCACGCTCATCAACGCGTGGACAGCGACCCGTCCCAAGGAAGACATCTATCACGCCCTCCAGGGACTGCGTACCGTGGCTGGCTATGTGGCGACGGTCGC
The DNA here is from genome assembly GCA_963723565.1 of uncultured Gemmatimonadales bacterium. Taxonomy (GTDB): domain Bacteria; phylum Gemmatimonadota; class Gemmatimonadetes; order Gemmatimonadales; family GWC2-71-9; genus CAVVWJ01. Next base: position 224,723 of record CAVRRH010000012.1, on the reverse strand, counting down.
AGACCTCAGCACCTCGCAGCAATTACTGGCACGCGAATTTTTTCAGTGTATTGACCACCCGGAGGCTGGGACGGCCACCTACCCCGGTGCACCCTTTACGATTCAGGGCGCCGTGTGGCACCAGACCCGGGCGCCTCTCCTGGGTGAGCACAATGAGGAGGTGTACGGCGACCACCTGGGTTACACCAGGGAAGACCTTACACACCTGCGTGGCGCAGGTGTCATCTAAGTGCTGCGCACCAGTGCTGCGCACGGCTAGTTACCCTCGCCGGTTTGGCGAGGGGGAACATAGTGTTTGTGCCGGCGATATTGTTCTGACAACCTGGCGTTATGGCTGAAACAAAGCACGAAGGAGCAAGGGAAACGCATGCCGCAGCTTGCCTTAGAAGGGCTTCGTATTCTCGACTTGACGCAGGTGGCGGTGGGACCGTATGCCACGCTCCTGCTGGGATTCATGGGGGCAGAGGTCATCAAGGTCGAGTCGTGTTCACGCATGGACATCAGCCGTGGCGCGGCACGTCCAACTCCCCACGGTGAAGGGCTGTATCCCGGCGGTGCACCTGGCGAGCATCCGTGGAATCGCGCTGGCCATTACGTGCACCGCAATGGCAATAAGCGCAGTCTCACTCTGGACCTGGCGACGGCGCGCGGCAAGGCCCTCCTGTTGCAGCTAGCGACCATGTGTGATGTGCTCATCGAGAATTATCGAGCCTCCGTGATGGACCGGCTGGGCCTGGGCTATGAGGCCCTGGCGCACGCCAACCCGCAACTGATTTACGTTAAGATCAGCAGCCAGGGAGCCACGGGCCCTGAGCGCGACTATGGCTCCCTGGGGTCAACTCTGGAGCAAACGGCTGGCCTCGCCTCGATCACGGGCTATGAGGATGGCAGACCCCTTATGACCAACGAAACTTATCCTGACCCGGTTGTGGGTATCCTGGCGGTCGGCGCGCTCATGGCGGCTCTGCGGCAGCGGCGCCAGACCGGGCAGGGGACGTTTATCGATCTGTCACAACGCGAGGTGACGGTCGCTATGCTGGGGGAATATGTGGTAGACCACTCGGTGACTGGCCGTGTGCCTGGTCCTCTGGGTAACCGACACCCACACATGGTGCCGCAGGGTGTCTATCCCTGCCAGGGCGATGATATGTGGATCGCCATCTCCGTCGGCTCCGACGACGAGTGGCGCGGGCTGTGCCAGGCCATCGGTCAACCAGATCTGGCACAGGATTCCAGATTTGCGACCGTACTCGCACGTCGGGATCATCAGGCCGAACTCGACCAGGTCCTGGCTGCCTGGACGCTGGCGCGGGAGCATTATCAAGCCATGCATCTCCTGCAAGCACATGGCGTCCCCGCCGGGGCAGTCGTCAAGGGCGGCGAAACCCTCGTCGATCCGCACCTGACGGCGCGGGGCTTCTGGGATGTGGTCGACCATCCGGAGGCGGGAACGTACACGCAAGTCTCTACCCCCTGGCGGCTCTCCAAAAGCCCCAGGCGTCACACAACCCCGTCGCCGAGCCTGGGCGAACATAACAGCTATGTGCTCGGCGACCTTCTGGGGCTGTCGCAGCAGGAGGTCGCGGCTTTAGAAATGCAGGGGATCATCGGCACGCGGCCTCTTGGTGCGGAGGAAGACTGAAACGTGCAAGTGTCTTGCCGCAGGGACAGTCATTGGCCACCAACGAGCTGGTGGACTGTCCCATCGTCACTGCCGATGTACAGTTCATGCTGGATATCCTCCCCAAAAGTCAGGATGGTAAGGCCGCTATTCAGGAGGAGCGTGTTCTGCCAGACTCCTGGGGTCACTTGCGTGAGTCGAAAAATTTCTCCACTGCACAGGTCGGCGTAGAGATACGCACCGGTCAACGCTGGCAGGCGTGTGCCGCGGTAGACATAGCCGCCAATGATGGCACAACGCCCACCACTACGTTCATAGACTGCCACGGGACGTTCGAGGCCCGGGGCCTCGCAGTTGCTGGGTGGATTGAAACAGGACTGCCCTTCCATCAGGCGCCAACCGTAGTTCCGTCCGCCAGGCGTGCCGGCGGGGGTGAAGTGCACTTCTTCCTCGCGATTCTGGCCGACGTCGGCAATATAGAGGTCTCCCCCTACGGCATCGAACGCAAAACGCCAGGGATTGCGCAGGCCTTTCGCCCAGATGGTGCCCAGGGGTGCGCCAGCGCTGGCCATGGGATTGTCAGGTGGGACGGTGTAAAAAGGCGGCGCTGGTCGGGATTCAAGACTCGGATCGAGGCGGAGCATCTTGCCCAGCAAGGTATCATCGCGCTGGGCGTTGTTGAACGGATCTCCACTCGAACCACCATCGCCCATACCAATGTAGAGATAACGCTGACCTGCTGGTCCTTCCAGCGGGCCGAAAACATTGAGACCACCGTTATGGTTGGCGAAAGGTTGCGCGATGACGAAGAGGGTTACAGCGCTGGCCGAGTCAGCCTGCGGTGGATTTGCACTCAATGTCGTGTACCGGGCAATGACCGTATCCCCATTCGTGTTCGTATAGTTGACCCAGAATAGCCCAAAACCTTGCGCCCCCGGCTGGCCATAGGCCGGGTGAAACGCCACACTCAGCAGCCCTTGTTCTCCCTCAGAGCGCACCAGTGACGTTATGTCAAGCAATGGTGTCGCCACGAGACTGCCCTGCTGTAGCACGCGGATACGGCCTGGCTGTTCGACGATGAAGAGGCGCTCATCCCCAGCATGCGTAATGTATACTGGACCGGAGAGACCAGTCACCACAGGGCTCAGGCGAATGGCAGCGCCAGTCATGACAGAGGAGCCAGGGGTAGAAGGCGCAGGGGCAGAGGGTGTGTCAGTCTCCTCACTGCCACTGCAATGGTTGAGCCCTAGAACGGCCAGGAAAATCATCATCTTCACGACCACAAGCGGCGTCAAACGCAGATCAGGCATGCCAGCCTCAAGAATAGTTGTGGGCTCTACCCGATGACGCCTTGCGCACGTAAGCGCTCTCGGTCGTCCTGATTATAGCCCAGATCGGAGAGTACCTCGTCCGTATGCTGCCCCAGGCGTGGCCCCAGGTGTCGGACACTCCCTGGCGTGTCGCTCAGCTTCAGCGCAATGCCAGCCTGCTGCACTACCGAGCCATCGGTGGCGCGATGGGTGAGAAGCATCTGACGGTGTTGGACCTGGGGGTCAGCAAAGACCTCCGGCGCCGTGTTCACCGGACCAATACAGACGTTTTTGTCAGCCAGATACGCCAGCCAGTCGGTGCGGGTACGCTGTAAGAAAATGGCCTGCAATTGGTCGCGTACACTGGCTTCCTCAGGGCTGGGAGCACGGGTGAGGTGCTCGATACGGCGGTAGTAGCACGCCAGCTCAGGGCGGCCGAGGGCTGTACAGAGGTTTTCCCAGAGCCAGGGTTCGCTGCAGCCAACAGAGAGATGGCGACCATCTTGCGTCTCATAGGTGGTGTAGAAGGCATACAGGCCCGTATAAGGGCCATGGCCCCGTTGCGGCAGGACGCTATCGGCAAAAGCGTTGGCCAGCAAGGGGGTCGCGGCCAGGAGCGAGATGGTGGCATCGAGATACGCCACATCGACATGCTGGCCGCGCCCGGTGCGATGCCGGGCATACAGCGCGAGCAGGATGCCCACGACCCCGTGCAGAGCAGCCCCACCGTAATCGGCGATGATGTTCAGCGGAATGGCCGGCGGACGGCCCGCTTCACCAATGAGGTGTAGCACACCACTGATAGCAAGGTAATTGAGGTCATGCGCCGGGAAGCCGCGATACGGACCATTCTGGCCAAAACCGCTAAGCGAGCAATAGACCAGGCGCGGGTTGAGCCGACTTAAAGTCGCATAGTCGGCGTTGAGCCGCTGCATCACACCTGGCCGAAAACCTTCGACCAGGACATCGGCCCGTGCCGCCAGTTGGTGTAAGATCGTGTGCCCCTCTGGCGTCTTTAAGTTTACGCCGAGGCTACGTTTATTGCGGTTCACATAACTAAACGCCGCCTGGCGTTCAGCGCCTGCCGACATCCCCGAGCCAGGCCCGGGGCTGAGGGCCGGGGGCGTCTCAATCTTGAGCACATCTGCCCCCATGTCCGCCAGGATCATGGTACAAAAACTGCCGGGCGAGACGCGCGTAAGCTCCAGGACGGTCGTGCCTGCCAGTGCTCCTGCCATCAATGTCCTCCTTGCCCTGCACGTATTGTGGATGGCTCATGCCGCCCGATCCACATACAACTTATAGCCAGCAGACCACTCGCAATAGCCGTGGCAAACGTCAAGGCATAGCTCTCACTCACATCAAACAGTCGTCCGCCACACCAGGCGCCAAATGCCGCGCCAAGATTGGCACTGAGGTTGACGACCATAAAAATGGTGCCGAGAGACGGTCCCTGAAACAGCGAGACAGTCTTGGCCGCTATCGCAATGCCCCCAGCACCCTGTGCAAAACCATAGATCAGTACAAAGGCATACAGGGGCCAGTGGAGCGTGGATTGACTGAGGATACACAGCATCACAAAACCCGTGATGGTACAGCTCATGGCGACGCTAAAGGCGCCTTCGCCGTGCAGCCGGTCCACAAACCAGCCAAAAAACATGCGACCACCGAGGCTGACCAGACTCACGGCGCTCGACACAGAAGCAGCGCCCAGCAGGTCCAGCCGGCCAGAGCTGACCAGAAAGGGGATGAGATGCACGTTCACCATGGTCATCGTGACGGTCATACAGCCATGGGCCAGGCAGAGCATCCAGAATGACCGGCGGCGCAACGCATGCCCAAAGCTCGCGATACTGACCGTGTGGACGGGCGCCACCGGGGGACACCGTTGCCAGAGGTTGAGCGGGACCAGAAGCACAATGATGACCACACCGAGGACGGCAAAGGCCGGTCGCCAGCCCAGGTTCTCGATCAGCCAGGCGCTGCCAGGGATGAATAGCACCATCCCGAAGCCGGTGCCGACGTCAGTAAAGCCAATAGCTCTGCCACGTCGCGTGTGCTCGAACCATCGCGACACGACCACGGCCACCGAGCCGAGCGCCGTCTGCCCGACGGCAGCTAACACGCCGTAGTACACCACGAAATGACCGAGTGTCTGCAGAGTGCTACACGCCATCAGCGCCCCACCACCCAGGAGAGCAGCGATGCTCAACACGACGCGCGGGCCATAGCGATCCAGGAGCCAGCCGACCACGGGTGCGCTGACCACTGACACGATCATGTGCACCGAGTAGGGACTGGCACCGCGGGCACGGCTCCAGGAAAAGGTTGTCACAAGAGTGTTGTAGAAGACCGCAAAGCAACCGCTAACGCCGCTGGCTCCGGCCAGGGTAACAAAGCCGATAAGCAGGACAGCGTAGCGGTAGCGACTGCGATGCTCCTGACGTGATGCTGCGGACACATCGGCCATGGGTGGAGCGCACTCAGTCAAGATCGAATGGGCGCAGAGGGGGGCGGTCGTCCGGATTCGAGTCAGCCTGTTTCCGCAGCTCCTGAAATTTTTTGCCCAGGAGGGCTTTGCGTTGCTTTTCTTCCTCCATCGCTTGCTGAAAGCGCGAGCTTTTCTGCTTTTCCTTTTCTTTCAGATTCTCCAGCGATTTTTCGAAGGAAGCGCCACCTGCCTTCACCCGATGTTCGGTGAAATATAAAATGCCCAGGGTCGCCCGGTCGATTACCAGCGTCGCCTGGCAACATGGACAGTGAATTTTCGCTGGTTCATCATTCGTCGCCATATGTACCTCCACAGACTCAGCATAGATGTCTTGGGGCCGTCAATGAATAAGTGTATACCAGAACGACAGCAGACACAAAAAGCTGCTCGCTTGTCAAAGCTTTCACCGCCAGCGTATAATCTGCCCGTACTCATGAGACGCAGGACCTTTGCGGTGTGGAGAGACCCATGTCGGAGCACGATGACAATCCCCTGGTGATGGAGTTGCAGACGCTGTGTACGGAAGCGCTGGCCCGCCTGGAGCACATCACCGATTTGACCGCCCTCGATACCTGGCGTATCGACTATCTCGGCCGCCGCGGTGCGCTGACGCAGGTGATGCGTGGCATTGGCAAGCTCGCGCCGGAGCAGCGACCGCAGGTGGGGCAGGTCTCGAACGAGGTGAAGGCAGCGCTGGAAGAGGGGTTCGAGACGCGGGTGGCAGCGCTCAAGCAAGTCCAGTTAGCCAGTATATTGGCGCAACAGCGCATTGATGTGACGCTGCCAGGCGTGCCAGCAAGCCTGGGACGGGTGCACCCCAGTACCCAGACGCTGCGGGAAATTGCGGCGATTTTTAGCGCCATGGGGTTTCAGATCTTCGACAGCCGCGAGGTCGAGAGCGATTTGTATAATTTTGAACTATTGAATATGCCGCCCTATCATCCGGCACGTGACATGTGGGATACTTTTTACATCAACGACCGGGTCGTGTTGCGTACCCATACCTCGCCGGGGCAGATTCGGGCTATGCAGGCCTATCATCCGGAGCCCATCCGGGTCATTCTGCCTGGCATGTGCTACCGCTATGAGGCGATCACGGCCCGCTCCGAAATCATGTTTCATCAGGTTGAGGGGCTGGCTGTCGGCACGAACATCAGCATGGCGGATCTGAAAGGCGTGCTGGTCAATTTCGCCCGTCGCATGTTTGGTGAGGACCGCCAGGTGCGGTTTCGTTGCAGCCATTTTCCCTTTACCGAGCCCAGCGTCGAGGTCGATATGGACTGCATCGTCTGCGATGGCCAGGGCTGTACGATCTGCAAGCACAGCGGGTGGTTGGAGATTCTTGGAGCCGGTATGGTCCATCCTCAGGTGCTCCGCAATGGTGGCTATGACCCCGAGGTGTTTAGCGGCTTTGCCTTCGGTATGGGGCCTGAGCGTATTACCATGCTGAAATACGGCATCGACGACATTCGCTATTTCTTCAGTAACGATCTGCGTTTCCTGGAACAATTTAGCTCATAGCATGTTGGTTCCAGGCCCTCTCCCCCTGGAGAGGGCGAGGGTTCCCTACGTGTGTCTTGATGATTGCTATAGAGGGTAGTGTTCATGCGTGTGCCGCTAAGCTGGCTCAAGGATTTTGTTGAGATTACCATTCCCCTGGACGACCTTGTCCACCGGATGATCATGGCCGGATTAGAAGTCGCGACCATCGAACACATCGGGGACGCCTGGCAACGCGACAAACTGTTTGTCGGTGAGGTCCTGGAGGTCAAGCCCCATCCCAATGCTGAGCGCCTCGTTCTAGCTGTCGTGGAGTATGGTCAGGGGACGCCACAGACGGTGGTCACGGGCGCGCCCAATTTGCGCCCGGGCGAGTGCGGCCAGAAAGTGGCTTTTGCCGTCGAAGGGGCCGAGTTGGTAGATGGCCATAGCGCCACACCTCAGAAACAGCTCCTGATGCGCACGACGATTCGTGGCGTGGAATCCGCTGGTATGGTCTGTTCTGAAAAGGAACTGGGTCTGTCCGATGATCACGCCGGGGTCATCATTCTTGACCCTACTGCCCCTGTCGGTCAGCCACTCCAGGACGTGCTCGGCGATACGGTGCTGGAAGTAGAACTCACGCCGAATCTAGCATACGCCAATTGCATCATTGGTCTGGCGCGTGAGGTGGCAGCGCTCATCGGCCAGGAGCTACGCGCCTGGCGCCCTGACGAGTCCCGTCAGAGAGAGTCCTTGAGTGCCACGACGCCCTATATCACGGTCAGGAGTGCTGATCCGCAGCTCTGCCCACGCTATTCTGCAGCCCTGATCGAAAACGTCACGATTCAACCCGCCCCCGCCTGGATGCAGCGTCGGTTGTTGCTGGCTGGTATGCGCCCGATCAATAATATCGTTGACATTACCAATTACTGCATGCTGGAGATGGGCCAACCCCTGCACGCCTTTGATTACCAGAAGCTTCATGGCGGTATCGTTGTGCGGCGGGCTGCGCCTGGGGAGCGCATGCAGACGCTGGATGGCCTCGAGCGCATGCTCACCGAGGATATGGTACTCATCACGGACGATTCTGGGCCGATTGCCCTCGCCGGCGTGATGGGCGGCGCCACTACCGAGGTCTCTGAGCGTACCCGGCATATTCTGCTGGAGTCGGCCAATTTCTACTCCATCAGCATTCGCCGTACCTCGCAGGCCCTACGGCTGGCAAGCGAAGCAGCCCAGCGCTTCGGACGCGGCGTGGATAGCGCCCTGACGCTCCCGACCCTGGTACGTGCGAGTCGCCTGATGGAGGAACTCGGGGGGGGCACCAGGCATACCGCTATTGCCGATACCTATCCGCAGCCGCCGCGGCCACGCCAGATTACCCTCCGTGCCACAGAGGTACGCCGCACGCTGGGCATGGATTTTAGCGTGGAGACCATGCAGCGGATCCTCTCCGCTCTGGCCTTTCAATGCACGCCACAGATGGACGATGGGGAGCCACGTCTGGAGGTGGAGGTGCCAAGCCATCGTCTGGACGTGTCGATTGCGGCAGATTTGATTGAAGATATCGCCCGCATCCACGGCTATGAAGCGATTCCCCTGACGTTGATTAAGGACGTCTTGCCACCCCAGCGCTCGCAACCGCTGCTGGCCGGCCTGGAGCAGACACGCGATGTCCTGGTGGGTTGTGGCCTCACGGAAATCATCTCCTATGGTCTCACCAGTCTCGATAGCGTCAGCCGTGCGCAAGTTGATGGACCACCAGTCGAGGCATCAGCCTATATCAGAGTTGCCAATCCGATCAGTCAAGAGCGTGAATTCTTGCGGCAATCGTTGTTGCCGAGCATGCTCGAAACACTGCGGACCAATAGTCGGTATCGCCAGCGCATGGCGTTGTTCGAAATTGGCCGGGTGTATCTACCCCAGCCCGGTGCAGAACTACCCCTGGAGCAGCGGCGTCTGGCCATCGCCTTGACTGGCCCGCTGCTGCCGGCCTCGTGGTATGACGGCGAGGCGCCACCTCACTTTGGTTTGGCGCATCTCAAGGGCATTACGGAGACGCTCGTACAGCGCCTGCACGTCCCTGGGGTACACTTTGTGGCAGCGCCCCATCCATCCCTGCACCCGGCCCGCAGTGCCACGTTGCAACTCGCCGACACCACGCTGGGGATTATGGGCGAAGTGCATCCCCAGGTCTGCGAGCGTTTTGATTTGCCCGAACAGGCTGTAGCGCTGCTGGAACTCAATCTGGATATGCTCCTGGCACACCGTCGGCCACGCCGCTATCAGCGCATCTCCCGCTTCCCGGCAGCGCTGCAAGACATGGCTCTGGTGCTGGATGCGGATATCCCGGCCCAAACGGTGCAGGAGACGTTACGAGCTGCCGGGGGCGACTTATTGCGGCAGGTGGAACTGTTCGATCTGTATCAGGGCGAGCAGATTCCCGCCGGAAAAAAGAGCCTGGCCTATGCCCTGACGTTCCAGGCCGAGGATCGTAGTTTGACCGAAGACGAGGTGCTGCAGCTCTATCAGCGTATCCAGCAACATGCCGCCGCCACCCTTGGCGCAGAGCTGCGGCGCTAGGGCTGGTGCACGCCGAGGGTCTTGAGGGAAGCGTAGCCCCCCATATCCTGCGCGTACTACGCGGTTCGTGCGAGTGAGGAAAGGCGCCATTCATTCTGTGTGAGCGAGGAAAACCAACAAGATGTCCTCCTGGTTTCTTGTGGTACTCTGTGCGGGTGTACTGGGGATAGGAGCCTGTGGATTCCTAGCAAAAGATACGCCAGGTAATCCGACCATACCAGTGCTGCAAAGCGAGCAACCGACCCCCGCGTGTCAAGAAAAGAATAAGCCATGCAAGCAAGATGCTGATTGTTGCAGTCTGGACTGTGCGTTTAACCTTGCGTGCCTGGGCAAGTGTTGCTTTCCGTAATCCTGTGGGCCTTGATCACCGTGCCGGCCACTCTACACCCTGTGGGTTCTTGACAGCGCCATCGTCTCACCTCCGCCTCCGTTCAATCGGCCAGGCCGCAGGCCACCAGGAGATTATTGGCAAAGGTGTATCGAGCCGCTGGGCTCAAGAAGTGGCGTCGGGCTGCTAGCCAGGCGTCCACCCGCGTCCCAAACGCCTGCCGAATAAACGCCGCATCGGCACGCAGGCATTGCCCCCAGTGCAGGGTGTAAGGGATGCTCCGCCGGTCGAGTTCTGCCCAAATCTGCTGGTAGGCGTGCGCCGTGCGCTGTGAGGCGACCGCCGGGAGTTCAATTGTACAGGTGATTGGTACAAACCGCGTGAACGCCAGCGTCGCCGCCGAGGCTTTCACATACCGCACGGCCACCGGGCTGGCAAAGGCATAGTCGTGCGCGACCGCCAGAATGGTCTCGATTGCCGCCCCGGCATCCTGCAACGCCACGCCGATTTCCGTACTCATGGCCACGCCGCGAATCTCCGTGGCACCAAAAATTTGCCCATGACTCCCGAGGATGGGGCTGGTGGTGGGCGACAATTGCTGGCGCAGCACCATCTCCAATGTGGCGGGAATCAAGTGCGGCACCGCATCACTCACGGTGCCTATCACGCCCAGGACATCATCGCCGGGACTGGTCACTACTGTGGCCCCGGGGACATCGGGCACCGGGGTGAACGTGCGCTTATACATAAAGCGCACAAAAGCGCCCCCTTCACCACGTTGGGTTCTATAGGGGTTCAGCACAACTTCAAAGTGAAATGGCACAGTGGGACCCTCGGGTAAAGAGAGGCTGCTCACCTCGAGGGTACTCAAAACTGGCTGGACCTGCGCATAGTCGTAGCGCCGAATGTGCAGTTCCAGCGTATAGATTGGTTCACACGTCAACATCACGGCGTGGATCAATCCGAAACTCCCAAAACTGACCACCGCTGCGTCGAAGAGCTGGGTATCTCGGATCAGTTCCGCGCCGAGAAACTCATAGAAGGGTGGAGCCACCACTGGCTGGGAGGCACGCTCCACCCAGTAGTGCGGGCCGCCTTCCGCCACGAGGTGCAAGCCGACAATGCTCTCTTGCATGGCCCCGAAGGCGTGCGCGGCGCCGTGCGTGCCGGTGGAGATAGCCCCGCCGATGGTTTGTCCGTTGCTGGCGCCGGACGTAGGCAACGCGAGCGCACGGGCCGCCAGGGCGGTGTTCAGCTCCATCACGCTTACCCCGGACTGGGCAAACACCAGATGCTGCGGGTTACCCTGGTACTGGGGATCGAGAAAGGCCGTAGACATGCCAATCACCAGGTTGTTCAGTTGTTTGGTATCCACCAGAAAATCCGGCGTCACCGCCGCCTCGGACAGGGACCAACCCCCTCCCAACCCCCGTACGCGTTTGCCTGCAGCTTCGGCCTCACGCACGATGTGTTGAAGCGCCCGGAGTCCTGGCTGCCACACGTCTTGATCCGGGTGGCTCCGATCGCTCCACCGATTCCATGCCTCATACAGGCGTTCGATGTGCGTGGACACATTCTGGTGCTTGTTTGTCCAGACCTGAGCGGGTGTAAAGTGTATCAGCGGTTGTTGCTCTGCCATCATCTCTCTGCCTTCTGTATGCGGCCGACATCGTGGTGGCTCGCAGCCACGCGCTTACCCCCCAAAACGGCTCCCACCGCTGCTGGGACGGTCCTTGGCACACTTCCATTCTACGTCGATGGGGGCCACAAAACCGAGACTGAGCACCGTCAACAACGCATAGCCCAAATTGCTCGACATCGTGACTTCGGCGGTCGGGTTGTTCAGACACGTCTGGCCTGTATCGATATTCTGCTGCCGGCTCCCCCATAGCGAAGACCAGAGTGTGGTCTGTTTCGCCTCGCTCCCCACCGGGATTTCTTCACCGGACACACGGTAATGGTAACAGCCGGTCTGCAACCCTAGCAGTAGGCTCAGACATCCCACCGCCAGACGGCGGCGTATGAGCCGCATGCACCGTGCATCGTTATCTCCGAGACGTGGTCGCACGTTTCCTCCCTTCATGTTGAAAGCGGTGGTGCTCTCAGCCCACTGACACCGCAGCCTCATGGTGCGGTCACCACCTCGACGCGTCCTGTGTGCCAGAACTCACCATTGGAGCGCTTCACATGGGCTGAGCATGGTGGTCCTCCTCACCATCGCCGTCCTCCGCGCCGGCTTCCGCGTACCTCGCTCCACCCCCTGCGCCCTCCGACCCCCGCCGCGCCTGTGGGCATCGCAGTACAGGTGTCACATGGGGCGTCGGTGACGGAGACCCCCTCCCTGGTCGGCGTGCGGAACGCCACCCAGCGGTCCAGCGACTCCACCCAGGCGCGCTGATGCACGCGACAATACGTGACATGTGCAGACGGCGAACCGAGTATCATAGCGACCCTTTCGCGCTCCCTCATGCCCCGTGGCGCGAGCGTGGCCGAGTGAACCGAGGCCGGTGTGGCGTCCTTCGGATTGAGCCGGACGGTGCCGATCAACCGCTCGGCCAGGTAGGAATGGAGGAATGGCTCGACCGCACCGGCGTCCGCGCCGGTACCCGCCAGCACGATGCCGTGGGCCGGGTGCCGCCGGTCCATGGCGAACAGCTCCCGGGCGATCGCCTCGTAGTGGCGCTGCTTCTCCTCCCGGATCCGGTTGTTGTAGGTGTGCTCACCCCAGCCGCTGGTGCCGTCCTGGTCGCCGTGGAAACGTTTACCGCGGGTGCTGTCGGCGCGAAGGCCGGACAGCTCGCGCGATTCGTGGGCCGTGACCTCGAAGAACCGGGCCCGGCTTCGATCGAGGACCACGGTGAGCAGACGGCCGAATTCGTCTTCCACCGAAGCGAGCTCGCGTACCAGCGCGCTGGCATCTACGGAGAGGCGGGAGCGATGTACCACCGGAAGGGCTACGGTCTCGAACAGGTTGATCCCCTCGCAGGCGAATATGGCCACCCCCTGGGTGTGCGGCAGATTACCCGGGTTCCGGAGGAACTGCTGCACCCGGTCGAGGTCTCGGCCCACTTCGTCGGCGATGTGGCGCTCGAGTCCGAGCCGCGGCAGGGCCTGAACCGCCGCTTTCATCCGGTTCTTGACCTTGATCAGGTACTTGCCCCGCGACCGGTCGCGAGGCTCGAGCTTCAGATAGCAGGACACCACCCGGTGGTCTCCGGCCTGAACCCGGGTGAGCCGATCCAGGAGATCGGCCGAAGGCAACTGCACAGCCGCCGCCGGACGGGAGCCATTCCGTGGTTCCTGTCCCCTCGCTTGCTTGCTCGGGGCAGGCTCTTTCCGTCCCCTCGCATCTGCTCGGGGCATGCCTTCCCGTCCTTCCCGCCCTTCCCGTCTTTCCCGTCCTCTAGAAGAAGACCGGCTCGCGATAGCTCCCATAAATTTCCTCGAGCACATGCCGGATCTCGTACAGCGTGCAATAGGCACGCGCGCAATCCAGCATGGCTGGTATGATGTTCTCGTCGTTTGCGGCGGCCCGGCCAAGGGCCTCGAGCCGCTCGGCCACCAGCTCAGGGTTCCGCTGGGCCCGGAGCCGCGCCATGCGCTTGCACTGGGTCACTTCGGCTTCGCCACCCACGCGCAGGATCTCGACCGGGGCCTCCGCCTCCTCCACGAAGTCGTTCACCCCCACGATAGTTCGCCGCCCCTGCTCCAGCTCCGACTGGAACCGCATCGACGAATGGGCAATCTGGCGCTGAAACCAGCCGGACTCGATCGCGCTCACCACCCCACCCTGGGCGTCGATCTCGGCGAACATACCCTCGGCCTCGCGCTCCATCCCATCAGTCAGCGCTTCCAGGTAGTAGGACCCCCCCAGTGGGTCGGCGACATTGGGTACCCCGGTTTCGTAGGCGAGAATCTGCTGGGTACGCAGTGCGATGCGGACCGTTTCCTCGGTGGGCAGGGCGAGGGTCTCGTCCAGGGCGTTGGTGTGCAACGACTGAGTACCGCCCAGCACCGCCGCCAGCGCCTGGTACGCCACCCGGGCCACGTTGTTGTGCGGCTGTTGCGCGGTCAGGGTGACACCCGCCGTCTGGCAGTGGAACCGCATCTTCCAGCTGCGTGGATCCAGGGCGCCATAGCGCTCACGCATGTGCCGGGCCCAGATGCGGCGTGCGGCCCGGAGCTTGGCGATCTCCTCGAAGAAGTCGTTGTGGACATCCCAGAAGAATGAGAGTCGCGGGCCGAAGCTGTCCACGTCCAAACCTCGGGCAAGCCCGTGCTCAACGTAGCAGAACCCGTTGGCCAGGGTGAATGCCAGTTCCTGTGCCGCCGTGGCTCCCGCCTCGCGGATGTGGTACCCGGAAATGGAGATGGTATTCCAATTGGGGGTGTGCTCCGCGGCCCACTCGAACAGATCCACGATGATCTTGAGCGCGGGCTCCGCCGGATAGATCCAGGCATGCTGCGCCATGTACTCTTTGAGGATGTCGTTCTGGATGGTGCCCTGCAGCTGGTCGATCGGGACGCCCTGCTTCTCTGCGGCTGCCACGTAGAAGCAAAAGAGCATGGCGGCCGGGCCATTGATGGTCATCGAGGTGGAGACGCGATCCAGGGGAATTCCGTCGAACAGCGTCTCCATATCGGCCAGACTCGAGATCGCCACGCCGCACTTGCCGACCTCACCCTCGGAGCGGGGATGGTCGGAGTCGTAGCCCATCAGGGTGGGAAAATCGAACGCTACCGAGAGCCCGGTCTGTCCCCGCTCCAGCAGAAACTTGTAGCGCTCGTTGGTGTCTTCCGCCGTGCCGAACCCGGAGAACTGCCGCATGGTCCACAGGCGCCCGCGATACATCGTGGGATGGATGCCGCGGGTATAGGGGAATTGACCGGGAAGGCCGGTGGCGGCGAGGACGTCGGGCGAGAGGTCGAGTGGGGTGTACACCGGTTCGACTCCGGCACCCGAGACTGAAGTGGTATTCAAATCCTCCCGCACCGGCAGGGCCGCCGCCCTTGGCCCGCCACGCGGCAACTTCAGCCCTGAGCTCGCTCCAGCTCGCGTTCCTGATCGGAGAGCCGGGCACCCTCGGCATCTCTCTTCGCCCGCCGAGCCGTCATATCCGCGCACCCTGTTTCAAGCCGTCGAGAACTTCCGCCGCAACGTCGTAGGGGCTCATCCGCCCAGCCACAACCTGGTCCAACCGAGCATCAATGAGCTGTTCAGCACGGCTCTCTTCCCACAGCCACTTCCGGGTAGCGCGGTCGACCACCTCGCGAGTCCGGTCGGAGAGACGACGGCGACGGCGACGCTCTAGCTCGCCGGACTCGGTAAGATATCCGTGGTGACGATCGAGAGCCGCGACGAGCTCAGGGATTCCCTCACCCTTCGCGGCGGTCGTCAACAGTACCGGGTGTTCCCAGGCGGCCTCTCCCTCTACCGCCTTGCCGCCTTTCCGCCCGTCCACCTGCCTTCCCCGCTTCCCCGCTTCCCCGCTTCCCCGCACCCCATGATGCGCCGACATGTTCCGAAACGCATTCCCTCGGCGGAAACCCAGCGTCACCTCGATCTCCTGGCGCAACTTGCTCCGCGCCGGACCGATCGGCCTTGTTGACGATGAAGACGTCGGCGATCTCCATGATTCCGGACTTGAGGGTCTGGATACCGTCGCCCGACTCGGGGACCAGGACGAGCACCGTCGAATCCGCCATCCGCGCCACATCGAGCTCGGACTGACCAACGCCCACGGTCTCGACCAGGATGCGGTCGAACCCGGCGGCATCGAGCAGATCACATACTTCGCGGGTGGTTGTGGCGAGGCCGCCGAGTGAGCTACGGGTGGCCATGGAGCGGATATAGACGCCCTGGTCCAGGGCAACGGATTCCATGCGGATGCGGTCGCCGAGGAGGGCGCCACCGGTGAACGGGCTGGTGGGATCGACGGCAATCACGGCGACTTTGAGCCCGGCAGAGCGATACGCACCCACGAGGCGCTCGACGAGGGTGGACTTCCCGGCACCGGGCGGGCCGGTGATGCCGATGCGGCGGGCTTTTCCAAGGGATCGGTGCACTTCAGCCAGCAGGCGTTCGAAGCCGGGCCTCCCGTTCTCGACCACCGAAATCGCCCGGGCCAGTGCGGCGGTCTTGCCGGCAACCAGCTCAGAGATCAGGAGATCGAGGTCCATGGGTGAAAGGTCGCCAGAGGCGGAGGGTCAGGCAAGCCGGAGGGCGACGGCATTAGCCTAGCTAGGCGGTTGTAAATACTCGCACCAGTTGCGGCGCTGGGGCCGCGGCGTAGACTTGCTGCACCCATTCCCCATTCACCAGACCACGTATGACCGGCGGCCCCAGGCCAGCCGACGACTTGCCACGGCATCGGACCCTCCTTGAGAAGTCCGAAACCTGGCCATAGTGTCACCCATGTCCTGCGTTTCCCGCGGCAGCCCTCGGATGGAACGTTAGGCTACCACGACATCTCACTCAAAACGGAACGCGCTTGCCGATACCTTGGCTTGGTAAGGAGCGGGGAAACGCCGCAGATTGGACGACCCAGCTCTGGGTCCGCAGCACCGGCCGGCGGATTGATCTCCGCCACCTGCCGTGGCTCGCTGGCCCGGTCGGCAACACGATCGCCATCGGTCGAGACTTCTTTGACCGTCTTGCTGCCCGCGAGGGCCTGGTTGCGCGCCGGCCGGACCCGGGCGGGCTGCTGCCCACCCTGGATGCGCTCGGCGGATCAGGCTTTGATCCGACGCACATCCACCCGGGGGTCCGAGCGTTCTATGAGCGGACTAGTGAATACGAGCTGGAGGCCTGGGCGGAGTGGTGCGGCCTATTCCGGCCATTCGGACGGCTTCTCGCACTGCTGTTTAGTCGTCGGCTGCAGCAGCTCAACGTCCCATTGTCGGGCCTCGATGTCAGTCTTGGCACCACCAGTGAGGTCATTCAGCTCGTGGACCCCACCTCGGGTGAGCTGCGGTACACTGGCTGGCTTCGAACGCTTCGAGCCACAGGAAATGTCCTGTACGCTGGCAGCTACTCGGTGGCCCGGGTGCCGGGATTCGATCGCCCATGTGTGAAGGTGGTGTTTCCGCTGCCCAACGGCAACGCCCAGGTATTTCTCAGGCCGGACACAGCGACTGACGGCAGCCTCACGGTTACTTCGAGTGGCCGCAGCTTTGGGGATCCGGGGTTCTACTTCACGGTGCATCGTCGAGGGCAGATCTGGGCGCGGTACGTCCGCACGATGCAGGAGAGCATCCGAGTGTTTCTGGACGGTCCGGATGTTCGTGCCGATCACGTGATGTGGCTGTGGGGCGCAACCTTCCTGCGCCTCCACTATCGTCTGCGACACAAACCGGAGACGGGGGCGCGGGTCGCCTAGCCCGCGCGTGCGGCCGACGGCGCTTCAGTTTTAATGAAAGCAGGATTGTGCGCGGTGGCAGAGTCGCCGCGGCTGATGCGCGGTCCGTTAGGCGGACGGCACGAGGAAGCATCTTTGTTCAAACTACGATTCGCGGTCGCTGACATACCGAAATGGTCCGCAGACTACTCCTACGACGGGAGCGACTCCCGCTTCCTAAGCGAAGTGCGTCCAGCTGTTCGGAAACGAGGCTATCTCACGGCTGTCGAGTTCCGGGATATATGTTACTGGAAAACTCCACGATCACAGTCACGATGTCGGCAGAATACAGCTGATGACATCCGTGTCCTGACCCAGGCCGCACTAGCAACGAGAGACGAAGCTCTCAAGATGGACCTCGTTCGACGCCTGCGTGGGGTAGAGTGGCCGACAGCTTCAACGCTGCTGCATTTCTGCGACGTGCGACCATACCCAATCCTGGATTACCGAGCCTTGTGGTCTCTCGGCTACGCTCGCCCGCCTCACTACACGATGCCGTTCTGGCTCGGGTACGTCGCATACGTGCGGGAGCTGGCACGTCGCAGTGGACACCCAATTCGCACCGTGGACCGGGCTCTGTGGCAGTATTCGAAGGCGCGGCAGCGATAGGCATGGGCCGCCGCCAAGGATGGGGAATGCCCAAGGATGCCTGAACGACGTCCCTTTCTGACCGCCGCATGGCGCTATCTCGTCATGCTCAATTACGAGGTCCCCCCAGCGCTCCTGCGGCCCCTGGTACCGGCCGGGACCGAGCTGGACACCTGGGGCGGCGCCACGCTGGCCAGCATGGTCGGCTTCCGGTTTCTCGATACCCGGGTGCTCGGCATGTCGATTCCGGGGCACCGCGACTTCGATGAGGTCAACCTCCGATTCTACGTCCGTCGCTACGCCGAGGACGGCCGCTGGCGGCGAGCCGTGGTGTTCATTCGTGAGCTCGTGCCACGGCGTGCGATCGCGTCGGTAGCGCGGTGGTTCTACAACGAACCGTATACCGCGGTCCCAATGCGCCACGAGCTTGAGATGGCCAGGGCCGGGGACGGCGAAGCGGGACGGGCGGCGTACTCCTGGCGCTACGCAGGTCGCTGGCATCACCTCGAAGTGAGAACCCGAGGATTGCCCAGGCTTCCCGATCCGACCTCCGAGGCAGCCTTCATCACGGAGCATTACTGGGGCTACACGGTTCAGCGCGATGGTGGGGCCAAGGAATACCAGGTCGAACACCAGCCGTGGCGGGTCTGGGAGGCCGCAGGGGCACAGCTCGACTGCGACGTGCAAGCTGTGTACGGTGCCGGCTTCGCGGAGTGCTTGAGCGGGCGACCCCGATCGGCCTTTTTGGCCGAGGGCTCCGCCGTCGCCGTTCACCGTGGGCGGCGGCTCAGTGTGGCGGCCAGGGTACCTCTTCCAGGCCCCCAGGAAAGGCGAGCATGACCGTCAGCGCTAGCTTCCGGAGTTTCGTTGTCGAGCAGCTCGCTCGGACGACGCCAACGATCCGAGCGCGCAGCATGTTCGGTGGCGTTGGGATCTACGCGGCTGAACTGTTCTTCGCATTGCTCGACAACGACACGCTGTATTTCAAAGTGGACAACAACACCCGCGGCGAGTTCGTGGCGCGCGGCATGGGGCCGTTCCGCCCGTACGGAGATACGGGTGAGGTGATGCAATACTATGAGGTGCCGGCAGACGTGCTCGAAGACCCGGAGTCGCTGGGAAAATGGGTGGAGGCGGCGATCACTGTGGCGCGCGATGCCAAGCGCGGTCGTTCGCGGCGGCGCCGCGCCTGATGCTACTCCCGATTGTTTTTGGCGCAGCGCTCGGTGGGCTGTTCGTCCTCCTGGCACATAGACGGACACACGGCGGCGAGATACGGCTACTGGCGCTCGGCTTGGTCGTTGCCGCGCTGGTCTACGTCGTGCTGGCACTCGCCGCCGGGGTTGATCGCCGCTGGCTCACCCTCGAGGCCGCTGGGCTCGGCGTCTTTGGGATACTCGCTTGGCTGGGACTGAGGGCTTCGCTGTGGTGGCTGGCCCTGGGTTGGGTGGCCCACGTCGGGTGGGATGTCGGGCTCCACCTGGACCGGGCGCAGGCCTTTGTGCCGGCGTGGTACCCGCTGTGGTGTGTCGGCTTCGATCTCGTTGTGGCCGGATACCTGCTCGGCCCGGCCACGGCCAGGCGGCCATCGGGCACCGAAGCTGACTAGCCCGCGCATGGAGCCGACGACGCTTGAGACCGTTAATCGTTGTCTTCCCGAATCCTAGACCGTGTGCTTCACCCGGAACGGTATGCTTCGGAGCCGCGCGCACCCCTTGAGCCAGAGAGTCGTTTCGTTGTGCGCTTGTCCGACTTAGAGGTTGTTTGTGAGCGACCAGACGGCAAGGTCGAGCGAGTTGGCTGGGCTGACCTACAGAAGGTTGAGGTCGTCACAACCGGTGATGGACCATTTGCACCGGATGTGTTCTGGGTTCTGCACGGGACTGACGGCGGTTGCGCCATACCGCAGGGCGCCACTGGCGACAGTCAGTTGCTTGAGCGACTTCAGGCGTTGCCGGGCTTCGACAATAAGGCCGCTATCGAGGCAATGTCCTCTGCGTCAGACGGGCGGTTTCTATGTTGGCAGAGACCCGCATGACCACGTCTAAGGGCAAGGACCACTAGCGATGGAGCAGTTTACTCCTGAGGTGTCTGATTCCGATGTTGAACGTGTCATCAAGAGGGATTGGCCATTGGAGGAACAAGAGGTCATTCGGACGATCATCCGCCAAGTCGAAGTGCGTGAAAAGCCTCGCGTAATTCTCGCATGCCTGAAGGCCTCGAACGGTGATATCCTGAAGTTGAAAGGCAATCTTGCTGAAGCTGCTGGATATTATAGAGAGATAATCGGCGAGGCTGAATATCCGAATTACATGAAGAAGGCATTCCGTATGGAAAAGTTGTCCGAAGCGGAGAAGAGCACCATCATTGAAAGGGACAAGAATCAGTATCTGGCTTGGCTGTATAGAACCAATGAGTGAAACAGGCTCCGCTCTGGTCCCTCCTTGGTCGAGCATGTAACGTTCGACAGCTCACCGGAAACGATCCGCTTCTTCCCGGAGGATTCCTATGCCTCCCCTGAGTGAACTCGACAACTTCCGCACCGTTTGGAACTCGGAGGTCGAAAGCACGGTTCGCCTCCTCGAAACACTCCCGACCGATCAATACGACTTTCGCCCCGACCCGAAGGGCCGCTCAATCGGGGAGTTGGCCTGGCATCTGAGCGAGATCGACGCGTGCTTGAGCTTCGGAATCGCCGAGCGACGGTTTCGGTTCGAGGACGAGCCTCCGGACCTGAAACGGCCGCGCGAGGTCAGGCTGCTGGCCCCAGGGTATCGCCGCGTCCACGAGCAAGCCGTGGCGCGGCTCAAGAGCCTCACGAATGGCCAGCTTGAGGACACCGTGACTTTCTTCGATGGGCGGCGGCTGACGATTCGGGACGTGCTTTGGAGCGAGTTGCTCCATCACCTGATCCACCATCGCGCGCAGCTGGTGCTGCTGTGTCGGATGGCGGGTGGAACGCCGCCGGGTCTATACGGTCCGAATCGGGAAGAGATGCAGGCCATCCTCGCCAAGATGGAGACCGCGAAGGTCTAGGCGGCTGCACGCTTTGACACGGTCGCGCTTAAGGGGCGGTCAAGACCGGGTCGGGCGCTTCCCGGTCGAGCAGCTGCCCCGCCTGCATCACCGCGCGAATCCGCCGCGTGTTGCGGATGTCCGCCGTGGGGTCGGCGTCCAGGATCACCAGGTCGGCCCACTTCCCCGGCTCGATCGTGCCGAAGTCCCGCTCGGCGCCGATGATGCGGGCGGCGCCTCCGGTCGCCGCGTGGAGTGCCTCCAGCGGCGAGAGCCCCGCTGCCACCATCTCCTCCAGCTCGAGGTGGACGCCGCTCGGGATCTGCCAGATGTCGGTACCGGTCCCGATCGTCACGCCGGCCCGGGCGAGCTTCGCGGTGGCTTGACGCGCCCACTCCGCATAGCGCTCGTACTGCCGGCGGCCCGCCGAATCGAGTTCCAGCATCCACCCGAAGTCACTCCGCGGCGGCAGGAACGGCGCGAGCTCCGAGTCGGCCTCGAGCGCGTCGGGGTGCCGGTTCAGCCGTACCGCGAACGACGATAAGGAGATGGTGGGCACGACGCCGATCCCCGCGGCCCGGTAGAGCTGGACCAGGTCGTCGTAGATCGGGCCGTCGCCTCGCGGCTCGCAGAACCCGGCGTGCTCCTTGGCGTCCATTCCCGCGGCCACCAGCGGCAGCGGGTGCGCGCAGTGGCCGGTGACCCGCATGCCGCGGCGGTGCGCCTCGGCGATGAACCGCGCGTTGATGTCCCACCGGCGGAACGTGCGCGTCTTGATGTGGTCCGAGCCGAACGCCTCCGCCAGCGCCACCGCCCGCCTTACGTGATCCGGGTCCGCCTCCGGCTCGACCCCCTGCCCGTCCTCGAGGTCGTACGCCCAGTCGGTGTAGAACTGGATGCCGCCGAAGTCCACCCGGGGGCCGGCGAGCTTCCCGGCGGCGATGGCGTCCGCGTAGGCGACGAGCGGGCCGATCGCCGAGCCCTGGTCGCGGATCGTGGTCACGCCGAACCAGGCGAACCCCCGCATCAGCTCGGGCCGGTACTCGTGCGAGTGCAGGTCCACGAGGCCCGGGATGAGGAATCCCCCGCGGGCGTCCACCACCCGCGCCGCGCCGGCCGCGAGCGTGCCGCCGGCGGCGATCCTGCTGATCCTGCCGCGCTCGACCAGGAGGTCCCGCGGCGGGGTGACCGGCGCACCGGTGCCGTCGATGATCCGCGCGTTCCGGATCAGCACGGGCCCGGCCACCGGCGGGGTATAGGAGAGCGGCCAGCCGAGGCGACGCTCCCGGCCGTCGGGGGAGCGCAGGCGCAGACCACCCTCGGAGATGAAGAGGACCGTGCCGTCGCGCGCGGCCGAGGGGTAGATCGCCGGGTCGGCGCCGAGCGGCTCGGCCGGCGCCAAGCTGCCGGTGCCGTCGAACCGCGCGCGCCACAGCCGGGCGTGGCGGACGAACACGAGCGCCCCGGCGGTCCACTGCGGGAAGAGCGGCGAGTCGGGCGTTCCGGACACGGCGCGCCGGCCGCCCGACAGCAGGACGACTGCCGCCTTGGAAGGCTCGCCCGGTGCGAATCCGCCGGTGAGGTACAGGAGGCCGTCGGACGACGGGCTCCACGCCGCGTCGGCGCCCGGCTCGGCCGCGAGGGCGCGGGCGCGGGCGGGGTCCGACACCTCGCGCGCCCGGGCATCCACGATCCGGAGGATCGTGCTGTCCTCCGACGGCGCGTGCATGAACGCCAGGTGCATCCCGTCGGGCGAGTACATGGGATGGTCTTCGCGGCCGGGAAGCGCGGTGACCCGGCGGGTCGCGCCGGTGGCGACCTCGGTCGCGTACAGATCCTCCTCCCTCCACCGCCCGCCCGACCAGGCGAGCGTGCCGCCGTCGGGCGACCACGCCAGGTGATGCGCGTCGAGCGGTACGTCAGCGACGGCGCGCGGCGCGCCGCCCACCGGCATCACCCAGAGCCGGCCGAGCGCGAGCATCCCCACGCTCCGCGCATCGGGAGAGAGGGCGAGCCCCATGAAGGCCCGCACGTGCTGCGGCGTGCCGGGCTCGGGGAAGCGGGCCGGCGGCAGCAGGCGCCGCGGGCGCTGGAAGGAGAGCGCGGCAGTGAAGCGGATCTCCACCGGCGTGCCCCCGGCGGCCGGGACCCTCCACAGGCGGCCGTCGGCGCCGTACAGCAGCCATCGACCGTCCCGGGTCCACCGCGCGCGTGTGGGTGTCACGTCGGCCTGGCCGGTGAGCCGGACGGGCGCCGCGGCCGGCGAGTCCACCGCCATGATCCAGAGCTGCGTGCGGTCCGCCGAATCCGGCGCGAAGAACGCGATGCGCTGCCCGTCGGGGGCGAACGCCGGCGCCAGCGCCACGCGGGTCCGGGCGGTGAGCGGCGTGGCGTGCCCCGTGCCGCGCTCGACCAGCCAGAGGCGGCCGCCCCGCTCGCCTCGCACGGAGTCGGCGACCACCGCGAGGCGGCGCCCGTCGGGCGCCCATGCCGGGTCGCGGAAATTGGGGCCCACCGCGTCCGCGACCGGCAACTCGTGCGCCTCGCCGCCGGCGGGGTCGATCCATGCGAGGCGGCTTCGCCACTTCCGCGACGCGCTGTCCGGCGGCACCAATCGCACGAACGCGATGACCCCGCCGTCGGGCGACCACGCCGCTTGACCATCGAAGCCGTCGGGATCCCGGAGCTGGGTGAGCTGGCGGGGAGCGGCGGCGCCAGGCTCGAGCAGCCAGAGACCGGTGCGGCCGCGTCGCTCGCCCCGGAAGACGATGCGCCGCCCGTCGGGGGACCACGACGGATCGAGGTCCTCGGCGGTATCGCGCACGGCGTCCGTCAGCGGCCGCGCAGCACCGCCGCCGCCGGGCAGCTCCCAGAGCTGCCCGAGCAGATCGAAGACGATGGACCGCCCGTCGGGCGAGAGGTCGAAGCCGAGGGTGGTGCCCTCGTGTACCCGGATGGCAATTGTCTCGGTGGGGAGCGGCCGAGCGCATGCGGCGGCGAGACTGCCGAGCAGGGCCAACACGATCGCACCGTGGGACCAGGGCATGGACATTTCCGTTCGCGGATCGGGAGCCTCAAATTACAGGCCTCGAGCGGCAGACGTGAAGGGCCGTCCCCTCCGGCACTCGGGATTGCTTCGGCGGTAAGCGGCCGCCTCGCAATGACTCACACCTTCTACCGCCGCTTCACCCTCTCTGCGCCAGGGCAGGCTCAACCGCCGCAGTATCTACCGCCGCAGTATCTACCGCCGCAGTATCTACCGCCGCTTCACCCTTCGCTGCGCTCAGGGCAGGCTCTACCGCCCTACCCTCAGCCGCCCCCATTGCACCCGTTCCCTCCCCAATCAGGGGAGCGGTGGTATCCAAGGCCCCAGGTCACGATTGGCATAATCTGAGCGTGCGGCCGTCCCTTCGTGCGTTTCTGGCGAAAACATGCAACGATCGCTGCAGAGGAGGAGGCGTTGAGCACCACAAGTGAGCAGCCTTTGAGCAAGGTTCCAGAGGTCACCCTCATCTTCTGGATCATTAAGGTCGCGGCCACCACGCTGGGGGAGACCGGCGGCGATTCGGTGTCGATGTCGATGAATCTCGGATACCTGGTCGGGACCGGGATATTCGCGGCCCTCTTCGTCGGCGCTGTCATTCTCCAGATATCGGCGAAGCGGTTTCATCCGCTCCTGTACTGGACCACGATCATTGCCTCGACGACCGTTGGTACGACCTTGGCCGACTTTACCGATCGCTCGCTGGGTATCGGCTACGCCGGCGGAACGGCGCTGCTGTCCACCCTCCTCGTGATCTCCTTGTTCACCTGGCATCGCTCGCTTGGCTCCATCGCGGTCGATACGGTGAGCACTCCACGAGCCGAAATGTTCTACTGGCTGACGATCATGTTCTCCCAGACCCTGGGTACCGCACTGGGCGATTGGACCGCCGATAGCGCAGGGCTTGGTTATGTCGGCGCGGCAATCATATTTGGCGCGCTGCTGGCGCTGGTGGTCGCCGCGTACTTGTGGACCAGGATTTCTCGAACCCTGTTGTTCTGGGCGGCATTCGTGCTTACCCGGCCCCTCGGCGCGGTAGTCGGCGATTTCCTGGATAAGCCCATCAGTGCAGGGGGGTTGGCGCTAAGCCGCTATCTGGCGTCCGCGGTACTGCTCACATTCATCGCGACCTGCATTCTCATCTTCCCGCAAAGAGCAGCCCAAGAGGGACACTGATTCCGTCCGGAGGAGCGCCCCTCCTGCCCCTTGACGACCCGGACTCTGATCGGAATATTCGTCCGTAATGCTGGTGGCGAACGCGGTTGCTGACCCCGCTGACGCCTGGCACCCGCGGGTCCTCTGAGAATTCCGGTGAGACAATGCTATTGTGGGCCCCCCGAGGAATCTCCTCCGGTCCGGGTTTGCGCCGCTCAATCCCTGTTTGGGTCGGGCAGGTCATGCCCACCTGCGCCCGGCTCCTCACGGCTCCGGCCCTCCATGGCCGGGGCCTTTTTTCTAGTGTCGAAGGCCACCAGCCACCGAGTAGGTGAAGGACCTCTTCGTTTTTTGCCCATCTGAAAGGACGCACGCAACATGAGAGGGCTACCCTACAGCATCGGCCTGCTCCTGGCGGCGGTCTGGATCGCGCCGCTCAGCGCGCAGGAACCCACCGGCTCGATTCGCGGACACGTGACCGACGACGCGACGCAGCAACCGCTGCGGGGGGCAACGGTCAGGGTCGGGAACCGGAATACCCAGACCCGGGCCGACGGCGCCTACCTCCTCCCCGACGTTCCAGCCGGAACCGACAGCCTCAGGGTGTCGATGATCGGGTACGCGCCGGCTGCGCGGGCCGTCACCGTGGCGGCCGGTGAGATACTCGACGTGGATGTGGGCCTGGCCCCCCAGGCGGTCAACCTGGCGGAGCTGGTGGTGGTCGGCTACGGGGAGCAACGGCAGGGCAACGTCACTGGCGCCGTGACCAACGTGACCGAGGGGGAGTTCAACACCGGCCGGGTTGTCACCCCCACCGAGCTGATCCAGAACAAGGTTGCCGGCGTACAGGTGGTCGAGAACACCGAGCCGGGCGGGAAAACCTCGATCCGGATTCGGGGGGGAACGTCGACCAACGCCAGCAACGAACCGCTGTACGTCATCGACGGAGCGCCGCTGGGGACCGACGCTGGTGGCGGTGTGACTTCCGGGCGCGACCCGCTCAACTTCCTGAACCCCGATGACATCGCGAGCATCACGGTGCTGCGCGACGCCGGCGCGGCGGCCATCTACGGAACCAACGCCGCCAACGGCGTCGTCCTGATCACGACCAAGCGGGGGGAGGCGGGCCAGAAACCGAAGTTCGAGTACACCGGCTCGGCATCGGCCTCGTCCGTCACCCGGGTGCCCTCGATGCTCAACGCGGCAGCAGTTCCGCACGGCGGTGGAGCAGCATGCGCCGGGCAGCGTCGGCCAGCTGCAGAACGAGAACACCGACTGGTTCGGCGCCATCGACCGGACCGGATTCGGCCAGGAGCACAACCTCGCCGTGTCGGGCGGCGGCCGGGCCATGGACTATCGCGTCTCCTTCAACTTCCTCGACCAGAACGGCATCATCGACCGCAACAGCACCCAGCGCATAGGCCTGGGGGCGAATTACAACCAGCGGCTCGCCAACGACCGCCTCAACCTGCGCTTCAGCTTGAGGGGCTCTCGCTCAGCCGACAAATTCACCCCCCTCGGGGTGCTCTCCAATGCGGCGCAGTACGGCCCGACTCAGCCGATCACCGATCCCAGCGCGGCGACGGGTTTCTACGACTGGCCCGGCAATAACTCTGACCTCGGCCGATAACCCGGTGGCGATCCTGAATCTCGCCGAGGAGAAGGCCGAGACGTACCGCGCCGTCGGCAACATGCAGACCGAGTACAGGCTGCCGTGGATCGACGGGCTCCGGGCCAACCTCACCCTCGGCTTCGACGCGAGCGATGGCGACCGGCAGAATTTTACCCCGAGCGTCCTCCATCGGGAGGTGGTGACCGGCAGAGGCGGCCAGCAGACGCGGTACAATCCGAACCAGACGAGCACGGTGCTCGAGACCTATCTCAACTACACCACACCCCGCCCGCTGGGTCCGGGCACCCTCGACCTTACCGGCGGTTACTCCTGGACCAAGACTCACACCGACTCGCTGTACTATGAGGGAAATGGCCTCTCCACCGACGCCTTTGGTAACGACAGCATTGTCCCAGCGGCAACGTCCAAGAACATCTAGATTCGAGCAGGAGAGCAAGCTGATCTCCTTCTTCGGCCGGGCCAACTACAACATCAACGATCGCTACATTGTCGCGGCGACCTTACGCCATGACGGCTCGTCGCGGTTCGGGCCGGGGAACGAGTGGGGCACGTTCCCCTCCGTGTCGGTCGCGTGGCGACTGTCAGAGGAGCCGTTCCTGCGAGGGGCCGAGGGGCTGTCCGACCTCAAGCTCCGGGGCTCCTGGGCCAAGACCGGCAACCAGTCCTTCGGGAATTACCTGGCAGTACTCCTCCTATCAGCTGGGCGATCAGCAGACCACGTATCAGTTCGGCGATACCATCGTCACCACCAGCCGTCCCAGCGCGGTGGACCCGAACATCAAGTGGGAACAGACCAAGGCCGTCAACGTCGGCCTCGACTTCGGGTTTGCCAATCAGCGGATCACCGGGGCCGATCGACTACTACGACAAGCTGACCGATGACCTGCTCTTCACCGTGCCGGTCGCGGCGTTCACCAACCTGTCGAACTTCGTCACCACCAACATCGGCAGCATGCGGAACTACGGCGTCGAGATCGAGTCTCGGTGCCCGGGTGCTCCAGGGCGACCAGGGTGGCCTGAGCTGGCACGCCGACTTCACTGCGGCCCGCAACACCAACAACCTCCGGACCATCACCCCGTTCGGCGGGTCCGCCCTGAAGATTCTAGTCGGCGACGTCTCCGGCGGCGTGGGAACCAAGATCCAGGTCCTTTCCCCGGGCGTGCCGGTGAACTCGTTCTACGTCTACGAGCACATCCGCGGAGGACGGGAAGCCGATCTACCGGGACGTGAACGGAGACCGGGTCGACGGCCTCCCGAACGGCACCATCAACGACCAGGACCTGTACGTGGATCAGAATGGGGACGGCATCATCAACCAGGACGACCTCCGGCCGTTCCACGACCCGGCGCCGAAATGGATTCTCGGCCATTCGTCCTACCTGACCTGGGGCAAGGTCGATCTCGGCTTCACCCTGCGGTCGTACCTGGGCAACTACGTCTACAACAACGTCGCGTCCGCCAACGGCGACTTCCGGGAGCTCACCCAGGGCTCGCCCTACAACCTGCACACCTCGGTGCTGGAGACCGAATTCGCCACCCAGCAGCTGCAGTCGGATTTCTACGTGGAGGACGCGTCCTTCCTGCGGATGGACAACATGACGCTCGGCTACACCTTCAATCTGCGGGGCCAGTCGGCCCGGGTCTTCGGGACGCTGCAGAACGTGTTCACCATCACCGGCTACAGCGGCGTGGATCCGAGCGCGAACATCGTGCCGCTCAACCCCGAGACGACGTCGACGGTGAACGGCATCGACAACAACATTTATCCACGCTCGCGCACGTTCAGCGCCGGCCTGAGCATCAGACTCTAAGCGATGACCACGGACGCAAACACCCGAGAAGGGACCGAGCCATGAACCGCAATCCGCGTCGTGCGCTTATTGCCGCCACGCTCCTGATCCTGGGGGCGGGCGGCTGCACCGACACCACGGAGCTGCCGATCACCACGATCACCGACACCAATTACTTCAACGACCCCAGCTCGTACCGGGCGTTCCTCGCCAAGATCTACGCCGGACTCGCCGTCAGCGGGCAGCAGGGACCGGCCGGGAACGGGGACATCAAGGGCATCGACGAGGGATTCTCGCAGTACCTGCGTCTCTACTGGGAGGCGCAGGAGCTGCCGACCGACGAGGCGGTGATTGCCTGGGGTGACGTGGGGCTCCCGGAGATGAATACCCAGCTCTGGGCCTCATCCAACCCGTTCGTCGTCTCCATGTATTACCGGGTCGCCTTCCAGGTCAGCCATGGCGAACGAATTCCTGCGCCAGACCGCCGATGCCAAGCTGGCGGAGCGGAACGTCTCGCCCGAGCTTCACGGCGGCCATCCAGGCGTTCCGGGCCGAGGCCAGGTTCCTCCGGGCGCTCAGCTACTGGCACGGGATCGATCTGTTCGGCAACATCCCGCTGGTGACGGAGGCCGATCCGATCGGGTTCACCCCGCCACTGCAGAGCACCCGCCAGGCGATCTTCGATTTCCTGGTGAGCGAGCTGACCGCCATGCAGGCCGACTTGCCGGCGGCGACGGGCAGCGGAACCTATGGCCGCGCCACCAAGGAAGCCGCGGCGATGCTGCTGGCCAAGCTCTACCTGAACGCGGAGGTCTACACCGGCACGCCGCAATACGCCCAGGCCCTGGCGGCGGCGCAGCAGGTGATCGCGGGCCCGTTCACGCTGGACCCCAGCTATCGTCATCTGTTCCAGGCGGACAACAATACCTCGCCGGAGATCATCTTCCCGATCATCCAGGATGGCCTGCGGACCCAGACCTGGGGTGGCACCACGTTCCTGATCCATGCCTCCTGTGGCGGCTCCATGGTCCCTGGCGATTTGCGGGTAGACGGGTGCTGGTTCGGCCTGCGCCTCAAGCCGGAGGCGTACAACCGTTTTCGTCCCGGGCGACCCCCGGGGGTCGTTCTTCTGGACCGGCCGGCCAGACGGTCAGACGTCACCAGCATCAGCAACTTCACCGACGGCATCGCGGCGCCCAAGTTCATGAACATGACCAGCGCGGGGGCGCAACGGCTCCAACGCCACCCATCCGGACACCGACTTCCCGATGTTCCGGCTCGGCGACGCGTACCTCATCTACGCCGAGGCCCACCTCAGGGGCGGCGGCGGCGACCGGACGCAGGCCCTGGCCTACGTGAACGCCCTTCGGCAGCGGGCGTACGGCAATACCAGCGGCGATATCACGGACCCCGCGCTCACGCTGCAGTTCATCCTCGACGAGCGGGGACGCGAGCTGCTCTGGGAAGCCCACCGCCGGACCGACCTGATTCGCTATCGCCTGTTCACCGGCGGCGACTACGTCTGGCAGTGGAAGGGCGGCGCTCCGGCCGGCACCGCGACCGAGACGTTCCGGGATCTGTACCCGCTTCCCGCGTCCGAGCTCACCACCAACCCCAACCTGGTGCAGAATCCGGGCTACTGAGCTCGGCGCTTCACCCCGTACTGCTCATCCACAGCGTCGTCGCCCGAATGGCGGCGGCGCTGTGTTGTACACGCAACGGCACAACTACGGAGAAGAACACGGAGACCGCACGAAAACCTCAAGGTCGCTCGACAAAGCAACTCCGCACC
Organism: uncultured Gemmatimonadales bacterium; assembly: GCA_963723565.1. Classification (GTDB taxonomy): domain Bacteria; phylum Gemmatimonadota; class Gemmatimonadetes; order Gemmatimonadales; family GWC2-71-9; genus CAVVWJ01. Next base: position 194,494 of record CAVRRH010000012.1, on the reverse strand, counting down.
ACGGAAGCACGGAAGACACGGAAGGCATAGGGAGATACAGCAAGATCGCTGCGGTAATTCCTGTTGTTGTGGGGTGGTGGGGCATTCTTCAGTTCATCAGAGGAACCAGAGGTACTAAGCTGACATTTCCGTGCAGCTTCCGTGTATTCCGTGCTTCGTGGTTCCCAGCTTTTGTGGGGTGGCGGGGCACCTTCAGTTCAAGATGTCCGGAGGTCTACGCCACCAGTTCGTGCAGCCTCCGTGTTCTCCGTGTCTCGTGGTGCGCTTTTGCCGAACCGAAGGAGTGATTAGATGCTGAATCGTGTCGCCTGTCATGCGTTGATGGCAGTGTCCCTCATCGCTGCCCCGGCGGCTTCGTCTCAAGCTCCGACCCCGGCTACGGCGCCCGACACGTCCTGGGTCGCCCGCAGCGCCCTGTACGAGGTGTTCGTTCAGGACTTCTCGCCCGGCGGGCAACTTTCGGGGCGTGATCGACGGGCTCGATCGCATCCAGTCGTCCGGGGCGAACGTCTCTGGCTGATGCCGATCTACCCGATCGGCATCCTCAACCGGAAGGGCTCGCTCGGGTCGCCCTATGCGGCGAGAGACTACCGCGCGATCAATCCCGCCTACGGCAATGCCGCGGACTTCCGGGCGCTGGTCGAGGCGGTGCACGCGCGCGGGATGAAGCTCATCCTCGACTGGGTGCCGAACCACACGGCGCCGGACCATCGCCTGGGTCAAAGAGCATCCCGACTACTACGTCCGCGACGAGCGCGGCGAGCCGAGCGTGCCGCGCGACGAAAAAGGCAAGCTGACCGACTGGACCGACGTCGCGCAGCTCGACTACGGGAATCCCAAGCTCCGCCGCGCGATGATCGACAACATGCAGCTATTGGCTCCGGGAGTACGGCATCGACGGCTTCCGGGTCGATGTCGCCGGGTTCATCCCCTACGACTTCTGGCGCGAGGCGGTGCCGGCGCTGCGTGCCGCCGTTCCCCGGCGGATCCTCCTCCTCGCCGAATGGGGCGACCCCGAGATGCACCGGGTTGGCTTCGACCTCACCTACGGGTGGGACTCGTACAAGCCGGCTGAAAGCAGTATGGAAAGGCGCGCCGGCGTCCACCTTCGTCCAGGGCGAGCTGCCGGACATGCGGGCCATGCCCCCGGGCGGCATGCGGATGCGCTTCACCACCAACCACGACGAGACGGCCTGGGATGACCCGCCGGTGACGATCTTCGGCCGGGGGGCGGGCGCGCGGGCGGCCTTCGTGGCCATGGCGCTGCTGCCCGGGCGGCCGCTGCTCTACAACGGGCAGGAGGTGGAGAGCCCCCAGAAGCTGGCCCTCTTCGAGCGGGATGCCATCGCCTGGAACCAGCCCGACGCGAGCCAGGCCCGTGCCTTCTACGCCAGAGTCCTCGGGCTGGCGCGGACGAACCCGGCGTTCATCGCGGGAGATCTCCGGGCGGTCGAGACCAGCGCGCCCGGTGATGTGATCGCCTACCGGCGCGGCGACGTGGTCGTCCTGGTGAACGCCAGGCCACGCGGGGTGAAGGTCGCCGTCACCGGGTTCGAGGTGGATGGCGCGCGCGATCTCCTATCCAACCGGCGTCAGCAAGGCGACACGATCACGCTTCCGGCTCATGGTGCAGTGGTGTTGAAGAGGCCGTAGCAACCACGCGCCAGCCCGAACCGCTACTGCAACTGCGCACCACGGAGACACGGAAGACACCTCAGTTCACCAGAAAACCAGAGGTACTACGCTGACCTGTCCGTGCAACCTCCGTAGTTCTCCGTGTCTCCGTGGTGCGCTTTTGCCTTTGCCGGCATGCGCGTGATCGGCGCCCTTCGAGCCTTTCTCCTCGTCGTCGCCCTTTCGCCGCGGCAACGCCGTCCGCCGCCCAGCGGCAGCGCCTCTCCATGGACCCGGGCTGGCGCTTCACCCTGGGCGACCCCGCCGGCGCCGAGCAGCCGTCGTTCGATGATCGCCAGTGGCGCCCGCTGGACCTGCCGCACGACTGGAGCATCGAGGGGACGCCGCGCGAGGACGCTCCGGGCGGCGGCCGCGTGGGCTACTTCCCTGCCGGCATCGGCTGGTACCGCAAGTCGTTCCGGCTGCCCGGCGGGCGCGCGCGGCCGGGAGGCGTGGCTCGAGTTCGATGGCGTCTACATGAACAGCGACGTCTGGATCAACGGCGTCCACCTGGGCAATCGGCCCATACGGCTACGTCAGCTTCGCCTACGATGTCACCGAGCACCTGGTGCCGGGGGTGAACGTGGTCGCCGTGCGGGTGGACAACTCGCGACAGCCCAACTCGCGGTGGTACACCGGCAGCGGCATCTATCGCCACGTCTGGCTGACCATCGTGGATCCGCTGCACGTGGGCCACTGGGGAACCTACGTGACCACACCCGCGGGCCGACTCCGCGGGCGCGGAGGTCGTGGTCCGCACCCGGGTGGAGAACGATCACGCCAAGCCGCGCCGGGGGGTGCTCCGCTCGGTCGTGATGGACAGCGCCGGCCGCGAGGTCGCGCGGGGCGAAACCCCGTTCTCGCTGGCCGCGGGCCAGAAGGTCGAGCTGGAGCAACGGCTGCGCGTCGAGTCGCCCCGGCTCTGGTCGGTCGAGGCGCCGACCCTGTACGCGCTCCACTCCATGGTCACGGGAGGGCGGGCGCGCCGCCGACGTGGCCATCACGACGTTCGGAATCCGCAGCATCGCCTACGATGACGACCGCGGCTTCCTGCTCAATGGCCGGCGGGTCAAGATGCGGGGCGTCAACCTGCATCACGAGGCCGGCGGCCTGGGCGCGGCGGTGCCGGAGCGAGTCTGGCAGCGCCGGCTCGAGGTGCTCAAGGCGATGGGCGCGAACGCCATCCGCACCTCGCATAATCCGCCCGCCCCCGAGTTCCTCGATCTGTGCGACCGCATGGGCTTCCTCGTCATGGCGGAGGTGTTCGACGAATGGACCATCGGCAAGGTGCCGGAGGGCTATCACAAGTACTTCGCGCGAATGGTCCGAGCGGGACGTCACCGACTTCGTCCGCCGGGACCGGAACCATCCCTCGATCGTGCTCTGGAGCGCCGGCAACGAGATCGGCGAGCAGACCACGCCGGACGGGGTCGCGGTGCTCCGCCGTCTGCTCGACATCTTCCATCGCGAGGATCCCGACCCGGCCGGTCACCACCGGCAACGACCAGATCGCCGCCGACAGTCACGCCCGCGACGCTCGAGTTCCTCAATGCCGCTCGACATCGTGGGCTACAACTACGTCGACCGCTGGCACGAGCGCCGAGAGCTCTTCGCCGAGCAGGACCGGCACGACCATCCCGACTGGAAGATGATCGGCACCGAGAGCGGCTCCATCTTCCAGACCTTCGACGAGCGCTACTCGCTGGGCCAGACCCCGCGGTCGTACGGCCGAACTACACCTGCGGCATGCTCCAGGCGGAGCGGCTCTGGAAGTGGGTCACGATGCACGACTACTTCGCCGGCAACTTCATGTGGACCGGCATCGACTACCTGGGCGAGAGCACCTGGCCGTACAAGGGGTTCGCCTCCGGGGCGCATCGACATCATCGGGCATCCCAAGGACGCCTACTACCTGTACCAGAGCCTGTGGACCGACCGGCCGGTGCTCCACCTCTTCCCGCACTGGAACTGGCCGGGCCGCGACGGGCAGGTGATCCCGGTGCTGGCCTACACCAACTGCAACATCGTCGAGCTGTTCCTGAACGGACGCTCGCTGGGCGAGAAGCGGATGGAGTTCCCGGCGCAGGGCACGTCGGGCGGCTGGAACACGCTATGCCGAGCCGTCGGGTCAACCCGACCACCAACGACCTGCACCTGAGCTGGGACGTGCCGTACCAGCCCGGGGTGCTCCGCGCGGTCGGCAAGCGCAGGGATGGAACGGTGGCTTGCCAGGCGGAGGTGCGGACCGCGGGTACTGCCTGCCGCCGTCCGGCTTGTGCCGGATCGCGACACCATCACCACCGGTCCGGGTGACGTCGCGCACGTGACGTTCGAGATCGTGGACTCGGCGGGCACCGTCGTCCCCACCGCCGACAACCTCGTGCAGTTTCACCGCCACCGGCGGCCATCGCTGGCGGTCGACAACGCCAACCTGCAGGACCTCGAGCCGTACCGCTCCGACCGCCGGCACGCGTTCAATGGGCGCGGGCTGGCGATTCTGCGGGCGCTGAAGCCGGGGTGCTTCGCGTGACGGCGAGCGCGGATGGCCTTAGCCCGGCGACGTGAGTGCAGGTGGTGCGCGGTCGGTAGTCGAGACCGTCCGGCCGGCCGAACGTGACGTTCCGCACCAGTACGCCTCGCACTCGGAACCACGGAGACACGGAGACTGCACCGATCGAGCGGCAGTAATCTCGAGGTTGTATCAACGTCGTTCATCAGAACAGCTACTAGCGAAGCCGATTCGATCTTGCGTGTTTCCGTGCACTTTCCGCGATCTCCGTGACGATCCTGCCTCCGTGCTCCGTGCTCGTGATGCGCAGTCGGAGTGTTCGGCGATCACAGTCGTTCCGTCGTGGCGCTGGGCACGCGGCCCCGGTCGCCGCGCCCGCCAACCGCGCCGTCTACCTCGACAACGCCGGGCGTGGTCCGCTGGCGCGACGATCAAGCAGGAGGTCGCGCTCTTCGGCGCGAACTACGTGCTGCCCACCGCGTCCGACTATCGCGCGGCCGGCTACGTGAACGCCGACCGGAAGAAGATGATCGACGAGGACATGGCGCACTTCGCCCGGATGGGCTGGGACGGCCTGCGGCTCACCTTCTGGGGCGACTGGGAAGCCTCCGACAGCGCCGGCAACCTGATCGCCAACGATCACCTCGACCTGCAGGACTACCTGATCGCCCGCGCGCGGGAGCGCGGGCATCTACATGCTGTTCAGCCCGATCCAGCTCTACGGCTCCAACTGGCCCGATGCGCTCCAGGACACCACCGCGCCGGGCTTCGGGCGGCACTTCGGCAAGGAGCGGATGGGCACCGACCCGGCCGCGCTCGCGGCGCAGGTCAACTACCTGCGCCAGATCCTGAACCACGTGAACCCGTATACCGGCGTCGCGCTCAAGGACGAGCCCGCCATCCTCTTCATCGAGCTGGTGAACGAGCCCTGGCACCATCCCGAGGACATGGAGGGCTCGATCCGCTACATCAACGCGCTCACCGACGCGGTGCGCAGCACCGGGTGCAGCAAGCTCGATCTTCTACAACGTGAGCCAGGACTTCCGGATCGGCGAGGCGATCCGGCGGTCGAAGGCGCAGGGCGTGACGTTCGGCTGGTATCCCACCGGGCTCAACTCCGGCCACGAGCTGCAGGGCAACTACCTCCGCGGGCGTCGACGCCTTCCCCGACATGCTGCGGCCGGAGCTGCGCCCGGCTGCCGCGCATCGTCTACGAGTTCGACAGCCCCGATCTGCGCACCGGCACGATGTATCCGGCGATGGCGCGGACCTTCCGCGCGGTGGGCGACGCAGTTCGCCGCTCATGTTCGCCTACGACATGCTGCGGACCGCCTCGCGCAACCTCGGCTGGCAGACGCACTACCTGAACCTGGTCTACACGCCGCGCAAGGCGATGAGCGCGATCATCGCCGCCGAGGCCATGCGCCGGCTGCCGCGGATGCGCTCCTACGGCGCGTATCCGGAGAACACCCGGTTCGGCGACTTCCGCGTCTCCGCACGACGGCGATCTGGGCGAGCTGGTCGCGCGGGACGCCTTCCTGTATGCCGGCTCGACCGCGCTCGACGCCGCCGGACCCGTCCTCGCTCGCGCCGGATCGCCGGGCTACGGCTCCTCACCCAGTCGTCGCATACGAGGGCGAGGGGATCTACTTCCTCGACCAGGTGCGTCCGGGTCTCTGGCGACTCGAGGTCTATCCCGACGCCGTGCCGGTCCGCGATCCGTTCGAGCCGCCGAGCCCCGGCAAGATCGTGACCCGCGCGATCAGCCGCGCCTGGCCCATGACGCTCGACGCTTCCGGATCTGGGCGACACCTTCACGGTGCAGCCCGTCACCGCGGGAAACCCGACGCACGCGAGCAGGCCGTGGGCGGCCGAGTTCACGGTGACGCCCGGTGTCTACGTGCTGAGCGCCGCCGGGCCGGTGGACGCAGGCCACCCTGCCGGCGCCTGGGACCGCTCGGCTTCGCGGAGTACCACGCGCCGCCGGCCGACACCCTGCCGCTCGTCGGTCGCAGCTCGCTGGCCGGCGCCCGAATTGCTGGCGGGGCGTGACGCGGAGCTCGCGGCCCGGGTCGTGACCGGAACTGCCACCCGACTCGGTCGTGCTCTTCATGCGGCCGGCGGCCGGCGCTTCCTATCGCGGCTTCCCGATGCGACCCGCGGGCGGCTACGAGTACGCCGCCACCTTCCCGGCCGGGGTCCCTCACGGAGGGCCCGCACGATCTGGTGATCACGGTGCTTCAGCGGAGGACTCGGCCTCACCTTTCCCGGCGGCGCTGCGCCAGAGCCCTGTGGCCTGGAACTACGACGGCCGCGAGTCCTGGAAGCTGGACGTGTCGGCGCCCGCACGCCGCTGCGCCTGTTCGATCCCGCGTCGGACGCCGCGCAGCTCGCCTTCACCCGCATCGGCGACGCCGGCCGCCGCGGGCTCTTCCGCTTCGGGATGTCCGGATCACCGGGCAGCCGGTCTTTCATCTCGCGCTGCCGGTGGACACAAGCGGCTGGAGCCCTCCGACTACACCGCCTCGCTGGTGATCGCGAGCCGGATCGAGGCCCGGCAGGAGACCATCGCCGCCGCGCAGGCGGTGCGCCTCCGGCTCCGCGGGCTCGGGCCCCGCCAGGTCCTGCACGTCACGCTGATGGAGGACGACGGCACCAGCTGGACCGCGGCGCTGCCGGTGGACAGCACCTGGAGCGAGCGGTCGCTTCCGCTCGCGGCCTTTGCCATCGGCCGCGGCGTGCTGCTGCCGCAGGGGTTCCCGGGCGAGTGGAGCTACTGGGTGGGACCGGCGGAGGGGCGCGGCGGTCCCGGGGACCGTCCCCGGCTCGACCATCTGGAGCGGCTGCAGCTCTCGCTCCGGCGGGAGGACGGCGTGGTTATCTCGCGGAGGGCAGCTATGGCGTGGAGGTGGAGTGGGTGACCCTGGAGTTCGGCGACCGATGGCAGCTCGTGGCGCCTTGAGCAGCAGTTAGCTGTCGCCGAACGACCGTGCTGTTGAAGAGCTGGGCCGCGATCGTGAAATTCGATCAGTGCCCCGGCGCCAGCAGGAACCTCCCGAGCGGAACGGCTGACCCGCCGCCGCTGGGCCGAGCCTCGAACTGGACCGAGCCGTTGCCGATCGAGATTCTGAGGGAGGAAGAATTGGCGTTCATGCCCGGATTCACCGTTCCCATTCGGTGGTTGATCCCCGAACCCGATGGCGAGGACCTCCATGGGCAGCGCGTTGCCGGTTGCTGACCTCGCACCTACACCCGGCCTTCGCTCGGCTGGGGTCGTCGCCGCCGCCGGAGCGCGCACAGGCGGAGGCAGTCAGCAGCAGCGCAGGAACGACGAGTCGCAATCCACGAAGCACGTGCTTCCGAGGTCTGAGGCGCTTCCAAGATGCCGACCGGCTGATCCGGGCGCCAGTCCATACTGCAACTGCGCACTACAACACCATAAAGCCACTGCAACAGCACACCACGGAAGCACGGAATACACGGAAGTACACGGAATGAAAAAGATAGCCCACTCTCCTTATCCGATCGGGTGAAGTGTAAACTTTGAAGTTCATGACAACAACAATGACACCAATAGAATCACCCACTCACTGGTAATCTCCGTGAATATTCCGTGTATTCCGTGTTTCCGTGGTGCGCAGTTGGGCTTAGCCGCTCTCGCCATCGCCGCCGCCCCGCTCGGGAGCCAGGTCCGCGTCGCCTCGCCCGACGGCCGCAACCAGGTCACGGTGGAGGTCCGCGAGGGCCGGCTCGACCTACAGCCTGGCCCGCGACGGGCGCGCGCTGATCCTGCCTTCGCTGCTCGGCTTCGAGTTCCGGGGGCGCCGCCGCTCCGCGACGGACTGCGCATCACCGACACCACGCGGCAGTCGCACGACGAATGGTGGACCCAGCCGTGGGGCGAGGTGGCACGGGTACGCGACCACCACAACGAGCTGGCCGTCGCGGTGGAGGAGACCGCGGCCCGCCGCCGGCGGTTCACGCTCCGGGTGCGCGCCTTCGACGACGGCGTGGGCTTCCGCTACGAGCTTCCCGGAGCAGCCCGGCCTCGGCGAGTTCGAGATCACCGACGAGCTCACCGAGTTCGCCCTGGCGGACAACGCGCGCGCCTGGTGGATCCCGTCCAACTGGGCGCGGAAGGACCGCTCCGAGATGCTGTACTCGTCCGGACCCGTGAGCGTGCTCGACAGCGTGCAGACGCCGCTCACGATGGAGACGCAGGACGGCCGCACGTTCATGGTCATCCACGAGGCGAACCTGGTGGACTACGCCCGGATGTTCCTGCGGGGGACACGCACCGAGAGCCGCGTGCTCACGCGCGGCCCTGGCGCCGATGGCCGACGGGATCAAGGTGCGCGGCCGCACCCCATTCGTGACGCCCTGGCGGACGATCCAGCTGGCCGACAAGGCCACCGACCTGGCGCCCTCGGTGCTCGGCCTCAACCTCAACCCGCCGAACGCGCTCGCCAGCACCGACTGGATCCATCCGATGAAGTACGTCGGGATCTGGTGGGGCATGCACATCGGCACCATGACCTGGAGCTCGGGGCCGAAGCACGGAGCGACCACCGAGAATACGAAGCGTTACATCGACTTCGCCGCGGCCAACGGGTTCGGCGGCGTGCTGGTGGAGGGGTGGAACACCGGCTGGGACGGCGACTGGATCGCGAATCGGAACGCCTTCTCCTTCACCCAGGCGTATCCCGACTACGACCTGAAGGCCGTCGCCGCGTACGCCAAGGAGAAGGGCGTGCGGCTGATCGTGCACAACGAGACCTCGGGCGGGATCCAGAACTACGAGCGCCAGCTGGACAGCGCCTTCACCCTGTACCGGTCGCTGGGCCTCGACGCCATCAAGTCCGGCTACGTCACCGACCTGACCAGCGAGGGCCACTCGCACTACTCGCAGTACATGGTGCGGCACTACCGCCACGTGATCGAGACGGCCGCGCGGTACGGCATCATGCTGGACGTCCACGAGCCGATGCACGACACCGGCGAGCGGCGCACCTACCCCAACATGATGAGCCGCGAAGGCGCGCGGGGGCAGGAGTACAACGCCTGGAGCGGCGACGGCGGCAACCCGCCGGAGCACGAGACCATCCTCTTCTTCACCCGCCTGCTGGCCGGGCCCATGGACTTCACGCCCGGGGATCTTCGACATCCTGATCGAGCGAAGCAGTGGACATGCCCGCCGGCCGGAGGAGCCGCGGGTCCGCACCACGCTGGCCAAGCAGCTCGCGCTGTACGTCGTGATCTACTCACCGCTGCAGATGGCGGCCGATCTCCCCGAGAACTACGAGCGGCAGCCCGCCTTCCAGTTCATCCGCGACGTCGCCGTGGACTGGGACACGACCCGGGTGATCGATGGCCGGATCGGCGACTACGTGGTGGTCGCGCGCCGGGAGCGCGGCGGCCAGACCTGGTTCGTGGGCGCCATCACCGACGAGGAGGGGCGCACCCTCGACGTCCCGCTCTCGTTCCTGACGCCGGGCAGGCGGTACGTCGCCGAGATCTATGCCGACGGCCCGAAGGCGCAACTGGCTGGACAATCCCCTGCCGGTCACCATCACGCAGCGCGCCGGTTACCTCCGCAACCCGGCTGCGCGTCGTCCTGGCGCCGGGGGCGGCCAGGCGATTCGGATCCGGCCGGCGAGATGAGTGGCCTACGGCATTGCAAAAGCTCACCACGGAGACACGGAGAAGACGGAGGCACGGAGACCAAGAGATGCTTTGTTCTGCTCCGTGCCTCCGTGTCTCCGTGTCTCCGTGGTAATGGGTGCGGGCGTGGCGCGGCGCATGGATGAGCTGAAGGCGCTCCGCTCCCTCGCCCGGGCGATGGGTGTCCATACCCGCTACATCGAACGGCCTGGGCAAGCGCGTCACCGTAGCGCCGGAGACGCTGGTGCGCGTCTGCGCCGCGCTGGGCGCCCCGGTCGAGCGGCCGGGCGATGCCGCCGGCGCGCTGCGGGCACACCGGGAGACCACGAAGCGCGGGGCTCGTGCCGCCCGTCCTGGTCGCCTGGGACGGGTCCCTCGCCCCGCTCGCGATCTCCACTGACCGCCCCGTCCAGGCACAGCTGCACGCTCGAGGACGGACTGGTCGTCCCGCTCGAGCGTTCCAGAGCCGGGTTTCGGGCGACCCAGGCACTTCCCTGCGGCTACCACCGCCTGACGGTCGAGGTCTCGGGCCGGAGCGAGACGAGCACGGTCATCGCCGCGCCGCGTCGAGGCGTGGCGCCGGCCGGGGGCGCATCGGAGCTGGGGAGTCGGAACCCATCTGGCCGCCCTCCGCTCGGCGCGGAGCCGATCCCTCGGAGACCTCCGGGACCTCGAGTCCCTTTGCCGCTGGGTCGGCGAGCGGGGCGGCGACCTGGTCACGGTCCTCCCCCTGGCGCCGACCTTCAACACCCAGTGGCCGGAGCCCAGTCCGTACTCGCCGGTGAGCCGGCTCTTCTGGTCCGAGCTGATCCTCGACCTGGGCGAGGCCCATCGCGCCGGCGGCTGCCCCCGCCACACCTGGACGTGACCCGGGGCGACGCCGAGGTTCGCGCCGCCCTCGCGGGTCATCCGGCTCCACCCCCGTCGGAGCTGGACGAGGAGCTGGTCCGCTACGCCCGGTTCCGCGGCGCGCAGGTCCGGCTCGGCAGGAACTGGCGGGACTGGCCGCCGGCCGCCCGGGCCGGCACCTTGACGCCCGACCAGGTGGATCCCGAGGAGGAGCGCTTCCACCTCGTCGCCCAGACCCTGGCGCGCCGCCAGCTCCACGACCTGAGGCAGCGCCTCGACCACGACGGATTTCGCCTGGGGCTCGACCTGGCGGTGGGCGGCCACCCCGACGGCTACGATCCGTGGTCCCGCCAGACCCTGTTCTGCGACGGGATGTCGGTGGGTGCGCCTCCCGACCAGGGCTTCCCGAGCGGGCAGGACTGGGGCTTCAGCCCGGTGCTCCCGGAAGCGTCGCGTCGCGAGGGTCATCGGTACCTGGCGGCGTCCATCGCCCACCAGGCCGGGCTCGCGGGTGTGCTCCGGGTAGACCACATCATGGCCTGGACCCGCCTGTACTGGATCCCCCACGGGTTCGGGCTCGCACGACGGGACCTATGTTTCGTATCCCGCCGAGGAGCTGTTCGCCGTGCTCACCCTGGAGTCGAACCGCCACCGGTGCGAGGTGGTCGGGCGAGAACCTGGGCACCGTGCCTCGCGAGATCTTCGAGGCGCTGCCGCGTCACCGGATCTGGGGGATGTACCTCGCGATGTTCCAGGCCTCGGACGGCCCCGACGTCGCGCCGCCGACCGCGGCGGACATGGCCCTCATCGGCAGCCACGACACGCCGACGTTCGCGGGTTGGCTCAAGGGCAACGACATTGCCGACCGGGTGCGCTATGGCCTCCTGGCCGAGCCGGGAGTTCCGGCAGTGGCCGAGGAACGATCGGCGGCCATCGCGGTGGCTCGCGGCCCACCTGGGCAGTACCGTAGAGGACCCCCGCGCCTTTCTGAGCTGCGCTGCTGGAGTGGCTCGGCCGGTCGAACAGCCCGCTGGTGGTTCCCTGGCTCGAGGACCTCTGGCTCGAGGAGGTGGCCGTGAACCTCCCCGGCACCCCCTCGTCCGCGCGTCCCAACTGGCAGCGCCCGATGCGGCGCCTGCTCGACGAGATCTTCACCGACCCCGAGGTGGACGGGCTGCTCCGCCGCCTCGATCGCGCCCGGCGGTCAGACTAATTGAACAGCGCACCACGGAGACACGGAGAACTACGGAGGCCGCACGGAAACTGCAAGAATCCACAGCAGTAATCTTTTGATGTGGGGTGGTGGGGCACCCTCAGTTCATCAGATGACTAGAGGTACTACGCTGACCAGTCCGTGCAATCTCCCGTAGTTCTCCGTGTCTCCGTGGTGCGCAGTTGGGGTGGCGGTTGGGTGGCAGTTTGCACTTGGTGTGACATCTACCAAATCTGAGGCCCAGACCCATGGCAACACGCGCCGTCACCGCTCCTGCGCTAACCGTCCGCTCCAAGCCGCGGCTCACGTTCTGGGAAATCTGGAACATGAGCTTCGGCTTCCTCGGCATTCAGATCGGCTTCGCGCTGCAGAACGCGAACGTGAGCCGGATCTTCGAGACTCTGGGCGCCAAGGTGGAGAACATCCCGCTCCTGTGGATCGCCGCGCCGGTGACCGGGCTCCTGATCCAGCCGATCGTCGGCTACCTGAGCGATCGCACCTGGAACCGCCTGGGCCGGCGGCGACCCTACTTCCTGACCGGCGCGATCCTCGCCTCGGCCGCGCTGCTGGTGATGCCCAACTCTCCGGCGCTGTGGGTAGCGGCCGGCATGCTCTGGATCATGGACGCCTCCATCAACATCTCCATGGAGCCGTTCCGCGCCTTCGTGGGCGACAACCTCCCCTCGGAGCAGCGGACCACCGGCTTCGCGATGCAGAGCTTCCTCATCGGTACCGGCGCGGTGGCGGCCTCCATCCTTCCCTGGCTCCTGACCAATCAGTTCGGGGTGAGCAACGAGGCGCCGCCGAACATGATCCCGGACTCGGTGCGGCTCTCGTTCTACTTCGGCGCCGCGGTGTTCTTCCTGGCGGTGTTGTGGACGGTGCTGCGCTCGAAGGAGTACGCGCCCGAGGAGATGGCCACCTTCGCGGAGAACCAGGCGCGGGAGGGCGCCGCCGTGGAGCGGCGGACGGCCGAGGAGTTCACCCTGAACGGCAGGCGGCAGATCCGCCTGGGCTCGATCCTGCTCGCGGTCGGGGTGCTGCTGAGCGCCTGGCTGGCCCGGGCCGCCATCTACCAGGTGATGATCCTTTCGGCCGGGCTGGGCGTGGTCGGCCTGCTGCTCATCCTGAGTGGGCTGCTGCAGCGGGGCGGCCGCTACGACAACGGCTTCGTCACCGTCCTGAACGACTTCCAGGACATGCCCCACACCATGAAGCAGCTGGCGTGGGTCCAGTTCTTCTCGTGGTTCGCGCTCTTCGCCATGTGGATCTACACGACACCGGCGGTGACCAGCCATCTCTACGGCACCACCGACACCACCTCCGCCCTCTACAACGAGGGCGCCAACTGGGTGGGGGTCGGCTTCGGCACCTACAACGGCGTCGCCGCCGTGGTCGCCTTCGGAATCCCGATCCTGGCCCGGCGGACCAACCGCAGGATCGCGCACGCCATCTGCCTGGCCTGCGGCGCCCTGGGGCTCCTGTCGATCCTCTTGCTCGAGGACCCCCGGTTCCTGCTGGGCTCCATGGTGGGAGTCGGGATCGCCTGGGCCAGCATCCTCGCCATGCCATACGCGATCCTGACCGGGTCGCTGCCGCCGTCGAAGCTGGGCTACTACATGGGCGTATTCAATTTCTTCATCGTGATCCCCCAGATCGTCGCGGCGGCCCTCCTCGGTTTCCTGGTCGGGCGCTTCTTCGGCGGAGAGGCGATCTACGCCCTCGCCATCGGCGGTGCGTCGCTCCTGCTCGCCGCGGCGCTCACCCTGCGAGTGGAGGACCGGGACGAGCCGGAGGCCGGGACGTGGCACCCTGGGTTCCCTCCACCTCGGTCTGATTGTGGCAAAACAACTGACTCACCACGGAGACACGGAGGACACGGAAACTACACGGAGAGCTGCAGTGAGTCGAACTCGAATACCGTCGAGTCACCACACCACAGGTGCACCACCAATAGAACCAGCAGATTGAATGTGGACTTTCCGTGCAACCTCCGTGTGTCTCCGTGTCTCCGTGGTGCGCTTTTGTTTTTAGTGGCCGCGCTGGCCGGTGCTGTAGCCGGAGTCCGAGACCGGCGAAATCCGCCCGGAGGCTGCAACAGTTCCAGACACCGGCCCGTCGACGTTCTGGAACAGCGCCACCGTCTACTTCCTGCTCACCGATCGCTTCCAGAACGGCGATTCCGGCAACGATCGGGCGCTGGGCCGTGCGCAGGACGGAGCGGTGCTGCGCAACTTCGAGGGTGGCGATCTCGCCGGCGTGCTCGAGAAGATCGAGGAGGGGTACTTCGACAGCCTCGGCGTGACCGCCATCTGGATGACACCCTTCGTGGAGCAGATCCACGCAGGCGTCGATGAGGGAACCGGAAAGACCTACGGATACCATGGCTACTGGACCCGCGACTGGACCGCCGTGGACCCGGCGCTGGGAACCAGGGAGGACCTTCGCGCGGTGGTGGACGCGGCCCACCGGCACGGCATCCGCGTTCTCATGGACGCGGTCATCAACCACACCGGCCCGGTGACCCCACAGGATCCGCCGTGGCCCGACGAGTGGGTCCGCACCGGCCCCAACTGCTCCTACCGGGACTACGCCACGACGGTGGACTGCACCCTGGTGGCGACCCTCCCGGACATCCGCACCGATCGCGACGCGCCCGTCGAGTTACCGCCTGCACTGCTGGAGAAGTGGCGTGCGCGAGGGACGCCGGGATCAGGAAGTGGCCGAGCTCGATGCCTTCTTTCGAGCGCACCGGTTACCCGCGCGCGCCGCGCTACTATGTCATCAAGTGGCTCACCGACTGGGTGCGCGAGCTCGGCTTCGACGGCTACCGGGTGGACACCGCCAAGCACTTCGAGCCGGCGGTCAGCGCCGAGCTGAAGCGGGAAGCCGAGCTGGCGTTCGCGGACTGGAAGCAGACCCATCCGGCCCAGGCTCGGGACAGCTTGCCGTTCTACATGGTGGGCGAGGTCTATGGCTGGGAGCTGAGCCAGGGGAGGGACTACAACTTCGGCGACCGGACCGTGGATTTCTTCTCCAACGGCTACGACGGCCTCATCAACTTCGGCTTCAAGAGCGATACCGCGATCCCTGGACGGTCTCTTCACCCGGTACTCAGCGACGCTCCACCAAGGGGCGCTGCGCGGGGTCAGTATCCTCAACTACCTCAGCTCTCACGACGACGGGTCGCCGTACGACCGGGACCGGCGGGATCCACTCGGCGCCGGGACCCGCCTCCTCCTCGCGCCCGGCGGCGCCCAGATCTACTACGGGGACGAGCTGGCCCGGCCGCTCAAGGTCCAGGGCGCCGAGGGGGATGCCAATCTCCGCTCGTTCATGAACTGGGGGGATCTGGAGCGCGGCGGCACCGCGGTCAAGGTCCTGGAACATTGGCGGAAGTTGGGCCGATTCCGCCGGGCCCATCCGGCCGTGGGTGCCGGCGTGCATCGCACTCTTCAGGCGAAGCCGTACGTCTTCAGCCGCACGCTCGAGTGGGGCAGGAGCGTGGACCGCGTCCTGGTGGCGATGGATCAGGGAGAAGGCGCCAAGACGATACCAGTCTTCGGCGTGTTCCCCGACGGCACCGAGCTGGTGGACGCCTACTCGGGCGTCGTTGGTACAGTGAGGAACGGCGCGGTGTCGCTGACGACTGGATCGGGCCTGGTACTGCTCGCTGAGCTACGGTAACTGCGCACCACGGAGACACGGAGAAGCACGGAGGCAGCACGGAGAGCAGGACTACCGCAAAATTCTTCTAATGCCACGGAAAAGAGTGTGAACGTTGAAGTTGATGAGAAGGCCAGAAGGCGCTCGCTTTAGCCGCATGTAGGTCATCAGTTGGGCCGAATGAACCGGGAGGAGCTTCTCCACTGATTTGACTTCGACAATGAGGGAGTCTTCGATGAGGAGATCAATGACGTACCCCTTTGCGATCTGCAATCCCTTGTATTCGAGAGGTAAGACAACCTCGCTGTGGTACGGAATGTCTCTGAGTTCTAGCTCGCGGCACAGGCAAGCATGATAGCTGGATTCGAGAAGACCCGGCCCCAGCTGACGGTGTACCTCGATGGCTGCCCCGATGGCCTTTTCGCTGATTTGACTGGTATGGTGCTCGATGAGGCCCACGCTCACTCCGGAAAACCAGATGATACGCAGGAAGGCCGGAAAAGCGTCATCATTTTCCTGCAGAAGTGGCCTTTCTCTCCGTGGTGCCTCCGTGTTGCCTCCGTGTCTCTCCGTGTCTCCGTGGTGCGCAGTTGCAGTTAGGAAGTCACTCGCGAATCCAAACTCTCGCCGCCCGCGGCGGTAGCTGGGCCTTGAGCTTCCCGTCGGCCACCGTCGCCGTGCCGCCCGCCGGGAAAGCGACACGATAGCTCCCGTCCGCCGCAACTGAGATCTCCTGTGGAGCGTCCGAGTTGTTGAAGGCGACGATGGCGCGCTGCTCACCGAGCACACGGTCATACACCAGCAGGCCGCGCTCATCGTCGGTCAGGAGCCAGCTCAAGGTTCCGTCGACGAAAAGCGGCAGGTGCTGTTTCCGCAGGGCGATCAGCTCCCGGTATACCCGAAAAATCGCGGTGTCGGGCACGACCCGATCGCGGTGCCGCGGCCGGCCGAAGGGATGCGCAACCTCGTCGTTGTAGCGCCGGTCGGACCACAGCATCGGCTTACGGTCGTCGGGATCATCCGCGCCCCACATGCCCACCTCGTCGCCATTCCAGATGTGCGGGGCCCCAATGTATGTGAACTGCTGAACGAGGATCAGCTGCTGGATCCGGCGGGTGCGCTCGTCGGGCCGGTCGATGCGGTACCCGGGGTCCTCGCGGGGGTTGTTATGGTACTTGTACCGGCCCGGGTTGTAGACCGAGGTACTGAAGCGCGGGGTGTCGTGGCTGGCCGTCAGGTTCATCATCACCTTGAGGTGCGCCGGCTCGATGCCAATGGCGAGCGAATCGAGGCCTGCGGCGTACGCCTTGGCGGTGAGAACCGGCGGAGTGTGAGCAAAGAATCCGCGGGTGGGCATGTACCACCTGTAGTTCATCACGGCGTCGAAGACATCACCCTGCAGCCACGGCGCCGGGTCCCAGATGCTGTCCGGCCATTTCTCCCACCACACCTCGCCGACCAGGTAGGCCTCGGGGTTGATGCTCCGGACGAAGCGCCGGTAGTCGCGCCAGAAGCCGAGCGGTACCATCTCGGCCACGTCCAACCGGAAGCCGTCCACGCCATCCGACGGATCGCCATCCCCGTTGGGGTCCAGCCACCGCCGGGTGACATTGAACGCGAGGTCCCGGACGCCGGGGACGAGGTTGCCCTCGATCGGGCCGTGGGTCTGCCCCGGCGGCCGGCCGACCTTCTTCCACTCCGGGAGCCACGGCACACCCACCCAGCCGCGGTATCGGAACTCATTCGTGTCCGGCGTGGCCGAGTCGTCGAAGCGCTCGATCTCGTACCAGTCGGCGAACCGCGACGCCCGCTGTTTTGCGAGTACGTCCTTCCAGGCCCAGAAGGTGATTCCGGTGTGGTTCCAGGAATAATCCATGATGATGCGCATGCCGCGGCGGTGGACCTCGCGCACCAGAGCAAGGAAGAGACTGTCGGCAGCGGTCCATCTCCAGGTGGCTGGATCCGTCGGGTCTTCGGCCGCCATGCGGGCCTCGTCGCCGCGCGGGTCGGGGCCAAAGTTGCGGTCGATGTGGCGGTAGTTCCGCGCGTCGTACTTGTGCAGGGACGGCGCGTCGTTCACCGGGTTGAGATAGAGAGCGGTTACGCCGAGATCCTGGAGATAATCGAGCCGGTCCATGACGCCTTGCAGGTCGCCACCGTACCGGCGCGACTGCACGGTTCCGTAGAAGTCCTTGCCGGTCGCCCTGGCCCAGGGCTCCTGCCGATACCAGTCCTGCGACCATGGGGTCGGCCGCCAGCCGTCGGGCGTGCGCTCATCCGTCACCCCTTCGATGTCGCGCACGCTCGGGTCGTTCGACGGGTCGCCGTTCCGAAAGCGCTCGACGAAGATTTGATACCAGATCACCTGCCCTGCCCAGGCTGGCACGTCTTGGTTCGACGCGGGCGCCTCCGGGAGCGACTCCCGCGCGCAGGCGGTGCCGAGGAGCAGAAGGATCAATAGCCTCGGCATCAGCTCCTCCATGAGGAAACGGGCAACCGATCGACAAGGCAATCTGGTTGATCCGTCTTGAAGTGGACAGTGAGCTCTACAGGCACTAAAGCACTCTTGCCTCCGCCGCCGACATGATGCACAATAGGGCACGGGCGGAACGATCCGCGCCCAACCTCGTCGGCCCTGCCCCAGCAAGGGTCCTCGTGAGGCAAAGGGGGGCACACTCCCGGATCCGTTGGCTCAATCCTTTGGGACGCCGCGGGCGTCGTCGCTGGGGGGCGTGTCGCCTGTGGCCTGACCCAGAGGACCACACGATGCCTACCAATAAAGACTTCAAGCGCCTGGTTCGCGGGCGCATGCAGAAGACGGGCGAAGCGTACACCACCGCCCGGGCGCACCTCCGCAAACAAAAGCCTACTGCTGCCGTCTCCCCTGCCCCTCCCGACTATGCCAAGCTCGCCGGCAGGAGCGATGCGATTCTCAAAGAAAAGACCGGCTGTACCTGGGAGCGCTGGGTCAAGGCGCTCGATCGCACGAAGGCGCACACCTGGCCCCACCGGGAGATCGCGAAGTATGTCCAGGAGAAGTACAAGGTACCCGGCTGGTGGGCCCAGACGGTCACCGTGGGCTACGAGCGGATCAAGGGCCTCCGCGCGGTCGGGCAGCGCCGGGACGGCTCGTTCGAAGCCAACAAGAGCAAGACATTCGCGGTGCCGCTTGCCCGACTGTACCACGCCTTCAACGACAAGCGCATACGGGCCCGCTGGCTACCAGGGGTGGACCTCACGGTCCGGACCGCCACCCGCGGAAAGTCCATGCGGATCACCTGGCCCGACCGGACGTCGCTCGTGGTGGGCTTCGAGGGCAAGGGGCCCGGGAAGAGCCTGGTCGCGCTCCAGCACGGGAAGCTGCCGGATCGGGCCGCCGCAACCCGGGTGAAGCAGTATTGGTCCGAACGGCTGGGCGCATTGGAGGACATGTTGGCGCCCGACTAAACTCGTAGTTAGCGGCAGGGGCCGGCACCCCCGCGGCCGGCCCTTCTCGCCATGACCACTCTTGCGGTCGCCGCAGCTGATGCGCGGTCCGTTAGGCCGCACCAGGCAGTGCCACTCATTTGCTTGCGCCCCATCGAGAGCGTAAGTTCGCCCCGCCAGTCTGCAATGGAACGTTCACCCCATATTCCTCGATAACGGAGGGTGTCATGCGCCACCTCGTCTCTTTCTGCTCTGCGGCTCTCTTGATCGGCTGCGCCAAATCCGAGAAGCAACCGGCCAGCGACACGACAGCGGCTGCCCCGGCGACGCCGGCCACGATCTCGCTCGGCGATGTCGCCGGGAAGTGGGCGGTGCGCACGATGACCGAGAGCGGAGACAGCACGCTCGTAAGCTTCGAGATGGTCGCCACTGCTGACACCTCGGGTTGGGTGTTCAACTTTCCGAACCGGAAGCCGGTTCCGGTACGGGTCGTCGCGGTGGACGGCGACAGCCTCGTCACCGAGGCAGGTCCGTTCGAGAGCGTGCTGCGCAAGGGTGTCCGGGTTACGACCCGCACCGTCAACCGGCTTCAGGACGGCAAGTTGGTGGGCGCGACCGTAGCGCGGTATGGCACGAGCGGCGCCGACTCGGTGCGCCACCTTCGCTTCGAGGGCACACGCGCGCCGTAATCCACCGAGCCGCCTAGCCAGTCGCCGCAGCTGATGCGCAAGCCGTTAACCAGACGGACGGAATGACCGATTGGGGTGAGTGGAGTCGCCAGGCTGTGACCGCGATGCAGGCACGTAATGAAGCTTGGATCACACGCTTCGAGCTTCAGCGTGCCCCCTACCGCTGGGACCTCGGCACGGCCGAGCTGTTCTTTGAACGAGCCGCCGATCGCGTCGTCGCGGACATTTGCTTGGTCGGGACCACTTCCGTAGCGGAAGGCACCTTCCTGTGGGCGTGGGCCAACGATACCATCCCTGCCGTGGCCCGGCAGGGGCTGGAGCTCGTTCGCAGGTTCGGGGAGGTGCACGATCTGCCACTGCTGGTCACCCCGGAGTGGCCCGGCAGTCGAGCGGATGGCCTTGAGATGCTGGCCATCGCTGGGCGGATACAGGATGCCAGCGGAGGGTTTGTGGATCAGGAGGGGGATGTCACTCTCTTCTTCACCCTGCGGCATTTTCGAGTGCGCGCGGATACAGGCAAAGTTGGCCGCGCCACTGGCTAACAGTGCATGCGGCTGACGGGAGGGCGTTGATGGCGAGATGGACATTCGAGCCAGGCCATACCGCTGCAGAGTTCTGTGCGCGCCACATGATGGTGACGTACGTTCGTGGTGCCTTCAAGAACGTGCATGGCACGCTGGATTTCGATCCTGAAAATCCACGCCTGTCCTCCGTCGAGGCCACGATCGACGCGAGCGGGATTTGGACGGGCGAGCCCCAACGCGACGCCCATCTGCGCAGCCCCGACTTTCTCGACGTGGAGCACTATCCCCAGATCACCTACAGAGGCGACCAGGTGGAGCTGATCGGTGATCACGATTACCTCGTCAGCGGCGAGCTCACGATCCGGGGCGTCACCCGACCAGTCTCCCTCAGGGTGATCTATCTTGGTCAATGGCAAACCCCCTGGTGGGAAGAGAAGGACGGGGAATGGGTAGACAAGGGACCGAGGCTGCGAGCGGGCTTTGTAGCGACGACGGAGATCAATCGTCACGACTTCGGCGTGAAGTGGAACGATACCATGGACAAGGGGGGAGTAGTCGTTGGGGACACGGTGTCGATCACAATCGATGGGGAGGCAGTTTGGGACAGCGATTGAGGGCCGTGCTAAGCATGGGTAACCCGAACATTCTCGGTGCTCTCGGCGCTGCTGCCTCGATTTTACTCTCGGGTTGCGGCGCCGAGCCCGTGATCGATGACAGCTGTTTCGTCGATCTTGCACCGATCAGCTCTCGCACAAACTCCGCCAGCGTGGGCGATACGGTCACTTTTCAAGCTGTCCTGGGCCCCGCTCAATGTCTGCCAGCCGGAGTAGATCCCCCGGATTGGCGCTGGTACAGCCTGGATACCCTCGTTGTCACTATCGACTCGCTGTCCGGCCTTGCGCTTGCCGTGAGCCCCGGGCTGGGGCCGATTCGCGTGGAGCACGCACGGGTGCGGTCCGTCGAAAGCGTCGCTTTTCTGGAAGTCCTGGCTGGCCCATGATTCTTTCGGCGAGAGGGCGGCTTCGTGGCGGACCCGCGCCTAACCTCGCAGGCCCCCGCCCACCACGGACTCGCCGGCTCTTGCGCCGTGTGGCATTTTCAGAGGGGAACTGAGCCGGGTCTCGATCCAGAGTCACCACGGGAGAGCAATCCATGAGCCTGAACAAGGACACCGTGCACAAGTACATCGATGGCTTTAATAAGAGCGATCACGGTCAAATTCTGTCGTGTCTGACTGACGACATTGAATGGCTGATGCCGGGCGCGTTTCATCTGACGGGAAAAGACAGCTTCGACAAAGAAATAGAGAACGATGCATTCACGGGCAGCCCAACCGTAAAGATCACACGGATGATCGAGGAGAACGACATTGTCATCGCTGAAGGCACCGTTCGCGTCGCGTGGAAGGGCGGCGGTTTCCTTGACGCGGTGTTCTGTGATGCATTTGAGATGGCAAACGCCAAGATCAGGCGTTTGATCTCATATCAGGTCAATCTCAAAGAGGTGGCGACAAAGGCCCTCGGCTGATGGTTGTGAGCAGACCTATCTGGCCGCTCTGGGAGATGCTGGAGAGGGCCTAGGTCTACCGCTGATGATCGCTTGGCTTCTCGCCGCCTAACGCCCCACGCCGCTCAGCTCGCGGGCGATGTTGAAGAGCGCCGTGAAGCCGAAGGACAGGGTGGTACCAAGTGCGACGTCGCCCGCGTTGCGATCGCGCTCCCAGGCGAGCCGGCTGTAGCCCCCGGCGTAGGCTCCGGCGATGCGAGGGACTGAGAGCGCCCGGCTTCCGTCGGCGCGGCGATCGGTGAAGGTCTCGAGCAAGGCGTGCCCGACTCGCGGGCCGAATCCGTGACATTCACAGGGCTGGTAGTCTGTGCTGCGGTGCATGAGGGCGGCTAGGCCGTGGCGGACGCTCGTCTGCACCACCGCCTGCGTGGCGTTCGAGCCGATCCGCCCAGCCAGGCCACCGATGCCATCGTTCTTGTGCCGAAGCTGGTCCACCAGTCCACCACCGATCACGCCGACGAAGGCGCCGGGACCGGCCAGATCGTGCAGGTAATTGTTGAGCCGGACGTTCTCGGGGTTGATCCGGATGGACTGAGTGGCGCCGGGTGGCGCTGGGGTCTGGGCCGATACTCCGCCGGCAACCGCCGATGCCGTTGCCACCATGCAGCACCGCATCGCACAGCGACGCACTGGCCCCGATTCGAGGGTCGGACAAAAGCTACCTCTTAACTGGGATCTCTCACGACTTAACTGGGATCTTTCACGACGCCTGGCCAACCATCGGCCAGGGTCGGTAAGTATCACCCGAGTCCGCCGTATACCACAAGGCCGACGGGCGCACCTATTTTAGCCCCCCTCCACCAGCGCCGCGCGTTTCGCGAGTGACATCCGCCAGCCGGCCTCATTGTCGGCGGTCGGCACGCCGGGCGGTAGCCCGTGGTGCATGGCGAGGACATCGGTGCCGATCGCTCGCACTATGCATCGGCGCAGTCGACCAGAAGCGGCTTGACGTCGACGACCGGCGTGCCATCGATGGCCTCGATCGGTCCGATCCGTAGCCGGGTTCCGGACACCTCACGCACGGTCACGCGATGCAGCCCCAACGGATTCGGCCGGTCCGGAGATCGTGTGGCGAACACGCCGGCGAGCGGGATACCGGGGTCGTTGCGCGGGTGCGTCTCCAGCACGTCGCGATTCGCCCGATGCAGCCAGGTGACGACGATGATCTCGTCGCCCGTCGCGATCCCCAGTAGTCCTCGCGCGAAGCTGGGATTCACTTCGAGCCACGCGTCCGGCGCTCCCTCCGAACCCTGCCGCGGCGCCTCGTCCAAGGCCCGAAGCGTCGATCGAATGTGCCCAATCGGCTGGAGCCAGAAGTCCAAGTGCGTCCCGATCACTGGAATCTCTCGTGCCATCAGGGTGACTGAATAAGCCCGATGACGTTACCGTCCGCATCTTTTACAGAGGCGATCAGCTTACCCCCGCCGACGTCCTTGATCTCTTGCTGGGCTTGTGCGCCGGCGCTCAGGAGTAACTTCATACTCTTCCTGATGTCGTCAACGTGCCAGTAGCCGACCGGCCCCGTCATTCCTTGACTGTGGCCCTGGGGATCCAGACCCACGTCCTGGCCTGCGACACTAAAGCCAACATAGTAGGCCTCATCCATATTCGGCTCTACGGCCAACAGCTTACGGTATAGCGCCTTTGCTCGAGCAATGTCTTTGACGGGATAGATGATTGTTCTCATACCTTCGGTCATGAAAAAACTCCTTGAGTGGTGATGCTGAACATCCGGGCCCTCGTCACATCGGCCGGGTTTCGTCCGTCAATGCTATGACGGAACGACACCAAAGGATGTGACCGTGGACCAACGCGACTGGCTGGCGGAGCGGTTTGAAGAGAACCGGACCCATCTGCATGCGGTGGCCTACCGGATGCTCGGCTCCCGGAGCGAGGCGGACGACGCCGTTCAGGAAGCCTGGTTGCGCCTTAGCCGCTCCGATACCAGCGGCGTCGAGAACCTGGGCGGATGGCTGACGACGGTCGTCGCGCGGGTGTGCCTGGACCTGCTGCGCTCACGCAAGGCGCGACCCGAGGAGCCGCTGGGCGCGCACCTGCCCGACCCGATCGTGACCCCTGAGCACGAAGCGCTATTGGCCGACTCGATCGGTCTCGCTCTGCTCGTGGTACTGGAAACGTTGGCCCCCGCCGAACGGGTCGCGTTCGTACTGCATGACATGTTCGACCTGCCCTTCGCCGAGATCGCTCCCATCGTGGGGAAATCTCCGGCCGCGGCAAGGCAGCTCGCGAGCCGCGCCCGCCGCCGGGTGCAGGGTGCAGCCACGGTTGCCGACGCCGATCGCACCCGCCAGCGAGTAGTTGTCGACGCCTTCCTCGCGGCCTCGCGCGGCGGTGACTTCGACGCGCTCCTCGCGGTGCTCGACCCTGACGTCGTGCTCCGAGCCGACCGCGCAGCCGTGCAGGCGGGCGCATCGAGCGAGGTCCGCGGCGCGGCGGCGGTGGCCAAGACGTTCTCGGGTCGTGCCCGGGCCGCACAACCGGCGCTGGTGAATGGAGCCGTGGGAGCCGTGTGGGCTCCAGGCGGACAGCCGCGTGTCGTATTCGGCTTCACGATCACGCGGGGGAAGATCGTCGAAATCGACCTGCTCGCCGACCCCGAGCGCCTTGGCGAGCTCGACGTGGTGATACTCAACGAGTGATCGCGGTAAGACGGTACGGCGGTACGGCGGTACGGCGGTGCGGTAAGCGACTCTCATCCCGAGGGATGCGATAGCGACAGAGGGACCTACCCCACCGATTTCTGATGCCCACGGAGAAGGTCCCTCGCGGAGCCTGCCCTGACGCGCCGGCGAACGGGCTCGGGATGACATCGCTTCCACCATGCCGCCGTACCGCCTTATCGCTTACCGCCTGTCCGCCCGTCCGCCTGTCCATCCTCATCCAGATGCAGCTCGTGCTTCGCGGTTTTGTCGATGAGGAAGACGACCAGCACTGCCACGATCGCCCCGCCCAGCAGCCACAGCTCGACCCGCTTCACGTGACCCAGGAGCGCCGTTGCGCTGCCGCTCAGGAGATAGCCCAGGCTGGTAAACACCAGCGAGCCCAGCACGCAGCCCACCGAGTCGATCAGGAGGAACCGGGGGAACGGCAAGCCGTGCAGTCCCCAGAAGACCATGCTGGCGCTCTTGGTGCCGTAGACGAAGCGCGCCGCCAGCAGCTGCCACGGCCCGAGCTGCTGCGCCAGCCGCTCGACTGTTGGTCCCACCCGGCGATAGAGCCTGCTCCCTCGGAACCGCGGTCCCCGAAACCGCCCCAGACTGTACCAGGCGCAATCGCCTAGAAAACTACCGAGCGCTCCCGCCGCCACCGCCAGGGGAAAAGCGAAGATACCGAAGCGGGCGACCACGCCCGCGAGGAGCAGCGTGAAGTCACCCTCGAAGGCCGATCCGACCAGCACCGCAATCAGGCCATATCGGATGAGGAGCTGCTGCAGGTGCATCTAGGCCGACAGTCGGGAAGTCGAGGGATCCGGAGGGATGCCCACATGTTCCTTTGCCGCCTCCAGCGCCTCATCGATGTCGCCGAACAGGTTCTCCTCTCCAATCTCCTCCAGCAGCCCGGACCGCTCGAGCGCCAGCAGCGGTTGCGGCGTGCACATCTGAAAAGAGCACCACCGTCCGGTCCTTGCGGGTACGTCGCACCAGGTCCCGGAGCGCGTGCATCGCGGTGGAGTCGATCGCGGGCACGTGGCGCATGCGGATGATCAGGACCTTGGGCTTCTTCGAGACCTCGCTCAGCGTGTCCTTGAACTTCTCGGCAGCCCCGAAGAAGAACGGTCCGTTGATCTCATAGACCTCCACGCCGGCGGGGATGTTGCGGCGATAGATAGCGCCCGAATGATCCAGGCTTGGACCCGAGTCCTGCAGCTCCCGGGAAACCAGGGTCACGTTGGTGACCTCGGCCATCCGTTTCATGAAGAGGAACGAAGCCAGCACCATCCCCACCCCGATTCCCACCGTCAGGTCCACCATCAAGGTGAGCAGGAAGGTCACCAACATGACTATGGCGTCGCTCTTGGGCGCGCTCAGCTCGTTCCTGAAGACCCGCCATTCCGCCATTCGGTACGCCACCCAGAGCACGATAGCCGCGAGTGTCGCCAGGGGAATCAGTGCAGCCCAGTGCCCCAGGAAGAGTGTGATCACCAGGAGGGTGACGGCGTGGGTGATGCCCGCTACCGGCGTCCGCCCTCCGCTCTTGACGTTGGTGGCGGTTCGGGCAATCGCTCCGGTTGCGGGAATGCCGCCGAACAGAGGAGAGGCAATGTTCGCCACCCCTTGCGCGACCAGCTCCACGTTGGAGCGATGACGCCCTCCGATCATTCCGTCTGCCACCACCGCCGACAGCAACGACTCGATGGCGCCGAGTGCGGCAATGGTCATCGCGGGGCCGACGAGCTCACGGATCTCCGGCAGCGAGGTCGAGGGAAGCGTGATCCGGGGGAAGCCGAAATGGATCTCGCCGAAACGGGAGCCAATGGTCTCGACCGGGAGGTCCAGCAGTTGGACCGCCAGTGTCATGACGATCAGGGCGACGAAAGGCCCGGGAATCTTGCGACCCACCCGGGGCCAGAGTCCGATGATGAGGAGGGTGCCGGCGGAGAGTGCCACCGCGTAGGGGTTGATCGTTCCGATGTTCCGGCCATACACCAGAAGGCGCTCGATCACCTCGGGTGGCGCAGACTGCAAGCGAAGTCCCAGCACGTCCCGCAACTGCTGGACCGTCAGGATAACCGCGATGGCACTGGTGAAACCGGTGACAACCGGAAAGGGAATGAACTTGATCGCGCCCCCTACCCGGGCCAGTCCCAGCACGATCAGAATGAGCCCAGCCATTAGTGTGGCGACCATCAGCCCGTCAACACCGTACTTCTGCACGATCCCATAGACGATCACGACGAAGGCGCCGGTCGGGCCTCCGATCTGCACTCGTGAGCCGCCCAGCGCGGAGATGATGAACCCGGCAATGACCGCGGTGTAGAGGCCGCGGTCGGGGGTTACCCCGCTGGCAATGGCGAAGGCGATGGCCAGTGGCAGCGCCACGATGCCGACGATGACGCCGGCGGTCAGGTCCGCGACGAACTGTTCGCGGTTATAGGTCTTGAGTGTGGTTACGAGCTTCGGAACGAGCAGACCGGGGCTCCAGTTAGCTACGTAGTGCTAGTCATCGCGAGCGGGCCCTTCGGGCTGGCTCAGGGCAGGCTGCCAGCGTGGCGATCCGGCGGCTGGATTGGCTTCGGGCCGCCGATGCGCCCTCGCAATCACTCACAGAGCGTGTCACAGCAGAATCGATCCGGCCAGGCCCAGCAGCAGCAGAAAACCGCACACGTCGGTGAACGTGGTGACGAAGATCGAGGAGGCGACCGCGGGGTCGATGCCGAATCGCTCGAGGACAAGCGGGATAAACGCGCCGGCGAAGCCGGCGACTATCAGGTTGCCCACCATGGCGAGGAAGACGACGAGGCCGAGGCGCGCTCCCTCGCCCATCAGTGTCGCAACGGTCCCGACGGCGAGCCCCATTACGAGGCCATTGGTCAGGCCAACCAGAATTTCCTTGCCCACAACCCGGGTGAACACATCGACCGGGATCAGCCCCAAGGCCAGGCGCCGAACCGTGACGGCAAGCGCCTGGGTCCCAGCGTTGCCACCCATGCCTGCGATGATGGGCATCCAGACCGCCAGGGCCAGGGTCTGCTGGATGGTGTGCTGGAAGAAGTAGACGACACCGCCGGCGAGAAACGCGGTGAGCAGATTGAGCGAGAGCCAGGGCAGCCGGCTCCGGACCGCGGTCTTCCAGCCGGCCGCCAGATCCTCGTCAGCCGAGACACCACCAAATTTCAGCAGGTCCTCGGTGGTCTCGGCCTCCACCACGTCGATGACATCATCGAAGGTCACCCGGCCCAGGAGTCGCCCCTGGTCATCAACGACCGGCACGCTGGGAAGGTTGTAGCGCGCCATCAGGCGGGCGACTTCCTCCTGGTCCAGGTCCGGCGTGACGGAGATGTCGGCGTCGGCCATGAAGGCTCGTACCGGGCGTTCCGGCCGGCTGATCACCAGATCCTTGAACGGCAGGTCCCCGACCAACTTGCCATTCTTGTCCACCACGAACACCTGATAGAAGTCTTCCACCTCCTCTGCCTGGCGCCGGATCTCCTCCAGTGCCTGCTCCGCGGTGGCCGTGTCGGGAACGGTCACCATGTGGGTGGTCATCCGCCCGCCGGCGGTCTCCTCGTCGTAGCGCAGGAGCCGGTCCACCTCGGCCCGGTCGTGGACTCCCGAGAGAATCTGTTCCTGCTGTCTCTGATCGAGCTCGCCCAGAATGTCGGCAGCGTCATCGTCGTCGAGTTCGCCCGACGATCTCCGCTGCCCGCCCGGGATCGAGCGCGGCCAGCGTCTCGGACGCGTGGCCCTCCTCCGGCATCTCAGCCAAAGCGTGGCTGGAGAGCTCGGCCGGCAGCGCCTGGACCGCCGCCAGGCGCTCGTCTTCGTCCAGGGCGGAAAGCACCTCGGCCAGGTCCGCCGGCTCGATGTCGTGCGCCCGGCGAACGAAGAGCGCCATCTCGCCCTTGCGCACCAGGTCGACCATCCGCTGGAGCAGCTTCTTCATGACCTGCCCGGAAGGCTGGAGCAGCTTCTTCATGACGTGCCGGGAAGGAGTGGAACCGCGGGGGTGGGGCTGGAGCGGATCAGCAGGCGCTCGATCCGCGTTGGGGAGGCCTGGATGACATCGAACTCAAGACCGCGCACCACGAAACGCTCGCCGGCACTGGGAATCCGGCCGGCCCACTCGACCAGTAGACCCCCGATGGTGGTGGCGCGTCCGGACGGCAGGAGCACTCCGAATCGCTCCTGGATTGCTTCGTGCGACACATTGCCGTCGGTCTCAAAGACGGCGCTCATGGCGCCGGGCGCGCCGCGAGCCTCCTCGTCATGCTCGTCGAAGATCTCGCCCACCAGCTCCTCCAGCAGATCCTCCAGGGTCGCGATGCCGAGCGTGCCCCCGAATTCATCGAGCACTACGGCCAGGTGACGTCGCTCGCGCTGCATGTCGAGCAGAAGATCCCCGCAGCTCCGGCTGGCCGGCGTGACGGCCACCGGGCGAATCGGAAGAGGATCTCCGGGCTGGAGCTTGAAGAGATCGAAGGCGTGGAGCATACCGATGATGTCGTCGAGAGTCTCCCGGAATATCGGGATCCGGCTGTACCCGCTGCCGGCGAACACCAGGCGGATCTCTTCCAGCGGAGCATTCTCCTCGATGGCCACGATGTCGGTGCGAGGCGTCATGACCTCACGCACCAGTCGCGCGCTGAAGGCCATGACTCCGCCTACCATCATCAGCTCCTGATCGTCCGCGACTCCGACGGCCGCGCCCTCCCGCCAGATGGACCGGAGATCGGTCGGCCGGGTGGCGGTCCGGGCGGGAAGAACGAGGCCGAGCACCCGCGACCAGGGTCGCAGGATGGGGATGACCCGGTCCGCGACAGTCTCGGCCCGCGGTTGCGTCAGCCAGCGCGGAACCAGGTAAGCCGCAAACAGCACCAGCGGCACCGCGAGCAACGCCACCGCAACGACCAGGCGGGGGGCACCAGACCCGGCCAGCAGACCGGGCACCGACGCCCCCAGCAACAGGACGCCCAGTGAGGTGGTGGCCGATGCGGCCGTCAGGTAGTAGTCGATCTGGGCCAGCCCGCTGAGCGAGGGCGAGGCACCGCGCAGCCGCCGCCCTACGGCGCGGGTCAGCTCCGCGCGGCTTACGGTAATGAGTGCCGCGCCGGCAGTAGCGCCGAACGCGGTGAGCGCGATCCCCAGCATGATCGCCAGCCAGGTCATCGGTTTGCCTTCTCCGAGGCGATCGTTGCCTCGATCCGCTGGCGGTGAACCGCGATGCGTTTGACCCGGCGGCGGACCACGTGCTCGACCACGAGGCGGAAGCCTTCGACGTCGATCGACTCGCCCACCCGAGGCACCCGGCCGAACTCCGCCAGCACCGAGACCGCCGACGGTGCTCACGTCGTCGCGGTCGAAGCTGTGACCGAGAGTGGACTCGAGCTCGGTGAGGGCTACCCCACCCTCGACCCGCCATTGGTCCTCGCTCATCACCTGGATCGGCGCCACCTCGTCAGTGTCGTACTCGTCCTGGATCTCACCGACGATCTGCTCCAGGATGTCCTCCAGCGTGACAATCCCGGCCGTACCACCGAACTCATCTACCACCACCGCCAGATGGCTCGGACCGCGCTGAAAGTCGCGCACCTGGCGGTCGAGCGTCTTGGCCTCCGGCACGAACGCCGCGGGCCGGATGAGTGTCCGCCATGGCCGGGTATCCGCCGGGCCCAGCGTCAGGATGTCCTTGGCATATACGACTCCCACCACCTCATCAGGGTGCCCGTCGTAGACCAGCAGCCTCGCGTGCTCCGAGCTTTGCAGTGTCCTGACCACTTCCTCACGCTCGGAGGCGGAGTCCACCGCGATGATATCGATTCGGGGAGTCATCACCTCCGCCACTGTGGTGTCGGCGAGCGCAAAGACTCCGAGCAGCATGTCTCGTTGGGCCGCGCCGGCCTGCCGTGTCGTCTGCACCGGCGCGCGCTCCCGCGCGCGAGCATCGGCCCATCCCGCAAGCCGCAGCAGCGGTCGGAAAGGGACCAGAGTGGCTACCGCCGCCCGGCGCGCGGGCAGGGTAAGCTCGGGCGCCACTGCGGCCAGCAAGCGCGGGACCAGGTCGCCTAGCACCCAGACCAGGAGGACGGCGAGAAAGAGCCGCATGAGTCCGGCCGCCGGAGACCAGGCCCACCACGCCACGGCGACGCCCGCGGCGGCGCCGGCGAGCACCAGCAGCGCCAGGTGGGCCACGTGCAGGTTGCGCGATAGTGTCCAGTTCCCGGCGGAAGATCCGATCTGGCCGCTGAGGGAACGTGGTAGATCGGCGTCCGCCTCGGCCGCAAGCGCCAACCAGGCGGCCCAGAGCGTCAACGCCGCGGCCACCAGCGGCGCGATGAAGAAATGGAAGAAGGGAATCATGCGAGCGCCTCGACGTAGCGCTCCTGCCGCCGCCACATGGCAGAGCGAGTGCGGTCGGGGCCATCCGGATGCTCGCGCCCCACCGCGTGCAGAGTACCGTGCACCACCAGCCGAATCAGCTCCTCCCGGAGGGGAATGCCACGATTCCGCGCTTCGCGCCGAGCCACCCAGGGGCAGATGTATACGTCACCGATCACTTGCCTCTTGGAGTCGCCCAGCGCGAAGGTGAGCACGTCGGTAGGCCGGTCGTGCCCCTTGTGGGCCGCGTTGAGCCGCCGCATCGAGTCACGGCCGAGAAAGGTGACGGATACCAGGCCCGTGCGGCGCTCGGCCGTAGAACGGCCTCGACCACGCGCCGGACCACAGCGCGCGACAGCGGAAGCCGGCGACCGCTCACCACGACCTCACTCACGCTCGGCGGACTGGAATTCCGGTGCGACGTTTCCGCCACTGGCACGGGGATAGCCGATGCGCTTGTGGTAGGTGCCCGACATCACTCGAGCGAACTCGCGCTTGATCCGGTCGAGGTCACGCAAGGTGAGCGGAGCGTCGTCCAGCTGCCCCGAGCCCAGCTTCTGCTGCACCAGGTGCTCGATTGCGCTGCGCACCGCTTCAGGGGTCGGGTTAGGCAAAACCCGGATTGCCGCCTCCGCCGAGTCGGCCAACATAGCCACGGCAGTCTCGGCCGACTGCGGCCGCGGCCCCGGATAGCGGTAGTCGGCTGGATCGACCCGTCCATCGGGATCGTTGCCCCGGGCCCGGCTCAGAAAGTAGGTGATGTACGTGGTCCCATGGTGTTCTGGGATAAAGGCTTTCACAACCTGCGGAAGATGGGCTGCCTCCGCCAGCGCCAGGCCGTCTGCCACGTGGCTCTGAATGATTTTGGCCGAATCCTGCGGCCGCATCAGGTCGTGCGGATTGGGGCCTCCGCCCTGATTCTCCACGAAATGGCTCGGGCTCGCCGAGCTTGCCGATGTCGTGGTAGTAGCAGCCAACCCGTGCCAGCAGTCCGTTTGCCCCGATGATGTTGCAGGCGGACTCACAGAGGTTCGCCATGGCCAGACTGTGGGCCCAGGTGCCCGGAGCCTCCAGTGCCAGCCGGCGGAGCAGCGGTCGGCCCAGGTCGGAGAGCTCCAGCAGGGTCAGATCGGTGGTGATCCGGGTGGCCGACTCGGCCACCGGCATGACCATCATGGCCAGCGCGGCGCTGGCCAGCGCCATCACCACGCCGAGAAGGCCGCTACCCACGATGGTGCGGGTTGACCATCCCTGACTCAGGCCGACGGCAGATCGCTGCCAGCATGCTCGCGCCGGCCAGCACGCCGATCGTCACGTAGAGATGTCGCCGCCGCCGGACTACCCGGATGCCGACCGCGCCAGCCACGCCACCCACCAGACCGAAGAACAGCATATGGCTCTCCCGCAGCGCCCACTGCCCATCGAGGAGGATCGCCAGGGTGACCGCGGCGAATACCCCGATCCGGCCGTTGTACAGCATGGTCACGAGAATGGCCGCGAACGGAACCGGCACCAGCTCGGGCCGGCCGGGAAAGAAGCTGGCCAGGCCGGCGGTGAGCACGACGACCATGGCGAACAGCGCCGGCAAAGAAGGCCATCTCCCGTAGCTGGGCGTAGCTCTCCCGTCTGTAAAACACGATGAGCAGCCAGAACGCGCTGAGGACGGTGGCATTGTAGCAGCAGCGCCCCGGCAGCACTTCTGAGGCGCAAGGCCGCCCGTACCCCGCCGGCGATGCTCTTCCCGCAAGGAGATCAGCTTGGCGCGCGCCTCATCGGTGACGGGCTCCCCGGCCCGGAGAATGCGCTCACCGGTGCGGACCGAATACTTGACCGGATCGACGCTGCCACGCAGCTGCTCCCGTCGCGCGGTGGTGACGAACGGGTCGAGTACGATGGTGGGGCGATAGAATGCGCCTACCAGGCGCCGGAGCGTACGCTGGCCGGCCGCCGTGGGCAGGTTGGTTCCCGCCGCCTCGGCCTGCTCCATGAGGTCTGCAAACGTGAGGATGGAGTCCCGCGGGACGATGCGCTCGGTTTCACCTCTTCGAAGCGAGACGTCTCGGCTCGCCTCGCTTCGCATCGCGCCCGCATCGGCGACGCCGCGTTGGAGTCCCTCGGCCAGGAAGTGGGTGGCCACCTCCTGGAGCTGGCGGCGACGGGTGGAGTCCACCAGGTAGCGGGTCTCCTCAGGGCCCGAGCCGCACCCGCGACCCTATGGCCGCCTCGACGGCGTCGGGACCCGCCAGATTCGCCGGCTCGCTCCAGCTCGGCAAAGAAGCCACGGGCTGAAGCCAGCGAGGAGTCGTATGCGGTAGCGCTGAAGCGGTAAACCGGCTGGGCGGTCAGCGCCCGGGACTGGCCCTCCCGGGCGATCTCCTCGGGAGATTTCCGCACGTCGAATGCAAACGGCGCCACAACGGCGCGCTTCGAGATCTCTCCCACCGCGGGTACCGGGGCGCCGATCCCGATCGGTGGAGGGAAAGCCAGATAGGTGAGGAGTGCCACGGCCACCAGCGGCGCCCAGCGCACCAGGTGAAACCGGATCCGTTCCCCTGGCGAGGCCCAGATCCAGCTTTCCCAGAATTGTGCACTCGGCCGCTCAGGCATCAGCCGTTCTGATCCTCCGCGTACGCCCGGATGATCTCGCGCACCAGCCGATGACGGACGACGTCGGACTCGTGCAGGTAACAGAAGGCGATCCCCTCGATGCCGGGAAGCAGGCGCTCAACTTGGATCAGACCCGAGTCCTCGCGCTGAGGCAGGTCGATCTGCGTCTTGTCACCAGTCACCACCGTCTTGCTGTTTACCCCGAGGCGGGTGAGGAACATTTTCATTTGCGCGCCGGTGGCGTTCTGCGCTTCATCGAGAATGATGAATGCGTCCGCCAGGGTGCGGCCTCTCATGTAGGCCAGCGGTGCGATCTCGATGGTGCGCGTCTCCAGCGCACGCTGCACCCGGTCGTGCGGCATCATGTCTTCCAGCGCGTCGTACAGCGGCCGGAGATAGGGATCCACCTTGGCCTGGAGGTCCCCCGGCAGGAATCCCAGCGACTCTCCGGCCTCGACCGCGGGCCGCGCCAGAATGATCCGCTTGACCCGCTTACGGGCGAGCGCCTCCACCGCTTTGGCCACGGCGAGGTACGTCTTGCCGGTGCCCGCCGGCCCGATGCCGACGACGATGTCGTGCCCGCTGATGGCCTGAAGGTATTCGCGCTGGCCCTGGGTCTTGGGGACGATCGCGCGGCGTAATCCGGGGAGAACGATCTTGCCGTCGGAAGTCTGCGGCGGAAGCTCGCTGCTGGGCCCTTCTGCAGCCAGCCGATAGACATCGTCCGGTGTGACCGGCTCGCCCATGCGCGCCAGATCGATGAGCCCCTGAACCACCGGTCCCGCGCGCTCAACCTGCTCGGAAGACCCGGAAAGGGTTACCGCCTCACCCCGGAAGGAAACCCGCACGCCCAGGGTGCGCTGGAGCTCCAGAAGGTTGCTGTCGTTTACCCCCGCAAAGAGCAGCGGATCGGCGCCCTCAGCGGACATACGGGTCTGGATGTCGTCAGCCATGTTTGAATGGTAAGAGGTGAAGCGTGAGAAGTAAGA
The DNA here is from genome assembly GCA_963723565.1 of uncultured Gemmatimonadales bacterium. Lineage (GTDB taxonomy): Bacteria > Gemmatimonadota > Gemmatimonadetes > Gemmatimonadales > GWC2-71-9 > CAVVWJ01. The sequence continues at coordinate 160,065 of CAVRRH010000012.1, read as the reverse complement.
GGTAAGAGGGTGCGAAGTGAGAGGTGAGAAGTGAGAGGGGTGTTCCGTCCCCCCTTCACCTTTCCACCTTCCTACTTCTCACTTCTTACTTCTGACTCCCTCCTTCTCACTCTCACTGATTGCCTCCAGATGAAGGGCCCGAAGATCGGCCGGATCGACCTTCGTGGGCGCGCCTTCGTAGAGCGCCCGCGCAGCAGTGGTCTTGGGGAACGCGATGACGTCCCGCAGCGAGGCTGCACCGGCGAGCAGCATTACAATGCGGTCGAAGCCGAGCGCGAACCCGCCATGCGGTGGCGCCCCGGCCGCAAGACCATCGAGCAGGAAACCGAAGCGGCGACGAACGTCCGCCTCGGGGATGCCGAGCAGTGAGAAGATCTGGCGCTGGACAGCCGGATCGGTAATCCGGATCGATCCGCTGCCGAGCTCGTTACCGTTGTATACCGCGTCATAGTGGAGCGCCCGGCAGCTGGCCGGATCTCGCTCCAGCTTGTCCAGGTCCGCCGGATGAGGCGCCGTGAATGGATGGTGAGCTGGAGCATGCTTTCCGGTCTCGGGATCCAGCTCGAACAGCGGAAAGTCTACGATCCAGCTGAACGCGTGATCGGTCAGCGGCGTTACTCCCGGCAGCCGGGTCAGCCCAGTGCGCACGGCATGCAGTGCCGGAGAGGTGACGGTGTCGGGGCCGACCAGGGCGAGCAGCAGATCGCCCTCGGTGCCGCCGAGCACGTCGAGTAGCGACTGACCAGCGGCCTTCACGCCTTGGCCTTCCCAACCGGCAGCGGTGCGGCGGGCCCAGATCAGCCCCCCGGCGCGGGCTTCCCTGGCCTCAGCCGCGAGCCCGTCGATGTCCTTACGGCTGAGAGCAGCACCGCCGGGAACCACGATGCCACGAAGCCGGGAGCCTGCCGATCTTGCCTCGGTGACGAACGACGCCGCATCTAGTCCCACGAGCGGAGAGAGGTCGCGAATCTCCAAGCCGTAGCGCAGGTCGGGCTTGTCGCTTCCGTACCGCTCCAGCGCATCACCGTAAGCCAGACGCGGAAAGGGGCGTGCCACCTGGACGCCGGCCTCGCGCCACAGCTCAACCAACACCTGCTCCACCACGTTCTGCACGTCCTCCGCGGAAACGAACGATGCCTCGAGATCGATCTGGGTAAACTCCGGTTGCCGATCCGCCCGTAGGTCTTCGTCCCGAAAGCATCGCGCAATCTGGAAGTAGCGGTCGTACCCGGCCACCATGAGCAGCTGCTTGTAAATCTGCGGGGACTGCGGCAGCGCGTAGAACTCCTGGGGATGCAGCCTGCTGGGCACCAGATAGTCTCTTGCACCCTCGGGCGTGGGCTTGGTGAGGATCGGAGTCTCGATCTCGAGGAACTCGAGTCCGGTAAGGGTCTGCCGGGCGCGCTGCAGGAGACGGTGGCGTAGCTGCATGTTGGCCTGAAGCTCCGGCCGGCGCAGATCCAAGACACGGTGCTTGAGCCGGAGCTCTTCCGCGGGAAGGTCCTCTTTTTCCTTGCGGGCTACCGGAATGGCCGGGGTCTGGGCCGGGCCCACAACTTCCAGGCCAGTCACATGCACCTCCACCTCGCGGGAGGAGAGGTTCGGATCGCGTGCCGGTTCCGGGCGCAACTCGACGCTGCCACTGACGAGGACAACGGTCTCCGCTCCGAGACCGGCTGCACGCTCCATCACCTCCGGAGGCGTCCAGGCAGGATTACATGAGAGCTGCACCAGCCCAGCCCGGTCTCGGAGGTCGATGAAGACCAGTCCGCCGAGGTCTCGCCGCCGATGGACCCAGCCGCCGAGACGTACTCGTTGCCCTATCTCGGCGCGGGTCAGTGCGCCACTTCGGTGCGTTCGGAATGCGGTGGCGCTCATGCTGCGGAAGCCTTGCCATAGAGACCGACCGGGCTCAACGCGCCTCGGCGTCGAGCAGAACGTTGTAAAAATCGTTGGGCGTTGCCGCCTCGAACAGCCGCTGGCGAATGTGCTCGTGCCGCACCAGCTTGGCGATTCGTCCGAGGACCTTCACATGCTGTCCGGCGGAAGCTTGGGGGCCGACGATCAGAAAGAAGAGCCGCACGGGCTCACCGTCGATCGAGTCGAAAGGCACCGGGGATGGGCTTACACCGCAGACGAGACTCAACTCGGGAACCCCGGCAGCGCGAGCGTGAGGAATGGCGACCCCGAAGCCGATCCCGGTACTCCCACCCGCCTCCCGCTCCTGAACCGCTCCGAGCACCTCTGCGTAGTCGCATCCCCAACGATTTGCCAGATGACGAGTAAGCTCGGCAATGACTCCGCTCTTATCCCGAGCCACCACAGGCATAACCACCTGGGCCGGCGTGAGCAGCTCGGTCAGCAGCACGGCTTCGGATGGGATAGCATCGACTCAAACCTATACCGCGTGATGGAGTGAGGCAATGCATTAGTATATTTGACGTTAGCTTATTCGTCCGATCCCTCTGTTTCCTCTGTGCCTCTGGGGTGAAACCTGTGCATCGTCCCCGACACAGGCCGGCTCCCAGGGTGGTATTTTTTCATCATGACCAGCTCACTTCCCGTCGCCCATACCGCCCGCAACCTGCTCGACATCACCCCCGAGGACGCGCGGGAAACGCTCGTTGAGTGGGTGGCCCAGCGCGGCATCTCTTCATACCGGGCAGGCCAGATACATCGTCGTCTGTGGCAGGCGCCGCTGGAGAGTTGGGAACGAGCCACCGATCTTCCAGCCGCACTTCGCGCCGAGCTGGACCAGACCTTTCCACTGCCACGCCTGGCACCTGACACCATCCAGCAGTCGGCCGACGGGACCCGAAAGTATCTCTGGCGCCTCGAGGACGGGGAGGCCATCGAGTCGGTCCTCATTCCGTCCGGCAGCCGGCGAACGTTGTGCATCTCATCGCAGGCCGGGTGTGCGCTCAAGTGCTCCTTCTGCGCCACCGGCCGCATGGGGTTCCGGCGCAACCTGACTCCGTTCGAGATCGCGGGACAGGTGCGTGAGATCCTGCTTAGGAATCCCGACGAGAAACCGACCAATATCGTCTTCATGGGCATGGGCGAGCCGCTGCTCAACTGGCCGGCGGTGGACGCCAGCCTTAGCATCCTCAACCACCCGGACGGCTTCGGCATCGGCGCCCGGCACATCACCGTGTCCACCGTCGGTATCCTGCCCGGGATGGAGGCTTTCGCCAAACGTCCGGAGCAGTTCCGTCTGGCGATTTCCCTCCACGCACCCACGTCGGCCCAGCGGCTGACGATGATGCCGATCGAGAAAAAGTACGACCTCGAATCGGTCCTGAAGGCGGCGGAGGCGTTCCGGAAACGGGTGACGTTCGAGTACGTGATGATCGCAGGGGTAAACGACAGCGACGCCGATGCCGCTCACCTGGGCAAGCTCGCCCGCAGGCTCGGCGCGCTGGTGAATATCCTGCCGCTCCATCCCGGCGGGGCGCCGGATTTGACACCAACCACGGTGGCCCGCATCCGCGCCTTCAGCGAGCGACTGCGCAATCAGCGAGTGGAAGCGGTCGTGCGCCGGAGCCGGGGGCTCGACATCAAGGCGGCGTGCGGGCAGCTTCAGCGTAGAAGTCGAGAAGAAAAGGAGGGGGAAACAAGCGTGAGCGGGGGAAAAACGGCGTGAGCGGTAAGCGGGAGAGGCGGTAAGCACGCCGCGTCATCCCGAGCGGAGCGAGGGATCGCCTATCGTGACTCTGTTCGAGATCGTGGTGACAGCGTCAGCCCGGCCGATTCCTCGCTGCGCTCGGGATGACACTGTGTGCTGGATCGTCCTGGTGCACCGGCGTACTCACCCGCTTACCGCTCACGCTTTTTCTTCCCCGCTCACGCTGTCTTTCTATCCGGTCGCCCCAAACCCAGCGGCAATGCAGTTAATGGACAGCAGCAGCGCCGAGAGCTGCTCTTCCTGGGTCTTGTCCCCACCGGATTCACGGAATCGACGCAACAGCTCGATCTGCTGCCGGCTCACCTGATTGATGGTCGGCAGACGGCGAGCCAGCCGCCGGCGGAACCGGGGATAGCGCTCGGCCAGCTCCTTGCCGCCGCTGATCCGCAGCACTGCTTCAACGGTGCGATGATACTCCTCTTCGACCAGGCTCAGGATGTTCGACCGCACGCCTGGGTCGGGCACCAGGTCCGCGTACTCCCGCGCTATTCCAAGATCGACATAGGACAGGGTCTTCTCGACCTCGTCCACGATCAGCCGGAACAGGCGCGACTCGATGAACATCCGATCCAGCATGGCCGATCCACGTTGACCCCGCACCTGGAGGAAGGTGAGGATTCCACTGCCGACGCCATACCACCCGGGAACGAAATGGCGATTCTGCGACCAGGCGAACACCCAGGGGATTGCGCGCAGATCGCTGAGCGAGCGGGCGCCGAAGCGACGAGCGGGCCGGGACCCCATGTTGAGCAGCGAGATCTCCTCCAGAGGACTGGCCGCCTGATAGTAGGCAAATAGGTCCGGGTGATCGACCAGACCGCGGTACGACGCCTGCGCCGCGCCGGAAAGGGCCTCCATCACTTCGTCGAACTCCGCGGTGGGCCGCAGCGCCTGCTCCCGCTCCGATTTGAGGGAATGCTCTACCACGCTGGCCGCCAGCAACTCGATCTGATACTGCGCGGTGCCGCGGTTGGCGTACTTGAACGACACGACCTCACCCTGCTCGGTGATCCGCATCCTGCCCTCGATCGACCCCGCGGGCTGGGCCGCGATGGCCCGGCCGGTGGGGGCGCCTCCCCGGCTCACCGATCCTCCCCGCCCATGAAAGAACGCGATCGGCACTCCGCTCTCCCGGCCCAGCCGGGTGAGCTTGATCTGGGCCTTGCTGAGCTCCCAGTTCGAGGTGAGAAATCCACCGTCCTTGTTGGAATCGGAGTAGCCGATCATCACCTCCTGCACCCCGCCTTGTGCCCGCACACTCCGGCGCACCAGGGGCACGGCGAGCAGCTCCTTCATGATCGCGGGCGCCCGCTGCAGGTCCTCGATCGTCTCGAAGAGCGGCACGATCGGCAGGGTCGAGCTCTCGACCCCCGCCGTGTCGCCGAAGAGTCCGGCCATCTTGGCGAGGAGATAGGCCCCGAGCACGTCGGCCACGGTTCGGGTCATGCTGAGCACGAAGGCGCCGAAGGACTCGCGATCAATCTCCTCACGCAGCTGGCCAATCAGCTGAAACATGCCGAGCGTCTCGGCCGAGTCGGGGGGCAGCACGGGAGGCTGGGCACCAGGAGACAGCGGTCGTGCCAGCTCCGCGACAATCCATTGCCGCCACTCATCGGAGCCCGGTTCCGGCATCGGTCCGTCCTCCGTCCGCCCGTCCGCCCGTCCGGCCGTTTGCTTCCAGAGGTCAGCCAGTGCGGCATTCAGCTTGGTGGTGTTCTCCCGTGAATCGAGCCGGACAGTGGAGAATCGGAACGACTCCACCTCACGACGGACCGGTCGCACCAGGGTTGCCGCCAGCGAAGTGCTGCCGGCGGATTCGAGAGCATCCTCGATGAGCCGCAGATCCGCGATCAGCGCTTCGGCCGAGGCATACCCGGCCGGGTCGGGTGTAGTCTGGCCCCGCTCCGAGGCCGCGATCATGACATCGAGCCGGCGTCCCACGCAGGCGAGATACTGCCGAAAGACCTCCCCTGGGTTGCGGGCGGCGATCTCCTCCCCTTCTCCCGTCGCCGCCAGCTCGCGAGCGAGTGCCTGGCGGAACCTCTCCGGAACGGGCATGGCGCGCTCGGTAATGCTCAGAGCGCGAACCAGCTCCGAGAGCCGCCGCCGATAGCGCCTCAGACCGGTAAGCCGATTCTCCAGAATCGTGCTCCGGGTGACCTCATTGGTGACGAACGGATTCCCGTCGCGGTCGCCGCCTACCCACGAGCCGAACTGGAAAAACGGCGGAATCTTGAACCGCTCGCCAGGATACGCGTGCGCCAGCGCCCGCTCGAGCTTCTCCAGCAGGTCGGGCACAGCCTCGAAGAGGGTCTCGTTGAAGAAGTGCAGGCCCCAGAACACTTCCTGCGGGACCGTCGGCTTGGCGAGGCGGAGCTCACCGGTGGTCCAGAGGAGCTCGATCTCGTTGCGCAGGCCATCGACCAACGCCTGGCGCTCCCGGGGAGTCCAGCGGGGAGACTCGAGGTCGACCAGCCGGCGATAGATCCGCCGGTGTTTCTCCAGGACGGTGACCCGCCGCGCTTCCGTGGGATGGGCAGTGATGACGGGGCGAATCCGGAGAACGTCCAACAGCTCGCGGATCTCCAGCGGCTTTACCCCACTGCTGGCAGCACTGGACACGACCTGAGCAAAGGTGCCGCGCAGCTGATCGTAGCCGCGCTCGATCTCGACTTGCCGGCGACGGCGCATCGCCGCATTCTGCTCCGCGATGCTGAGCAGCTGAAACCAGATCCCCTGCACCTGTAGCGTCCGGGCAAGGAGCTCCGGACTGAGGCTGGATGGCTGGCGTTCGCCCCGGAGCACCGACTCGACCTCGGGCTGCCGCTCGCGCACCAGATCGAGGAGGAGTCCTGACAACAGCTCCACGACTTCCTGGGCGTAGGCCGCGGCACTTGCCGCCGCCGGATCCGCCGACTCCGGGAGCGAGTCGGCGGAGAAGGGCTCGAGAGCCGTATGGGTCATACTACGCGGTCGCGAAGGGGTGCGCCGCTGAAGAAGAGACGCAAGTTCTCGAGGGCCCTCATGCCCATGGCGATGCGGGTCTCTTGCGTGGCGCTGCCGAGGTGCGGAAGGAGAACGACGTTTTCCATGGCGAGGAGCGCCGGGGAGACCTGGGGCTCTTTCTCGTAGACGTCGAGTCCGGCCCCGGCGATGGTCCCATTGGTCAGAGCCTCGACCAGTGCAGCCTCGTCCACCACGTCCCCCCGCGCGGTGTTGATCAGTAACGCGCTGGGCCGCATGCGCCTCAGGCGCTCGCGGTTCATCAGGTGACGAGTCTCTGGAGTCGCCGGGCAGTGGAGCGACACGAAATCCGCCTCCTCCAACACCTGCTCCAGGCTGGCTCTCGGCTCGGCTCCCAGCGCAGCCGCTTCGGCCGGCGTGGGCGGGTACGGATCGTGGAAGATCACCCGCATCCCGAAGCCGTGGTGGGCCCGCCTGGCCACCGCCCGAGCGATCCGGCCCATTCCGACCAGGCCAAGCACCTTCCCGCTCACCTGCGTGCCCAGCATGTGGGTCGGACGCCAACCGGTCCAGGCACCGGCCCGCACGTGCCGCTCCCCCTCCCCGGTGCGACGGCTCACCATCAACAGCAGCGTCATGGCGATGTCCGCGGTGGCTTCGGTGAGGACGTCGGGGGTGTTCGACACCGCGAGCCCGCGAGCCTTCGCGGCCTCAGTATCGATGTGGTTGAAGCCGACTCCGAAGTTGGCCAGGAGCTCGGCACGGCGGGGCTCGGCGCTGAGGACCTCGGCGGTGAGCCGATCGGTCACCGTGCACAGGAGCGCGTCGGCGGTCCGAAGCGCTTCCTGAAGACCTTCAGGACCCAGCGGGCGGTCATCACGATTGAGCCGGGCATCGAACTCGCGGCTCAGCTCCTTCTCGACCGGCTCGGGAAGGCGGCGGGTTACGACTACGGTCGGGCGCTTGCTCACTTCACAACGACTCTCTTGCGCGACGACTTTTTGGCGAGCGCTCCGGCGACGGTGGAGCCCAGCTCGGCGGGACTGGGAGCCACCATCAGCCCGGCTGAGCGCATGATCTCGGCCTTCTCCGCCGCAGTGTCGCCGAAGGCGGAGATAATCGCGCCGGCATGACCCATCCGGCGTCCCTTGGGAGCGGTCAACCCCGCGACGTAGCCGATGACTGGCTTGGTCATGTTGTCCTTGACGAAAAGCGCCGCTTCGGCTTCCTGCGGTCCGCCGATCTCGCCGATCATCATGACGGCTTCGGTCTCGGGATCTTCTTCAAACAGCTTGAGCATGTCGACGAAGGAGCTGCCGTTGATCGGATCGCCGCCAATGCCGACGCTCGTAGTCTGGCCGATGCCGAGGCTGTTCATCTGCGCCGCGGCCTCATAACCCAGAGTACCGGACCGGCTGACCACGCCGACGTTCCCCCGCGAATAGATGTGGCCCGGCATGATGCCAAGCATGGCCTTGCCGGCGCTGATGATTCCCGCGCAATTGGGGCCTATCAGCGTCGTTCGCCGCTCCCGGGGGAAACGGAAGAGGTAGCGCTTCACCATCATCATATCCTGCGCCGGGATTCCGTCGGTGATGGTGCAAACCAGCCGGATTCCGGCGCTCGCCGCCTCCATGATCGAGTCGGCGCAGAAGGCCGCCGGCACGAAGACGATGCTGGCCTCTGCCCCCGACTCACGCACCGCCTCCCTGACCGTATTGAAGACCGGCCGGTCCAGATGGCGGCTGCCACCCTTCCCCGGCGTCACGCCGCCGACGACGTTGGTGCCGTAGGCCATCATCTCCCGAGAGTGGAATGTGGCCTTCTCACCGGTGAACCCCTGGACGATGACCCGGGTTTGTTCGTCGATCAGGATACTCATGGGGCACCGTTCCCCTGTGCGGTGGACTGTGCGCGCGACTCTTCAGCGCAGCGACGACCCGATCGGCGGCCTCGGAGAGCGTTTCGGCGGTGATGATCGGCAGTCCGCTGTCCCGCACGATGCGCCGCCCTTCTTCGACGTTGGTTCCCGCCAGGCGCACGACCAGGGGTACCCTCATCTGGATGTCCCGCGCGGCCTGCACCACACCCTGGGCCACCCAGTCGCAGCGGTTGATCCCGGCGAAGATGTTCACCAGGATCGCACCGACTTTCGCATCCGAGAGCACCAGACGGAATGCCGCCGCCACCCGCTCGGGTGACGCGCCTCCACCCACATCGAGGAAATTGGCCGGCTGACCTCCGGCGTGCTTGATCATGTCCATGGTCGCCATGGCCAGGCCGGCACCGTTGATGATGCAGCCGATATCGCCATCGAGCCCGACGTAATTGAGCCCGTGCTCCGCGGCTTGCGCCTCACGGGGATCCTCCTCGGCGTAGTCGCGGAGCTCGCTGACGTTGGGCCGGCGGAACATGGCGTTGTCGTCGAAGGTCATCTTGCAGTCGAGGGCCAGGACCTGCCCGTCCGTGGTGACCACCAGCGGGTTGATCTCGACCATAGTCGCGTCCAGGTCGCGGAAGGCCCGATAGGCGCCGAGCAGCGTCGTCACCGCCCGGCTCACCTGGGCGGGGGCAAGCCCCAGACCGTAGGCGATCTCGCGGGCCTGGAACGCGCTCATGCCGATGGCGGGCTCCACCGATTCCCGGAGAATGGAGCCGGGCGCGCTTTGGGCGATCTCCTCGATCTCCATGCCGCCCTGGGGATGGGCCACGATCATGATCCGCTCGGTCTTCCGGTCCAGCACCAGGCCGAGGTACAGCTCTCGCTCGATCGGAACGGCGGCCTCGACATAGAGCCGGTGCACGACGCGTCCCTCCGGCCCCGTCTGATGGGTCACCAGCCGCTTGCCGAGGAGGGTCTTGGCGGCCTGCCGGACCTCGTCCTCATTGGAGCAGAGCTTTATGCCGCCGGCCTTGCCCCGGGCCCCGGAGTGAATCTGAGCCTTCACCGCCCAGCGCGCCCCACCGATCTCGGAGGCACGGTACACGGCCTGCTCCGGGCTGTAGGCCACGCCGCCGCGGGGAATAGCGACGCCGAATCCGGCGAGGAGCTCCTTGGCCTGATATTCGTGGATGTCCATAGTCAATCCGGAAGCGGAGATCAGAGTTGGAGAAAGTCGCCAGTCACCAGTCGCCAGTCGCCAGTGTCACGAGTCCAGTCTCAGACGCCGAGGTAGGCAGTGGAAGTTCCAGCGCGAGGACCCGACCTGCGACTGGCGACTGGCGACTCGCGACTTGCGACTTGCTTCCAATCGCTTCATCTGTATCCACCACATTCTGCGCCATCCGCGCCGAGGCGGCGTCGATCATGCGGCCATCCAGCTGGGCGGCGCCCCGACCCTCACGAGCGGCCTGCTCCAGCGCATCCAGAATCCGCCGGGCCCGCTCGACTTCCTTCGGGGGCGGGGTGAACACGTCGTTGGCGAGCGCGATCTGCGAGGGATGGATCGCCCACTTCCCCTCGATGCCGAGCGCCGCACCACGACGGGCGGCGGCGTTGTAGCCCTCCGGATCCTTGAAATCACCGAATGGCCCGTCGATGGCGCGGAGACCGTAGGCCCGGCAGGCGACGACCATCCGCGAGAGGGCGGCATGCCACTGGTCTCCCGGGTAGTCGGGGTTGAGGCCGCCGATGTTGACGGTGCGCGCCCGGCAGCTCGCGGCGTAGTCGGCGACGCCGAAGTGCATGGCCTCGAGCCGGCGGCTCGACTGGGCGATCGCCTCGACGTTGGCCATGCCCAGCGCCGTCTCGATCAGCACGTCGATGCCGATACGATGCGGGATACCCTTGGCCTCCTCGATCTGGGTGAGCAGCGCGTCCACCAGATAGACGTCGGCGGGCACGCCTACCTTCGGGATGAGCACCGTATCCAACCGGTGCCCCGCCTGCTCCACCACATCCACCACGTCGCGATACATGTAGTGGGTATCGATGCCGTTGATCCGGACGCAGATCGTCTTGCCCCGCTCTCGCCAATCATGCTTCAGCGAGACTGGCGATCACGTTGAGCCGGGCCTGCTCCTTGTCCCCCGGAGCGACGGCGTCCTCGAGATCGAGGAAGATGTAGTCCGCCTCTCCCTCGAGCGCCTTGCGAAACATCGTCGGCTGCGAGCCCGGTACGGCCAGTTCGCTGCGCTGCAGCCGCGGCCGTGCCGGCTCATAGCGGGTGTGGCTCATCGGCTCGCGCCGGCGGTGGCCTTTCTTTGGTGCCGGATCGCTGGGCCGGCTGGGCGTCAGGCGCCCGCGGCGGGGAGCTCGCGCTTCGACAACGGGGCGGCCGTGCTGCGCCAGTATTCCTCCGCCGCTGCGACGCCGCTGCCCGGGGTGACCTTGATGCCCACATCGCGCATGGCCATTTCGGCGCCGGCAATCGCGCCCATCAGCATCGAGCTCGTTCAGGTCACCGAGGTGGCCGATGCGGAACAGCTTTCCGGCCATGCGGGCGAGCCCCGCGCCGAGTGCCAGGTTGTAGCGTCGATACGCAACGTCTATCACCTCGGCACCGTTGAATCCGGCTGGAACCATGATCGCGCTCACGGTGTCCGAGTGCCACTTCGGTGCCCGGGCGCAGAGCTCCAAGCCCCAGGCCTTCACTGCCTGTCGGGTACCCTCCGCCAGACGGTGATGGCGGGCGAACACGTTTTCCAATCCCTCTTCCATCAGCATGGCTATGGACTCCCGCAGGCCGTAGAGCAAAGGAAGCGACGGCGTGTACGGGAAGTAGCCGGTGGTGTTCGCCTTCCGCATGTCGCCGAAATCGAAGAACACCCGCGGGAGCTTGGCCTGATCGTACAGCGCCAGCGCCTTCTGACTGGCGCGACGATGCCGAGCCCAGCCGGAAGCATTAGCCCCTTCTGGGATCCGGTTACGGCCAGGTCAACGCCCCATTCGTCCATCCGGAAGTCGATGCTCGCGATCGAGCTTACCCCATCCACCATCAAGAGGGCCGGGTGTCTGGTGTCGTTGAGCGCGCGGCGCATGGGGGCGACATCGCTGGTGACCCCGGTGGCCGTTTCGTTGTGGGTGAACAGCACGGCCTTGATGGCATGGCCCTTGTCGGCCGCCAGCGCCTCCTGGTAACGCTCGACCGGGGCACCCTCTCCCCACTCGGCCTCGAGCACATCCACCTGGAGCCCGAAGCGTTGAGCCATGTCGATCCAGAGATGGCTGAACATGCCGAATCGGGAGGCCAGCACCTTGTCTCCTGGCGAGAGCGTGTTCGACAGGGATGCTTCCCAAGCCCCGGTGCCGCTCGAGGGGAAGATGAATGTCTGACCGGAGGTGGTCTTGAAGATTTTCTTCAGATTCTCGAGAACCGGTGCGGCAAGCGCCGGAAAGTCCGAGGAGCGATGATCCTCCATGGCGCGGTGCATGGCGCGGAGAACGCGGTCGGGCACATTGGTGGGCCCGGGAACGAAGAGGAGGTTGCGGCCGGCCATCTGGGGGGACCTCATGTTTGGGGTCTGGGTCTAGGGTCGAGAGTCTAGGGTTCTAGGGTCGAGATTCCGAATCCGGGACCGGAGACGCTAGACTCTAGACGTACGCAACACTCTCATTCACCGGAACGTTGACTCTAGACCCGCTTCCATGCTGGATATTTATTCACCCACCATCTTTAACACTTTGTGAACTTTTTCACAAGAGGCCGGCTTGAGCCGTCTCCCGGGCCCATCCGTCCGTGACCTGCTGGTCGACCTCTACCGGGCCGCTACCAACGCGGCGGCACCCGGCCCCGCCCTCGCGGCACGACTCCAGGAAGTGGAGCTCGACCCGGCGCGCCGGATCTGGATCCTGGCGCTGGGGAAGGCGGCACTCCCCATGGCGACCACCGCAGTGGAGGTCCTCCGCTCCCGCGGTCGACACCCTGAGGGCGGCCTCGTCGTCGCTCCCAGCGAGGGCCAGAGTCCAGATCCCCGGCTCGACCTGGTGAAGGGCGACCACCCCGAGCCGGGCCCCAGCTCACTGGCTGCGGCGGAGGCAGTGGGGGCGGCAGCCAAGCAGGTGGCTCCGTCCGATGAGGTGTGGCTGCTGCTCTCGGGCGGAACCACGAGCCTGGTCGGGGCGCCCGAGCCAGGGGTCACGCCGGCCGAGCTCACGGCGATCTACACCCTGTTGCTCGGCTCCGGTCTCGACATCACCGCGATGAACCGCATCCGCAAACGCTTCTCTCGCTGGGGGGGAGGGAAGCTTGCGCGCGCGCTCGCCCCCGCACGGGTGCGGGTCTATATCGTTTCCGACGTCATCGGCGACGACCTCGCGTCGATCGGGTCGGGGCCCTGCGTCCCCGACCCTACCTCAGCGGCCGACATTCGCGCCCTGCTCGAAGGTGCCGCTCTCTGGTCCAGGATTCCGGAGTCAGCCCGCCAAGTGGTGTCATCCACTGACCTTGGGAAAAACACCGGAAACGCCAAAGCCTGGAGACCAGGCCTTTGCGCGGGTGACCCTCGAGCTGGTTGCCAGTAACAGGTTGGCCCTCGAAGCTGCGGCCAAGCGTGCGGCTGAGTTGGGCCTTGCTCCTCGAGTGGTACAATCGCCGCTCGCCGGGGAGGCGTCGACGGCTGGAGCGAGTGTAGCCGCCAATCTCTTAAATAATTGCGTTCGGCTCTCGATCCCGCAACCAAGCGGGGCCCCGACCTGCTTGATCTGGGGCGGAGAGACCACGGTGACCCTGGGGGAAAACCGAACCGGCCTGGGTGGGCGCTCCCAGGAGCTAGCGCTCGCCGCAGCCCGAGCGCTCGAAGGCGCCCCGAACGGAGTGGCCCTATTGGCGGCGGGCACCGACGGCCGCGACGGGCCCACCGACGCGGCAGGCGCCGTAGTGGACGGCCGGACGTGGACCGGAATCAAGACGCGGGGTCGGGACCCCGCTCACGACCTCGCGGCGCACGATGCCTATCCGGCGCTTGACTCGGTGGGCGCCCTCGTCAAGCCGGGACTCACCGGGACGAACGTGATGGATATCGTGATTGGGATTTGCGGCGTGAACGAAAAACGTAAGCGGGAAAAACAAGAACGTAAGCGGTGAGCGGGAGTTGTCACCCTGAACCTGAGCGATCCTTCGGCCCCCTGACACCGCGGGTTATGCCGCCCCCCTACCCGCTCACGCTGTTTGCATTTCCCGCTCACGCTGGTTGCTGTTTACGGATGCACGCCCAACCTCGGACGGAAATCCTCGCCCAGGATCACGCTCACGTCCACTCGGCGAAAGGTATCGGGCTCGATGACGATCTTCCCGGTCCCGAGCACACCGACGACGTAGCGCGCACGGTCCGGGTCGCCCCGGCGAACGATCACACGGGTCAACGTCTCGGCCGAATCGGCATTCCCGAGGAAGACCACGTCGAGGCCCCTGCCCCGCAGCATCCGAGTGGCAGTGCGCGCCACACCCTGTCTCCGGGTGCCGTTCAGCACTTCGATCATCACCCTGCCTTGAACCGGCGGGATGGCGAACGCATGGTTCACGACCTTCTCCTTGCGCTCGCCACGCAGCAGGAAGCCAGCTCCCCGCTGCGAGCAGGAGGAGTCCTGCGATCAGCGCGAGCCAGAACCAGCGGCGACGAGGCTGTTCCAGAATCGGACTGTGGGAGCGAGAATAGGCCATCCGGTCTTGACGTGATGGAGGAGGCGGGCACGGGCGACTTCCCGGAGGACTCCGCCCGGGTCGTGCGGCAGACGCTCGGCCAGTACTGCACGGGCCTCGCGGTCGAACCCGACGCTCCGGGTCGAGAAAGTCGGCGCAATAGAGGATGCGCCCTACCATGTCCCACTCGGCGAGGCCCAGGGAGTGATACCGGACCGCGTCGAGCACGCCCCGATCGACCTCGCCTTCCGCCTTGGCACGGGCGGCGCTGGCCGGTCCATGCCACGAGCTCCTGAGGTCCGGGCATCGTGGAGGCCCACTTCGCCGAGCTCCTCCGGTGGCGCGTCGCGCAGTGCGTCGTGCAGCCAGACCGCACGAAGCCAGCGATTCCGCTCCGAATGCGGCACTCCCATCTGCTCCGCCCAGCCGGACGCCAGCTCCGCCACCCGCTGCATGTGCTCCAGCCGTTCCGGCGTGACGACGGCCCACTCGGGCAGACGTGGGCCGCAGCTCGGGGGGCGTCAGGCGCGGCGGAGGTGCTGTGTCCGGTTCGTTCAGCGGATCCCTTCTCCCAGCTTGATGTTGTCGATGAGGCGGGTGCCCCCGATTCGGCCCGCGATCGCTACCACGGTATGCTCATCCACCGTGTCGACCGGTGCGAGTACCTTCGGGGTCTGCGATCGAAATATACTCGACCGCCACGGTGGGCTCTGCGCCAGCTCCCGACGCATTGTTGCCTCGAGCGCCGCGGCCCGGGTCTCGCCGCCACGCCAGGCGCGGTGTGCCGCGTGCAACGCGCGGCTCAAGCACGACGGCGCGTCTGCGACCTTCGGCTCCCAGGTAGGCATTTCGGCTGCTCAAGGCCAGGCCGTCGGGCTCTCGCACCGTCGGCACCGCAACGATCTCCACCGGCCAATCGAGATCCTGCACCATGCGCCTGACCAAGGTGAGCTGCTGGACGTCCTTCTGACCGAAGCAGGCCAGGTCGGGCTCCACCAGATGAAACAGCTTGGCGACGACAGTCAGCACGCCGGAAAAGTGGCCGGGCCGCGCGGCCCCCTCCCACCGCTCGGCCATCGGTCCCGGCGACAGGCGCACGCCCGATCCGGGCGGATACATGGCGGCCACCGCGGGCACGAAGAGCGCGTCCACGCCGCGAGCTGAGCCAGCGCCCGGTCACGGGGGAGATCCCGTGGATAGCGGGCCAGATCCTCCGCAGGACCGAACTGAAGTGGATTGACGAAGATGCTCAGGACCACGGCTCAGCCCGGCGTCGCGCCTCGTCCACCAGGGCGAGGTGCCCCTCGTGGAGGTATCCCATGGTGGGGACCAAGCCGATCCGCCGACGGGCCGCGCGCTGGGCCCGGCTCCACGACTTGAGATCGGGAATTGCGGTGAGCTCGAGCATGTGGGCTGGCGAGCTGTGGAGCTGGGCTAGAAGCGGAAATGGAATAGAGTGCCGTCATTGCCAGGGCGCGCAGCGCCTGAAGCAATCCGGCCGCGAATAGGACCGATAGCCCGTTCACTCAAAGCTGTGCTCCTTCCCCGGGTACTTCCCCTCACGCACTTCGGTAGCGTAGCTGCGCACCGCGGAGCGCACCGACTCGCCCAGCTTGGCGTAGTGCTTGAGAAACTTCGGGGCGAACTGCTCGTTGAGGCCGAGCATGTCGTGCAGCACCAGCACCTGCCCGTCGCATTGTGGGCCGGCGCCGATGCCGATAGTTGGAATGGTGAGGGCCTTGGAGATCCGCGCTGCCACCGCGGCAGGCACCAGCTCCAGGACGATGGCGCACGCCCCGGCCTTCTCCAGGGCCTTTGCGTCGGCACCAGCCGCTCGGCCGCGCTTCTCTTCCCGGCCCTGAACCCGGTACCCGCCCAGGGCGTGCACCGACTGGGGCGTGAGTCCAAGATGGCCGACCACCGGAATGCCGCGCTCTACCAGCGCGCCGACCGTCTCCGCCATGTGGGCTTGCCGCCTTCGAGCTTGACCCCGTGGGCTCCAGCTCTCCTGCAGGACCCGGCCGGCATTGCGAATCGCTTCGGGGATGGACACCTGGTAGGTCAGGAACGGCAGATCCACGAAGACCAGCGCCCGGCGGGAGCCGCGCCGCACCGCGGCGGCATGATAGATCATCTGGTCCAGGGTGGTACTCAGCGTCGTCTCGTGCCCCGCCAGCACCTGGTTCAGCGAGTCGCCGACCAGAAGCACGTCCACGTCCGGCCTGCTCCAGCAGCCGAGCGAAAGCGGCGTCATAGCAGGTCAGCATGACGATGCGCCGCCCGGCCGCTTTCATGGCGACAAGATCGAGGACGTGACAGGGGACGGGACTCAGCGTTCATGGGAACTCAATTCCGCCAGCTCTCGACGCCAGAAGTCGCGATTGGCCAGCTCGGGATGAGGAATGATAAGGTCGCTGCTCGTGTACCTGCCGGTCGCCGAAGCGGACGATGTCGAGGTCCAGGGTCCGGGCCCCCCAATGCTCGGTCCGCGTGCGCCCCTCCTGTCGCTCGATCGCCTGGCAGCGCCTCCAGCAGCGCCCGGGGCTCCAGGCCGGTCTCCAGCAGCACCATCTGATTGAGGTAGGGCGGCTGCTGCATGCCACCCGAGCGGCGCCGTCTCCTCGATGCGGACGCCGGCCAGCAGCTCGGTCTCCGGCAGAGCGCTCGAGCGCCTCCCGCGCTCGCTCGCAGGTGCGGGGCGCGGTCGCCGAGATTGCTGCCCAGTGCGACGTAGGCCCGCTCCCGCGGGCGCGGCTCGATCAGCCTTCGACGGCAAAGTGACTCGCGATGCGCTGGAGAGTCGCGCCGCCAGCTCGCCCAGCTCCCGGATGGCCCGCTCGAGGTCAGCCTGACCTGCCGCCGCTTCGCCTGCCCGCTTGCGCCAGGGTATCGGTATCCGACCCGGCTCTGGGCCGAGCTCGCCGCCACCTGCTCGATCTGTCCGGTCAGCGAGTCGTACCGCGTCCCGCTGCTGAGCCGCCGTGGCCGCGATCGCCTTGGCGAAGCCGCCGGCCTCGCCGGTTGTGCCGACGATGGCGTCGAGCGCCCGGGCGGCGTTGGCGCTGAGCTCCTCGACGCCGGCGACCACGTCCCGGCCCCGCTCCATCTGGCCCGACACGGCGGAGACCTGGGTCGGTGATCTCGCCCAGGAGCTCGCCAGCCTCCCGCGCGGCATGCAGGCTCTGGGCGGCCAGATCTCGCACCTCCGACGCAACCACCGCGAACCCTCGACCCTCGCGGCCGGCGCGCGCCGCTTCGATCGCCGCGTTCAGCGCAATGAGGTTGGTGAGGTCGGCGATCTCCCGGATGGTGCCGATGAAGCCGGTAATCCGCTGGGTCAGCGCGCCAAGCGCCGCGACCCGGTCGGCACCGACCGCGACAAAGCCTTTCAGCTCCACCAGGCGATCGATCGCGTCTCCGATGACGACCCGGTTGCGGGCAGCCACCTCGGCGGCGGTGCCGCTCGCGGCCGCCGCCTGGGCGCCCTGATTCATCATTTCCTGCGACGCGCTGGCGAGCGACCCCGTCGCCCGTAGCCCACCGGTGGCGAACTTCTCCAGCTCGACCGCGCCCTGCCGCATGCCCAGTGACACATCGGCCAGCGCGGTCGCCGAGACTCGGAGTGAGTCAGCGACCCGCGCCAGCGAGGTGACCTGCTCGCCGATCTGGCCCACGGTGAGCACCAGCGGGCGCCGCAGCTCGGCGATGTGGAATCGCCGTTGCGATCTGGCCCGCGAGCGTGCTCATGGCCAGCAGGTCCTTCGGAGCCGTAGGCGTGCCGCTTGTGGTGCTCCACCTCGAGCGTACCCAGAACCTCGTCACCGAACCGGATCGGATGGATCACCAGCATCCGGACATCGGGCATGATGTCGCCCAGCCGATCCTCCCTCGCGACATCCCTGCACGATCACCGGCTCCCGGGACTCTCAACTGCTTCGCGCCGCAGTGGAGCCAGGTCCGGGCGGCGGATCGCCGCGGTTGGGCCGGCCGACCGAGCTGCGATAGGCCAGCGACGCCTCCGAGCCATTGACCCGATAGACCCGGAAATCGCCCCAATCCAGCAGTCGGTAGGCCAGCCGCTCGATCTGGGTAAAGGACCCCTGGAGGGTGGCGTTGCTCGCGATCGCCGCCTCCATCAGGTGGACCTTGTTCAGGTCCTCGGCCCCGATCGCCTCATCGAAGAATCTGCCGGGCGAGCAGACCGACCACGCCGAGCACAAGCGCTACCGCCACCCATCCAACTGGCGACATGGACGCCAGCGTCCGCGACCACGACCGGCCGCCGATCAGCGTGAGCATGTAGGAGCTGATCTCCCAGCGCAGAATCAGAATCTTCTCGGCGCTCTCGAGCTTGTTTCGGATCAGAAGGCTGAAGTAGAACAGAGCCCGGCTGAGGAAGAAGTAGAGCGAGACCAGAATGGCGGCGGCCGGCAGGAAATCGACGGTGAGCTCGGTGGTCCCATTCAGAGCAAGGATGGCGGCGTAGGGACCGAACGCCGCCACGAATCCGATTACCTCGCGGCCGGCGTTGACCAGACCGGCGCGGGGTGCTTACGCAGCCAGAAGACGTCGGCGGCGACCACGCCAACCCAGAGCGCCACGACCACCGGTGCGGGCCCGATGCAACGGCGCCGACCAGCGTCGGAATTCCTGACTTGGGTCAGATAGGAGTACTTGCTCAGGCGTACCGGCACGGACCGAAGCGCGAAAATGCTCATCATGAGGAGCAAGGTGGAGATCGGGCTGTTCATCCAGCGGTGATCCCACGACGAGCACCGCCGCCGTGAGGATGGACCCGCCGACCACGAGCACCGTGGTATAGCGGCGCAGGAGCTGTCGGGATATTGACCGTCATCGGGCGTCCCCCCCGTCGAGCGCATCACGCAGCGCGTCCAGGAAGCTCCGCGCGGCTCGCCACTCCGTCCCGCCCCAGGATCTCCACCAGTGCGCTGCCCACCACCACCCCATCGGCCATCCGCCCCACCGCACGCGCCTGCTCCGGAGTGGAGATTCCGAACCCGACCGCCACCGGCAGGGTCGTGGCCTGCCGCACCCGCGCTACCGAGTCCGCGCAGATCGCGTCGAGGGACGCCCTGGCGCCGGTGACGCCAAGACGGGCAACCAGGTACACGAAGCCCTGTGCCTCCTCGAGCGCAACCGCCAGCCGCTCGGGCCGGTGGTGGGTGCGACCAGGCGAATGAGGTCCATCCCGCTTCGCTGCACCGCCGACTCCAGCTTCAGGATCGCTCCCCGCTGGAAGGTCGGTGAGCAGCAGACCCGCGATGCCCAGCTCCTCCGCCGTCGCGGAGAAACCGATCAATACCGTACTGCAGGATTGGATTCAGATAGCTGAATACGACAACCGGCCGGGCGAGCTCCGCCTTGGCGATGAGCTCCAGCGCACCGGCCAGGGTCATACCCTGGCGCAGCGCCTCGAAGGTGGAGCGCTGGATAGTGGGCCCATCGGCGAGCGGGTCGCTGAACGGGACGCCGACCTCGATGATGTCGGCCACTTCGGCGGCGGAGCGGAGTGCGGCCGCGCTTGCACTTGGCGTCGGGTAGCCAGCCGTGAGGTAGGGAATGAGAGCCTTACGTCCGGCGGACGCTGAGCGCACTCCAAGCCGGCGCCAGGCCGGACTCAGACAAAGTAATCGCCAGGCGTGAGCCCGAATCGGCTGGGGTTGGTGACCTTCACGATCGACCGCTTGTAAGCACCGCTTTCGTCCTTCTCCGTGAGGCTCACCTGGTTCCCTGGTAGGGGCACGGTGGCACCGTCGATGTCTACTGCGATGCGCACCAGCGGACGGTTGAGCTGCTGGCCATCCGGGTTGGGAGCCGCCACGATACCCACCTCGAGTGTGTCGAGAATCACGCAGGTGCCGACCGGGTAGATCCCGATCAAGTTGATGAGGCCTTTACGACCACCCGGTCGTAGCCGCGCTTCGGATTGTCCCACATCTCCTTGAGCACCTGGTCCGGCTCGATCGGCGTGGTGGTGTACACTCGTCGGGTGGTGGCGGCATCGAATCCGTCGGCCACCGAGACGATCCGGGAGAACATGCCCAGCGTACGGGGCCGGATCGTCTTGGGGTAGCCGGTCAGATCCATCTTCATGTGGTGCTCGTGGGCCACCAGGATGGACCGGTACGGGACCTCCTCGTACGCACGCATGCCAAACAGGGTCAGGGCGCCCAACCAGGGGTGTTGCTGGATAAGCTTCCACTCCCGCTCGTCGAGGCTGCCGGTCTTGTTCAGAATTTCGGCCGGGACCCTGGCCTTGCCCACATCGTGCAAGAGGGCGGTCATTCCGAGCTCGTAGAGCTGGACCTTGGAGAACCCCAGCTTCTTCCCCAGCGCGACGGAGAAGATGCAGACGTTCACCGAGTGGGTGAACGTGTATTCGTCGTAGTCCCGCACGGTGGTCATGCCCACCAGGGACATCTCGTTGTTCAGCACCTGGTCCACCACCTGCTGGACGGCCCGCTTTACCCGCTTGAGCCGCGGGCCCCGGCCGAGGCGAATGCCGGTCACCATGTCTCTGGTAACAGCCACTCCCTCGGCATAGACCCGTTTAGCCTGGTGCCGGGACTCCTCCGAGTTTCCGCCTTCCGGCTGGGCCCGTTCTACCTCGAGGTGGGCCACCTTCGCCGCGTCGAGCCGCTCCCGAAGCTCCTCGAGACGCTCGTCTGTCGCTTCCTGTTGGCTGATGCTGAGCAGGAGGCTGAGGAAGATCTGCCACTCTCGCCGGTCCATCCCGGACCGGACGTGCAGGACGCCAATCTCGAAGGCCCGCAGCATCGCCAGGATGTGGCTGAACGAGGCGTAGTTGTCGAGCTCGACCCGTAATCGGGTGGCGTTGACGAAGAGGAAGTCGCCCGCAATCCGGATCTCCAGCTCGACTCTCGGTCTTGAGCAGCGCCCGTGAGGAGGCGTCCAGATCGTCGAGTGCCTTCTGCACTGTAGCGTTCTCGAGCGGATAGAGCTTGAGACTACGGAGAGCGGTGTACAGCGCAAGCAACAACGACCGTCCACCCTGGCGCAGCTGGCCCTCGGGTGCGGAACGTCCTCCGGCGGCTTCGGCGGGGTTGGTCACGACGGCACCTCCCGCAGGGCGCGGTTCACCGCATTACGTACGACGAGCTCCTTGTCCTCGGCGGCTCGCTGGAGCAGGTCACGAGCCTCGGTAGTCTTGATTCGGCCCAGGGCCATGGCCGCGCAGGCGCGGGTTTCCGGCGGCTCCTTCATCCTGAGCAAGCCGCGTTGGAACAGAATCGTGCTGAGTGCCTTCAGACCGGCGGCGCCCGCTATGGCTCCGTAGGCCTCGAAAAAGGCCATCCTCTCGGTCAGGTCGATCCCTTTTGGCGATCTTCCCGAGCACCACGGCCTCGATCCGGCGGAGCGCTCCCTTGTAGCCCCGCGCGCCAGCTCCTCGGACGGCCGCGAGCCGGACCAAGCGATCCGAATCGTCGATGGCCCGATCCAGCAAGGTTAGTGCGCCTGGAGTTCCCAGCTGGCTGAGCGTCTGGACCGCGGCGAGCCGCACGGCCGCGTCCGGGTGCGAAATCACCTCGGTAAAGCCCGGCACAGCATGATGCAGCTGCAGTCTCCCACAGAGCGCCACAATGCCCGGGAGGGCCGGCGAGTCGGGCTGGCGAAGCAGCCGTTGCACCTCAGCGATGTTGCTGCTGGCCAGCTTATCGACTACGTCCTCCAGCATCTTCCGCAGCGGGGCCGACGAAAGATTCGGAAGCCAACTGACCAGCGGCTCCAGGGCCGTGGCCCGGAGCTCGCGCAGCAATCCAGCGGCATCGTTGTCGAGGCCCAGCCCGCTCGCCTCATCGAGGGACTGGAGGACCTGCCCGACTATCGCCAGCTCGCTCAGCCGGGCCACGAACCCGTCGAGCCGTTGGGTCTGCTCCAGGCGGAGGTTGGTCGCTCGCTCCTTCAGGAGCTTGGATTCACGGAGGACGGCGGCCGCGCTTCGGAAATCCCGGCTGGTGAGCAGATTGGGGAAGAGCTGCTCGAGCACCCCGAGCACCTCGTCGCGTACGCCGCCCTCCGTTTGGGTCTCCACCAAATCGAATAGCACGTTGAGGGCGCCGCCCCGAAAATCTCGCTTGTATTCCTCCTCCACCTCCCGAGCCAGATAGCGAATCTCCTCTTCGTCCAGGAAGTAGAGCGTGGAATCGACATCGTCGAGGTCGATGACCCCTTTCAGACGTGCCGGAGCCTCCTCCGCAACCTGTGCCCGGCGTTCCTCCGCACTGGTCGATCCCCCAGCCGGCCCGGAAGGCCCCGGCAGCTCTCCGCCGCCCTCGGCGAAGAAGTCGATAAAGCGATACTTGATGTGCTCGAACTCCAGAGCCCAGAGCAGAGTGAGCAGATCGTCGCCCGCATCTGCCGGAAGAAAGCGCGCCTGATTGATCGTCGCGAGCAACCGCGGTAGCTCCTCCGCCTCGGCACCCTTGTGGATGGTCAGCTCACGCATACCGTCCTTGAACAGGCTCCAGGCGACACTCTCGCTCTTATTGATCTGGTGATAGACCGACTGCTCCTCCCAAGTCAGGTCGGTCTCCGCGACGTGGAGGACCAGCTCGTCGGTGACCGCCCAGATGGGGCCAAGGGCATTCCGCACATTCTGGATGGCACGCTGGTAAATCGGATTGTTCGGCAGGTACATCTGGAAGGCACGGAGCGCCTTGACTATGGCTTGAATCAGCTCCGAAACCTGGGAGGCCGGAAGCAGTTGGGTCGACGTCTGCTCGGTCGTCAAACCCGGCCTCCGAGGAGATCGGCCACGTGCGCGACGTCCTTGTCACCTCTTCCGCTGAGGCACACGAGGACCGTCTGATTGCGGGTCCACTGCCCAGCGGAGCGCTGAACCCAGGCAAGCGCGTGGGCGGTCTCCAGTGCGGGAATGATGCCTTCGAGGCGGCAGAGCGCCTGGAAGGCGTCGAGCGCCTCGGCGTCGGTAGCCGTTTCGTAGGTCACCCGACCGGTGTCTCGCAGATAGCTGTGCTCCGGCCCCACACCCGGGTAGTCCAGCCCCGCTGAGATCGAGTGGGCCGGAGAGACCTGGCCGTCGGCGTCCTGGAGCAGATAGCTCAGGCTGCCATGGAGCACGCCGGGCGTACCGGCACTGAGCGTGGCGCTGTGATGACCAGTATCGAGCCCCTTCCCGGCTGCCTCGACTCCTACCAGCCGGACCCCGGCGTCGTTCAGGAATGCGCTGAATATCCCGATGGCATTCGACCCGCCACCGACGCAGGCCACCACGGTGTGAGGAAGGCTGTTGTAGCGATCCAGCATCTGAGACCGTGCTTCGCGTCCGATCACAGCCTGGAAGTCGCGGACCATGCGAGGAAAAGGATCGGGACCGACTACCGAGCCGATGATGTAGTGAGTGGTCGGTACGTTCGTCACCCAGTCCCGCAGGGCTTCGTTGGTGGCATCCTTGAGAGTTCGGGTTCCGGACTCGACCGGAACCACGGTGGCGCCCAAGAGCTCCATGCGATACACGTTCAGCCGTTGCCGCCGGACATCCTCCGCGCCCATGTATACCACGCACTCGAGCCCGAAACGGGCGCAGACTGTGGCCGTGGCGACGCCGTGCTGACCGGCCCCGGTTTCGGCGATGATCCTGCGCTTTCCCATTTTCAGGGCCAGAAGCGCCTGCCCTAGGGTGTTGTTGATCTTGTGGGCGCCAGTGTGGTTCAGATCTTCCCGCTTGAGCACCACCCGCGCGCCCACGGCCTCACCGAAGCGGGGGGCCTCGGAAAGGGGCGACGGCCGGCCCACAAACTCCGACAGCAGGTGCTCGAGCTCAGCCCAGAAGGCAGGATCCTGCCGGGCAGCGTCGTACAGGGAGGTCAGGTCGTCGAGCGCCGCCACCAGGGTCTCGGGCACATATCGCCCTCCGTACGGACCAAACCGGCCTGTCAAACCCTGCTCAGGTGACTGTACTGTGGGCAAACACCGCCTCCACGAATCGTGCGATTGTATTGGGGTCCTTGATACCAGGCCGGCGCTTCAACGCCGGAGCTCACGTCGACTATTTCGGGACGAACCTGGACCAGCGCCTGTCCTACGTTGTCTGGAGTGAGCCCCCCGGCGAGAGCCATCGGACCTACGAGCCGGCTCCGCGCCTGACGGCCGAGCTCCAAGTCTAGCGAAACACCCGCACCTCCCAGGGCGTGCGGTACCCGAGGCTCCACCAGCACGGTATCGGCGTCGAGAACCGCCTCGCCGAGCAGATCCAGGTCGGACGGGCCCGCGATACGCACTACGCGCCAGACTTCGAGGCCGTGAGCCCTGAGCCGGGCGGCATCGGCCGGGGAGTAGGGACCGTGTAGCTGGGCACCGGCCAGGTCCGCCTTCTCACCTATCCGGAGGATCTCATCGGGCGATTGAGCGGCAAAAACCCCTACGACGGGAACCCCCGAGGCGGCTCTTACGACTTCCCTTGCTCCGAGTACCGTGACAGCCCTCTGACCTCCAGCAAAAACAACGCCGAGATACGCCGCGCCGGCTTCAGCGGCGACCGTGGCGTCCCCAGGCTGCATGATGCCGCAGAATTTGATCTTAGCGACCACGTCTGACCACTCGCGTGAGGTCTTGGAGGAGTCCGCCAGGCGAGACTGCCGCGGAAAGCGCTGTTCCGATCAGGACCGCGTCAGCTCCGGCAGCGGCAGCCCGCTGGACATCTCCTGGTCCCGCCATCCCACTCTCCGCCACCGCGATGCAGTCGGCGGGAACGCGAGCGACGATTTTCCAGGCGGTCTCCACATCGATTTCGAAGGTATCGAGATCGCGGCTGTTCACGCCTAGGATCGCCGCTCCAGCCTCCAGCGCCCGGTCGAGCTCCTCGGCGGTGTGTACCTCGACCAGGGCGTCCAGGCGCAAATCGGCTGCGTAGCGCAGCAGTGGCTCGAGCCGGGAGCCAAGAGCCCGGACGATGAGAAGAACGGCAGCGGCGCCCGCGGCCCTAGCCTCCAGTATCTGCACCTCGTCCAGGATGAAATCCTTGCGCAGCACCGGAACCGGAGAGCGCTGAGCGGCGGCACGGAGGTCCTGGATCGAGCCGCCAAAATAGGGTCCATCAGTCAACACCGAGATGGCCGCCGCGCCGTGCTCCGCATACAAGGCGGCTCGCTCCGCGGGGTCCAGATCCTCTCGAATGGCTCCGGCGGACGGCGAGCGGCGCTTCACCTCGGCAATGACCGCTACGGTCCCTTTCCGCAGGGCAGCCCGGAACGAGGGCGGAACCCGGGTCGCGGCGACGTCCCGCTCCAGGGCCGCACGGCGGGCGTGCAGGGTGTCCAGGCTCCCGCGGGTGGACCGCAGGATTTGCTCGAGACTGACGTGCATCTTGTCCTTCGGCCGGTATTCGGGTACTCTTATTCGGGCTCTATTCGGTCACGTACGCAGCCACACGAGGAGATCCTGATGCCCCTGACCAAGCGCCAGAGCGAGATACTCACGTACCTGCAGGGCCATATTCACGGGCAAGGCTACGCACCGAGCTTCGAGGAAATCGCTGAGCACTTCGGTTTTCAGTCACTGGCCACGGTGCACGAGCACCTCACCAACCTCGAGCGCAAGGGCTATATCCGCCGCTCCTATAACGAGAGCCGCTCGATCGAGGTCCTTCCGCCCCGTGGCACGTCCGCGGCCAGCGAGATCCCGCTCCTGGGCAAGGTAGCGGCAGGCACCCCGATCGAATCCCTCATGCATCAAGAGACCATCGCGGTGCCCGACCAGATGCTTCCCCGGCGCGGCCCCAATTACGCCCTGAAGGTGCAGGGCACCTCGATGATTGACGAGCACATCGTGGACGGAGACATCGTTGTGGTCCACGGCAAGCAGACCGCCGAAAATGGTGAGATGGTGATCGCTCTGGTCAATGGCAACGAGGCAACCGTCAAGAAGTTCTACCGCGAGGCTGGTGGCTGGATCCGGCTCCAGCCCGCCAACGCCACCATGCAGCCGATGCGGTTTCAGGAGCGCGACGTCCTGATCCAGGGGGTGGTGGTCGGCGTCATCCGAAAATATTGATTGTGGTCCCGCAGCGCGTTGCGGGGCTACCGTGGGGCCGCCTTCCGGAACCGCGCCAGTACCCGGGCCGCGGTCCCGTTCGCCAGGGACTCTTGGCCCCGCCTTACCGCCTCCTCCAGCGACCAGCCGTTGCCCGACACATAGAGCGCCGCGGCTGCATTCAGCAGCACGGCACAACGTACCACCTTGTCCGCATCGCCGGAGAAGAGCCGCTCGATGCGGGACGCATTCTCGGCCGGCGCGCCGCCCGCCAGACTCTCCAGGTCGCCACATTCCAGACCGTAGGTGGCCGGGTCGAGCTCCCACATATCCACTGCTCCATCCTTCACCTCCCATACCAGCGTCGGTCCCGACGGACTGATCTCGTCCATGCCGACTGCGGCGTGGAGCACGAGCGCATGCCGGGCCCCAAGTGCCGCCAGTGCCTCGGCCATGAGCTTCGCTCGAGTCCCGTCCGCCACTCCCACGACCTGGCGGATCACTCCGGCGGGATTCGCCAGCGGCCCGAGAAGGTTCATGATCGTGGGAACCCCCAGCTCCTTGCGCACCGGGCCCACGTGCCGCATGGCCGGGTGGTAGGTGGGTGCGAACAAGAATGTGAGGCCGATCGATCGCAGCAGCTCCCCGGCTGCCGTCGGCGAGAGATTGATGTCGATACCAAGCGCTTCCAATACGTCGGCCGAACCGGATCGCGAGGTGTAGCTCCGGTTGCCATGCTTGGCCACTGGAACCCCGGCGCCGGCCACGACGAACGCAGCCGCGGTGGATATGTTGAGCGTGCCAACCCGCCCACCGCCGGTTCCGCAGGTGTCAACCAGACGGTCGGGGTCATCCGTCTCCAGTGTGACCATGGCGCATCGGAGCGCCAGCACCGCCCCGGCCACTTCGTCGGCCGTCTCTCCCTTCGCCCGTAACCCCATCAGCAGGGCAGCCGTCTGGACGGCGCTGGCTTCTCCCCGCATGACCACACCGAACGCCGCCGCGGTAGCCTCCCGGTCGAGCGATGCGCCCTGGGCGAGCTGCTGGATGGCGGAACGCAGTGGGGCGTCGAGAGTCACTGGTACCAAAACCAGGAAAACGGTAGTGGCGCGGGGGAAAAAAATTGTACCCGGCAAGAGCCGCTTTTGTCAATCGTGACAAGCATTTGCGTGGCTTGCCCGAGGTCTCCAAAACCGCTAGATTCCGGGCCGATGAGCCGGACCTTCCTCGCCACACTACAATACGACGGCACCGGCTTTGTCGGGTGGCAACGCCAACCCGCCGGGCGCTCGGTTCAGATCGAGTTTGAGCGCGTCCTTGAACGTCTCTTTGAGCGCCGGACTGTGGCGCACGCGGCCGGGCGGACCGACGCCGGGGTGCACTCCATAGGCCAGGGCGTCAGCTTCAGCGCACCAGCCAACTGGACCAATTCCGGGGTTCGGCGCGCACTAAACGCCCTGCTGCCGAGTGATTGCTGGGTGGAGTCGGTTCACGCGATGCAGCCCGGCTTCCATGCCCGCAAGTCGGCGCTTTCCAGGCGCTATGAGTACCGCATCGGCCTCGATGAGGCGTCGGACTCGCCTTTTCGCCGGCAGTTCGAGTGGGCGCTGGGTAAACCGCTCGATCTCGAGCTGCTCAGCGCGGCAACCCAGGTGATACGCGGCGAGCACGATTTCCGCGCCTTCGCCGCCAAGACCGACAAACCGCACTATCGCTGCCGGATAATCCATGGCGGAATGGAGCCGGCGGACCGACGGCCGTGGCGTAAGCCTCCAGATCGAGGCGGACCGGTTCCTCCAGCGCATGGTGCGGATGCTGGTTGGCACCATGGTAGACATCGGCCTCGGGCGCCGGCCGCTCGAAGACATGGCGATGTTGCTCCGTCGCGATGACAACGCCGAGACCAGTCCTCCCGCACCACCCCAGGGCCTCTACTTCGCGGCGGTTGTGTATCCGCCCGAGCTCTTCGCCGACCCCGCAGGAGAGCGACATGCCGCGCTACACCTGGCGTAGCCTCTCCGCTCTCATCATCAGCCTCGCAGCAGCGGGGTGCCGGGCCGAAGAAATTCCCCGGATGCGTCTCGATACGGCTGGCGCCCAGACCTCGGCTCGCGTGGCTGAAGCGCAGAATGCCACCAACTCGTCACGTCGCACGGCGCTAGTGGCGGCGGCAGACCGGATCGGACCGGCAGTCGTCTCGATCAATGTCACCTCGCGGCAACAGACCGAGCGCCGCTCTCCCTTCGACTTCTTCTTTGTGCCGGAAGGTGCCCGCATGGTGCAGGGCAGCGGAACCGGATTCATCATCCGGCCCAGTGGGATCATCGTCACCAACCAGCACGTCGTGTCCAACGCCGACCGCGTTGTGGTGACGCTTCCGGACGGCAGTGACCTCCCGGCCACCGTGGTGGGAGAGGATCCGCTGACCGACATTGCTGTGCTGAAGGTCGCGCGCGAGAACCTGCCCACGGTGGCACTGGGCCGCAGTACCGACCTGATGATCGGTGAATGGGTCGTGGCGCTGGGAAATCCCTACGGCTACCTGCTGGGCAACTCCGAGCCTTCGGTCTCGGTTGGGGTGGTGAGCGCCACCGGACGCAACATCCTGCCCGGCGGGGACCAGACCGGTCTCTACCTCGACATGATCCAGACCGACGCCGCCATCAATCCCGGCAATTCGGGAGGACCGCTCACCAACGCGCTGGGTGAGGTCGTCGGGGTCAACTCTTCAATCTTCAGCAGCAGCGGCGGCTCGGTTGGCCTGGGGTTCGCCATCCCCATCGAGCGCGCCGTCCGGGTGGCCGACGAGATCATCAAGAGCAGATCCGTGCGGCGCGCCTGGGTCGGCCTCGAGGTCCAGGGTGCCAGGGCGATGCGCGAATGGAAGAGTCAGGGTGGTGTCGTGGTCTCGAGCGTCACGCCGGATGGCCCGGCGGGCCGAGCCGGCGTTCGCAAGGGTGACGTGCTCATCGAGGCGAATGGACGCCGGCTTCGAAACTACCTGGACTGGGAGGCGGTAAAGCTCGACCTGCATGTGGGCGACGCCGTTCAGGTCGCGGTGCGGAGCGGCAGCGGGAGCACCTCGCGCCGGATCGTCACCGGTGACCTTCCGACAGTGACGGCCGAGAAGATCACCGTGCTGCAGGACCTCCAGCTGATCAACGTGACCCCCGCCATCCAGGCGGAGCGTTCCATCCGGAGCGACCAGGGCGCCCTGATCTTCCGCCTCTCCCCCCAGGTCAGCCGGGCAACCGGGCTTCAACCGGGCGACGTGATTCTTGCCATCGACCGGACCCCGGTGCGAAATGCCTCGGAGGTGGCCAGCCTCCTCGACGTTCGTCCGGGGCAGGTCATCCGAATCTACGTCGAGCGCGAGGGCCAGGTCACATTCACCGATCTCCTGTTTCGATGACCGACGACCGCTGGCGCTCCCCGCTCGGATCCCGCTACGCCTCGCCGGCCATGCAGACGCTCTGGGGCGAGCGGCACCGAATCGGACTCTGGCGCCGGCTGTGGCTCGCGCTCGCCGAAGCCGAGCGGGAGCTCGGGCTCGACATCCCGGAGCAGGCCATCGCACAGATGCGCGCCCACCTGGACGACGCCGATCTGGACCTCGCGACTCGCTATGAGCGCCGCTTCCGCCACGACGTAATGGCGCACATCCACGCCTTCGGCGACCAGGCCCCGGCCGCCCGGCCTTACCTGCACCTCGGGGCGACCAGCGCGTTCGTTACCGACAACGCCGATCTCGTGGTCATGCGCGACGGCCTGCGCCTTCTGCTCGGTCGGCTCATAGCGGTCCTCGGGGCGCTGGAGCGGTTCGCCACCCGGCACGCCAGCCTTCCCTGCCTGGCCTACACGCACTTTCAGCCGGCTCAGCTCACCACTGTGGGTAAGCGCGCTACGCTCTGGATGCAGGACTTCGCGATCGACGTCGAGGAAGTTTGCCGCCGCATCGAGACCATGCGGCTGCGAGGCTGCAAAGGCACCACCGGTACGCAGGCCTCGTTCCTGGAGCTCTTCGACAACAGCCACGAGAAGGTCAGAGAGCTGGACCGGCGGGTTACCGCCAAGCTGGGGTTCCAGGCATCCTTTCCGGTCACCGGCCAGACCTATACCCGCAAGGCGGACAGCACCGTGCTCGATACACTCAGCGGGATTGCCCAGTCGGCGGCGAAGCTGGCGGGCGACCTCCGGCTGTTGCAGCACGAGGGCGAGTTGCTCGAGCCGTTCGAGCAGGAGCAGGTCGGTTCCAGCGCCATGGCTTACAAGCGAAACCCGATGCGGGCCGAACGGATCAGCGGCCTTGCCCGGTTCGTGATCTCGCTTCAGGCCAACACGGCAAACACCGCCGCGAGCCAATGGCTAGAGCGCAGCCTGGATGACAGCGCCAACCGGCGATTGACCCTTCCGGAGGGATTCCTCGGCACCGATGCCATTCTGGTGCTTGCAACCAACATCGCGGCGGGACTCGAGGTACGCGAAGAGACGATTCGCCGGCATGTGGACGAGCAGATGCCCTTCATGGCCACCGAGCGGTGGCTGATGCTCGGTACCGCCGCCGGCGGCGACCGGCAGGCGCTACACGAGGTGGTTCGCAAGCACAGTCTCGCGGTGGCGGAAGCTGTGAGCCGCGGTGAGCCTAACGCACTGCTCGAAAGGCTCGCGTTGGATCCCGCATTCCGCGGAGTCCCTGCTGCCGCGCTCCAGGCGGAGCTCGAGCCACGCAATTACACCGGGCGCGCCGCCCAACAGGTGGGCGAGTTCGTCGAGGAATACCTCCAGCCACTGCTCAAGCGGACACGGCCGCTCGCCGCCGAAGCCGAGCCGGCGGAGGTGAAGGTATGAAGGCCAGCGCCCCGCGGAGCCAAGTCACGCTGACTGAGAGCCGGCTCCCGCTTCCATTGCTTCGCCGCGGGAAGGTGCGCGAGGTGTATGAGGTGGACGCCGGCCATCTGCTGGTGGTTGCCAGCGATCGGGTCAGCGCCTTCGACGTGGTCATGCGGGAGGCCATTCCCCGGAAGGGCGCGGTACTCACCCAGATGAGTGCTTTCTGGTTCGAGCTGTTGGCCGCGGTGTTCCCCTCACACTACGTCACCGCACGAACGAAGGAGATTCTCGAACGCGTACCACTGCTCGACGGGCTCGAGGACCAGATCGCCGGCCGTGCGATGCTGGTTCGCCGAGCCGTGCCGGTGCCGTTTGAGTGTGTCGTCCGCGGATACCTCTCGGGATCGGCCTGGGCCGAATATCAGAGTCGGGGCACCCTTGCGGGCGAGCCGCTGGCGCCGGGTCTGGTCGAAAGCGCGCGCCTCGATCCGCCGCTCTTCTCACCGGCCACGAAAGCGGACTCAGGCCACGACGTCAATGTCACCGCTGATACCGTGGCCCGGGAGATTGGCCCGGCGTTGGCCGCTCGGCTGCGGCAGGCCAGCTTTGCGCTTTACCAGGCGGGCCGCGACCACGCCGCCTCACGCGGGATCATCATCGCGGACACCAAGTTCGAGTTCGGGAGCGACGCGGAGGGCATCCTGCGGCTGATCGACGAGGTGCTCACTCCGGACTCCTCTCGCTTCTGGCCAGCGGATCAGTACGCACCGGGCCGGAATCAGCCCAGCTTCGACAAGCAGCCGCTGCGAGACTATCTCGCCTCCCTCAGAGCGGAGGGCCGCTGGAACGGCGAAGCTCCACCACCACCGCTGCCGGCCGATGTCGTCGAGGCTACGAGCCGTCGCTACCTCGAGGCGTTCCGGCTCCTGACTGGACGCAATCTGGAGCAGGAGCTGTGATGCGTACTGCCCCCGAGGGACTGTGGTTCATCGTCGGCGCATGGGTGGTTGCCCTGGGCCTCATATTCGCCGCTCTCCGCTTCGATTCACGGCTCCTGTGGATAGCGTGCGTCCTCTGGGTTGTCCTGGCGGTCTGGGTCGTCGCCTTCTTTCGTGATCCGGAGCGCTCCGGACAGCGGGGTGACCGACTGATCCTGGCTCCCGCAGACGGCAAGGTGGTGAGCATTGTCGAGACCGATGAGCCTGGATTCCTTGCTGGCCGCTCCTGCCGGCTCTCTATCTTCATGAACGTTTTCGATGTCCATGTGAACCGGTACCCGACCGAGGGTACTGTCGCCTATCGGCACTACAATCCCGGCAAGTTCGGTCACGCCGGGTCCGAGAAGTCGAGCCTCGACAACGAGCAATCTTCCGTCGGCCTCACCACCTCCCGGGGCAAGGTACTGATCCGGCAGATCGCCGGCCTCATCGCCCGGAGGATCGTGACCGATCACAAGGTCGGGACCCAGGTGCAACAGGGGGATCGTCTGGGCATGATCCGCTTCGGGTCGCGGGTGGATCTCTTCTTGCCCTGCGATCGAGTTCGATTCCTGGTGAAACCGGGTGACACGACCAAGGCAGGCACGACTGTGGTGGCCGAATGGATCTGAGACAGCGGCGGGAGGGACTCAGACACCGTTCGATGCGCCAGGTGGTCGTGGTCATGCCCAGCGCTTTCACCCTCGGCAACCTCTTCTTCGGGTTCTGGGCGATCGTGTCGGCCTTTAACGGCAACTTTCGCTGGGCCGGGTGGTTCATCGTATTTGCCGGCATCCTCGACATGCTGGACGGAAGGGTGGCGCGGCTGTCGGGCACGGGAACCCGATTCGGCGCCGAGCTCGACTCGCTGGTGGACGTCATCTCGTTCGGGGTGGCCCCCGCCCTGCTCATGTACTTTCTCGACTTTTCCAACGCGGGCCGGTTCGCCTGGATGCTCTGCTACATCTACGTGGTGGCGGTGGCCCTCAGGCTGGCACGCTTCAACGTGCTGTCCGCCGGGAAGCCGTCCAGCGGCTGGTTCACCGGGCTGCCGTCGCCCGCTGCCGGCATGACCCTCGCCGTTTACTATCCGTTCAGCCAGACCAACTGGTACCGCGCGTCGCTTGCGTACATGGATTTGCAGCACGAAGGCCTGGTGGTCCTCATGCTGCTCCTGGCCGTGCTGATGGTGAGCAACGTGAAGTATCCGAAGTTCCCGCCGATCGGGATCCGCAGCCGGAAAGGCATCTTCGGACTCATCGTCCATCTCATCATTCTGCTCGGCGGCCTCTTCGCGCCCGAGTATTTTCTGTTTCCCCTAGGTTTGTTCTACGTCGCGCTCGGCATCGTCCGGGCTACCGTGCTCGGGCTCATGGAGCGTCCTGAGCCGGTGCCCATCGTGGATGAACGGTTGGCCGATGCCAACGATCCCAGGTTGCCACCTCCACTCTCCCACGAACGGCGTGGCCGATGGGGCGACCGCCGACAGGAGCCGGACCAATGACCTTCCGAGTGCACGTGCGCGTGATGCCGCGGGCCGGCGTCCTCGACCCTCAGGGCCAAGCGGTGGAGCATGCCCTAACCGCGTTGGGCTTCGAGGAGGCCGGAGCAGTCCGGATCGGTCGCGCCATCGAGCTGGACGTGACTGCCGACTCCCGTGACGAAGCGGAGGTCCGGGCCCGGCAGATGTGCGACAGGCTCCTGGCCAACCCCGTGACCGAGGATTACCTGCTGGACGTGGAGACCGACTGATGCCGCGGGTAGCTGTGGTTCGATTTCCGGGCAGTAATTGCGACTTCGACACGCTGCGCGCCGCGGAAAGCGTCGGAGCGGACGCCTACTTCGTCTGGCATCGGGATACGGATCTCCTCGGGGCCGACGTGGTGGTGCTGCCGGGCGGGCTTCAGCTATGGCGACTACCTTCGCTCCGGTGCCATCGCGCGGTTCAGCCCGGTGATGCTGGCAGTGCAACGCCATGCTGCTGCCGGAGGTCCGGTGCTCGGCATCTGCAACGGCTTTCAGATCCTGTGCGAGGCTCACCTCCTGCCCGGGGCCCTCATGCGGAATGCCGGCCTGACCTTCGTGTCCAAGCCGGTGGACGTGACGGTAGAACGGATCGACACCGCATTCACTTGTGACTACGAGCCTAAGGAGCGGCTACGACTTCCAGTCGCGCACGGCGACGGCCGGTTCGTGGCAGCTCCCGACACCCTCCGCGTGCTCGAGGCCGAAGGCCGTGTGGTGCTGCGCTATGTGGCGGCAACCGAGCGCTCGCCGTTCCAGCCCAACCCGAACGGGTCCGCCAACCACATCGCAGGCATATGCAACGCGGACGGGAATGTCGTCGGCATCATGCCGCACCCGGAGCGCGCCGCCGACCGGCTGCTCGGCCTGACCGGCGGAACCGGATTTTTCACCTCCATGATCAGTTCACACCAGGTGAGCTCCAACTGAGGGTATAGGACAATGAAGCCGGAGAAGCCAAGCCGAAACGAGGACGAATACTTCGCCCGGGAAGACGCCGAGCTGCTGCGCAAACAGCGGGAGCGGGCAACGGCGGCCAGCGTGGAGGCGGAACGAAAGACCCACTACATGAAGTGCCCGAAGGACGGACACGACCTGGCGAGCAGCGAGTACCACGGGGTCACGATCGAGATGTGTCCTCATTGTGGCGGCATGTGGCTCGATGCCGGCGAGCTGGAAGCGGTGGCCAAGGAGGATCATCCGAATGTGATCACCCGGGTGCTCTCCGATGCGCTGTCCACTTTCCGTCGCTCACCCCGCGGGTCTGACACGTCGTCGCGCGGTCCGGGCAGCTCTCGTTGAGGAGACCCCGGTGACCGGTTCGAGCGTGGCCAGCGTAAGCACCGAGGCGGTTTCGCTTCCGGGCGAGCCCCCGCTGACACCCGAGCTGGTTCAGGAGCACAACCTGAACCAGCTCGAATACGGTCGCATTGTCGAGATGCTCGGCCGTACTCCCACGTTCACCGAGCTGGGCGTGTTCTCGGCGCTCTGGTCGGAGCACTGCTCCTATAAGCATTCGAAGCCGGTACTGAAGACTTTCCCCACGACAGGGCCGCAGGTGGTTCAGGGGCCCGGCGAGAACGCCGGGGTGCTCCGTCTCCCTGAAGGCTGGGCAGTCGCATTCAAGATCGAATCCCACAATCACCCCTCCGCGGTCGAGCCCTACCAGGGAGCGGCAACCGGCGTGGGCGGCATTCTGCGGGATGTGTTCACCATGGGCGCTCGCCCCGTGGCCCTGCTCAATAGCCTCCGCTTTGGACCGCTGGAGGAGCCCCGTAGCCGATACTTGTTCGCCGGCGTGGTACGCGGCGTCGGAGACTACGGCAACTGCGTCGGCGTACCCACACTGGGCGGCGAGGTGACCTTCGCTCCGGGATACAGCGGCAACCCCCTGGTCAACGCCATGTGCGTCGGGCTGCTACGGGAGAGCGACCTCATCCGCGCGGCAGCCCATGGTGTGGGCAACGTGCTACTCGCGGTGGGAGCGCGGACCGGCCGGGACGGAATTCACGGCGCCAGCTTCGCGTCTGAGGAGTTGTCGGAGAAGAGTGAGACGCGCCGACCCCAGGTTCAGGTGGGGGATCCCTTCACTGAGAAGCTCCTCCTGGAGGCGAGTCTCGAGCTCATCACCTCGGGTCTCATCGTCGCGATTCAGGATATGGGGGCAGCCGGACTCACCAGCTCCTCCGCCGAAATGGCCGCTCGGGGAGGCGTCGGCGTCGAGATCGACACCGGCCTGGTGCCAACCCGTGAGGAGGGGATGTCCCCCTACGAGATCCTGCTGTCCGAGTCGCAGGAGCGGATGCTCATCGTTGCCGAGCCCGGCCGGGTTCCTGAGATCCAGGCGGTGTGCGCCCGGTGGGAGCTCAACGCCACGCCGATCGGCCACGTGACCGACGACGGGATCTTTCGGGTGCGGCACCATGGCCAGACTGTAGCGGCCATCCCGGGCCAGCGTCTGGTCGAGGATTGCCCCATCTACCATCCCGATGCAAAGGAAGGCGAAGACACCAAGGCACGCCGAGCGTCGGTAGACGCCGGCTTCCCGGTGGTGGACACCGAGGGTGCGCTGGAACTGCTGCTCGATCATCCCAACATCGCCAGCAAGCGTTGGGTTTACGAGCAATACGACTCGACCGTGCAGGCATCCACCGTGCTACCGCCGGGCTCCGATGCAGGCGTCATCCGGGTCCCTGGTGCCCGGTTTGGTCTGGCGATGACGGTGGACTGCAACAGCCGCCTGGTCGCGCTGGATCCCTACGAGGGAGGAAAGGCGGCGGTGGCCGAGGCGGCGCGCAACCTGGCCTGCACCGGCGCGCGGCCGTTAGGCATTACCGACTGCTTGAACTTCGGTAACCCGGAGAAGCCGGAAGTGTTCTTCCAGTTCCGTGAGGCCGCTCGGGGTATCTCGGATGCGTGTCGGGTGTTCAGCACGCCTGTGACCGGTGGCAACGTCTCGTTCTACAATGAGAGTCCCACCGGCGCCATCGATCCCACTCCGACCATAGGGATGGTGGGGCTGCTGGCCCGAGTCGAGGATCGGGTCGGGAGCTACTTCGACTCGCCTCACGATGAAGTGTTCATCGTCGGCGAGACCAGCGGTATCCTGGGGGGCTCGGCCTACTGGGCGGAAGTGTGCGACTTCGTCGGAGGAGATCCCCCGGCGGTCGATCTCGAAGCCGAGCTCCAGTTGCAGCGCTTCCTGGTGGCCGCGGCCGAGCAGCACCTGCTCCGGTCGGCCCACGACTGCTCCGAGGGGGGGCTGGCTGTGACGCTGGCGGAAGCTGCTATGGGGGGCCCTTACGTGGCCGGCAGCCTCGGGGCCAGCCTCGACCTTACCGGCTATGCGCCGGACGTTCCGGTCGAGGGGGTGCTCTACGGCGAGGACGGTGCCCGGGCCATTGTCACCTGCGCACCGCAGCAGGCTCGCCGCCTCATCGCGCTGGCCAATGAGCACCAGGTGCCGGTGTTTCACGCAGGCCGGGTCGAAAGTGCCGGGACGCTGGAACTCCGGGTGGGGTTTCAATTGTTCTCCTGGAGCACCGAAGCCCTTCGCAGGATCTACTCAGAAGCCATTCCTCGTCGGATGCAGCATCCCGGACGTGGATCGCGTGGTAGGAGAATAAGCATGTGTGGCATCATCGGCGTTTCCGGGATTCCCGACGCGGCCCGGCTGGCCTATCTCGGTCTCTACGCCCTGCAGCACCGGGGCCAGGAGAGCGCCGGGATTGTGGCAGTTGACCAGGAGGGAACTGCCCGATCGCACCGGGGCATGGGCCTCGTCTCGGAGAATTTCGACGACCAGAAGCTGGCCGCCCTCCCTGGCGATGTCGCCGTGGGCCACACCCGCTACTCGACCACCGGCAGCACGGTGCTGGCCAATGCCCAGCCCTGCAGTGTGAACACGAGGTGTGGCCCGCTCGCCATCGCACACAACGGCAATCTCATCAATGCCGGCACCATCAAACGAGACCTGGTTGCGCGGGGAGCTATTTTCACCGGCTCCAGCGACACGGAGGTGCTGGTGCACCTCATCGCACGCTCCGCCGCGGCCACGGTCGAAGACCAGATCCGGGACGCACTGGA
Organism: uncultured Gemmatimonadales bacterium; assembly: GCA_963723565.1. Lineage (GTDB taxonomy): Bacteria > Gemmatimonadota > Gemmatimonadetes > Gemmatimonadales > GWC2-71-9 > CAVVWJ01. The sequence continues at coordinate 122,386 of CAVRRH010000012.1, read as the reverse complement.
GCAAGTGGACGGGGCATACAGCCTGGTGATCACCGTTGGCCGGACTATGTACGCGGTAATCGACAGTCGGGGGTTCCGGCCACTAGTGATCGGCCGCCTGGGCAGCGGGATCGTGGTGGCTTCGGAAACCTGTGCCCTCGATCTCATGGGCGCCTCGACCACCTGCGAGCTGGGTCCGGGAGACTTTGTCCGGATCGAGGATGGCCAGGTCACCGACTTGCCGCGGCTGGCGCCCCGGCCGGTCAGCCGATGCGTTTTCGAGCTGGTCTACTTCGCCCGTCCCGATAGCACCGTCTTCGGCAAGTCGGTTGATGCCGTCCGGCGCGAGCTCGGACGCCAGCTGGCCCGCGAACAGCCCGCGCCCGGTGGAGAGGTGGTCTTCAGCGTGCCGGACAGCTCCAATGCCATGGCGCTCGGCTTCGCCGAGGCGTCCGGTGTCAAGCTGGAGTACGGTCTTATCCGAAATCACTACGTGGGCCGGACGTTCATCAACCCGACGCAGGCCCTGCGGGTGGCCAAGGTAAAGATCAAGTTCAACCCGGTACGCGAAGTGATCCAAGGCAAGTCCGTGGTGGTGGTTGACGACAGCCTGGTTCGGGGTAATACCAGCAAGGAGCTGGTGCAGATGATCCGCGCCGCCGGCGCCCGTGAGGTACATCTGCGGCTCGGCTCGCCACCGATCACCGGTCCGTGTCACTACGGCATCGACACGCCCAACTCGCGAGGAATTGATCGGGGCTACCCACTCAATCGAAGAGATCCGGGAGTTCCTGGGCGTGGACTCGCTCGGCTACCTCTCGCTGGACGGGATGCTGGCAGCCGCCGGAACGGATACCGGGTTCTGCCACGCGTGCTTCTCGGGCAGCTATCCTACCACGACCCCGGACGACCTCGTCCAGCTGCGTCACGCTACACCGCTCTTAGCTACTCCCGCATGAGCGGCCCCTACACCCAGCCGCTGGTCTACTCCTTCGGTCAGGGCCGCGCCGACGGCACCGCCGCCATGAAGGATGTCCTCGGCGGCAAGGGAGCCGGGCTCGCCGAGATGACCACCATCGGCATTCCCGTTCCCCCCGGCTTCACCATCGCCAGCAACCTCTGCCTCCACTATCTCGAGAGCCACCAGTTTCCCAAGCGGCTGCAAGCCCAGGTGGAGAACGCCCTCCAGCGGCTCGAGACCGCCACCGGAAAGCACCTGGGAGATGGCGAGAACCCGCTGCTGGTGTCGGTACGGTCGGGAGCCGCCGTATCCATGCCCGGGATGATGGAAACGATCCTGAACCTGGGCCTGAACGATGTAACCGTGGAAGGGCTCACCAAGCAGAGCGGCAACCCGCAATTTGCCTGGGACTCGTATCGCCGCTTCGTCCAGATGTACGGCAGGTGGTGTTCGAGCTCTCGAAGAAGCCATTCGAGCAGATCCTGGAGGAGCACAAGCAGCGCGGCGGCATCGAGCGCGACATCGATCTGCCGGTGGAAGAAATGCAGGCGATCGTCCGCCGGTTCAAGGACCACGTTCGCGCCGAGTCGGGACGGGAATTCCCCGAGCGAGCCGCTCGATCAGCTCTGGGGCGCCATCGCCGCCGTGTTCGAAAGCTGGAACACCCGCCGTGCCATCGACTATCGAAAGCTGCACGACATCCCGGATTCGATGGGTACCGCGGTCAATATCGTGGCGATGGTCTTCGGCAACCTGGGCGAGGATTCCGGGACCGGCGTCACCTTCAGCCGGGATCCTTCGACCGGCGAGCAGCGGCTCTACGGCGAGTTCCTCCTCAACGCCCAGGGGGAGGACGTGGTATCCGGGAGCCGTACTCCGCTGCCAATCGACCAGTTGAAGGAACGGCTCCCGCATGCCTATCAGGAGCTCGAACGGGTGGCTCGCACCCTGGAGCGTCATTTCCGTGATGTGCAGGATATGGAGTTCACCATCGAGCGCGGCAATCTCTACATGCTTCAGACGCGGCGAGGCCAGAGGTCGGGACATGCCGCGGTCCGTATCGCGTGCGACATGGTCGACGAGGGGCTCATCTCCGAGCAGGAGGCCGTCGCCCGAATCCCACCGAATGACCTGAACCAGCTCCTCCATCCGACGATCGACCCGCACAGCAAGCTGGATCTCCTGACCTCGGGCCTTCCGGCCTCCCCGGGCGCCGCCTGTGGAACGGTGGTCTTCGACGCCGATAAGGCAGAGCGGCTGGGGCGTGCCGGGCAATCGGTTATCCTGGTGCGGCGGGAGACCTCACCGGACGATTTCCATGGAATGGTGACCGCCAAGGCCATCCTCACCGCGCGTGGCGGCATGACGTCCCATGCTGCGGTGGTGGCGCGAGGGATGGGCAAGCCCTGCGTCGCGGGCGCTCAGGGACTGGCGGTCGATGAGAAGACCAGGCGCTTCTCGGTGAATGGCCGCAGCGTAGGGGAAGGCGAGTGGATCACGGTAGACGGGAGCAGCGGAAAGGTCTTCGCCGGTCAGGCGGCCCTGATCGCCCCCGAGCTCAGTGGCAATTTCAATCGGGTGATGAAGTGGGCCGACCGGATCATGCAGCTCCGGGTGCGGGTAAACGCCGACACTCCGGCCGACGCCCACCGCGGCCGGGACTTCGGCGCCGAAGGCATCGGCCTCTGCCGCACCGAGCACATGTTTTTCGACGGCGACCGGCTGGTCGCCATGCGGGAGATGATCGTCGCCCAGGACGCCCCCGGCCGAAAGCGAGCGCTGGCCAAACTGCTTCCCATGCAACGCGGTGATTTCGAGGCGATCTTCCGCGCCATGGAGGGATACCCGGTCACCATTCGCCTCCTGGATCCCCCGCTGCACGAGTTCCTGCCCAAGGAGCCGGCAGACATCGAGGCGCTCGCCAGCGAGCTCGAGCTGGAGCCGGCCGCGCTCCGTGGAATCGTGGACCGGCTGCACGAGGTGAACCCGATGCTCGGCCTCAGAGGCTGCCGGCTCGGGATCATCTATCCCGAGATCACCGAAATGCAGGTGCGGGCCATCTTCGAGGCCGCCTGCACCGTCGCCGCCCGGAAGGGGCGGGTCATGCCAGAGGTGATGATCCCGCTGACTGCCAGCGTGGTCGAGTTCCGGAAGCAGGCGCTCATCGTGCGCCAGGTGGCGGAGGAGGTTTTTCAGGAACGGCAGATCACCGTCCCCTACCTCCTCGGGACCATGATCGAGCTGCCCCGGGCGGCGCTGACCGCCGATGAGATTGCGCGGGAGGCGCAGTTCTTCTCCTTCGGCACCAACGATCTCACTCAGACGACATGGGGGCTGTCCCGCGACGATGCAGGGCGGTTTCTCCCCTACTACCTGGAGCACGGGGTAATCGAGGATGATCCCTTCCAGGTTCTCGACCAGGCCGGGGTCGGCAAGCTTATCGCGATGGCCTGCGACCTCGGCCGACGAACCCGCCCCGATCTCAAGCTGGGCATCTGCGGCGAGCATGGTGGCGAACCGGCCGCCGTCGCCTTCTGCGACCGGCTGGGGATGAACTACGTCTCCTGCTCTCCATTCCGGGTGCCCATTGCCCGGCTGGCGGCGGCCCAGGCCGCGCTGGCCGCGCGGGGAACCATGGACCGCACCCGAGCCACCGTCTAAACCGGCTGCTCACCGCCCGAGGACTAGCCGATGACAGAGCCCCTAGTGGGCATCGTGATGGGCAGCGACTCCGACTGGGAGGTCATGCAGCACGCCGCCCGGCGGCTGACGGAGTTCGACGTCGCCCATGAGGCCGCGTGGTCTCGGCCCACCGCACGCCTGACCAGCTATACCGGTATGCTGAGGATGCGGCGGGTCGAGGGCTGCGTTGCATCATCGCCGGCGCCGGCGGGGCGGCCCATCTTCCCGGCATGCTCGCCGCCAAGACCACCCTTCCCGTCCTCGGAGTCCCGATTCCGACCAAGCATCTCCAGGGACTCGATTCACTGCTCTCCATCGTCCAGATGCCTGCCGGAGTACCCGTGGCCACCTTCGCCATTGGCAACGCCGGCGCCGGCAACGCTGGTCTCTACGCGGTGGCCATCCTGGCACTCACCGATTCTGATCTGAGCGATCGGCTGGACGAATTCCGCCGCACTCAGGAGCGCCGAGTGCTGGATCTGAAGCTCCCGGAGCCCTCGTGATCCTTCCCGGCGCCACTGTCGGGGTCGTAGGCGGCGGACAGCTGGGCAGGATGTTCACCTTACAGGCTCGCACCATGGGGTACCAGGTCGTGGTACTCGATCCAGACCCGCACAGTCCCGCGGGTTCCGTGGCCGACCGCCATATCCGTGCGACCTACGACGATGAACTCGCCTTGGCCGAGCTTTCGGCCAGCTGCGCTGCGGTCACGACCGAGTTCGAGAATGTCCCCGCGGCCACGCTCGAGAGGCTCGCCCGGTCATCGCTGGTCAGGCCGCCGGTCGAGGCTGTCACCATCACTCAGGACCGCGGCGCCGAAAAGACCTTCCTGCAGAGTCACGGCTTCGCCACGGCTCCTTTCCGCGTGGTGGAGAACAAGCGCGAGCTGCTGCCTGCGCTGGCCTCCATCCCCCGCCCCGCCCTCCTCAAGACGAGCCGGCTGGGATATGATGGCAAGGGACAAGCTGCTGTCGAGAACGAAGTGGACGCGGTGCGCGCGTTCGAGCGCTTCGGCGGTGTCCCCTGCGTTCTGGAGGCTAGGCTCCACCTGGAGTGCGAGCTGTCCGTGATCGTGGCGAGGGGGGCCGATGGCGACGTCGCCACCTTTCCCGTGGCTGAGAACCGGCACCAGGATGGGATACTCGAAACCTCAGTGGTGCCGGCGCGAATATCGGATGCCCTGGCCCAGCAGGCGCGCGAGCTGGCCACCCGGGTCGCTCAGGCGATGGTCTACGTCGGCGTGCTCGGAGTGGAGCTGTTCGTGGTTAACGATGGGCAGCTGATGATAAACGAGATGGCACCGAGGCCGCACAACAGCGGGCACTATACCATGGATGCCTGCTCCGCCGACCAGTTTGAGCAGCAGCTCCGCACCCTGTGCGGCCTCCCGCTGGCGCGGCCCTGGCTGCTGTCGCCGGTTGCAATGGTCAATCTGCTCGGCGATCTATGGTCGGGGGGCGAGCCCCGGTGGGACGAAGCGTTGAAGCGACCCGGCGTGCGCCTCCATCTTTATGGCAAGAGCGAGGCACGGCCCGGCCGGAAGATGGGCCATCTGAACTGCCTTGCCGCCGATCCCGACACGGCGCTATCAATAGCGCTCGAAACCAGAGACGCACTCCGCGCGCGTCCGCGCTGACACCTACGAGGAGACGTACCATGTATCTCGCTACTGTTATTGCTCTGGCAGCTCTCACCGGTGGCGGAACGGAGCCCACCGGCCTGGTCACGTATCCCAACCCTGTGTGTCCGTCCAGAAACGTTCCCCTGGAGGGCCGGAAGAGCCCACTCGATTCGCTGACCTTCACCATCGCCAAGCAACCGGTGAAGGTCTGCTACGGTCGTCCTTCGGCTCGGGGAAGAACGATGCTTGGGGGGACGGACATCCCCTACGGCAAGCTGTGGCGAACCGGTGCCAACGAGCCGACCATCTTCTACGCGCCCATTCCGCTACGCGTGGCCGGCCTGAACGTGCCGCCCGGCGTCTATTCGCTGTATACGGTACCGGGACCACGCGAGTGGGAGATCATCGTCAACCGGTCCACGTCGCAGTGGGGCAAGGAAGAGCAACTACACCGACAAGGTCAAGGCTCAGGAGCTCGGCCGGGCCAAGGTGAAGAGTGAAGCGCTCGAGACACCGGTCGAGACCTTCACCATCAAAGCGGAGCCTGCCGGTGACAAGGCTGCGTCGCTGTTGCTCGAGTGGGAGAAGACCAGGGTGCGGATACCAGTCGAGGCGGGGAGGTAGCGGATGTCATCCTGAGCGTAGCGAAGGATCTCAAGCTGTTCGAGTCTGAGATCCTTCACTTCGTTCAGGACGACAGTTTAGTGGAATTATAGGTCTCTGACCCCCTCGACCAAACGTCCACCTCCTCCTCCGTCGTATAGCAGGCACAGCCGGCCCGCACCAAGCCATCGCTCAGTCCCAACCGGGCGACCACGGTCGTCGCATAGAAATCACCGCTGGAGACGAAAACGCCCGCGTCGGCCAGGCGTCGCGCTACTTCGTCGGCTGGTCGGCCGCCCACCGTGAAAGCCACCGTCGGTGTTCGGGGTGAGCCGGGCTTGGGGCCATAGAGCGTCACGCCGTCTATGCCTGAGAGGCCATCCCACAGTCGTTGCAGCAGACCCCGACCTCGGTCGTGAAAGCCGGCAAAGGCACTGGCGAGCTGGGCCCGTCGAGTTTCTCCGGTGCCGAGCGAGGCCAGGAAGTCCACGGCCGCGGCGGCTCCAACGATTCCCTCGTGGTTCAGGGTGCCGGTCTCGATCCGCTCCGGCGCCGTGTCGGGCGCGGGCTCGAGCTTGGGGATATCAACCCCAGCAAGCACGTCGTGCCGGCCGAACAAGATCCCGATATGCGGGCCATAGAACTTGTACGCGGAGCAGGCGAGAAAATCGCAACCGATTCTCGCCACGTCTACCAGCTCGTGTGGCGCGTAGTGGACGGCGTCCACGAAGGTGAGCGCGCCCACCGAGCGCGCCATCGCCGCCGCCCGGGTGACGTCGGTGATCGTTCCCAGGGCGTTCGATGCGGCACCGATGGCGAGAAGCCGCGGCCTGGCCGCCAGCAGTTCCTCCAGTCTTTCCCAGTCGAGCTGACCCGTCGCCGGCACCAGCGGGACCGAGAGCACTGTGATGCCACGGTCTCGCTCGAGAGCGCGCCATGGCGCGACGTTGGCATGGTGATCGAGCTCGGTGATCAGGACCCGATCGTCCGGCCCCCAGCTTCGTCCCAGACCGCGCGCCAGATGGAACGTGAGTGTCGTCATGTTGGCGCCGAACGCAATTTCGCCCGGAGTCGCGCCCAGGAAGTCGGCCAGAGCCGAGCGAGCGCCGGCAATGAGCGCGTCGGTTTCCTCGCTCGTTGGGTAGGGCCAGTGAGTGTTCGCGTTATGGTGGTAGAGGTAGCCCGCCATGGCATCCACGACCGGCCGCGGAACCTGAGTGCCTCCAGGCCCATCGAAATAGGCCACCGGATGGCCCCGGTGCCGTCGCTCGAGAGCCGGAAAAGCGGAGCGAAGCAGGGTGAGATCGGCCGTGCGAGGCCGGGATGACGCCGATACGGTCATAGGCTGGAACCCGGCTGGAGAAAACAAAAACGCAGATGGACCGCTGGCAGACGGCCCGAGTTGTGATGGCGATTCCCATAAGTTACCCTGAATAGAGAGCAGGTAAATCCTCTAGCGCGGGTCTGCCGGTCGGCATAGGTTTGCCTATCAACTCCAACATCCCCCGCCGCGGTTCCTGCAGTACCGCGACCACTCCTTCCGCTCCGGAGCTTCGATGCTGCGCCTTAGACGAGTCGTGGCTGGTCACCTCACGCGTGTGGGCCCCGTGACTCGTCGAATTGGGGCTCTGTCAGCCTGGACCGCCCTCCTTGGATCGATAGCCGCTTGCGGCAGCACGGAGCCTCAGATTCCCACCAGCGTCAGCTTGAGCACAAGCGCGGTATCCTTCACCGCCCTGGGCCAGACGCAGCAGCTGTTCCCATCGGTGACCGATCAAGACGGCAAGACACTGAGCGGGGCCAACGTGAGCTGGAGCAGCAGCAATACCGGCGTGGCTACGGTGAGCCCGAGCGGAGTGGTCACCGCCGTCGGGTCGGGCTCTGCCGATATCACCGCCACAGCGGGCTCAGCCACAGCCACTGCGCAGGTTACGGTCGTCCAGACACCGACTGAACTCCTCAAGGTTTCAGGCGACGCCCAAACCGGCGTGGCCGGAACCACGCTGCCCGCTCCGCTCGTCGTCCAGCTCAATGATGCGGGTGGCAGTCCCATCCCGGGCACGACGGTGGATTTTGCCGTGTCCGAGGGAGACGGAAGCACCAGCACCGCCACCGCAGTTACCGGCAGCGATGGGAGAGCATCCACCACCTTTACCACAGGAACCGTCTCGGGCTCGCCTCAAGGCGTCTCGGTCACCATAGCGGCAACGACGCTCTCGGCGTCGTTCACCGCGACCGCGGCCGCTGACCCCACATCGTTCAACATCGGCCTGCAGTATCTGAGCACCGTTACACCCAGCCAACGCCAGGCGTTTACCGCCGCCCGACTCCGGTGGCAGGGTGTCATCACCCAGGACCTGGAGGATGGATTACTGGAGACAGGCCCAGAAGCCCTGCGGCCCTGGTTCACCGGCTGTCAACCAGAATGTCGACGATGTGGTCATCCTGGTGAGTGCTGGTGCCCATCGATGGGCTGGGCGACGAGCTGGGCAACGTCGTGGCATCAGCTGGTCCCTGCTTTGTCCGCGACTTCGGCGGCCCAGCCATTGACCCCGGAGATCTGACCATCCTCGGCACGATGCTGTTCGATATCGCCGACCTGCAGGCTCTCGAAACCGAAGGACTGCTCACGGACGTGATCCTGCACGAGATGGGTCACGTCCTGGGATTCGGCACCCTGTGGGGTTTCCAGGGGTTCTGGCCGACCCACGTTCCCTGATCCGCCCCGGCCCTCCCGCCCCCGGTGCCGATCCCCACTTCACCGGGGCCCAGGCGATTGCGGCCTTCGATCGATGCCGGTGGCGTAGCTTACATCGGCGGAAAAGTGCCGGTCGAGAACACCGGGGGCAGGGGCCAGGCCGATGGCCATTGGCGCGAGTCGGTGTTCGACAACGAGTTGATGACCAGCTTCATCGGCACCTGGGGCAGAACCCGCTTGAGCCGCGTAACCATCGCCTCGCTCGCTGATCAGGGATACTCGGTGAATCTTGCGAGCGGCAGATGCCGTTCGTCTTCCTGCTCTCACTTCGTGCCTTCGACACCCGGCCCAAGCTCCAGCTCAAAAACGACATCCTGCGGGGTCCCGATCAAGAAGAGTGGATCGCCGCGGACGGGTAATCGGTGAGCTCAGGCGGTAGCGCGGACGGGCGGTCAGGCAGTCAGGTGGTCAGGTGGTCAGAGTTCGTGGTCAGACGCAAGAAAAAACAAACGGGACTCCGAACCGAGGAGCCCCGTTGTTTTCTGTCCGCCGACCGTCTGTCCGTCTGTCCGCCCGTGATGGAGGCGCAGGGAATCGAACCCTGGTCCGAGTGAGCTTCCAGAACCGCGTCTACGTGTGTAGGCTCGACTTTCTGCCGTCACTTCGGAGTGGTATCGAGCCGACCTCTCCGAAGCCTATCTCCTGAAGATCTCGCCGGACGCATCGGAGCGACACGACCAGCCAGCCCAGATTTGCGATTCGATGGGCAGCGCCCCGGGCGGGCTCCATCCATCGAAGGAGCATAAGCGAGCGTTAGCTCAGCTTACGCAGCCAATGCCAGTTCAGTGTTGGCAGTTGAATCATTCCAGACGGTTTTACCAGGACTCTGGACCTGGACACGCTGCAATTCCTTCATCAAACCCGTCGAAGCCAAGTCGCCCCCGGGTGAGTGGAATAATAGGCGGACGGGAGGGACGGGGAAAGGCGGGAAGGGCGGGAGGCATTGCGAAGACTAGAAAGACTCCAAGGACAGCAAGACCGCAGTATGAACGACTTAGGGATCTCCACTTCAGGTGAAACATTCAGCTTGCGACGGGCACTACTCGATCCCTCCCGTCCTTCCCGACTTTCCCGTCCTTCCCGCTACCGACCCGCCTTCTCCACCCGGTTCCTCCCGCTCCTCTTCGCCACGTACAGGGCCGAGTCGGCCTGGGCGGGCAGGTTGTCGAGGCTGCTGCTGGTCTCCGGGCACGCGGCGACGCCGAAGGAGGCGCTCAGGGGCCACTGCCGGCCGCGCCAGTCCCAGGCTGTGGTGCCGAGCTTGATCCGGATCCGCTCGGCGATCTTCGCCCCCAGATCGAGGTCCGTGTCCGGGAGCCATATCGCAAACTCCTCGCCGCCGATACGTCCTGCCACGTCGAACGCGCGGATCTGCTCCCGGATGATGCGGGCGAAGTGCACCAAGGCCGCGTCGCCTGCTGGATGGCCCAGGGTGTCGTTGAGGTTCTTGAACCGGTCTATATCGGCGTAGACGAGCGCTCCCTCCTTGGCGCGTGATGAGGCGGAAGGTCTCATCGAAGCCCCAGCGATTATGCAGTCCGGTCAGCGGGTCTACCGTCGCCGCATGTTTGGCCTGGTCGGCCAACAACGCGCGCGCTATCCGTGGCGCGGCGTTGTCGAGCCCCTCCATGAGCTCGGCTCGAGCGGCGCCCACCGGCTCCCGCCCGCCGGTGAGCCAGATGGCCACGGCGCCTATCGCTTGGTGGTGACGTCTGATCGGCAGCAGGAGGATCGAGCCCGGGCGGTGCCTCCGATCCGGCACCGCGCCACCGAGCGGGTCTCCCTTGGACACCAGGGAGTCCAGGCTGCCATCCGCTACCCGAGCGAGCTCGCTTTCCGGGGGCAGAAAGCTGTCGAGGAGCCGCCGGTCGCCTCGACCTGACACGCCGATCACCCGCACACCGCTGGTGTCCACCGCGGCCACCACAATCTGAGCATCCAGCGTGCGCTCGAGCTGATAAGCCAGCCGGAGGCCGACGCTCCCAACCGATTCGAGCGACGCTTCCTGGGACTGCGCCTGAGTAAGCGCGATGATCTGTGGTCGGCGGCGAACCCCTTCGAGCAGCCGCCGCAGATCATCCTCGACGACCGCGAGCGCCGTTGGCTCTGATCCTTCGCGCAGCAGGAGCCCTACCGCCGCGCCCGCCTGGGCATGAAAGACCAGCATCCCACCTTCCAACCGCTCTACCCCGCTCTGCTCCTGATCGCGGGCCCGTTCCAGGCGCCGGTCCACCGCAACGATCTGTGCCACGGAGAGTCGCTCCGGCTCGACGATCCGCTCGGCCTTGGGTCCCTCCTCGCTCGGGTCCAGCTCGGTGACCCAGACGCCGAGGGCCCGGTGCGCACGCCGGAGCCATTCGAGGGCCGGGTCGGGTAGGAGATGGGGAGAAACGCCGTCACCCACCCCGCTTCTCCGGTAGCGGCGCCCGAGAAGCCAGCCGGTCACTCCCGCCGCCACCGCTACGAGAATCAGCCCGACCGGCTCCGTCATCCTCGCAGCCAGCCCCGGCGCCGGAACCAGGTATAGATGGCCAGCGTGACTACCCCCATACCAATCATGATGGCCGGGTAGCCCCAACGCTGCCGCAGCTCGGGCATGAAGTCGAAGTTCATGCCGTAGATGCCGACGATGAACGTGAGGGGCAGGAAAAACACGGAGAAGACCGTGAGGACCCGGACGACCTCGCTGGTGCGGTGTTGGGCCAGCGCGAGCTGGATGCTGAGCAGGTTACTTACGTCCTCGCCCAGCCCCTCGGCGTAAGAGTACATGCTCTCGGCATTCTCCCGGAGATCCTGGAACAGCGGGGCGGTCGGCTCGGAGGCCGGGACCAGCCGTTGAACGACGTCCAGCGTGTGTGAGAGCATCCGACGCATCTGGGTGACCCTGCGCTTCTCCGTGTAAATCCGCTGCAGCAGTCCCCCGAGCTCGTGCTCGCCGAAGACCGTTGCTTCGAATTTGTCGATCGCCCTTTCAGCTTCCGCCGAGCGGCTTCTCATAGGTGTCGATCGCCTCGTTGATGATCTCGATCAGCACCCGGGGGAGAAAGCTCCTTCGCCTCTCGGCACCGGCCGGCGGCGGGCTCTGGTACTTGGTAATCAACGCGGACAGAAACGGCTGCTCGGTGCGGTGGATCGTGATCAGAAAGTCGGTACTGAAGAAGATGGCGACTTTTCGCGTCATCTCCTGAACCGTGGAGCAATCACGCGTGGCGGCTTCATCGAAGGCCCGCACGATGATGAAAGTGACCGCTCCGATCCGTTCGTACTTGGGCAGGTGCTCCGGCTCCAGCGAATCCTCAACCGAGGTGGAGTGGAGCCCGTACTGCCGGGCGACGTTCGCCAGCTCTTCCTTGGTGGGATTTACCACGTCCAGCCAGATGAAGGGCGGGTCGTTGCTGTTGATGATTGTGCGAATCGTCATGTCTGGCAGATCCGGCTGGCCGCCGCGGCGGCACCGAACCCGTTATCGATGTTCACCACGGTTACCCCCGCCGCGCAGGAGTTCAGCATCCCGAGAAGCGCCGCCAGCCCCCCGAAGGAGGCGCCGTACCCGACACTGGTCGGCACCGCGATCACCGGTACGCTCACCATGCCGCCGACCACACTCGGCAGAGCTCCCTCCATGCCTGCCACCACGATCACGACTCGGGCGCGCTGAATCTGCTCGGCCGCGGCCAGGAGACGATGGAGTCCAGCGATGCCGACGTCGATCAAGCGTTCCACCGGGTGGCCGAACGCCTCGGCCACGACGGCGGCCTCCTCGGCCACCGGCAGGTCGCTGGTGCCGGCGGAGACGACCAGGATCGTGCCGGTACGCAGCGGCGCCCGCTCGGCCGCCGGGAGGTGCACCGTGCGAGCCAGTGAGTTCCAGACCATTCGGGGGAATCGGGCTCGCAGGCGCGAGGCGAGCGCCTCGTTGGCGCGGGTGCCGAGGAAAGAGCCGGTGGCGGCCTCCAGGCGCTCGCAGATGGCTACCACCTGGTCCGGGGTCTTGCCCTCGCAAAACACGACCTCGGGGTGCCCCTGGCGCAAGGCTCGGTGATGATCGATCCGGGCGAACTGCAGATCTTCGTAGGGTAGGTGTCGCAGTCTCTCGAGCGCTGCCCCGGGGGCAATGCGACCGGCGGCGACGTCGGCGAGCAGGCCCTCGAGCTGCTCGGCTGTCACGCCACCCGGGCAACGGGCTCGAGATACTCGAGAAAGATCGCCTCCGCCTCCGCAATCGACTCGATCTGGAAGAGACGCTGCCGCAGGGCGCTCGAGCCGTGAAGCCCTCTGGTGTACCAACCGAGATGTTTCCGGAACTCCATCACCGTTCGCCGGGTATCGCCCTGAAGACGAAGCGCGAGGCGGGCGTGGTCCAGGGCGACCGTGAACCGCTCGGCCGCGTCGGGAGCATCCGGCAGCGGAGAGCCGGCCAGCAGCGCCTGGCCATCGCGGAACATCCACGGGTTGCCAAAGGCGCCCCGGCCAATCATGGCACCGGCACACCCGGTGTGCTCCCGCAGGCGCACGATGTCTCCCGCGCACTCGAGATCGCCGTTGCCGATGACCGGGATGTTGAGCGCCTCGACGACGCGAGCGATCTCGTCCCAGTTCGCCTTTCCGGAGAACATCTGGGTGCGGGTCCGGGCATGCAGCGTGAACGCCCTGGCGCCGGCGTCCTGCATCCGAAGCGCGATCGCCACCGGATCCCTGGAATCGTCGCTCCACCCGCTGCGGGTCTTGACCGTCACCGGCAGGTGAGTGGCGCCGATGACTGCCCGGATGATTCGGTGCACCAGGCCCATGTCCCGGAGGCAACCCGACCCCCCATTTCGCTGCACCACCTTCTTCACCGGGCAGCCGAAGTTGATGTCGATGAACTCGGGCTGGTAGTGCTCGGTGATGAGACCGGCCGCCTCCGCCATCGCGTTCGGATCGGCACCATAAATCTGGATTCCGATGGGGCGCTCGATGGCTTCGAACTCGGCACCCTCCAGTGTCGTCCTGATGCGGCGCCGAATCGCCTCGGAAGACAAAAACTCGGACAGCACGAGATCCGCACCCATTCGCCGGCAGATCTGGCGAAACGGCGCCTCCGACACTCCCGCCATCGGGGCAAGGATGAGCGGGAACGGATGGGCTGATGGATAGGGCAACTGCATGAGGATAAAATACTTGGCCGTCGTAGAGGTGGCAATGGAAGCGGCGTTGATGTAGCTTGTCGAGCCATGCGACTCAAGGAGTTCTTCAACCCCGACGCCATTTCGCTGTCTCTGCGCGGCGGCTCGAAGGACGAGGTCCTGGCCGAGATGGTGACTCTGCTTCGGACCGACGAGCGCTCGGCGGGAACTCTGCTCCGGATATTGCAGCGGCGGGAAAACCTCGGCTCCACCGGGGTGGGCCGCGGAATAGCGATTCCTCATGGCCGGTCGCTGGTGGTGACCCGGCTGCGGCTCGCCTTTGGCCGCAAACCGGAGGGGATCGAGTTTCAGGCCATCGACGGCAAGCCGGTATTCAGCTTTTTCCTCATCATGGCCCCGCCGCTCGAAATCTCCAATCAATACCTGCCAGTGCTGGGCAAGATTGCCCAGTTTGCCAAGGAACCGGATGTTCCGGATCGGCTCGCCGCGCTCCGATCACCCGAGGAATTCTTTCGCCTGCTCGAGGAGAAGGGAGTCTAGGGGATACGGCGTAAGCGGGAAAACGAAAGCGTGAGCGGTGAGCGGGAAATCGTCATCCTCAGGCCTTCGGGAGTAAGCAAAGACATCAGGACAGGATCCGCGGGGACCCCAGGGCGTGTAAGGGGCAAGAGGTGAGACGTCAGAGGTAAGATGGGCGGTCAAGTAACCGTGACCCGTGAACGGGGGGCCTCTGGCGGCGCCGGTTTGCTCCGCGGCTGGGTGCTGGTACTCGGGTTGCTGTTCCCGCTCACCGCTTACCGCTCACCGCTCACTGCCCAGCAGACCGCCTTCGACCGCCTCCGCGACTCGCTCGCCACCACTTCCGATACCACCGCCCTGAGAGCCCTGCTTCGGTCACTTCGCCGTTCCGATCCCCTTCGGGCCGGATTGATCGGATTGCGGCTGGGTGAGCTGCACGCAGACTCCGACTTCAGCGAAGCGTTGTCGAGCTTCCGGCGAGCAGCACAGAGCAATGCGCGGCACCCTGAGCCATGGTACGGCCTGGGACTCGCGCAGGCGGCACGATCCCAGTGGGAGATGCGGGACAGGCTGAGACTCGGTAGCCGGGTTGGGCTCAGAGCGCTGGAGCGGGCCGCCATGAGCTACGCACGAGCCCTCGACAGTGACGTCCGCTTCGTTCCCGCGGCTCTGGCCCTGGCGCAGGTTGAGTTGGCGCTGCTGGACACCGCCCGTCTGAGAGATGCGCGGGATGCCCTGCGCCGGGTGGCGGGAGCCGCGGCGCCCGGATCTCCCGAGCTCATGCTGGCCTTGGGGCGGGTGGAGAGGGCCGCAGGCTCCCTCGATTCCGCCGTCATTGCGTTCGAACGCTACCTCATGATCGCTCCCAACCGCGCAGTCGGGCTGCTCGAGCTGGCGCGCACGCGCCTGGCGCTGGGACAAGCCGACGGCGAGGCACCGTACTATGAAGGTGCGTCGCTGGAAGACGCCGAGGCGACCGCGGGGTACCGGGCGGACCTTCAGCTGGTGGCCGCGGACTCGGTCATCTGGGACCTCGATCGGCTGAAGGGGCAAGCACGCGCCGCCTACCTGCACCGCTTCTGGACCGACCGCGATCACGTCGAGCTTCGGCCCGAAGGTGAGCGACTTCGGGAGCACTACCGCAGGATCCTGTTCGCGCGCTTCCATTTTCCCCTCAGTATCAGCCGCCGGTTCTACGGCAGCCTCGACGCCTACCGGTCGGGCAACACCGAGATCGACGACCGCGGGGTGATCTACATCCGACAGGGAGAGCCAGCCGAACGCCTCCGTCCCTTCGTGTTCGGGGCCATGCCTAACGAATCCTGGCGCTACGTCCGTGCGGAAGGAGACCTGCTGTTCCATTTCAGCGGCGGATACGATGGGAACGGCGGCGGCGATCTGTATGACTATCGGCTGGTTCAGAGCGTCCTCGACCTGCATGGCGCCGCTGACGCACCGCGAGACCAGCTGATCCTCTCCCGCCAGTCGCTCTCGCCCATTTACAGCCGGATGCTCAACTGGGGCAGATTCGGCTCCGCTAATGCGCAGGCGCGGGAGCGAGGCATTGGGGCCACCAGCATCGCCGTGGGCACGACCACCGATAGTTACGAGCTCCAGTTCGCCCGCAGGCTCGCCGCGGTAGCCGACTTGGTCGCCGTAGGCCGTGGGCCGGCGGGCAGCTTGGCTCATGTCGTATTTGGCATCGCCGCACCAGGTACATCGGGCCAACCCGTGGCCGGAGGCGTGGAGTACTCCGTTCGAGTTCGGCTGGTCGCTCTGGATCGACAGGGCCGGTCGGTCGCCACCCTGGACACCACGCTCGTGATCCGGCACCAGCGACAACTCACCAAGAACGAATGGCTGGTCGGACGGGCCGAGGTGATTCTGCCGCCGGGTCGCTGGAGCTACCGCGCGGCACTGCAGCAGGGCGACAGCGCTGGAGTGGTGTTGCCCCAAGGTTCGGTGCGGGTGAGCAACTCGGAGGAACCTTCCCTGGAGCTCAGCGACATCGCTCTCGGCTCGCCGGGCCGGGCCGTTTCCTGGATCACGGAGGGTGCCGACACGGTGCTGTTGGCGCCTTCATCGCTGTTCCGAAAAGGCTCGGAGGTCGAGCTCTACTACGAGGCGAGGGGGGCAACGCCTGGACTGGTGTATCGCCACGAGATTACGGTCCTTCGGTCCGATCAGCGTCCCTCGCGACAGGAGGCGGCCGCTGGTGGCTCTGTCGTTCGACGAGAAGGCAGCAGAATCAGTCATCCGCTCTCACCGCACGTTACGACTGGATCGTCTGAAAGAGGGCAGCTACCAGATAGAGGTGAAGATCACGGCGCCGGACGGAAGCTCGCAGATGCGCCAACGACCGATACGTCTCACAACCCGCTGAAACTCCGAAGCTTCGCGCTCCTCGCGCGGTAACAACCCCCGCTTACCGCTTACCGCTCACGCTGTCTCCCTCACTCCCACTCGATTGTCGCCGGCGGCTTCGAGCTCACGTCGTAGACTACCCGGTTGACTCCATCCACCTCGTTGGCGATGCGGTCGGACACTCGGGCCAGGACCTCGGGTGGAAACGGGAACCAGTCGGCGGTCATCCCATCACGGCTGGTGACAGCCCGTAATGCGATGACCTGATCGTAGGTGCGCCCATCGCCCTGCACCCCTACGGAGCGGATCGGGAGCAGCACGGCGAACGCCTGCCAGATGTCGTCGTAGAGCCCGGCCGCCCTGATTTCCTCGGTATAGATGTGATCCGCCCGCCGAAGGATCTCGAGATTCTCCGGGGTGACGTCGCCCAGAATTCGGATCGCGAGGCCCGGGCCGGGAAACGGGTGCCGTCCCACCATCTCCTCGGGAAGGCCCAGCTCGCGGCCAACCTGGCGCACCTCGTCCTTGAACAGCTCTCTGAGCGGCTCCAGCAGCTTGAATGGCAACCGCTCGGGCAGTCCGCCCACGTTGTGGTGGGTCTTGATCGTGACCGATGGGCCGCCCATCGGGGAGAGCGATTCGATGACGTCGGGATACAGCGTGCCCTGCACCAGGAAGCCTACATCCTTCCCTACCGTTCTCGCCTCGGCCTCGAACACATCGATGAACGTGTGGCCGATGCGCCGCCGCTTCTCCTCCGGATCGGTGATGCCGGACAACCGTTTCGAGAAAATGCTCGCGCGCGTCCACCACCCTGAGGTCGATACCCAGGTGCCGGCGGAAAGTCTGTTCCACCTGATCCCGCTCGTGCAGCCGCAGCAGCCCGTGATCCACGAAGATGCAGGTAAGCCGGTCGCCGACGGCGCGGTGCACCAGTACCGCGGCTACCGAGGAGTCCACCCCGCCCGAGAGGCCGCAGATCACTCGGCCGGTCGGGCCCACGCTGTCTCCCGGATGCGGGCGACCTCGCTCTCGACGAAGTGGCCCGGGGTCCAGTCCGGCGTGCAGCCGCAGACTTCGAAGAGGAAGTTGTTGAGGATTTCGCCGCCACGGGGCGTGTGGGCCACCTCGGGATGGAACTGCACGCCGAAGAGGGGCCGCTTGGTGTGCTCGAACGCCGCAATGGGAGAATTCTCGCTCGACGCGGTCACCTTGTAGCCGGGGGGCGGCGCATCCACGTGGTCGCCATGACTCATCCACACCGGCGTCTCCTCCCCGGCTCCAAAACCCTGGAACAACCGTCCCCCCTCTACTCGCACATTGGCGCGGCCGTACTCCCGGCGGCTGGCCCGGGTGACATTGCCGCCGGAAAGGTGGGCCAGCAGCTGCATTCCGTAACAGAGGCCGAGTACGGGAGTGTTGAGCTCGAGCAGCTTCGGATCGGCGGTTGGAACATTCTCGCCGTACACCGAGTTAGGCCCACCGGAGAGGATGATCCCCTTCGGCTTCCAGTCCCGGATCCAGTCGACGGTGCGGGTCGGGGGATGGATCTCGCAGTACACGTGAGCCTCCCGCACCCGCCGGGCAATCAGCTGGGTGTACTGCGAGCCGAAGTCGATGATGAGGATGCCGTCGTGATGGCTTGGTGTCACGGGTGACAACCTTTCAGCTCGGTACAGCTCCTCGACCGATTCCCGGGGCCGGGCCACCCACCACCGTCCTGATCCACAATGACCTCGGGCGGCCGGGGTCGGCTGTTGTAGTTGGAGGCCATGACGAAGCCGTACGCACCCGCGCCGAGCACCGCCAGCGCATCGCCCGCCTCGAGGCCCGGGAGGGTCCGGTCGAGCGCCAGGAAATCGCCTGTCTCGCACACCGGGCCCGACGACGTCCGCACGCCCGGCGGGACGGCCCCGCTCCACCAGCTCCACGATCTCGTGGTAGGCCTGGTAGTGGCTCGGCCGTACCAGATCGTTCATCCCGGCATCCACCACCACGAACTCCTTCCCGCCCGAGTGCTTGCGGTAGAGCACCCGGGTGAGGAGCACTCCGGCGCTGCCCACCAGAAATCGGCCCGGCTCGAGATAGACCTTGAGGCCCGTAGGGGCAAGCAGCGGCACCACCGCATCGGCGAACTCCGCCGGGTCCATCGACCGCTCGTCGGAGTAGCGGATGCCGAGCCCGCCGCCGATGTCGAGTACCCGCAGGGTTGTTACTCCGGCTCTGCCGTACACCCTCCACCAGATCAATCAGGCGGCCGATCCCCTGGCGGAACGGCTCGGTGTCCACCAGCTGGCTGCCCAGGTGCATCGCGAGCGTCGTGAGCTCGAGCCGCGGATGGCCGAGGACGTACTCGGCGGCGGGAATGCACCTGGTCAGTGGGAACGCCGAACTTGATCCCGCTCTTGCCGGTGGAGATGTAGGGATGGGTATCGGTGGTGACGTCGGGGTTGACCCGGATGCCTACGCGGACCGGAGCCCCCTCCGCCTCGGCGATACGGCCAGCCAGCTCCAGCTCCTCGCGTGATTCGACGTTGAGATGTCCGACTCCGGCGCGGATAGCCGAGCGGAGCTCATCAGCGGTCTTCCCCACCCCGCTGAAGACGATCTGCTCGGGACCGAAGCCCGCCGCCAGCGCGCGCGCCATCTCGCCCGAAGACACGATGTCTGCTCCCGCACCGAGCTCTCTCAGAATCCGGAGAATCGCGAGATTGCTGTTGGCCTTTACGGCGAAACAGATCCGATGCGGCAGTCGAGCCTAGCGCCGCGATCCAGGGAGCGAGTAGCGCGCCTCGAATCGCCTCGGCGTTGTACACGTACGCCGGCGTCCCCACTTCCTTCGCAATGTCGGCGAGGGATACGCCGCCGAGACAGAGCGAGTCGCCACGCCGCCCCGAGCCCGCATCTGTGAAGAGAGCCCTCGGCGAGGCTGCCCCGCTGCCCCGCGGACCCGCTGTCCCCCTCAGTACGCCTTCGCCCACACGGCCTCGACCACGCTGGGCCCGCCGCACCACATGCAGTGGGTCGGGGCCACGGGTGAACGGAACTCCGGATCGGGCAGCACCCGGATTGTGGCTTTGGTCTGCTCCTTGATCTCGGCTTCGCAGACGCCGCGTCCACAGAAACCGCCGTAGACCAGGCCACCCTCGTTCTCCATCTTGGCGATGAACTGCTCTTTCGTGGCTCCCCGCAGGCTGGCCGCCTCACGCCGCCCGAGCGCGGCGGCCAACAGGTCCGCCTGGAACTGGTCCATGGCAGCCGTGAGCCGACC
The DNA here is from genome assembly GCA_963723565.1 of uncultured Gemmatimonadales bacterium. Taxonomy (GTDB): domain Bacteria; phylum Gemmatimonadota; class Gemmatimonadetes; order Gemmatimonadales; family GWC2-71-9; genus CAVVWJ01. The sequence continues at coordinate 102,502 of CAVRRH010000012.1, read as the reverse complement.
CGCGAGCCCATCCATCGGCAGCGGTTTCCTTCTTTCCTCCGGTGCGCCGGGCCAGCACGACGGAGTTCGGAGGCCACGTCACGCGGGCCCACCTCCAGCCGAAGCGGAACCCCCCGGCCTTCCCATTCGTAATACTTGGCGCCCGGCTTTATCCCTTCGCGGGCATCCACGTGCACCCGTATTCCTGCCGCCGTCAGCTCCTTCCGCAGACGTTGCAGACGCGTCGAGCACCGTGGTGCGCTCCTCGTCACTCTTGTAAATCGGGACGATCACCACCTGGTACTGAGCCAGCCTCGGCGGGCAGACCAGGCCCAGGTCATCGCTATGCGTCATGATGAGCGCGCCGACCAGCCGGGTGGAGACGCCCCAGGAGGTGTTCCACACGTGGTCCAGCCCTCCGGCCGCGGTCTGGAAGGTCACCTCGAACGCCCGGGCGAAGTTCTGGCCGAGATTGTGACTGGTGCCGGCTTGCAGGGCCTTGTTGTCCTGCATCAAGGCTTCGCAACTGTAGGTCCGGAGCGCGCCGGCGAACCGCTCGCTGTCGGTCTTGAGCCCGGTAAGCACCGGCATGGCCATCCACTCTTCCATGAAGGTGCGGTAGACCCCGAGCATCCGCCGCGCCTCCTCCTCGGCTTCCGCCTCGGTGGCATGGGCCGTATGGCCCTCCTGCCACAGGAACTCGGTGGTGCGCAGGAAGAGGCGGGTACGCATCTCCCAGCGGACCACGTTGGCCCACTGGTTGATCAGTAGCGGAAGATCCCGATAGCTCTGGATCCACTTGGCGTACATCGCGTAGATGATCGTCTCGGACGTGGGCCGGATGATCAGCGGCTCCTCCAGCTCCTTGCCGCCGCCGTGGGTCACCACCGCCACTTCCGGTGCGAAGCCCTCGACGTGCTCCGCCTCCCTCGCCAGGAAGCTCTGCGGAATGAATAGCGGGAAATAGGCGTTCTGGTGCCCGGTGTCCTTGAACATCTGGTCCAGGGCGCGCTGCATCTGCTCCCAGATGGCATAGCCATTCGGCCGGATGACCATGCACCCACGCACCGGGCTATAGTCGGCCAGCTCGGCCCGGGCGATGATCTCGTTGTACCAGGCGCTGAAATCGGCGGCACGGGGTGGTGAGTGCCTTGGTGTCAGCCATCGATGCGTGCCCTGATGATGTCAACGGTCGATTGCGATGGAACTGTCTCCTGGGACCCGCTCCGCAGGTCCTTGACCACGATTTCACCGCGCGCCCGCTCGTCGGGGCCGACCACGACGGCCAGCCGGGCATTCCGCGAGTCGGCAAGCTTGAGTTGCTTTCCTACCGCTTGCGGACTCAGGGCGTACTCCACCCGCAGGCCCGCTTCGCGTAGGCTGGTGGGCAAGCGAGAGCACATGCGGAAAGTCTTCGTGGGTGATGAAGGCGAGAAAGACATCGATGCTGGAAACATCCGATGGAGCCAGACCCTTGTCCTTGAGCAACTGCACCCAGCACCACATCGCCCATACCGAATCCGACAGCCGGCAACTCCACACCACCTACCGCGTCAAGAAGATTGTCGTAACGCCCGCCTCCGCAGATGGCGCGTAGCGTCCTGCCAGCGTCGAAGATTTCGAACACGGTCCCGGTATAGTAGGCCAGCCCTCGCACAACCCCGAGATCAATTTCGACAAAGTCAGCCAAATCCATTGCACTAAGGGCGTCCACAACTTCTTCCAAATGACCGACACTCGCTTCCAAAGCGGGTTTCCTGGCTAGCACTCGCTTCAGCTTGCCTATGTCTTTCACTTCGCACGCGGCATTCAGAAAAGCGACGATATCCGCATCAACGCTCAGGTCATGCAAACGCTGGAGGTTCGCGGCGTAAGCGACTCCTACCCTGTTTATCCAGCCAACTGTACAATGGCAGACACCTGCACATTCCGTCAGGTCGGAACGAATCGAGTAGACTGGCTTAAGCACTCGCCTGTCTGAAAGCCGCACCCGAACATCGCTTCGATGCCAGGCCGAACGCGCGCATTACATCTATTGCCAGCGCGATAATCTCCGCATCGGCGAGGGTGCCTGCCTCGCCGATCAGATCGCAGTTGAGCTGGAAGTGCTCTCGAAGTCGCCCCCGTTGCTGCCGCTCATAGCGAAACAGCTGGGGAGTCGAGAACCATCGGATCGGCTTCCGGAGTTGGCCGGCCTGGGCCGCCACCATGCGGGCAAGGGTCGGCGTCATCTCCGGCCGGAGCGCAACCTGGCGATCTCCCTTGTCGGTGAAGGTATACAGCTGACCTACGATCTCGTCCCCACTCTTGGCGGTGTAGAGATCGAGCGGCTCCAGCGGCGGCCCGTCGTACTCCTCGAACCCGTACCGGGTTGCGACCGTACGCCAGGTTCGGAAGATGTGGGCACGGAGTGCGAGATCATCGGGGTAAAAATCACGAAAGCCCGGTAGGGCCTTGGTTTGCATGGGGGGAGTATAAAACCGTAGCGGTAAGCTGTAAGCGGGGAAGGCGTCCGAGCGAGGAACGGAATCATGCTCACTCGCTCAGCCGCTCACCGCTTACTGCCATCGACGTCCATTCCAGGCCTGCATGACGTCGCCCACCGTGTGAAACGAACCGGTCACCAGCACCGTCCCCGCTCCCTCCTGAACCCTCGCGATCGCCTCACCGAAATCGGGAATCAGGGTCCATTCCGCATGAGCGGGCGGCCGGGAGGGATCGCGCAGCCAGCGGCGGAGCCACTCGATGTCCCAGCCACGCGCCGGCCGCAGTCGGTGCGATCGTGAGCACGCCACGATCGATCGCCTGGTCCAGCTGCACCAGCATCTCGGGCCACTCCTTGTCGCCCAGAATCGAAACCAGCGCATGCAGGGGCCGCGTCGGCCGGATGGCGTCCGAGTGCCGCTAACCAGGGAGCGCATCCCGTCCGGGTTGTGGGCCACGTCGAACAGCCACCGACCTCGCCTGTCGAGCCGCCCGGCGACCCGGGCCAGGCCGAAGGCGCGCTCGATCTGTTCCTGCGGTCGGGCGATAAGGCGACGGCAGGGCCGTCAGGATGCCCTGAGCCACCGCCGCGTTGCGCCGCTGATGCGGCCCCGCCAGACTCGAGCGGACCGCACCATTCGTAGTCCGGTGGAAGCACGCGTATGTCGGCCCGTGCCCGACTGTCGGCCCGTCCGACCGCCCGTCTGGCCTCCCGGCGCAGCACCTCGACCAGGGTGGCGTCGGTCTCGCCGATCACGAACGGCACGCCTGGCTTGGCGATGCCGGCCTTTTCGCATGCGATCAGCTCGAGGCTGTCACCCAGGTACTTCATGTGATCCCGCTCGATCTTGGTCACTCCGCTCGACCAGTGGCCGGACCACATTGGTGCTGTCGAGGCGCCCACCCAGCCCCACCTCTACCACGGCGATCTCGGCGCCCCGGGCGGCGAAATCGGCGAAAGCGAGCGCGGTAGTGGCCTCGAAGAAGGTCGCCTTCCGCTCGAGGATCGGCGAGAGAAGCCGGCCGGTCCACATCGCCACGGCCTCCTCGGAGATGGGCACGCCATCCACCTGGATGCGCTCCCGGAAGGAGATCAGGTGAGGCGAGGTGTACAGCCCGACTCGCCAGCCGGCCTCGCGGAGCGCGGCGGCCACCAGGGTGCGACACGCTTCCCTTTCCGTTGGTACCCGCCGATGTGGACCGACGGCATGACCTCGTGCGGGTTGCCCAGCGACTTGAGGAGCGCGCGCGTCGTCGCTCAGCCCGAACTTGATGGTGGTTGTCCGGGGGAAGAGAAACGCCAGTGCCTCGTCGTACGTCAGCGACATCCGGGCTCGCGAGAGAGTGCTCGTGGTCATCTCAGGTCCGGCGGCACAACCTCAAAATGACGACGCCCCACCCGTCCGGCCGTGGGTGGGGCGTCGAGAGCGGCGATCCGCTCGACCTCAGCTCAACTCGGCCATCTCGACGTGGGGGCGCTGCCCCTGCATGTGGCGCACAAGTCGGGCGGTCGTTTCCCGAAGAGAGGCGCGCGGCACCACATCGTCCACCTGGCCGTGCTCCAGCAGAAACTCGGCGGTTTGGAATCCGTCCGGAAGATCCTGGCCGATGGTCTGCTTGATCACCCGCTGCCCCGCGAAGCCGATCACGGCACCCGGCTCGGCAAGCACCACGTCGCCCTGCATGGCGAACGACGCGGAAACGCCGCCCGTGGTGGGGTCGGTCAGGATAGAGATGTAGGGAATGCAGTCGCGGTGGAGCTGGGCGATGGCGGCCGACGTCTTGGCCATCTGCATAAGGGAGAGAACCCCTTCCTGCATACGGGCCCCACCTGAGGTCGATATGATGACCAGCGGGATCTTCTTCTCCACCGAGCGCCGCGCCAGCCGGGCGATCTTCTCACCCACCACCGAGCCCATCGAGCCGCCCATGAACGCAAAGTTCATGACCGCCAGGTTGAACGGCAGGCCGTCGATCCTGGCGGTGCCGGTGTACACCGCGTCGGCCTCACCGCCCTTCTGCCTGGCCACCTTCAGCCGGTCGGCGTAGTTCTCGAACTCCAGCGGGTCGACCGAGCGGAGTCCGGCGTAAAGCTCACGCCATGTGCCAGGATCGGTGAAAATCTCGATATAGTCTTCGGCACCGATCCGCCGGTGCCAGCCGCACTCGGGACAGACGTTCAACGCCTTCTCGAACTTTTCTCGAATGTCGATATGGCCACACTTGTCGCACTTCTCCCACGCGTCAGCCGGAATCTCCAGCCGCTCCCGCTGAGAAGTACGTGGTTTGCGTTCCTTCTTAAACCAGGCCATCACGGCCATAAGATACGGGTGGTGTAGAGGGGTGAGGGTGCCAGATCCGGCATTCGAAGCCAATGGAATCTCACAACTCCCTGGCTTCCGCGCCAGACCCCTGCTCACAAACCAGTGTCAGGCATCGAGATAGCCCGACGACCTCGAGTCATATGCCACCCTCAGCGCCACCCCGAGGCAGAGCGAGCAAATGACGAAGAAGGAGCCACCGTAGGAGAAGAGCGGAAGCGGAATACCGGTGATCGGCATGAGGTTCACTGTCATCCCGACGTTCTCGAAAACGTGGGTGAAGAACAGCCCGATGATGCCGAAGACCGCCAGACTGCTGAACGGATCTGTCGCCCGGCGCGCGATCCGCAGCAGCACCAGGAAGAGCATCAGGAACAGTCCCAGCGCCACGAGAACACCGAGGAAGCCCAGTTCCTCTCCCACCACCGAGAACACGAAGTCGGTATGCTGCTCCGGCAGGAAGGCCAGTCGCTTCTGCGGACCCTCCGTGTATCCGGTTCCGAACCACCCTCCGGATCCGATGGCTACTCGGGACTGGATGGCATGGTAACCGGCCGCACGAGGATCGGCCTCGGGATTGAGAAATGTGAGCAGCCGGTTCTGCTGGTACGGAGCCAGCCGGCTCCACAGCGGCATGGCGATGGCCCCCATGGCTACGTTGGCAGCCAGGAACATCGTCCAATCCCACACATACGGCCGCCAGGCGATGAGGATCAAAACGAACACAATGATCCATGCGCTCCAGGCCAGGGTATTGAACGCCAGGAACAAGCTGATCCCGGGTGTGGCCATCAGGAAAAGGAGACGGGGCCGCACGCCGGACCAGAACAGCATGGCGAAGAAGATGCCCACGAACACGAGGGCACTGCCGAGATCGGGTTGCTTGAGGACCATGAGAAACGGCACACCCACGATCAGCGCTGGGCCGATCAGGTCCCCCAGCGAGCGGGGGGCTTCCTTTCGGCCAGAGAGAAACCGGGCCATCATCAGCACGGTGGCCACCTTGGCCAGCTCGGAAGGTTGGCCGATCTGATGTCCGCCGATCGAGAGCCAGCTGTGGCTGCTCTCCGCCGTTCCGGCACCGGTGCCAACCACCAGGACCACGCCGAGGAGCAGGATGCTGAAGGCGTAGAGCGCTGGGGCCACCCACTCGAGTACCCGAAGCGAGACGCTGTAGATGACCCAGCACGTCACGAGCCCCACACCGAACCAGACGAACTGGCGGTGCCACACGCCGGCCGCGCGGGTAGGCACATCGGTTTGGCCCGCCGAATACAGCGTGGCCAGGCCAAACAACATGAGAGCTAGGCTGACCATGACCAAGTTCCGGTCGACGGCAGGGCCTCTCATGGGTTGCCCTCCGAGCGCCGTATGGAGTCAGCGGCCGCCCGTGCGGCCGCGGAGTCGGGGTCGAGCTCCAGGGGCCGAGGTGCAGTATCCCCTGAAGTCAACGACTCGTCGAGCAGCACACCAAGCTTGACAGGCCCCACAGCGTCTGGACCGAGGATATAGCGCCGCAATGTCCGGACGACGTACGGGGCCACCGTGGTGCCGTGCTCGGCAAACTCCATGATCCCACCAACCACCAGCTCCGGCTTGTCCGCAGGCGCGAAGCCGATGAACCAACCGTGGTCATCGCCGTGCGGGTTCTGCGCCGTTCCCGTCTTACCGGCCACCGCAAGATCGGCTCGGCGGTTCGCCGAGGCGGTGCCTCGTTCCACCACCGCGATGAGCGAGTTGCGCAGCCCGTCCAGCTCCTTGGCGGTGAGTCCAAGCGATCTGCCTTTCTCCGAGCCGGGCTGGACGATGTAGGGAGTGAGCGCCACGCCCGGCCCGGCCAGGCCCTGATAGAACTTGACCATGTTGATCAGCGTTTGGGTGTTCTCTCCCTGGCCGATCGAGAAGTTCAGAGTGGTGCCTGGTGGGCTCCAATAGCGCGGTCCGTACAGCCGGTCGAAGTACGCTTTGGAGGAAGGCCAGATCGGGCTCAGCTCGTCTTCCAGATCGATCCCGCTCTTGTCCCGAAATCCCATGAATACGCCATCCTGAATGATGGCGTCGAGACCGAGCTGCAGTCCGAGCTGGTAGAAGTAAACGTCACAGCTGGCGGCCACCGCCCCGATGAGGTCGAGGGTACCGTGGCCCTCCTTCTTCCAGCAGCGGAACACCCGGTTGCCCAGCCGCATCCCCCCGCGGCACGGCTCCGGCATTCGGGTGCTCAGCTTGATCAACCCGCGCTTGAGCGCCATGGCCGAGATCGCGAGCTTGAAGGGCGACGCCGGAGGATAGCGCGCCTGAATCACGCGGTTGAGCAAAGGCCTGGCGGGATCGGTGTTCAGCTTTCGCCATTCGGCCGAAGAGATCCCGCCTACAAAGTGGTTGGGATCGAACGTTGGCGCGGAGTAGAGTGCCCGGACCTCACCCTTGGGCGTCAGGGCAACCATTGCTCCGCGCACTCCGGCCGGCCAGATACTGTCGATGAAGCGCTGGAGATCGAGGTCAATGGTCGTGGTGATGGGGTTCCCCGGCGTCGGTGGTAACGAAGTCGAGGCGGCACCCTCTCGGACCAGGCGGCCACGGGCGTTCACCTCGATGTAATGCACGCCTTCGTTCCCCCGGAGCGTGTCATCATACTCCCGCTCGAGCCCGGCTTTGCCGACGATGGAGCCGAGCACCGCTCCCGGATACCGGTCGGCGCCCAGATCGGCCTCAGTGACCTCGGAGACGTACCCGGCCAGGTGACCGACCGACTTCCCGGCGGGATAGAGCCGCTTGGGCTCCGCCTGAATCACCAATCCCGGCAGGACCGATCGATGCTCCTCGAGCTTGGCGATGACCTCGAACGAAGCGTCGCCGAAAATGAGCGCCGGTTGATAGCGGGCGTGCAGAAAACGCTCGACGATGTCAGTCACCTTTGCGCTGTCGACCGGCACGAAGCGCCGGACCCGGGCGATCACCGCCCGCAACGAGTCGGCCGAAGGAGCCAGGAGCTTGACCGAGTAACCGGGCACGTTCTCAGCAATGACGTAGCCATGCCGGTCGAAGATCGATCCCCGGGGCGGAGTCAGTGGAATCGGACGCAGGCGGTTGGTCTCCGCCTTGAGCTGGAACTTGCTGTGCTGGATCACCTGGGTCCGGAAGAAGGCGCCGCAGAGCACCAGGAAGGCAACGATGAGGATCAGCCGGGCGACATCGGCCCGCTGTCGAAGCCGGTACGAATCGAAGCCGTTCATACGTCGAGCCGGACGGAGAACATGCTCCGGAAGGTGACCAGCACGATGAGGGCGAAGCCTGCGGTCGTCAGTGCCTGCAGCGGGCTGTACAAGGTCAATTCAGTGAGCATCTGGCGGTGGTCGGTTCCGCTCGCCATCAGCACGATGAAATCTCGAAGCCAGAGGCCGGCGGCCACGAATCCAGCGTTGACCAGCATGTTGTCGGCGAAGAACACGGCGCGGCCCCACGATGCCAGATACCCGACCAGGGTGTGCGCCAGGGCACCAGCGCCAAACCGGGCGGGGGTGAGCGTATCTGCGATGAGCCCGACTGCGAAGCCGGCCAGGGCCGCCAGACCCGGACTGCTTCGCATGGCGAAGAGCATCAGAGCGATGAGCAGGAAGTCCGGACTGATCCGCGTGTCCCAGAGACGGGGGCGCACGTAGAATTGGAGCACTACGAGCAGGATCATCACCAGCAGCATTTGAACGCGGCTTACCCGGTTGGAGCTCATTGGGCCGAATCCTCTGGCACCGGGGCCGCACCGCTCGGCGTACCGCCCTGGATTGGGGAAGTCGGAGTGCCCCCCTCGATCGTCGGAGTGCGGCCCTGGATCGGGGAAGTCCGCTGTAGTGAATCACGCCGAGCAGCCCGGGCGGCTCTGACCCGGGCCACCGAGTCGGCCCGCTGCAAGGAATCACGCCGGGCAGTCCGGGCGGCGCGGGCGGCCTGAACCACCGAGTCGGCCCGCTGCAGGCGCGCGATCGAATCCAGCCGCAGCGCCTCCAGCAGTGAGTCGCTGGGGAATGCGCTGACAAGGTCGCGCCCTTGCGGCGTACCCACCAGTACAAGGACGTGAGCCGCGGATCCCGGGTTGGCAGCGGGACGCAGCCGGTACACTCGCTCCCAGCCCGCCTCTTCCCGCACGGTCCCGATCACGGTTCCAACCGGAATTCCCTTGGGAAACACTCCGCCCAGGCCGGAGGAGAGCACCAGGGTGCCAAGCGGCACCGAGTCCCGGTAGGGCACGCCGCGGAACTCGAGCGCCCCTTCCCCGTTCCGGCCCTCATTGGAAGGGGCCACAACCCCGAAGGCGTTGCCACTCACGGTAAAGGCGCTCACCCGAAACTCCGGGTGCGCCCAGGACATGGCCACGCTGCTCTTCCCCGACACACTGGACACCATGCCGATCAATCCCTCGGGCGCAACCACCGGGTTGAACACCGCCACACCCTGCCGCGACCCTGCACTCAGGAGCAGTGTGCGTCCGTCCATGGCCTGGGGCTGATGCAGCACCTCGGCCGGGACGTAGCCAGAATTGAGCTTGCGGGTGAGCCGCAGCAGTTGCCGCAACCGCTCGTTCTCGGCGCGGAGCGAGGGGAGAAACTGCGAGAGGTAGGCGGTTGAATCGCGTTCGGAGGTGACCTGGCGGAAGCGCACCCGGCTGGTGCGCCCCTCTTCCGCCCGGGTCTGGAGCCAGACTAGCGGGGAAAGCACCGTCTCACGGAGGGTGTCGGCGATCCCATGCCCCCAACTGACGGGCGAGAAGAGCCCAAAGAGCGAGAGGCCGAGACAGAGGAGAAAAAGCACTGTGTCCCGGCGGGTGTAACGGCGATCTGATGTGCTGAACATGCTCAGGAAGACAGAACGCTGCGGTATTTCTCGAAGTCGTCCAGGATCCGGCCAGTCCCGCGGACGACGCAGGTCAGCGGATCCTCGTCTACGTGGATGGGAAGTCCGGTTTCCTGGGCAAGAAGCAGGTCCAGTCCTCGAATCAACGCACCGCCGCCGGTCATGACGATTCCGCGATCCACGATATCACTAGCAAGCTCCGGTGGCGTGATCTCGAGGGCGCGCCGCACCGCATCCACGATCTGTTGAATGGGCTCCTGGACCGCTTCCCGAATCTCGGTCGAGTGCACCCGCACCGTTTTCGGAATTCCGGACACGAGGTCACGCCCCTTCACTTCCATCTCCCGCTCATCACCGGTGGGCGCGGCGGAGCCGATCTTGATCTTGATCGCTTCAGCCGTCGGCTCACCGACGAGCAGGTTGTAGTTCTTGCGCATGAACTGGACGATAGCCTGGTCGAGCTCGTCACCCCCGGTGCGGATCGAGGTGTCGGAGACGATGCCGGACAGGGCGATGACCGCAATCTCGGTGGTGCCCCCGCCGATATCGATGACCATGTTTCCGGTAGGAGTCTCCACCGGCAGGCCCACGCCGATGGCGGCGGCCATCGGCTCGGCCACCATGAGGACCTGCTTGGCCCCGGCGGTTTCCGCCGAGTCCCGCACCGCACGGCGCTCGACTTCGGTGATCCCGGAGGGCACGCAGACGATCACCTTCGGCTTGACCCGGAACACGTGCTTGTCGATGATCGTCTTGAGGAAGTAGCGGAGCATCTTCTCGGTGACGTCGAAGTCGGCGATCACCCCGTCCTTCAGCGGCCGCACCGCCAGGATGCCGTCCGGGGTGCGACCCAGCATCCGCTTGGCCTCGAGCCCGATGCCCTTGATCTTGCCGGTGGCCTTCTCGATGGCCACCACCGATGGCTCGTTGAGCACGATTCCCTCGCCCTTGACGTAGATGAGGGTGTTGGCCGTACCGAGATCCACCGCGATTTCATTGGCGGGCAGCCAGGACATCAGATTCAAGCCGGCAAATTTCATCGAGAAGCCGCTAGGCACATGGGTTGAGAAGGTACTCGGGCGCTTTCCCGACTGGTAGCGGGTCTGGTCCCCGTTACGTGCCGCTGCTTCCGAATCCACCTGTGCCTCGTGCGGTAGGGGGCAACTCGTCGACCGGGTGGAACGCCACTCGCTCTACTCGTGCGACGATCATCTGCGCGATGCGCATACCCCGGGTCACCTGAAATACCTGGGAACCAAGATTCACCAGCGCGACCATCAGCTCGCCCCGGTAGTCGCTGTCGATGGTGGCCGGGGTGTTCGGCAGCGTGATGCCGTGCCGGAGCGCCAGGCCTGACCGGGGTCGCAACTGGCACTCATACCCGGCCGGAACCGCGATACTGAACCCGGTCCGGAAGAGCTTGCGTTCGAATGGGGCCAGCTCACCGTCCTCGGCGCTGGCCAGATCGTAGCCCGCAGCGCCCGGTGTGGCAGGGCTTGGCAGCGGCAGCCCCTCAGCATGGGGCAGGCGCGCGATCAGGACCTCGACCGCAGGCTCGGATAGAACCCGCTCAGACAACGCTGTTGACGTCGGCCAGGGGGAGACGGAAGGCTTCGGCTACCCCGGGGTACACCACCTTCCCCTCCACGACGTTCAGGCCGAGCCGTAACGCGGTGTCGGACTTGCACGCAGCACGCCAACCCTGCTTGGCGAGCTTAAGTCCGTATGGCAGCGTAGCATTGGTGAGGGCGAGGGTGGATGTCCGGGGGACGCCGCCAGGCATATTTGCGACGGCGTAGTGCAGAATGCCGTCTACGAAGTACGTGGGGCTCTCGTGGGTGGTGGGCTTGATGGTCTCGACGCAGCCCCCCTTGGTCGACCGCCACGTCCACAATGACAGATCCCGGCTTCATCAGCTTGAGGTCGGCGCGCTTGACCAGATGGGGGGCCTTGGCACCCGGGAGGAGCACGGCACCCACCACCAGATCCGCCCGACGGATCGCGTCCAGGATGTTGTGGCGGTTGGAGTAGACGGTGTCGACGTTGGCAGGAAGCACGTCGTTGAGATACCGCAGCCGGTCGAGCGAAATGTCCAGGATCGTCACGTGGGCTCCGAGACCGGCGGCCATTTTGGCGGCATTGATGCCGACCACCCCACCCCCGATGATCACCACCTCCCCCGGGGCAACGCCGGGTACCCCGCCCAGCAGAATACCGCTGCCACCAAACACTTTCTCCAGATACTTGGCGCCTTCCTGCACCGCCATCCGGCCGGCCACTTCAGACATCGGCGTGAGCAGCGGCAGCTCGCCACTCTCGAGCTGAACGGTTTCGTACGCCACGGCCACCGCCCCGGAGTCGATCACCGCGCGAGTGAGATCCTCCGCTGCGGCGAAGTGGAAGTAGGTGTAGATCACCTGCCCCCGTCGCATCCGGGGCCACTCGACAGCGATCGGCTCCTTGACCTTCATGATCATCTCCGCCTGCTGCCACACCTCGTCCGCGGTGGGCAGAATGGTGGCACCAACGCTCCGATAGGTGTCGTCGGAAAATCCGCTTCCTGCCCCGGCCTCCTGCTCCACGAACACCGAGTGTCCCGCGGCTACTAGAGCCTCGGCTCCGGCGGGCACCAGCGCGATACGATTCTCGTTGGTCTTGATCTCCTTCGGGACGCCGATCTTCATCGATGATCTCAGAGTGAGGGTAAAAGCGTGAGCGGTAAGCGGTGAGCGGTGAGCGGGAACAAGATGACTCCCCATCCCGAGAACCCATTGGCTAGGTCCTCCGCGGAGCCTGGGCTCAGGATGAGGTGTCCGGCAAGCTGACACTCCCGCTTACCGCTTACCGCTTACGTTTTGCGTTATTAGCCGGCCCCAAACGTACAACCGTCTGCCTCTCGGACGCGAAGAATTCGCTGGCCACGGCGGCGACCTGCTCGGGAGTGACGTTGTCGATCTCGGTCAGCATCTCATCCAGGGGTCGGTAACGATCATCATGCAGGATGAAGCCGGCCAGCCGGCCCATACGAGCGGCCGGACTCTCCAGCGAGAGCATCACCTGGCCCTTGAGCTGCTGTTTCCCATTGGCCAGCTCAGCAATCGGGAGGCCCTCACGGGCCAGCCGGGTATACTCCGCCCGGATCGCGTCCACCGCGCGGTCAGCCGTCCCAGGCTGAGTGCCCACGTAGACGCCGAGCTGGCCCGAGCCCTGATAGAAATGCTTGTAGGCGAAGATCGCGTAGGCCAGCCCCAGCTCTTCACGCACCCGCTGAAAGAGCCGGCTGGACATGCCGCCCCCGAAGGCATTCGTCAGGATGGCCAGCGGGAAGCGGCGCGGATCGCGCAGCGGAAAGGTGTCAGTGCCGAAGACGATATGGGTCTGCGCGGTGTCACGGTCCTCGGCGCGGCAGGCGCCCCTCACCGCCGGAGCCGGGGTAACCGCCTCACGGGGCGGCTCACGAGTACCTCCATCGAACCAGCCTTCCCGCTCGAGGACGGTGAGCAGCTGATCGTGGTCGACGTGTCCCGCCGCCGCAATCACGCAGTTTCCCCTGTAGTAGCCGGTCCGGTGCAGCAGCTTGAGATCCTCGGCCGAGAGGGCCGCAAGCGATTCCTGGGTCCCGAGGATGGAATACCCGTACGGATGCTCCGGCCAGAGCGCCTCCGAGTGCAGCTCGAAGACGAGGTCGTCCGGTGTGTCGGCGACCCCACTGATCTCCTCCAGGATCACATTGCGCTCGGGCTCCAGGTCGGCCTCGCGCAGAAGGGGACGGCGGACGAGATCGGTGAGGATCTCCACCGCCAGAGGCAAATCGGCGTCGAGCACGTGCGCCTGATAGCTGGTGTAGTCGCGGCCGGTAAAGGCATCCAGTCCACCGCCCCGGATCTCCAGCTCCAGAGCGAGCTGCTGGGCGGTCCGGCGCTCGGTGCCTTTGAAGACCATGTGCTCCAGCAGATGGGAGATCCCCAGCTGGCGGCGGGGCTCATGGGCGCTGGCGGTGCGGACGTAAATACCCACCGCAGCCGAACGGACGCCTGGCAACGTCTCAGTGAGAACGACCAGTCCATTCGGCGCAGTGGTCCGGCGCAGCCCTTCGTCGAGTTCAACTGTTTCCACGAAGGGCTAATCCCTGGGCAGGAGCGCCTTCCGGGAAAGCTTCATGCGGCCGCGGTCGTCCACTTCGAGCAATTTGACCTGGACGATGTCGCCTTTCTTGACCACGTCCTCGGTCTTCTCGGTGCGGCCGTGCTGCAGTTCGCTGATATGGAGCAGCCCTTCGACTCCGGGCAGGATCTCCACGAAGGCGCCGAAGGCCGTAGTGCTCTTGACCGGCCCTTCGTAGGTCCGCCCTACCTCGGGCTCCGTGGTGATAGCCGCCACCATGGCACGCGCCTTCTCGCCGGCTTCGCCGCCGACGGCCGAGATGGTGACCACGCCGGTATCCTCGATGCTGATCTTGGCACCGGTGGCATCCTGAATGCCGCGGATGGTCTTGCCCTTCGGCCCGATCACGTCCCCGATCTTGTCCGGCTTGATCTGCATCGTGAAGATGCGGGGCGCGTACTTCGACAGCTCGGTGCGCGCCATCGGCAACGACTTGGCCATCTCCTTGAGGATGTGCAGGCGACCCTTCCGGGCCCGCTCCAGCGCCTGCTCCATGATCTTGAGCTCGAGGCCCAAGATCTTGATGTCCATCTGGATCGAGGTGATGCCCTTCTCGGTGCCGGCCACCTTGAAGTCCATGTCGCCCAGGTGGTCCTCGGAGCCGAGAATATCGGTGAGGATCGCGACCTTGTCGCCTTCCTTGATCAGACCCATGGCGACACCGGCGCAGGCTGCCTTCATCGGCACGCCCGCATCCATCAGGGCCAGCGAGCCGCCGCAGACCGTTGCCATCGAAGACGAGCCGTTCGACTCTAGGACCTCGGAGACGATTCGCAGGGTGTACGGGAAGTCCTCGTAGTGCGGGAGCAGGGGCTGCAAGGCCCGCTCGGCCAAGGCCCCGTGGCCGATCTCTCGGCGGCTGGTGCCGCGCATCATCTTTACCTCGCCGGTGGCGTACGGCGGGAAGTTATAGTGCAGCATGAACGACTTGGTCGTCTCACCGGCCACGTCGATGCTGTCGATCCGCTGCTCGTCATCGGCGGTGCCGAGTGTCGCCGAGACCAGAGCTTGAGTCTGGCCCCGGGTGAACAGCGCCGACCCGTGGGTGCGGGGAAGCACGCCGGTCTCGACCGAGATCGGCCGGATAGTGTCGAGGTCGCGGCCGTCCACCCGCTCGGCCCGCTCCAGCACCTGCTTCCGCATCACCCGATACTCAATTTCCTCCAGCTCCTCCGAGATGTCACGCCCCCGCTCGGCGTACTCGGCCAGAAGGGTCTGGAGAATCTGTTCCTTGACCGCCTTCACGCTGGCGGAGCGGCTTGCCTTGTCCTTGGCGTTGATCGCCTGAGCCAGGGCCTCTTCGGCAAGCTGACGCACCTTGGCCAGCAGCATCGGATCAGGCTCTGCCTTGGTCCATTTGATCTTCTGAACCGGTCCCGCCTTGTCGATCAGCTGCTTCTCGAGCCCGAGAAGCTCGCGGATCCCCTTTTGCGCCACCTTCAACGCCTCGAGGATCTCGGCTTCGGAGACCTCGAGCGAGCCCCCCTCGACCATGACGATCGAGTCCGCCGACCCGCTCACCACAAGGTCGATGCTGGAGAACTCGAGTTGTTGGAAGGTCGGGTTGAGAATCCAGTTGCCCTCCACCCGGCCGATCCGCACCGCCGCCATCGGACCGTTCCAGGGCACCGTCGAGAGACCGAGCGCACTGGCGGCGGCGACCACACCCAGAACGTCGGCATCGTTTTCCTGATCCGCCGACAGCACGGTGACAAACACCTGCACCTCGTTCTTGAACCCTTCCGGGAAAGAGTGGCCGGATCGAACGGTCGATCAGACGGCTGGCCAGGATCTCCTTATCCGATGGGCGACCCTCGCGCTTGAGAAACCCCCCGGGAATCTTCCCGGCGGCGTAGGTCTTCTCGCGATATTCGACGGTCAGGGGGAAGAACGGCAGGGTGGAAACATTCTGCGAGACGGTCACTGCAGCGAGTACTACGGTATCGCCGAAGCGAAGAACGGCGGAGCCGGCGGCTTGCCTTGCCATGCGGCCGGTCTCGAGGACCAGCGGACGCCCGGCAAACTCGGTTTCAATCCTCTGTGCGGTCACTGCTTTCTCTCTCTCTGTGAATGGCGTCTTTGCTACTTAGTCGGGAGTCAGGAGTCAGGAGCTGTATCCGTCGGTTCCCGACTCCCGACTCCTAGCTCCCGACTCAGAAAACAGAAAGGGCGTCCCGATGGTCGATCAGGACGCCCCCTGTCGCGCGCGGCGGCTAGTGCCGGAGGCCGAGCTGCTCGATGAGCGCCCGGTAGGTCGGCAGGTCGCTTCGCTTGAGGTACGTGAGCAGCCGGCGGCGGGTCCCGACCATCTTCAGCAGCCCGCGGCGGCTGTGATGATCCTTGGAGTGGGTGCGGAAATGGTCGGTGAGGGAATTGATCCGCTCGGTGAGCAGCGCCACCTGCACCTTGGTCGATCCGGTATCGGTTTCGTGGGCCTGGTGCTTGGCCGTCACCGCCTGCTTGTCGAAGCTCATGCCGCCTGGTGTCCTCTTCAGCAAAGTGCGCGTCGTAATCCGTTGTAGCAGGGGAAAATAAGCCAGGCAAGCCATCTCGGGCAAGTGGGACCGATGGGCTCGAGCTTGGCAGAGGTTCAGCCCGAGACGGCGAAGGTAACATGGTGGGACCGAGCATCTTCCGTGGCAAAGGCGAGCAGCCGTGCACCCTCGGCCTTCACCTCCGCGACCTGCTTCCTGGAGAGGGCTTCGAGGGCCTGAACCCGGAGGGTCGCTCCGTCGCGCCGCCGCTCGATTCTCCACGTAGCCCGGACAAAGCCGTCCACCAGCACGGTACCGAAGGACCGGCCGTTATTCGTGATCAGTCGCTTGCGATGGTCGTCGGAGACTATGCGGGTGCGGTCCGCGTGCGAGAGAAGCGCGTTGTCGTACTCAGGAAGGAATCGAGTTGGCGCAGGAGTATCAGGGTGGGGTCGTGGAGCCTCGGGCAGGTCGAAAAGGTCACGTCCACTTTCGTCCCGGAAGACCCGGAG
The DNA here is from genome assembly GCA_963723565.1 of uncultured Gemmatimonadales bacterium. Classification (GTDB taxonomy): domain Bacteria; phylum Gemmatimonadota; class Gemmatimonadetes; order Gemmatimonadales; family GWC2-71-9; genus CAVVWJ01. The sequence continues at coordinate 85,723 of CAVRRH010000012.1, read as the reverse complement.
GCGGGGACGTAGCCGCTCGACCACCTCCGCGAGTCCGGCCAGACCGGACCAGGTCCTGATATCCGCCCTGGTAGCGGGACCGAACGCCTTCAGGTACCGCAAGACCACCGCATCGGGAGTAAAGTCTGTAGCCGGCCCACGGCCGAGCCAGCCCTGCACCGTGGTGAGAGTTGTTTGGCCGCTGGACCCCCAAATGCCCCGGGGCGGCACGTGGACCATGGGCAGCAGGTAGTTGACCGCACGGGCAAGCACGACGGGATCATGGTCAGGCCAGCGCTTAGCCAGCAACGGAACGAGCTCGGCGCGGGTGCGCGGCCGTTCCTCCACAAGGGTCCGGCCCGCCACCAGCAGCTCTTCCAGGTCCAGGCCACTCAGCGCGCGCCCGTCGGGGCTGTTGGAGTAAACTGTGCGGGCATGGACCGGCCGAAAAACGGGGTACAGGGCCAGGCAATCGCGGGCGGTCACCACGTGGATCGTGGTACGCATCATGGTTGTTCGCACCGCTCGCCGGTTGGCAATCAGCCGGGCCAGAGCCTCCGGCCTGAAACCCTGCAGCCGAGTCCAGAGGCCGATGTACGGATCGTTGGGCTGCTGGGCCTGCATTCCGACCAGATGCTCGAGCGTTTTGGCGGGCGTCAGCTTCGCGCGGCGCAGCAACAACTGACGCTCCAACAGGGCACGGTTGAGCGCGCGCTGGGTGAGCACTACTGTTCCGTTCTTGCTCCCTCGTCGCCGATGAGATACCATCCGCCCCTTATGCCGCTACCGTCTCCGATGACCCCCGTTCCTGAGCCCCTGGCCGGTGTCGTCCGGGTGGCGCCGTTCGCTGCCTTTTACCAGAGGTTCGAGGACCTGATAGGCTCGTCCAAACAGATGACCCTGTACTTCATCCACTCGCGAAGATGGCGCGAGAATCACGATGCCGCGATCAAGGCCTTCCTCCGCCGCGACGGCACCACGCTGGAGGTGTTCCTTCCCGACCTGCAAAACCATGAGCTCATGTTCTCGCTGTCCAAGCACTTCGAAGATGGGCCCCAGATCCCCGGACTGGTCGTGGACGCCTACCGATACTTTGCGCGGCTGGCGCGTGACTTCAGCCAGCCGGCCACGGTCTGGTTGTTCGGTCGATATCCCACGTTCTCCTTCTACAGCTTCGACGAGCGGGCGGTGATAGCGCTCTACTCCAACACCGCCGCCAAGAAGGATATGCCGGCGTTTGAGATCGAGAGCGCATCCTTTCTGGGAAATTTCCTCGCGAGCGATATCGAGGACCTGAAGGGGGAATGCCGAAAACGCGCCCCGACCGACCTCGAAAAGGTGATACGAGAGGCCGCCGAGCACGCCGGCTAGGTGGCGCTGGAGACTAGCCGCCGAACAGCCGGCGGAAGTCGTTGGAGAAGGCCAGACCCATGAGCAGGACGATGAGAACCAATCCCACGGTGGTCAGCCGCTCCCGGACCTTCATGGGCAGGGGCCGCCGCAGAATGGCCTCTGCGAGCAGGAAGAGGAACTGGCCTCCGTCCAGTACCGGAATCGGAAGCAGGTTCAGGATGGCCAGGTTGATCGAGATCAGCGCCATGAAGCCGAGGAAGGTGTCGAGCCCCCTTCGGGCGCTTTCACCGGCCAGCTGCCCGATCAGGATGGGTCCGCCAACGGAACGTCCCGATATTCGGCCACTGAAAAGCCCCCGTACGGTGCGGACGACCTGGGTCGATGATTCCATGGTGGCCCGCCCGCCTTGCCCGATTGCTTCACCCAGGCTGAGCGGCTCGGAAAGGAACCCGGTTCCGACCGCCACCCCGATCCGCCCGATTGGGCGAGGCTTGCCGTCCAGCCCAGGAATCGTGTCCACATAGGGCCGGATGTCGAACGACAGTCTCCGGCCGCCCCGCGCCACCTCAATTTTCAGGGGCTGGCCCACGCTCGAGCGGAGCAGCTCCAGCAGGTCGTACCACTGCTTAACCGGTCGCCCGTCCACCGCAACGATTGTGTCGCCTTCCTGAATCCCGGCCTGCGCCGCAGGCTTGTCCGGGAGCACCTCGCCCACGACTGGCGGGCGAAACGCCTGTAGTGCCTGAGCCGCCTTGACGCGCTCCTCGAGCGCATCAGGATGAATTGGCAGGACTACGGTCGATCCGTCGGAAAGCTCGATTCGTACCTCGGGTTTTGGTGTGTTCACGATCGCCGAGACGATCTCGTCCCAGGACTTTACCGTGTCGCCGTTGACCCGCACGATCGCCGTGCCGGGCCGGATCTGCTTCAATGCTGCCGCCTCCGGCGGAAGCTCTTCCTCGACCACCCGTCCGACCGTAGTGACTGGATCGATCTGACGCCCGTTCTTGTAGGCGAGGAAGGCGAAGACGGCCCAGGCGAAGAGGGCATTCATCGCGACGCCCGCGAGAATCACAACCATTCGCACCCAGATGGGTTTGGCCTCGAACACCCGGTCGGGGGGCACCTGCACCGGCGGAGCGCCGCCTTCGAGCGCGCTGCTTGCGATGTCCTCTTCCCTGCTGGCCATCTTGACGTACCCACCCAGGGGCAGCCAGGAGATGGTGTATTCGGTTTCCCCGCGCCGGAAGGTGAGCCAGGGGATCGGGGGACCGAGACCGAGGGAAAAGCGATGGACGTAGATCCCGGCCCACTTGGCCGCGACGAAATGTCCCGCCTCATGCACGAAGATGAGAACGCCCAGAACTACGATCAGCGCCAGTATCGTCAGTAACACTATTGCCTCACACTCTGCCGGGCCTCTTCACGGGCCCAACGATCAGCCGCACGCACCGCTTCCACGGAGCTGGCAGGAACGGGCACGTGAGCGTCGAGCGCGCGCATGATCGTCTCGCTGATGCGCCCGAAAGGGATGGCACCCTGGAGAAAGGCGGCGACTGCCACCTCGTTAGCCGCATTGAAAACGGCCGGTGCGGTACCGCCGGCGCGCCCGGCCGCCAGGCCGCAGGCGAGGGCTGGAAAGACGTCGCCACGAACCGGCTCGAAGGTAAGCGGCCCAGCCGCGACCGGATCGAAGCGCCGGACGCCGGTATCGGGAAGCCGCTCCGGATGAGTCAGCGCATAAAGAATAGGCAGCTCCATGGAGGGAAATCCCAGCTGCGCCAGCACGCTGCCATCATGAAATTCGGCGAAGGCGTGCACGATACTCTGCGGGTGGACCACCACCTCGATTGCATCATACGACAAACCGAACAAGTGGTGCGCCTCGATCAGCTCCAGCGCCTTGTTGGCGAGCGTCGCGCAATCGACCGTGATCTTGTGACCCATCCGCCATGTCGGGTGCTGGAGCGCTTCCTCCACCGTTGCGTTCCAGACCCGATCGGCGCCCCATTCGCGGAACGGCCCGCCCGAGGCCGTAAGGATGAGACGAGCGAGCCCGTCGTCCCGCCCGGTGACACACTGGAGTATCGCGCTGTGCTCCGAGTCGATCGGAACGATCTCGCCGCCACCGGCACACGCCGCCTGAGCCACCAGGTCCCCGGCCATCACCAGCGTTTCCTTGTTGGCCAGTGCGACCCGCTTGCCGGCCCGAAGCGCGGCAAGCGTAGCGTCGAGCCCGGCCGCCCCAACCACGGCGTTGACGACGATGTCCGCGTCGGGATGGGTAGCGGCCTCCACCAGCACCTCGGGACCACTGGGCCAGCGTGCATCGCCGCAAAACCCGCCAGACCGGCATAGCTCGGGCGCCACTCCGCCACCTGGGCCGCAAACTCGTCCCGGTTCCGTCCCGGCCGTCAGAGCCACCAGTCGGAAATGGTTCCGCTGCCGCCGGAGCACGTCCAGCGTACTGCGGCCGATCGAGCCGGTCGAACCCAGCACAGCGACCCCTCGCCGTCCCTTCTTTGCCTGGGCCGGGCCTTGGCCGATTGGTTCGGCTCGGGGTTTCCCGCGTGGCTGCGTTCGCGGAGAGCTCATCAGATCACCCGGAACAGGCGATACATGGCCGCCGCCGTGGGAATGACGAAATAGAGCGAATCGAATCGGTCCAGCACTCCCCCATGACCAGGGATCAGGTGACTGGAGTCCTTCACCCCGGCCTCACGCTTGAACAGCGACTCGGCAAGGTCGCCGACCTGTCCGACGACTGACAAGACTCCAGCCATGACCAGAAGCTGCCAGAGCGGGACCTCGAGTCCGACTCGGGGAAACACCATGGTCCCGAAGATCGGAGCCACCAGGAGCCCGCCGACCACGCCCGCAGGCTGCGCCGGAGCGCGTCTTTCCCGGACTGATCGTAGGGGCGAGCTTGGGACCGCCCAGAACGCGGCCGCCGAACATCGCCGCGGTATCGCAGACCCAGGTGACCACCAGCGGAAAGAATACCAGCCAGGCACCGGCCCAGGAGCGCTCCGGACTGCGAGCGGTGCCTGATGACCGAGGAGGAAAGCCGGTAGCGCGCCGGTGTACACCACCGCGAGCAGGGTCATGCTGGCAGCCTCGAGCGGCTTCTCGGCCGGCGATCGGGCCACCAACGCCCAGGTGAGCAGCACAATCAGCCCAGAGCGCCACCAGGTACGGCCAGCTCGCCAGCAGCAGCAGGCCGAACATCGGGAGCAACCAGCGCCGCGTAGGCTACCGGCGCAAGGGTCGCGGCGCTGACGAACCCCAGGCCTCGAGCGGGGCGGACCCCCTGCCGCGCCGGCGAGATCGAACAGCTCCCGCGCGCCGAGGCGCACCCGTGAGAGCCAGGAAGAAGGCCAGCGGGTAGTCCGCCGTACCAGACGACGGCCAGAGCGAAAGGGATGGCGACGACGGCGAAGCCAACCCGCCGGACCAGATTGGCATCCATCAGACGGAAACGCGGCCGAACCGCCGGTCGCGCCGCTGAAACTCCAGGATGGCCTCGAAGAGGTGGCGCCGGGTGAAGTCGGGCCAGAGCACAGGCGTAACATAGAGCTCGGCGTAGGCAAGCTGCCAGAGCAGGAAGTTTGAGATCCGCATCTCGCCCGAGGTGCGGATCAGGAGATCCGGATCGGGCCACTCCGCGGTGTACAGCATTCGGCCAACGGCGTCCTCGTCGATATCGCCGGGGATCGAGCTGACCCGCGGCAGCCGCCTCGGCCAGCAGCCGCGCCGCCCGGGCGATCTCGGCACGAGCGCTGTAGGAGATGCAGAGGTTGAGCGCCAGCGACTGTCCGCCCGCGGTATCCGCCATGATCCGGTCAATCGCGCGACGGGCGCCGGGCCCCAACCTGATCCAGGTGTCCCAGAATCCGAACCGACACGCCCTGGGCCCGGAGCTCGCTGGCCTCCCTGGCGATGTACTCCTCCAGGAGCTTCATCAGCGCCTCGATCTCGCCGGCCGGCCGCTTCCAGTTCTCCTGGCTGAAGGCAAAGAGGGTGAGCACCCCGACCCCTGCCTCCAGGCAGCCTTCGACCACCTCGCGCACCGCCTTCATGCCGGCGTGGTGGCCCAGCGGGCGCGGCAGCGCGCGGCCCTTGGCCCAGCGGCCATTGCCGTCCATGATGATCGCGACGTGGGCCGGGACGGCCCCGTGCAGCCGCAACTGTTGAAGCAGGTCGTTTCTCATCCAGTCAGACTTCCAGGATCTCCGCTTCCTTCGAGTGAATGAGTCCCTCGATCTGCTTGATATGCTCGTCGGTGTACTTCTGGATTTCCTTCTCGGCGCGGGTCTTATCGTCCTCCGAGATTTTTTCGAGCTTTTTGATCTTGGAGAGCGTCTCAGTGCGGGCATGTCGGACGGCGATGCGTCCCTCTTCCCCCAGCTTGTGCACCACCTTCACCAGATCCCTGCGCCGCTCCTCCGAGAGTGCGGGCAGTGGCACCCGGATCAGGTTGCCCTGCGTGGCCGGATTGAGACCGAGGTCGGAGTCTCGGATTGCCTTCTCGATGACCTGGGCGAGGGACTTGTCGAAGGGCTGTACGGTGAGAAGTCGGGGCTCGGGAGCCGCAACCATCGCGACCTGGTTCAGCGGGACGGTGCTGCCGTAGGCCTCGACCCGAACCAGATCGAGCAGCGACACGCTGGCCTTGCCGCTTCGGATGGAGGAGAACTCACGCTTGGTGCTCTCCACCGCTTTGTGCATCAGTTCCCGGGCATGCCTGTTCAGTTCGGGGATGGTGCTCATCGGACGATGGTCCCTACCCGCTCACCCCGCAGCACGCGCGTGATGGCGCCGGGCTGGTTGATGTTGAAGACGACGATCGGAAGCTGGTTGGCCTTGCACAAGCCGAACGCGTTGGCGTCCATGACGGCGTAGTTCTTGATGATGGCTTCCTGGAAGGTGAGCTCGGGGATGAACGTGGCGGTGGGGTCGGTCCGCGGATCGCCGGTGTAGACCCCGTCCACGTTCGTCGCCTTCAGAATCACCTGGGCATCCATCTCCAGGGCTCGCAGCACACCCGCGGTGTCGGTGGAGAAGAACGGATTGCCGGTACCGGCGGCGAAGATGATCAGCCGGCCCTTCTCCAGATGGCGGATCGCGCGGCGGCGGATGTAGGGCTCCGCCACCGACTCCATCCGGATGGCGGTCATGACCCGGGTATCCACCCCGATCTTCTCCAGTACGTCCTGCAACGCCAGCGCATTGATGACCGTGCCCAGCATGCCCATGTAGTCGGCCGAGACCCGGTCCAGGCCCTCGCGGCTTGCGGTGGTACCGCGAATGATGTTGCCCCCTCCCACCACCAGCGCCAGATGCACGCCCAGGGCATGCACCGCCTTGATTTCTGCGGCGAAAGCCTCGACTACCTGGTAGTCGAGGCCAAAGCCCTTATCGCCCGCCAGCGCCTCGCCCGAGATCTTGAGCAGGGCGCGGGTGTAGGCGAGGGCCATCAGGCTTCCCCGATTTTAAACCGCGCGAAGCGCCGGACCGAGATCGCCTCGCCCAGCTTGCCCGATGCTTCCTTCAGGAGCTGGCCGACCGTCTTGGAGTCATCCTTTACGAAAGGCTGCTCCGTCAGGGTGCGCTCGGCGACGAACTTCTTCAGCTTGCCGTCCACGATCTTGCCGCGGATGTTCTCCGGCTTTCCCTCCTTGGCCACCTGCTCCTCCGCAATCCGCCGCTCGCGGTCGAGCAGATCGGCCGGGATGTCATCCGGGTTCACGCCGATCGGGTCGGCGGACGCGATATGCAGCGCGATCTCCCGCGCCAGCTGGCCGAACTCGTCGGTTCGGGCGACGAAGTCGGTCTCGCAGTTGAGCTCCAGCAGCACCCCGACCTGGCTGTTGTGGTGGATATAGCTCACCACCAGTCCCTCGGAGGCGGTCTCTGCCGGTGCGCTTCTCGGCCTTGGCGATCCCTTTTTTGCGCAGGATCTCCGAGGCCTTGTCCAAGTCGCCGCCGGACTCCTCCAGCGCGCGCTTGCAGTCCATCATTCCGGCACCGGTGCGCGTCCGGAGCTCGCTTACGTCTTTGGAAGAAATCGTCGTGCTTGCCATAGTCTCCAACCGGGTCAACTCAGGGGTGAATAGTAAAGCCGCCGCTCACGGCCTGCAGGGCCTGAGAGCGGCGGAAAATGCCAGCGGTCCGGGGTCCTATGCGCCCGTGTCGCTCGCCGCTCCAGGGGCGGCGGTCTCGGCAACCCCCTCAGCATCGGCGTCGGTCTTGAGCCGGGCCGCGATAGCCTCGGGCTTGGGCCGCCGCTTGCGACGGGGGCGCCGGCGCTTCCGATCGGCGTCGGCGTCGCCCTCGCTGCCCGCATCGGTGCTGTAGGTCTCCGCCTCGAGATCCTCGGTGACTTCGCGCATCGGCATCTGGGACCGGGCTTCCTTGATCACATCGGAGAGCGCAGCCGTAATGAGCGAGACGGAGCGGATAGCGTCATCGTTACCGGGCACCGGCACGGTGATGACGTCCGGATCGGCGTTGGTATCCACGATGGCTACCACCGGGATCCCCAGCTTGTTGGCCTCGGCAACGGCGATCTTTTCCTTCTTGGCATCCACCACGAAGAGGGCGCCGGGAAGGCGACCCATTCCCTTGATGCCCTCCAGGTTCCGGCTGAGCTTCACCCGCTCGCGCTCGAAGAGCAGCTTTTCCTTCTTGGTGTAATTCTCGAAATCGCCCTCTGCCGCTCCCTGCTCCAGCTCCCGTAGCCGGCGAATCTGCTTCTTCAAGGTCTGGAAGTTGGTCAGCATGCCGCCCAGCCAGCGCTCGGTGACGTAGAACGCGCCCGAGGTCTCGGCTTCCGCCTGGACGATGGCCTTGAGCTGCTTCTTGGTGCAGACGAAGAGAACCCCTTCGCCCTTGAGCACCACGCTCTTCAGGAGCTCCTGAGCCTTGCCGATCTGGCGGAGGGTTTTCTGGAGATCGATGATGTAGATGCCGGAGCGTTCGGCGAAGATGAAGCGTCGCATCTTCGGATTCCACCGGCGGGTCTGGTGGCCGAAATGGACGCCGGCTTCGAGCAGGTCCTGCAGTAGGGGCTGTGCCATGCGCTAGTTGATTTCCCGTCCGATTTGGGGTTGTGCGTCCACCGCGTTCATCTCCTGACTGCGATCCGTCCCCCTCGCGATGCTCGGGGTCAGGACACCCACAGCAGGATCCGGCGGTGTGCGAAGTCGGGCGGACGGAGGGAGCGGGCAGTGTCGGAATGTTCCGTCCGCCAGTACCGCCCTGTCCCGCTCCGCCTGCCGCTCCTACCGCTTGCTGAACTGGAACCGCTTACGTGCCCCCGGCCGGCCGGGCTTCTTCCGCTCGACCGCTCGAGGATCGCGGGTCATCAGGCCGGCCGCGCGGAGCTTGATCCGATGCTGGCCATCGGCCTCGACCAGAGCCCGGGCAATGGCATGCCGCAGGGCCCCGGCCTGCCCCGCCTGCCCGCCACCGTTGACATGCGCCTTCACGTCGAAGGCGCCCAGAGTGTCGGTGGCGGTGAACGACTGCTGAATGTGCTGAACCAGCGAGGGTCTCGGGAAATAGTCACCGAGAGTGCGCCCGTTGATGTCCCACTTGCCGGTGCCGGGCGTCAGGTACACCCGGGCGACGCTCGTCTTGCGCCGGCCCACCGCCTGCCACCGGAACTGAGGTACTGCGGTCATGCGCTCGCCTTCGACGGGGTGACGGAGAACGGTTTGGGCTGCTGGGCCGCGTGCGGGTGCTCAGGTCCGGCGTAGACCTTGAGCTTGCCGCGCATGTGCTGCTTGGCCAGCGACGTCTTCGGCAACATGCCGAAGACGGCCTTCTCGATGACCCGGTCCGGGTGCTTGGCCAGCAGATCCCGGGCGGCGGTGAACCGCTCATGGCCCATGTAGCCGGTATGCGAGAAGTAGACCTTGTTGCGTCAGCTTCTTACCGGTCAGCTTGACCTTCGAGGCATTGACGACCACCACGAAATCGCCACCGTCCATGTGGGGCGTGTAGGTCGGCTTATGTTTGCCGCGAATGAGCTGGGCCACCACGCTTGCCAGACGGCCGAGGGGAACCCCGTCGGCGTCGACAACGTGCCAGTCGTGACTGATGTCCGCCGGCGTGGCGGTAAAGGTCTTCATCTCTTCTGCTGCCTTGGGCTTTGGACCGGGTCAAAACCGAAACAGACTCACAAGATAGCGGATTTGGGGGGTGTAGGTCAAGACTAACGATCTAGTCCTCGCTCTCGAACTCCAACAGCACCTGCCCCTTCTCCACTGCCTCGCCAGGCTGCACCCGAACCGCCCTCACCACCGCCGGCACGGGCGCCTTGAGCTCATTTTCCATCTTCATCGCTTCGAGCACCACCAGCCCCGCACCGGCGGCCACCGCCTGGCCAGGCGTTACCTGCACCCGCAGCACCAGCCCTGGCATCGGTGCCTTCAGCACCGGGCTGGCACGCGGGCGGTCGCCGTTGCTGGTGAGACTTCGGATGTGGAGGGCACGCTCATCCAGGACCTCCACCTCCCGGCGCTCGCCTCCAGGCGCGAGAGCCCAGCGGCCCCGGCCAAGGGATTCGACGGAGAGAGTCGTGGGTCGACCGTCGAGCAGCAGCTGGCGCAGCGGGGTCCCGGGAATCACTCCCAGGGTCGCGGTGTGCCGCTCGCCGGCGACGGTGACCCGATCGCCATCGACCTCGACCTCGATGACCTGACCATCCAGGAGGACGGCGTACCTCACACCGGCTCCAGGACGGCGACGGTCTCGACATGGGTGGTCTGGGGGAACAGGTCGAATGCCTGCACCAGACAGAGGCGGAAACGCTGGAGACGTTGGAGATCCCGCGCGAGGGTGGCAGGGTCGCAGGAGATGTAGACCAGACGGCTCGGCGCCAGTCGGTCGAGCTCGGCGCTCACCCGCTCGTCCATGCCGATTCGCGGAGGGTTCACGATCACCAGATCGGGCGGCCGCAGCTCCGCGTAAGACGTCCTCCACCCTGCCCGTGTGCCGCCTTGCCGCGGGGCCCCGGGCCTCTGCTTCCGCCACCGCTCGCCGGTCGAGCTCCACGCTTTCGACCGTGGCGCCCTTCGCGATGAGCTGCGCGGTGGTCTCTCCGATGCCGGCATAGAGATCCCACACCCGACGGCCCGAGACGTCACCGAGCTGCTCCAGGGCAAAGGCGCGGACCCGGTCACCCATGTCGGGATGAACCTGCTCGAACACGGTGGCAGGAAAAGCCTCTCCCGCCCCGGCCACGGCTCGCGCTGCTCCGCCTTCCGGCTGGTACCATATGGTGACCGGGGTGGCCCGCCGCTCGAGCTCGCGCCGGAGTCGCTCGAAACCATCCCAGACCTCGCCTTCACCGACCCGAACCACCACGTGCCTGCCACCATTGCGGTCGAGGCGGAGAACGATCTGTTCCACCCGGGGGGGCAGGAAGGGCCGAAGCTTTCGAATCGCCTGCCACAGCTCCATCAGCTCGGGGACGGTGATGTGGCACCACTCCAGGTCGAACACCTGATCCGGTCTCCCGTATGGATGGAGTCCGATCCGGCGTTCGTCTTCGCTCACATGGAGTGTCAACTTGGTTCGGTAGTCGAAGATCTTGGCGGCGGGGACGATCGGCGGGTCAGGGACATCCCGTTTGCCGAGCCGCCGCAGGGCATCGCCCACAAAAGTGCGTCTGGTGAAAAGCTGAGCCTCGTAATTCAGATGCTGGAGCTGACAACCGCCGCACTCGTCGCGGACGTAGTGGGGACAGCGGGGCTCGACCCGATCAGGAGACGTCTCCAGCAACCGGCCCGGTCGTGCCCGGGCAAAGCGTTTGTGCTCGCGAAGCTCGGCCAGCTCCACCAGGTCGCCTGGCGCGGTGCGGGGCACGAAGACCGTCTTCCCATCGGGTAACTTGGCGACTCCATCGCCACCGGCGGCCAGCCGAAGGATTCGAACCGATGTCACCTGAGCCCTTCGCTTCGCGCCTGCCTTGCCCACTCGCTGGACGATCCTGTCTCCGGGCGCCGCGGCGGGGCGGCGGGCCTGGCGAGCATGCTCCTCCGCCAGCGCCGCCGCCACTGCCAGCTCGAGCATGCGGCCGGGAGAATCGCTCGGAGTGAGTAGATCAGTACGCCGCTCGAGAAACTGGATGTCGATCTCACCCTTCCGAAACTCGGGGTCCGTCATCAGCCGGCGATGGAATGCCTGGTTGGTGGCAACGCCGACGACCGCGAGCTCGTCCAGCGCCTGAGTCATCCGGGTGATCGCCTGGGTCCGGTCCGGCGCCCACACGATCAGTTTGGCAAGCAAGGAGTCGTAGTAGAGAGTGACCTCGTCACCGATCTCGACGCCGCTGTCCCATCGAACGCCGGGGCCGGCAGGGACCCGCAGATACTCGATGCGGCCGGTGGAGGGCAGAAAGCCGTTGGCGGGATCCTCACTGGTGATCCGGCATTCCATCGCCCATCCCCGGGGAGTCAGCCACCCGGAATGGATCCGCATCGGTTCTCCCGCCGCGATCCGGAGCTGCTCACGGACGAGATCCACCCCGTACACCAGCTCGGTGACGGGATGCTCCACCTGGATCCTCGTGTTCATCTCCAGGAAGTAAAAGCTGTTGTCGTCGGTCAGCAGAAACTCACACGTGCCTGCGCCGCGGTACCCGACCGCCTGGGCGGCGGAGACAGCCGCCGACCCCATCCATTCACGCAGATCCGTCGTGAGCGCCGGAGATGGAGCTTCTTCGACCAGCTTCTGATGCCGCCGCTGGATCGAGCATTCCCGCTCGCCCAGATGCAGGGTGCGCTCGTCGTCCGCCAGAATCTGAATCTCGATGTGACGGGGCCGCTCGATGAACTTCTCGAGGTACACAGTGGAGTCACCGAACGCCTTGAGAGCCTCCGAGGCTGCAGTGTCGAGGGCAGCCCCGAGAGCACCCGGGTCCCTGACCACTCGCATCCCTTTGCCACCGCCACCAGCCACCGCCTTCACGATGACCGGATACCCGATCTCCTCAGCCGCTGTGAGTGCTGCCGCACGGTCGTCAACCGGCCCGCTCCCCCCGGGCACGATCGGCACCCCGGCCTCCCGCATTCTCCGGCGGGCCTCCGTTTTGTCGCCCATGGCACGGATGGCGGGTGCCGGAGGTCCTACCCAGGTCAATTCCGCCGCCTGCACCGCTTCGGCAAAAGCAGCGCGCTCCGCCAGGAACCCATACCCGGGGTGTACGGCGTCGGCACCCGCCTCCTGCGCCGCCGCGATCAATCGTTCTATCGAGAGGTAGCTTTGGGAGGGTGATGCCTGACCGATGGCAATCGCTCGATCGGCCGCACGCACGTGCGCACTGGTACGGTCCGCCGCCGAGTACACGGCGACAGCCTCGAGCCCTTCTGCATGACACGCTCGGATGATTCGAAGAGCGATCTCACCACGGTTCGCGATGAGCACCCGCTTCATTGACCGGAGCGGGCCTCCGGCAGGGCGAGCTTGCGGCTCGAATGGAGAGACGTAACGCTCGAAAGCGACCTCTCCGGTGTCTCCGTTCTGCCCGTCCCCTACGGACGGCATGCAGGCGGGGGCGCGTCTCCGAACACGGGGAGGAAGCTGCTGCAGAGGAGCCGGTTGTAGCGTGCGGCGCTGTCGTAGACCCCTCGCACCTCGCCGACCCACACCGACCCGCCTTGACGCATGGCGGCGAGCAGCTCGGTCAGCGAGAGGGCCTCGGCGCCGGGCTGCACCGGCCGGCTCACCCTTGCCAGGCGGGACGCAGTCCAGGTGAGGGCGGGCGCGGCGGCGCTGTCGGCCGTGGGAGAGAGACAGAGAGGCCGGCGAGCCGCCACTCCGGCCAGCGCATTCCTGATCGGAAGTCCTGGATCGGTTTCCATGGCCTCGGACATACGGCGGCGATACAAGGAGTCGGTGGCGTACCGCGCGGGATGGAGCGACAGGATTCTGCGGGAGCGCAGGTCGCCATTGTCATACCAGACCGAAAGCGCCTCCAGGTCGGTGCCCACCAGAAGCACACCACCGGTCGGGCAGGAGGCCAGGAGGTTGGCGCCCAGCTCGAGAATAAAGGATGGCAGCGACGGGGCGTCCGACGCTGTCCGAGCCCGAGCACTGGCGTTCCAGCCTGAGTCCTCGAGGAAGAGGACCGACCGCTCCAGCTCAGCCAGCCCTCGAAAGACCGCGCTGGAGTCCACCGAGAGCCGGACCGCCTGGTCGAACGCGGTCGCCGCGAAATCCAAGTAGAGAAGGCCATCAGGATCTCCCCGGTGGCCTTGGAGGTGCCAATCACGCGCATCGAGCAGGTAGAAACGGCCGAGCTGAAACCAGGCTCGCCCGTCGTCGGGAGCGGTGGCGAGGTAGCGGCCCAAGCAGACCGATCGCCATGCGACGCTCTCCGGCCCGTTCGAGGGCCGCGGCCCGCGGCGCCACGTTCGGGTCCACGGCTGCCTGCCCCCGCAGCTCTCCGGCCAATACCGCCGACGCTACGGCGAGCGCTCCCGCACCTATAGAGGAGAAGCGAAGCACCGGGTTAGCTCGTGACTTTGTGCACTGGAAACGTGCCTGAAACATGTGTGACAAAAATGGCTCAGGGACCAGGAGTTAGCTAGTAGGACGTCGCGGGCGGCCGGCTCTGCACGAGAGGGGCTGGGAGCTATGGGCTATGGGCTGCGACCGGGACCATGCCCTCTCCAGGGAAGCCGCGGGTGCGCCTGCAGTAGCCCATAGCCCTAGCCCATAGCCTTAGCTCCCCAGCTCCCTGCTCAAAGCGGAATATTGCCATGCTTCTTGGGCGGGTTCCGGTCCCGTTTGCCCCGGAGCGTCCCCAGCGCTTCAATCAGCCGGGGGCGGGTATCTCGGGGGTCGATGACATCGTCGATATACCCCCTGGCCGCAGCCGCGTAGGGGTGGGCGAACTTCTCGGTGTATTCGTCGATGAGCCGCCCGGTCGCAGCCTGAGGATCCGCTGCTCGCGCGATCTCGTCCTTGAAGAGGATCTCGACGGCGCCTTTGGGACCCATCACGGCGATCTCCCCCGAAGGCCAGGCCAGGTTTACGTCGCCCCGGATGTGTTTCGAGCTCATGACGTCGTAGGCGCCGCCGTAGGCCTTCCGGGTAATCACGGTGAGCTTCGGCACCGTCGCCTCACAATAGGCATAGAGCAGCTTGGCGCCGTGCTTGATGATGCCACCGTGCTCCTGCGCCACGCCGGGTAGGAATCCCGGCACGTCCACGAAGGTCACCACCGGCAGGTTGAAGCAGTCGCAGAAGCGGATGAACCGGGCAGCTTTGATGGAGGCATTGATATCCAGAACCCCGGCCAGCACCGCGGGCTGATTGGCCACGATGCCCACGGGACTGCCACCAAGACGGGCGAACCCCACCACGATGTTGTCAGCATGGCCTCGCTGAACTTCGAGGAAGGTAGCCTCATCCACGACCCGCCCAATCACGTCGTGCATGTCGTAGGGCTTGTTGGGGCTATCGGGGATCAGATCGAGCAGGGCCTCGTCCCGCCGGTCGACGGGATCGAGGGTGGGTCGCTGGGGTGGCTGATCGAGGTTGTTCAGCGGGAGGAAGCCGATCAGCTCGCGGATGGCCTGAATGCACTCGGGCTCGGAGTCGTGGACGAAGTGGGCGACTCCAGAGACGCCGCCGTGAGTATCGGCCCCGCCCAGCTCGTCAAAGCTCACTTCTTCGTGGGTGACCGTCTTCACCACGTTGGGTCCGGTCACGAACATGTAGCTCACGCCCCGGACCATGAAGATGAAGTCGGTAATGGCGGGGCTATAGACCGCGCCGCCCGCACAGGGTCCCAGGACGGCCGAGATCTGGGGAATGACACCCGAGGCGAGCGTATTGCGGAGGAAGATGTCGGCGTAGCCCCCCAGGGAGGCCACACCCTCCTGAATTCTGGCGCCACCCGAGTCGTTGAGTCCGATAACCGGCGCGCCGTTTCGCTGAGCCAGGTCCATGATCTTGCAGATCTTCTCGGCGTGGGCTTCCGAGAGAGAGCCGCCGAAGACGGTGAAGTCCTGGGAGAAGACGTAGACCAGCCGGCTGTCGATCCGGCCCGATCCGGTCACGACGCCATCGCCCGGAAATACCTGCTGCTCCAGTCCGAAATCGGTGGACCGGTGGGTGACGAATCGATCGAGCTCCACGAAACTGCCCTCATCGAGCAGGAGGTCGAGCCTCTCGCGGGCGGTGAGCTTGCCCTTCTTGTGCTGCTGGGCGACCCGGTCCGATCCCCCGCCCTGCTCGGCGAGAGATTGGCGGTGATGGAGTTCGTCGAGGAGTTTGCGGGGGTCGGCCATGGTGGCAGAAGATAGCGGGGAAGCAGGGAAGCGGGGAAGCAAGACGTTGTCGTTCTGAACGAAGCGAGGGGCCGAAGACTCGTGCGAGCTCCGGCCCCTGCGTGCCTCCTACTTCCCCGCCTCCCCGCTTTCCCGCCCTACTCCGTCGCCGTGCTCTCCTCGTACGTGGGCTTGACTGGGGGAATGATCGGCTCGTCGGGATAGCCGATGACGGCAAGCACGATGCGATGATGGATCGGGTCGACCTCGAGGACCTTGAGGTCCAACGCCTGGCCTTCTTTCACCGCGTCGCCCGGATTCTCAATGTTGGGCACCCCGAGCTGGGACATCGGCACGAACCCTTCGATATCGTTGCCAAGATCCACCACAACGCCCTTGTCCATCAGGCGCACGGACCGGCCGCGAAGCTCCATCCCGATGGGATAGGTCTCGCCGATCTTGAGCCAGGGATCTTCCTCGGCCTGCTTGAGTCCGAGCGAGATCCGCTTGTTCTCGGCGTCGATGTTGAGGATTACGACGTCAACCGCATCCCCCTTCTTCACTACCTCAGACGGGTGCTGCACCCGCTTGGTCCAGGACATGTCGGAGATGTGAATCAGGCCATCGATGCCCGGCTCGATCTCGACGAAAGCTCCGAAGCTGGTGAGATTCCGCACCTTGCCGTTGATGCGGGTGCCCACCGGATACTTGAGCGGGAGCACCATCCAGGGATCCTGCTCCGTCTGCTTCATCCCGAGCGAGATCTTCTCTTCGGCCTCGTCAACCTTGAGCACGACGGCCTCGATGGTCTCGCCGATGCTCACGATCTTCGAGGGATGGCGGACGTTCCGGGTCCAGCTCATCTCCGAGATGTGGACCAGGCCTTCGATACCCGGCTCGATCTCGACGAAGGCGCCGTAGTTGGTGATCGAGACCACCTTGCCCTGAACCCGGGTGCCGACCGGGTACTTGGCCGCCACGTTCTGCCAGGGATAGGACTGCAGCTGCTTCATGCCGAGGCTGATGCGCTCCCGCTGCCAGTCTATGTCGAGGATCTTGACCTCGACTTCCTTGCCGATCGTCACCATCTCGGTCGGGTGGGAGACCCGGCCGTAGGACATGTCGGTGATGTGCAGTAGACCGTCCACGCCGCCCAGGTCGATGAATGCGCCGAAGTCGGTGATGTTCTTGACCACGCCCTTCCGCACCTGGCCGACGGCAAGCTCCTTCATCAGGTGCTCGCGCTTGTGGGCCCGCTCGTTCTCGAGTATCACCCGGCGGCTAACCACGATGTTCCGGCGCCGCTTGTTGAGCTTGATGATCTTGAATTCGTAGGTCTGACCCAGCAGCTCGTCGATGTTGGGTACCCGCCGGAGCGCTATCTGGCTGCCGGGCAGGAACGCATCAACGCCCATCAGGTTCACCACCACGCCGCCCTTGATCTTCTTGACCAGAGTGCCTTCGACCGGCTGGTCGCTCTCGTGGGCCACGCGGATCTTTTCCCAGACCCGCATGAAGTCGGCCTTCTTCTTCGACAGGACGACGGCGCCTTCCTGGTCCTCCAGATGCTCGAGGAAGACCTCGACCTCGTCCCCCTCTTTGAGGGAATGGGGGTCCTTGAACTCATCCAGCGGAACCGACCCTTCGGACTTGAAGCCGACGTCCAGGATCACGGCGTTGTCGGTGACCCGGAGAACCTTGGATTTGACGATCTCGCCTTCGACGATCTGCGACATGGTGCCCTCGTACATCGAGAGCATCTGCTCGTAGTCAGCGTCGGAGTAGTCTTCGTCGTAGAGATCCTGGCGAACGCGCAGGCCGGTTTGGGAGATGAACTGATCGGTGGAAGGATTGAGTTGATCGAGCATGCTGAGGTTTGCCGTCCTTTGAAAGCCGCGCCTGGAGGGCCACGGGTTCGGGTAACCGCGCCGCGGGCGGAAGTGCCAGCGTCGGGAGCCACGGACAATAGTCATCGAGGCCCCACAAGGCAAGGCCCACCAAGCGGTTGGCAGTGGCGGCAGAGCGTGGAGCGCCGCCGGGGAAGCGGACTGGAGGCTTAGCGGCTGAAGATCAGGCGGGCTCGCTCGACGATGAATCGGACCTGTTCGGGGAAGCCCATCGCCGTGGTATCGAGGTGCACGGCATCAGGCGCGGCACGGAGCGGCGCCACCGCGCGGGTTGAGTCGGCCTGGTCGCGTGCGGCCAGGGCCGCGGCCTCGGCATCCAGCCCCTCACGGTGAACCGGAGCCCCCCGTTGGCTGATGCGCCGGCCCGCCCGAGCCTCGGGTGACGCGGTCAGGAAGATCTTCAGATCGGCCTCCGGGAACACTACCGTCCCGATGTCTCGGCCATCAACCACCACATTCTGGCCGGCGCGCACCATGGCCCGGAGGCGAGCGTTGATCCACTCCCGCACCACCGGGACCGCTGAGATGGCGGAGACCCGGGCAGTTACTTCGGCGCCTCGGAGCGCATCGTCCACCGGCTCTCCCTCCAGGTAGGCCGCGAAGCCCGCGCCATCCGGCTGGAGCATGAGACCGCGGTCTTCGGCGGCGCGCAGGAGCGTCTCGGGAGCGAGGTCCTGCGCCGGATCTTTCCCTGGAAGCCCCTGCCTCGCCAGCTCGCGCAGTCCGACCAGCGTCACCCCACGATAGAGCGAGCCCGAATCGAGGTGGGCAAAGCCCAGGGCTTCCGCGACGGCCCGCGCGGTGCTGGACTTTCCCGAGGCGGACGGGCCGTCGATGGCAATGACACCCCCGCTCACCGGCCGCCTCGAGCGCCGATTCCCCGCAGCGCTGCCGGAAACTCAGGGAAGCTGACCGCCGCACATGCCATGTCATCGATCCGGATTCGTGCTCCCGGTGCCCTGCCCAGCACGGCGAACGCCATGGCGAGCCGGTGATCGCCGGCGGTCCGCACTTTTCCGCGGGGCTCGCGTCCGCTTCCCTCCACCACCAGATCGTCCCCAACCACCGCTGCCTCTGCCCCCACCGCGCGTAGGTTCTCGGCGATGAGGCCGAGCCGATCGCTCTCTTTGACCCGGAGTTCGCCTACCTGCCGGAACGTGGTCGCTCCCACGGCCCTCGAGGCCAGCACAGCAAGGAGGGGAATCTCGTCGATCAGGCCGGGAATCTCTCCGCTCGCCACCTCGGTACCACGGAGTGACGCCGGCCGTACCACGAGATCACCCACCGGCTCTCCGAAGCGGGTGGAGTGGTTTTCGACCTGGATATCCGCTCCCATTCGATCCAGAACGTCCAGGAACCCCGTGCGGGTCGGGTTCACTCCGACTCCGGCAATCCGAAGCTCACCCGCCTCAGCCAGGGTGGCGGCACCGACGAGAAACGCGGCCGATGACGGATCTCCCGGTACCTGGATGTCGAACGGCTCCAGGTGTCCCCCGGGCGTGAAGTGGATCCACCCGTCCTGCTCGGCTACGACGTACCCGAAGGCCTGCAACAACCGCTCAGTGTGGTCACGGGAACGGCCGTGGGGTTCCCGTAGCGCGACCTCCACTTCCCCCGCCATGGCGGCGAGCAGAATAGCGCCCTTGATTTGCGCGCTGGACACCGGCATCTGATAACTGAGCGACTGCAGGTGCTCCCCTCTGACAGTGAGAGGCAATCCGTCACCGTTCCGTTCGGTAAACCGGGCTCCCATCGCTGCCAGCGGGACGGTCACCCGCCGCATCGGCCGGCGGCGCAGCGAACGATCGCCTGTAAGCGTGGCCGAGAATCGATGGGCGGAGAGGAGGCCCAGGAGGAGCCGGGTCGTGGTGCCGGAATTTCCGCAGAAGAGCGGTCCTGCGGGACGGCGGAATTTCCCTTTGCCCCGCACTATCACCGGCGCACCGGGCCTCAGGGGCGACAGCTCGGCCCCGAGTTGTCGCAGCACCCGGGCGGTGGAGCGGGCATCGAGCGAGGTGAGTGCCCCGCGGACGTGGCTTGTTCCGCGGGTAAGCGCGGCCAGCAGGAGCACGCGGTGGGTGATACTCTTGTCTCCCGGAACTCGAACAGTGCCTGCCACCTTCATCCGTCGATTCCCTGCCGGAAAGCCTGGGCTGCGTTGAGAAACCGGTGAAGCCCCGCCAGATCCCTGCTGGCGAGCATCCGCCGCAGCTCGGCCAGGTGCCCCTCCGTCCGCTCGAGCGCCTCGCTCACTGCCGGCTCGTTGTAGAGCAGGATGTCGATCCACATCTCGGGGTTGCTGGCCGCAAGCCGGGTCGTATCCTTGGCACCGCTTCCGTACGACACGCCTGCGAGTCCATGCTCTGCCAGGCTCCTGGCCAGCGCGTACGCGACCGCCTGGGGTAAATGACTGGTCCAGGCGAGCTGGCGATCGTGATTCTCCGCACTTATCCGGATTGGGGAGGCTTCCATCGTGTGTTGCCAGAAGCTGGCGATGCTCCCGGCGGCGCGATGACCGCCTGCGGTTCCGCTCTCGCAGATGTAGACCACGCAGCCGCGAAGCCGGTCGGGCCGTGCGGACGAGAACCCCGACTCGTGGGTGCCCGCCAGCGGATGCCCTCCCGCAAAGCGGTCTCCCAGCCCCGCCGTCACAGCTTTCTGGACCACGGGAACCTTGACACCGCAGACATCGGTGAGGGTGGCGCCCGGCTCGAGGGTGGCCGCGAGCTGGGCGATCAGCTCGAGCGTCGCGCGCGGCGGGACCGCGAGCACGACCAGGTCGGCACCCCGAACCGCTCGGGCGGGACTGTCAGCCAGTTCGGTGATCGCCGAGGCTTTCAGCGCTTGGACTCCTTCGCCGCGCTCCGGCGAGAAGCCCACCACCCGCTGGACCCCCGCCAGACGAGCCTGCCAGGCTAGCGAGCCCCCGATGGCGCCGAGGCCGATCACGGCGAGAGAAGATGGACGCACGATCAAACGGGTGACAGCCGCCCTCGTTGCCGGAGGTCAGCCAGGACTGTACTAGTGATGGGGCACCCGATCCCAGAGGGAGCACGCATGGCAAGGATCCTGATCGTGGAAGATAGTCCCGACAACATGAAGCTGTTTCGAACCATCCTCGGGCTCAAGGGCCACGAGGTGACTGGTCTCTCAGGAGGCGAAGGATTACTCGATGCCATCGAGCAGGGATCTCCCGATCTCGTGCTGATGGACATCCAGCTTCCGGGGAAGGATGGCTTTATGCTGCTTCAGGAGATCAGGAAATCGCCTCTTGCCGGAGTCCGCGTGATCGCGCTGACCGCCCACGCCATGACGGGAGACCGCGAGCGCGCATTGGATGCCGGTTTCGACGGCTACATCACCAAGCCGATCGACATTCGGAGCTTCCCGGACCAGGTGCTGCGTGCCCTGCAGTAGGCTGTTGCGGGCTTACGAGGGATCGCGCCGCAGTAGCATCAACGAGTGAGGGGCGAGGCTAACCCGGTTTTCGCTGACCGGAACCTGGGAACCAGACGTCTCGAGCAGCTCGGTCCATGTCCCGGGCGGGTCTAGACACGGCAGGGTAAATGACCTGGACCTGCCTCCGCCGTTCAGCAGGAGCAGGATCGCCTCCCACCCTGGATCTTCCCGCTCCTCGATATCCGGCGCGGCGTCGGCGCGAATCAACATCCCCAGCCCATGGCCGCCGTCATCTTTCCAGTCGGCGTCGGTCATTTCCAGACCATCGGGGTTGAGCCAGGTAAGGTCCTTCCCGGCACGAACGAAGGTGCGGCGCCGCAGCAGGGGATTCGCCGCACGAATGGCGAAGACCTTCCGGGTGAACTCCAGGAGCTCCTGATTTTCCTTGGAAAGCCGCCAATCGATCCAGGTGAGTGGGCTGTCCTGACAGTACGCGTTGTTGTTGCCTCGCTGGGTGCGGCCCAGCTCGTCACCATGAGAAATCATCGGAACGCCCTGAGAAAACGCCAGCGTGGCGAGGAAGTTTCGCTTGACCCGCTCCCGAATGTGTGCCGTACGAGCGACGTCCGTGGGTCCCTCCACTCCCCAGTTGCGGCTGAGATTGTGACTGTTGCCGTCGCGATTCCCTTCGCCGTTCGCCTCGTTGTACTTCCTTTCATAGCTGACCAAGTCGTGAAGGGTGAACCCATCGTGGCAGGTCACGAAGTTGACGCTGGCCTGTGGGGCACGCTGGCTGGCTTCGTACAGATCACTGCTGCCGGCGAGCCGGGAAGCAATACTGCCGGCATGCCCCGGATCGCCTCGCCAGAAATGGCGTACCGTATCGCGATACTTATCGTTCCATTCGCTCCAGCCCGCCGGAAACCTGCCGAGCTGGTAGCCATCGGGACCCAGGTCCCAGGGCTCGGCGATGAGCTTCACCTTTGCCAGCACCGCATCCTGACGGAGTAAGGAAAAAAATTCGCTGGAGGCGCTGAATCCGTTATTGCCCCGCCCGAGGACCGGCGCAATGTCGAATCGAAACCCGTCCACGTGCATCTCCTGCACCCAATACCTGAGACTGTCCAGCACCAGCTCCAGCGTCCAGGCATTTCGCGGATCGATCGTGTTCCCGCAGCCGGTGAAATCGGTATAGAAACGAGGATTCTCCGGGTGCGGCCAGTAATAGGCCGCGTTGTCGATCCCTCGGAACGAGAGCGTGGGGCCGAGATGACTGCCCTCGCCAGTGTGGTTGTACACCACGTCGAGAAGAACCTCGATGCCCTCGTGATGGAACTGCTTGACCATGGCCTTGAACTCGGTGACCTGCTCCCCCCGAATACCGCCGCCCGTGGCGTAACGGCTATCCGGGGCGAAGTATCCGATGGAGTTGTATCCCCAGTAATTGGTGAGGCCCTGTTCGCTCAACCGCTGCTCCGCGGCAATGTGGTGGACCGGCAGGAGCTCGATGGCGGTAGCGCCAAGACTCTTCAAATGGCGGATGATCGGGGCGGTCGCGAGACCCAGGTAGGTTCCCCGCAGTTGCTCAGGGACTTCCGGGTGAAGCTTGGTCATGCCTTTGACATGGGCCTCGTAAATCACCGTCCGGTCCCAAGGTGTTTGCGGCGCCGAATCGTCACCCCAGACAAAAGCGCAGTCGATGACGAGGCTCTTCGGCATGGCACCGGCGCTGTCTTGCGGATCGGAGATCAGGTCGCGATCGGGATCGGTGCTTCGAAGCGGATATCCCGACAGAGCGTCGCTCCACTCGATCGTGCCGCTGATGGCCTTGGCGTAAGGATCGAGGAGGAGCTTGGCAGGATTAAAGCGGTGGCCCCCAGCGGGAGCATAGGGACCGTGCACCCGGTACCCGTAGGCCTGGCCTGGGCGAACGTCCGGCAGATACGCGGCCCAGACGTCTTCGGAACGCTGAAGCTCGACGCGCGCGGATTCGGCCGCGTCCTGTGGATGAGCGAAGAGGCAGAGCTCCACCCGAGTGGCGTGCCGGGAGAAGACTGCGAAGCTGGTTCCCTCTCCGTCCCAGGTGGCGCCGAGAGGCGTGGGTGTTCCGATTGGCCGCGCTCCTGTTATTCGATGGTCTTGGAGAACCGATTCACGTTCAGAGCCACCAGGGCGACGGCAAACAGAGCCAGGATGAGCCCTTCCTGCCAAAGATGGCTGATCCCATCAATTGGTTAAATCTCCGCAAGCCCCCAGTTCCACTGGCTTGGTTTCCGCTGACCGATGAGGCAAAGGAAATGTTAGGCTGGTGGGCGATTCACCCGGGCGCTGCGGATTCGAGTGAGGCCCCGGATCACCACCGCCAGGTTGATGACGGTCCAAACCACCGTGAAGGCGACCTTCACACCATCCGACGCCCGCTCGATCCCTGCCCCGAAATACACCGCCATGAAGATCGCGTCCACCACCAGGACCAGCCCGACCAGCACCAGTGCCTCTCGCTTGACCGTCATTGCGGGTCCGCAGAGCTCACGGGTTGAGGAGTCAACGCTGAATCAGGATCACGCCGGCGATTACCAAGACAGCGCCGAGGAGGCGGACCGGCGTCAGCGAATGGACTGGAAAACCGACCAGCCCATACTGGTCGAGTACCAGCGATGTGATCATTTGGCCGGCCACCACCGCCGCAATGAGAGTGGCAGCGCCGAGCCTTGGGGCCAGCACAATGGCGGCTAACACATATACGGCGCCGATCAGGCCGCCGCTCCACTGCCAGGGACTGGTTATGGCCCACGCTCGTCCAAGAGGCAGCGGCGTCCGCAGCAGAAGAGCAACGCTAGCCAATCCGGCCGTACCGACCAGGAAGGAGACGAGGGCGGCGGCGACGGGCGAGCCCAGGGCGGCCCTGAGCTGAGCATTGAGGCCTGCCTGCACCGGAAGAAGTACGCCGGCCGCGAGCGCCAGCAGGAGGAAGAGGATCATCGCGCTGAGCTCAATTCCGATGGCCGCATGGCGTCTACCGCGAATGCAGCGCCGGTCACGACCCGGCGATGGTAGTCGATCTGGCCCAGATGGTAGGCGAAGTGAGTGGTGAGATGCACCAGGTAGTCACCGGTGGCCACCCGCTTGCCGGCGACAGGCTCGGGGAACTCGGCCTCGAGATCGGGGGCCACCGCGCCTGACAGCGCGGCTTTGACGGCTGCCCGCGCAGCTTCGATCTGTCGGATCAGCTCTGAGCGCGGCGCATTCCGGCGGGCGAACTCCGCCGGGCGATCCCTGATGTATCCCGTCTGGCCCAGACGGGCACCAAGATAGTGTTGCAGGTTCCCGGCGAGGTGCAGGACGAGGGTACCGGCCACATTGGAGATGCCGGGCACCTCCTGCCATGGCCCGCTCTCGTCGGGATAGGCCTCGACCTCCCGGCGAAGTGCCCGAAGATCTCGGTCGAGAATGGCGGCCACCGACTGCACCAGCATGGAGGAGCTCAGTGTCCAGCTCCGTGGCTGGTCGAGCGATGATCCTGCCGCTGAAAGGCCAGGAACTCGTGAATGGCGGCGATCGCCGTGGGATCCGATGTCTGGAGCCGCAGTTGCCCGCCGCCCGGGAGCGTGTCGGCAGCGTAAGTGATCCGGGACCGGCGGGCAGCCATCACGACCGTCCCGGGCACGTCACGTTCGTGGACGAAGCCGGGTAGAGCAAAGTCCCCACGCGCGAACGCCGCGGCAATCACGCCCATGTGAGACCTGATTTGTGCCACGCCAGCGGAGTCGCGAGGGTCGCGCCGAAGACTGATGCGGCCTCCGTCGGGCAGCGACTCGAATCGATGAGCGGAGGTGTATTGATCGACGCCCATGGCGGCGTGACCCCGGGCCTGGACCAGGGCAAAGGCACTGTCGGCGGAATCGCGAGCAAGCGTCAGCCCCGACGAACCACTCCGGGCCGAACCATCGACGCAAGCGGCCACGACCAGAAACAGCAGGGCTGGGCGAAACATTGGGCGTTCCCCCGTCAGTCTTCCAGCTCGATCTTGGCCATCTCCCGCTCGTGGGCCCCCTGGCGCAGCCGCCGGAAGACCGATTCGAGGAGCTCGACGCCCAGCAGAAGGGCAACCGTAATGAGTGTGAGTATGATGGCAGCGGCGAGATGACCGAGCCCGATCATCGAGCCAAGTGCAGCGAGGACCCAGATGACCGCCGCCGAGGTCAGGCCGACTATAGAGCCTTCACGAGCCAGGATCACTCCGCCACCCAGAAACCCGATTCCGGTGACTACCTGTGCCAACACGCGCGTGGGGTCTACCCGCTCGCCACCGAACGACGCTCCCAAGGTGACGAACAGGGTGGTACCGAGGCAGATGAGAATGCTGGTGCGAATGCCCGCGGCCTTGCCCCGCAGCTGCCGCTCGAGGCCGACAATTCCGCCGCAGAGGATAGCAGTGCCGAGACGGTACCAGAATGTGGGGGAATCCGGGTTGAGCGCATCAAACACCGTGGGCGAGCCTCTTTGGGATTGGGCGCTATTCTTACTTCCGCTGGCGCTGAAGCACGGCGGCCTTCGTTCCGAAGACCTGCTCGTCTACCCACCGAAGCAGCGCACCGTCGAGCTCCACGAGCTCTTGCCCTGGGACGTGCGGTAACACCGGCCGGCGCTTGCCTTCATTCATCAGATACCACATCGGCGGTACCGCTTCGACGCCGCGGCGTTCGTTGGCTATCTGCGCGTCGTACGATACAAAGTGGAATTCCCGGCCCCGATGACTGAGGCGGCGCTGCTCGACTTTATGGGTGCTCACAGAACACTCGCTTGGATGATATGTAGGCGCGGACCACGACCCCGCTGACCGCAATCTAATCGCAGTCACCCCCCTCCAAGCACAATTTGATCACGATCGAGCATGTCGGGATGCTCCCGGAGCCAGCGAAGCACTCGCTCCCGCACCAACTCCTCGGTGTCGGCTCCAGTGGCCGGGAACTTCGTCAACGCCGTGCCCGCGATGGTCACGTGCCACAGTGGAGCCTTCTCGCTGGGCAGGACATCGCCAGACAGGGTCTGGCCTTCGCTCAAGGACGCGGTGACCTGCTTTCCTTGGTAATTGACCGTCACTTGATCCATGATTTCTCTCAGTGCGGAGGGCCACCGTTCCGCGGACGGCCCCGGCCGCCCCGCTGGCCCGCCCGAGCCAACGGCTGGCGGTCAGGCGGGCGGGTACCGTGGGCGGCTCGGCGCGCCTCCTTTGCCTTTGAGCGGGCGCGATCCTCCGCCTTTTTTGCCCGGATGGCGGCGATCCGCTCCGCCAGAGGCACCTCGAAGCGGGCCTCTGGCTTCGCCTTGTAATCGAAGTCCGGAACGGTGACACGCGGGAGGCGCTTGCCTACCAGCCGCTCGATCCCGCGAAGCTCACCCTCCTCCTCGGGCGACACCAGCGTAAAGGCGTCACCGGTCAGCTCTGCCCGCGCGGTCCGCCCCACCCGGTGAATGTAATCCTCGGCCACCTTGGGTACGTCGAAGTTCACCACGTGGCCGAGCGCCTCAACGTCGATTCCCCGGGCGGCGATATCGGTGGCCACCAGCACCCGGTACTTCCCGCTCTTGAAGCCGGCCAGGGCCTCGGTGCGCTGTGTTTGGGAGCGGTTGCCGTGGATCCGCTCGGCCTTGATGCCATGCCGCGCCAGGTAGTCGGCCAGCCGGTTGGCCCGATGCTTGGTGCGGGTAAAGACGAGCGCCTCCTGCATCTCGCCCCGCTGGAGCAGGGTAACGAGAAGAGCGGACTTGAGCTCCTGAGACACCGGGTAGACTGCCTGGGTGATCCCCACCGCCGGCGCGGGCTTACGGTCGAGCTGGATCGACTCGGGGTTCCGGAGCATCTCGCGCGTGAGCGTGACAATTGGGGCGGGCATGGTGGCGCTGAAGAACAGCGTCTGCCGCTTCGGCGGCAGGTGCCGCAGCACCCGCCGGATGTCCGGGAGAAAGCCCATGTCCAGCATGCGATCCGCCTCGTCCAGCACCAGGTGCTCGACACCGGCCAGCTTGGCATAGGGCATCCTGAAGTGGTCGAGCAGCCGTCCGGGGGTTGCAACCAGCACATCCACTCCACTGCGGAAGGCGTGCTCCTGCGGGCCCATCCCTACACCACCGAAGACGGCGGCACCGGTGATCGGCGTGTGCACGGCCAGATCGTTCAGATCCTCCAGAATCTGGGCGGCGAGCTCCCGCGTCGGTGTGACCACCAGGGCTCGGGTCACGCCTCGAGGCCGCC
The DNA here is from genome assembly GCA_963723565.1 of uncultured Gemmatimonadales bacterium. Classification (GTDB taxonomy): domain Bacteria; phylum Gemmatimonadota; class Gemmatimonadetes; order Gemmatimonadales; family GWC2-71-9; genus CAVVWJ01. The sequence continues at coordinate 58,544 of CAVRRH010000012.1, read as the reverse complement.
CGATCAACTTCTGCAGAATAGGAAGGAGAAACGCAGCGGTCTTGCCGCTGCCGGTCATCGCACAGGCGAGCACGTCCCGGCCGGCGAGGGCCGGGGGGATAGCCGCCTCCTGAATCGGGGTCGGCCGGGTAAATCCGAGCTCCTTGATTCCTTTCAGGAGATCGGGATGAAGCTTGAGGCTGCTGAATGGCACTGGGATCCTCTTTCGTCTTGCGATGGCGGGCGTCAGTCGGTCTCGCGCCGCACGGCAGGGGCATTTCCCGCACCAAAGGTGACATCTACGGTGTAGCCATCGGCGTGGATCAGCGCGCCGAGCAGCCGCCGCGCACTCTCCTCCGCGTGCGCCGTGACCCCGAGCTCGCCGGCGGCGTCCACCAGCTGTTCCCGGGCTAGGTGATAGATGGTATCCCGGTCGGCCGGACGGAAGGGATTCCACAATCCGTTGCGCTCGTCGTAAGTCCGCAACTGGGTGACCTCGACACCGAGCACTTTGGCCGGCGGGAGCACGACGTGGACACGGCGCCGCCGCTGATCGACATCCACCTGGGTTCCGCTGTCGAGGTCGATTCCGGCCATCACCTTTCCGGTAACCACGACGAGTGACCGTTTGGTGGACCCGAGACGCCGATTCTGGTATACCACGACGTCGCGTACCGTGGTTTCGCTGGTGACCAGCTGCGCCACTGCGCGCACCTGCTCCACCACGATTCCATGGGTAACGGTCGTCTCGCTGCGCCCCGGCAGCAACCCGCGGGTAAGCGGAGCGAAACGTTGGACCGCGAGACCGATGAGAAGGAGTGCCCCGCCGAGAAGCAGGAGAGAGATGAAAACCGCCGCAACCGGCCGCCGGGGCCGTGAGTCGGCCATGCCGCCGCTCAGAACTCCCGGCGCTTCATGTCCTTGAACAGGCGCTTGGTCTCGGCGTCTTCTTCGGCGGGCTTCTGCTTGAGGGTCGAGTCGAACCGGGCCGCACGATCGGCCTTAGGAGGAACAACTTTCTCTGCGTTCTTCTTGGCCAACGCCGCTAACCGCTGATCTTCACGCTTGGACATCACACCTCCAGAAAATTAGGCCCGGTGGCTAGAAAGCCGGCCGCTGCGTCTGCTCGATGCTCTGAGCCAGCTCGGTCGCTGCCTCTCTGAGGCCGGCCAGCTCCCGGTGCCGTCCGCTGATGGCTCCGGTCCGCAGGTCTCCACCCAGCCCGCGGCTCATCTCCGTTGCCCTCCGAATGCGAAACCTCTCCTGGAAACCCTTGTAGTCGTCTCCACCCGCCGCACTCAGCAGGCCCCACAGCCGGAGCCGCACATCATCGAGGGCGCTTTTGAAGTCTTCCAGCCCTTCTACCGGTGCCTGGCCTCGCGCCAGCCGCGCCTCGATCGCGTTCAGTGTAGCGTTGAGGGTGGCTACCTGCTCCACAAAGCTTGGCTCGGCCATCAGCCCTCCGTCGCTGTGGTGCGTCTCCTTCCCGATGTGGGCGTAAAGAATCCTTGTAGCTGCACCTGGGCAAGCCCCGGGCGCGCACCGGACTAGCTCGGCGCGATGGTGACGCCTTCAACCAGAAGCATTTCGGTGCGAGCGCAGGCCTGACGAAGAGCCTTTGCCGGCCCATACTCCGCCGAAGCCCACCAGGCGCGGGCCGACTCCACAGTGGGAAAGTCGAGGATGACGAGGCGCGACGGAGCCAGAATCCCTCCAGAGTTTCACGCTTGCCCCGCTCAAAACCTTCGACTATTACTTTAGCTGTAACCATCCAAGTCATTTAACAGTAGCCTATTAGACAACATGCTAAGTAGACTCGGTGTAGAGCCGAGCCCCGACGTAGCCGCCCGCGAGCGCGGCCACCAAACCGCCCACGCTGCTCGCCCCGATGAGCGACCAGGAGTAGTAACCCATGAATGCGTACGAGGCGTATGCCGCATGCGCGGCGAGCCAGATGACCAGCGCCGCCCTCACCGCCGTGCCGGGCCCGGGCCCGAACCGGGAACGGATTCCGGCGTAAACCAACACCGTGAGGATCCCGAGGATGAAGTCCACGATGACCCACCCCCAGGTGCCGGAGGCGGCCTTGGTAATGAGCCCCGGGTTGAGTGCCTCGGTTTCAGCCTTCCAGCGAGCTCCGAGCCAGAATCCGTTGGTGATCGCATCGATGATGTTCATGACCAGACCGGCGGCGAGACCTCCCACCATGACGCGAGACGCGTTCAGATGCTGCATGCTGTCCTCCGGGGTCTGCTAGTGGGACGGCAAGGAAACACCATATCCGCGGGCCATGCCCGCGGCGAGGAAGACCATCACGATGACTATTCCGGCCTGGGCGAAGCTGATGCGGGCAAGCAGTGGTGCGGCACTGGTGTCAGGCTGCTCTCCCCGCGCCACTCGGCGGCGCCACCCAATCAGCGTGATCATGGGCCAGATCTCCAAGGCCAGGATGACGGCGAAAAGCGCCATCTTGCCCAGGAAGAGGTGGTTGTGGAAGTAGTAGCCGGTGTCTTTCTCCAGCCCGGCAAGGAGGCGCCACAAGCCGGTAGCTAGCCACAACCCAGCGGCCAGTCCCCAGAAGTTGTCGGCCAGGAAGACTGAACGAAGTCCCCCCGCGTCGAGGCGCGAAGTGAGTGCCCGTCCACGAGCCCAGACGGCACCGAGCCCGATTCCGAGCCCGAGCAGGTGAAAGCTTGCCAGCAGCAACCGCGTAATCATGAGCTGCGATGCTCCATGTAGATCAGCGATCCGGGACCGACGGTGAAGCCGACTCCAGCATACAGCGCCTCGGCGTCACGGGTGAGGAGCGCCACCCGGCGCAGACGCTGGAGATCAGGGTGAGCCAGCATGCACTCGGAAAGCCATCGCCCGATTCCCTGCCCCCGATACCGGTCGGCGATCACGACGTCGGTCCAATAGGCGTAGGTGGATAAATCGGTGACCACGCGGCCGAATCCGACCAGGGCATCTCCATGGTGGACTCCGAAGCAAACTGAATTGGCGATGGCGCGGGCGAGAACAGCGGGGTCCATCCCGGCCGCCCAGAAAGTTGTGCGCAGGAGGGCAAAAGCGGCGTTCTGATCGATCCGGCTGCGGTCGGTCGAAACGATGAATTCGCCGCGGCGCCACTCGACCGGGGGATCGTTCAAAGCCGGCGCTGGCTGCCGGACAAGGCACTGTCGTCCCTCGACCGGCGCCAAAGCAGGATCAGCATGGCCCCCAGGTTGGCGATTGCGCATGCGGCGCCCAACAGAATCGCGCCTCGCGCGACGTAGCGCAGTACAGCCATGCTGTGGACGTCAATAGCCACGAGCAGCAGCTTGGCACTCAGCAGCGCCGCGGCACTCGAGAAGAGCAGGAGCTGCAGTAGAAGCAAGGGTCGGTATCCCATACCCGCGTAGAGCCAGTACATCGCAAGGCCGACGAGGAGCCATGCTAGGAGGCCAGTTCGGGAACTCTGGCCCAGCGGGAGCTCCCAAATAATCGGCAGGACCAGCAGGCCCAAGGCGGCAAGCATGAGGAGCAGCCTCCAACTGGCCCGCCACAGCTCCCGCGGCGAAGCATCTTCGGCGGTGTGCAGCGCCGGTTCCTTGTCCACTATTCCTCGCTGTGATGGTGGCGCGACGTCCAGGCACGACTGGAGCCCGCTTCATTCTACGTTTGTTTTCTCACTTCGGGAACGCCCCGCCGGCAGCGCCGGGGAGGCTTGACGTGTGAAAATCACGGATTCCACCCCACCTCGCAGAGAAATCCGTCCGGATCGGCAAAGTAGCCCCGAGTAGCCACCCCTGTCAGCCTGCTGTGTACGGCTCCATGGCATTCCTCGGTAGCGATTCCTCTGGAAGCTGCTATCAATAGGTCGCCGCAGCTACCCTTAAGACGGGCTGGGCGGGGCCACCTCCTCACTGAGGCATTTAGGGTCCGGGTACGGCATCCGATACTTTTGATCGATGAAACCACCTCCTACTGACACGCGTCCGGGCCAGGAACGCATCCGCACGGTCATAGTGGATGACCACGACCGGATCGGCTGCATGGTCGCGCTCCGGATCGCTCAGGTGATCCGGGAGCGCCGCGCCGCCGGGAAGCGCCCGGTGCTCGGCCTCGCCACCGGCTCGACCCCGATCGGGGTGTATCGCGAGCTGATTCGGATGCATCGGAAGGAGGGGCTCAGCTTTGCCGATGTCATCACCTTCAATCTCGACGAATACTACCCGATGGATCCGCGGAAGCATCCACTCCTACCATCGCTTCATGTGGGAGAATCTTTTCTCCCAACTCGATATCTCCCGCGGCAACGTCCACATCCCTCGAGGCGACGTGCGGCGGGACGAAGTCGAGGGCGAATGCCGGCGCTACGAAGAAGCGATCCGCGCGGCGGGTGGCATCGATCTTCAGATTCTGGGTATCGGACGAACCGGTCATATCGGCTTCAACGAGCCGGGCTCTGGGGCGGAGAGCCGCACCCGAGTCGTGACCCTGGACCTGGTGACTCGCAAGGACACCGCGGCCGACTTCTTCGGAGAGGAGAACGTGCCCCGCGAGGCCATCACGATGGGTGTCGAGACCATCTTCGAGGCTCGCGAGATCCTGATGCTGGCGACGGGAGAGCATAAGGCCGACATCGTGCGGCGGGCGGTCGAGGGCGAGGTCGACCATGAGGTCGCCGCCACGTTCCTCCAGCGCCACCCCAACACCACGTTCTACTTGGACCGGGCCTGCTGCCGCGGCACTCACCCGGGTGGCGACGCCCTGGCTCCTCGGACCGGTGGAGTGGACCAGCAGCCTGGTGGTGCGCGCGGTCGTGTGGCTCTCGCACCAGACCGGCAAGGCGATCCTCAAGCTGACCCAGCGGGACTACGCCGAGCACCGGCTCTCGGCTCTGGTGGCCCGCTACGGCTCGCCCGGCGCGCTCAATGGCGAGGTCTTCAACGCGCTCGGCGCCAAGATCCGGGGCCGCTCGAAGCTGCCCCGCCGGACAGCCGCATCGTCTGCTTCTCGCCCCACCCGGACGATGACGTCATCTCCATGGGTGGGATCCTGCACAAGCTGGCGGTTAACGCAACGACATCACGGTCGCCTACATGACCAGTGGCAACTTGGCCGTGTTCGATCACGATGTTCGGCGACACGTCGATTTCATGCGGCGCCTGGCGCTGGAGCAGCGGCTAGCGAAGGACGCGGCCCAGGAGCTGGCACGCCGAATCGACCGGTTCCTTGCGGGCAAGCAAGAGGGCGACGTGGACATTCCCGAGGTACAGGACACCAAGCGGATCATCCGGGAGTCCGAGGCCGTGGCGGGCATCCGCACGCTGGGGCTTGACGAACGAGCCGCCCGATTCCTCAACCTTCCGTTCTATCACACCGGGAAGGTCAAGAAGGATCCCATCGGGCGAGGACGATGTGGCTATCGTGCGGGAGCTACTGGATGAGACCCGGCCCGATCTCGTGTTCGTTGCCGGCGATCTTTCCGACCCGCACGGCACCCATCGGCTCTGCAAGGAGGCGGTTCAGCGTGCCCTGGAGCAGTCAGTCCTCGGTGGCCTGGAGCGGCCCGAGGTGTGGCTCTATCGAGGCGCCTGGCAGGAGTGGCCGGTCACCGAGGCAACCTGGCTGGTCCCCCTCTCGCAGGAGGAGCTCCGCCTCAAGATCCAGGCGATCTTCAAGCATCAGTCCCAGAAGGACACGGCGCCCGTTTCCGGGGCCGGACGAGCGGGAGTTCTGGCAGCGGGTCGAGGCGCGGAACAAGGGGACGGCCGCGGAGCTCGACCGGCTGGGCCTGGCTGAGTACTTCGCGATGGAAGCCTACGTTGTGGAGCCTTATTCCGGAACGGAGTCGCTGGCAGGAACCAGCTCCCAGCGTCCGTAGACCGACACGCGCACCTCTGCATCGGGAGGCCTGGCCCTCAGACCATCCCTATTGCCGCTGGTGTTGGTGACGCTGTTGGCGGGACGCAAGTCGTAAAAGGACTCACCGGACGCAGGCTTCTCGGTCGTTAGCTCGAGGGGCCGACCCACTTTGCCACCGCCCGCTTCGGCCATCAGCTCCGCATTGCGCCGCGCCTGGCGGGTCGCCTCAACTAGGGCATCCTGGCCTGCCTGCTGAACCCGGCTGGAGCTGAACTGAAGTGACACCAACCTCTGTGCTCCGGCCGCGAGCGCCCCATCGAGGACCCGACCCACACGCTTCAGATCTCGAATCCGAACCACAACCATATCGCGAAAGACGTACGTGGTATCGTAGCGCTTGAACTCGGCGTTCGGCTTGACCTCCATCTGGGTAGCTTGGTCCCCGTGGATACGAGACGGAGCCCCTGCCGAGGATCGAGTCGTCGGGTACTCCAGCTTTCACCACCGCGCGTCGGATCAACTCTCCAATGGCGAACGCCGCACGTGCTGCCGCTTGCAGTGTGGAGTCGCGCGCGGAAAACTCGAACTGCGCAATGGCGAGGTCCGGTGGGATCGAGCGGGTGGCTGTCGCGGTGGTCCGGATTTGGGTTGTCGAAAGATGGGACGGGAATACAGCAGGCTGCTGTGCGTCCAAGCTCGACACCGTCAAGCCCGTAAAGATCAGAACAACGTCGAAGCGCATGCCGCATCACCCCACACGCGGACGACACCATGAGCTACTCACCAAAGGTGACGTCTGACTGGGATGTTAGAGGTATCGTGCGGATTACGGATCGATGACAATAGAGAGAGGCGGGGAGTGCAGAAAGTTGCACTAAGCACGACCCCGTATCTTCGCCACCCACCAACGGACACCCACAAAAAGAAAACGCCAATCGTGAAAGAACTCGGGCGGCTTGCCCTCAACGGCGTGGCCGACGAACTGGAAGAGCCATCCCCCGACGAACAGCCCCAGTGCGATCGGCCACAATCCTTCGACCCAGAGCGACAACAAGAACAGTGGCAGCGAGAGAACGATCAGCGGGATGCCGAGCGTGTGGCAGATCCGGTTTATCGGATGCTGATGGCTGCGGCCGTACTGTGCGATCCATTCGTTCCAGCTTCTTCCGCCGAGCATGAGACCTCCCAGAGGGCGTGGCCCGCTATTCCATGGGAATGCGCTGCTTGTTGTTGCCGAGATCAGTGTACCTCGAACCCTTTTCCGCCACAACGGCCCTGCGACTCCCAACGGCCCTGCTGCTACTCCAGCACCCGGTAGACGACCCAGTGCTGGGAGCCCGGCACAATGAACGGAGCCAGGGCGTCCGAATGGCTGCGGAACTGGGGAGCGGACATGCCCGCGAGCGCTGCCTCGAAATCGGCCAGCGAGTCGAAGGAGTACTCGTCCACGATGTGAGAGGCCGACGGACCAACGAACCCGGCAAGCAGGCGCGCGCCCCGTACCCGGCGGAACTCGGAGCTAGCAAACTTCTCGGCTCCCCAGGCCCGCATGACCTTCACCGCTCCCCTTGCTTGCCGTAGACGGTGTCGAGATGCCATTGGCAGATCAGCATACCTCTCCCTTTCACCGAGTCGAGGCGGTCATCCCGCCGTCCACGATCATCGAATGGCCTGTCACGAAGGAGGCTGCATCAGAGCACAGCCAGACCACCGCCGCGGCTGCCTCAGCGGGCTCGCCGATGCGACGCAACGGGCTCAGGCCGGCGTACTGCGCCTCGACGACCTGCCGCCCCTCCGCCGTACCACCACCGGCCACATCGATCACGCGCTCGAGCATAGGTGTGCGGAACGCGCCGGCCACCAGTGCGTTCACCCGAATGCCGTGGCCGGCATACTCCTGGGCGGCCGCCTTCGTCAACGCCAGCACTCCAGCCTTGGCGGCCGAGTAGAGGGCTCCACCCGGGGCACCGCCGAGACCATTTACGGAGGAGGTGTTCACGATGGCGCCTCCTGCCGGCATCTGCGCGAGCATTTGACGGATTTCGGACTTCATGCAAAGCCAGACGCTCTTCAGGTTGAAGCTCAAGGCGGTGTCGAACTGATCCTCGTCGAAGTCGGCCGTCAGAGCGAAGGCGCCGTCCGCCGTAGCCGCGTTGTTGAATGCGGCGTCCAGCCTTCCGTAACTTGCCACGGTTTCGCGGAGTAGCCGGTCCACATCTCCGGCCCGAGAAACATCGGCTTGAACGAAACGCGCCTCCCCTCCCTCGCCGCGAATCTCTGACACCGCTTCCTCACCCCGTTCGCTGCCCCGGGCTGCGATGACCACTTGGGCTCCGGCCAGGGCGAAGGCACGCGACGCGGCCTTACCGATTCCCGAGCTGCCACCGGTGACGAGGACGACCTTACCATCGAGCGACACGATGCGACTCCAGTTGTTTGCTGTCGGGCCTAGGTGGCGAGTTGGCGGGCGATGTCCTGTAGCTGACCCGCGTGCCGCGCCTCGTGCTGTCCCACGAAGAGCACCCATTGATACAAGTTGAGCGGGCCGATTAGCGGATGGGCCTGCGTGATCCGGCCCAGAGCCAGACCGTCGCACGCCCGGAGTGCGGAAACCAGTGCCTGGCGTGATTCCGTCAGTGCCGCCATTCCCTGGGCCGCGGTGAGCTCGCCCCGCGGCATTACGGGCTCAGGCGCGCTGACCCGTCGGCTACGGTCCGTGAGGCGGAAGGCGTCGAGCGAAGCCAGTACGGAGTCGACTTCGTCCTCCGGTTCGAGCCCGGCCGCCTTTGCCCGCTCCAGTGAACGGGTGAGCAGCCGGGCAATGCCACTCTCGACCCGATGCAGGTGCTCGAGCACCTCGGCGGCCGACCAGGTCTCGGCATTCACCCGTCGATCTCGCAGCGGCTCGGGGATAAGGGAGACGGCGTCAAAGAGCGCCACCCGTTGGAGCTGGGCGTAGTCGAGCAGCTCCGCGATTCTGGGATGCATAGCAGTAAGGTAGTGAATCCTGTATCACCCGCGCGCGTAGGGGAACAGGGGCCGACGGTGTCGGTGTAAGAGAGTGCGCGTAGCCTCGGAGGTTCCGCATGCGGAGTCAAGTTCGTTGGGTAGTCACGGTCGGCCTCGGCGGTCTGATGCTCATCTCGGGACATCGCATCGCGGCTCAGGACCAGAGGACCGCAATCTTGAATGCCGAGCGGGCCACAGCGGAGCTGAGCCGAGACTCGGGTCTTGCCGGCGCCCTCCTCGGCAGCATTCACCGCGACGGGATATTGCTCTGGCCTGGTGCGCCAGTCGTGGCCGGAACCTCCGACCTCAAACGGTTTCTGACGGCGCTGGCAGCCGACTCGCTTCAGCTGACCTGGCAGCCATTGAGTGTCGAGCTCGCCCGCGACTCGAGCCTCGGGATAACGTGGGGCGTGGCTGTGGCCACCACCAGCCGCGGCGCACCGCCCGAGATCGGCAGTTACATCGCGGCATGGCGGCGAGACGGGGCACGCTGGAAGATCGCTGCGCTGGTGTTTTCGGGATTGGGCCGGTTGCCCAAACCGGTGCTCAGCGGCGAAATACCCATGAGTAGAAAGGCTATCGAGGCACGAGGGAGCGGCCCGTTCGTCGCCGCCGATCTCGCATTTGCCCGGCTCGCGGCCGACAGCGGCGCCGCGGTGGCCTTCGAGCGGTGGGCGGCACCGGAGGCGGTCACTTTCGGCGATCGAGGGCTGCTCACCCGGGGTCCCAAGGCTATCGGCCGGGCGGTTGACTTCCCTGCGGTGTGGCGGTGGCATCCGGTGGCTTCCGGCGCCGCCGGAACCGGCGATCTCGGCTGGACCGTGGGCGAAGCAACCATCGCCAGCAAGAACGCGGCACCGACGCATTCCAAGTATCTCACCATCTGGACTCGCCGGAGCGACGGCGCAGTCCGATTCCTGACCGACGGCGGCAACGGCCGGCCGGCATCACGGTAAGCTGAGGCTCACTCTCCGGGTCGGTGGCGACAACATACCGAGATGGCGTCTTGCTAGCGCAGCGTTTCCGACATCCGGGCGAGTAGTCCTACCAGAACCACGACAGCGAAGACAAGCACAACGCCGGCCGCCCACAAGATCCATCGGACGCGCCGCAGGCCTGCCTGCTGCAGCCGGATGGATTCTTCCTGATTCCGCAGCGCTTCGCGGTAGTTCTCGATATGAGCTCGTTGCAGATCACGGAGCTCCTCGAGCAACCGTACCACGCGCTCGTCCGTCATTGGGTCACCCGTGGGTACCTCCTCAGGCAGGGACCTTTATACTCAGGCATGCTGACGTCCTGGAAGCGGGCAGCAGTCCTTCTCTGGCGGGCACTCCGCCTCCGCTGTCCCAACTGCGGCGGCGGGCCGGTCTTCGAGTCATGGCTCCGCATGCGCCCGCGTTGTCCGGTGTGCAGACTGCGGTTGGAGCGGGGTGAGGAGGGATATCAGGTCGGGGCATACATGTTCAACATCGTCGCGGCCGAGCTGGCGTTCGCCCTGATCTTTCTCGCCGTCCTGATCGCCACCTGGCCAGCTCCCCCATGGGAGCTGCTCCTGTATGGTGGCGCGGTCGTGATGGTCATTGCTCCATTTCTCTTCTACCCCTTCTCCAAGACGCTCTTTCTCGCATTCGACCTGATCTTTCGCCCACCATCGCCGCAAGACTTCGTCTAGTCTGACGAGGGCTGGCTGGCACCTCGCGCGGCTCGTACCGGCTCGACTTCGTAGGTAGTGACTTCCAGCCGATGGCCCGATGGGTCCGAGAAATAGACCGACCAGGCACCACCGTGGTCCACTACGCGCGCTTGGTTGAGCCCGAGACCGGCCATTCTCGCGGTAAATGCCAGGAACTCCGTAGCGCTCACCCGGAACGCCACCCGGTGAAACCCCGCGGTTGGACGGCTGCCTTGGGCATCGCCGGTAAACAGGGCCAGCTTGGTCTTGCCGCTGTCGGGCGAGATCATGAGGGGGCCATCAGGGTCGGAGGCCCACGACTCCGTTCCGGCCACGGGTTCACAGCCGAGCACCCGGGCATACCAGGCGGCGGCGCTGACACGGTCGGGGACATACAGCTCGACGTGGTCCAGGGTGAAACGCGGCTCCTCTCTCATCCCAGCACGCGGTCCGCGGGATACCGGAAGGTGTCGCGGTGAAGCTTCAAGGCATTGAGGATGGTGACGCCGGAGAACTGGCGGACATCGTACTGGCACAGCGTGACCAGGGGAAAGCGCTTGGCAATGACCTCCTCAAATTCCGCTTCGAACTCCAAGAGTCCTTCTTCCTCGGTTTTTGGCCCCAACCCGCTAACGTCACCTACTATCCGTAAGGTATGCGCCCCCCCCCGCAAGGCGGCGCGCATGCTGGTTTCGAAATACTCCAGCTGGGCCCTCGGAGAGGGCATGAAATCGGGGAGGATGAGTCTGCCGGCGGCGATATCGGTCCGCAAGGATGGACGACTCTTCTCGAGATGAGCCAGGGCATCTGCCCGCGACTTATCCGGGGCCACGTAGAAACACACCGTCCCCGGGCGCAAGCCATCCTCCAGGAACCCGATCACCTGCTTGATCCGGCCGACCTCGCTGGCGAAGAGCCCGCAGAGGTGCGCGCCTAGAGCGTAGGCGACCCCGTCGATCACTGTGTGGGCCGGGTGAGGTGAGCTGGAGCGAGGAGCACCCACCTGGGCCCCCGCCGGCTGATCCTCCATGAATGCGAGCAGGTCGGCACGCCGGAACCGACGCTCCCGCCTGCGGCCCACTCTGAGACAGGCGAGCCGTCCGGCATTGGTCCACCGGCGGAGCGAGGTCTCGCTGACGTTGAGAAACTGTGCTGCCTGCTCGATGTCCAGGAGCTCGTCAGCCTCGCTCATCCCCGCCTCGGTCAGGGGTTTACCGGATGGTCACCGACGCCGTTCAGTGATACTGTGCCCCACCGTCGGAGGGCATCTCGCACGCTTTCGGCAACCGAACCCCACAGGAGCGCGATGGAGCGGTCACGGTGGGATTCACACGGGGGCACCGCCAAGCCTTGCTTTGCTAGCCATAGACTGTCATGCTTTGGTAATCAATGGTGATCAAAGCATATCGATGGCCATCGTATTGGAGACCTCTCTGAGCCCAATATGTCCCGCACCGCGGCGACCGGCAACGGTAACACTCCCGCCAGCAACGCCGTGCTGCCCCCGGCTGACGCGTCCCCTGCAATGAGTAAAACCCTCCGAATACTTCACCTGGAAGACAGCACCGCCGACGTGGAACGAATCAGGGCGGAGTTGGCGCTGGCCGGGATGAAGATCGTGAGCCACCGGGTCTCCTCGGAAGATGGGTTCACCTCTGCCCTGCGCGAGTTCCAGCCCGATATAGTGCTTTGCGATCACGCCCACACCGCCTTCGATGCGCGGAACGCCCTGATCGCTCTGCAGGCACATCGTCCCGCCGCTCCGCTGATCCTGGTCTCATCGGCCGTCGACGAGCAGACTGCGGTAGCCTCAGTTCGGGCCGGCGCCGAAGACATTGTGCTGAAGCGCAACCTGAACCGTCTGAGCAGTGCTATCGAGGCTGCGCTGGCGGTCCGCCGGCGGCTCAGGAAATTGACTCCACGGCAAATGGAGGTCCTGCGTCTCGTCGCAGCCAGCCACACCACTCGCGACATCGCTCGGCGGCTGAAGCTCAGCGCCAAGACGGTCGAGTCCCATCGGGGAGAGGTGATGAAGCGGCTAGCAATCCACGACGTGGTGGCTCTGGTACGCTATGCCGTTCGGGTGGGACTCGTTCCGCCCGACTTGTAGGCCGTGCATGTCGAGCCGTGAACACTCCTCGTACTACCAACGGATCACCACCCTCAGGCCACTTGTTGATCTCCTAGTGGTCCGGGGGGAAAGTTCTCGGGCGCTCTCCTGATCCGGTCATCCCGGTCCCGCATGAGCCAGTAGGTTACGCCGAGGCTGAGCACCAGGCTCGCTACTGCCGCGACGGAGGCGGGAGTGGCTTCGTACAGATCCACCACGATCACCTTTCTGACCACGGCCAACAGCGCGATCAGAATGACGATCTTGGCCTGGATAATGCCCCGGTCGTGCGTGACCACGTATCGAAGGGTGTGGTTGAACTCCAGCGCGATGAGCAGAGTCATGATCCCGCCAAAGACGTGCTGAAAGACCGCAGGCTCCAGCGGATTCATGGATCTGAGCACAAGCTCACCGAGAACGCTTACGATGAGCCGGTAGAGGGCAACTAGTATGACTATGCTCACCACCAGGGTGAGTGCGAACGCCACGAACGCCTCAAACCGCTCGTAACCAGAGAGTCCCGCCCAATCCCGCCGGATATCCACCCAGTTGCGCGGCAGTCGCTTCACCATGGCAGCCTCGTAGAGTCAGGAGTCAGGAATCTTCCGTGGGATCGCTTCCCTGCGGTTCCGCCATTATCGCCCCCGCCCGCTGCAACAGCTCTCGCAGCACCGACCGGTGGCACCGGGACTCATCGGCACAGTAGCAACCGACGGAAAAATTCTGCTGAGCGGAGAATGCAGCCAGTAAGGTGATCAGCCGTTGCGCCGCAGGCTTTCGCATCTCGGCGCGGTAGCGACGAACGAATGTCGCCCACCGCTTGGGTGTAAACGGCTCCGACAGCGCCCAGGAGACCAGTGGGGCGCTCGGCGCCAGCTCTGGAACCCAAACGTCGAAGTAGTCGCGTCGCCCGACATCCTCCTTCCGCACTCCGCGGGGAGGGCGGCGCACGGTACCCAGTCGGACACCCTCATTGTGCTGGCGAGGACTGCCGAGGCGGACGACGTGGATGGCCACAAGTCACTACGCCCGAAAACGGTTCAGCTCTCGCGGAGCAACGCGCCGAGTCGCTTCGGTGCCACCAGCAGGTATGCGTCGCGCAGCAGGTCGCCGAGATCATCCCAGGCCACCACGCCATCGAGCCAGACTCCGACCCAGCCACTCGGTCCCACGTACGGTGGTACGAAGAAACGCTCGGGTTCGGCCTCCACCATCATCGCCTGGTTCATCCGCGAGGCCTTGCACCATACCGCCGCACGGCCGGCACCATGGTGGTTTCCCGCGCTGGCGTACATGGCAAACAATTTGTTTCGTACCCGGAACGTCGGCTCACCCCAGGCTTCAACTTCGTGCGCCTCGGGCAAAGCGAGGCAGAGCTTGCGCAGGCGGATCAGGGGGCGAGGTGTCACCATCAAGAGGCTTCCGGGCCAGAGTGAAACCGCATTGGCCCGGAATCTACGTCATCAGCCGCGGCTCCGGTGCTGTCTGGATCACTCCCCCTGTCCGACCCGGATGACCCGGCGGCGGGCTGCGGCGGCCTTGGGAACGCGGATCTTCAGTATCCCGTTCTCCAGGGAAGCCCGCACGCTGTCTGTGTCTATCTCGGTGGGGAACTCGAATACCCGCGACATCGGCTCGGTCACCTGTTCCCGTTGGAGATAGTGCCGGCCAGCTTCTGCTTCGTCCTGCCGTGGCTCGGTCCGCACCGTGACAGTATCGACCTCGACCTCGATCACGATCTCGTCCTGGGTCAGTCCGGGCACCGGAATCTCGAGCACGTAAGTTTCGCCGCCCGCGGTCTCATAGACGTTTTTTTTGAGCCGAACTCTCTATGGTCGCGCCGGTTCTGGCCCACCACGGCCAGTCAAGCAGGCCAAGGTGTCGCCCGGCGGTACGCTCCTCTAACCTGGGCGCGGGAGCCAGGTGCGGTGTCGGGAAGGTGAGAACCCAAACCTCGCGTTTACCCGGCGGACGCTGTTCCCTGCTATCCTAGCCTTGATCTGAATGCCTGTAGTCCAGCGGTCACGTCTTCCTCACGCTCGATGCAGGCACCCGACCAGGAGAAGCCATGCCCACGACTACCGTAGCCGCGCCCCGCCAGCAGCCAACTACCCCGGCAACGATGAAGACCGCCGCCATCGACCGTTTTGGCCCCCCGGAGGTCCTCACCCCGCATGTGCTTCCCGTACCGAAGGCCGGACCACACGAGGTGCTCATCGCAGTACACGCGGCCGGTGTCGGGATCTGGGATGCCAAGATCCGGGATGGGACCTGGGCCACCGGAAGGGAACGCTTCCCGCTCGTACTGGGCACCGATGGGTCGGGCGTCATCGCCGCACGGGGAGCGCGGGTCCGGCGCTTTCAGGTCGACGATCGAGTCTGGGCCTACGAGTACTCGAATCCCAAGGGCGGATTCTACGCCGAGTATGTTGCCGTGAACGCGGAACACGTGGCCACAGTGCCCCGCGGCCTCGACCTGCTGGAGGCGGGTGCCGCGGCGGTGACGGGCCTGACCGCGCAACAGGGTATTGAGCACCTGTCCGTGGCGGAGGGTGAGACCGTGCTGATCTTCGGCGCTTCAGGTGCGGTGGGGACACTAGCGGTGCAGTTTGCGAAGCGCCGGCGGGCTCGGGTGATCGGAACGGCGACCGGCGCCGACGCGACAGCCCTGGTGCGTGACCTGGGGGCCGACGGCGTGTTCGACCCCCGGAGCGACGAGGCCGTGGAGCGGCTCCGAGAGCTCGCGCCCGCGGGGCTCGACGCCGCTCTGACGCTCGCCGACGGCCCCGCGCTCGAACGGTGCCTGGACCTCATGAACACCGGCGGCAGGGTGGCGTACCCCAACGGAGTCGAACCCGAGCCCCAGCCACGGAAGGGCATCCGCATCGTAGCATACGACGGCATCGCCGGTCGAACCGAGTGGGCCGCGTTGGAGCGCGCGGTGGAGGAAGCCCGGCTTCGAGTACCGATCGGGGGAGTCTATCCACTCGAGCAGGCAGACGTGGCCCACGCGCGGGTAGAGCGGGGCCATGTCCTCGGCCGGATCGTGCTGAGGACCCGGGAGGAAGGCTAGGCCAGCGGACCCTTACCCATAAACTGAATCAGGGTCGCCTCCGGAGTGCGACTGTTGAAGTGGGTCTCGCTGATGTTGGCCATGCCCCGTTGCCCGTTGTCGAGAGTCAGCCAGATCCGTTCGCTCGGCAGGAAACCGTCAACGGTGCGGGACATGAATTCCCCATGCCAGGACTGTCGCCCGGAGGTCGAGTCGGTAACGGTGACCCGCACCTCAACCTGCTTGAGCGCCTGCCGGTTGGACCGCTCGATGAGTGCCTTCAGAGACTGCATGCCGCACCTGCTTTCTCAATTGTAAGTGAATCTTTCCCGGTTTCAGTTCCAGATCAGGCCCGAACCGGCTGATGCCTGGACCACCACTCGCGAGCCCGGTCTTCGGTCCATACCCCTGCCCCGTTGATCTCCCCCAGCCTGCCGGACAATTCCCTGGCTGATTGAGGACGCCGGCCGGGGTCTTTCGCCAGACAGGAGAGCACCAGCTGGTCGAGTGCGGCGGGTATAGGCTGCTCGGCACGGGCGGACGGCGGTGGCGGCGGAGTATGCACATGGTGCAGGAGAAGCGCCATCGAGGTATCCCCGGTGAACACGAGTTGTCCGGTCAGCAGCCAGTAGGCCACGCACCCGGTGGCGTAGATGTCTACTCTCCCGTCCAGATCGGATCGTCCCAGCGCCTGTTCGGGCGCGATGAATGCCGGCGTGCCATGGACCGTGTGCTCGCGGGTGAGCGCCGGCGCCGAAGCTCCGTTGTCGTCGAACGCCTTGACCAGACCGAAATCGAGTACCTTGACGAAGTCACAGTCCTCCCCATAGCGACAGAGAAAGATGTTCGCCGGCTTGATGTCGCGATGAACCAGGCCGCAAGACTCCGCCTCGGACAAGGAGTGACAGACCTGGCGCAGCAGGTAGATGGCGCGTTCCGCCGGAACCGGGCCGAAGCGCCGCACCAGCCGGTCCGCGTCGAGCCCATCCAGCAGCTCCATCGCGTAGTAGAAGGCACCGTTGTTCGCCACACCGAAGTCGAAGAGGTTCACCGTGTGGGGAGAGCGAAGGCGCGCGATGACCTGCGCCTCCCGCTCGAACCGGTGCTGCAGGTCCAGGGAGCCACCCTGGCCGGCGTTCTTGGTAAGCGCAGGATGAATGAGCTTGATGGCTGCCGGACGGGCCAGCATGCGGTGCTGCGCCCGCCAGACCTCGCCCATACCGCCCTGGCCCAACCGTTCTTCCAGCCGGTAACTGCCCAACTCCCTCGCGGCGGCTACCTCTCGTCCCAACCGGTAGATCACCCGGGCACCCATGTACGCGAACGCGACGGCAAAGGCGGCGCTGACGATGAGGTCGACGTAGTAGCCGGGATTTGCCGCCACCTTGCCGGTCACCTCGAGCAGGAAGAGCGCCAGTAGAGGCATCGCTCCCGCGAGGATGGCGGCCGCGAGCATCCGACGCGGCGGCCCCGGCAGGATCAGAGGGAACAGGATGACCACCGCCGGAACCCAGGTCAGGTTGGGGAGCTCGCCCTTGTCGAGGTAGAACTGCCAGAAGGTCGCCACCGCCATCACGAAACAGATGGCTACCTCGTACACCAGGCCCAGGGTATGGAGACGGGTGGCGGACACCTTGCGGCTGCCCGCGGCCCACCAGAGAAGGCCGGAGGCGACAACCGCGCCGAGGTTGAGCGCCAGGAACCCGGTCCGCGCGAACGAGCCAACCGTGAGGGGAACGCCTGCGAGAGTAGCTACGGCCCAGGCAAGAAAGTAGAGAAGGGGATCGAAGGCGAACGCGATCAGGATGAGCATGGTGATGAGACGCAGCCGCCCGCGGA
Source organism: uncultured Gemmatimonadales bacterium (assembly GCA_963723565.1). Classification (GTDB taxonomy): domain Bacteria; phylum Gemmatimonadota; class Gemmatimonadetes; order Gemmatimonadales; family GWC2-71-9; genus CAVVWJ01. The sequence continues at coordinate 41,033 of CAVRRH010000012.1, read as the reverse complement.
CCTGCTCGAGGAGATCGGCTGGAAGCGAGGACGATAGCCCTCGCTCGTCCGGACGCGCCTCGGGGGGCAACAGCGTAACGAGCTCGTGCATGCCAGGCTCCGCGGGGGCGTTGGCTCAACAGCGTGAACCGCGGATGGAGTTACTCCTCGAGCGCAATCTCGTCGGCCGGAGTCCTCTCGATCGCGGTCTCTTCAGCCGGTTCCTTCGCTCGCTCGAGCTTCCGCTGTTTCTTCTCTTCTTTCTGGCGCTGCTTGCTGAGTTCCTTTTGCCGCTTTTCGAATCCGTAATTGCGCTTTGGCAAGAATACTCCGAATGATGCGGTCCGGCCGACGAGCAGCCGGACGCTAGAGAGACCCGCGTGGCGAGCGACTGTCTGCTAGACAGTTACCACTCGAGCAAGCCGTCTTCCTCCAGGAAGGCCGCAACCAGGACCAGCGAAGGGAAACTCGGCGCCTCCTTGAAGACTCGCGCAGCATCCCGCAACTCGGGGGAGGCATGCTGCCCGCTGCGCAAACGAAACTGACGATGGGTAATGGCCAGTTCGTTGAACACTCGCCGGAGTGAGCTGGCCTCGCGGGTGGGGGCCAGGGGTTGCACCCTTGACCCCTGAAGCAGCTCCGTTTTCGGCAGCCTGGGCTCCGTTTTCGGAGGCTTGGCGCGCTTGGCGCGAGGCCGTGAGGCGCGGGCCCTTTGGTCGAGAGCAAGACCAACTTCGACCACGCGGGCCTGGACCCGCTGGGCCAGAGGGTGTATCGCGGTAGACGGCGTCGAGTCTGACTGAGCCGGTTTCTTTTTGGGCATGAGGACCTACCAGAGAGGGGGCTGCCACATCGACATGAAGCGGAAGCAGGGGAAACTTAACCTCATTGACGCTCTTTCAGCAGTGCGTCGGGACAACTTCCTGCCGCATCAGGCGATGCGACTTCCTCAGGTCCTCCGCAGGAGGCGAGTGAGAACCCGATCCAGGGCGGCGGCAAAAGCCTGTTTCGCTCGGCCGTCGTAGGGAGGCGGCCCGCCGGTGATCGCTCCTCCCAGCCGCAATCCCTCCATGAAGTCACGGATGGAGAGTCGTTCCCCTATCGTTTCCTCCGTATGTTCCTCGCCCCGGGGGTCCAGAACCACAATCTTCCTGGGCACCAGGAGCGCGGCCAGAGGAATGTCCTGAGTGACGACGAGATCGCCCGGTTCGGCGTGCTGGGCTATGTACTGGTCAGCCACATCGGGCCCGCCATCAACGCGGATAGCGGTGACGAGAGCGTTTCCCGGCGGGGCCTGGAGCCGCTGGTTTGCCACCAGGACGGTGGCCACGTGGAGCCGCTTTGCCGCCCGGAAGACCAGCTCCTTCACATCCCGCGGCGCAGCATCCGCGTCAACCCAGATCTTCAGGCTCACCCTCCCGAGAACGCGATATTGTAGGAAACAGCACGTGGTGAAGTCTCTTGGAGCTGATAAGGAGAGCTTTCGCGGCTGGTAGTCACCTCAGGTTGCGGCTCATGCGCCACCGCGGGATCGGGAAATACATCGCTGCGCCGGGCAGGACTCCCTCCTCAAGGCTCCACTGGCCGCAGCGCCTCGACCCGCGCACCTAGGTCCTTGGGGCGGGTGCCGAGCAAGTCCCCTGTGACGCTGACGTAGATCTCCGGACCGCCCCGACCGAAACCGGAGGCATTGGGGTATGCCAGGACCCAGGCGCGCGGCTTGCCAGGCAGATTCGGAATGCCGGTGAAGGCGAACCGGGTGCTCATAGGACCGAGCGTCGGGGGATTGGGTCCGACGACTTTCCCGGCGGTGAGGCGGGCGCCGGCATAGGAGCCGCCGGCGAGGGCCGTGCCGATGACGAGGAGCAGAAAGAGCGCTCTCATGGGGTCTCCTGAAATGGCCCGTGCGATGGGGGAGGGGGCAAATAAGCCCTGCGATCGCCAAAATGCGACACTCTGTGCCTGGAGCCTGTCGCAAAAACGACCCTCGGGTCTACCGCACGGGGGGATGGCACAACCCTGAAGGATGGGCTACCGGTCACGATCCCCGGCGGCCACCCGCCGGGCCTCGGCCAGATATCCGGGCTCCAGGTCCATCAAGCTGGCCATCTTCCGAACCAGGTGGGTTTCGTGGTCGCTCAGCCGCCCATCTGCCAGGATGACGCCCCACATGACTTCGGCCAGCACCATCTTCTGAGCCAGGGTGTACTCGGCAGCGACGAGCCGGGTGAACTGAAAATGATCCAGAGACTCCGCTCGCTCCAACTCGGCCAGCCGCAGAAGCTCTGCGCCCGAGGCCTCGTCGAGACCGAAATGACGCTGAAGAGTGCCGTCGATGTGCCGTCGCTCTTCGGGACTGAATTCGTCGTCGGCGTGGGCCAGCTCCAGAAGCAGCGCACAGGCGGCCAACTGCACCCGGTTGGGTGATTGGGTGCCCCCTGGTTCGGCGTTGGAGTCCTCTGCCCCGAGACGCTCGCGAACGAACCGGCGAATGGCCTCGAGCATTCAGCCCGGCATCACGGCAGCGGTACCTCGGCGTCGGGCCCCACCACGGTAGTCCAGGGTCGCACCCGCCAGCCGGTGACAAGACCGCGCTCTACGTAGGGGTCGGCTGCCGCAAAGGCCCGAGCCACATCCGGCGTCTGCCCCCGAAACAGCAACACCGCACCGTCCACCGGATCGGCCAGAGCTCCACCCAGCACCAGCTCACCCCGTTCGATGAAGGGACGGGCGTACTCCAAATGGGCCGCGCGAAACGGCTGGCGGCGGGTCACGTAGTCGGGGACGACATCATACAACAGCAGGTAGTGCATGGGACCTCACCCATTTCACGGCCGCGATGGGGGGGTATCACCGTAGAATAAGGGCGAAAAGCTGTCGGCGGCAACGAACAACAGGAGGGGAAAACTGGCACATCGATCACTTGATCGCTTGGGAGGGAGCCATCGACCCCGTGGTTCGCTATGAATCGGATGCCAGCAGCCTGATTTCGGGCTCGCCCTCCGAAAGCCTGATCATCCGGTCGAAGCTCATGCCGATCCTTTCCAGCACTCTGATCGAGCCAACGTTGTCTTCATCCGTGATGGCCACGATCCGCCTGAGCCCCAGGACGTTCTTCCCGTAGCTCATCACCGCCGCGGCCGATTCGAAGGCGTACCCCTTGGACCTGTATTGCGGGAGAAGGGCAAAGCCGATATCGACATCGCTCAAAGTGTCCCTCTTCAACAGGCCACAGATCCCAATCGGAGTCCTGGAGCCTTTGAGCTCGACCAGCCACAACCCAAACCCGTGCCGCTCATAGCTGTCCATCGGGCCGGTCAGCATGTATTGGCGCGCTTCCTCCGTTGTCCTCACCCTCTTGTCACCGATGAATCGAAGGAAAGAAGAGTCGTTCAGCAGCTCGACGATGAACTCGGCATCGTCCAGCGACATTCTGCGGAGGTTCAACCGCTTGGTTTGAAGGACGTTCACGGAGTCCGGCGGCTTCGGAGCCGTCGCACGCCGCTACCCAGCGCCGCTCCCAACAATGCGAGCAGGGAGTAGAGAACCAGAAACCCAACACCCAGTGGCCAGAGTCCGCCACTGGAGGGATCACTCAGGACCCCTCCGAGAAGCACCAGTATCTGCCCTAGGAAGGTGCCGGCGACAAACCATCCCGCTCGCTCCGGCAGCAGGAGACCTCCAAAGAAGCCGGTACCAAGCAGCGCGCCCGGGTAGTAGCCGCCCTCTGCATCCCAGGGCTCCCGCCTTCCGGTAATCAGGGGTGAGATCAACCAGATGGCAGCCCCTATGGCGAGGCCTATCAGCAATGCGGCGAGAGTAGGTCGGATCCGGGGCATCACGGCCCAGGGGGTAATGCAGGTGCAGCCACACGCCAGAACGGATCGGTGAGGCCAAGGTCAGTGAACAGGGCCTGAGCTTCCGTTGCTGTACGGCGGCGCCACGCCGGCTCGAGACGATCCCAGTACCACTCCTGCGCCAGCGCCCAGGCGGTCGAGAGTGAGACGATCGGCGGCGGGCACGGCGAAGTGCACGACGCCGGATCCGGTCGAGAGCGCGCGCCCGGTCGTCCGAATCGGCGGCGGGTCACCGCAGTCGGCACGCCGCTGATGATTTCCGCAGGGGCCTGAAGCATGGCCGAGATCCCCAGGGCGTCCCAGACGCAGTTTGCCCACCACTCGCCACCGGACGTTCGGACCCGAAAGGCAGTGGGAACCGCCGAGAATGGCATGGCCATCCAAAGCCGGCGGGTAACCGGGTCCAACACGAGCACGTGGGCCGCGGCGAGCCGTTCGAGGCTGGCCGCGATCGCTGCCGCCGACGCGCCCAGCTCGTCGCTGAGGTCGCGAACCGCGGGAGCCAGGCCGCGGCGAACGAAGTGCCGATATACGGCCAACCGGACTCGGCCATCGAGCTCGAGGGAATTCATTCAGCGCGAAGAGATCAGGTCCGGCTGCTCCCCAGCTCTACCTCGATCCCTCCAACGAGCCCGGCCACGAAGTTGTAGATCACACAGCCAATGGCGGTGAAGATGAAGCCCAGGACTCCGTAGATGATGGGTAATGCGAGAGCGAACCCGGCCCCGAACTCGGATTTATTGGGGGAGACCATCGACACGATCAGGACAATGGGCACGAATATCAATCCCATGAGGGCGTAGAGCACCCCGACCACTTTGGCCGTCTGACCCACGCCGAATTGGAGAATCTGTTGAGCCATTGCTCCTCCTGGTTAGGTGGTTGGATGTGCGCGGAGGTGTCGGGAATCACTGCCGGCACCGGACAGAGCTAGGATCTTAGCTCTCCCTTACCCGCGAGCGACCCATGCCGGCCTTCCTCCGCGCGCCTGCCCTTCTCCTGGCCCTTCTCACCGTATCCTGCAGCAGCGGCGGGGCGCCCCGCACGACCCCTGATCCCGATTCCGGCGATCAGACCCGAGCCCGGATCGAGAACCGCGCCTCTCTCGACATGGACATCTATGCCCTGCGCAGCAGCGGCGAGCGCATCCGTCTGGGATTTGTCGCGGGAGGCGAGACTGCCGTGTTCGCTCTCCCACCTACCGTGACAGCGGGGTCCACTTCGATCCGCTTCGTGGCGCGGCCGGTCCGTCGAGCGGGCGAGACGGTCACGAGCGAGCCGTTCGGGATCCGCACCGGTGAAGAGATTGCCTGGTCGATATCGCCGCAGTAGCAGCGCTCGACTGGACAAACTAATTCTACAGTGGATGTTAAGCGCAACAGTTGTTCAGTCACGCCGGAGGCAACGAGCGGAGGACCCTTGCCAGGTAGTGTGACCTTCCCGGGTCCCACTGCACGATCGCATCGAACGTGCCCTCAGTGACCTGGCAAGGCGGCCACATGGGACGGCGGCTCGACCGGTGCCTCGCGATCATCTTTTGGGTGCTCACACCACCGGCTCAGTGGATCATGGAGTGGCTTGTGCGTCGTAATCGGCGTCGCTGATAAACACCTCGCAGGAACGCCCAGAGACCGTTCACGATCGCCCAGCGCCCGTTCCAGCGGGGAGGTGGAGATAATCGGCCCAGTCGGCAGTGATGACCTTTGCGCTGGCCGCGCCTTGATAGATGCCGCCGAGCAATAGCGCCAAGAGGGTCGGTATTGTGACTGACGTACCGTGAGGTAAGTTGGGGGTTGGACTTCCATTTCGGAGACGGGAGATGCCCATGGAGGAGCAAACCTACCCCGCGCTGAACACCCGGGAGTTCCTGGTCAAGTGGCACAGCATCGTCGAGGAGCACCTCGTCACCGAGTTGGCGGATCTCCTACGCCCTCTGGCGGCGGAATCGAGCGGCAACACGCTCGGGCCGGAGCAATGCGCTGCGTTGTCGCGCCACTTCGCGTATGCCCTGATGGTGGCGGGAAGCGACAGCGGTGGGGTGCAGGCGGCCGTAGAGTACTTGCGGCAGGCTGCCACCACCGACGATAGAGTGTCGGAGATCGGCTGAGACCTTGCAGCGTGCTGTTCGCTGGAATCAGCTGGCGCTCCACACCAGAAGCATGAAGCTGATCGGCCTCCCGGCCGGTCGGCGGCAGAAGAGCGTTCTGCGGGGTCGCGGTGACCCACGCTCTAGGTTATTGCCAAATGTGCCCGGGGCGGGACTCGAACCCGCACGGGGTTTCCCCCAAGGGATTTTAAGTCCCTTGCGTCTACCGATTCCGCCACCCGGGCCAGGGGTTAGCGAAATATACCGCCTTAGTCGGGAATCGTCTCCCGCCGCACCCCGCGGGATGGCGCGCGTGCTCCAGGTGACCGGCAGTCGCTGGTGCCGCTTCTGAAAATCGCTCCCGATCTCCGCCACAATCCTCGCCTCCCGCTCGGCCGGCGCCAGCACCACCACTGCCCCGCCCCAGCCGGCCCCGGTGAGCCTGGCACCGAAGGCGCCGTGCTCCACCGCCGATGCCACAATGAGGTCCGCCTCCGGAATCGTGGATTCGTAGTCGGCTCGCAGTGACTCGTGCCCTTCGACGAGTAACCGGCCCACCGTGGTCAGATGGCCGGCTGCCAGCGCGTCGGCTGCTGCTCGGGTCCGCGCCGTCTCCGTCACCACGTGACGCACCCGAGGCACGAGGGGAGGCGGCAGCCGGCGCTCGATCTCCGGCAGATCGCCGGGGGAGAGCTGCGCCAGGTGGATCAGACCGGGACGCCAGTCGCGGCAGAACGCGAGTGCTTCCTCGCACTCACGCCGCCGTTCGTTGAGAGCACCGCCCGTGAGCCGGTGAGACACTCCGGTCTCCACGATCCAGAGCCGGCCCGGAAGTGGAACCGGGCGCACCATGCCGCTGGCCGTATCGAAGAAAAGTGCTGAGCCCCGTTCAGCCCGGGCGGCGATGGTCTGATCCATTCTGCCGCAGCGGACGCCAACCTGGTGATACTCCGCGCGAAACGCCACCTCAACCAGAGCCGCTGCCGAGAGTCGCTTCCCCGCCAGGAGGCTCAGCGCCTTGGCGGTCGCCACCGTCAGCGCGGCCGACGACGAGAGGCCAGCGCCGATGGGCAGGCTCGTGGCGATGGCCAGCTCTGCGCCGGGTGGCGCAGCACGCAGCTTCCGAAGCTCCCGTACCACACCCACGACGTAGTCGGTCCAGGCTCGCCGCATCGGTGCGTCGATGTCGATTTGGTGGATCTCGTCCTGCGTGTCCGAAACGAAGGCCCAGCGCCCGGCTGCGCGGGCGGCCACGGCAGTGCGCCGCTCCAGAGCCACCGGCAGGACCGGGCCGCCGTTATAATCGGTGTGCTCCCCGATCAGATTCACGCGCCCGGGCGCCGATGCCGCCACCGTGGGTCGGGTAGCAAAGCTCGACGTAAACAGCCAAGTTGCGAGCCTCGCCGGCGACATGCGAATCAGATTGAGCGGCTTCTCTCGGGAGGGACTGTGGGGCATTGTGTGCGGCGCCTCGGAATTATCGCCTGCCTGGTTATCCCATCGCGGGTGTGGGCACAGCTCCCAGCAGTCGGGGTACCGGGCGGCGCGGTCCGAGTCGAGCTCGACGGCTCACTCGAAACCTTCGACCGGCGGTTCCACAATGGCCAGCGGGAGAGCTACGCGGCCGATCTCTCCAGCCCGGCGCTCGGCAGCGACCGGATGCCCCTCCTGGCGGACGCCGACGCACGGATCGGCCGGATCATCGGCAACACGAGCTACGCTCTCAATCTAGGCGAGTTGACCAGCGATGCGCTGGCCGATGTGGGCAAGGGATTTCTCGGCCTGGGGCTCGGTCTCACCGATCAGATCACGATCTTTGGGCGGATTCCACTGGTGCGCACCCGAGTGCAGCCGCTGATGCGGCTCAGCTCCACCAATGCCGATGGCGGCCTCAATCCTGGGGAGGCGCCCCAGCTTCCTTTTTTCCAGGGTTTCGATGCCGCGCTGGCCACTCTGAGCAGCAAGCTCGCCGCCGGTGACTACAACGGCAATCCGACGCAGCTAGCGCTGGCACAAGCCACCCTCGCCGATGGCACCGCACTGCGGACGGATCTGTTCGGGTTGCTGGCAGACCCCACCACGGCATCGCCGGTCGTTCCCACCGCCACCAGCGGAACGGGCGCCGCGGTCTTAACCCGGATAACAGGGCTGCAGAACACCCTCGCATCCAGTCTGAACGTCCCCGGTTTTACCGAGGCTCCTGTGCTCCCACCGGAGCCGCTGGGTGACGATGGGCTGAGGCAGGTGCTCGCCGATCCGCTTGCTCTGCGTGTCGATCAGTCGCAGGTCACCTTCCGGGGCGACGCCGAGGCGGGTGCCGCGCTCACACTGGTTGATCGTTGGGATCGCGGCACCACGCGAGGGGGGTTCCGGGCTGCGGTATCGGGGCTGGTGCGGTTTCCAACCGGACGGCTCGACCTGAGCGACCGGCCGCTCGATATCGGCACGGGTGACGGACAGACTGACGTCCAGATCGATCTGGTCACCGACCTCGGCGGAGGCGCGTTCGGCGCGCGGCTCGCGGGGACATATCTCCGGCAGCTCCCCGCCGACTTCGTGGTCCGGGTGGCTCCACTCAGCCAGCCGTTTGTCGGCCCCGACCGGCTCTCGCGGGTGCGGCGAGATCCGGGCGATATCATTGCCATCGATGTGCGACCGTTTTACCGGTTGGCACGCACGTTCGCATTGCAGGCTGGGCTGCAATACTGGACCCGCAAGGAGGACCAGGTCTCCTACTCGTCTCCATCGGACGCGCTGCCAGGTGTGGACGCGAGCGTACTCGCCGAGGAGACGGCGGCCAACGCCACCCTGCTCTCGGCCGGCTTCACGTACTCCAACCCGGGCGGGCTCAGGCCGGGTGGCAAGGGATTACCGGTGGATGCGACCTGGAGCTACGAGCGAGTGTTGCGATCGAGCAAAGGCCGAGTGCCGGATACGCATCGGGTGCGGGCAAGCTTCAGGATGTATTTCGGGCTTTGGTAAGAGGAATGACAGCTTAGCGACGCTTCGCAACCGCCGGAGTTCGCAACAACGCCTGGGCATGCCGCCGGGCCGCGTCGCCCTCCGTGTCTCCCAGCATGCGCGCGATCTCGTTCACCCGATCCTCGCCATGGAGCACCTGCACATCGCTGGTAGCGATCCCGCCGCGTGCCTGCTTCGACACCACCAGGTGGCCATCTGCCCGGGCGGCAATCTGCGGCAAGTGAGTAATCACGAGCACCTGGTGCCGCTCGGCCACCTCGGCGAGGGCCGAACCCACCTGGGCACCGGTTTCTCCTCCGATGCCCTGATCGACCTCGTCGAACACCATGGTGGCGATGGCGTCGTGCTTAACCAGCACGACCTTCAGCGCGAGCATGAGGCGCGACAGCTCGCCGCCGGACGCAACCTTGGCCAGGGGCTTGGCCTCGAGTCCGACGTTGAGCTGCACGTTGAGCTGCACGCTCTCCTGCCCGTGAGCGCCGGCTTCGGGCAGCGAGACCAGATCCACTGACAGCTTCCCGCCAGGGAGCCCCAGTCGCGGCAGCAGGCGGTTGACACCTCGGGCCAGACGGTCTGCCGCTTCGCCGCGACGGGCACTGAGCGCAGCGGCAGCGGTACGAAGCGCTCCCTCGTGCGCCGCACGGCGGGCAGCGAGAGCACGCAGGTCGGTGTCGGCCGTATCCAGCAGATCCAGCTCCTCCGCGGCCTGGTCCCGGGTGGCCAGCACCTGTTGCAGCGTTGCTCCGTATTTTCCTGACAGCCGTGAGAGCAGATCGCGCCTCCGCTCAACGAAGGCCAGCCGCTCGGGATCTTCCTGTACCGAGCCGGCGTAGTCGCCGGCCAGGCGCGTCAGCTCGGACAGGTTGGCGTAGCCGGTATCGAGCAATTCCCGCCATGCACTCACACTCGGGTCGAGCTTCTCCAGGCTGGTCAAAGCCCGGTCGGCGACTCCCAGCGCACCCAACGCGTTTCCCGCCTCACCCTCGAGCGCCTCGACAATCCGCTGCGCCTGTTCTACCAGAGTGCCCGCCTGGCTCAGACGCCGGGATTCGAGCTGCAAGGTCTCATCTTCTCCAGGCTTGATCCTGGCCCCGTCGATCTCGCCCACGACATGTCGCAGATAGTCCGCCCTGCGGCGCACTTCGTCGCGCCGGGCCGCAAGCTCCGATTCCTCCGCCCGCAGCCTGGAGACAGCAATATGAGCTTCGGCGACGGCGGCCGTTTCAGGCTCGGCGTGGGCGAAGGCATCGAGAATCTCGCGCTGCGCCTCAGCATGTAGCAGCGACTGGGTCTCGTGTTGTCCGTGAAGGTCGACCAGAAGCGCGCCGAGCTGGGCCAGCACGGCGGCGGTGGTGGGGCTTCCGTTCACCCAGGCGCGCGAGCGGCCCTCGGACGAAACCTCTCGCCGCATCACGACGCGGCCGTCCTCGACGTCCAGTCCGAGCTCCTCGATCTGGCGGCGGGTTACCACGTCGATCTCCTCGAAGGCGCCCTCGACGACAGACTTGGCGGCACCAGGACGTACGCTGCCGCCGACCGCGCGCTCACCCAAGAGCAGCGAGAGGGCATCGATCAGCATCGACTTCCCCGCCCCAGTCTCGCCGGTGAGGACATTGAGCCCCGGTCCAAGTTGAAGCGTGACGTCGGCGATGGTGGCGAGGTCTCGGACGCGGAGTTCGGTGAGCATTAGCGCCTACGCGAAGGTGTAGTCATTGCGAGGGCGCTGCGCGCCCGAAGCAATCCAGCCGCCGTTACGAATCCTGCTGTCTTCCCGACAGATCACCCCAGTGGAGTTTCTGCCGCATGCGTTCGAAGAAGCCGTCACCACCCAAACGGATCAGGCACACCCGGTGGTCGGCGCGACACACGTCCACCGACTCGCCCGGCGCGAGGGTGGTGCCGGTCTGGCCGTCGAAGGAGACCAGCAGATCGTCCGACCAGCCAGCTATGGGCTCAATCACGATCCGGTAGGTCGCGGGAACCACCAGGGGCCGGACCGCCAGCGTGTGCGCCGCAATCGGGGTGACAATGATCGCCTCGACGCCGGGAACGACTATGGGGCCTCCGGCGCTCAAGCTGTACGCCGTGGAGCCGGTGGGGGTCGCGACGATGATGCCGTCGGCACTGTAAGGCCCGACGTTCTCGCCCTGGATGAAGACGTTCACCCGGATTACACGGGCCACGCCCCCCTTATGGACGGCCACATCGTTCACGGCCAGCTGGGTCGAACGGGTTTCGCCCTCCGCGTCGCGAATGGCTGCCCGCAGCGCCTGACGGCGCTCGATCTCGAACTTTCCTGTGACCAGTGATTCCAGGGCAGGCTCGAGCGACTCGCGGGTGGCGGTGGTCAGGAAGCCCACCCGTCCGAGGTTCACGCCAAGGATCGGCGTTTCGCGGCCGCCGAGGAGACGGGCTCCCCGCAGCAAGGTGCCATCACCCCCAAAGGTGATCAGGGCGTCGAGGTCGACCCCGTCGAAGGTGGGGACGTCACGGTTCCAGAACGACTCGAGCCGAGGCTCGCTGTAGAGCGTGACCCCGCGATATGGCGCCGCGATGGCAATCTGCTCCAGGACACCCTTGAGGTCCCCGTATCGAGGGTTGCCGACGACGCCGACCTTCATCTGGCCTCGAGGGTCTCTTCGTGCTGCAGCGCGGTGATTCGCCGCGCGATTCCTGCAGCGGTCAGGCCGAAGCCCTGGAGCTGCTCGGCGCGGGGCGCCTGTTCGATAAGCCGGTCGGGTACGCCAAGCGCCACCACCCTCACCTCCGGGTGAGTGGTTTGGAGAGTCTCGGCCAGGTAGGCGCCAAATCCGTTGACGATGGTGCCCTCCTCGACCGTCACGATGATGCGATGCTGCTGGGCGAGAGATTCGAGCATCGCCGCATCCATCGGCTTGATGAAACGGCAGTTCACCACCGCGCAGTCGATTCCGTCCTGGGCCAGAATCTCGGCGGCATCAATCGCCGGCAGTACCATCGTGCCCACCGCCAGGATCGCGGCATCCTTTCCACGCCGCAGTTGCTCCCAGGTACCATAAGGGACCGGCGGTATCTCGGAGGCTGGACGCGGCTGGTCCGGTGCCTTGTCCCGGGGGTACCGGGTACTGAACGGGCCATCGTGCGTCAGCGCGGTGCGCAGTAGCCCGATCAGCTCATCCCCATCCTTGGGCGCGGTGACCGTCATGCCGGGGACCGCGAGCATGTAGGCGATGTCGTACAGCCCCATGTGGGTTTGTCCGTCCTCCCCCACGAGTCCTGCCCGATCCATGCAAAAAGTCACCGGCAGATGCTGCACCGCGATGTCGTGGATGACGTTGTCGTAGGCCCGTTGGAGGAAGGTGCTGTAGATGGCGCACACCGGCCGGATTCCCTGGGTAGCGAGTCCGCCGGCGAAGGTCACGGCATGCCCTTCTGCAATGCCCACGTCGAAGAAGCGCTCGGGATACTTCTTCTGAAAGATGCCGGTGCCGGTCCCCGATGGCATGGCGGCGGTGATCGCCACGATCTCGGGATGCTCGCCCGGCGAGCGCGGTCAGTCCTTCACCGAATACCTGGGTCCAGGTAGGCGGTCCACTCGACTTCTTTCGCGCTTCGCCGGTCACCGGATCGTAGGCAGCCAGGCCGTGCCACTTCTCCTGATTGGACTCGGCGAACGAGAATCCCTTGCCCTTCTGGGTCATGACGTGGATGACCCGGGGCCCGCTCATTCCGCGGACGAACCGGAAGGTGTCGGTGAGCTTCTGGAGATCGTGCCCATCGATCGGGCCGAAGTAACGGAAGCCCAGCTCCTCGAAGAACATGCCAGGGGAGAAGAGGTTCTTAACGCTCTCCTCCACGTTCCGGGCGAATTCCACCACGCCCTCGCCGAAGACGCCGCCCAGGGCGAACGTCAGGCCCTTGATCCGCTCGCGCAGCCGGTTGGTTCTCGGATCGGCAACGATGCGACCCAGCGTCTTGCTGATGGCACCAACGTTGGGCGAGATGGACATGCCGTTGTCGTTCACGATCAGGACGATGTCGCGGTCGGAATGGCCCGCGTTGTTCATACCCTCGTAGGAGAGGCCGCAGGTGAGCGCGCCGTCACCCACCACCGCAACCACCTTGTGCTGCTCGCCTTTGAGGTCACGCGCGGTAGCCATGCCGAGCGCGGCGGACATGGCAGTTCCGGCGTGACCGGCGCCGAAATGGTCGTGCCCGCTCTCACTGCGCTTCAGAAAGCCCGAAATACCATCCCGCTGCCTCAGGGTCGGAAACGACTCGTCCCGCCCGGTGAGCAGCTTCCAGGCATACGCCTGATGGCCGACGTCCCAGACGATCTTGTCGGCCGGCGACTCGAACTCATAGAGCAGCGCAATGGTCAGCTCGACCACGCCGAGGCTGGCGCCAATATGGCCGCCAGTGATCGAGCAGCACTCGATGAGCCGGTCGCGGATCTCCTGGGCCAGCTCGGGAAGCTGGTCGCGACGGAGGCGCTTGAGGTCGTCGGGAGATTTGATGCTCGCGAGAAGACTCATGTCTCTAAGGGCCTAGGGGTGGTCCTCGGTTGTCACCTGAGGGACCCTGAGCAAGCAAGCGACCGAGGGCCTGACAGCTCGCCTCCTCGCTTGGCTCGGGGTCAGGGTGACACGGTTTTGAGATCGCTTCGAGCTACGAGCTTCTCGTTACAATATACCCGGCTAACGCCCCCAATGCCGCCGACGGAACGCCGGTCCGGTCGAGGTGAGCCACCGCGCTTCGGGCCAGCCGCTGGGCCTCCGCGCGGGCTCCGTCGATGCCGAGCAGAACGACATAGGTGGACTTGGCCAGCTGGGCATCGCGGCCCGCCGGCTTGCCAAGCTCCTCGCTGGTGCCGGTTGCATCGAGGACGTCGTCCGCGATCTGGAACGCGAGGCCGATGTCTTCTCCATAGGCGCTGAGGCCTTCCAGCTGACCGGGTCCAGCCTCTCCCGCCATACCCCCCAGAATGCAAGCCGCTCGAATCAGGGCGCCGGTCTTGCCCCGGTGCACCTCGATCAGCTCGGGGAGCGGCAGCCTGCGGCGCTCAGCCTCCAGGTCGAGCCACTGCCCTCCTACCATGCCTTCGATTCCACCGGCATGGAAAAGCTCACCCGCCATCGAACCGAGGGTGCTGGTGGGCAGACGGAGCTCACCCGAGGCCACTGCAAGGAGGCGTGCCGCCACTGGCACCAGCAGGAAGCCGACCCGAGTGGCCGTGGCAACGTCGAAGGCGCGGTGAGTGGTGGGGCGGCCTCGGCGGAGGTCGTCGTTGTCCATGCACGGGAGATCATCGTGGACCAGTGAGTAGGTGTGCACCGTCTCGACCGCCGCGGCGATACCGGCGATGGCGGGGGAGCGGCCGCCGAGCGCGCGGTACGCCGCCATGCAGCAGCGCGGCGCGAACCCGCTTGCCAGGTGTCAGGAGAGCATAGGACAGCGCCTGACCCTGACGTCCGCCGATCTCCTGCTCCAGACGCTTCGCCCAGCCACTCAGGAGCGCGTCGGTCCGGTCTCTCGCCTCCGCCAGCAAATCCGTCGCCGCCGAAGCGGCTTCAGGCATCGAGATCGGTCAGCCTGATGTCGCCACCTGCCTCCTCCAGGACGGCTTGCACCTTCAGCTCGGCCGCCACCAGCCGCTCCCGGGCCGCTCTGAGCCGGGCGACACCCTCCTCGAACAGAACCAGCGCCGTGTCCAACTCGACATCGTCGGCCTCCAGCTTGCGGACGATTTCCTCGAGCCGGGCGAGCTCCTCGGCCAGGGCCGGCACAGACGGACTGGGGTCAGTCTTGGGCATCGCGATCACTCCACGCGGGCACGAACGTCCCCGTCGGCCACCCGCAGTCGAAAGCTGGCGTCCTGAATGAAATCGGCCCGCTGCTTGAGTACCCGGCCGGCATCGTTCATCGGCACCGCGTAGCCGCGACCGAGCACCCGGAGAGGGCTCAGGGCATCGAGCTGAGCAGCGAGCTTGTCGGCCAGATTCCGCCGTGAGTCGAGAATCCCCTCGATCCCCGCGTGTAACCGGTCGCCGCTGCGCGCCAGGCGCGCGGCCGCCAGCCGGGTGCGCCCGGTGAGTCCCGAGGCGAGACGCACCGACAGATCGTCCACCAGCCGCAGCACGTCGCGCCAGTCGGCCACCGCCAGTTCCGCTGCAGCCGACGGAGTGGCGGCCCGAAGGTCGGCAACCAGATCGGTAAGTGAGATGTCGATCTCGTGCCCGACCGCCGAGATTGTGGGTACGCGTACGTCGGCCGAGTGCCCGACACACCGCTTCACTATTGAAGGCGGCGAGGTCCTCTCGCGCCCCACCTCCCCGGCCCACGATACAGAGATCGAGGCCGGGAATCCGGTTCACCAGCTTGAGCGCGCGCACCAGCTCCTCGACCGCGCCGTCGCCCTGAACCCGTGCCCCGACCAGCAGGACCCTGGCGCAGGGCCACCGCTTCCGGGTGACCGTCACCACGTCCTTGAGCGCCGCGCCATCGCGAGACGTCACCACCGCGATGGTGCTGACGTAGGGGGGCACCGGACGCTTCCGTACCGGATCGAACAGGCCATCTTTGTGCAAGAGGGCCTTCACCCGCTCCAGCTCCTGCTGCTTCTGGCCGACCGCGCTGGTCGGAAGCATACGGGAGACGACCAGCTGGAACTCCCCCTTCTCCTCGTACAGCCCAGGCTTGGCCAACACGAAGACCTCGGTTCCATCCGCCGGCGGCTTCCCCGCCCTCGACGCGTTCAACCTGAACATGCAGCAGCGAACCTGGCTGCGGCCGTCGCGCAGGGTGAAGTACCAGTGCCCGCTCGACCACACCTTGCACTGCAGCACCTCCCCGCGCACCCAGATCGGCGGGAAGTTGCCCTCGATCAACTGTTTGATCGCGGTGTTGAGCCGGCTGACGGACCAGACCTGGTCTGCTACAGAGATGTTAAAGGACAGCGCTAAGGTCATAGATTGATTTGGGCTCAGGCAAAAACTTCACCACGAAGGCACGAAATAGTGTCTTACTTCTCACTATCCTAGTCGAGTTCCGCTTGCTTCATGGCCTGCAGCGTGTTCTGGAGCAGCATAGCGATGGTCATGGGGCCCACGCCCCCTGGGACGGGCGTAATGGCAGACGCGAGTTGCGCCACGGGGTCGTACGCCACGTCGCCGACGAGGCGGTAGCCCTTCGCCCGCGAGGCGTCCTCCACCCGGTTGATGCCAACGTCGATGACGACGGCGCCGGGACGGACCATGTCCGCGGTGACGAATTCCGCCTTCCCGATCGCCGCGATCAGGATATCGGCCTGCCGGGTAACGGCGGGGAGGTCACGGGTACGCGAGTGGCACACGGTGACGGTCGCGTCACCGCCCGGGCCCTGCTGGATCAGCAGGTTGGCCATCGGCTTCCCCACGATGTTGGAGCGGCCCACGATGACAGCGTGCGCGCCCTTGGTCTCGATTGCCGAGCGGATCAGCATCTGCTGCACGCCGTAGGGTGTGGCCGGACGGAAAGCCGTCTTGTCGCCGGTAACCAGCTTGCCGACGTTCACCGGATGGAAGCCGTCCACGTCCTTCCCCGGATCGATCCGATGCAGCACCCTCTCGCTGTTGATGTGCTTGGGCAACGGTAGCTGCACCAGGATGCCGTGAATCGCGGGGTCGGCATTGAGGCGATCGACGGTGGCCAGGAGCTCAGCCTCGGACGTTTCGGCCGGCAGCCGGATGGTGACCGAGTGCATTCCGGCTTCCTCGCACGCCTTGCCCTTGGACCGGACGTACACGGCACTGGCGGGATCTTCGCCCACCAGCACCGCAGCGAGTCCCGGCTTCCGGCCGTTACGGCTCAGCCGCGCCACTTCGGCGCCCACCTCTTCTCGAATCGTCCTGGCAATCGCGGTCCCGTCGAGGACCCTGGCACTCATCGAGCGAAATCCACGGCTCGGGTTTCCCGAATTACCACGACCTTGATCTGACCGGGATACTGCAGCTCGCCCTCGATCTTTCGTGCGATCGACTCGGAGAGCTGCGCCGCGGCGCCATCGTCAATCCGATCGGGAGTCACCACCACGCGGATCTCCCGTCCTGCCTGGATGACGTTGCTCTTCTCCACCCCGGCGAAGCCGTTGGCGATTTCTTCCAGCCGGGTCAGCCGTTTCACGTAGCTTTCGAACGCTTCGCGCCGGGCGCCCGGGCGCGAGCCGCTGATGGCATCGGCAGCCTGAACCAGCACGGACTCCGTGGATTCGTGGGGCACGTCGTCGTGATGAGCCTGGATGCAGTTGATCACGGCCGCGCTCTCTCCGTACTTGCGGGCTACCTCGACGCCCAGCTCGACGTGGGTTCCCTCGCTGTTGTGGGTGAGCACCTTGCCCACGTCGTGCAGCAAAGCGCCGCGTTTGGCCAGGAGCGACGTCCACATGCAGCTCGGCCGCCATCATGCCGGCCAACCAGGCCACTTCCTTCGAGTGGTCGAGGATGTTCTGGCCGTAGGAGGTGCGGTAACGCATCCGGCCGATGAGCTTGATCATCTCGGGATGGAGGCCGTGCACGCCGGTGTCGTACGCCGCCTGCTCGCCCAGCTCGACCAGCTGGGTCTCCAGCTCGGCGCTGGATCTTGACGACGATCTCCTCGATCCGGCCCGGGTGGATTCGGCCGTCCACGATGAGTGCCTCGAGCGACCGGCGCGCCACCTCGCGGCGGATGGGATCGAAGCAGGAGATGATCACGGTGTCGGGCGTGTCGTCGATGATGACGTCCACGCCGGTGGCGGTTTCGAAGGCGCGGATGTTCCGGCCTTCGCGTCCGATGATCCGGCCCTTCATCTCATCGCTCGGCAGGGCCACGGCGGCCACCGTGCTCTCGGCCGTGTGCTCGGCGCCCAGGCGCTGGATGGCCATGGAGATGATTCGCCGCGCGTCCCGGTCGGCGGTGCGGCGCGCCTGCTCCTTGATGTCGCGCACCAGCGCGGCCGCCTGACCCCGGGCCTCGTCCTCGATCCGCTGGAGGATCTCCCGCCGGGCATCCTCGGCGGTGAGCCCGGCGATTCGCTCGAGCTTGGCCCGCTGCTCCTGGGCCAGCCGGTCGGCCTCTCCCTCACGACTGCGGAGGTTCTGCTCCCGCTGGGTCAGTGCCTCCTCGCGGTGCGCGGCTCCCCGCTCGCGGGCATCGATCTCCTCGAGCTTTCGCTCCTGGGCGCGGGCCCGCTCCTCGGCGCGGCGCTCCAGCCGGTCCCATTCCTCCCGCCGCCGGAGGATCTCGCGATCGAGATCCTCCCGCAGCTTGAGCGTCTCCATCTTGGCGCTCAGCAGCAGGTCGGCTTTGGCCGCGTCGGCTTCACGCTGCCCCTCCGAGCGAACCCGCTCGGCCTCGGCCCGCGCCACCGTGAGAATGCCGGTGGCGCTCCGTCGCTGGTTACGAGTGTAGAACAGGATGAACAGCAGTGAGCCGGCCAGTGCCGCAGCCACCCCCGCAAGCATCGGCAGGAGGAGAGACTCTAGCATTGCGGTTCTCCCCTCAGGAGGCTGCGCGAGTACCGCGCTTGGCTGGCGGGAGGAGGCGGGCCAGGTCATCCGCCATGGCGGAAAGCCGGTCGGCGATCTCGCGGTCGCCACGGCGCGCCTGGAAGAGCTCGTCGGTGATAGCGAGCGCGGCCAGTATCGCCGCCTTTTGGGTCTCGACCATGGGAAGGCTATCCCGAACCCGTTTCAGCGCCGCGTCGAGGTACGCGGCCACCTCCCGGGTATAGTCGGGCGGAAGCTCGGAGCGGACAGTGTACTCCTCGCCTCCAATGACGACTCGAACCGCATTCTTGGTGGTGCTCACGCGGCGTTGCCTCCGCCATGCTGCTCCAGGAATGTGAGTCGGCCGGCCAGGGCCTTGAGCCGCTCCTTGGCCCCATCGATGCGCTGTCGCAATGCCTGGTTCTCCATCTCGAGCTCGATGACCCGCTGCCGAGACTGGTTGAGTTCCGGACCGGCGAGAACACCGCCGTTGGCGCGGACTTCCTGGAGCTCGGCCTCCGCCTTCAACGTCCGCCTCCGCCAGCCGGCCAACTCCTCCGCCAGATGGTGCAGCAGCTGCTCCAGATCGACGATGGCCTTCTGGTCGGGCCGCTCGTAATGGTATATCACGGTCACTCTCCACCCCTTGGCGCGCCTGCGTCGCGGCGCTGGATGCCGAGCTCGGTTGCCAGGGCGGCTGAGCATGCGGGCCTCGATAGCGTCTATTTCCGGATCGCGCAGGGTGCGGTCGGCGGCCCGGAAGGTGAGCCGGAACGCCACGCTGCGCCGGCCGGCGGGCAGCTCGGGACCCCGATAGTCGCTCTCGACAGGATCGACTCGAGCAGCTCGCCGCCAACACGTCCGAGCAACTCCTCGACTTGCCGCACGGTGGTGCCTTCTCCGAGCAGGAGAGCGAGCACCCGCTCGGACGACGGGGTCGAGGGGAGTGTCGCGAATCGCACCGGAAGGCGCGGAGCCGGATCGAGCAGAAGCTCGAAACCGAAGAGCGGGGCTGCCCATGGGGGCGCATCGGCCTCCACCGGCCCGGCCCGGCCGACGGTGCGGCCTTCCGAGTCCCGCGCGATCCATTCGGACCCTTCAACCTGCACCGCGCTTCCCGGAATCGCCAGAGCAACAGCCGCCTCGAACTGGCCCTTGAGATCCCACAAATCGAACCGATCCTGGCCCGAGCCGGTCCAGTGCGGCGGCTCCCGGTGACCGGTCAGGACGGCAGCCACGTGACGCTCTTCCCCGGGGCGCTCGCCGTCGGCCGCGGCGGTGAAGACCGTGCCGATCTCGAACAGGCGCACGTCGGCGACATGCTTAGCCCAGTTGCCCTCGACGAGCCGCACCAGTCCGGGCAGGAGGCGCCTGCGCAGGTGGCCCTCCGTGCTCGAAAGAGGGTTCAGCAGGCGGACACTGTCCAAGCCGTCGGCCGGCCCGGTTGGCAGCGGCGATACCTCGAAGAAGCCCTGCCGGGCGAGGCCACGGCGCACCTCGGCCGTAGCGCGCTCGATCGGCGCATCGGGCAGGAGGCCCGGGCGGAACGGGCGCAAGTCGGCCGGGAATTTCTCGTAGCCGTGTAGCCGAGCGACCTCTTCGATAAGGTCCACCTCCCGAAGCAGATCGGGACGCCAGCTAGGCGCCTCGACTGCAATGCGGCCGTCCTCCGGCTTGGATACGAGGGTCGCGCCGATCGCCACGAGATAGCTCTCCAGTGACTGCCAGGGCAGCTCCACTCCAAGTAGCTGAGCCACTCGCGCCGGCCGGAGAAAGATGCGAGGTGGATTGGCAGGCCCGGGGCCCACATCCACCGGGGCCCCGGCCAGCTCGCCCCCCGCAGTTGCTCCGATGATCTCGATGCCGCGTCTGAGTGCCTCGACCCCGCCCCAGCGGTCGATGCCGCGCTCGAAGCGGTAGCTGGCTTCGGTGGAGAGTCCCAGGGCGCGGCGGGTTCGTCTGATACCGGCGGGCGTGAAGTAGGCACACTCGAGGAATACGTCCACCGTCTCGGTCGTAACTTCAGTGGCGGCCCCACCCATTACGCCGGCAACTCCGATCGCCCCGCCGTCGTCGGCTATCACCGTCATCTCCGGGGTCAAGCTGACGCTCCACGCCGTCGAGGGTGACGACGGTCTCGCCATCCCGCGCCCGCCGAGCTACCACGCTGGGCCCCCGCAACCGTGCGATGTCATACGCATGCATTGGCTGGTTGAGCTCCAGCATGACGTAGTTGGTAGCATCCACCACGTTGTTGATTGAGCGGACACCGGCGGCCTCGAGCCGACGGGCCAGCCAATCCGGCGAAGGGCCGACCTTTACTCCACGGATGACGGCCGCGAGGAACCGGGGGCAACCTTCGAGATCCTCGATGGCCGCCCGGACGCCGCCGACGTCCGCGGTGTTGCCCAGCCGACGCACTGGAGGCACATCGATCGCAGGCGAGCCCGGGATAACTGGAAGCCGGAAAGGCACGGCATAAGAAGCGGACAGCTCCCGGGCGATACCCTTGTGCCCCAGCAGGTCGGGACGGTTGGGACCGACATCGACGACCAGTCTATGATCTTCGAGCTGCACGGCTTCGAGCAAGCGGGTGCCGGGAGCGGCATCGGTCCCGAGCTCCCAGATCCCGTCCCCGTCCTGCCCCAGCCCGAGCTCGCGAGCGGAGCACAGCATTCCCTCCGACGCCTCACCCCTGAGCTTGCGCTTTTCGATGCGAAGGCCGCCGGGGAGCGTTGCACCGACCGGTGCAAAGGGATACTTCCGTCCAGCCGCCACGTTGGCTGCGCCACATACTACGTTGCGGCGCTCGGCCGTTCCGTCGTTCACCATGCATACCCGAAGCCGGTCGGCATTGGGGTGCGGCCGCACTTCCTCGACCAGTCCGATGAGCACGTCGCCCAGGCCGGCGTGGAGCGGCTCCACCGCATCCACCGGGGCTCCCAGCATGGTCAGCCGCTCGGTGACGTCTTTGACGTCCAGCGGGCGTCGGAGGAAATCTTCGAGCCAGCGGAGGGACACGTTCATGCCGATCTCCTTTATCCTTCTGGCCTCGCGCCCGCTGTCCCGCTGTCCCGCTCATCCCCGGAACAAACTGTTCCAGGAACCGCATGTCCCCATCATACAACAGCCGGATGTCGGGAATGCCGTAGCGCAGCATCGTGATCCGGTGCGGGCCCATGCCGAAGGCCCAACCGGTGTATCGCTCGGGATCAATCCCGGAATGCTCGAACACAGCGGGATGCACCATCCCACAGCCGAGGATTTCCATCCAGCCTGTCCCCTTGCATGCCGGGCAGCCACTGCCATGGCAGAGCTGGCATTCGGCGTCCATCTCCGCCGAGGGCTCGGTGAAGGGGAAGAACGAGGGCCGGAATCGCACCTTGGTGGTCGGCGAGAAGAACTGATGGGCAAAGTGGACCAGCGTGGCCTTCAGATCCACGAATGAAATTCCCTCATCGACGGCCAAGCCTTCGATCTGGGAGAAGGCGGGCGCGTGCGACGCGTCGAAGGGATCATTGCGATAGACCAACCCCGGAATGATCAGCCGCACCGGGGGCGGTGACTCGAGCATGGCACGAATCTGCACCGGGGACGTATGGGTCCGGAGCAAGAGCCGGCCTCCCTGCTGGCCCGCGATCGGTGGCGCATCCACGTACAGCGTGTCGTGCATGTCCATCGCAGGGTGGTCGGCCGGGAAGTTGAGCGCGGTGAAGTTGTACCACTCGGTCTCCACCTCAGGGCCCACGGCCACGGTGAAACCGAGACCGCGGAAGATCTGCACGATCTCGTCTACCACCCGGGTCACGGGATGCTCGGCTCCAACCCAGCGGCGACGCGCGGGCATGCTGAGGTCGATCCCCGCCGACTCGCGCCCACGACGCTCCGATTCCAGCACCTCCCCCCGGGCGGCAAACGCCGCCTCGAAGCTGGCCTTGAGCCGGTTGACGGCGGCGCCATAGCCCTTCCGCTGGTCGAGCGGGCCGCGAGGGAACCGATTTCAGCGCTGCAGTGAGAGCCCCGTTCTTGCGACCGAGCACGGCAATGAACTCGGCGGCGAGCGGTCCACGCTGAGGCTGGGCACAGCCTCGAGCCGGGGCAGGAGCGCATCGAGTTCGGGATAGCCGGTCGGATTGGACATCAGGCTCGGAGACGAACTGTGAGGCCCGCACGGCGTAGGCCCGCACGGCCGTGCGGGCCCCACTTTGCGGGCCTACGTTATTGGCGATCGGCGCTCTTTGCCATCTCGGCGATCTTGGCAAAGGCCTCGAGATCGTGCACGGCTAGGTCGGCCAGGACCTTCCGGTTGATGTCGACGCCTGCCTTCCGGAGGCCGGCCATGAGGCGGCTGTAGCTCATCCCCTGACTCCGAGCCGCCGCATTGATGCGAGTGATCCAGAGCGCTCGGAACTCGCCCTTCTTCTTTCGCCGGTCCCGATAGGCATAGCGCATGGCGCGCTCGGCCGTCTCCTTGGCGGCCTTGTAGAGCTTGCTCCGGCCGCCACGGGCACCCTTGGCGGCCTCCATGATCTTCTTCTTCCGGGCGTGGTGTGCGACGCCATTCTTGACGCGGGGCATGAAGATATCCTTACGCCTGAAGGAGACGGCTGACGCGAGGGAAGTCCGCCGAGCTGACGAGAGTCGCGCTTCTTCAGCCGGTTCTTCCGCTTGCGGGTCTTCTTGGTCAGGATGTGGGTATGATTGGCGTGCCAGCGCTTGAGCTTCCCACTTCCCGTCGTCTTGAAGCGCTTCATTGCGGCACGCTTGGTCTTCATGCTTTGGCATTTTTAATCCTCGACTCGCGTTGCTCGTCTCGGGCGGTAGGGCGGAACGGCGGTAGGGCGGTACCTGCTGCCCCATTCCGCCCTGCTCGAACGCCACCGTATCTACCGCCTCACGTCATTACCACCTCACCCTACTCTACCGCTCGTTCTCTACCGCCGCTTCACCTACCGCCCGCCTACTTCGGCGCTATCACCATCGTCATGTTGCGGCCTTCGAGCTTGGCGTCGGATTCGATCTTACCGACGTCCGCCAGGGTGGCCGCCACCCGGTCGAGCACCGCCTTGCCCAGCTCGAGATGGGCCATCTGCCGGCCCCGAAACATCATGGTCACCTTGACCTTGTTGCCGTCGCCCAGAAACTCCCGCGCATGGCGGGTCTTGAAGTCGAAATCGTGGTCGTCGATTCCGGGACGGTACTTCACTTCCTTGAGCTGAATGATGTGCTGCTTTTTCTTGGCCGCGCGGGCGGCCTTGGCCTCCTCGAACTTGAACTTCCCGTAATCCATGATCTTGACGACGGGGGGCCGAGCGGTCGGCGCTACCTCCACGAGATCCAACCCGCGTTCCAGGGCGGCCGCCAGGGCTTCCTCGATTGGCAGAACCCCGAGCTGCTCACCGGCGGCGGTGATGACTCGCACAGGGCTGATCCGGATCATGCGGTTAACGCGGATTCGCTTTTCGCGATCGTTCGTGGACAGTTGTAGCGCCTCCTAACGTGAGAAAGAAAAAGGGCACCCGGCGATGACCGGATGCCCACGACGGCGAAGCCACGGCGGCGAGAGCCGACCGATTCGCTTCGAAGCCAGGACCCGGCTGCGCTGCGGCATCGGGCCGGCAGGCTCAGGGTGGGGGAACTCGATTCCCCGCTTTCACAAGCTGCGGAAGCTAGTCAGCCACCGAGCCAAGTGTCAACCAGAAACCACGTTGGCAGACTCGGGAGCGGGCGTGACATCGCGCAGCACCACCCCTTTCCCATCCCGCACCGGCGTCCCCATGGCCACCCTGGGATCGTGCTCGAAGATCAGCCGCCATCCACCGTCAACGGCTTCGTTCAGGATTGCCCGCTTGCTCTCCAGTGTGCGGAGCGGCTCCAGGTCGTAACCCATGATCCAGGGCAGTGGCAGATGCGCCGTGGTGGGAAAGAGGTCGCCCACGAACAGCGCCGGTCTCGTCCCGATCGCGCAACAGCACGGCCTGATGGAACGGCACATGCCCCGGCGTCAGCCGCACCGAGATTCCCGGGAGCACCTCGACGTCTCCGTCCAGCAGCCGCCATCGGTTGGCTGCCGCGACCGGCTCGAAGTTGTGCGGCAGGTAGCTCGCGCGGGTGCGCTCGTTGGTGTGGCGGGCAAACTCGAGGTCGCCACGCTGTACCACGTACGTGGCATTGGGGAAGGTCGGCCGAACATGCCGCCGGGGATCGTTCTCCAGGTCCGGATCCATGGTGGTGTTGCCCCCGGCGTGATCGAAGTGAAGATGGGTGTTGATCACCCACTTCACGTCGCGAGGCAGGAAGCCGGCCGAGGCCAGCGCGTCCTCCAGTTGGGTGGCGCCCTCGAGTCCCTGATTCTCGACTCCGTAGATGTCGAGAAACTTGGCATCCTCCTTGTTGCCGAGCGCGGTATCGATCAGCACGAGTCCATCTTCGTGCTCCACCAGGACGCAGCGCATGGCCAGCGGGATCCGATTGCGGTCGTCCGGCTCGATCCGGGTCTTCCAGAGCGTCCGCGGCACCACGCCGAACATGGCGCCCCCGTCGAGACGCTGGAGCCCTCCCTCCAGGGTGTGGCAGCGGAGCCCGCCGACCTTGAACGAGCGGAGCAGCGTCACGCGAACTCCTCCTGACACGAGTCCACCCGGGGCTCGGTCGGCATGGCAGATCGCTTGCGACGGCGGCGGCGCAGGGAACGCCGGGCCTCGATGACCATGAGATCCTGGAGAGTGCGGGCGCCCTCTTCCCGTGCCAGCGAGAGAAGCCGGCAAAGCAGCTCGGCGGTCACCAGGGCGTCGCCGGCGGCCCGGTGGCGGGCCTCGTTGTGAAATCCAAAGAAGCGGCAGAGATTGTCCAGCCCGCATGAGCGCACCCCTTTGACCAGCCTGCGGGCGAGCCGTACGGTGCAGAACCGGGTTCCATCCAGGGTGAGGTCGCGGGAGCGACGCAGCTCGGCGCTGACGAAGTTCCAGTCGAACCTGGCGTTGTGGGCCACGAACACCCGACCGGCGAGCACCGCGAGCAGGCGCTCGGCAACCTCAGAGAATCGGGGGGCGTGACGCACCATCTCGTTGGTGATGTTGGTGATGGAGCAGATGGCGCGCGGGATCGGCCGCTCGGGATTGACCAGCGATTCGAATACGATCTCCCGGCGCCGGCCATGAACCACGGCCACCGCGATCTCGGTGATACGATCGCCGTAACCCGCACGCATCCCGGTGGTCTCCACATCCACCACGGCAAAGGCGCAGTCGTCCAGCAGCGGCGACCCTTGCGCCTCGGGCACCAGGCCCCAGCAGCCGTCCTCCAGTTGCCGCACCCTGGGATCGGCCCCCAGCAGGGCAATGGCAACCCGATCGCATATCGCCGGGGGGGCGCCGAGGAGGCCGAGCACTTCGTGACATAAGATTGAGGGCGTTCGTGGTCCCAGGCGAAGCTGGGCCAGCACCCGCTCCAGCAAGGTGCTGTCGGGGTAAGCGGAGGTGCCGATCACAGGCCGGCCCGGCGGAGCGGCAGCGACATGCAGCGGGGACCGCCCCCGCCCCGCGCAAGCTCGCTTCCTTCGATGGTGATCACCGTACGGTGCTTCGCGTCGGTCCAGTCATCGAAGGCCAGGAAATTGACCGCGGGCACCACCCGGAAGCCGACATTCGTCAGCTCGCAGAGGGTAGCATCGTTCCGGCGATAGCTCACCAGGGTGCCGGGGCGTACCGCCAGGAAGTTGCAGGCGGAGCTCCATTGTTCCCGCTCCTGGTTGATGCGCCGCTCGCCCCCGGCGAAGATCGGCTCCAGTGGCAGGTTCACCGCTTGAAGCGCGGCAAAGAAGTTGGGCATCTCACGCACGCCGTCGGTTCCCTTTCGCCGATGGAGTACCGCCAGCCGCTCGGGCCCCACAAAAAACGGGGGATAGACCACGCACAGCTCGCGGTCGACCTGGGAGAAGATCATGTCCAGATGGATCGCGGCCGGCGCCTTTGGCATGACCACGACCAGGACATCGGTGACCAGACCGCGGTCGAATACTGTCTCGCACAGTTGGTCCAGCGCCGCCGGGGAGGTTCGCTCGCTGAAGCCCACGACCAGCAGATCGGGACGCAGGTAATGCACGTCCCCGCCCTCGAGGGTGTAGTTGCTGCGCCGCTCTTCCGACCCGTCGTACAGCATGCCGACGTTGGCGAGCTCGGGATGAAACCGGAAGAGCGCATTGATCAGCAGCTCCTCGGTCCAGCGTACGCCGTGTCGCATTGCGCCGACCACCACATGCTCACCGATGACCATCCCGATGTCCCGGGGGAAAAACAGATTCGGCAGCGGGGGGAAGGCGAATCCCACCTCGTTAAGTGCCCGGGAGATCGGGCCGCTCTCCTCCTCGGTACCCTCGATCAGCATGTTCACGATCTCGTCGGCCGGCAGCCCACTGAGACGCTGGGCCAATGCATCCGAGGGCACCACGTCCATCGTCTTGGTGATGAGGTAGTCCCGCGCCTCGGGCTGCTGCAGGATCTCGGTAAGGAGGTCGCGCACCTGCAGCACCCGCGCAAACCGTTTGAGGACCGAGACGAACTGGCGGTGCTCCCGCTGCGCGATCTCGAGATCGATGATGTCGTCGTAGAGATAGTCCGCCCGATTGCCCGGGGTCACCGCCTCGAGCTCACGCCCAGGGGTGTGCACCAGCACGGATTGCAGGACTCCGATCTCAGAAGTGACGTGAACGGACATACAACAAACTATTCAGGACAGGACGGGAAGGACGGGAAGGACGGGAGTGCGAAAAGAACCACTTCATCCCGACAGTAACGAGGGACCTTCCCATCGGTCCGGGACCATGGGTCCAAGATCGAGCAAGCAAGGTCCCTCACTTCGTTCGGGATGAGGAGTGCTCTATTTCGCCTCCTCCCGACCGTCCTTCCCGTCTTTCCCGTTTTTTCCGTCCTTCCCGTCTTTCCCGTCCTTCCCTACCTGTTCGCTAACGCGTAGCTCAACGTTTCCAGCTCGAGCGCCAGGTTTACCGTCTTCACCACCACATCATCGGGAACCGCGAGCTGCACCGGAGCGAAGTTGAGGATGGCTTTGACCCGAAGGGCGATGAGCCGGTCGGCAACCGCCTGGGCGACATCGGCAGGGATCACGAGCACTGCCATGTCGAGCGGTTGGCGGCCGACCTCATTCTCCAGCGTGGCGATGTCCTGCACCGTCAGACCGTTCCACTGCCGGCCGATCTTGGAGGGATCGCTGTCGAAGATCGCCACGATGTCGAAGCCGCGCTGCTTGAACCCGCGGTACTGCACCAGCGCACTGCCGATCTTCCCTGCCCCGATCATCCCCACCCGGTAGCGGCGCTTCAGCCCCAGAATTCCTCGCATCCGGTCTGCCAGCTCGGGCACGGGATAGCCCAGCCCACGCTTGCCGAAGGAGCCGAAGAAGGAGAGATCCTTGCGAACCTGCGCCGAGGTGGTGCCGCCCCGCGAGGCCAGCGCGCCGGAGCTGACGGTATCGATGCCCTGTTCCTCGAACTCTTCCAGAAAACGGAGATAGAGCGACAGGCGGCGGACAGTAGACTCGGCGACTTTGCGCATTCACCCTGATTTATGTGAAATGTTTCACAAAGCTACCGCATGCTCCACCCTCCGTCAACGAGCGCTCGATGCAGTTCGACGAATTCCGCCGGACTCAACACCTCGGGGCGTACCGTCTCCAGAATCCCGGCCGTGGCGAGCAGCTGGCTCACCCGTGCGGCGCCCCACCCGGTGAATTCCCGGACCCCGCGCAGCATCTGCTTGCGCCGAAAACCGAAGAGACCGACCACCAGAACCCGGAAACTCTCCCGCTCATCATCGGAGATGAGGGGCCGGCTCAACGGCGTGAGACGAAGCACGGCGGAGTCGACCTTCGGCCGCGGCTTGAATGCTCCAGCCGGTACGGTGAACAACCGTTCCGTGCGGGCAACCGCCTGTACCCCGATGCTCAGCGCTCCGTACTCGGGTGTGCCAGCGGCGGCGGTAACCCTGTCGGCGACCTCCTTCTGCACCAGAAACACGATGCGGGCGGGTCGCGGCGGCAACAGCGCCTTGTCTATTAAAGGAGAGGTGATGTTGTAGGGGATGTTACCGGCGACCAGAAGGCCGGTCTCGCCTGACTGGGTGAGTGTATGCCAATCGAGCTCGAGAGCGTCCGCCTCGATCAGGTCCAGAGCGGGGAACCGCGACTTCAGCATCGGGATCAGCTCGCGATCCTTCTCGATTGCGATTACCCGTCCCGCCCGCTCGATGAGAGGGGCCGTGAGCCCTCCCATCCCGGGGCCCACCTCCAGTACGACATCGTGGGGGCCTACCTCAAGCGCATCGGCAATCCGCGCCAGCAGCCTGGGATCGGTGAGAAAGTGCTGTCCCAGGCGGCGCTTCGCATGCGCCACCACTAGATCCGAAGGACCAGGAGCGTACGATCGTCGGTGGGGCGGGCGCCAAATGCCTCGGCCTGCTCGAGCACCGCACGGACGATGGCCTCGGGAGCTTCCTTCCGGCGCAGACCAACCTCAGTCAGCAGCCGCTGCTCGCCGAACGGCTCACCGGCGTCGTTCCGCGCGTCCACCAGGCCGTCGGTCCAGAGAACCAGGAGATCGTCACCGAATGACCACGGTACCTGCCGTCGCTGAATGTTTCCGGCTGTGGCGAGTCCCAGTGGGGGCGCCGTGGCCTCGAGCCGTTCCGGAGGACCGGCCCGCGGCACCCGGAACGCATGGGGATGGCCGGCGCTGGCGTAGACAAGATGTCGGGCACGCGGGTCGAGCATGCCGTAGAACACACTGAAGTGCATCTCGGTCCGGATCAGCTCGGTGGACAGACTGTCAAGCAGCGCGGTGAGCGTTTCGTCCGGATTCGCCGATGTGGCCGCATGGATGCCCGCGGCCGACATGACCAGCGCCATGACCAGCGCGGCCGAGAATCCGTGAGACGCCACGTCACCCAGCATCACGCCCACCTTACCCCGACCCAGCCGGCTGAAGGTGTAGAAGTCGCCGCCCACCGAGTCGGCGGGGAGGCATCGTGCGGCCACGTCGGCGTCGCCCTGGAGCACCGCGGGTGACGGAAGGAGCTTGAGTTGGAGATCGTGGGCGAGCTCCAGCTCACGCTGCAGCCGCTGCTGCTGGGCATCCCGTTCGACCAACCGGGCGTTCTCCACCGCGGCGCCGATCTGGTTGGCGACGGCGCCCACCAGTTTCCGGTCGTCGAGGGTGAAGCGGTCACCGCCGATTCGATCGGTCAGGTTCATGACGCCGACGCAGCGAATCTCGGTGCCGGGTGCGGCGTAGGTTATAGGTACGCTCAGAAAGGAGTTTCCCCGGTAACCCCGCGCTCCACCGCACTCGGATGGCACCGAGTCCGGGTCTGCCGGATCGAAGGTGACCGTCCGCTGTTCACGATAGACTCGGGCCGCGATCGAGCAGTCGTCTTCCACCGGCACCGGGACCAACCCGTCGGGCGCGAAGCCGCGCGCGGCGACGGTCCGGAGAGTACCACTGGGCTCATCGAACACCATGATCGAAGCACGGCGGGCGCCAACGACTGTGCTCACTTCCCGCACGATGATCTGGGCTGCCTCTTCCAGCCGGACAGTGCGGCCCAGTATCTCACTGATCGCATAGAGCAGCTCGATTTCCTCGTAACGGCCCGCCAGCTCCTCGGCCACGTAGGCACGCTGCCGTTCGGACTCCAGCAACGCGGCCACCAGCGACAGCACCCTGGGGGCGGCCTGTCGCAGGGCGTGTTCGTCCTGCCCCGCCACTTCGAGCCAGAGGCCTGGCGCGCCGGTCACCGGCTGGAGCCAGGCCACGCCCCCCGGGGTGGACCCGAGGCCGGGGCGCGCCGGTGGCGTAAGTGACCAGCCCGGATCTTCGCCCCCGGCAAGGTGCAGGTCGGAACCGTCCGAGCGCCACAGACGCACCCGTCCGTCGACCAGAGCACCGAGGCCGTCGAGCAGGTGGTCGAGCCGCCCTACTGGCGGCGCAGTATCATGCAGATGGAGTTCCCTTGCTCGTTGAACTGCACCGCATCCACGAGCTTGCGGATGAGATAAAGGCCGCGCCCACCGGCCTCGTCGAGCTGCTCCGGCCGGAGCGGCTCGGGTACGGCACCCGGATCGAAACCGGGCCCTTCATCGGTGACCGAGACTCGAATCGCATCAGGGACGAGCTCGGCCCGCACATCGACCCACTTGGTATGATCCTCGCCATTGCCGCGCACGATGGCGTTGCTGAGCGCCTCCGACAGGACCACTCGAAGCCGGAACCGGATCGTCTTGGTGGTGTAGTGCCCTGCCAGGCAATGGCGGGTCACTAGCTCGACCGCTTCCTCGATGCAGTTCACATCGCTGGGCAGGCGCAGTGTGACCAGTGTCGCCGAGCCGCTGGCCTCCGATGCCGAAGTCCGGCGAACGCAGAGGCGGAGCGGCGAAGTCATCGGATCAGCGGGCTAGAAGCTGGTGAGGGCCTGCTCGGGCGTCTCGGTGATGGCAAAGAGGGTGTCGAGCTTCGTCAGCTCGAAGAGAGAGCGAAGATCGTCGTTGAGTCCGGAGAGCCGGAGCTCGCCGCCGGTCTCGCGAATCCGCTTCGAGATCGAGACCAGGGCACCGAGGCCAGAGGAATCGATGTACCCGGTGCGGGAAAAATCGATAAGCAGACGACGCTCACCCCGCTCCAGCGCGGCCTGCACCAGATCCTTGAGCTCGTGTCGATTGCCCACAATGAGCTGCCCCTCTACCTGTACCACAACCACCCCACTGGGGCCCTTGGTCTGGCTGAAGCCCATGAATCACTCCCCTAACTGGTTGCACCATTCGACTGCAGAGCCACCATCGCGGCCACCTCGACAATATCATCGGGGGTGGCCCCCCGCGACAGGTCGGCCATGGGGCATGCCAGTCCCTGAAGAATGGGACCGATAGCCACGGCGCCGGCCAAACGTTGAACCAGCTTGTATGCGATGTTTCCGGCGTCGAGGTCCGGGAACACCAGAATATTGGCCCGGCCGGCGAGCGGAGAGCCGGGCGCCTTCCGCTCCCCCACATCCGGGTTGAGCGCAGCGTCGGCTTGAAGCTCACCATCCGATGCAATGTGGGGCGCAAGCTGGTGAAAGTGGCCGGCCGCCTCCTGTACCCGAGCAACGTGAGGACCTCCAGCGCTTCCCTTGGTGCTGTACGAGAGGAAGGCCACCCGGGGCGAGTCACCGACGAGCTTCGAGCGGTCGCGCGCCGCCGCCAGCGCAATCTCGGCGAGCTGGCCGGGCGTCGGCTCGGGAACCACTGCGCAGTCGGTGAAGGTGAGCACGGTATCGTCGGGCAGAACCATATAGAAGGAAGAGCTCACGAGGCTCACTCCGGGAGCGGTCCCGATTGCCCAGAGCGCGGCCCGCACCACGTCCCCGGTTGGACAGGCCGCGCCGGCAACGCAACCCTCCGCCTCGCCCAGCGCCACCAGGGCGGCGCCGAAGTGCAGCGGATCAGCCGCGAGGTCGAGGGCGTGCACGCCGTCTCGTACCCGGTCTGGACGGCGCTCCCGCAGAAAGCTGGGCGATCCTGCCGAGCCGAGGGTCCTTTGCCGGATCGAGCCCCTCGACCACCGAGCACGATGGGATCGACCACCCGCTGGGAGCGGAGGTGTTCCGCCGCCGCCTGGACTCGTGGGTCCTCTCCTTCGCAGAGCACGACCCGGGCACGTCCAGCGGCCGCACGCTCGAGCAATCGGCTGCGGAAGCTCATGACCGGAATCGCCGTGCCAGCGCGCTGGCCACCACCGGATGCACCATCGGCCGCACATCCCCGCCGAATCTCGCCACCTCGCGCACCAGGCTCGAGCTGAGATAGGTCAGGTCTACAGCGGGAACGAGAAAAACGGTCTCCAGCGATGGATGCAGCTGCCGGTTCATCAGGGCCATCTGGAACTCGTACTCGAAGTCGCTCACGGCGCGAAGCCCGCGCACGATGATAGTGGCACCGACCTTCTTAGCGAACTCCGCCAGCAGTCCGTCGAACGATTGGAAGGAGACCCGCGGGTCGTCGCCGACCGGCGGCCCGGAGCATCTCCAGACGCTCTTCGACCGAGAAGAGAGGTTGCTTACCGACGTTCATGGCCACCGCAACGATCAGGCGGTCGGCCAGGGACAGACTCCGGCGGACCAGATCTTCGTGGCCCCTCGTCGGCGGATCGAACGAGCCGGGGTAGACCGCGATACGGGTCATGGCGCGTGGCAGAAGGTGATGGCGGTGTCGCCGTAGCGGCGGGTATCGCCGTCGAGCTCGAGGTCGCTACTGTGCTCGACCGAAAGAATGCGCCCGAATGGGGCTCGGCGGAAGAGCGCGACCAGCTTGGACGCATGGTCCACCGTGTACGGCGGATCGGCCAGCACCAGATCGAATGCTCCCGGCGTGAGACGCTCGGCGAAGCGCATGGCGTCTCCCCGGTGCACGGTCGTGGCCCCCGCCGCACCGAGAGTGCTGATGTTTTCGTGCAGCGCCTTGAGCGATGGCGGATTCAGCTCCACGAACGTCACTGACTCCGCACCCCTCGACAACGCCTCCAATCCCAGGGCCCCGCTTCCGGCAAAGAGATCGAGTACCCGGGCGCCGAGGATCTCGTCGCCCAGAATGCTCATCCAGGCCTCCCGGACCCGGTCGGCTGTCGGACGCACACGCGAATCCTTCGGCACTACCAGCCGGCGCCCGCCGAACTGCCCCGCGACGATTCTCAACGTCGGAAAGGACGGGAAGGAAGGGAAAGACGGGAAGGAGAAGAGTAAGAGAAAGATGCCGCCGGCTCGCGCATTGGTGTTCTCCTTGCACCCAGGTCCCCGCCATTCACGCCTTCCACGATCTCATCTTTCCCGTCCTTCCGTCCGTCCGTCCTCTATGGCGAATGGGGCGACAAGGCACACAGCCGCGCCTGCAGGGTGACCATCCCATTCCACTCGTTGCACTCGATGCGAAACGCGGCGTCAACCAGGTCGTCTCCCAGCCAGGACACCCGGTCGGCCCACTGAAAGCCGATCACGGGCACTCGTGTCCGTGCCGTCATCGAGTACTCCCTTGAGGTGGCCGTTCCCAACATTGCTGCGGTTGGTGAAACGCACGCCCCGTACACCGAACACCGGGCTCGCGTTGCCCTGGCCGCACGGCTCGAGGTAGCGGCAAAGGCGCTCGAGGTCATAGGTGACCTCATGCAGGCCGATCTCGAGATCGACCCGCTGTTCCGGACCAAGATCCTCCGGACTGAGCGTCTGCCGGGCCAGGTCGCCGAATCGCTCGCGGAAGGCATCGAGGCGGTTGCGGTGAATCGTAAGTCCGGCAGCCATGCGGTGTCCGCCGAACCGCTCGAGAAGGTCTCCGCACGACAGCAGCGCGGCATGGAGATCGAAACGAGAGGTGCTTCGGCCTGAGCCCTTGCCGATGTCGCCATCGAAGGCAATGAGGAAGGTGGGGCGCCCGTAGCGTTCGACCACCCGCGAGGCAACGATGCCAACGACGCCGGGGTGCCAGCCGTCACCGACGAGAACGAAACCGGCATCGCGCTCCGGGTCGGCGGTCCGCTCGACCTGCTCCAGCGCTTCGTCCAGCATGCGCTGGTCCAACGCCTGCCGTTCGACGTTGAGTCCCTCGAGCCGCTGCGCCAGCCCTGCGGCCTCTACCGGATCGTCGCTCAACAACAGACGGAGCCCGTCGGTGGCATCCGCGACCCTTCCGGCGGCATTGAGCCGAGGACCCAGGACGAAACCCAGGTGGCGGGCGACGATGTCCTTGCCGGTAAGCCCGGTGGCTTCGACCAGGGCTCGAAGCCCGACCCAGCGGCTGTCGGCCAGCAGCTTGAGGCCGTGCCTGACCAGGATCCGGTTTTCTCCCTGAAGCGGCACCACGTCCGCCACGGTGGCGAGCGCCACCAGATCCAACAGATGGAACGGAAGGTTCGCGGGCAGGCGGAGCGCAGGTACCAGCGCCTGAACCAGCTTGAAAGCGATTCCGGTTCCGCAGAGGCCGTTGGCCCCCGACCGGTCGTCAGCCCGCTGCGGGTCTACCACGGCCTGGGCTGGCGGCAGCTCCGCACCTGGCAAGTGGTGATCGGTAACCACCACACCGATCCCGGCCTGACGCGCGGCGCGGACCGCGTCGACTGCGGTGATGCCACAATCACACGTGATGATGAGCGAGGCACCGGCGTCCTTGGCGGCCTCGAGCCCTGCGGGCCCGAAGTCGTAGCCATCGCGGAGACGATGTGGCAGGAAGGGCAGTACATCGGCACCGGCAAGGCGCAAGGCGCGGGTGAGAAGCGCTGACGAACACTGGCCGTCGACGTCGTAGTCGCCGTGGACCAGGATGCGGCCGCCGGCGCGCACAGTGCCGGCAATGGTCTCGACCGCCTCAGCCATGCCGGCGAGGGCGTGCGGATCGGACAGGTCGTCCAGTGCCGGCCGGAGAAAGCGGCGTGCCGACTCTTCGGACCCATGACCTCGCTGCACCAGGAGCGCGGCCAGTGCAGGCGGAAGCCGGAGAGCGGCGGACAGCGCCTCCACCTGCGGCTGGATCCGGCTCCGGCACCACCGCCCAACGGAGCATTGGGGCAGGAAAGACGCTCACCATGAAAGTGTACCCCATACGCAGCGCGTCATGCTGACCCGGCTGGCTCGCTTGGGTACAGAATCGCTCCGCAGGCCTCGCACGCGTCGACCACCGTGGCCGGCTCGGATCTGGCTCCTGCGGTTCATCGGCACCGCCGTGTGGCAACTGCCGCAGGCACCGCCGACGAGAGGAACGATCACATCACTCGAGCGGGTGCGTCGAAGGCGGTCGTAGCGGCCCCGAATCGCCTTCTCGAGGTGGGCCGCACTGGCCTCGCGCTCGCGCATCGCGGCATCGCGCTCTGCTTCCAGCACCGCCTGACGCCGTGCCACCTCGGCGCGCTCGGGAGCCTGTGCGACCTCGACCACCTCCAGATTCCGCTCCGCGTCCTTGACCTTCACCTCCAGCTGGATGACCAGGTCGGCACTCCGCACCCAATCGTTTTCCTCTTTGGCCATGACCGACTGTGCCAGGTCCAGTTCGGTCATCAGGGTCGAGGCGTCTTTCGGATTCCGCACCTGTTCCAGTCTCAGGCGGCGGCGGTCCTGCAGGATCCGGTAGCTTTCAATCTTGGTCTCGAGCTCATCGCGGCGGCGTTGCCCATCTGCGGCCGTTTGCCGGGCCTTCTCGAGCAGGTCTCGAGCGCGCTTGAGCACCTCATCCAGGCCCGCCGTCTCCCCTTTTAGATTATCCAGCCGCTGTTCGCGTGCGGCCACCTCCGCATCCTTTGCTTGTAGATCGATCAGCTTCTCTAAATCAGGGTGCATTCAGGCTCCTCTGGAGCGATTGGCGGCGCGGGTAGCCCTCGAGGCTGCCTTCTGGTACGCGTACCAATCATCAGCTGCCGGGTACCGAGCTCTCAAAGTGGCTCGCTGCCGCTGCTTTTCGCCGGGATCAGTCATCGCATCCATGTCACGATACTGGGAGCGGGCTCGGAGGATCTGCGCGGCCTGGTCGTATAGTGCAGCTACTTCTTGAGTGCCGAGCGTCTCGGGCGGCCTCCTTGAGATAGGACCATGCGGCTCTCGCATCCTCCGAAAGTGTCTCCGGCAGCTGGCCGGCGGCGGCGGCGCTCTGGAGCAGCACCTCGAATATTTCCCGGAGCCGTGGCTTCTCGAGAAGCGTTGGCGAAACGTCTTCTCTCGCTCTCGGGACGAGCTCCGGCGCGGCGAGCAGGGCCGCCAGCAGCTGCGTTTCGGGATTGCGCCGTCCTCGTGGACGGGGAGTACTATCGCGCGATTGTCGACTCCGCTCGCGGTCACCGCCTGCCGGCTCTTTCCCGCGTTCCCGCTTTCCCGCCTTCCGCCAGCTCCTGCTCGAGCACATCCTTGCTGACACCGGCGCGTTCTGCGGTGAGGGAAAGATACAACTCACGGGTAATCGGATCCGCCGCGGCGCGGATAGTGGGCAATAACCGGTCGAGGGCTTCGCGGCGATGCTCGACCCCCTCGAAATATCCTTTCCGCTCCAGCATCTGGATCTTGCGCTCGAGGAGATCGATCGCGTCGCCCAACACGCCCTCCAGCGCGGCGACGCCGCCCTTCTTCACCAACGTGTCCGGATCCTGGCCCGGCGGCAGCGTGGCTACCCGAACCCGGATGGCGTGCCGCAGGAGCTCGTCACCGGCGCGAAACGTGGCCCTAAGCCCGGGGAGATCACTGTCGTACAGGATGGTGGCGGCGGGAGCAAACCGCTTGAGCAGCACGGCTTGCTCTGGGGTAAGCGCAGTGCCGAGCGGCGCGACGACGTGCTCGACGCCGGCCAACGAGAGCCGGATCACATCGAAGTATCCCTCGACCAGAAGGACACACTCTTCCTTCCGAATCGGTCCCTTGGCCTGATGCAGGTTGTAGAGCTGCTTACCCTTATGAAAGATGTCGGTCTCGGGCGAGTTGAGATATTTCGGTTCGCCCGCTACGAGAAGCCTCCCACCCAGCCCTACGACACGCCCCCGCAAGTTGTGGATGGGAAAGAGGAGTCGCCCGCGGAACCGAGGAATCACCGAGCCATCTTCGCGCTGCGCTGCCAGGCCGGCCTGGAGCAGGACACCCTCTTCGATTCCGAGATCGGCCATGGCCTTGAAAAACGTCTTGCCCACCGGCGCGAAGCCCAGGCCCAGCATGGCGGCGGTATCCAGCGGGATATCGCGGCCCTCGAGATACTCGCGAGCGGTCCTGGCCTCGGGCTGGTCCAGAAGCTGGCGGGCAAACCAATCGTGAGCCACGGCCACCGCACTGTAGAGTGGCTCGTACGGATCGGGACCGGCCCGCTCCGCCCGCTCGGGAATCACAATTCCGGTGCGCCGAGCCGCTTCGCGAACCGCGGTAGGATAGTCCATACCATGCCGCTTCATGAACCAGGAGAAGACATCCCCAGACTCGTGGCACACGAAGCAGTAGTAGCGCCCCTTCTTCGGAATGACGGCGAAATTCCGGTTAGTGCCGCCGTGGAACGGGCAGGGGCCGCGGTAGTCGGAGCCGGTGCGCTTGAGCGCCACTGACTCTCCGATCAGCCCAACGATGTCGGTGCTATCACGGACCTGCTCGATGGTCTCGTCCGGGATCATGCTCACGCGGAGAACTCGACGATGGTCACGCCGGTCCCACCCTGATTGCGCGGCGCGAACGCGTAGCGCGACACTCGGCGATCCTTTGAAACAACGCGCTGCACTCTTTCCCGTACTACCCCGGTGCCCATTCCATGAATGATGCGCAGGTACGGCTGCTCCGACAGCACCGCCGCGTCCACCGCCGCCAGCGTTGCCGTCTCGGCCTC
Source organism: uncultured Gemmatimonadales bacterium (assembly GCA_963723565.1). Lineage (GTDB taxonomy): Bacteria > Gemmatimonadota > Gemmatimonadetes > Gemmatimonadales > GWC2-71-9 > CAVVWJ01. The sequence goes on along the minus strand of CAVRRH010000012.1, from coordinate 3,276 downwards.
GTCTCCGGTCATACCGCGGAGGTCTATCTCAAGCGGGACAGCGGGTCCGCGGGACACCGGGTCAGCACGGGCTGAGGTCTTGGGTTCCTCTTTTCGAGAGACAATCGTGAGGCTCGCGCGGTCGGCGACCATCCTCATGGAGCCGGCTGCCACAACCACTTTCCCATCCGACCTCACCTCCATTACTTCTCCGCTTCCGCCGCTCTCCAACCGCACTCTGGCACCGACTGGCAGTTCTGCATCACTGTCCCGCTGGCCCGCTGGCCCGCTGTCCGCCAGCGCCTCCCCCTCCACCCGAATCCCCTCCTCCACCAGCCTCCGGGCTTCGCGCGCCGCGGCCTCGTCCGCCGCACCACGAGCGGTGCCGAGCGCTTCCTCCACTCGCTGCCGTGCCTCGAGCAGGTAGGCACGAGCCTGCTGCCGCCCCTGCCGCTCCGCTTCCTTTTCCCGACGCTTGAGCTCTGCTTCTCGAGCAGTCTGGGATTCATTCTGCAGCCCGAGGCGCGCCGATAGCGAGTCGAGATCCACCACGTGCTCAGCGAGCGCGGCCTGTGCGACCCGGAGTTCACGCTCCCGCTCTTCCACGGCAGCGAGCAAGGCGTCCAGACTTCGTTCGGCATCAGGCACTCGAGCTTCGGCGTCTGCCAGAATCTCGGGGGCAACGCCAAGCCGGCGCGCGATGGCCAGACCGTACGAGCGCCCCGGTACGCCCTTAATGAAACGATAAGTAGGCGTGAGAGTTACAGCATCGAACTGAAGTGATGCGTTAACTATCCCTGGGGTATGGCTGGCCAGATCCTTGAGCGATCCCAGGTGGGTCGTCGCAAGGGAGACCGAACCCCTACGCGTGAGTGACACCAGCGTCGCTCCGGCCAGCGCAGCGCCCTCGGCGGGATCGGTTCCGCTGCCGATCTCATCCAGCAGAACGAGAGTGGCCCTGTCCGCCTCCTCCAACACCCGACGGAGCATGCGTACGTGGGCGCTGAACGTGGACAAGCTGGCGGCGATGGATTGCCGGTCGCCGATGTCGGCGTAGAACCTGCTAAATACCGGAAGCCGGCTGCCGGAACCAACCGGCGGAATGATACCGCTTCCAGCCAGAGCGGTCGCGAGGCCGACAGCCTTGAGGAGGACGGTCTTGCCCCCCGTGTTGGGACCGCTGATGAGCAGCGTGCGTTCCTGCTCGGCCAGGTCCAGATCAAAGGGGATCACCGGCTCCGCACCAGCAAGCAGCAGCGGATGGCGGCCGTTCACGATCTTGAGCGCGCTCGGAGCAGCCGCGACGTCGGGTAACTCCCCATCGCTCGCTACCGCGTAGCGGGCGCGGGCGACCAGATCATCCACCGCAACGCACATCTCAACCGCATCCCGCACCAGGGGCAGCTCGGGCCGCAGGAGGTCGGTGAGCTCACGGAGGACTCGTAGCGTCTCTCTCTCCTCTTCGACCTGCGCCTCACGCAGCGCGTTGCCCAGCTCGATTGCGTCGGATGGCTCGATGAAAAGGGTGCCGGCACTTCCCGATTCGTCATGGATGATTCCGGCCGGCCGGCTACGGGAGTCCCGGCGCACGGGAATTACGTACCGCCCTCCGCGCATGGTGACCGAAGCGTCGGATGGGGCGGAGCTCGCGTCGAGGCCGCGTAGCAGCGAGTCGAGCCGGCGAAGGAGGCGCTGTCTCGCAGCCTGCACCTCGCGCCGTGCGGCGGCAAGGCGGGGGCTGGCGGTGTCCAGCAGGTTCCCTTCCGGGTCCAGGGACAGCTCCAGCCGCCGCTCGATGGCCTTATCCGGCAGCGGGCGAGCGAGAGCGCTCACGAGTGGGGCAGCATCAGCCACTCGCCGCAGATCAGCGTGGACCAGACGCGAGGCGAGGAGGACACGCTGCAGCCTTGTGAGCTCCATTCCTTCGAGGACGCTACCCTCGATTCTAAGCCGCGCCACGGTCCGGGTGACGTCCGGGATAGGCTCGGCCAGGAGGGTATCACCCCGGCGAAAGAGGCCCGCGACCTGGCCCACACGGGCAAGCTCTTCCTGGATCCATTCCACGTCATCGGTCGGCCAGCGATCCCGGACCCGCGCGGCTCCGAGCGGGCCCACCGCGTGGCCGGCGACCCGCTCGAGCACCGCGCCGAACTCGATGGTGTCGAGCGCGTCCGCGGTCTGGTCCGGCGGCAACGGCAACGGGGTGCCGCCCTGTACGCGGGCCGGCACCCCGGGATGAGAAAGAGGTTCCACCTGCGACATCACCCGGCCTGGAGCTCCTCGCGCACGATCTGGTTGATCAGTTTTCCCTCGGCCTTGCCCTTGTATCGAGGCAGCACCTGGGCCATGACCTTTCCCATATCCTTGGCTCCCCCGGCGATGGCTTGCCGCACCGCGGCCGAATCTCCTCGGGATCTACGGCTGGCGGCAGAAATTCCTCGAGGACCTTGATCTGGGAGGCCTCCATTCCGGCGAGATCCTGCCGCGACGCGGCGGTTACTGCTCGACTGCCTCCCGTCGGATCTTGATTCCCTTGCGCAGCACGTCCACCACCTCGTCGTCAGAGGCGGGGCGCCGAAGTTCGATCTCTCGATTCTTGAGGTTGGCGAGGATCGTGCCGAGAACGAGGGTCCGTTCTTTGTCCTGCGCCTTGCGGGCGGCGTTGAGCGCGGTCGCAAGGAGGCGGTGAGGCTAGACTCTGGGGACACGCGGACCCCGCCGGCTTTTGCGGACAGCAGCACTCAGCTTGCGCTTCCGCTTTTCGCTCGGCTTTTCGAAGTGACGGTGTTTGCGAAGGTCCGACAGGATGCCGGCCTTCTCGCACTTTTTCTTGAACCGTCTGAGCGCCCGCTCGAAGCTCTCGTCATCATGAATGATGACTTCTGGCATTCGCTTACTCACCCCTCTCGGCCCGGCAAGGGCAGGAATCGAAACAAGTTTGGGAATTTATTCGGGGGAGAGATGGGGGGCAAGAAGAAGGCGGGAAGGACGGGAGGGGCGGGAAGGAATATCAGCCTGAGCAAAGCGAAGGATCGGCCGGTGTACGCCCAAGCGGTCACTCGCTACGTTCGAGATGACAACTCTCCTACCACGCCTTCCCGTCTTTCCCGTCCCGTCCTTCCCGTCCTTCCCGCTCACCCCGGCGGCCAGCTCATCCTCCGGCCACCGAGCACATGCAGATGCAAATGATCCACGCTCTGGCCGGCGTTGCGACCGGTGTTGGTCACAATTCGATAACCTTCCCCGTCCAGTCCCTCCTCCCTTGCCACGGCGGCGGCAAAGGCCAGCAGGCCGCCG
>CAVRRH010000011.1:0-259583 GCA_963723565.1 uncultured Gemmatimonadales bacterium | reverse complement strand
CGAGCTTACGGGCTTCGATAACCGGCCAGTCGATTCCCTGACTGCTGCCTGGGGTGCAGCCAGGTCGCGGCGCTTCCTGGTCAACGTGCCGCGGCCGCCGCACACTCCGAACACCTTTTCCAGGACGATGCCTTTGACAGCGCTCGGTTCGCTGCCACGCCGTTGAGGTGGTGACATCGTTGGCACGCAACTCTCCCTTCCGGCAAGCCACCACCCCCCTCGAGGACCGAAAACGGAACTGAGGGCGGCCATTTCGAACGATCTCGAACACTTTTGGCGCCAGCGTCTGGCATCAGCACTCAGCGATCCCTAGCTTGGCCCCATGATCGGGAACCCGGGACTGGTTCGAAGCCGGCGCACTGGTAGGGCGGGAAGCGCCTCAGTCCCCGGCCGCATTGGCGAGTCTCAAAGCTGAGACCAGATGGACATCCGGCGCGAACCTCGCAAAGGCCACAAGAAATGGCTCCTCCTCGGCGGGGCGACTGCCGTGGCTGCCCTCACGATCGCGGCGAGTCGCCTCAAGCCAGCAGTCCCTTTGGTAGACGCCGCCACCATCTACACGGATACGGTACGCCAGGGACAGATGATCGTCGCCGTGCGCGGGCCGGGTATCTTGGTCCCGGAGGATACCCGCTGGATCACGGCGGTGACAGCCGGGAGGATCGAGAAGATTCACCTTTTGCCAGGCACCACTCCAGTCGAGCCCGGCACCGTCATCCTCGAGCTCAGCAACCCCGACGTGGAGATTGAGACTCTCAATGCCGACCGGCAGCTCTCTGACGCCGAGTCGCAGCTGATGCAGCTTCAGGCCACCCTCACCGGCAGCCGACTTGCTCAGGCGGCCGCGGTAGTCGAGCTAAGGTCAGAGTGGCGCGATGCTCAACGGCGCGCCGAAGCCGCCACCGAGCTCCTGGCCAAAGGATTGATCATTCCGCTTGATGGGAAACAAGAGCAGGACCGCGCCGCGGCGCTGGCCGAGCGGGTTCAGCTGGAGCAAGAACGGCTGGACCTGCTGGAACCAGACCCTCGCGCAACAGATCAAAGCGCAGGAGGCCCAGGTCGCGCGGCTCCGCGCAATCGCGGCCTTCCAGCACGGCCTCAAGGTGTCCATGGTGGTTCGCGCGGGAGTCAAAGGCCTCGTGCGCGACGTGCCGCTCCAAATCGGCCAATACGCTCTTCCGGGAGCCACCCTGGCCCGAATCGACCCAATTCCCGTCCGACTCAAAGCGGTTCTCCGCTTAGCCGAGAATCAGGCCAAGGACCTCGCGATCGGGCAAACGGCGTCGATTGACACCCGAAACGGCGTCGCCGCGGGACGGGTGAGCCGGATTGACCCTGCCGCGAGCGCCGGAACGGTGACGGTGGACGTAAGCCTCGATCGACCGCCGCCGGCGGGAGCCCGTTCCGACTTGAGCATTGATGGTGTCATCGAGATCGCTAAGCTCGCCAACGTGCTCCATACGGGGCGCCCTCCCTATGCGGAAAGGGAAGGCACCATCAGTTTGTTCAAGCTTGTCGAGCGGGGCAGTTACGCCCAACGGGTTTCCGTTCGGCTCGGCCGAATGTCGGCCGAGAGCGTCGAAATCAAGCAAGGACTCACTCCCGGCGAGGTGGTCATTCTGTCAGACATGTCCCGCTGGGACCCAGTAGACCGGGTGCGCATCAAATAGAGAAAGGACCTCGATGGCAATTGATACCGGCCAAGTACTCATCAAGCTCGAAGGGGTCACCAAGGTCTTCTACACGGATGAGGTCGAAACCCGCGCGCTCTCCAGCGTCGACCTGACGATCAACCAAGGCGAGTACCTCTCATCTCCGGGCCCTCCGGTTGCGGCAAGACCACGCTGCTCTCCATCATGGGATTATTGGACACTCCCACCGCCGGGACCTACACGCTGGCCGGCGAGTCAGTCGAGAGCCTCAGCCCGTCAGACCGGGCCCGGGTCCGGAACCGGCAGATTGGGTTCATTTTCCAGGCCTTCAACCTGGTTGGCGACCTGACGGTTTACGAAAACGTGGAGCTTCCGCTGAACTACCGCGGGATGCCGGCCTCCGAGCGCCAGCAGCGAGTCACCAACGCGTTAGAGCAGGTTGGCACGGCACATCGAATGAAGCACTACCCGTCCCAGCTCTCGGGCGGCCAGCAGCAGCGGGTGGCGGTCGCACGCGCAGTAGCCGGTGACCCAGCAATCTTGCTCGCCGATGAGCCGACCGGGAATCTCGATTCCCAGAACGGTGAAGCCGTGATGGAGCTCCTCCGGCAACTGCACGGGGGCGGATCCACTATTTGCATAGTGACCCACGACCCCGTTACGCCCGATGGGCGGAACGGGAGATCAGGCTCTTCGACGGCCAGGTAGTCGATGAGGCCGCGTTAGTACCGTGATTCCAGCGGAGTCTCCTATCCGGCTCCTATGCGCGTCCGCCTGAAGCAGGACCGGCTCCTCGCATTCCTGGCCAAGAGCCCCTTGAGCCAGAACCACTGGGCCTTGAAGCTCGGGCTCTCCCGAGGACACTGGTCCGAAATCGTCAACGGCAAGCACCCCTATCCCTCGCCCAAGAGTCGGCAGCCGATGCTCGAAGTTCTGGGGCTCCCTTTCGAAGAACTGTTCGAGATCGAGAGCGGGATCCCGTCTTGGGCCGATACCGATTTCCGTCGCGCCATCGCCGATCGCTACTTGATCGATACCGAGTTGGGTCAGGGTGGCATGGGGGCCGTCTACCTTGCCCGGGACACGCGCCACGGCCGGCTCGTCGCGGTGAAGGTCATCGCCCCCGAAGCGGTGAGCGGGATCGGCATCACTCAGTTCCTCCGGGAGATCGCCACCGTCGCCCACCTGCAGCACCCCCACATTCTCCCGCTCTACGATTCGGGCGAAGCGGCCGGGCATCCGTTCTACGTGATGCCCTACATCCGGGGCGGCTCGCTGCGGGCGCGGCTCGAGGCGGCCGTCCGGCTGCCTGCCGAGGAAGTCGTCACCCCTCACCACCAGGATCGCGTCCGCCCTCCAGCACGCGCACGAGCAGCGAGTGCTCCATTGCGACGTCAAGCCGGAGAACATCCTGCTCGACGGGACCCACGCCTACGTGATGGATTTCGGCGTCGCCCGGAAGCTCCATACCGAGGTCCTCCCCTGGACCCTGCGCCGCGAGCTCGATCTCTCGGCCGGCACCCCGGCCTATGTGAGCCCGGAGCAAGCGAGCGGCGAGAAGGAGCTCGACGCCCGCACCGACGTGTACAGCCTGGCCTGTGTGGTGTACGAGATGCTCTCTGGCCGCCCGCCCTTCGAGGGCCCCAACACCCAGGCGATCGTCTCCCGCCGCTTCATCGCCCCGCCCCCGCCGATCCGGGAGTTCGCCCCGGAGATCTCACCGCTCCTCGAGCGCGCGGTGGAGCGGGGCATGGCGCTCGAGCCGGCGCGGCGCCCCACCACCCCGGCGGAGCTCGCCGCCGAGCTGACCTCGGCTGCCCGGCCGGCGTCGGGGGTGCTCGAGCGATTGAGCATCCCCCTGACCCGCGGGCTGAGCCGGCTCCGCCGCTCACGCCGCGGCCCACTCGCTTCGATGGAGGAGCGTTCTCATGGAATCGCTGTGGCAGGATCTTCGCTACGCGGTTCGCGCCCTGCGGAAGAGTCCCGCTTTCCCGCTCGTGGCCGTGCTCACCCTGGCGCTCGGCACCGGGGCCAACACCGCCATCTTCAGCGTGGTCCGCGGCCTGCTGCTCAAGCCGCTGCCCCACCGCGACGGCGACCGGCTGATGTACCTGCGGCACACCGCCGATGGACCCGGACGCACCAACCTCACCTTCTCGGTTCCCGAGGTCCGGGATTTCCGCACCGGCGCCCCCTCGCTCGGCGGGATCGCGGAGTACTCCTCCTCCAGCGGCATTCTGCAGGCCGACGAGGGAGCGGGCCGCATAGCCCTGGGTCTGGTCACCGGCAACTTCTTCGAGGTCATGGGCCTCTCACCGATCCTCGGCCGGCTGACCCGGCCGGGAGACGACGGGCCCGGCGTGCCTCCCGTCATGGTGTTGACCCCCGCCTTCTGGCTGCGGCGCTTCGGCGGGGACTCCACCATTATCGGCAGGCAGGTGCAGATGGACGACAAGTCGGTCACTGTGATCGGCGTGGTGCAGCCCGCGCCGCATTTTCCCGCCCGCGTCGATGCCTACGCCAACATGGTGTTCAGCGACCACCACCTGAGCGCGTTCATGGTCGAGAGCCGAACCCATCGGATGACGGAGGTGGTCGCGCGGCTTGCCCCCAGCGCCACGCCCGAGCAGGCCAGGACCGAGATCGCGACCGTCTACGCCCGTATGCAACGCGACTTCAAGGAGGCGTACGACGCCGGTTCCCACTATCGGGTGGCCGTTATTCCCTTCAAGGAAGTCCTCGGGGAGCGCGCGCGGCTCACGCTCTGGCTGCTCATGGGCGCGGCCGGGTTCGTCCTGATCATCTCCGCCGCCAACGTCGCCAACCTGACACTCATGCGCGGTGTCCGCCGGGCCCACGAGCTGGTCACCCGCGCGGCGCTCGGCGCCGGCGTGCCCCGGCTCCGGCGCCTGCTCCTGGTCGAGAACGTGTTGCTGTCGCTGCTGGGCGCCGGGCTCGGCGTGCTGATCGCCGTCGGAGGCCTCGGACTGCTGACCTCCTTCGCCGAGCGCTACTCCCCCCGCGCGAGCGAGATCCGGCTCGACTACATAGTCCTGGGCTTCACGCTGGCGGTGTCGGCCGGGCTGGCCCTGCTACTTTCGTTCGTGGCGATCCTGCCGAAGGAAGGCGCGCTGGCGTCCTGGATCTCCGTGGGCGGGGCCCGAATGACCGGCGGCCGGCGGAAGCACCGACTGCAGCACGCGCTCGTCGTCGTGCAGGTGGCGGTATCCGTGATGCTGCTCGCGGGTGCCGGTCTCCTCACCCGCACCCTGATCCGACTCTCCGAGGTAAAGAGCGGCCTGGTGACCGAGGAAGTGCTCACGATGGAAGTGCCCCTGCTTACTCAAGGCCGCCGCTCCGATCCGGATGCGGTCGCCGCGGCCAGGAGTCGTTACCAGGAGATGCAGCTCGAGCTCGCCGCCCTTCCCGGGGTCAGTGAGGTTGGATACGGTTCGGCGCCGCTCCGCGGCACAAACATCTGGTTCGACGTCAAGGCCGAGAGCAGGCCGCTTCCTGCCGGCCAGGAAGCTCCGAATGCCGAGGTGCGCTTCGCCAGTCCCAAGTACTTCCGCGCCGCGGGCATTCCCTTGCTCCGGGGGCGGGAATTCGCGGCGACCGATGGGGAGGGCTTCGGTCCGGTGGTGATCGTCAACCAGGTCTTCGCCGATCGGCTGTTCCCTGGCGAAGATCCTGTCGGAAAACGGATCGCGTGGCTAGACGTGGTCCAATTCACCTATGGGGATTGGCGCACCATCGTCGGCGTCGTCGGCAACATAAGGGATGGGGGTCTGGATTCGGCGCCGCACCCGGCCATGTTCGTCCCGCAGGGGCAGGGGCTGGGCGAAGGACTGGTGATCCGGGCCGACAGCAACGTGGCGACCCTGCTCCCTTCCCTCACCCGCATTATCCGGCGCATCGCTCCGACCGCTCCGATCGAGCAGGTAGCCACCATCACGCAGATCCGGGACGAGAGCGTCTCTCCCCGGCGGCTCAACGCGACGCTCATCTTCTCCTTCAGCCTGCTCGCGCTGCTCATCGCCGCGGTGGGGATCGCCGGCGTGCTGGCGTTCTCGGTGAGCGCGCGGACCAGCGAGATCGGCATCCGAATGAGCCTGGGCGCCGACGCAGGCCAGGTACAGCGCATGATCCTGAGCGAAGGGAGCGTGCTCCTGGAGAGCGGGCCTCGTGCTGGGCATCGCCGGCGCCTTACTCGCGACCCGCACGATTCGCGGGCTGCTCTTCGGGGTCGCACCGCACGACCCAGCCACCCTGATCGGCGTGGCACTGCTGATGGCGGCGATTGGCGTCGTGGCCTGCTGGATTCCGGCGCTGCGTGCGTCACGAATCGACCCCGCAGTCGCCATGCGCTCAGAGTAGGGAAGGCACAAAGCTCTTGTAGCATGCCACCTAACCCGATCTTATGAAATAGGAGAGCCTCCGAGGGAGGCGCACATTTTGAAGTCGTGCAGACTCTCGCGAGTCGCACATCAATGGGCGTGCTACCACCCTACGGAGGCTCTATGCACTACGCCGGCCCCGTTAGGCGTCATCACGGTTCTCTTGTAATACGACGGGCCCGAATGCGATGGGGTGGCGGTGCGGTCTCATCAAGACGGGGGGATCACATCATGGCGGAGTGGTTGCCGCCCTATGAAGACACCGTGGGAGAGGACAGCAATGCACGCCGCACTTATGCACTTGATCATTGACCCGGCGCTAGCGCCAGCCGCGGCCGCTGCGTTTACCAATGAGCTGTTGCCTCGGGTGCGGGCGGCACCGGGCTTCGTTGCCGGTTACTGGGTGGATCCGGTCGACCGCCAAGGCTTCGGGTTTGTGCTCTTCGAGACGGAGGAGCAAGCGCTCAAAGCAACGCCGCCAGCCACCAGCTGGTCAGCGCCCGGGGTGGCAATCGTGCGGGTAGATGTCCGACGGGTAGCAGTCGCAATACCGTAATGTGAGTGGCGCACCACATGACGCCTATCCCGCGCATGCAGCCGACAGGCCGACGGCCGACGCGAGAAATGTCATGAAACGCACCTGGACGATCATCGGCGTAAGCGATGTGCCGAGTAGCTTCAAATGGTACCAGTCGCTCTTCGGCCAGCCCGAGACACAACCGGGCCATGCCGACTTTGGTCAGATCCTCGATTCGGATGGAACTGTCTTGCTCTGCCTCCACCAGTGGGGCGCGCACGAGCATCCGTCGTTGATGAGCCCGGCGCGGGCGACACCTGGCAACGGGCTCCTCTTGTTCTTTCGCGTCGACGATTTCGATATGTCGCTGAAAAGGGCACGCGCTCTCGTCGCCCAGCTCGAAGAGGAGCCGCACGCGAACCCGAATACTCGAACAGAGGAGTTCTCGCTGCGGGATCCGGACGGATACTACGTCACGATTAGTTCGCTCACTTCGCTCGAGCTAAGGGGCCACGAGGCGCCGGCCTAACCAACGCATGCAGCTGGCGGTCGCCACGTTTAAAGGAAGAGCTAGGATGGTGCGCACTCGGCGGAGTCGCCGCAGCTGATGCGCATTCCGTTAGGCAGACAGCCCGACTATTGGGTGCCGGTGGACATCTCAAGAGCGGGGAACCGTGCCTGACAAGACCGAGAAGGTTACGATCGAGCTGCAATTCCATACGGGTCGGGATGAGCCGGAGCGCGGTATCTATCGGAATCACGCCGTGACGCCGGCGTACGGCGACGAGCTGCTGATCGAGATCCACGAATTGGATAAGCCTGATGAGGTATTAGCTGGCAATCCTTATCAGCGACAGGTGCATTTGGTGGGAACCGCGGCTGGCTTGGAGGCGCTGGGTACCTACCTCATTGCGCTCGCTCGGCTCAAGACTGCCGATCCGGAGCCGCACGGGCATCTGGACGACGTGAGGGCGGCCGATGGTGGCACGATTTCGCTGATTCCCCGTCGCTTGGCGAAGCTCCCGCAGCGGATCTGAACGGGATGCCATTCGCGGATCGGTGCGCAGCTGCTGCCTAACCCGCAAAAGCCATCTCTCCGTGCGGGCGCGGCGCTCCTTGTGGCCAGCAGTGGAGGCGTTGATTTCTGCGGGCGGTGAGATGCTCGCCTGCAGCTGATTTGCAAGTCGTTAGGCGGCTTAACCAAATGCCATCATGTAGGAGGAAATACGATGTCCAGGGTCAGCGTGCGCTACATTATTGATGACGTTCCGGCTGCGATCCGTTTCTATACGACGCTGCTCGGTTTCGCATTGGAGCAGGACGCCTCGCCGGCCTTCGCGTCGGTCGTACGGGACGGTGTGCGCCTCCTGCTCAGCGGTGAGGGCAGCTCGGGGAAGCGTCCGTTACCCGACGGTCGCCGCCAGGTACTCGGGCGGCTGGAACCGCGTGCACCTAGAGGTGACCGATCTCGCTGCGGAAGTTGAGCGGCTGCGTGCGGCGGGGGTTTCCTTCCGCACGAATGATATCGTGACCGGGCCGGGCGGCGCGCAGGTCATTCTCGACGACCCCTCGGGCAACCCAGTGGAGTTGTTCCAGCCTCGGCGCTGAGACCCGGCCGCAGAGACGACGCATGACACGTGATCCTCGAGCGAATCCCGACCCCGCCAGACCAGTGCCCGAGGCCGCAAACCTCGGCCTTGCGCGTCCCCCTCTGGTGTACCTGGGCTCGATAGCACTCGGCGTGATTCTTCATCTCGCTTGGCCAATTTCGCTACTCCCGCGTGGCGTGAGTCCGCGCTTCGGCGCCCCCGTGGTTCTGTTGGCGATTGGCCTGTTTCTATTCGCCGCTCGCACCTTCCGAGCCGCTGGCACGCCTGTCCCGGGCAATCGGCCCACGACGACAATCGTGCGCACGGGACCCTATCGTTTCAGCCGCAACCCCATCTATCTGGCCTTCTCGCTTCTCCAGCTCGGAATCGCGCTGTGGGTGAACAGCCTGTGGTTGGTCCTCACGCTCCTTGCCGCGGTGGCCGTCATGTCGCTCGTCGTGATCCCGAGAGAGGAGCGGTACTTGGAGGCACGCTTCCCTTCCGAGTATTCCCCTTACAAGGCTTCCGTGCGTCGCTGGTTCTAGCGCGCCGCCTAACAAGACAGGATCTCCCCGAGCACGCGCGTCGCCCGGGCAATCTCCGGCTCGGCGAAGCCGCCGAAGCCGAGCAGGAGTCCATTGCGCCGCTCCGGGCCCAGGTAACAGGTCGAGAGCGCCGTTGCCGTCAGGCGCCGGGCCTGGAGGCGTCGGATCACGTCCACATCGGACACGCCCGGGTTGAGCGTCGTCGCGATGTGGAGGCCCGCGTCGGCGTTGTGCACGTGGAGCAGGCCGGCGCAATGCCGCGCCAATCCGTCGAGCAGCGCCTCCCGGCGACGCAGATAGATCCCGCGCATCCGGCGCAGGTGCCGGGCGAAGTGTCCATCGCCGATGAAGTCGGCGAGCGCCAGCTGGCTGAGGGTCGGCGAAAAGAGGTCGAGCGCCTCCCGCGCCGCGACGAAGGCGTCCCGCGAACTGGGCGGAACGACCAGGTACCCCATGCGCAGGGCCGGGAACAGCACCTTGCTGAAGGTGCCGATGTAGACAACGCGCCCGTGGGTGTCCATGCCCTGGAGCGCACCCAGCGGACGGCTGACGTGGCGGTATTCGCTGTCGTAGTCGTCCTCAATCAGCCAGGCTTCGCGGCGCCGCGCCCAGTCGAGCAGGGCGAGTCGTCGCGGGGCTGACATCGACGCGCCGAGCGGGTATTGATGCGATGGCGTCACGTACGCGGCCCGCACGCGCGAGCCGAGCGCGTCGAGCGCCGCGACGTCGATGCCTTCCACGCCAACCGCCACGGGCACCAGCTGGGCGCCGCCTGCGCCCAGGGCCGCGTGCGCCCCGGGATAGCCCGGTTCCTCCACAGCGACCCGATCGCCCCGCCCGAGCAGCGCCGCCGCGCAGGCCCGCAGCGCGAGCTGGGAGCCCGAGACGATGAGCACCTGCTCGGCCTCGCACCGCACGGCGCGCGCGGTGCGGAGGTGTTCGGCGATCGCGCCACGGAGGACACCGAGTCCCGCCGGGTCGCCGTAGGCCATGTGGGCCGGGTCGAACCGGCGCGCGTGCTTTGCCACGATGCCGGACCAGACGGCGTGGGGGAACTGGTCGAGCGCCGGCAGGCTGACACGAAACGGTCGCAGCCCGCCGTCTTCGCGCGCCGCGGGCGCCGGTTGCCGTCGAGGGATCGCCGTCGGCCGCTGCGGCCGAGTCGCCGGCGTCACCCGAAGAGAGGCTTCGGGAAGCTCGAGGCTGACATAGGTGCCCGAGCCGACCCGGCCGCGGAGGTAGCCTTCGTGGAGCAGCTGCTCGTACGCGGCGAGCACGGTCAGCCGCGAGACCTCGAGCTCGGCGGCGAGCACGCGAGTGGCAGGGACGCGCTGGCCCGGTCGAAGGAGCCCGTCGAGGATCGCGCCCCGCAGGCCATCGTACAGCTGGCGGTGCAGCGGTGCGCCGCCCCGCCGTTCAACCGGCAGCAGCGTGAGGAGTTGGGGACTCGCTGTGGTTCTCACCGCATCGCCACGCAATAAGTGGTCATGTCGATTTAGGCCTGATTGGCTCTGGCAGCCATACCGCTTGACGAATACTATGCGCGACGCGCGCGGACCGCACCCGGGCCACCGCGGACCAGGCCTTCTCGCCGGACGGTGGCGTGACCTGGGAGACCAATTGGATCATGGAATTCACCCGCGTCCGCCGCTGATGGCGCAGAACGGGCAATCCCTCGAATGTCCCCAAACCCCACCGGTCGGCGAATTGTGAGGATTCAGTGACGGACGTACTAAGACACTTGCGAACCTGCCTCCTGTTGTGCGGCCTGGTGGTCGCCTGGCAACCCCTTCCGGGGTGGGCACAATCGAACCCAGGTGCACCCAGGACCAGCCCTCCCCAAACTCTCAAGGAACGAGACGGGCAGCACGATTTTGACTTCGAGATCGGGACCTGGAAGACCCACCTGAAGCGGCTCCTGCGTCCCTTGACCGGCTCCACTACCTGGGTCGAATACAAGGGCACTACCGTCGTCCGAAAGGTCTGGAATGGTCGCGCCAATCTGGTGGAGCTCGAAGTCGATGGCTCGGCAGGTCACATCGAAGGCCTGAGCCTGCGTCTATACAATCCCGAAGCTCGCCAGTGGAGCCTCAATTTTTCCAATAGCAAGGGCGGTACCCTGAGCCCGCCGGTGATCGGTGAGTTCAAAGGTGGACGGGGCGAGTTTTACGGACAGGAGTCGCTCAATGGTCGGGCGATCCTGGTTCGATTCGTCATCTCTGACATCACTCCGACTTCGGTCCATTTTGAGCAGTCATTCTCGGATGATGGGGGCAAGACCTGGGAAGTGAACTGGATCGCGGTAGACACCCGGGTGAAGGACTAGCCCGACAAAGGCGAGGTTATCTCGATACAAGGCAGCAACAGTGGTGAAACTCGTCTATTGCATTTGCCGCAAGGCGGGGCTCAGCCGCGAAGAGTTCATCCGCTACTGGGCGGAGGTTCACGGCCCCATCGGAGCGCGTATCCCCGGTCTTCGTAAGCTGGTCCAGAGCTATGCGCTCCCAGTTCCGGACGATTACCTGCCCGCCGCCTTTGACGGCATGGCCGAGCTCTGGTTCGACGATCTCGCGGCGATCCTTGAAGCGCGGGAGTCACCGGAGTGGGGGGCCTCCACGGCCGACGAGACCAACTTTGTGGACCCCACGCGGAGTGCCTATTTCGTCAGCGAGGAGCAGCGGATTCTCTAACTCGGAGTGCAGCCTCCGCGGAGCCCTGCCTAACGAGGAGTGAGCCGGGCCAGGTAGTTACCGTACTTATCCGGATCGAGTACGATCTCGCAGTCCCAATCTTCCTCCCAGGCGTAGCGACAAAGGGTGGCCGCATCGACGTAAAGCTGGGGAAACGGCTCGCCCTTCCGCCCCTCGTACTCTACCTGAAAGTGCAGCTCGCCCACGTAGCGCCCATCGGGCCGCTCGAGCGCACCGGTGCGGCCCGCCTCTACGTCCAGCCGCATACGGACGTCGGTCGAGTCCGCCAGCACCTGGCCTCCGGGGCGAACCAGCCGGCGAGCCTCCGAAAAGAACCGGCGGAGGCCGGGCAGCGTCTCGGTGAGGCCGAGCCCATTCATCATCATCAGGACCGTGTCGAACGGCTCGGCCTCTATATCCATCCAGGTGGCAGTCCGTACGTCCCGGACGCCCCGCTCCCGCAGTATGCGGACGAGGGCAGGAAGGATCTCGATGGCGGTAACCTCGAATCCACGGTCCTGAAGCACGAGCGAGTGGCAACCGGACCCGGCTCCCACATCCAGGACTCGGCCACGGCAGAGCTCGAGAGCCAGATGCTCCAATGGGGGGAACTGGTCGGAGCCACGGAAGAAGTAGGAGACCGGCACTTCGTCCCGCTCGAAGTCGTCATAGACCACCAGCACCGCGTCGTGCTTCCCACGGTGGTAGGCCTCCATGGCGGAGGCATGTGGCTTCCAGGGGTCCAGATCCATTGCCATCCGGGAATGTGCCCAGGGAGAGGGGGGTCTCCCGTTATCTTGACCTCAGCACCCGAACATCTTACGAGGAACGTCTCGCTTGCTGAAGCCGCCGCTCTCCCCCTACCGCCAGCGCGCCTGGAGTCCGCTCGCCGTCAGCGCGGGGGTCCACCTGGTGCTGCTGGCGGTGGCGGCTGGACTGTCCAGGGAAAGTCCGGCGTCGGAGCCCACCGAGCGACCCGACCGTCCGGCCGACGAGGCACGCCGGATAGACATGATCTATGTCCCTCCGGTGGAGCCAACTCCGCCACCCCCACCGGTCCGGCCGCCACCCCCACCGGTCCGGCCAGCACCACCGGTCCGGCCAGCACCGCCACCGCCGGCGGTGCGCCGGACTGCGCCCGAGCCTGAGCCCAATGCGCCTCCGGAAGCGGCTCGGTCCAGGGGAGCAGAGACCGCGGAGGAGGCTAAGCCTGAAACCGGAGAACCGCAGCCCGAACCTGCTGGCACTCCCGTTCCGGCTGCAGAGAAGGCGGTGGCCACGCTCGAATCAGAGGCACGACGCATTTTCGGCCGCCCCCGCCTGATGACTCGAGCCGGTGCCGGACCACGAGCCACCCGGCCGATGGAAGCCTGGCTGCCGGAAAATCCGGAGCACTGCATCCCCCACCCCGTTGCGCCGAGAGATTCCGATAGCCCGATCCAGTTCGGGACCGTGGTGGGTCGGATTTTCAGGCAGGATAATGGGCGCCCGCTGGCCGGAGCGCACCTTCAAATGATCGGAACTCCGTACGTCACGTTTACCGACGAAGGCGGTGAGTATCGCTTCCAATTCGATCTGGCGCTGATGGACAACTGCCGAACTCAGTACGTCAAGGTTTCGGCTGCGGGCTACGAGTCCCGGCTCCTGGTGCTGTTGGTAGGGGCCAACCGGAGCGAGGACGTGCGCTTACGGCGACGGTGACGTTACAGCAGCAGCGACACCGCCAGGGATGCAGCCGCCAGGATTGCCGCGCCTAGGGCCAGGTAGGTGACGATTCGATCTCTGCGCCGCCGGCCCGAACCGAAAGACTCCAGAACCCGGCTCTGGCTGAGCTCCAGTTCGGCTTGCCCGGCCGAGTGATCGTGGTTGAGCGCGTGAATTTTGTGCTCCAGGGCCTCGAACCGCTCCGCCAGAATCCCCAGCTCTCCTCGCAGCTCTTCCTGGCCCTCGGCGAGCCGGTCCATCACGCCACCGAGTGGCCCGACCCCGGCGTCATCGAAGAGCGATTGCGACATGACGTTCTCCGCCGCCATCACCTCCGCCATGCCCTGGATGAAGTGGCGCTGGTGGATTCGCTTCTCGGAGTCCGGGCCCGGCTCCATCGTGGCGATCTGGGCCGCCTTCAGCACGGCGTTCTTGATGTCGCCGCCGCTTCGGGGGTACGCCTCGGCCAAGGCCCGAAAGTCGACGTCGTCGGCGAGCGGCGTCTTTCGGGAATGGAGCTGCACGGCCCAGATCCGCTCCCGCCCTTCCACGTCCGGCATCTCGAAGAGAATGTGGGTGCGAATCCGGCGCTCGAACGCCGGATCGATATTGGCGGCCAGGTTGGTGGCGAAGATGACCACGCCGGGGAAGCCCTCCAGCTCGTGGAGCAGTACGTTGACGACCGCGTTGGCCTCTCGCTCATAGGCCGCGCTAATTGAGCTGAAGCGCCGGCTGGCGATGGCGTCGGCCTCATCGAAGAAGAGCACCGCGTCCTCGCGCGCGGCCGAGCGGAACACGGCGGCCACGTGCTTGGAGGTCTGGCCCACCCAGCGGGATTCCAACTCGGCGTAGCGCACCACGAGGAGCTTCTTGTCGAGGGCGTAGGCGAGCGCCTCGGCGCAGATCGTCTTTCCGGTACCGGGAGGTCCGGCGAAATGGAAGGCGAGGCCCAGGCCGCTCGAGTGTCGTTCGGCCAGGCCCCACTGCTGAAAGATCAGGTCGTGCTTCCGCACCAGGGCCAGGGCGTGATTGAGGGCCCGCAGCGTGGTTGCCGGGAGGACCACATCGTCGAAGGAGCGCCGCGGCTCGACCGCCTCCACCAGCTCGCGGCCGCCCGAGGTGGCGCCGAAGAGAAGATCGCGTATCGAATCAGCCATGCATGGAGTATAGAGCTATTCCCGGGCCTTCGGGGTTCGATCTTCCGAGGGTGCCTTCGCAGACCCGACCACCCGATCCCAGGCATCCCGTACCGCTTCTTTAATGTCATCCCAGGTCGAAGAGTTCTCGCTCCGGTGCTCGTAGCGGTCCCACCCCTTTCGCAGATCCTCTTCCGCCTCGTCCCAGCTGCGGCCCACGTGGTGTTGTGCCGACTCGAATCCATAGCGGTAGGCCGGGCGAAACCGATCGTAGAAATCCGGGCCTATCGCGTAGGGCCGGCTGGTGAAATTTTCGAACCAGTAGTTGTCCTCGGTCTCCCAGGACGGCTTCCAGGTCGGATCTACCACGGGAGGAGCATCCTCGACCTGCTGGGCGTTTTTTTCCTGGGCATTGTGGCCTCCTCGACACACAGGGAGTTACGTACTGGCTAGACTCATACTAGCTCCCCTCGACCCCGGTACCGGGTGACGGTCGTCACCAGGGTCGCCTTTGCGCCCATTCGATGCCGCCGCCATAATCCGGACACTTCTCTAGCCCGGCACTCTTCCCCGAAGGAGTCATTGGTTGAAGACCGCTCCCCCTCTCTGGATTCTCCGGACCGCGTTCCGTACCGTTGGTGCGGTCGCTCCCGGCGTTGCCGCCCGCTGGGCCGAAACGATCTTCTGTCGCCCGCCGCGGAATGAGCCGCGCCCGCTGGAGGAGGCCTTTCTGGCCACTGGGAGGCGGCACACGGTGCAGAGCGAGGAGCAAGACGTCGCCGTGTGGGTGTGGGGTGACGGACCCGTAGTCGTGCTGGCCCATGGCTGGGGCAGCCGGGCAGGACGGTTCAGCGCCCTGGCACAGGCACTGGTGGATTCCGGGTTCCGGGTCGTGCTGTTCGATGCGCCCGCGCACGGCATATCGATGGGCAGCCAGGCCTCGCTCCCGCAGTTCTCCCGGGCCCTGCGCGTGGTGGGTGACACGATGGGCCCGGTGCACGGACTGATCGGCCACTCGCTTGGCGGAGCGGCGGTGTCGCTTGCCATGCGGAACGGGCTCCATGCCCGGCGCGTGGTTCTCCTGGCTCCACCCGCCGATGTCGTGCTGTTCTCCCACGCGTTCGCGAAGCACCTGCACATTCCTCTCCGCGCGCACAACGTGATGCGGCGGAATCTGGAGTCCCGTCTCCAGATCCGGTGGGAGGAGCTGCACGTCCCGACGCTCGCCCGTACCATGACCGCCCCTGCGCTGATCGTCCATGACCGGGATGACCCCGACGTCCCCTACGCCCACGGCGAAGAGATAGCGGCCGCCTGGCCGGGAGCCGAGCTGGTGACAACCAGCGGTCTGGGTCACCGTGCGGTCCTGCGGGATCCGGAGGTGATCCAGAGAACGGTCACCTTCCTCAGCGACGGCCTGACCCCGTGATCGTGATGGACCGGGAGAACATCTGGGCCCGGGGCTGGTCCCACGTGCTTTCGACCACCAACGACATCGCCGAGCTGCGCGAGTTCTGCCGGCGGGTGGGGGCACCGTCCTCCGCGCTGCATCTGGGAAACCGGCGCTGGCCCCATCTCGACCTGAAGCTGGAGGCCCGCGACCGGGCGCTCGCCAGCCCCGGGGTCCGGGTGTTCGAGCGGACGTCCGAGATGCTTCGCTTCCTGAAACAACCTCCCTTTTGAAGCCGA
This sequence comes from uncultured Gemmatimonadales bacterium, assembly GCA_963723565.1. Taxonomy (GTDB): domain Bacteria; phylum Gemmatimonadota; class Gemmatimonadetes; order Gemmatimonadales; family GWC2-71-9; genus CAVVWJ01. The sequence goes on along the minus strand of CAVRRH010000011.1, from coordinate 243,664 downwards.
GGTTCTCCGGGAGCAATTGGGTACAAGCGATTATGTGATGCGCGATACAAACTGTGGCGGACAAAACCCTCATTCTGCTGGACGCACGCCATGGCAGCAGGATGGCTAAGCTTGAGATAACCTGGATGGGTGACAGGGCCAGATGACCCAGCTTTCCCGCCGTCAGTTTCTCGCCCGCGCTGGTATGGCCGCAGGCGGGTCCTCGCTCGGCAGCCTTCTCGCGCTCGGCCTCCGGCCTGAGGCGTTAGAGGCAGCACCCTCCCCCTCGACTGGAAGATCGAGCGCACCGAGGTGGTTCCGTCGATCTGCCCCTACTGCGCCGTGGGCTGCGGTCAGCTCATGCATGTGCGCGACGGCAAGCTGATCAACATCGAGGGTAACCCCGATTCGCCGATCTCCCGCGGTAATCTCTGTCCCAAGGGCGCCGCCAGCTTTCAGCTCACGGTGAATCCAAACCGGCAGACCAAGTGCCTCTACCGCCGGCCCGGCGGCAACGGAGTGGGAGCCGATCGAGCTCGAGCGGGCGATGGACATGATCGCGGACCGGACCAAGCGGACGCGGGACCAGTCGTTCCAGCGAACCGTCCGGGTCGGCGACCGGGAGGTGACCGTCAACCACACCCTGGCGCTCGGGTCGCTCGGCGGGGCCACGCTGGACAACGAGTGGAACTACGTCCAGGCCAAGCTCTGGCGCGGACTCGGCGGCGTCTTCCTCGAGAACCAGGCCCGAATATGACACTCCGTCCACGGTCCCCGGTCTGGGGATCGAGCTTCGGTAGGGGCGGTGCAACGACGTTCCAGCAGGATCTCCAGAACGCCGATTGCATCGTCATCATGGGTTCCAACTTCGCCGAGTGCCACCCGGTGGGATTCCGCTGGGTGATGAAGGCGAAGGAGCGCGGCTGCAAGGTCATCCACATCGATCCCCGGTTCACCCGGACCAGCGCGATGGCGGATCTGCACGTGGCCATCCGCTCGGGGAGCGACATCGCCTTCCTGGGCGGGCTGATCAACTACATCCTGAGCCACGATCGGTGGTTCAAGGACTACGTGCTGCATTACACCAATGCGGCCACGATCGTGTCCGAAAAGTTTCGGGACACCGAGGATCTGGACGGGCTCTTCTCGGGGTACGACGAGAAGGCGCGCAAGTACCACACCCTCTCATGGTGCTACTTCGGAACCGAGAGGGGGGTGATGCATCCGGAGCACGAGGGTCCGCCGGAGGGACGCGATACCCACAGCAAGGAGGGGCAGCCGGGGGTCGATTACCGGCGGCACCCGCCGCGCACCGATCCCACGCTCCAGCATCCCCGCTGCGTCTTCCAGATCCTCAAGCGGCACTACGCGCGGTACACGCCGGAGCGCGTGGCCGAGATCTGCGGGTGCACCGTCGGCCGAGTTCGAGCGGGTGGCGATGACTCTGTGCGACAACTCCGGCCGTGAGCGGACCTCAGCCTTCGCCTACGCCGTGGGCTGGACCCAGCACACCGTCGGCGTGCAATACATCCGCGCAGCCGGCATCGTGCAGGCGCTGCTGGGAAACATGGGCCGCCCGGGGGGCGGGATCCTGGCCCTGCGGGGTCACGCCACCATCCAGGGCTCGACCGACATTGCCACGCTCTACAACCTCCTGCCGGGCTACCTGACGGCGCCCTCGGCGCAGCTCCCCGAGCACGACACGCTCGACGGGTGGGTCGACCACGAGATGCCGATGACCGGATGGTGGGCCAACGGCCGCAAATACATGGTCTCGATCCTCAAGGCCTGGTATGGCGACGCGGCGACGCGCGAGAATCGAGTGGGGCTACCAGTTCCTGCCCAAGAATGTCGGCGACCACTCGCACATGCCGATGTTCATCGCGATGCACGAGGGCGTGGTCAAGGGCTTCATGGCAATGGGCCAGAACCCGGCGGTGGGCGGGCAGAACGCAATCTACCAGCGCGCCGGCCTGGCCAAGCTCGAGTGGCTGGTGGTGCGCGACCTCTTCCTGACCGAGACGGCCGAGTTCTGGAAGGCGCCCGACGTCGCCGACCCGAGCGCCATCCAGACCGAGGTGTTCTTCCTCCCCAGCTCGACGGTGCCGGAGATGGAGGGCTCGTTCACCAACACCCAGCGGCTGGTGCAGTGGCACGAGAAGGGGATCGAGGCGCCGGGCGATTGCCGCAGCGACCTCTGGTTCACCCACCATCTCTGCAAGCGGCTCAAGCAGCTGTACGCCGGGCTCGACCAACCCCAACGACGCTCCGTTCCTCGCGCTCGACCTGGGACTTCGAGGAGGAAGGGCCACGGCGAGGAGCCAGTCGCCCAGAGCGTTCTCAAGGAGATCAACGGCTATACGGTGGCCGACCGGGTGCCGGTGAAGACATTCACCGATCTCAAAGACGATGGCTCCACCGCCGCGGGGCGTGGATCTACACCGGCATCTACCCGGAGGAAGGGCGTCAACAAGGCGGCGGCGCGGGTGGCCGATGACTGGGTGTCGCTCGGCTGGGCATTCGCCTGGCCGGCCAACCGGCGGATCCTCTACAACCGCGCGAGCGCCGACCCTTCGGGCAAGCCGTGGTCGGAGCGAAAGAAGTACGTCTGGTGGGACGCGGGCGCAGCGCCAATGGATCGGATACGACGTGCCGGACTTCCAGGCCACCAAGCCGCCGGGCGTACAAGGGCGTCTGGAGCAAGGGCGGCATGGACGCGCACTGACGGCGACGCGCCGTTCATCATGAAGCCTGACGGCAAGGCCTGGCTTTTTGCGCCCAACGGCCTGGTGGATGGGCCGCTGCCGACCCACTACGAGCCGTGGGAGGCGCCCGGTCGAGAACGCGCTCTACCGCGGCGCATCCGAAGAACCCGGTGGCCAAGACGTTCAACGTCGTGGGCAACCGGTACATCGACCCGGGCGATCCCCGACTTCCCATCGTGATCTCGACCTATCGCCTGACCGAGCACCACACCGGGGGCGCCATGAGCCGCTGGGTGCCGTGGCTCGCGGCGCTCATGCCCGAACTGTTCGTGGAGATCTCGCCCGAGCTGGCGCGGGAGCGCGGGATCGACAATACGCGGGTGGGCGACCATCGTGACCCCCCGCGGCGCCATCGAAGCAAAGGCGCTGGTCACCCGGCGGATGCGGCCGTTCGAGGTCATGGGTCGCACCGTGCACCAGGTCGGCATGCCCTGGCATTGGGGATACCGCGGCGTGGCGACGGGCGACTCGGCAACACCCTTTCAGCCCTCGTCGCCGACCCGAATGTCACTATTCACGAGGCGAAGGCGTTCATGTGCCACATCGTGGCCGGCCGCCGGGCGAAGGAGCTGGCCTCGCAGCTCGACTCGGCGCGCTTGCCGGTGCCGCACGTGGGCCGGCGCGAGCGCCAGGCCGCCGAGGCAACATCGACTACGGCATCGAGCTCGCGAAGAGGTCGGCGTCGCTGAACGAGCTGCTCGTACCGGATCCTCGCCCGGCCAGTATCTCCCGCTCGACCAGCCCGATGGGGTCTACCATGGCTAAGGGGTTCTTCACCGACACCACGGTCTGCATCGGCTGCAAGGCGTGCCAGGTCGCCTGTCATCAGTGGAACCAGCTCCCGGCGGTGGACGGCGGCCACACCGAGCTGACGGGCGACTCGTACGACAACACCGGGCATCTGAACGCCCTCGACTGGCGCCACGTGCGTTTCATCGAGCAGTTCCCCGAGGATCGCAGCCAGGACGGGTTTCCTCAAGGGCTCGCGCTGGCTGATGATGTCGGACGTGTGCAAGCACTGCGTGCGCGCGGGCTGTCTCGAGGTATGCCCCACCGGCGCCATCATCCGAACCGAGTTCGACTCGGTCTACATCCAGCAGGACACCTGCAACGGCTGCCGAGCCTGCGTCGCCGCCTGCCCCTTCGGCGTGGTGGACATGGGTACGGACGGCAAGGCGCACAAGTGCACGCTCTGCTACGACCGGCTGCAGCACGGAATGGAGCCGGCCTGCGCCCAGGCCTGCCCCACCGACTCGATCCGCTTCGGCGATGTGGACGAGCTGATGGCGCATCGCCGACCAGCGCGTGGCGGAGCTCAGGGCCCAAGGCGTAGACGCGTACGTCTACGGGAAGGAAGAGATCGTCGGCGGGCTGAACTGCTTCTTCCTGCTGGTTGACCAGCCCGAGGTCTACGGCCTGCCCGGCCAAGCCCGAGCTGCCGTCGGCCAACGTCGCCGAAGGGTTTCGGTGTGAGCGCGCTGACCGCGGCGGCGCTGGCGGTTACCGGGGTCGCGAGCTTCCGCAAGCACCGCATGGACGAGATGGAGCGGCCAGCAGTGGCCGGCGGAGGCACCGCCCGATCCGCCCGCGCCGCCATCGGTGGGCATCGAGGCGGTGCGTGGAACCCATCAGATCATGGAGGACCACATGCGCGAGCGTGAACGCCGCGGCCCGGACGCCGCACCGAGCTCGAGCTACGTACGGGTCCACCAGGATGAGGTGACCCGGCGGCGTTCGTTGCCGATTCTGGGGCAGGCTCGCCCGTGACCGCCCCAACGCTCGCTGCGCTGGCGCTCCAGTGGCCCATCAACCCGGAGTCGGGGTGCCCCTGCCACCCCGATGGGGCTGGTACGTCGTACTGTACTTCTTCATCGGCGGACTCATTGCCGGGTGTTACGCCATCGCCTGCGCCCTGGATGCCATGGGCGACCCGCGCGATCGCGATGCCGTTCGGCTGGGGTACAGCGATCGCCTTCCCCGGGGTGCTGATTTGCGCCGTACTCCTGATCCTCGATCTGGGGCGGCCAGAACGCTTCTGGCACATGGTGATCAAATCGCACTACTTCCCGGATCCCATCTTCAAGTACTGGTCACCCATCTCCATCGGCGTCTGGGTCCTCTCCGCTCTTCGGCACATTCGCCTTCATCTCGTTCGTCAGAGTGCTGGTCGAGAGCGGCAGGCTTGCGCTGGAGGCCGATCCTCAGCCTGGCCGACCGACGTGCGGCGAGTGCCGCGGTCGTTTGCGGTGGCCTGGTCGATCCTGGGAGCTTTCTTTGGCCTTTTCCTCGCGGGCTACACTGGGGTGCTCATGGTGGGCACGGTCGCGCCGGTGTGGCACAACGCCGTACCGCTCGGCGGACTGTTCCTCGCCTCGGCGCTGTCCACCTCGTACGCGCTCATGATTCTGCTGCTGTTACGCCGGGGTCGTGGACAGCGCGACCCGACGGTGGCCAAGCTCGTGGGTGCAGACCGCTGGGCTGTCGCCATCGAGATCGTGCTTCTGTTGCTGATGCTGGTTCCCATCGGCGCACTCGCGCGGCCGATCGTGACCGGAGGGTACGGTGTGCTCTTCTGGATCGGCGTAGTGCTCCTGGGACTCATCGCTCCGGTCGTGCTCGACCTGATCGGCCGGCGGCGAAACGTGGAGCGGCACCAGCTCCGGGCGGCGTTGATCCTGGTGGGAGGTTTGGTATTGCGGTTCGTCATAGTGATGGCACCACAATGGCCCCAGGTGAAGCCATGGCATCTCTGAGGGCCAAGCTCGTGGTGGGGCTTGTGGTCATAACCCTGGGCCCTGCCCTGGTCGGCGCGTGTTCGCCCGAGGCCGAGCGACTTCGTGACGGCGGGCCGAGGAGCCGATCCCGGAAACAGGCGGCTGGTCGAGGCGCCTTACGTAGACCCGAAGGCGGCGGACACCACGCTATGGCCGGGGCGCGCTCCGACCCCGGTCGAGCGGCTCGAGGCAGGGACCATGCACCCCCCACCACCACCGGGTCCCGCGCCCGCCGCCAAGTCACCCTCCGAACCCGAGCAGACGCGTGTTCGAGAAATCACCCGCTGACCGATGAGCGAGGCCGAGGCGATGCTACGGACCCTAGCCACCGCCCTCCCCGAGGCGACGCTCCCGGCCGGCGTGCCGCACCTCGGCGCCGTTGAGGCCCGTCTTCAGGGCGGCCTGCCAGCACTGGAAGGGGAGCCGCTCCTGACGGGAGCCGCTCTTCTGTTGAACATGGAGCTGCTTGCGACCGCGCTGGGATCGAGCACCGCACCTGAGGTGCAGACTGTCCCCAAAACGCTGGAGAGGAGCCTGCCTGCGACCGCGGCGAACGAGCTTGCTGCGGCAGCACAATCCGGATCCTGGAGTGCCGTCGGCGCGCTGGCGGAGCGGGTCGGCCTCGAAGCCGATGCCGTCATCACCCTCGTCGATCATGCGACGCGCCCCGCACTTCGAGCAGGAGCGCGAGCTGTCCATGAGGTCGTGGCGAAGAGCCGCTGGCACCGGGGGACCTGCCCCGCGTGTGGAGCGGCTCCGCTGCTGGCCGAAGTTCGCGGGGGTGGAACAACGGGCGGCGCCGAGCACGAGCGAGTGCTACGCTGTGGCCGGTGCCTTACCGCCTGGGCCTTCCAGCGACTGCGCTGCGTGTGGTGCGGAGAGACGAATCACCGACAGCTAGCCTACCTCCATGGAGCAGGAGAAGAGAGCTTCCGCCGCGCCGAAGTGTGTTCGACCTGTCGCGGTTATCTCAAGAGCATCGCCGTGCTCGCGCCACTCGACCGGTACGAGTTGCTCGCTGCGGACCTCGCCACCGCGGCGCTCGATGTCGCAGCGCTGGAGCGTGGCTTTCACCGAACGTGAGCTGCATCGCACTCTCTCCTGTGACACTCGGCACCGCCCCCCAGCAAACATCGCGTCATAATAGGCCCCGATTGGGGGCCCATTGTTATCGCCTTTGGGCCTGTTGCCCCGCTCTGGGGTAGCCTGCTGCGGAGTGTGAGGAGAGTCATGGCCGCGTCGTCGAGAGCTCGCCCGCTCGGTGACACCTTTTTCGCTACCTTGTCGCACGGTAGCGAAGCGCTCGGCCATTCCTCAAAAACGCCCGGATGCAGCCGCGAAGTCCGACTCTCCCCGCGTGTCTCATGGCGCGGGAAAAGACGACTTCGACCTGCCACTCGCGACGACGGAGATGTGCGCAATGACACAGCCCGCCCGCGAGACCGTGCTTGTCGTAGACGACGAGGAGATGGTCCGCCGGCTTGCCGCGCGTATCCTCTTTGGGCAGGGGTACAGGGTGCTCGAGGCGAGCGGAGGAGAGGAGGCCGTCCGGATGCTCCAGCGTGCCGCGCATCGGATAGACGGCGTGCTTACCGACCTGGCAATGCCCGGACTAGCGGGACGCCAGCTTGGAGAAACGATCTCCCGCTGCTGGCCGCAGGTCCGAGTGATCTACATGTCGGGATTTCCGGCCCGGCGTATGGTAGACGACGGCGCGCTCGATCCGAACGACCCCTTCGTTCAGAAGCCGTTCACTGCGGAGCAGCTGACCAGGAAGGTCCGGGAGGTGCTGGGGCGACCTACCCAGCAGTAGCGGTGCTTAGTGAGCCTCCGGGCGGGCTTGTAGATCGAAATGCCGGGCCAGAACGTAGGTGACCCTCTCAGCTACCTGGATCCAGAGTCCTTCCATATCGTCCTTGTACTCTCCCTCCTGCACCACCAGATGCCACCGCTCCGGATCCACTCCCGGATACAAGGCCACGCATGCCGGCTTCACTCTGGCTTCCAGCGGGCGGCTGCCGATGGGGCCGGCGCTGGTCGAGCAGCGACCCCGCTTGAGCTGGGGGAGAATCTGCTGGGGATGGTAACTGAACTCGAGCATCTTCATCCCCTAGGCATGAACGGGAGCCGGTATCGCGGCGGACTTCTGCAGGGGTGCTGACGATCCTATTCTACCCACCTGCCCGAGGAATTGGCAATCAGGGCGGCTACAGAATTTTCTTTCCGAATGCCGACTGAACCAGCTCGACGGCGAAAGCCGCCGAGGCGTTCCCCTGGTCCAGAATGGGATTGACTTCGACCATTTCCAGTGACGTCATCACGCCGGCGTCGGCGATGACCTCCATGATCAGGTGGGCCTCACGATAGTCGAGGCCACCCTTTACCGGCGTGCCCACGCCCGGGGCGACGGTTGGATCGACGGCGTCAAGATCAAAGCTCACGTGGACGTAGTCGGTTCCGTCAGTGACCCGGGCCAGCGCCTTTTTCATGACGCGATCCGCACCGTGTCGGTCGATGTCCGCCATGGTGTGAACCTGAACCCCGGTCTCCTTCAAGCGGCTCTTCTCCCCGCTGTCGAGGCTGCGAATGCCGACGAGGGCAATGTTCCGGGCCTCTATCCTGGGAGAAGCGCCTCCGATCTCGGTCAGCTCCCTGACCCCGAAGCCGAGCAGAGCAGCCAATGGCATACCGTGGATGTTTCCGGAAGGAGAGGTCTCCGGGGTGTTGATGTCGCCGTGCGCGTCGATCCACAGGAGGCCGAGTTTCTTTCCTTGCCGTTGGCAGAACGCCGCGATGCCGGAGACGCTTCCCACCGCGATGGAATGATCCCCTCCCAGCACCAGGGGGAAGTGGCCGCGCTCCATGATGCGTTCGACCTTGCGTCCCAGCAGAGCGGATGCCCGGGCAATCTCGCTCAGATACCGAGCTCGCTCGTTCCCGACCTTGAGCTCCTCCATGTTTTTGATGACGATGTTTCCGTCATCCACCACCTTGTGACCCAGTTCCCTCAGCCGATCGGCGACCCCGGCAATCCGAATGGCCGAAGGGCCCATGTCCACCCCTCGCCGGCCCGACCCCAGATCCATGGGAACACCCAGGACGTGAATGATCATTCGCCGAGAGCTCCGGTTTCGTCCTTGAGGGCCACGCCGGACAACCGGCGCCGGCGAGCTTCGCTCATGAGGTAGTGGATCCGGGTGGCCGCGGCCCCGTAGGGCAGACCTTCCGGCCGGATGTTCGAGATGCAGTTCCGATCGGCATCGGTCCTTCCGACCCGCGGCCCCCAAGTCAGGTAGGCTCCGAGACTGTCGGGCGAGCTGAGTCCCGGCCGCTCGCCGATCAGGATCGCGACCATGCGTGCTCCCATCAGGGCTCCAATCTCATCCCCCAGTGCGACGCGCCCCTGCTCCGCCAGCACAATTGGAGCGAGTTGCCAGCCATCGGCGAGCAATCGCGGGCACACCTCGGCGAGGAGCGGGACAGCATGGCGGTGCACCGCGCGGGCAGACAATCCGTCCGCCAGGACGAACACCGCATCAACGGAGCTGCCAGGCGCCAACATTTGCCCGATGAGTTGGTGCGAACCTGAATCGAGGCGGCGCCCAAGATCGGGACGCTGGAGATAACGCAGGCGGTCTTCCGCTGCACTTCTGACGGCAAAGCACTCCCACCCCGCCTGACGGACTGCCTGAGCTACTGCGTCGAGGTCGAGGGCGTCATGCACGGCATCGCGCGCGCGGGCATGGTCCAGCTGGAAGTTCAGCTGCGCCCGGGTGGGCAGACTTCCACCGGCCCGTCCCAAGGCAACGCGAGCAGGGGTGAGTGCGCGGAGCTGGTGCCAAGGATCGGGAGCGGCTAGCCTGGCGTCGGGCTCATCCTCAGCCGTCATCCAGCCCCGGCGCGTACCCGCGGGTGCCAACCCAGCTGGTCGAGCGGAACCCTCCCCCTTGCATCCAACCGAATCCCTTCCCTTTCCAGCAAAAGCTGCTGGACCAGCTCCCCGCCCGGCATCGCGCGGGTGCTGATCCGTCCGGCTGCATTCACGACCCGATGCCATGGCACGATGGTGCTGTGGGGCAAAGCGTGGAGGGCATAGCCAACTTGGCGGGCATGTCCGGCGAGTCCGGCGAGCCTCGCTACCTGTCCGTACGTCGCTACCCGACCCTTGGGAATGCGCCGGACCACGCGATAAATCTGCTGGTAGCTCACCACGGTAGAAGGATCAGGCACGCCGTTTCATGCCGGAGGCCAGGAGTACCAGTCCGGCCACAATCGCAATGCCTCCGGCCCAGGTTGGAACGGCCTTTTTCGATTCTACGGAAGCCTTCACATCACCCACCCTGAGAACCTCCTCTCTGTCCGGATAGCTCACGCCTCTGAATATCACGAACGCACCGAGGACGAGGAGTACAACCCCAATCAGGGCTTGCGGTCGCATGATCGGCTCCAATCCTTGAGAGGTAACGATACCGGGATCAATCGTGGTGCACCGCTCCAGAGGACGACTCTATTCTCCCCCAGACGGACATTAGATAGAGGTTCACTGCCAGCAGCACCAGGCCGCCGATAATAGCCCCCGGTCCGCCGTAGTTTTCGTACCCGAAGGGTACGCCGGCCTTGGTGCCGCTGATGATGGTCAGAACACCGACAGCGATGCCGGCGACACCGGAGAGCGCGAGAAGAGCGAAGAGCGCACGCATGATCACCTCTGAGTGAGTAACTGAAGCTGAAAGTTCTACCGGCCCGGAGTTACCGCCGCTGCCAGCTGGAGCGCCCCTCCTTGGGGTGGCAGCAGCCGGCTCTGCTCGTCCATGACCCCCATGGCCTGCAGCCAGGCCTCGAACTCGGGTGCCGGCCGGAGCCCGAGCGCCTCGCGCAAGTAGAGCGCGTCGTGAAACGAGGTGCTTTGATAACCGAGCATGACGTCATCCGCGCCGGGAACGCCCATGATGTAGGTGCAGCCGGCCACGCCGAGAACCGTGAGCAGCGCATCCATGTCATCCTGATCGGCTTCCGCGTGGTTAGTGTAGCAAACATCACATCCCATCGGGAGACCCAGCAACTTGCCGCAGAAGTGGTCCTCCAGCCCCGCCCGGAGAATCTGTTTGCCGTCATAAAGGTACTCGGGCCCGATGAAGCCGACGACCGTGTTCACCAGCAGGGGGTGAAAACGGCGGGCGACGGCATAGGCCCGCGCCTCACAGGTCTGCTGATCGATCCCGTGGTGCGCGCCGGCTGACAGCGCGCTTCCCTGGCCGGTCTCGAAGTACATGACATTTTCACCGGTCGTACCCCGTTTCAGCGCCAACGCCGCGTCCCGGGCCTCGGCCAGCAGCGAGAGTGTGACTCCGAAGCTGGTGTTGGCCGTCTCGGTGCCGCCGATCGACTGGAAGACCAGGTCCACCGGAGCGCCGCGATTCATCGCCTGCATCGTCGTGGTCACGTGAGCCAGGACGCACGATTGGGTCGGGATGGCGTAACGCTGGCGCATCGCATCCACCATCTCCAGCAGCGTCGTGACCGTCCGTGGGCTGTCGGTTGCCGGATTGATGCCGATGACCGCGTCGCCGCACCCGTACAGCAGCCCATCGATGATGCTCACGCCGATACCGCGGGGGTCGTCGGTGGGATGGTTGGGCTGAAGCCGGGTGGACAGTCTCCCGGGAAGCCCCAGTGTATTGCGAAACCGGGTAACCACCCGACATTTCCGGGCTGCCAGCGCGAGGTCCTGGAGTCGCATCAGCTTGGAGACCGCCGCTGCCATCTCGGGAGTGATGCCGGGAGCAACGCGGGCAAGCACCTCGGAAGTGACCTCGTGCGAGAGAAGCCACTCGCGGAACGATCCAACCGTGAGGTGCGAAATAGGATGGAAGGCCGCCGCGTCATGAGTGTCCAGGATCAGGCGAGTCACGTCGTCAGCCTCGTATGGAACGACGGCCTCGCTGAGAAAGGTCCGGAGCGGCAGGTCGGACAGAGCCATCTGCGCGGCCACTCGTTCCTCGGCGCTTTCGGCGGCCAGGCCGGCCAGCGCGTCACCCGACCGCGCCGGCGTAGCTTTCGCCAGCAGGGTGCGGAGATCACGGAAATGGTACCGCAGCGAGCCGACAGTATGGGCGTACATGGAATTCATCCCCGAATCGAGATTGCTCGATGCAGCTGAGGATCCTTCAGGCGGACACGGCGGCACCGGCGCACACGACCCAGACGGTTACCGTCCCCGAGCCGAGCGAGCTCGCTGTTCGCTACCATCGAAGCGGCAACGTGCTCTGGGCGGTGACGACGGGTCTGAGTCTGCTCATCCCTGCGCTGCTGCTGTTCACCGGGGCGTCCGCCCGGCTTCGGCATCTGGCGCAGCGGCTAGGCCGCCGGTGGATCCTGATGGTAGCACTGTACGCGTTGCTGTTCACCCTGATAACGGCCCTCCTCACCCTTCCACTCGCCTATTACGAAGGCTACCTGCGGCAGCACGCGTACGGGCTCTCCAATCAGAGCTTCGGCAGATGGCTCGGAGAGTGGCTGAAAGGCGTCGCTGTCGGCGGGGTGGGACTGTCGCTGGTGTTGTGGATCCCTTACCTGCTGTTGCGCCGGAGCCCGAAACGGTGGTGGCTTTACGCCGGGCTCGCGAGTATCCCCATCGCCACCCTCGTGCTGGTGATCACGCCGATCTGGGTGGACCCGCTCTTCAACGACTTTGGCCCCATGAAGGACAAGGCGCTCGAAGCACAGATCCTGTCGTTGGCTCGGCGGGCGGGGATTGAAGGAAGCCGGGTCTATGAGGTGGACAAGAGCGTGGACACCAGGACGGTGAATGCCTACGTCACCGGGCTCGGCAGCACCAAGCGAATCGTGCTCTGGGACACGATCCTGGATCGGCTGGAGCCGGACCAGGTCCTCTTCGTTACCGCACACGAGATGGGCCACTTCGTCCTCCGGCACACCCTGACATTCATCCTCGCTCGGCGGCGCTGATCACGGTCTCACTCTACGTGGTGCATCGCGTCGCCGACAGACTGATTACCCGTTTCTCCAGGCGGTTCGGGTTCGACCGACTCTCGGACGTCGCCTCTTTTCCGCTGCTCCTGCTGCTGGGGAGCGTCGTGTCATTGGCGCTGACGCCGGTGCTCCTGGCATTGAGCCGATACCAGGAGCATGAGGCGGACCGGTTTGCCCTCGAGCTCACCCGGGACAACCGCGCGGCCGCCACTACCTTCGTTCGGCTCCAGGAGGAGAATCTGTCGGTTCCCCGCCCTGGACCCCTCTACATGTTTTGGCGCGGCAGCCATCCGGCACTGGGCGACCGGGTCGATTTCGCCAACCGCTACCGTCCCTGGGAGACGAAGGAGCGGCTCCGTTACGACCGCCTGGTCCGGCCGACGGAGTAACCTTGTGTCGCTCATCACTGCGGTCTAGCATTGAACGCACGCATATACCCGCACATAGCGCGGAGGTCGGCTCCGCACCCCGCGCAGCCCGACAGCCCCTCGCGCCAGGAGGACCCTATGAAGGCTCACACCGCCGCCAGTTTGATTCTCGCAGCTCTCGCCATGAGCGCGTGTGGCGGCCGTAAGGCGGTCGAGATGAGTCCCGGTACCGTAGCCGTAGCGAACCGCTGGAATGGCACCCTGACCAGCCCTCCCGAACTGGCCGGTGTCTCGTCGATTCAGGGCTCTGGGTGGATGGGGCCCAATGAAAAGAATGCCGACCGCACCGATGCCGCGGTGACCCTTTCTAACGCGGTACCCGGTGGCCTGCATCCCTGGCATGTACACCGCGGGCGGTGCGGGCAGGATCAGGGGATCCTCGGTCCAGCGGATGCCTACAAGCCACTCAAGGTGGGAGACGACGGACGCGCCAGCTCGAAAGCCGAGCTCTCTGTCCCGACACCGAAGACGGGCGAGTACTTCGTCAACGTGCACGCATCGGCCCAGAACATGAAGACGATCGTGGCCTGCGGGAATCTCGCGCCGCCGGCGCGGTGAGGCGCATGTGAGTCTGAGCGAGCTATGGAGCTACCGCAGATCGGCTCCATCGCTCCGCTCAGCATGCCAAACCTTTCAGCCCAGACGCCTTCCTTATCCTCCCCGCCAGCCACTCGGCCTCTCGCCTGTCCCGCAGTGAGCGGCCCACCCTGATTTTCTTCCCGTTCTTCCGGACGACGACGACATCGTAGTACACCGTTGTGCCGGCCTGCATTCCGATCGAGGCAATTACATCGGCAATTTCAGACGCATGCAGCGTGCGCTCCCGTCCGGGGGAGAGGTACCCGACTGCCCAAGTGAGAGTCCCGGCGTCCGCGGTCACCCGCGAGACCTGGAGCCAAAGGTCCAGCACGCCGATAAGGATGAGCACGCCAAAGAGCCCGGTGACGATCGGGAACACGAGCGGCGCGCGGAAATACATCTGAAGCGCGATGCAGCCGATCCAGAGCAGGAGGAAGACGGTGAGGCTGGTTGCTGCACCCGGATTCCTGGCAGCGGGGAACAGGACCTCGGTGCCGCGGCGGTTTGAAGTGAGCACGATGCGCGAGTCGGCGGGCTGCTGATATCCGGTTCCGGCGAGCGGATCCTGGGTGATCCGCTCCTCTTCCGCTGAAAGCGGCTGATCGCTGGCTGAGGTCCGGAATACCGGCACCTCGAATTGAGCCTCATAGTCGACACCCGGCACCACGGCCGAGAGCTGAAGCCGCCAGAGAACCCGATTGTTCGAATCGGTGTCGTCGCAGGGCTGGGCATCGGCTGGAAGCCGGAAGGCGACGGGAATGTGGGTTTCCATTGCGGCGGCGGTCCGGGTCGGCTCGCCCATGACCCGCCGCTCATCCTGCCAGAGGATGCTCTCCGAAGTCGACTTGTCCTCACCTCCTGTCGTCACCCGGCGTACACAGCTCAGCGTGACCCGGAATCCATCGGTCGGTTGCATCCTGGCGGGCGCCCGCACCATACCGGTCGCGGTGCGGCCGATGACGCCGGGAATGGTGGAAAGCTCGAGCCGGGACACGCCGTACTTGCGATAGCGCAGGGTCAAGCGCACCGCCCAGACCAGCAGCCCGACGCCAACCAGCGGGAAGAGCAGGGCGATGAAAGCGGCAGGCTTCCCCTCCTGAATGGCAGCGCGCACTCCGAGGAAGCCGGCCGGGAAGCTGATCAGATTCCAGAAGGCGGCGAAGACCCAGGCGGTGAACATGGTGGTGCGGCCGGAATCGACGATCCGTCCGGACGCCCAGTCCGATCGCCACAGCCAGGGTGAATCAGGGTGACTCGCTTCAAGCGCCGCCTGCTCCTTGAGCTTTCGCCGCCCAGCCAGGGCGGCGGTAATGCCGCCAAACCCGACGCCACCGAACGTCACTCCGAAGAGGGCAAAGAAAAGCGCTTCGGTCCAGTTCCTTGCGGCCGCACGCTGCACGGCCATCACCGCCGTGACCGCCCCAACCGCGGCAAACGGGAGCAGGAAAAGGATGATGCAGCCGACGCCGAGATTGACGTTCTGACGCGAAGGTCTCTTGGAGGCCACGGTCATTGTCACTCTCACGTGAGTTTCGATTCGATGGGAGTGTCCGCCCGTCCGCCCCATTCGGCCCACGCACCGTCGTACACGGCGCTTTGCGTGTGCCCAATCAGGTGAAGGCCCAGGACGAGGGCGCAGGCGCTGGTGCCGGAGCCGCAAGTGGCGACAACCGGCCTGGAGAGATCGATGCCGGCCTCCACCAACCGGCGGCGCAGCTCGTCCGGCGGCAACATCGTGCCGTCAGGGCGCACCAGATCGGTGAACGGAAGGTTCACGCTTCCCGGGACATGGCCGCCTCGAAGTCCGTGACGGGGTTCCGGCTCCAGTCCCGCAAACCGGCCGGCGGACCGTGTGTCGACCAACTGCTCCAGGCGTCGAGGAATGTTGGCGCGAACCGACGCCAGGTCCCGAACGGCGGCGCGATTTAGCCGGGCTGTGAAGCGACCGGGGGAAGGGTGACGACGCCCTGCTCGATGGGGCGGTGCTCTCGGCGCCATTTGCCTATGCCGCCATCCAGGACGGACACTCGATCGTGCCCGAACGTGCGGAACGTCCACCAGACCCGCGGCGCGCTGAGGTTTACGCCCGATCCATCGTAGACCACGAGATCGTCTGAATCGCTGAGGCCGAGCGCCGCTCATCGCCTCCGCGAATGTTGCCGGCGGCGGCAGCATGTGCGGCAGAGAGACCGACCGATCGCTCGTCGCATCGAGATCAAAGAAGAGGGCGCCTGGAATGTGGCCGGCCGAGTATTCCTTGGCGGGATCGCGTCCGCTGTCAGGCAGGTACCAGGAGCCATCGAGAACACGCAGACCAGGCCGGCCCAGGTTGGAGGCCAGCCACTCGGTGGAGACGACCGCGGGGAGCGGCCCGCTCACGGGATCAAAAGCACCTTGCCGATGGTCTTGCGGCCCTCGAGCTCTCTATGGGCCTCCGGCGCCGCGGCCAGCGGAAACTCGCGACCGACCCGCACCTTAAGGGAGCCATCGGCCACCCATCCAAGCACCGCCGACGCTCGCTCGAGCAGCTCGGCCCTGGTTGCCACGTAATGGCCCAGGCTCGGGCGGGTGAGAAAGAGCGATCCCTTCTGGTTGAGGATCTGCGGATCGAAGGGTCCTACAGGTCCGCTGGACTGGCCATAGAGCACCATCATCCCTCTCGGAGCCAGGCAATCGAGCCCCTTGGCGAATGTCGTTCGACCCACGGAGTCGTACACGACATCTACCCCACCCTGGCCGGTCAACCTCATCGTCTCGGCTTGAAAGTCCTGTTGAGTGTAGAGAATCACTTCGTGTGCCCCGGCCTCACGGGCCACGCTGGCCTTCTCTTCGGTGGAAACGGTGCCGATCACCCGGGCTCCGCGACGGCGGGCTATCTGACAAAGCAGCAAGCCTACCCCACCAGCGGCCGCATGCACCAGGCAGGTGTGTCCGGAAGCGAGCGGGAACGTGGAGCAGGCCAGATAGTGGGCCGTCATGCCCTGCAGCATGACCGCGGCACCGAGCCGGGTACTCACGCCATCCGGCAGCTTTACCAGCCGTTCTGCCGGGGCCAGCGAAAATTCGGCATAGGAGCCAGCAAAGCTCTGTGAGGCTACCCGGTCGCCCACTCTCACCGCGGTGACGCCAGTGCCCACCTCGACGACCGTGCCGCCGGCCTCGGAGCCAGGAATGAACGGCAGGGGAGCCTTGTAGAGGCCGGTGCGCTGATACACCTCGACGAAGTTCACCCCTGCGGCATCGATCCTGGCCAGCGCCTGTCCCGGGCCGGGCGACGGACGCTCGATGCTCTCATAGCGCAGGACTTCGGGGCCTCCGGTTTGGTGGACTCGGATGGCGTGCATGGAGGTCCCCGGAAGTGAGCTCACCTAAGCGGCAATGGCGTCCTGTAAGACGTCATCGGCCGGTGCGCGGGCCCGCCTGGTATAGCGGTCGAAGTAGGCGCGTGCCTGTTCGATATCAGAAGGATGGAAGTAGCGGGGACCGAGACCGGTGCATCCCGTCAGCGCGAGATCAAAGAGGTCCGCAGCGGTTCGCGCGATTGCGGGATCGTGGAGCCCCAGGCGTCCAGCTCGCTCGAGGAGTCCAAGATCCGGGAGAGGCAGCAGGTCGGCAGCGGCACGCAGGGCGCGGGAATCGTAGAGGATACCCGCCGTCAGGGCGAGCGGGGCGGCATACCACTCGGGAGCAATCGCATCCGCCGACCTGAGCTCGAGATGGCCGCGAGGGCGCACTTCGGGGAAGAGCGTGCTGAGGTGGTCATGCCACTCCTCCGCGGTGGGTTTGGCGCGGGTGAGCCACTCTCTGAACGGCAGGTGTTCCCCGTCCAGCGTCGGAAACAGGATGGCGGGAGCAGTCAGCGCAAACTCGAGATACGCCTGGACGGGAGCACGCTCGTCGAAAGGGATCCCGGTGCGGACCGGGTCGAGGTTACGCCAGGCGTCGGCCCGCGCACTCTGATGTCCGGTGGGTTCACCCGCATAAATCGGAGAGTTGGCGAATATGGCGACGACGTAAGGCGCGGCCGCGTTGAGCACCCGCCAGCGCAGCCAGGGCTCGTCATCGAAATCGAGGCTAACCTGAAAGGCCGCGGTCTGCCTCATCATCCGGGCTCCGGACGGTCCCAGGCGGCCGAGATACTCGGCCATACGCTGATACCGCTTGGCGTGGATCAGCATCGGCGCCCGTTCCGCGGTGTTCAGCGGATCGATTCCAACGGCCAGCAAGTCGATGCCCTCTCCAGCCGCGGCAGCACGCAAAGGCAGGACTACGGTGCGTAGCAGGGTGAGCAGCGATGTGGCTGAGCGACACGCGGGCGAGCTGTACTCGAGCTGCCCCCCAGGCTCGAACGTCAGTGTTCCCCCAACGGGGAGGGTGAAGCAGGGAGTGCCTTTCGAGGTACAACTCTCCCGCCAGCCTTGCCTGCCACCGTAGCGCCGGAGAAAGGGCAGGGTGGAGATGGCTCCGTCACCCTCGAGGCTACAACGCAGTCCGGTGAGGGACTCCACCGGAATGAACTCCACTTCGGCACCGATACGACGCGGCGTCAGCGAGCCGGCGATCGGTCCCGCGAAGACGCGCTCGGCAAGGTCGGCCGCAAGCGCCGCCGGCGTCAGCGTGGTCATACGACGGCTCCGACCACCAGGGCGAAGAGGGCTTCCGGATCCGGTCTCCAGGTCTCGATCCGAAGCCCCGCGGCGAGACAACAGCTCGGCTACACTGGTGCGATCGTACTTGCAGCTGATCTCTGTCCGAATCGATTCGCCTTCAGCAAACGGGACCAGCCCGATGCCCGGAATCCGGACCTCCTGCTCCAGAGTCGAAACGAGATGCATCTCGATCCGGTGGGTAACCCTTTCATAGAAAGCCCAGTGCTCGAATGCGGCCGGATCGAAGTTGGCGCCCAGCTCATGGTTGAGCACCAGGAGCATGTTCCGGTTGAACTCGGCGGTGATCCCCTGAGAATCGTTGTAGGCGGCTTCAATCCTGTTCACATCCTTGCGCAGGTCCACTCCCAGAAGAAATCGGTCCTCCCCCTCCATCGCCTGCCGCAACCGGCTCAGGAGCCGGATAGCCGCCGGCGGGTAGAAGTTTCCGATGGTGCCGCCCAGGAACGCGTACAGGGCTGGATGAGGCAGCCCGCGTGGTGGTTCGAAGTCCTCGGAGATGTCCGCCACCAAAGGTTCGACAGCCAGGCCGGGATACTCCTGTCGAAGCTGGGCGGCCGTCTGGTTCAGGAAGCTGGCGCTGACGTCGATCGGCACGTACCGATTCGCAGTGCCGGCAGCCTGCATCGCGCTGATGATGATCCGGCTCTTTTCCGCGCTCCCCGCACCGAGCTCGACCAGGGCCCGCGTGCCCAGCTGAGGAATGAGCGTCGGCATCCAGGCGGTAAGCAGGGCCCGCTCGGTACGGGTGGGGTAGTACTCGGGTAACCGGGTGATCTCTTCGAACAGCTCCGAACCGCGATGGTCATAGAAGTACTTCGGCGGAAGCTCCTTCTGTGGAGCCGACAAGCCTGCCGCCACCTCTGCGAGCATGCGGGGATTGGCCTGGCGGTACGCCGGCGCCGTGGTCCGGGCCCACTTCCCGGAGATCCTGGGTTCAGTCATCGCGGGCGCACCGAAAGCCGCTGAAGATCTGGCGGCGGATGGGGTAATCCCAGTTGCGGAAGGTGTTGCGAATGGCGCCGGGGCGAGTAGCCCAGGAGCCGCCACGGAGCACCTTGTACTCGGGCCCGAAGAAGGCTTCCGAGTATTCCGGATAGGGAAAGCTGTGGAAGCCTGGGTAGGGACGAAGATCGCTGCGTTGTCCACTCCCAGACGTCGCCGATCATGCCGTAGCAGCCCAGTGGCGACACGTTTCGGGGATAACTTCCTACCGCCCGGGTTCCGAATGACAGCTGGTCCACGTTGGCCAGCTCCTTGGATGGCGGCTGCTGGCCCCAGGGATAGCTGCGCTTGGTGCCGGACGAGGAGTCCCAGGAGGCGGCCGCTTCCCACTCGAGCTCGGTCGGAAGCCGCTTCCCGGCAAATCGGGCAAACGCCTCCGCCTCGTAGTACGACACGTGACAGACGGGATGCGACGCGTGCACCGGGCCGGTCTGGTCCATCGAGCGGGTCACCCACGAGCCCTCTACCCAACTCCAGTACATCGGAGCCTGCATCCCCGATTCGGTGACCCATTTCCATCCAGCATCCGACCAATACTCCCGTACCGAGTAGCCGCCGGCAGCGATGAAGATCACGAAGTCGCCATTCGTTACCGGATTCTGATCGATCCAGAACGGCGCGAGCTCCGCGATGTGGCGGTCGCGCTCGTTGTCGTAGGCGGCTGCTCGATCGTCGGTGCCGATCTCGACCGCTCCCCCGGGGAATCGGAGCATCCTCCCGCGGTCGGCCACCCTGGATGCCGAGTCAGCAACAGGCGCATCGAAGCGCGCTACCGGCGAATAAGGCCGCCCGCGCTTCAGCTGCAGTGTCTGAAGAATGGTCTCGTTGTGCTGGTACTCGTGCTGAAGGACCATGTTGTAGACGTACCCGTCACGCAGCAGCGGGTTGGCCGGGTCGAAGTCATTGATCGCCAGCCGGCCAAGCACCCTGCCCCGGATCTCGTCCATGATCCCCCGGCATTCGGCCATACCCGGCAGGCGAAGAGCGCCTCGCTCGCTGCGGGGGTGCTCGAAGGGATTGAAGAGGCCCGGCATCTCGACGAACTCGACGGGCCCCTCCAAGTTGCGGGTGAGCCACAGCTCCTCGAAGTGGGCTATGTGCCCGAGGTCCCAGAGGATAGGGCTCATCAAGGGATCGTGCTGGGCGCGAAGCTCTTCATCCGTCAGCGGGCTGGTCAGCAAGAACGTCCTGTCTCTGGCCTCGAGAAGCTGCCCGGCTATGGCGCGGGGGTCTACCCGGCTCTGGATAGCTATCGTCGACATGGAATCTCCAGTCCTACCGTGCCGACCACGTGCCGGCAGGGATCTATTCCTATGATATGGCGGATTGGGCGGCTCCGCGAGGTTTAAGCATGAGCCTGTACAATGGGGTGTAACGTCCTGGTGGGGACGTAAGTTCCATCACATATGGCAGGGGATAGCCTCTAGCCCTCGGTTGTGCCACTTTCCTAGCAGGTCCCGAATCTGAGCGTCTGAGCCATGCCGACCCTGGAAACCCTTATCCCACGCTTTCAGGCGGCCGACCGCAACACCCGGCTCGAAACCCTGCTGGACTACTCGAAGAAGCTGGCACCACTCCCGGAACGATTCGAAGCCGAGAAGCAGCTGGGACATAATCGGGTGGAAGAGTGCCAAACCCCGGTTTTCCTCTGGGTCGAGGTGGACGGCGGTCGGGTGCACATTCATGCCGACGTGCCGCGGGAGTCGCCTACCGTACGCGGATTCATCTCTCTGCTGGCCAGGACCCTCGATGGTGAGACGCCGGCCGCTGTCGCTCGTATTCCGATTGACCTGCTCGACCAGCTCGGCCTCAGCGAAACACTTGGTATGACCCGAACCCAGGGACTCACGGCCATCCTGCACCGCATCAAAAGCTCTGTGGCCTCGGCGACCACCTGATGCTTGGCGTTCTCGAGGTCGCAGGCCGGGGGAGCGGTTTCCTCCGCCGGCGTGAAGCGAGTTATCTCCCTACCCATGCCGACGTTCATGTCGGAGAACGACTCATCCGCCAGTTCGGGCTTCGGACCGGCGACGAGATCGCGGGCTCGGTGCGGGCGGCAGCCAAGGGCAAGAGCGCGTCGCTCGAAACCATCACTACGGTCCAGGGGAAGCCACCCGAGGTCCTGCGGGAGCGGCCCGAGTTCAGCAGTCTGGGCGCGGTGCATCCCAACGAGCAGCTCCGGCTCGAGGCCACTGGAAAACCCGGGGGGCAACCCGACTACACCAACCGGGTCATCGACCTGCTCTGCCCTATGGGCAAGGGCCAGCGGGCGCTCATCGTCGCCTCGGCCAAGGCCGGCAAGACGATGGTGTTGCAGTCCATTGCCCAGGGGGTGAGCGCCAATTACCCCAACGCCGACCTCTTCATCCTGCTGGTGGACGAACGCCCCGAGGAGGTCTTCGAGATGGAGGCCGCCGGCGTGGGCGAGGTCATCGCCTCGAGCTTCGACAACCCCGCCCAGCGCCATGTCGCGGTGGCAGAGCTGACGCTCGAGCGCGCCCGCCGCCGGGTCGAGATGGGTGATGACGTGGTGTTGATCGTCGATTCTCTCACCCGCCTGGCTCGTGCCTACAACACTGTCGAAAAGGGCACCGGCCGTACCCTGTCAGGCGGGCTGGATGCGCAGTCGCTCGAGAAGCCAAAGCGCTTTCTGGGCAGCGCCCGTCGGATCGACCCATCGCAGAGCGGCGGCTCGCTTACCATCATCGCTACCGCCCTGGTAGACACCGGCAGCAAGATGGATCAGGTGATTTTCGAGGAGTTCAAAGGCACGGGGAACAGCGAGCTGGTGCTGAGCCGGGAGCTGGCGGAGCGGCGGATCTTTCCGGCCATCGATCTCGTGGCCAGTGCCACCCGGCGCGAGGAGCTGCTGCTTTCGGATGAGGCACTCACAGCATCCAGAGCTCTACGTCAACGAATCGCGGGAATGACCCCGATGAACGCGATGAGCGACCTGCTGACCGACCTGAAGCGCTATCCCACCAACGATGAGCTGATCCGGGCAATCAACGCGGGCTGATCAGTTTCCTACTGACCTGGCTATCGCCGCCAGGCGGGTGTCGATCTCCGCCTTCGGCAACCACCTTCCCCGAAGCATGACCCCTGCCCGCCGGGTGGTGTTCCCCACGTCGATGAGGGGGTTGGCCTCGAGCAGAACCAGGTCGGCTCGCTGGCCCACTCCAATCGTCCCGGATCGTGGGCAGCGTACCGAAGAACACTGCCACGTTCCGGGTTCCTGTCTCCAGCGCCTGGTAAGGAGTGAGACCTGCCGCCACGAGTGCCGCGAGCTCCCGGTGGATCGAAAAGCCGGGCACGTTGTAGATCTGCGGCGCGTCGGACCCGAGCAGCAGCCCGGCCCCGCCCACGTGCAGCGCCTTGATCAGCTTCCGTCGGACCTGCATCGCCCGGCGGGCCGATTCCACCGACGACCCGGTCTCCCTCAAGAGGGAGTTCTTCGTCTCGGCCCACTTGGGGAGGCTGCCGGGTGGGACGTACCGCATTTCTGGTCGCCGCTCGAGCGCCTCAACGGTCTCTCCCGGCATCAGGTTCTCTAACAGCATCTGAGTCGGGACGTTCCACACCCGGGCGTTCCGGGTAGCCTCGACCAATTCGGGCAGCTTCGATTCGTCGAGGTACTCGCCGAGATTGAGCCCGAAGAACTCCGACTCAGCCGCCGTGACCGGCGATCCCGCACGCACCATCGCTTCGACGTAACCATCGAGGTGGTCGATGGTCGCATAGCCGGTCTCGAGTGCTCGCGCGAGGCCGACCTCCAGGGGTACGTGACCGGCAAACCGGATGCCGACCCGTTGAGCGGTGGCCGCCAGCGTGTCGAACACCTCGCCGGCGATGCCGGGGTGGATCTTGAGGAAGTCGTACCCGGCCGCCTTCTGCTCGGCCACGATCCTGGCTGCCGCCCCGGGCGTCGGCACGCTGTTCCCGTTGAGCGAAGGCCCCGAAGTATAGATCGTGGGGCTGAGCAGCTCATTTCGAGCTGCGCGAGCTCGAAGATCCAGATGACGCGGATGCCCCAGCATTCCGCGTATCGTGGTTATTCCACCGGACACATAGAGAAACAACACTCGCTCGACTACGCTGTCCGGGGTCTCACCGCCCGGGATATGCGCATGCATCTCCGCCAGACCTGGAATCAGGAACTTGCCCCGCCCGTCCACCTTCACGCCCCCGGCCGGCACCTTTACCCGATCGCTCGGCCCCATCGCCACGATCCGGTCGCCCCGAACCACCACCGTCTGCCGCGGGAGCGTCCGCTCCCGATCCATCGGGATCACGGTGACGTTCACGAAGGCCACGACAGAATCGGCGGCCTTCGTCGGTGGCGCGGAGAGAAGCAGAACCGCGGATACGATGTGCCGCATGGCGGCTCAGCTTCTCGTGGCGGTTGCGCGATTGGCTCGCTCGAACTCCTTCATGAACGCCACCAGTGCCTCCACCGACGCCGGGGGGCACGCGTTGTATATGCTGGCTCGCATTCCCCCGGCCGAGCGGTGACCCTTGAGCCCGTCCAAACCGCGCTTGGCGGCTTCCTTTACGAACTTCTCCTCCAGCTCCTCGGTGGGTGCCCGGAAGCAGACGTTCATCCGGGACCGGCTGTCCGGCTGGACAGTGGTCCGAAAGAAATCACTGGCATCGAGGTAGTCGTAGAGAGTGCGCGCCTTGGCCTCGTTACGATCGGCCATGGCCGCGAGTCCGCCCTGGGACTGAATCCACTTGAAGACCTCGCCCATCACGTAGATCGCGAACGTCGGTGCCGTGTTGTAGAGTGACCTCTCCGCCGCATGGGTCCGGTATTGCAGCATCGTGGGTAGAGTCTTGGGCCCTCGCTCGATGAGGTCGTCACGCATTATGACCAGGACGACTCCAGACGGCCCCAGGTTTTTCTGGGCCCCCGCGTAGATCAGCCCGTACTTCCGGACGTCGATCGGACGGCTGTACATGTCGCTGGACGTATCCGCTACCAGGGGAGCATCCGGCGGCACCGCGGGCTCGCTGGTCCATTGGGTACCGTAAATCGTGTTGTTGGTAGTGAGATGGACGTAGGCCGGGTCGGCTGAAAAGCGGATCTCGTCCGGTTTGGGGATCCGGTCGAACTGGGTGGCCTCGCTGGTGGCCGCGATGTGGACCTTGCCTAGCAGTTTGGCCTCCTTGAGCGCTTTCTGCGACCAGACACCCGTCACCAGATAGTCGGCGGTGCGGTCGGCGGGCAACAGGTTCATCGGGATCATCGAGAACTGGAGCGAGGCACCGCCCTGGAGAAACAGCACCCGGTAGTTGTCGGGAATCCCCGCCAGATCACGGCAGGCCTGCTCGGCTTCGTTGATGATCCGGTCGAACACCTTCCCGCGGTGGCTGTGTTCCATGATCCCGATTCCACTGCCTGCCACGTTCCAGATGGCTTCCTGCGCCTTCCTTAGAACGGGCTCGGGTAGAACGGCAGGGCCAGCGCTGAAGTTGTGAATGCGGTCGGGCATATGGATCCAGCGGTTGAGGGCTAGAGTCAGGAATAATCAGCACAAAAGATAGAGCCACGGATGAACAAGGTGCTGATGGTCTTCTCTGGGCTTGTTGCTCGATGCTACTTGCCGTTGCGGGCCCGCCCGTCGAGCTCGCTCAACTCCGCACTGATGATGTCGGTATTGCCCTCTCTGATGCGCTTCAGCGCGGTTTCCTCGGGCTGTCCGTCGAGGTGGATCCGTGCCAAGGTAGCCTGGGCCCCGTGATAGATGATGTTCTCCACCTCTTCAACGTTGATCGACGCCCCAGCCAGAACGCCGAAGACGTGAGCGAGCACACCGGGGCGGTTTCGGTGCCGGATGGTGAGCACGTGCGTGGCCGAGCTCTTGGCCAGGCGGTTTACGACATTGGGAACCTCACCGGTGGCCTGAAACGATTGTACGATGCGGATTACCTCGTGCGCGATGGCCACCTGGGCCTGATCGGTCGAGGCACCGACGTGGTGAGTTCCGTACACCCCGGGGCTCTGGACCACCGGGTTGGAGAACTCCCCCGTGCCGCCCGCCGGTTCATTCTGGAAGACGTCGAGGCCGGCGCGGATTCCTTTGTCGCGGACCGCCTGCTGGAGCGCCGCTTCGTCGACCACTGATCCGCGCGAGGTGTTCAGCAGGTAGGCTCCCGGCTTCATGACCGCCAGGAACTCCGCGTTCACCAGGTGCCTGGTCTCGGCATTGGCGGCCACGTTAATGGTGATCGCGTCAGCGTCCCGCGCCACATCGAGCGGCGTCAGGGCATAGGCGATCCCGAGACGGTCCGCCTCCTCGTGCGTCAGGCTACGCGACCAGGCCACGACCCGCATGCCGAAGGCACGAGCGCGCACCGCTACCTCCCGGCCGATCTGACCCAGCCCGACGATTCCAAGCGTTCGGCCATAGAGACCGCGACCCTTGGAATAGGCAGCCTTGTTCCATTTTCCCTGGCGCAGCTCCGCCACCTGGTCCGGAATACGCCGGTCGCACGCGAGCAGCAGGCCCATCACCAGTTCCGCCACCGCGATCGAGTTCTTGCCCGGGCAGTTGGAGACGAAGACGCCGAGATCTGATGCAGCCGCGACATCGATGGTGTCGATTCCGGCGCCGGCGCGGATGACCAGGGTCAGCGCGGTGCCGGCCCGAAGGGTGTCGCCGTTCACCTTCTTGCTGCGGACGATCAGAATGTGCGGATCGATCTGCCGAACCAGCGCCGGAAGGGCCTCAGCCTTCACGTCGGGCTCCGACACAACAGTGCAACCGAGATCCTTGAGCCCGTCGATTCCGACCTTTTCGAATTTGTCTGCTACCAAAACCTTCATTGATGCTCCGGAATGTCAGAAGTCTGCCAGTCGCCAGTCGCCAGCTACAGAGTAACCAGCCTCGAGCGGGTGATATCGCCTAAGACTCGTGGTCGAGGGAGCGCTTCTGTCACCATAGACTCGTACCTCACGACTGATGACTGGCGACTGGCGACTGCCTAAAACGTATGCACAAACAGCCCACTCCGCAGCTTGGGCTCGAACCAGGTGCTCTTGGGGGGCATGACGGCACCGGCGTCCGACACCGCCATCAGCTGATCCACGGTGGTCGGGTACAACGAAAACGCGATGGCCATCTCACCCGAATTCACCCGGCGCTCGAGCTCCACCGTGCCCCGGATGCCGCCCACAAAATCGAGCCGCTTGTCGGTGCGTGGGTCGCCCACGCCGAGGATGGGTCCAAGCACCTGATCCTGCAGCAGCGACACATCCAGTGATCCGATTGGATCCCGGCGGTCGATCCTCTCCTCATCGAGCTCGACCCGATACCAGGCATGGGCCAGATACACGCAGAAGGTCCCCGGCCGGGGCGGGCGAGGATGGTCTGCGGGCGAGACCCGGCCCACCAGACGCAGCGCCAGGAGCACCTCCGCCGGTGACTTACCGCCAAGATCCCGGACTACTCGATTGTAGGGCATGATGGTGAGCTGGTCGGCGGGAAACAGCACCGCGAGAAACCAGTTGTACTCCTCGTGGCCCCGATGCCCCGGGTTGGCGGCTCGCCTCTCCTTCCCCGCCCGCCAGGCACTCGCAGAGCGGTGATGACCATCGGCGACGTAGGCGTGCGGCACCTCCCGGAACGCCTCCTGCCATGACGCCGGATCGGAGATCCGCCAGACGGTATGGCGAACCCCGTCTGGCGCCGTGAAATCATAGACCGGCTCTGTGGACAGCACCGCTTGGGAGAGTACGTCGATCGCGGGACGGCCGCGATACGTCAGGAACACGGGCTCGGCATGGGCTTCGAGCGTGAGCACGTGTCTGGTCCGGTCGTCCTCTTTGTCCTGGCGGGTCTTCTCGTGCTTGCGAATGACATCCTGCTCGTAGTCGTCGATGTGTACGCAGCCGACCACGCCGGTCTGGGCCCGGCCGCTCATGATCTGGCGGTAGAGGTACAGCGCCGGTGCCCCTTCACGTACCAGCACGCCCTCAGCGACAAAGCGGTCGAGTGCCTCGCGCGCCGTGCGATAGATTCGCGGGTCGTGTGGATCGACGTCTGCCGGGAGATCGATGTCTGCCCGCCCGACGTGGAGGAAGCTGTAGGGATTCCCCTGCGCCAGCTCACAGGCCTCGTCCCGGTTCACCACGTCGTAAGGGACGGCGGCCACCTGCGGTGCCAGCTCGGATTTGGGGCGAACAGCGTCAAAAGGATGGAGTCGCACCGGGTCACGCAACCTGAGTGAATGAGGACATTATCGGCCTGGCGTCACAACGCGCTCAGAGGCGCCGAGCACGGCATCCACCAGCAACGCCAGCAGAGCGGCGGGTAGAGCGCCGGACAGGATCATCCGCGTGTCCGACAGCGCCAGCCCCGCGGCGATGGGATCTCCAAGGCCGCCCGCTCCAATGAAGGCAGCGAGAGTCGCCGTGCCGACGTTGATCACGGCGGCGGTGCGGATACCGGCCATGATGACCGGCGCCGCGAGTGGCAGCCGAACGTAACGCAGGACCTGCCCCGGTGTCATGCCCAGGGCCCACGCCGCCCCAACCGCCTCCGGCGCCGCGTCTCTCACACCGGTGTAGGTGTTGCGCAGAATCGGGTAGAGAGAATAAAGGAATAGCGCTACCAGTGCGGGTACCACCCCGATGCCAAGGAGCGGAATCATGAACGCGAGCAGGGCAATGCTGGGAAGGGTTTGCAGCAGTCCTACGCCCCGGATCACGGATTCCGCCGCGCGGCGGCTCCGCTCCAGTGCCAGCCCTAGTGGCAGCGCGACCGCAATGGCGCCGGCCAGGGAGACGGCCACCAGAAGAAGGTGTCGAAGAGTCAGACTCATGATTGTGCTGCGCTGACTCCAGAGATAGGGGAAGACTCCTGTGCCCGAAGCGTCCTTTATCGCCCTGGACTCGACCGGCGCGCCTCGAGTCAGTCCCAGATTCAGCAGCGCGGCGGCTGCCACCCGGGGAACGGGGATGCCATCCACCTCGATCCGCCGGTTGAGTCGCCGCATGTCCGTCTCGGTGAGCAGTCCACTCAGCTCGGTCAGGGCGGCCACCGCAGCCGGCGAGTCACCCTGAAAAGCAGGACTGACCAGTGCGGCGGCCTCGTAAGGTGGGAAGAAGTGCTGATCGTCCTCCAGCACCACGAGATCGTAGCGAGCGATGAATCCATCGGTGGAGTAGCCATCGATCACGTCGACCTCGCCAGCGGCAAGGGCCTGGTATTTTACCGCGGCCAAGAGGGCGCGCACCGAGCCGAAGCGAACGCCATAGGCCTTCTCCAGCCCTGGCAGACCGTCGGCTCGGCCGATGAAGTCGGGCGTCAGCCCGGCACTCAGGGTTCGTGATACCCGGGCCAGGTCGCTCAGGGTGGCAAGGCTCAGTCTCTGAGCCGTCTCACGCCGCACGGCTATGGCATAGGTGTTTTGAAAGCCGAGCGGAGGAAGCCATCGCACGCCGTAACGCTCGCGGAACTCGCGAGCCACCTGGCGAAAAACCTGGCGCGGATCTGAGCTGGGACGCTCGCCCAGTATCGCCAGTAGTCCCGTCCCGGTGTATTCAGGATAAACATCGATGGCGTTGGTTCGAAGGGCCCTGAATGCGATCTCGGTGGCCCCGAGCCCGAGCCGCCGATCTACCGTGAAGTGCCTGGCCTCGAGCAACTGCGCGAACATCTCCGCCAGAAGGAACGACTCTCCGAATGGCTTCGAAGCAACGACGATCCGCCGTACCGAAGGGCTCTGAGCCGCCGTAAGGGTGAAGACCCCCGCGAGCAAGGCCAGCCCTCCCCGTAACGCGGCGAGCTTGTTCACGCGGCCAGCACTCGTGCCCGCAGCAACAGCTGGCGCACATACTCCGTGGAAGGAGCCTCGCGAAGCTCGGTGGGACTCGCCTCCTGCTCTACCCGGCCCTGGCGCAGCACTACGATGCGGTCGGCGAGCAGAAAGGCCTCATTCAGGTCATGAGTGACCAGCACGGCGGATATTTTCAGCTCCCGCCGAATTCCGTCGAAGGCCACCTGGAGATCCGCTCGGGTAATCGCGTCCAGGGCCCCGAATGGCTCGTCGAGCAGAATGACGTCCGGGCTGGCCGCAAGCGCGCGTGCCACTGCGACGCGCTGGCGCTGCCCGCCGGAAAGCTCTCGAGGCCAGCGATCGGCAAAGACCGCCGGCTCGAGCCCAACCAGGGCCAGTGCGCGTCCAGCCAGCTCGTTGCTGTTCGGCATCCGGCGCAGCCAGGGAACCAGCTCGACGTTGCGCCCGACTCGCCAGTGCGGCAGCAGCCCGCCATCCTGCGGCACGTAACCGATTCGCCGACGGAGCGCGATCGGATCGAGTTCAGCGGCGTCGACGCCGTCCACCAGAACCCGGCCGTCGTCTGGGTCGACCAATCGATTGAAGCACCGGAGGAGCGTGGTTTTGCCCGAGCCGCTTTCGCCTATCAGTGCCACACACTCTGCGCGCCGCACGCCCATCGACACTGCATCGAGCGCCAGAACCGGCCCGTAACGCTTGGATACACGCTCTGCCCGGAGCACGAAACCCGTCGGGTCCCGCTCATCCACACCAGGTTCCGGTCTCGTTCCAGGCAGCTTTCCTCGCAATCTACCAGAGCTCAAAAAGTGTCGGATTGCCCTCTAAAGGTTCAGCCGCTCTGCCGTCCGGGCAAGCTGCAGAAAGGAGCACTCCGCAGGACATTTGGAGCGGTTCGTAAGTGTCGGTTCGCGAGACGATTCCGCCGAGACATTTGCGGACTCCTTTACCCACTCACAAGCTTTGCAGCGATTATCGGCTGCCACGCCGACATGCACGCAAATGCATAGCTCCCGCGCACGAAATTCGCATGCGTATTACGTCCTCAGCACCTCTGGTGAACCTTCATCGCAGCTTGAGGTGTGCATGTATCGAATCGAGCTCTCCCCCGGCGAAGAGACTGCATTCCGGACCATCGAAGAGCTGGCCGTGGCGATCCGACGCAATGTCGTGACGTCCCGCGCCCGCATCTACCACAACGCCAGCAACAAGTGGCTGCCGATTCAGTTTCATCCCCATTACAAGATTGCCGTCTCGATGCCGCTCACCCAGGCGGACCTGGTGGCCGGGCCGCCAGTGACGCCGCTTTCCTTGTTGAAACTTGGCGAGGCGCAGGCATCCCCCCCGGCGGCGCTGTCGTCCTCCTCAGAAGCCGCCACCCAGGCGGCGCTGGCCGCCTGGCCGGCACCCAGGCCGATATCGCCGCCACCAGCCAAGCCAGTATCGACCCCGGCGTCCAGGCCGGTCTCGCCACCAGCCAGGCCAGCCTCGATCCAGGCACCGCTTGAAGTTTCTCGTTCTGGATCCGGCACCCTTGAAGTCTCTCGCTCGGGAGCCTCAAATCACGCTCGGCACCCCGGCTCCAGAGCCACGACGCGCTCCAGAGCCACGACGCGCTCCAGCAGCCGCGACGCGTAGTGCAGCCGCCCCGCGTAGTGCAGCCGGCCCGCACTCCGGAGCCACGCCGGACAGAACCGTCACGAGTCGTCGAGCCAGCCCCATTGACCCCGGCTCGAGTAAAGGGCTCCCGCAAACGGCGGAAGCCCGGACGTTCGATGCGCATCGCGCTCGCGGCGGCGGTGCTCGCAGCCTGCGGTCACCTGTTGGTGTCTGCCGCATCGAGCCCGAGTTCCGAGTTCGCGGCACAGATTCGCAACCCGAGACGGCTGATCCAAATTCCCCTCGAGGCGATGAAGGAAGACAGCCCTCGCACCGTAGCCGGCGTCTTGCCGGCGCTCCAGACTATCCCGCTTCCTCGTAAGGCGGCATCGTCCATCAAGCGAGCTCCGAAGCGGACACTGGTGGCCGCGAAGCCTGCGGCAATCAAGCCTGCGCCCCGGGCGGCTATTCCCGTGCCGGCCATCGACTCCACGGTTCCTGAGATTCAACCCGCGCCAGCCGCAGGCGACCTGTCGGCCAGTGTACCCGTGGCCCCGGTGCCGGTCACATCCAAGCTGGTAGACTCTACCGGCCAGAAGGCCATGAAACGGATCCTCCGCACCGTCAGCGGCACCCCAGCGCCAGAGAGCAAGACGCCGAAGCCCTGAAGCATTCGGTGTGATTCATCCCACAGCAACCTCCCCTCCGACGACCAATAATCGGATTTCGTAAGTTGTTAGTTATCAACAGGTTAAGTTGATAATTCTGTGGACGACACCGGCACGCTGTGGAAAAGTGCCGGCGGTTCTTCCCTGCCTTGGAGAGCGACTTCCGCGCTGACGTCCCAGGAACTCTGCTCCGAGGACCGATCGGAGGGAAATGGAGATGCCGAGGGCGATGGACCTGGCTGAGCTGCTGGAGAAACACTCGGCCGGATGACGCGTGCCTTGAAGGTCCCCACCAAGAGTCCACCGGACCGGTTGCGACGTGTTCCGGTGCCTGCCTGGATTCCTCCCATGCTGGCAACGCTCACCGACCAACTGCCCACCGAAGGAACCTGGGTCTACGAGCCCAAGCTGGACGGCGTGCGAGCGCTGATCTACGTGAGCGGCGGGACCGTACGCATCTACTCGCGCAATCGGAAGCTCCTCAACGATGCCTATCCCGAGCTGGTGGAGGCCTTGAGCGAGGCGGTGCGTGGCGATGCGGTGCTCGATGGCGAGATCGTGGCTTTCGACCCGGAGCGAGGCATCACCAGCTTTGCCAGACTGCAGCAGCGCATGCAGCTGCGGGATCCGATGAGGGCCCGGCGGAGCCAGGTGGCGGTGCATCTGTACCTCTTCGACTGTATGTACTACGACGGCATCGATCTCACCGGCCTTCCGTTCCTGGAACGCAAGGCGGTACTCAAAGACATCGTCCGGTACGCCGATCCAATACGGTTCACGCCATTCAGCACTACGGGAGCCGCGGCGATGCTGCGGAAGGCTTGCGCCAAGGGAGAGGAGGGCATCATCGCCAAGCGGGCGGACTCGCGCTACCTGAGCGCACGATCCGCCGATTGGCTCAAGATCAAGTGCGTCCGCCGGCAGGAGCTCGTCATCGGCGGCTACACCGCTCCCCAGGGCACGCGCGAACGGCTGGGGGCGCTACTGGTGGGCCATTACGACCCTTCGCAGGGCTCAGGGCAGGCTCTGCGCTACGCGGGCAAGGTTGGCACCGGCTACGACCGCCGGACGCTCGAGCTCCTCCATGAACGGCTGGCACCGCTCCATCGCGCCACATCTCCCTTCTCGGAAGGGCCCGTTCCAAGGGGCGATATTCAGTGGGTGAGGCCCAAGCTGGTAGCCGAGATCGGATTTTCCGAATGGACTTCGGCGGGGCTGCTACGCCATCCGCGCTTCCTCGGCTTACGGGAGGATAAGCCGGCAGGGGAGGTCCGCCGAGAGGAATAGCCACCTCGCAGAGCGCCCGGACCGCTTCAATTTCCCACATCCACTCCTGTTCCGTCCCGCCACGAAGTACCGTATCACCTTGCACATCAATGGTTTAACAATTGTCCTTCGGCTGAGCACCTTGGCATAGCCTCCGCATAGTCACTGCCAGGACTCTAGGACGCCGTTTCCATCTTGCCATCCGAAGGAGGTCCAGTGCGCGCTCGCCAGCTGCTCTGGTCGGGGTTCACGATCGCCGCCGTGCTCGGTCTGGCCGCTGCGCCGGCACACGCCCAGGGCAAAGAGAAGCACAAGGGAAAGCAGCATTACGTCGTTTCCAGCGAACGCGCGATCAGCGTGACCCGCACCGTACTGGTCGGCCGGGGGTATGAAGTCATGCGGGTCGAGCAGGTCGGGCCAACCCGCGTGGTGTACTACCGCCTCGGAAAAAAGTGGCGCGGGAAGGGCAAGCCGCCGGTTCACCGAATGGTGATCCGCACCGTGGATCAGCGCGTCGTCTTCGAAGAGGCTGAGCCGTCAGTTCTGGTCGATATCGATGTCAAGCTGAAGCTCTAGGATCGCACCCTTCCCTCGTCATTCCCAAAACGGAGGCACAATGCGTAGCATGGCGTGGGTAGCTCGCATCTCGCTGGTGAGCGGCGTTCTCATGGCCGGAGCAAATCCGCTGGCCGCCCAACGCATCAGCTTCGCTCCCAACATCGGCGTCTACGTTCCCACCACCGAGTTGGTGAAGGCCGCAAATGGAGATGAATTCAAACAGGAGATCAGCCTCACCCTTGGTGGCCGGCTAGGGATCGGTCTGGGTCAGCGGTTGGGGCTCGAATTCACCGGAGCGTACGCTCCCAGCGATCTGAAGTTCACCCCCACTGGTACCGCCGGTCAGACCGCGGATGCGAACATCTTCACCGGCAGCGGTCGGATCAGCTACCAGCTGGTGCCGTATACCAGCCCGGTTGCGTTCGTGGTGACCGGTGGTGTCGGCGTCATCAATCGCAGCGGCGAGTTCTACTCCGGCGTGGCGAACAAGACCGACATCGGCGGCACGCTGGGCGCGTCGGCTCGGTTCCGCGTCGGCAGCCTGCTCCACCTCCAGCTCAGCGCGGAAGACTACATCTATAAGCCGAAGGCCGAGATTCCGGGCTTTGGGCCGAATGATGAGAAGAAGACCCAAAACGACATACACCTCTCCGTGGGCATAGGCATTCCGCTCCTCGGCCTGGGGCAGATGGGCAAGTAAGTAACTGCTAGCTCACAAACCGAGGGGGCGGCTTCGCTTAGGGGAGTCGCCCTTTCGTTTGCCCCCCAGCTCGGCCCCGTAATTCACCTGCCCTGCTCACCCGCCAGTCGTGACGGGGTTCACACTCCCAACCGCGCCGGCTTCACAGCGCCCCGAATCGAAATGAGCGACCCTTGCTTTGGCCGGGAGAACCGGTCCCGCTCGAGGGCGCACACTATCCGCGCCGGGTTCAGTTGCTAAAACACTGTCAATCACGGGAGTGTGTATGCTGATCAATAAATTCCTTACCACGATCTCGGGTCTGGTCGTCGCGGCAATTGTTGGATCCGCTGCCGCAACGCCCGCAGCCGCACAGGGTGGGGTGGAGCTGACGCCCTGGGCCGGGGCCTACATTCCCACCAGTAACTCGTTCTCTACCCTCACCGACGACTTCAGCCGAGATGTGAGCGTGATCGGCGGCGCTCGCCTCACGTTCTGGGGTACCGGGCACTTGGGTTTTGAGGTGACCGGTGGGTATGCGCCGGCCAAGGTCGCGGGAGAAACCGTCAACGAGACCAACACCAACCTGCTCCTGGCGAATGCTCGGCTCCTGCTGGCATTGACACCGGTGACGAGCAAGGTGGGAGTGTTTGTCGGCGGCGGCGGCTCACTTCTCACCCGCGGCCGCAACACATTTGACGATGATCAGAGCAGCACCGACCTGGGCGCCACGGTCGGCCTCGGGTTCCGCTTCGGCGGCGGTGAAGACAGCCGAGTAGGCTTCCGCCTCGATATTGAGGACTACCTCTACAATGGGGACTTCGGCGGCGGCAATGAGTTCCAGAATGACCTCGTGACCTCTGTTGGCGTCTCGTTCGCGCTCGGAGGCAAGGCCAGCGATTAAGCCAGAGTTTTCATCGCAGGGCATGAGGGGCGTGCCGCCGGAGCAGACTTCCGGTGGCCCGCCCCTCAGCACGTCCCGGCCCGGGGCGACAACGGCGGTACTGAAAGCAGTGGCGGTGGCCAGGAAGAGCGCCACCGCCATAGACAACCAGCCCTTCTCGTGCGTGCTCTAGCGTCTGCTGCGCTTTCGGCTACGGCTGCTGGTGCTCTTCCTGCTGCGGCTTCCGGTGCTCTTCCGGCTCGAGCTCGACCTGCTGGCAGAGGCTCGCCGCCGCCGCGTCGCTGCACCCTTCCGCGCGGAGGCCGAGCGGGCCGCCTTGGATCGCGACGCTGAGGCGGCGCCACCTTTTCGACCGCCTTTCCGAGAGGAGCTCCTGGTGCTCTTCTTTCCCCGTCCGGACCCGCTCTGCTTGCCGCCACCCTCTTCCTTGTTCACGGTTGCCCAGGCACGCCGCTCCGCCTCGCGGCGAGACACACCGCGCTTCTCATATCCCTCCTCGATGTGCTCGGCTTTCCGTTTTTGTCTATTGGTGTAGGACGAACTTGTCGCCTCGTGGCATGATCATGATCTCCCGCTTGAGTGGAGTCGGGTGCCATCGCGGGATCACGGCAACGGATCTGCCGGCGGCCTGCGAAGGCATAGACGAGGCAATAATGGATCCGGGGCAGTCGGTTGCTGTGGGATGGGTCACAGGTGGTGGACGCTTTGGGCTATGAGCCATGGGCTATGGGCTGATCGGTGAGCGGAGTAGCCCATTGCGCATAGCTAATGGTTCATAGCCTTCACGAAAAAGGTGGGTGGAACGGGCGATTAAGCCCGTTCCCGGCGAGATGAAAGGAGAAGGGATTCTAGGGGAGAAAGCAGCGAAAGCACTGGGTTAGACAGCTCATCCGGCCACAGAGCAGGGGACTCAGGGCTTGATTCGGACGTCTCGCAGGTCGCCGTCCATCCGCACTTCCACTGTGGCCAAGATAGAAGCGCTAGGGATAGGTGCTGTGCGGTGGATCACACCCTACTGTCGCCGAATCAGCTCGCCGGAGCCACCGGACGACCGGGAAGGTGCCGGTCGAGCACATTTTCTTCCACAATCTGACGCACTGTAACCATGCGAACACCCCGCTCCCTCCAACCGGCGATCAGCCGCTCGCCTTCTTCTGGAACGATGGCACGGACGGCGTCGCTGACGAGGTACAGCTCGACCTGTGGCAGGGCACGCAAGAGGCCTTCCACGGCGTAGCGGTTGCAGAAGTCGGTTGCCACTCCGTACAGGACGATCGCCTGAGGTTCCAATGCCCGCAGCAGGGTGGGGACGTTCGCGTTAGTGAAGACGTCAACTGCGCGTTTGTTCAACAGGAAGTCGCCCCGGTGGGCCAATACCTGCCTGGTCAGCGAGCCAGGATCCTGCAGCTCAGGCTCGATCACCAGGGGGTTCTGCAGCTGGCTCTCCTCGATCTTGAGCTGGCCCGGAGTTCCCCGCATGCAGTGCGGAGGGAAGGTGGATTTCCAGTCCGGCGTATCGCTGATCTCGAGATCGGACAGCTCATGTTTGTCCGCCGAGGCGACGATGGGTATGCGGTTTGAGTGAGCGAAGTCGGTGAGCGCTTTGACCGCGGGAATGATGTCTTCGCTGCCGGTCACGTAGAGCTTGCCATCGGACTTCATGAAGTCGTAGAGGGTATCGACGTCCCAGAAGATCAGTTTCGCCATATGAATTCCAAGCTAGACAGGTTGTCATTTCGAGCGCAGCGAGAAATCGGACGGCCTCTTGTTTTAATCTACCCTCTGCAGCCTCGGATTCGGCCTGTACTCCCTCCCCACCTTCG
Organism: uncultured Gemmatimonadales bacterium; assembly: GCA_963723565.1. Classification (GTDB taxonomy): domain Bacteria; phylum Gemmatimonadota; class Gemmatimonadetes; order Gemmatimonadales; family GWC2-71-9; genus CAVVWJ01. Next base: position 207,179 of record CAVRRH010000011.1, on the reverse strand, counting down.
CCGCCGGCTTCCCATCTCGCAGCACCACATCGGCGGTGAAGTCGAACCGGCCCTGGAAGAGCGACGATCCCACACCGTACCCATCGACCGGTACACCCTGCCGCTCGAAGTCCCGGATCTTGTCTACCGTAAAACCACCCGAGACGATATCCGCACCCGGTTGAAGCCGGCGGCATCGAGTGCCCGGCGGACGTTCCACACCAGCTGCGGATTGACCCCGGTGGGCTTGAAGTGCCCCATTTGATCGAACAGTGAGCGGTCCACCAGCATCTCGCTGGTATCGAGCCGGACTCCGTACAGCCGGTCACCCAGCGCCTCGGCCACCCGGAGCGAGGTATTCACGCAGTCGTTGTCGAAGTCGACCAGGCTGATCAGCTTCACACCCGGCCCGATTTGCTCGGCGAACTTGCGGGTAGCGAGCACGGTATCCCCACCATAGGCCGAAATGAGCGCGTGCGGCACGGTCCCAATCCCCTCGCTCCCCCACCAGGAGGCCTGGGCGTCGGTCGAGACGCCGATAGCGCCGGCGACATGGGCCGCGTAGCCGTCGCCGGTCTGCACCAGCCAGTGGTCGTGACGGGCGGGGAAGAACATCACCTCTTTCGGGGCAGGCTGCCTCGACTACCCGCCGGGTGTTGGTGGCGACGCGGGTGCGGCGGGCCAGCACGCCGAGATAGAGCGTCTCCAGATGGGCAAAGGCGTCGTAGGGTCCTTCGATCAGCATCACCGTCTCCCACGGCTCGATCTCGTCACCATCGTACAGGGCGAGGACCTCGAGCCCGGGCCATTCGATGGCGCAGAGCTTCAGGATCGCGATGGCCTCGTCCACTCCCCCGAGGAAAGCGTGGGTCTTACCGAAGACCTGCATGGTAACGCGGGGGCGATATCCGTCGGCGAGCAGGATCTCACGAGCCCGCACGAAGTATTTGTCGGAATAGTAGCCCGCCCGCATCTTCGCGACAGGCAGATTGAAGATTTCTGGATCGAGCCGCCGGCGAGATGCCATTCAGGAGGGCGGTTCGCCGCCAGCGAAACGTTCCGCCTTGAGGCTGGCGAGCGCCACACGGAGCCGGCGGGCGCCCTGGGCAGTGGGATAGCGGTCGATCAGTCTGCGGAGCTCCGCCATGGCTCGGCCCGGATCCTTCAGGTCATGTTCGTAGAGCTCGACCAGAGCCAGGCCGATGCGGAATTCGTCACGCGGCCGCAGGGGGTCACCGGCCCGTAGATTGTCGAGCTCGATGGCTGCGGTCTCCGGCTGGCCGAGCGAACCGGAGAGGAGGGCAGCGCGCCTGAGCGTGGCGTCCACCCGCTGAGGCTTGTCCCGGGCCCGCTCTGCATACGCTTCCGCGGCCGCCTGGAGATGCCCTCTGGCCGCTAGAGTTTCGATGGCGGAGAAGCCGCCGCCCACCCGCACGATCCCGACATTGGAGACCAGGTGAAAGAATCCGTCGATGACCGGCTCTAGAATCCCGGAGAGGAAACCGACGGTAAGACCGTAAATCGCCCAGAGCGCGCCGACGAGCTGCAAGGCCCTGGGGTCCGCGCCGGTGAGCGCCAGAAGAATTGCGATCAGGGTCCCCACCAGCGCGATGGTCCCGACCACCAGTCGGACGAGGCCGAATGGCTCTTCCGTCCAACGGTCGGCCCGATCGATCCGAGTGGCCCGTTTGATCGCCGAGCGAAATGGAGAAAGGAGTCTCAAGCCTCAAAGATTAGGGAGCCTGCAGGGACCGTGCAAGCGAAGGGTCAGGCCGCTCGGTTGACTTTCGCTTCGGGCGGGGCCTAAATCCCCGAGGCGCCGCCGGCGCCCTAACAGCGGAGTGGAGGCTTTCCTCATGGCACTGCCGGTTTCCCGCCGCACCTTCCTGGGCACGAGCGGCCTGGCGGCAGCCGCGGTTGCGCTGCCCTCGACCTCCTCCATGATTCTCAGTCGCGGGGCAAGCCGGCCAGCCGCAGTGAGCTCCAGCAACGGCCTCCGTGCGGTGAACCGCGCCATGGAGCTCGTGCTCGGGGGAACCGACACCCTCGACGCAGCAGTGGAGGGCGTCAAGATTCAGGAGCTCGATCCGAACGACAACTCGGTGGGCTACGGCGGCCTCCCCAACGAGGATGGCGTCGTCCAGCTGGACGCCTCCTGCATGCACGGCCCGACCAGGCGGGCAGGGGCGGTTGCCGCTCTCGAGGGGATCAAGACGCCGAGCGAGGTCGCCAGGCTGGTGCTCAAGTACACCGATCACATCCTCCTGGTCGGTGAGGGAGCCAAACGGTTCGCGCTCTCCTATGGCTTCAAGGAGGAGGATCTGCTGACCCCCGAGTCCCGGCAGCTCTGGCTCACCTGGCGGGCCAATCGGGGCCCGGACGACGACTGGCTCAACGTGCCGGAAAACGAGCCGCTCGTCGTCACGGCCCACCGGCACCATCAATCTCAACCTGGTAAACGCAAAGGGCGACGTCTCGTCCATCACGACCACCAGCGGGCTGGCGTGGAAAATTCCCGGACGTGCGGGTGATTCGCCGATCGTAGGTGCGGGGCAATACACCGACAACGATGTGGGCGCTGCCGGGTCCACCGGACGGGGCGAAGCGAACATCATGGTCTGCGGTGGATTTCTGACGGTCGAAGGCATGCGGCGAGGGCTGAAGCCGACCGACGCCTGCCTGGAGACGCTGAAGCGTGTGGTGCGCCTCACCCCGCCACGTCTTCTCAAGGCGGGCCGGCCGACGTTCAACCTGTCCTTCTACGCCGTGAACAAACGGGGCGAATTCGGCTCCGGCTCGCTCTACCCCGCCAGCTACGCCGCGCACGACGGCAAGGACGGCGCGTTGCGCGATACCGCGTATCTCTTCGAGAAGCGGGCCTGATGCGGCTGATCTCGCTACTCCTCCCCGCTCTGCTCTGGGCCGCGCAGCTGAAGGGGCAGGTCCCCGAAGGCCCCGAGCCGGCTGACACGGTGAGCGACGCGGAGTCTGCCGCCGACACCATCGCTGCTTCCGAGGGGGCAACGCAGAAGACGCCGTGGAGGACCAGCTACTTCCCCTACGTCACCGGCGGCACCAACGATGGTCCGGTGCTGGTCTTCAAGGTCCACCACTTCCAGCCGGCCGAGTACGAGGCCCGAGTCACCACCAACGCAGCATTCACAGCCGAGGCCGGGATCACCACACGCGGTGGCCGGCACGTGATAGCCAGGTTCCGCGCACCCCAACTCTGGAAGGATTGGCGGCTCAGCACGCTGGCAGCGGCGGTGCGGGAAGTGCGCTTTGGATACTTTGGGTTCGGCAACGAGACGGTCAAGGACGATAACCTGGTCACCCCAGAGCAACCGTTTCTCTACCGGGTCCGGCGGGCCCGCTACGGAGGCAAGGTGGAGGTCACTCGCCGGCTACGGGGGCCGCTGCAGGCCGCGCTGCTCGCCAACGTGGAATGGACCCGCTTCACCAGCCTCCCGGAACCATCCCTGTTCAAAACGGACTTCGGTCCCGAGCTGAAGGAGTCCGACGTCTCCGGGCGAGTCGCGCTGGTGTACGACACCAGGGACAACGAGTTCAACACTCGCAAAGGAATCTTGCTCGAGGGGGGCGCGGAGGTGGGGAGCGGGGGCGATGGCTATACCCGGCTCTACACCGTGCTTCGCGGCTATCTCCCACTGCGTGAGGGCACCACGGTCGCTGCCCGGCTGGCGGCGTCGGGTATAGGCGGCGAGCCCACGCTCAACGCGCGACTCTACCTGCCGACGTGGGAGAATCAGGTACCGGTGCTGGGCGGGCAGTATTCCCACCGCAGCTTCGACACCGGGCGCTTCACCGGCACGGGCGTGTTGATGGGCAATCTCGAGGTCCGCCATGACCTGCTGTCGTTCGGTGACCTGGGGGCTATCACGCTGCTCGCCTTCCTCGACGCCGGCCGGGTGTTCGAGCAGGAGAACTTCAGGATCACGACCGAGGGGGTGAAGGTCGGCGGCGGTGGCGGTATAGGCCTGCGGATCCTGCGCTCGTCGATCCTCACCTTCAACTTCGGTGGGGGTCCGGACGGGTTCAATCCCTCGGTGGGGACCGGGTGGATGTTTTGACGAGCGGGGAAGCGGGACAGTACTATTCTCGCCCTGAGCAAGCAAGGGGCCTGAACCCAATGAACGGTTCGGCCCCTTTTGCCTCCTGGTTTCCCTTACCCGCCTACCCGCTTCCCCGCCTTCAGGCCACCTTTGCCACGCCAATCCCGCGGCCTCCAGTACCTCTCTGAGCGTCGTCTCCCCACGATCCCGCGCGTACCACTTGCGCACCTGAGGATAAAGCTCCGCCTTCGGGATGGTGCCACGATTGGCCATGACCCACGCCTGGAGCTGGGCAGGCCGTGGTCCCCAGTGTCCGACCTCCCGAAGCCCGTCGTCGAGCGCGATCACGATCGGGATCGAGCGTGTCCCGTTGGTCAGATACTGGTCCATCAGCTCGGGATTCTCGTCCCGCGGAATCACCCGTAGCTCGAGGTCCGGCGCCAGATCCACCAGCTTGGCAATGATCGGCACGGTGTTGGACGCATCGCCACACCAGTCCTCCGCGATCACCAGCAGCTTGCGGTTGGTTCCGGGCGGCACGGCCGCCAAAGCCCAATCCGGAATCCGCGCCAAATTATACATCCCCTGCCAGAGTCCGCAGTGCTCGGCCTTGCACGAGGCGACGAACGGCTCGAACGGCAGCGCTTTGTCCCACAATGCCTTGAAGTCCAACATTCAGTCTCCGATAACGCAACACCAGAACAACACCTTCACGAGCGCAGAAGTTCCTCGTTGCCGCTGCCCCGCTGCCTTCAGATCTCCTCGATCTTGACACCGCGCTTAGCCAGTTCGGTCACGTAATCCCCAAAGGGGATCGCTTCGTCCGGGGTGAAAACCCCCTTGGCCTTGACCCGCCCGTCGACCTGCATCTGCCCGGTAATGGAAAGCGAATAGCCGGTGGTTCGCATCATTGCACTGATCCCGTGCTTGACGTCGTAGTAGTCAATCAGGCGGAAGGTGACCCGCGCCGGCTTCCCACCCTTCTGGCCGGCCACCTGAACCTGGAGCGCAACGAGGTCGCGGCCATCCGGCTTGTGAAGCTTGGGCTGCACGGCCGCGATGAACAGATCTCGGGGCACCACCTTCTTGCCCTTCACCTCGATGGGCTCGTTTCCCAACAGCCCCAGCTCACGGATCGGATGCATGATCGCGACGTGGCCCGGATAGCGGAGCGTCTTGTACTCCATGACGTCGATTTTGCCCTTATACGCGAACGGCAGCGTGCTGATGCCACCGCCGGTGTGAAACGCCTCCAGCGTGCCCACCGGTGAGGGGAACTCGACCGGCTCCACCTCGCTCAGGGCATCAACCTGCACCGGCTTGCCACCCCGGAGCACCCAGGAGGGCGTGGTGTAATAGTCGAGGGCACCCTCGAGCGAATACACGAGCTGGTAATTGAGCGGCGGCTGGGGAGCCTGCGGCAGTCCGCCAACGAAGATCTTCACCTTCTCGGCCCGGTCCAGCCGCCTGATCCCCTCCGCCGCCAGGATGTTGACCATGCCGGGCGCCAAACCGCAATCGGGGATCACCGAGATCCCTTTCTTCAGGGCCCGGTCGTGCAACTTCTTCTGCTCCAGCACGATGTCGGTGTTGCCGCCGAGGTCGGAGAAGTGGCAGCCGCACTCGACCGCGGCTTTGGCCATGGGCTCGTTGTAGTAGTAGGGAATGGCGCTCATCACCGCTGCCTGGCCGTCGAACGCCGCGTGAACCGCGGGGGAGTCGGTGACGTCCAGGCGTAAGGTGCGCAGCCGGCCCTTCCAATCGCCCGCGAGAAACTTGGGCAGCTTTTCGGGCTTGAGATCGGCCAGGGTAACCTGGTTGACGGCGGGGTTTTGGAGGAGATCGTAGGCGCAGGCGCAACCCTGCAGTCCGGCACCGAGTACCAGCAGTTTCATTACCGCAATCCGGGAAAAGGAAAGGAGAAAAGTCCCGGAAGCTAGTCGGACAGAGTGAGAAGTGAGAAGTGAGAGGTGAGAAGGCCGGGGAAGCGGATTAGGGTTTCCCCTGAGTGTCTGGGGTTACCCACCTCTGGGGTGGGCTGCGCATGGTCTGCCATGCGTGATCATAGGAGTCTCCTGGCTACTGGTCCACACGTAAGCGCTGCCGCCAATGTCAGCGGCTGCTCGCGGCCTCATTAATCACCTTCGCACAACCTGAGTACTTCTTCCTTCTTACTTCTCACCTCTTACTTCTCACTTCTCCCGCGTTCCCGGAAAAAACGTCATTCCCCGCGGCCGCTCCGGCGTCTTGGACATCATGAGGATGCGAGGACGACCGGGCCCAAGCGGACGGACCTGGAGCCGATCTCCCACGAAGAAGGCAACCGAATCCCCGCCCCATCTGACTGGATCCCGCACCGCCTGGGCAAGGAGCCCGGGCCTGCCGGTAGCTCCCACGACACACAGGTCTCTCCGAGCCTTGCAAGGCACCACCCGGGTAAACACCGGGTCGCCCAACAACACGGCCAGGGTCGACTCGGCGCGTACCCGCTCCGCCGCCGGTACCGGGCGAGGGTCAGGGTCAGCAGGGGGCGTCTGGAACCGATAAAGGCCCTTCGAGGCCGAGACGATCAACGCCTTGCCGCCGGGCTCCCACCCTACACCGATCGGCCGTCCGGCGCCGTTGGGCAGCACCAGCTCCCGTTCGCCGCCGCTCAGCAGGTTCATCACCCAGATCGAGGCAGGAGTGGAGTCGCGCAGCGATGCACCCCGGAGGAACGCCAACCCTCCACCATCGGGTGAGAGCGCCGGCGCCAGCTCGGCCACATTGGTGAAGGTGATCCGAACCGGTGGCCCACCATCGGGCCGCACGGCGTACAGGTCAGAGTTGGGGCCCTCGCCGCCCACGAACACGGCGTATGGGTCCTTTCCGACTTCCATCTGGCCCCGGAGAGGGGGGAGGGTGGGGTCGCAGGCGACCAGAAAAAGCGTGAACAGTGAGCGGTGAACGGTGAACATGGGTTGTCATTCTGAGCGCAGCGACCAGCGTCGTACGAGCGGGCAGTTGAATAGGCCCGCTCCGCTCGGAATGACGCTCTTGCCCGTCACTTACCGCTCACCGCTCACTGTTGCTTTTAAGAAGCCACCATCCGTTGGGATCGACTTCGACCTTCTTCGGTCGGTGACCGATCCCCTCGATCACCTTGTGCGTCTTCGACCCCTCCACCTCCACCCGCACGAGCTGTCCATCCACCCGGAGCTCGAGGTTGGGAATCCGATAGCTGCCCCACTCCGCCTTCTGGGTCTGCCCGATATCCAGAGTCAGCTTCTTTCCCTTGTGATGCCAGCGGATGTCGAGCACGGGATAGCCGGGCTGGGTGAGCGCCTGGCGGAAGTACCAGTCGAGGTCCTTCCCCGCTGCCTCGGACATCACGCGCGCGAAGTCGCTCGAAAGTGCGGTGCTGTCCCGATAGGTCGTGTAGTAGCGGCGAAGGCCCGCGTAGAAGGCGGAGTCTCCCATCATGCCGCGGAGCTGGTGCAACACCCACCCGCCCTTCTGGTAGCTATTGGTGTTGAGCAGCGCCATCAGGTCTCTCTGGGCGGTATCCACCACAGGCCGCTCGCTTGCCTGCGAAGAGAGCACCTCATCCGCCGCCTTCTTCATCGTCGCGCGGAAGGCGCTATCACCGTCGGCGTGATCTATCCACAGTGCGGCGAGGTAGGTGGCAAACCCCTCCGACAGCCAGAGGTGGGGCCACTCCCGCGGCGTGACCGCATCGCCGAACCACTGGTGCGCCGTCTCATGCGCCACCAGCGGCTCGTCCAGTTTCTTTGCGCGGTAGAGCTTCTGGTCGTAGAAAATGGCAGTGGCGTTTTCCATCCCGCCGAACCGGGTGCTCGACTCGACGTGCGCCAGGGCGGGATAAGGAAACGGGCCGATCAGCCTGCTGAAGTAATCCACTATCTGCCCCGCCCGCTGGAACGCGGTGCCGGCCGCGTAGGCCGAGTCCTGGGGATAGCTCCAGACGGAGAGCGGAACGCATTTCACGGCGCAGGCGGCATCCGGGAGCGCGGTCCGCGCCAGCCGTCCGACGCCGACCACCATGTTGTAGACCGGGATCGGCGTATCCAGCCGGTAGTGCCAGACCACGTGGCCGTATGGCAGGGTGTCGATCTTCTCCAGCACGCCGTTGGCGATCACCTGTCTGTCGATGGGGGCCTGCACATGGAATGCGACAGTCGCCTTGTCGCCTGGCCGATCGTCAGACGCCAGCCACAGGTGAGCCCGGTCGGGCCAGTTGTCGGCGAATACGGTCCGGTCGCCATACTGGTTTTTGCCAATGATCAGTCCATCCCGAGTGAAGCCACGGTAGCGCACCCTGGTGCTGAGCGTATCACCGGGCTGCTTCTGATGCGGCACGTCGATTTCGGTCGGGGACCGGGCGTACATGGTGCGGGAGATCCGGGTGTTGGGCTTGCCGTCGACCAGCACGCGAATGACCCGCATGGACGAGTCCAGCTGCATCGAGACCGGGTTGGTCGAGCCCAGTCGCCAGGTGGTCTGCACCTCGCCGAGCACGTGGGTGCCGGTATCGCTGGGGACGAGGGTGATGTCGTAGTGCAGCGCGTTGTGCGGCGGACGAGTCGTGTCGGCGCCTGCGGCAGGCGGCGACGCTTGAAGCAGCATGAGAAGGGGAAGCATGGTCAAAGCGTAAGCGGTGAGCGGGAAAACAAGAAGGCGTGAGCGGGATATAAATTTCTGTTCCCGCCAACGCTTTTACTTCCCCAGCCTTGCCCGATAAAACTCCAGAATCCTGTTCCAGGCCTTCTCCACCTGCGGCCCATCCGACCCTTGCCGACCAGGCTTCAGGAAGCCGTGGCCGGTGCCGGGATATACCTCCGAGGTGAACGTCTTCCCGGCCGACTGCATCGCGGCGGTGACCAGGGGAAGGTTGGCGTTGATCCGCTCGTCGTTCTCTCCGTAGATGCCGAGCACCGGCGCCTTGATCTTCTTCAGGTCCGCTGTATCCGGAGCCGGACCGTACGCGACCACGGCGGCCCGAAGGTTCGGATTGTTGGTGGCGTAGCGGAAGCTCTGCCCCCCGCCCCAGCAGAAGCCGATCACCCCGATCTGGTCCTTCGCCACCGCCGGGAGACCATTCACGTAGGCGTAGACGGCGTTGAGGTCTGCGGTGACTCGCTCGGGCTCGAGCTGGCCCACCAGCTTGCGACCGGAGTCGGGATTGGCCGGCGTAATTCCATACTTCGAGGAGAGCAGGTCTGGCAGGATCGCGACGAACCCTTCCCTGGCCAGCCGGTCGGCCACCTTCGGCTCCCAGTCAGTGAGGCCGAAGATCTCATGGATGACGATGACCGCGGGAGCCTTGGTCTTGCGTTCGGGGTACGCGACGTAGGCCCGGAGGGAGTCGCGGCCTCGCTTGATGTATACCCACTCGCCGTGGGTGGTAACCGAGCCATCACCGGCCCTTGGAGAAACTGCCTTATTGGGCTCGCCCTTGTAGGTCCACATAGCCGCCGAGCCGATCAGAAGCGCGACCAGACCCACGAGAACGTAGGTCGCGACAGCGCCGGCCCGGGAGCCGTTCCCGGGGCTCATGGTACCTCCCAGAACTCGACCCGGTTCTCCATCAGCAGCGGTACCGCGACGCGAGAGTCCTTGGGATCGACGTCGATGTCGGCGGGAGAGGGAACCTTCGAGGCCACCGTTCGCGCTCTGGCCGTTTTCCAGTACGAAGAGGCTCGAGTCGGTCCAACTGGTCACCAGCAGGCGACCATCGGGAAGAAACACAACGCCATCCTGCTGACCGGGACCGGAGCCGATCGACTCCACATCCTTGTCGCCCGGCTTCCACCCATAGATCCCCTTGCCCAGAAAGGACACGATCACGAAGCGTCTCTGCTGGGGGTCCCAGGTGATGCCGTTGGGGCCCTCGAGCTTGGGAGAGGTGAGGGCGGCCTTGGCGCCGCCTCTGGTAATCCGGAACACCTGGTCGGGCCCGGGGTGGGAGACCTCACCCTTGGATCCGAAGAGCACTCCAGTGTCGGTCATGTAGACCGCTCCGTCCGGTCCCACGGTTGCCCCATTGAGGAATTTGGCTCGGCCCTGGGTGCTGACATTGGCGATGAGCGCCCCGGTGCGCTTGTTGAAGGCCCGCGCAGCGTCGATATCCGCCACCCACAGCGTGTCGCCGCTGATGGCGAGTCCCTTGGGCGCATTCAGGGTGACACCTTTCTTCCCGCCCTCGATGAACTTGATCGTGTACGGGGATCCATCGGGCCTGAGCCGGCTGATGTATCCGTTGTTGTCCTTCTGGCCAGGCGCGCCGTTGATGTTGGACACGAACCAGACGTCGAGGTCGCGATCGTAGCGGGCCGACTCCGGGCCCTGGAGGTTCGGGGTCTCCCCCACCTTTCGGAACATGCCGGACTCTTTTTCGTAGACGGCGGCGGAATCGGCCAGAGCGGCATCCTTGGCGCCGGAATCGCGCGGATTTGCAGGCGCCGAAGGCCAGGCTCAGTGCCTGGCGACGGCCAGGGTCAGTGTGGCGTGTGAGGTAATGCCGAACATGAGACGGTCTCCACTGAGGGGAAAAGCAAGTATACACGGCCCGCCCCGCCCGCAGCAGGCAGGCGCTCCCACCTCCGCACAAAAGAACGCAGTGCTCCGGTGGGACCTCCTGCCTGCAGCGACCCCACCCCAAAGGCTAAGGCTATTGGCTATTGGCGATTGGCCGGGAGAAGCCAAACCATTCAGGAGAGCAATTTGACGGGGGGGAGCAGTGGACCGGTGGTCTCGCCGGAGGACTGCGTTCTTTTGTCCAGAGGCGAGAGCCCGGGCCGCTGCGCGGTGGGGGGCCTAGGCACGTAACAGCAAATCTCGACATGACCGCTGGCGCCCGTCCGGCCTACGAGCTCCGGTCCTCTTCGTGGACCATCCCGTCTTCCCTCGCTTCCCTCGTTCCTTCGCTTCCCTCGTTCCCTACTCCAGCCGGGTACTTGACTGGTCGGTCAATATTGGCTACCCTATGGCATGTCTCGCCCAAGGTCATTCGACGAAGGTGCCGTGCTGGATCAAGCCGTGCAGCTTTTCCAGGAACGCGGCTACGAGGGCACCTCGTTGGCTGATCTGGAAACCCACCTCGGACTAGGCCGGCAGAGTCTCTACAACGCCTTCGGCGACAAGCAGACCCTCTTCCTCAAGGCGCTGGAACGCTATCAGGGGGCTGTTACGGGGGGAGCCTTGGCGCAGCTCAACGCCCCGGGCGCCGGGCTCGCCGCGATTCGCGCCTTCTTTAAGGGGAGCGTGAAGTCGCTCACGGTCCCCGGGCCCCGGCGTGCCTGCCTCGTGGCCAACACGATCCTGGAGCGCGGCTCACAGGACCCTGATGCCTTGCTCCGCTGCAATCACTCACGCGCCGAGCTGGCACGGGCGATTCGTCGCGCGCTGGCGCGGGCCAAGACTCGAGGGGAGATCGCCCAGGATCTCGACATCGAGGCAACCACTACGCTCCTAGTGATCCAGAGTTACGGGCTCAATGTGCTCGCGAAGGCCGGCGCGACCGCGGATCAACTACATGCCGCCGTGGAGGTTCTGCTTGCCGGCCTAGAGTAGTCTTTTTGTGTCCCATTTTTGACTGATCGGTCACAATCCCAAGGAGGCCTCAATGTCGTCAGGACTGCAGGTCGAGGGACGGGTGGCTCTGGTCACCGGTGCGAATCGCGGGATCGGGCGCGCCCTTGTCGATGCTCTGCTCGAGCGGGGAGCGCGAAAGGTCTACGCGACTGCCCGCAAGCCCGAGACGCTGTCCGAGTTCGTGGCCTCGAGCGACGGGCGAGCTGTGGCGCTTCGGCTCGATATTACCAATGCGGCCGAGGTGGACCGCGCCGCCGCGCAGGCCGATGATGTCGATCTGCTGATAAACAACGCGGCGTGTGGTCAGCCACGGGTTCGCCGGGTTCGAGGATGCCGCCTGGCTCGATGCGGCCCGCCAGGAGTTCGAGACCAATGTGCTGGGGACGCTGCGTGTCTCCCAGGCATTCGCTCCGGTGTTGGCCGAGCGTGGCGGTGGGACGATCGCAAACATCAGTCTCGGTGACCGGCCTGGTAGCCTTTCCGCCGGTGATCACCTACAGCGCCTCTAAGGCCGCCCTTCACTCCACTCACCCAGACCACTCGGCTGTTGCTCCGCGGCCAGGGGACGTTCGTGGCGGGCGTCTATCCCGGTCCGGTAGACACGGATATGGCGGCGGAATTTACGATCCCGAAGACCTCGGCGGCGAGCGTTGCTCATGCCATCCTGGACGGACTGGAGGAGGGTCTGGAGGAGATCTACCCCGATCCGTTCGCGGTAGAGTACGGAGATGTGTACGCCGTCAATCCCAAGGGGCTGGAGCAGCGAATTGCCACGATGGGTGCGGCGGACTGAAAAGAGGGAAAGAGGGAACGAGGGAAAGACGGAAGAGAGGTGGTCCGCCCAGGCGGAGGTTTCCCTCCTTCCCTCTTTCCCTCTCTTCTTTTTTCCCTCCTTCCCTCCCTCCTTCCCTCGTCCCTCCTTCCACCTTCCTCCGGAGCCCCTCCAGCCTTGGCGACCTGATCCGCCCGCACCTTCCCCGGGTCGAACCGCTTGGCCGCGGCCAGCATCGTCTCGATCGTCTCATCCGCATCCGCGGCGCCGCGCTTGAACCGGATCGGATTGATCCGCGCCACCACGAACGGCCGGAGGTAGGGGCTCTCGAAGCCGCGCTCCTTGAGCGCCTTCATCGCCTCGGTCACCGCGGCGTCCAGCTCCAGGATCCGTGGCGGCCCGCTCCCGCCGAGTCTCCAGGGCCTTCGGCAGCGCGGCGGTCTCCCACTTCTCGATTCGGCGGAGGATCGGGTGGTAGGCACCGCCGGCGAAGCGGCCGTTCTCCTGGTAGCAGAGCCCCAGCGTCAGCAGGGCGGGCTCCTCGAACTCCATCTCATAGTCGCGCTCCGGCCGGCTCTCGGTCTCTGCCAACAGCTCGGCCAGCCGGATCACCTCCAGTGACCGCTCGCGCAGGTTGTGCGCCTTCTCGGTGTTGAGCAGCAGGATCCGGTGAGCGACCTCGATATCGGGCACTACGATGGCAACGACGGAGCGGGCGCCGAGCTCGCGCAGGGCCGCCAAGCGGTGGTTCCCGTTGGGGGTCCAGTACGGCAGCACCCCCTTCGCTCCGTTCAGGGCAGACTCTTCCCCATCCGGCTGCTCGCCGCGGACGACGATCATCGGGTCGAGATACCGACCGAGTTTATCCATCGCCTTCGAGAGTCGCTCGACGTGAGGCTTGGAGAGGTCGCGCTGGTAGGGAGTGGGCTCGACCAGATCGATCGGGAGTGCGGCGAAGATCTGCCAGTGGCCGCCGAGGGGGTCTTTGTACGGAGCGAGGACGGTCCCGCCGTCGCCCTCGATTGCCTCGGCGAGGCGGGTCAATGCCGCGGGCGGAGTGCCCGAGCCGATGGCATCGGCAGCGATACCGCGGGAGCGGGGCTCGGCTGCCGCTTTCTTCTTGCGCCGTGGCGTCCCCTCGCTCTTGCTCGGGGCACGCTTGGCGGTCTTTGGCTCGGCCACTGGAACCTCGTGTCTAGCCCAAGAGGTATGTAAACCCTGAGGTCAGGTTCACGAAAGGAGGGATGTGGCAGACACGTCCTATCTGATGCATGTTTGCACGCCCCCTCCACTCTAAGGCCCCCATATGCGGACCCGTGAACTCCGGCTTGCGCTCCAGCTTGCCTGCATCCTCGTTCCCGGTCTCCATGCCTCTCCCACCCCGACCCCTCATCGGGTCACGATTCTCTACGACGCGTTCGGTGGAAGGGCAGGACTGACCCGCGACTGGGGATTTGCCGCCCTCGTGGAATACGGTGGGAAGCGCATCCTGTTCGATACAGGCAACAACGCGGCGATCTTCGCCCGGAATGTGCGGGCACTGGGAGTTGACCTCTCCCGCCTAGACTTCGTGGTGATCTCCCACCGCCACGGCGACCACACCTCAGGGCTGAGCCACGTGCTCCGGCTGAACCCGAAGGTGAAGATCTATGCGCCCGAGAGAGGCCTTCGGCGAATTCGGAAGCGCGATACCGGGTTCGTTCTATCGTCGAGACACGACCCTGCCGGATTCGATGCGGTATTTCGCCGGCAGCCCGCCAGCCGAGTTCGCCTCTGGGAGCGTGTGGCCGGAGGCGAACATCGAGTGGATCGACACCCTGACACAGGTGGCACCCGGGGTAACGATCATCTCGACCGTCTCGAAGACTCCTGGCACGCTCGAGCTTCGTGAACTGTCGCTCGCGGTGCGCGGCCCCGAGGGACTAGTGCTGCTGGTCGGCTGCTCTCATCCAGGGATAGAGACAATCCTCGAGGCGTCACGCCCCTTGGGCGAGCGGGTCCACCTAATCTTCGGCGGCTTGCACCTACCCGCCGCGCCCGACACGACAATCGGCCGTATCGCCTCCTCGCTGAAGGATCGCTGGGGTGTCGCAAGGATTGCCCCGGGCCACTGCACCGGTGAACCGGCATTCGCGGCATTGCGGCGGATCTTTGGCTCCCAGTATGTGTACGCGGGGCTAGGGACTGTCATCGAGGTCCCGTAGGCGGGGGAGACCCGGGCCGCTCTCTGGTAATCTCCTGCAATGCCTCCTTCGCCTCCCTCACCCTCCCCTGCAGCTCCGGATCGGCCTTATCCCATAACCTGAGAAACCGCCCGTACGCCATCGCCGCCGAGTCGCGCTGGCCGGCCGCCTCGTACGTGCGGCCGAGCGCCAGATAGCGTGAGCGGCTTGTAGAGCGGTAAGGTTTCGAAACCGTACCGCAACCAGCGAATCCCCTCCGCCCTCGTCTCCGGCCGCGCCGCGAGCGCCAGCGCGAGTTGCAGCCGGGGAAAGGCACTCTCCTCGTTCGGGGCCGCCGACAGGTCCAGGCCGTACCGCATCCGCCGAATCCCCCCGACCGAGTCGCCCTGAAGCAGCGCCGCCCAGCCATCCCCAGCGATCATGAGCCCGCGGATCGGGGCCGGAATCGAAGCGGAGTCCCTACCCCCGAGTGTCCGGGCGAGGAGGCGACTCGGAAAGCAGTTCACCGCTACGGTCGTGGGGATGCTGGCCCAGCAAGGCCGATTGGATGTCGAGGACAAGATCACGAAGTGGCTGCCGGAGGGGAGAGGGGTGTGGGACAGCATCACGGTGCGGCAGCTGCTCACCCATACCTCCGGTATCCCCGACTACACCGACTCATTGATCGACCTTCGAAAGGACTACACCGAGGACCAGCTGGTCCGTCTGGCGGCCTCGCAGCCGCTGGACTTTCCGCCGGCGCAGCTGGAGCTACAGCAACACCGGATACCTCCTCCTGGGCGTACTCATCCATCGGGTCACCGGCCGCTTCTATGGTGACGTTCTGCACGAGCTCATTTTCTCGCCACTCGGCATGCGCACCCGCATCATCTCCGAGGCCGACATCGTCCCGAACCGCGCGGCCGGATACCGGCTGGTCGAGAGTCAGCTGAAGAACCAGGAGTGGGTGTCGCCCTCCCTCAATACCACCGCCGATGGAGCGCTCTACCTGACGGTGAACGATCTCGCGAAATGGGCCGTGGCGCTCTGAACCACCGCCGCCTGCCCGACGTCCTCGTGCTCGATGCCGCATGGGCCCCGGTCCGGCTGAACGACGGCGGCACCTTTCCCTATGGCTATGGATGGGACCTGAGCGACCAGCGCGGCCACCGGCGCATCGGGCACACGGGCTCCTGGCAGGGCTTCAAGACCGCTCTGTATCGCTACCCCGAGTTCGACCTCAGCATAGTCGTGCTTGCCAACCTCGATCAGGCGACGCCAGGACCTATCGCTCGAGGGAATTGCGGGAATACTTGGAGCCGGCGCTTCAGCCGCCGCACCTTTTTAGGACGGCACTCCGCGGTCCCACACCCCGAGTCGCCATCCAGGATCTTCTCCAGAGGGTAGCGGCGGGCAACGAGGCCGGCATGGTCGCACCCGGCGCTCGGCGTTTCCTGCTACCGGCCGCGCGACAGCAGCTTGCCGAGACGCTTCAGAAGGTTGGCTCATGGACGGCATTAGGCTGTGAGCCGGTGATCGGCCGTAAGATCCGTTGGCTGGGCGCCGACGCGGCGCGGATCTGCTACGCTCGGGGAACCGGAGAGACAGAGCGAATGGTTGTCACCGTCTATTACACCGACGATTGGCAGGCGGCTTACTTCGACTACGAGAACTATTGAGCCGAGGCATGCGCTACTTGCGCCGCGCTCTGCTCCAGCAATTCCCTCACCTCTTCATCCGTCGTCTGGGAGAAGTCCTGGTACCACAGCCCCACCGCGTAGAACGGCTCCGGGGTGGCAGCGCAGACCACTTCGTCGACGTGGGTCTTGAGCAGCTCGCAGGTGTCGGGTGAGGCTACCGGCACCGCGACCACTATGCGGGCAGGCCCTGCTGCCGGAGCGCCTGCACGGCGGCGAGCATGGTGGACCCAGTCGCGAGGCCGTCGTCCACCAGAATGACTGTCTTGCCCCGCACGTCGGGTGGGAGACGGTCGCCGCGGTAGAGCCGCTCCCGGCGCTCGAGCTCCTGAAGCTCCCAAGTGGTCACCGCATCGATCACGTACTCTGGAATACCAAGCACGCGGACCGCCTGATCGTTGAGCACCCGCACCCCTCCGGTGGCCACGGCGCCCATCGCGAGCTCCTCGTGGCCGGGAATGCCCAGCTTCCGCACCACAAAGACGTCCAGCGGCGCGTGCAGTGCCTTGGCCACCTCGTACGCTACCGGCACGCCGCCGCGCGGCAGCGCCAGCACGATCACGTCCGGCTTGCCGGCATACTTCTCGAGCCGGGTTGCCATCAGGCGGCCGGCCTCGGTCCGGTCACGGAACAATTGTGGGCTCATGTTTCCTCACATTCCAGTCGAGCGACCATTCCAGGGTCCATATCTAGCGGGCAACCGCCGCCGCGCTGTCGGGAAAATCCCGGCGTTCTCTAATCGGGTTCCGGAGCGTAAGTTAGTGGCAGCGACTGGAGGATCCGAGGTGAACGAGATCGCCGCGCTGTTTCGCCGGCTTACCTATGGTGTCTACGTCATCGGGGTCGCTGACGGAGACCAGCGCAACGCCTTCACCGCCGCCTGGGTCATGCAGACCTCGTTCGACCCGCTGCTCCTGGCCCTAAGCATCAACCCGCAAAACGCCTCCTATCCGTTGCTCCATGCCGGACGGGGATTTACGGTCAACCTCCTGAAGCAGGGTCGGCACGACCTCGCTCGTCGCTTCGGCACCCGTTCCGGGAGAGACCAAGACAAGCTGGCCGACATCCGCTGGCGCCCCGGACGAACCGGCGCCCCCATCCTGGAGGATGCGCTGGCTTACTTCGACTGCGAGCTGGGCGGAGAAATGGTGGCGGGCGATCACGAGCTGACGCTTGGCCGGGTGACGGACGGACGGGTTCTGGACCCGGGTGCCGAGCCTCTGGTATACAGGGACACGGACGATATGGACGGCAGCAGCGCCCTATACCCCAGGAAATTCTGAGTATGCGGGCTGCTCTTGCCCTGGCCGGACTTCTCCATCTGGCGACGTGTGACCAGTGGTACCTGGCCATCAACAGCGATGGCCTGATCTTCGTTTCGGTTATCAGTTACCACGGTGAGCCCCGGCAGGGCTTCCGCCTCCGCACGCGCGATGCCGGCGGAACGATCCGGATCCAGGATGTGCCGGCATCCGGACAACTCACCCTGAGACCACTAGCGGATGGCGCACTACAGCTCACCTTGCTGGCACCGGAGGGTTGTCAGGTCGCCGGAGCCAATCCGAGGACCCTGACCGTGTCCGCCGGTCAGGAGGCCCGGGTCGCCTTTGATGTGCGCTGTGGCTGAGTAGCTCGATCCTGTCAGAGGTAACGGGCAATCGCCATTGCCGTGGCGGCGACGGCCAAGAACCCCGCGACAAGTCGCGAGCCGAGTACCATTCGCCCCTGGAGCCGCTCGATCTCCGCCTGTTGCTCGGCGGACGGTCCTCCCTCCGGCGCGGCGCGCTGACCGATGGCCGCCATCCGCCTTGCCGCAGACCCGCTGACCAGCATTCCCACCAAGGCTCCTAGGATCGCCGCCAGACCGCCAACCCCGTAGGCGATGCCGGGCGGGGTGCCAGCCCAGGCTCCGTGAGTGGCGGAAACGGTCCGGCCATAGAGAGTGAAGCCCGAGAGTACAGTCAGCAGCATGGCAATGGCCAGGAAGATCGGTAGCCGGCGCCGTTGCATGAGATGCTGCATGAACCGGCCGCCCTCCCGCCCCGTGGCGCGCAGGGTCGGGAGCAGGAAGCCGGCGATGAGAAAGATCGCGCCGACCCAGAAGATGCCGGCCAGGATGTGGACCAGTCGAAGGAGCAGAGTGATGGCGCGGTCGTCCATTTGATCTTGTCTCCCGGCAACACAGATTTGGGTGGACAGTCTGTACAACTTCGGTGTACAGAGTATACAATTAAATAAATGTGTCAAGAGTCCTCATGAGCCCACGACCGTACCGGATGGAGCGCCGCCGGGAGAGCACCGACGAGAACCGGCTGCGCATCCTCAAGGCGGCCAGGGAGTTGCTTGCCTCCCCCAAGGCTTCCGCCAAGTTCTCGGTCGAGGAGGTGGCCCGTCGGGCCGGGTCGCCCGGATGACAGTCTACCATCAGTTTGGCTCGCTGCGGGGATTGCTGGAGGCGCTCTGCGACTCGCTCGCCGTGGCAGGCGGGATGAACCACCTGTCGGATGCGTTCCGCCGGCCCGATCCGCTCAATGCCCTGGACCGGTTCACCGCGGTGTTCATGGGTTTTTGGGAATCCGACCGACCGGTGATGCGTGGGCTCCGGGCCTTCGGCACCCTCGATCCGGACTTCGCCGCAGTCCTGGAAGAGCGCTCCGGCTGGCGCAGGAAGGGACTGCGGGCGCTGCTTGGCCGGCTCGCCAAACAGACCGGCCGGCCCAAGCCGAAAGACATGAACGACGTGGTGGATCTGCTGTTCACCCTGACAGACTTCCCCGTCTACGATAGCTTGGCAGGGCCGAAGCGGAACTTCGATCAAGTGACGAAGCTGGTCCAGCGGCTGGCGCGGCAGGTAATCGCCTAGGCTGGCCGCGACCACATGCATGTCGGGGAACACGGATCTAACGGGGTGCGGGCTGCGGAGTAGGTTTGCCTGGCTCAGTATCGTCAGCCTCCCGCCCCGCACCTCTGGATCCGAGGTCTCCATGCTTCCATTCGCCGTCCGCCGGCCTTCTCTCGGGCTCACCGCTTGCCTCGTCGCTCTGACCCTGGTGGCCAGTTGCGGCGGTGACAGCAACGAGCCTAACCCTCCGTCACCGGGGCAAACGATCTACGCGGTGGATCTCGGCAACAACTTCGCCCTCTTCCACAGCGCCAGCCCCGGCACCGTCGATCGAAACCTCGCCATTACTGGACTCCTGGCCGGCGACCGCATCGTGGGCATCGATTTCCGTCCCGCGGACGGGAAGCTGTACGGCGTTGGCACCGACAGCCGGGTCTACACCGTGGATACCGTGACCGCCGTGGCCAGCCCGGTGGGGGCGTCCTTCACTCCCGCCCTGGACGGAGAGCACTTCGGAGTGGTGCTGGATCCGGCGACGGATCGGATCCGAATCCAGAGCGCCGAGAGCGGGCAGAACCTCCGTCTGGATCCGGCGACCGGGCAGGTGACAGACGAGGACGCCGCGCTCACCTATGCAGTCGGAGACCCCAACGAGGCCTCCAGCCCGGAAATCGCGGCCACTGCGGTCACCACCGGAGCCGGCGCGGCGACCTATGGCATCGATTGGTTCCTCGATGAGTTCGTGGTCATGTCAGACCCGAACGACGGCCAGGTCACCAGCGTGGGATCGACCGGCGTGAGCACCGCGCCATGCGTCGCGCTCGATGTGGGAGCCAATGGGGTGCTATACGCAACCATGACCACCAGCCCGGGAAGCGTCAACAACCTCTACACCATGAACGTCAGCACCGGCGCAGCCTCGCTCCTGGGCGCAATCGCGGTGGTGCCATCCATCCAGAGCATCGCGATCGCGCCGGGCTCACCAACGTCCGCCAGTGAGGAGGCCTTGGCCCGAGCTGGCTCGGAACGAAACGGAAGCGCGAGCGCTGAGGGCGACGACAGGGCCGAAGGCTTGCTCCTGAAGACCGCGCTATTCCGGCTCTTCGACGAATAGCTTGAGCCGGCCCAGCGACTCGTTCCACTGCCGCGAGATCAGGTCCAGTGACCGGCGGGCTTCGTCCAGCCGCCGGCGCTCCAGCCGCCAGAGACTCTCCTTCCCCCGCCGGCTCCCCCGGACCAGCCCGGCGCTGGCGAGCACTCGCAGATGCTTGGTGACCCCCTGCCGGGTGATCCCCGATCCGGCCGTGAGCCGCGAGATCGACATCGGCTGCCCGCTGCCGAGCTGGGCCAGGAGTCGGAGCCGGTTCTCGTCGCCCAGGGCGGCGAAAACCGGCGCCGGCGTTTTAGCCCTACGCCGCTGAGGCAAGATATTTCCGCAGATTGTCGAGCTGCCCGGTCCAGCCTTCGTCGTTCTCCCGGTACGCCTTGGCACGCCGGGCAACCGGGATCCGGTCGAACCCGCTCTCGGTAACCGTTAACCGAGTTCCCTCCGGTACCTCTTCCAGCTTGAAGACAACGAGGGTGGCCGGCTCCGCAGGGTCGATGTCGGGATCTCCACCGGGCTGCCACCGCCAGGAGAAGAGCCGCTCGGGCTCCATCTGGTCGATAGTGATGTCCATGGTGAGATGCTCGTACCCCGGGTGGGTGACCGGCCCCCGCACTCGCGCGCCCGGCTTGAACGCGTCCTTCAGTTGCGCCCCGAACCACTGGCTGAACTGCGCCGGGTCGGTGAGGGCACGCCAGACCTTGGCTCTGGGTGCGCGCAGCACCATGGTCTTCTCGATGCGGTCGGTGGTTGACGCGGTTGCGCTACTCATGGCAATCCTCCTGGTGGCTTACAGGCAACCTTCTGGTTGCCTAAGATTCTAAGCTCGCAGCTGCCGATGCGCAACCCCACGGTTGCGTAAGGGCGAAGCGGCAGTCCGCCGCCCCTGCGATCTGGACCGTGCGGCCTCACTCTCTCCGGTCAGCTCTGGTGCGATCCCACTGGCCCTGACCTCCCCGAGTCCACTGGTGCCCGGCCGCCCCTCGCATGTACCTCGGGCAACTGCATCCTCCCGCTTCGAGCCCGAGGACAGTTTCCGTCAAGGGTGCGCGCCCTAGCTCGCGGGCTGGACCATGGGTGTTTCATCGGATCCCCGACGCGCTGGCGCATTGTTGGGGCAGGAACGCCCTGGGTCAGCTCGGCACCACGAATCCGGAATGGAGAGACCTGGCAGAAATTGACCTGTGAGAGGAGTTTCGGCCCCCTCCCCCTCGCGTAGCCTGCCCTGAGCGCAGCCGAAGGGCTCGGGGTTAGGGTGACAATGGGAGCAGGTAGCGGTTGCCGTTCTCCGCCAAGCTCTCGGTCAGAACCCGAGAGCCGTCCTTGAGGAAGATGCGATGCCCCGCCACTCGGATCTCTACCCGCGGAGCCTTGCGGGGAATCTCGATCTCGAACGTGGCGCCGGAGCCCGAGTTGGTGATGACCAGCCGGTCGGCAGCGGACGTGAAGCTGGCGGCCCCGATCGGTGCGCGTACTGTCACCTCCTCTCCTTCGGTGAGGGACACCCGGGCAAAGCCACCGGGCTCGGACGACTCGAACGCAATGACGAACTGCCGCCCCGGGATGGCCGCGATGCCTGCGATTCCTTCATCGGGCGCCTGAACCCGGGCCGGCGCCGGCGGCGGCTGATCGGGGCACCGAACGACGCCACCACCGACCGGACCCAGTCGCGAAGCGGAGAGCCCGGAAGTGCGTAGGCCGCGCCCGCAACACCAAGAAAGAGGAGAATCCCGGCAGCCCACCGGCCCCAAACAGCGCCCACCCCTCGGGCTCTGGCCACCACCGTCTCAGCCTTGACCGCCGGCACGGCGTGATCAACCTGGCGGAGCAGGGCAAATATCTCGCCCTCATCCCGCTGCGCATCGACGAGACGTTGCCGGCACTGCGTTGCACTCGGCGAGATGTTCCCGTGCGCCGCGCCCGGCACCTGGGAGCAGCTCGCCGTGCAGCAGCCGCTGAATCTGTTCCTCGTCAAGGTGCATCGGGATCCCCATAGCACTCGCGAAACGCCTGCCGGGCCCGGGCCAGGAGGGTGCCCACGCTGGCTTCATTCAGATCGAGCGCTGCCGCCATGTCGCGGTAGCTGTAGCCCTCTGCCCGGAGCAGCAGGAGCCGCCGCTCCCGCTCCGGCAACCGGTCGATCGCCGCCCGCACCCGGCCGCGCGACTCCTCCGCGATAGCCGCCTGTTCCGGAGAGGGGGGCGGATCGGCCAGTACCGCCTCGCCCCGAGCTGGCAGTGAGCAGACGGCGGCGCCGGCTGCGGCTCGACTTCACATTCCGAAACAGGTTCATCGCGACGCTGATCAGCCACGCCTCCGGCGCATCGGGGAGAGTTCCTCGGCGGTACAGCCGGACGAACGCCTCCTGTGCCACGTCCGCAGCCAGCTCCGGCTCGCCCGACAGCCGGTCGAGGTAGCGGTAGAGCCGGGGGAAGTGCACTGCGAACAGGGCCACGAACTGGTCGTGAAAGGAGCGCTGCTTCCGGACTGTCCACCTCACCTCCGTGATAGGAGCCGGAAGCTTGCCCGGTTTGTGACAGAACCGGAGGGAACGATCAGAACCGCCAGTCGAGACCCGCGACGAGCGGTGCCAGCGGGCGCATCTCGATCTGGGATCCGCTCGCCGGTCGTGGGGTCCTCGGCGTAGGTCAGCACATTCTTGCGGTTGAGGAGGTTGGTGACCGTGGCGAAAAGCGCAATCATCGCGTCCCGCCCTCCCAGCTGGAAATGCCAATGCTTGCGGACGCCAAGATCGATTCGAAGGTAGGCCGGCAACGCTGTCGCCCCGATCGCTTGATTACCGTAGTCAGGGCTGCCGGCGAACTCGCACCCATGGTCGAGGAGGTTGCAGGCCTCCCACTCAAGCCCGCTGGACAAGGACGTGGTCCGGCGGCCCAATGCGCCGGTGGCTCCCAGCCGAATCGACGTAGTGGCGGTGGGAAAGACGATGAGCCCACCCTGCAGCAGGTGTGTCGTCCCGTTGTCGGGGACGTAGCCCGATTCTCCATAGGCGAGACGGACCCGCTGCAGGCCATAGCTCGCCACCAGTCCGTACCGCGCGCGGCTCAATGCCGCGTCAACCGAAAGGCCGGTGGAATGGCCGGACCCGGCGGTGAACGCGCCGGTGGCGAACGGGCCACCATCCCGCGGCGCAACCAGGAGGAGACCATCGGTGGAGCGCCGGTATGCCTCGACGGCCAGGCGGGCGCCAGCAACGAGGCGGTACTCCGCCGCGAGCACGATTACGTCACTCCGAGCGGTCGGCACCCCCGGTGCGCCGGCCCCTATGTACAGGTCCACGGGAAACACATTGCCGACCACCGACTCCGGGTTCCGGAGCGACTGGGCGAACTGATAGGTACGCGCGTAGCTGCTGGAGAGAGTCAGCGCCGCGGCAGGTCTCCACCGGAGCAGCGCGTGGGGGCCGACGTGAAGGCCGGCATCCGCTGCGGCCAAAGACGCTCCCAGCGTGAGGTCCGCTCGGCGATCGAGGTCTCTCGTTTGCTGCGCGAATGCGGCAGCCACCGGAGTGCTCGCGCGGATGGTCCAGGGGTCCGGCGCCGAGTCGGCCACAGCGTAGAATGTCCGGCTTCGCTCGATGCGGATACCCGCGGTGGTGCGGGTACGGGTCGATCGGAGCTCCACCATGCCGAGGAGGCCGAGGTCGCGTCGACTGGCACTGAGTGCGGTGGGTCCAGCCTGACCGGCCCAGGCGGAAGCCGCATCGCCGCTCGCGTTCCAGCCCAGAAACTTCACTGCGACACCCCGGATCGAGCCGCTCCACTCGGCCCCGAACGACCGGCTGTTCCACTCGAAGCTGTTGCGGCGGGATTGAGCGGCGGACGCGTCGGCCTGAGCGGTAGCCTCGATTTCATTCCCGCTGTCGTAACCGAGGAGCCGGATCCGTCCTCCAGCAACTGGCGCCTCCAGTTTTGCCAACAGATCCCCGCTCTCCGCCCGTACGTAGCCTGGGTCGTTATCCCGGCTCGGAAGATCGGGAACCCGCGACCGCACGCTCACCAGATACCCGGCGCCAGCTCGGCCTATTCCTCCGTCCATGGTCGCGCGTGCCTGGGTGGTGCTGAGGCTCCCCTGGACTTCGAATCGATCTCCGGGTGCCCGGGTGGCACCTGAGATCGTGCCGCCGAGTGCGTCGGGGTAGCCTGGCAGCGGGACAGAGGAGGAGAGGTACACTCCGGAGAGCGCGTCCGGGTTCCAGGCGCTGAACTGGCCGGCCGCGTGGTAAGGGCTGAAGACCGGGATCCCATCGAGCAGGTAAGCCGTCTGGTCCGTTGCGCCACCCCGAATGTGGATCCCGCTGGGGGACTCTGCCCGCATCGCCACCGGACCCCCGTCGAGCGCCTGGAGCACATCCGGCTCGGACAGCAGGGGATTGTTCCGGACCGCGGCAATGGAGCTGCTCCGGTCGAAAAAGGCGGAGCTATCCGAGCCTTCGAGGCCGCGGATGCTGAGGGGTGTGCCCACTTCAATGGTGCCGAGCCGGACCGGTTCGGCGCGGAGGGAGACGTTGATCTCCAATTGGCCATCCGATGGGACCAGCGCGTGCAGCGCGCGCTGAGCGTGGCCGATGAAGCGAACCGTGATGTGCTGGGGACCGGGCGGGACATCGAGGAGTGCGTACCTGCCACCCTCGTCGGTGGAGGTAATGCGGTTGAGATCGGGCAGGGCGACGACCGCGCCGGCGAGCGGCTCGCCGGTCGCCTCGTCCCGCACGGTGCCGGCGACGGTTGCCTGTGTCGCCTGCATGGAAACGATGATGCTTGCTGCGGTGAGGAGGATACCCATCCGGAACACCTCAGACCTACCGCTGTCCTGCCTCCTGTCCCGCTTCCCGCTTCCCCTTCCCTGCTTCCCCGCTTCCCGCTTCCCCAAGATCCGCCAAGCGAGCGGCGCGGACAAGCCCGGCCTGGTCCCGCGCACCGGGCAATCGCGACTTTCTCCTTCCCACCTCCCCGACACCAGGTTGACCCATCAATCCCATCTTAAGTGAGCCGGGAACAGCTCCGGCCACCCCGGCCCACTGGCTGGTTCGAGTGCTCGGCACCCCACAGCCGGCGCTCGCGCGTGCGGAACGCACATGGAACAGCAATGATCAACCGAATTCGATGGATCCAACCGCGTCCCCCACTGGAGATTGCAGCCGAGCAGCGGATTCGGGAGATGTTCCTCACCCTGGCCAGACGCCACCTGTCCGGCCTTTATCGCTTCGTCATCCGCCAGCTCGCCACCCATGAAGCGGCAGGTGACCTGAGGCCGGGTGAGCTCAGGCCGGAGGAGATCGTGGACGAGACCCTGGTCCGCGCCTACCGCGAGTTCGTCCGAGATCACGCGGGCGGCACCGCCAGGGCCCGTATGCTGCACCTGGCCGTGGAGGAGCTCGAATCCAGGATCGGTCGCGCGAGAACGGAGCGTGAACGACCGGCCGGCTGGGAGGAGCCATCCACCGTTTCTGGCGAGACCCTCTACTTCTACCAGCTGGACAAAGGGTTGAGGCTGGAAGACATAGTCCCCGACCTCAACCTTCCGGCACCGGGCCACGACGCGGAGCGGAGAGAGCTGCAGCGATGCTTGCAGGTAGCGCTGGTACGCTTACCGCGCGAATGGCGGCAAGCCCTCATGCACCGTACGGGGGCTCGTAGGCAGCGAGCTTGCCCGGGCCCTGCAGCTTTCTGAGCGGGAGACCGGCCGGGTTCTGGAGTGCGCCCGCGCCTACCTGCGCCAAACCCTGCTCGAGGCGGGATGCCTCTGCCAGGCGCAGCCAATCAGTAAGGAGACGATCCTCGTGACGATCCTCAGTAAGGAGATGATCCAATGAGTGCGACCGGCCTCGATGTTTTCGATACCACCCTGCAGAGAACCAATACCTGGCTCAAGGACCTCATGCTGGTGTTGAGATGGCAGAACCGGCAGAAAGCCTATCAGGCCCTGCGAGCGACCCTGCACGCCCTGCGCGACAGGCTGACGGTGGAGGAGACGGCCCATCTCGGCGCGCAGCTTCCAATGCTGATCCGTGGCTTCTACTATGAGGGCTGGGATCCGACCGGGAAACCTCTGAAAGCGCGCCACCGGGAGGAGTTCCTGGAGCAGATTCGGCAGCACTTCAGAGACGACGAGAACGTCGATCCCGAGCTGGTTGCCGCCGCGGTCTTCATGGTGCTGGCGAGCCGAGTGAGCGAGGGAGAGATCGAAGACGTGCTACATGTACTGCCGTCCGAGATCAGGGATCTATGGCCCGCGGAGGCTGTGAGCCTGCCGCGCGGCTAGTCGCGGTCGAGGTTGAACCTCAGGGGGCTCGGGATGGCGGCTGAAGCAGCGCTGGTCAGGGTCGGCCGCCACGAGATCGAGATCACCCGCCCCGAGAAGGTCCTGTTTCCGGAAGACGGGATCACCAAGGGCGACCTGATCGATTACTACACCCGCATCGCCCCGAAGATACTGCCGCATCTGCGTAACCGGCCGCTGACGCTGGAACGGTATCCCGACGGCATCAATGCGAAGCGCTTCTTCCAAAAGGAGGTGTCCTCCTACTTTCCCGACTGGATTCGCAGGGTAACGGTGAAGAAGGTGGGAGGTACCGTCACCCACGTCGTTTGCAACGACACTGCCACGCTGGTCTACCTCGCGAACCAGGCCTGCGTGACCCCGCACATCTTTCTGAGCCGCATCGACAAGCTGGACCTACCCGACCAGATGGTGTTCGACCTGGATCCTCAAGGGGAGGACTTCGAGCCCGTCCGATCGACGGCTGGGGCCTTCAAGGAGCTGCTGGCCGACCTCGAACTGCCCGCCTACCTCAAGACCACCGGCTCCCGTGGTCTGCACGTCGTTGTGCCGCTCCAGCGCCGGGAGGGATTCGACTCGGTTCGCAACTTTGCGAGGGACCTGGCCCGCATCGTGGTCAGCCAGGCGCCGGAGGAGCGCACCCTGGAATCACTGAAGGTCAACCGCGGTGGCCGAGTGTTCATCGACACCAACCGCAATGCGTACGCGCAGCTCGTGGCGCCGGCCTACGCCGTCCGGGCGCGGCGGGGTGCACCCGTCTCCGTCCCGCTCGACTGGAGCGAGCTCCGGAAGAAGAGTCTGCGTTCCGATGGCGTGACTATTCGGTCCCTATTCGATCGGCTCGACAAGGTGGGAGACCCCTGGGCCGATTTCTGGCGGAGCGGCGTTTCGCTGACGGGAGCCCGGCGGAGGCTGGAGCGAGAAATGCCGGCCCCTGGTGGCGGTTGACGAGGATCACGCGCTCATGGGGAGGCCACATACTCAACCTCACCGGCAAGGCCACACTCCACCTCTTGCTGCTCCCTGGACTCTGGGCGTGTACTGGTACGTTCGTCGCAGCCGGCCCTACGGCCGACGTGGGCACTCTGGCCGTGAGCGGTTTGCAGGGCGGAATCGGGGGCCATCTCGAGATCGGAAAACTGTGGGAGAGGGAACGGTCCGCGCTGGGTGCGGCCGTTACTGGGGCCGTGGCAGGCTATAGCAGCACCGCTGACGCCGACCCTGTGTTCTTCACCGGGGTAGAGGTCCGCTCCAAGCGGTGGCTCGGCCATGACGGACCTGGGGTGCGGCATTTCCTCGAGCTCGGCGGCGGCCCGGTCATCGCCTGGGTCGCCGGGCCGCGCGCCGGCGGAGTGGTGGCCCATCTTGGCGCGGGTTTCCAGGGTAGGAGCTCCGACCCGCAGTGGTGGGTGGCGCTCCGCGCCCGGCCGATGGGGCTGATCGGCGGGCAAGCAGAGTTCTTTGGTTCGACCCAGATGGCATTCGGCGTAGCGTTTCGTTGACGATCTGGATAGGAGTTGCTCCACCGGGCGAGGCTATTCGCGGTCACGCGGAGGTCACGGGTGCGAAATAGCGTGGGGCATCTTCAGCCCGAGGTGTCCGGTGACCAGTCTCCACGCCCTTACTCTCCTCCTCATTCTAGTCGTCGCACCTGAAGCTGCGTTCGCGCAGACTCCCCTCGGACCAACGCGTGGCCCCGCGCCGTCCATGGTGTTCGGGATCCGCACCCATGGTCCGCTTAAGGGCACGTTAGCCCCGGCAGATACCCTGCGCCCTGTAAGCATCGGGACCTACGCCAAGGAAGGAGCAATCGCGGGTGGATTGCTCGGCGCCGTCGGTGGAGGGTTGTTCGCAGAGGTCGCTTGCGGGCTGTCTGAAGACCCCAATCAGAATTGCACTGGCAGCTTCCTGATCGGCGGGGTTCTCGGGGGGGCCTTGGGTGCGCTGCCCGGCGCGCTCATTGGAGGGTTGTTTCCTAAGTACCCGAAGAACACCAGGCTATTTGAACCTGAGTAGGCTGGTGTAAAGGCCAAGCCCCGAGGGGAACAACCCCAGAAGCGAGGGGGTTTGGACAAGCATCCCCACCCGCGAGGAGACCGATGATTACCGAGACACTGCAGGAAAGAAAGACGATCGTCCGCGACTTCTACGATCTGCCTTCAATCAGAAGCAGCCGGAGGCGGCTGCTGCCAGGTATCTGGGTCCGGTCTACATCCAGCACAACCCAAGCTTTGGCGACGGCCCGGAGGCGTTCATCGCCGGGGTGAGGTCGTTTGTAACCGCCTTTCCCAATCTGCGGATCGACTTCAAGCGCCTCTTCGCTGAAGAGGATCTGGTTGTTGTCCACAGCCACATGAAGCGAGAGCCGTCCGACCGCGGCTTGGCGGTCGTGGACATCTTTCGGCTCGACAACGACAAGGTCGTGGAGCACTGGGACGTAGTCCAGGAGGTGCCGGAGAACGCCGCTAACCCGAACGGAATGTTCTAACACAGGATCCTTTACTCCCCACAAAACCGCATCACAGACATGCGACAGGAACCGGACCGTCCCTGTCGCATCCCTCCCCTTGCTGAGGTCTGGCCAAGCTTCAATTTCCGGCGTTACTTGGATCGTAATGCAGGGGAAGCAGCTGGGTCAGGGAGAATGCCCGGAGGCTGGGAATGGCGACGATGAGATCCGGAGGGTGCCTGTTCCTGCTCTCGGCCATGCTGCCGCTGGGCGGTTGTAGTGACGGCACCGGCCCGGGGGGCGGAAATCCTGCGGGCAACCGCATTGCATTCCTCGCCTCTGGGAATGTCGGCTCGATGCGGGAAGACGGCTCGAATCGGGTCATGCTCACCCGGGACGAGATCGGGCCAAACGACTGGGCATCCGGACCATTGAATTGGTCACCTGACGGCACCCGGCTGCTGACGCATCTGACTCGCTTCCAACCGGCCGGGACAGTCGACCAGGCTGTGGTCGTGGCTGCCGACGGCAGCGGATATCGCGTCGCCGCCTTTGTCCTTGGATGGGGGCTCAATGCCGGCACGTGGTCCCCGGACGGCAGCCGGATCACGTACGTCAAGGCCCTTACCTCCCATTTTGGGAGTACGGCCATCTACACCGCCACCTCAGAGGGGACCGACGAGAGGCGGCTCCTCACCGGTCAGCCTGAATTCAATATTCGTCACAACTTGTCCCCTGCCTGGTCTCCCGACGGCCAGGAAATCGCGTTCGTGAGCGACCGAGAGGTTCCATTGGCGTACGCGCCCATGGCAAGGACGAACGGATCGGGGTACAAGCGTTCTATGAAGGCGTCGAGTTCATGTACCGGCTGATGAAAGACCTTGGCGGGAAGGACGGGAAGGTGGGGTGGGAACGGGAAGACGGAAAGACGGGAAAGACGGGAAGGAGTGGAAGCGCCGGATTGTCATCCCGAACGCAGTGAGGGATCTCAAATCGTTTAGGTCTGAGATCCCCTCGCTTGTTTGCTCGGGGCAGGCTCTTCGCTTCGCTCAGGATGACAGTTCGTCCGGTTCCTTCCCGTCCTTCCCGTCCTTCCCGTCCTCTTCCCGTCCTTCCCATCCTTCCCGCTCGTGACGGCTGTCACCACGGCTTCCTGGCTTCGGATCTACAATCGCCAGTGGGGCGCTAATGGAGGAATAATGGACCTCAGGGAGAGTATTGTCCGAGTGAGTTTCTGCGGCGTGCTGCTTACCCTGCCGGCTTGCGGAGGGGAACGGAAAGAAGGAAATCAGTCCTCGGCCGATACACCCGATGCCGTTCCGCGGCTGGAGTCGGCCGAGGGAGTGCGGGCGCGGGCGCGGATCGCGGGACCGCCGGGCTCCGGCATCAAGGGGGAAGTCACCTTTGTCGAGCTCAAGGGAAACTTCCCGGAGCCCGGAGTGGACATCGAGGCGCGCATCGCCGGCCCTCCCGGTGATCTGCTGCCGGGCTCACATGGGCTACACATCCATGAGAACGCCCAGGGAGGATGTCTTCCACCCTACACGTCGGCCGGGGGCCATTTCGATCCCGGGCCGGCCGGTAATCCGGACCCCGACGTCAACCACCCTTTCCATATGGGTGACATTCCCAACGTGGTCGTCGACCGGCTCGGCGTCGGCGTAATGGAGGCGAGAACCAGCCGGATCACGCTGTCTCCCGGCCCGCTCAGCGTGTTCGACGAAAACGGCAGTGTGGTGATCCTTCACGAAAACGCCGACCGGGGAATTCCCGGCCCGGCCAAGTCAGGGGTATCCGGCGGGCCTCGTATCGCGTGTGGCGTCATTCAACTCGATTCCGCACGAAGCGAGTAGTGGGAAGGACGGGAAGGACGGGAAGGACGGGAAAGAGTGAATGCGTCTCTCATCCTAGCGTAGCGAGGGATTCTTAGATCCGAGTTTGAGCTCCCCACTGCGTTTAGGATGACAATCATGGCTAGGTCCGCTTTCCTGTCCTTCCCGACCTTCCCGTCCTTCCCGTTTCTCCTGCCTCTGCTGGCCGCCTGCTCTTCCCCACCCGCGCCGCCCACACCGGCCCGGGCCAGCCTGGCTGCCGCGGAGTCGCTGTACGCCGACCTGCGCAGCATCCGGGATCGAATCGACGTCAGCATCGAGGCGGGCCATACCGGCAGCACCGATGCTACGCCGTTCAGGGCACTCGTCCTCGCCCACAATACTCTCCGCGAGGGCGTGGCCAGGAGCCTCGCCGCCGTCGACTCGGCTGCGCTGAGGGAGGATGACATCCGCGCGCTCGGCATCATGCGCCGCACGCTGATGCGAGACCTGGGAGCGGTTGCTGCACCGGTCGAATCACAAAGCGCAGCGGCCGAGACCCAGCCGGCCTGCGATTACGACGCCGGCGCCGTGGTGGCCGCCCCCAATGGACTCGACTCACTGCGGAAACGGCTCTACGCCTGTTATGGCTGGGCCCAGTCGCATCTGACCATAGAAGGTCAGACACAGGACCGGCTGTCGATCCTCGGAGCGCTCGGCCGCACCGAGAGCTCAGACCTCCGCCGGAAGCTGTTTCTCGGCCTGGAACCCGTGTGGCGCAGCGTGAACCGGGACAACCGGCCCGGGAGCCCCTATCGGCAGCTGATCGTCCGCGAGGTAAAGCAGCGAGGCAACGCCGAGCCTCCCGCGGCGGAGCAGGCGCGGGCCTCGGGAGTGCCGCCCGATTCGCTGGAGCGCTGGCTGCTCCGGGTGCTGGAGACCTGGCGAGAGGTAAACCCCGGTTCGTTGATCGAGCCGTGGGACTGGTTCTACCAGACCGGCCTGACGAGCCGCAAGCTGAGCCCGCTGATCTCGCTGGAGCGGCTGACGTCGCTCAACCGGCAGGTCTACCGGTCGCTCGGCGCGGATCTGGACGCGCTCGGAGTGCAGTACGATCTGGAGCCTCGCGAGGGCAAGACTCCCGTTGCCTACTGCACCTTTGGAGGCCGGCCGCGATTCATCAATGGCGTCTGGCGCCGGGGCGAGCCGCAAGTGTTCGCCACCTACCGCACCGGAGGCCTGGACAACCTCAACGAGCTGGTGCACGAGACCGGCCACGCGGTGCATATCGCGGCGATTCGCAGCCGGCCCGCCTTCACTGACTGGCCCGACAGCGACCCATTCACCGAGGCGGTGGCCGATTTCGTCGCGCTGGACGTGTACGAGCCGGCTTGGCAGCAGCACTGGCTGGGGGACTCGGTGCCGCTCGCCGACGCGCTCCGGAGCCGCTATGGCGGGATCGTGCTCGATATCGCCTGGGCGCTCTTCGAGATGCAGATGCAGCGGGATCCCGGCGCCGACCCGAACCAGGTGTGGACCACGCTCACCCGCGACTACCTTCGCATTCGTCCTCACCCGGAGCTGTCCTGGTGGGCAATGCGCGGTCAGCTGATTGACGCACCAGGGTACATGATGAATTACGCCGCCGGATCGATTCTCATTGCGGCGATCCGGGCCCGGACCCGGGCTGTCCACGGACCTATCGTGGCTGGAGATTCGACCTGGTACTCGTGGGTTGCCCCCCGGCTCTACCGCTTCGGACTGGAGCGGCCTACGCGAGAGGTGATCGAGGAGTTCCTTGGTGGGCCGGTCTCGCCGACGGCGCTGCTGGAGGACATGCGGAGGATGAGGCGGTGAGCTGGGAGCTGGGAGCTAGAGCAATCCGGCAGCTTCGCAGTCCTCGGCGGCTGGATTGCTTCGGGCTCGTTCGAGCCCTCGCAATGACTCCGGACGCAGAGCGCCTCTCCCCTCCTAGCTCCCAGAAGTCACGAATCGAGTGTCCCGGGCCAGGGGCTGTCATCCTGAGGGAGTGAAACGACCGAAGAGCCTGCCCTGAGCGCAGCGAACGGGATCTCTCTGGTTGTCTACGGAGAGATCCGTCGCTGCGCTCAGGATGAGGAGGTTCTTTCGACTGGCGACTGGTGACTGGCGACTGCCCTAAACCGCTTCAGCCCGAAGAACTCGATGTCATGCCCCGTCTCCCCGCGTTGAGCCAGATCGGCCATGATCTCCCCCACCACACTACAGAACTTGTAGCCATGCCCTGAGAACCCGGCGGCAATGGCCACCTCGGGGTGTTCCGGATGCAGGTCGAGGATGAAGTGGCGGTCCGGGCTGTTGGTGAACAGGCACCCCTTGAGCATCAGGGTCGGTCCCGCTCCATCGGGGAAGTAGCGCTGGGCAAATGCGCGCAGTAGCTCCTCGTCTTTCGGCTGGGGCTCGCGATCCACCGTGTCCGGATCGACCTGCTCGCCCAGGTGATGGTACTTCCCGAACTTGAAGCCGGGGACGAGAAAGCTGGGAAACCCGTAGTAGCGCCCCTCCTCGACTTCCAGATTGAAGACCGGAAAGGCACCCATCTCGAAATGCTCGGGATGGATGGGTTGGAGCCACGCCACCACCTGGCGCTCTGGGATGGCAAGCTCGGCCAGCTCCGGCACGAGCTTCGATGCCCAGGGTCCGGCACAGATGACCAGCCGGCCAGCCTCGTACCGAGCGCGATCGGTGCGGACCCATGCGTGGCCTGCCGTCATTCCCCATTCCAGCACCGGCTCCCGGCAGTGCACCTCGGCCCCGCGCGCCAACGCCTGTGCGACATGGGCGACGTTGCATCGTTCGGGCAGCAGGAAACCGCCGTCCGGCTGGTACAGGCACTGCATCGTCCGTGGCAGGCCATAGCCGGGGAAGCGGCGGTGCAGCTCAGCGCCATCCATCACCTCATGCTCCAGGCCGTGCAGCTCGCTGGATTTCAGCGCGCCGGTAAAGATCGAGCCGTCGGCCGGCCCGGCGTCCACGCTTCCGGTGATATAGAGGAGTTGCTCGCCCGCCCCGCTCTCCAGCTCGCGCCAGAGCTCGTACGAGCGGCGGAGTAGCGCCACGTACGTAGGATGCTCCCAGTACGCCAGCCGGATGATTCGGGTGAGTCCGTGAGAGGAGCCGTACTCGTGGACCAGGTCGAAGCGCTCGAGTCCGAGCACCCTGAGGCCGCGGCGGGCAAGATGGAAGAGCGTGGCGCTCCCCATCCCGCCAAGGCCGAGCACGATCACGTCATACATTGTGGCGTTCAACCGGCTAGAAGCTGAGCTTCAGAATCCTCCCTTCACCGCCTACCAGCCATCCGGCGTCCCGGCCTGCGAAGGCAACGGCCCAAAAGTTTGATACCCCGGGCAGCAGAGACCAGGTATCTCCCTCATCGGGCGACCAGGCAGCTCCGCCAGGTCCGGTGGCCACTACCGTCTGCCTCTTGCCCGGTACATAGCTCAAGCCGTAGACCGCTCCTGTGAAAGGCGTCGAGGTAGCCTGGGTCCAGGTTTGGCCGCCATCGGTGGACCGAGCAACGTTGTTCTGGGCGACATCGCTCGCCACGACGTCTCCCCCGCCGAGAATACCGCGAAAGGGATCGCGAAAGTCGACGGTTACTACACCTGATACCGGGTTCCCTGGAGGATTCGGCACATCGTGGGAGCTCCAGGAGTCGCCTCCATCGGTGGTGGCGAGAATTCTGGCCTTCGCCCCGCCGCCGGTGCCGATCCATGCTCTCTGCCCTCCTTGGGTCTTGACGCAGGTTCCGCTGGCCGCGAACCCCGCTTCACCAACCTGGGCGGCGGGGAGCTGGTCGCCTATGTCTTGCCAGGTTTCGCCGTTGGCGGTCTTGATGACCGGGAAGCGGCCCTCTATCCCGTCGGCGAAAGTGAGGCCGCGGTTCGGCGTCCAAAAATCGAAGCAATCGTAAAAGAACCGAGTGTCGGCGCCCGCCTGGAACTGCAGTTGCCAGGTGGCACCGCCGTCCTCGGTCTTGTAGATACGGTTATTCGCGCCCTCGCCAGCTGACAGCAGATACGCTTCCGTCGCGCTCACCCCTTCGACATCGCGGAACTGAAGCGTCTCTGCGCCGGGAACTATTCCGGCCTGCCAGGTGTCGCCGCCATCAGTGGTCAGGGCGAACGTTCCGCCCGCGGCGCTGGCCCACACCACGCGCGAGTTAACCGGGCTGACGGCGAAGAACCGCTGAGTGGTGCCGCTTTGCTGTGGGCTGAGGGTTGGCCCACCCGGTTTCGACGAGGCTTGCGTCAGGGGTCCGGAAGACGCCGGTAGTAGGCTCGAAAGTGCCCGTGCAGGCGATCACAAGGAAAGCGGCCACCCCGGTTCCGGCGGCGGCAATCGAGAGTGAGCGAAGCATGTAGTCCCTCCTGTCATCCTGAGCGAAGCGAAGGATCTCTTTGGATAAGCCCAGCGAAGAGCCTGCCCTGAGCAGCGCGAGGGGATCTCTTTGGGTAACTCAGACTATCGCGCGCCGTTAGCACCCGCAAGATGGCGAGGGCGAGTGCGACAGGTCTCAGGCTGAGGAGTCATGTGTCCTTGACTGCTCAAGTCAGCGGAGTTGTCTCTAGCTGCCAATCCGCCGCTCTTCCCGTGCCTTGCTGAGTATACGCTCCGCGAAATCGAGCCGTTCCTGTGTTTCTGTTAGCTCCTGTTGGAGGCCCTCGAAACCATGCTCAAGTGCCTCGAGTCGCGCAGTGACGTCGGTCGGTAGTGATTCTGGACGAGTGGCACGCAGACGGGCGATCTTGACCGCGGCGACGGCAATGATCGCCACGATTGGTATGAGTGGGGCAAGAAACTGAGCATCCATGTGGCCATCCTCGTTTAGTCCGGAGACTCGCCTGCGCCGCCTAACGACCGCGCATCCGGCGCGTGTTTGCCCGCGACAGCCGGTGGACTGTCGTGCGGGGCAGCGACCTCGAAGAGGGCGAGAGCCAGGGCTTGCCGGTGTGGAGCCGGCACCTGGGCGACGCCATCCTCAAGAGCAACATCACCAGCCTCGTAGACTTTGCCCTGTTCATGGTGGAGGCCCTCGAGAACGACGAGCTCGTCCACTCGTCAGACTCACCTTCCAATCATCCAGCCGGGAATCACGTCATCCCGAGCGGATGCGGGGATGACTCCGGCGCCCGCACCACTGCTTACCGCTTACCGCTTACGCCTTCACATAGATCTCCCCACCACTCTCGCGAAACTCAGCCGCCTTCCGTTCCATCTCCGCCGCATAATCCCGCACGTCCTGGGTGATCTTCATCGAGCAGAACTTGGGCCCGCACATCGAGCAGAAGTGGGCCACCTTGGCCCCTTCGGCGGGCAGCGTCTCGTCGTGATAGGCCCGCGCGGTGACCGGATCGAGCGCGAGGTTGAACTGGTCCTCCCAGCGGAACTCGAACCGCGCCTTGCTGAGCGCGTCGTCCCATGCCTGCGCCCGGGGATGTCCCTTGGCCAGGTCGGCCGCGTGGGCGGCGATCTTGTAGGCGATGAC
The DNA here is from genome assembly GCA_963723565.1 of uncultured Gemmatimonadales bacterium. Taxonomy (GTDB): domain Bacteria; phylum Gemmatimonadota; class Gemmatimonadetes; order Gemmatimonadales; family GWC2-71-9; genus CAVVWJ01. The sequence continues at coordinate 170,866 of CAVRRH010000011.1, read as the reverse complement.
CCCGGCCTTCACGTCGTCCCGGTCGGGCAGGCCCAGGTGCTCCTTGGGGGTGACGTAGCAGAGCATGGCGGTGCCGTACCAGCCGATCATCGCGGCGCCGATGGCGCTGGTGATGTGGTCGTACCCCGGCGCGATGTCGGTGGTGAGCGGGCCCAGGGTGTAGAACGGCGCCTCGTCGCACCACTCGAGCTGCTTCTCCATGTTCTCCTTGATCAGGTGCATCGGGATGTGGCCCGGGCCCTCGTTCATCACCTGCACGTCGTACTCCCAGGCGATCCGGTTGAGCTCGCCCTGGGTCTTGAGCTCGGCGAACTGCGCCTCGTCGTTGGCGTCGGCGATGCTGCCGGGCCGGAGCCCGTCGCCCAGCGAGAACGAGACGTCGTACGCCGCCATGATCTCGCAGATCTCGCGGAAGCGGGTGTAGAGGAAGCTCTCCTGGTGATGGGCCAGGCACCACTTGGCCATGATCGAGCCGCCCCGGGAGACGATGCCGGTCACCCGGTTGGCGGTGAGCGGGATGTAGCGCAGCAGCACGCCGGCGTGCACGGTGAAGTAGTCCACCCCCTGCTCCGCCTGCTCGATCAGCGTGTCGCGATAGATCTCCCAGGTAAGGTCCTCGGCCACGCCGCCTACCTTTTCCAGCGCCTGATAGATCGGCACGGTGCCGATCGGCACCGCCGAGTTCCGGATGATCCACTCCCGGGTCTCGTGGATGTTCCTGCCCGGTGGAGAGATCCATCACCGTGTCGGCGCCCCACAGCGTGGCCCAGCGGAGCTTCTCGACCTCTTCCTCGATCGAGGAAGTGACCGCCGAGTTGCCGATGTTGGCGTTGATCTTGACGTGGAAGTTGCGGCCGATGACCATCGGCTCCAGCTCGGGGTGGTTGATGTTGGCCGGGATGATGGCCCGGCCCCGGGCGACCTCGCTGCGCACGAACTCGGCGGGCATGCCTTCCCGCAGAGCGACGAACTCCATCTCTTCGGTGATCTCGCCCTGACGGGCGTAGTGGAGCTGGGTGATGGGGCCGCTGCCGCGTAGAGCCTGGCGTCGGAGCGTCTCCGGAATCGAGTCATTGCGAGGGAGCGCAGCGACCGAAGCAATCTCGGTCGTCCACGCCGCGTGTCCTGATCCATTCGCCGCGCAGCGACGGCAGGCCCTCTCGTACATCGAACCCCTGCGGCCCGCTGGTGTCGTAGACCCGGAGCGGCGGCTCGCCGCCCGAGAGCGCGATCTCTCGCATGGGTACGCGGATCCCCTCGGGCCCTTCGAGGTACACCTTGGTGGAGTTGGGAAAGACTCAGCGAAGCTCCCGCCGACCGCAGTTGGTGGTCGGCCCTGCTTCACTCGTCGGGTTGATCGTGGGGTGGTGCTGCGGGTTGCCATCGCAAGTCGCTCCGTGAATCGGTCTGCGGAAGCGAGCGCTGGCGCGAGGGATTCGCGGGCGCCGCGCTCCCTTCGCCGGTATCAGCCGGATCAGGTTCCAAGGGTGACCTCTCAATCGGATGGAGAGCTAGGAGTGCTGGCCCTGGGCTATGGGCTATGGGCTATTCCGTTCAAGGAGCAGCCCATAGCCCATAGCGAATAGCCCATAGCCTCCCACCACGATGCCCCTGGCGGCTCTGGAACCTTAATACGCTTGAGCGGCCCGGGTCAAACTTTTGCGTTCGATATCGGCGATCTCGCGCGGAGCCCGGGAGAGCCATTCCACTCCACCAGGCGTGATCAGGTAATCGTCCTCGATCCGCACCCCGATGTTCTGATACCGCTCCACTACCGGCCGCACCTTGGCCATCATCGCGCGGTTCTTAGGAGTGTCGGGCAGCATGTCCAACAGCCGGGTGCTGATGTAGATACCGGGCTCGATCGTGAAGACGTCTCCCACCTGGAAGCTGCCGGTATCGACCCAGGGACGTGGTGGATCGTGCACCTCGAGGCCGATGCCGTGGCCGAGTCCGTGCGCCATGTAGAGGAAGGCCTGGGTACAGCTCACCGGATCGCTCTTGCAGCGCTCGGCCCACGGTGGATCGAACGTGGCGTCGGGCGATTCGATCAGCCCCAGTCGGGCCAGGCCTCGCGCCTCGACTGCGCGCGCCGAATCGCGCCACGCCTGCCATGAGGCTCCCGGCTTGGCCACCCGCTCAGATGCGGCCTGGGCATCGCGCACCAGCTGGTAGATGGCCCGCTGCTCCCGGGTGAACCGGCCGCTTACCGGAAGCGTGCGGGTTAGGTCAGCCGCATAACCGCCACAGGAGGCGCCGACATCCATGACGACTACATCACCCGCGGCCATCCGGCGATCGTTTCGCTGATAGTGGTACTGGGTCGAGTTGGGTCCCGAGCCTATGATGGAAGCGAAGGACGGGCCGTCGCAGCCGGTCCGCCGGAACCCGCTCTCGATCAGGGCTTCCAGCTGGTACTCCCACATCCCCGGCTTCACCGTGCGCAGGGCCTCCTTGTGCGACTCGTCAGTCACCGTGATCGCCCGGCGCAGGAGGGCGAGCTCGGCGGGACTCTTTCGCCGCCGAAGCGTGTCCACAATGGGATGGGCTCCCTTGACCACGACGTCAGGATGGCGGGAAACCAGGTCGGCGATGAAGCGCGCGCCCCGAGTCAGCGTATCCTGGGTGGCGGCGTCGGCCGTGGCGTAGTCCCGCAGATCGTAGACCGGAAGTCCCAGCGCAACCAGCGAGTCCACTACCGGCCGCAGCGCGGGAAGCGAGCGAACCGCCAGCCCGGTCTGCCGCGCCACCGTTGCGGAGTCCGGCGGGAACCCGTCGTACAGCGCGCGCCGCGGGTCTCTGGAGGCGGTGAACAGTGTGCCGGTGGCGGTCCCCCCTCGCTTGACCAGGACGAACGCCGCGTTTGGCTCCAGGAAACCGGTCAGATATCGGAAGGCCGCCAGCTGAGTCCCGCGCCGGATGCCGACCGGGTCGGGTGCCCCGAACGCGACGACGACTCCGCTGTCTATGTGTGCCGCCAGTGAATCGCGGCGGGCGGCGTATTCGGCCCGCGGGATCTCTCCTGGGCGGCACAGAGGCTCGCGGGAAGCAGAAGCACGGCGAGCGAGCTAACGAAGTTATTTGAGCATGCTGTATCCGATTGCTTCGGGGCATTGCACGCCGCGCGGGGTCGATTCTTGTCCTTGGCGGCGGTGCTATCGTGACCCGCGTCAGATGCGGCCGAACACCAGACGTCAGGCACAACCATGGGCCCAGCCTAGTTGCTGGTCGCCCCTACCCCTTGATGATCGCCCCTCCCCCCTGCGGGCGGTGGCTTCAGGGGTACAGGCCCCCAGGAGGGTGGCCAACAGGATGACCAGTAGGACGTCAGTTCGTGTGGTGCCCTTCTTCATGGCGCCCTCCCTGTGGGCTCCCGCCGCGCAACCTCAATGTAGCGCACTGCCGTCATGGGGAGCGAGCTTGACAAAACATCCGGAGCGAGGCATAAATATGCATATGAACGCCTCGCGTCCGCTGCATCTCTCCGCCACCACGGTCGGGCTCAACGCCTGCGGCGCCCCGTGCGCCTGCATGTGTATGTGCGCCTGTATGGGGAACCTCCCGAGAGATACCTTCTAGCGGCGACGCACGAGCGTCGAGTGTTGCAGGCCCGCGGAAGGAATCCGCGGGCCTTTCTGTTTTTGTGCCCCAAGGGAGGACGAGCGTGGCAATCGGATCCACCGTCAATCGCATCGATGAGAGCACCCCGACCGACGAGGTCATCGGCTGGACGATCGAGCGCTTCCGTAACCGGCGGGTGGTGATCACCACCTCCTTCGGCATGGAGGGGTGCGCACTGATCGACATGTTCGCGGCTCAGGGCGCGGCGCCCACGGTCGTGTACCTCGACACCATGTTCTTCTTCCCCGAGACCTATGCCCTGCGCGATCGCATGGTCCGGCGGTACCCCCTCATCACCTTCGTGAACCGGGGCACCTCGCTCACGCCCGAGGCGCAGGCCGCACGTCATGGGCCCGAGCTCTGGCGTCGCGACCCCGACCGCTGCTGTCAGCTTCGGAGAGTCGAGCCCATGGCCCGGGCGCTTGCGGGGGCGGACGTGTGGGTCACCGCCATCACCCGCAGTCAGGCCGATTCCCGCAGGAACACCCCGCTTCTTGCCTGGGACTGGCAGTACGAGGTGCTCAAGCTCTGCCCGCTGATAGGCTGGGACCGGGCGCGGATCTGGGAATACGTGCGTGAGCACGAGGTGCCGTACAACGAGCTGCACGAGCGGGGGTACCCGACCATCGGCTGCACCCATTGCACGATTCCGGTGCCCGGCTCTTCGCCCAACGAATACAGCCGTGAGGGGCGATGGGCCGGGAGCGAGAAGACGGAATGCGGGCTGCATGGGGAGTCGCGAGTCACCAGTCAAGAGTCACGAGTCCCCGCTCCATACGGATCTCAAATCAAGGACGCTGGATTCTAGACTCGCGACTCGCGACTCTCAACGAAACAGCGAAGAACTATGCCCCCAAACCCGAATCCAAAGTCGAAGTCGCCAAGCGCAACGGCCGGCACCTCCGTGGCAGCATCGCGGAGACGCTCGCATCCGATGCGACCCACTTCGAGCACGACGATATCCAGCTGCTCAAGTTCCACGGGACCTACCAGCAGGACTCGCGAGACGAGCGGCGAGGCCGCGAGGCTGCGGGAGCGGAGAAGGCCTACTCCTTCATGGTGCGGGTGGCCATTCCCGCCGGCGCGATCACTGCCGACCAGTATCTCGGCCTCGAGCGGATCGCCGACCAGCACGCGCAATGGCACCCTGCGTGTCACCACCCGGCAGGGATTCCAGTTCCACGGGGTGCTCAAGGGCGATCTCAAGGCAACGATCGCGGGGGTGAACCAGGAGCTGCTGACCACCATCGCCGCCTGCGGCGACGTGGAGCGCAATGTCATGGGCTGCTCCGCGCCGCTGGCCGACACCGACCACGCGGCCGTGCGTCAAGTCGCCGAGGCTATTGCGACCGAGCTGCGTCCCGGCTCGCGCGCCTATCACGAGATCTGGCTCGAGGGCGAGAAGCAGATCTCGTCCCAGGAGGAGGAGCCGTTCTACGGCGACCGGTACCTGCCGCGAAAGTTCAAGACCGCCGTCGGCCTCTCGATCGACAACTGCGTGGACATCTACTCCCAGGACGTGGGACTGCTGGCCATTGTCGCCGATGGACGGATTCAGGGGTTCAACCTGCTGGTGGGCGGCGGGCTGGGCATGACCCACCACAAGGCCGACACCACGGCACGCCTGGCCCAGCCACTCGGCTTCGTGCCCACCGCGCATGGAGTCGAAGCGGTGCGCCTCGTCGCCGCCATCTTCCGCGACCACGGCAACCGGTCCGACCGCCGGCATGCCCGGCTCAAGTACCTGATTGCCGAGTGGGGGATCGACCGATTCCGGAAGGAGTTTCAGCAGCGAGCCTCGTTCCGGCTCATGCCGCCCGTGCCGCTCCCATCGCTGCCGTTTCACGACCACCTGGGCCGCCACCGCCAGCCCGACGGGCGGTGGTTCTACGGCGTGTTCATCCAGAGCGGCCGGATCGTTGACTCCTCCGGAGTCCGCCTGAAATCCGCGCTGCACGAGATCGTCACCCGGCTCCGTCCCGGAGTGAGGCTTACCGGACAGCAGAACCTGCTGCTCACCGATCTCGATCTCGAGAGCGTCCAGCAGGTCGAATTTCTTCTCCGGCGGCACCGGGTGACCCCGGCACAGGAGCTCTCGGCGGCGCGGCGCTTCTCCATGGCCTGCCCCGCCCTCCCGACCTGCGGGCTCGCGGTCGCCGAGTCAGAGCGGGTGATCCCGGGGATCCTCGACCAGTTCGAGGCGGAGCTCGAGAGCCTCGGCCTTCGTAATGCACCGCTCACCATTCGGATGACCGGCTGCCCCAACGGGTGCGCCCGGCCCTACACCGCGGATCTCGCGTTCGTCGGGCGCTCGCTCGGCCTCTACAACGTCTACGTCGGCGGGGGCCTGGCCGGTGATCGGCTGGTGGATCTCTATCGGGCAGACGTGCACCAGGACGAGCTGCTACCCGCCCTGCGCCCGCTGCTGGCGCGCTGGGCGAGCGAGCGGCTTGCCGGTGAGGGGCTGGGCGACTTCTACCAGCGGATCGTCGGGCACGCGTCGCCTCGGGTTGCGGTAACCGGACGGGAGCAACCCACCTTCGACCTGGTGCAGCTTCAGGTGGCCCGATGACCCGAGCGTTGGTCCTCGCCGCCCACGGATCGCGGCGCGATCCCGCCGCTAACGCCCTGGTCCGCCGCCTCGCCGAGGCGGTCCGCGCCCGCCGGCTGTTCGACGAGGTTGCCGTCGCATTCCATCAGGGCGAGCCGCCGTTCGAGACGGTGCTGGACGAGGTCACGGCGGACGAGGTGACGGTGGTGCCGTTCCTGACCAGCTCGGGACATTACAGTCAGGTGGTCCTTCCCGAGGCGCTGTCACGTAACCGCCGCTACGCCGAGCTCCGGCTCCGGCAAACACCGCCGGTTGGCACTCACAGGGGTATCGCACCACTCGTGGCGCGCCGCGTCACCGAGATCATGCGTGAGCGGGGCATCGAGCGTGGCTCGGTCTCCCTCGCCCTGGTGGGGCACGGCACAAAGCGCCATCCCGAGAGCCGAAGCTCCACGCTCCAGCTGGTGGAGACCCTCCGCCGCCGCCGGGTTGCGGGCGAGGTGCTCGCCGCGTTCATCGACGACGATCCGCCCCTGAACGGGCTGCTACAGACCGCCGTCTTCCCCCATCTCATCGTTGTGCCGTTCCTGATCGGCGGCGGTACTCACGTCTCGGAAGACATTCCGCGGCTCCTAGGTCTGCCTGACTCGCGACCTGCGACTGGCGACTGGCGACTGGCGACTGGTGACTCGCGACTGGCGACTGGTGACTGGCGACGGAGTGTGACCCTGGACCAGGCGATCGGGACTTACCCCGGCCTGGTGGAAATCATCATCGACCTGGCTCGGCGCTATGCTCCACCTCCCGCTCCGCGGTTTCGTCCACCCCTGATCTGTCGCCTCGCTTCCGGGCTCGGGGCAGGCTCCTCGCGAGGTGAGCCCGGCACCGTGGACCTGGTTGGCGGCGGACCCGGCGATCCTGGCCTGATCACCGTCCGGGGATTGGAGCTGCTCCGGCGCGCCGACGTGGTGGTGCACGACAGGCTCATCGGGAGTGAGCTGTTGGCAGAGGCCCGTGCCGATGCGGTCCTCATCGACGTCGGCAAGGGGCCAGGGCACGCCCCCTACTCCCAGGAGGAGATCAACCAACTTCTGCTCGACCACGCGAAGCGCGGACTGGATGTGGTCAGGCTGAAGGGTGGAGATCCGTTCGTGTTCGGTCGCGGGAGTGAGGAGCTGGCTGCGTGTGAGGAGGCTGGTGTCCCGGTGCGGGTGGTGCCGGGCATTACCAGCGCGATCGCAGCACCCGCGGCCGCCGGCATTCCAGTCACCGCCCGTGGATTGGCGCATTCGTTTACGGTCGTGACTGGCCATACCGCGGACGGCTGGCGAGAACCCCTCGCTTGCTGGCTCGGGGCAGGCTCTTCCCGATCACACCCTCGTCATCCTGATGGGCCGCTCGAACCTGGCCGCCCTGGCCACGCAGCTCATCGCGGAGGGACGTGACCCTTCTACCCCGGCGGCCTGTATTCAGTCAGCTACCACGCCAGAGCAGCGGGTCACCCGCGCGACCCTCGCCACGATCGCCGATGCGGCGGACCGCGACGGCTTGGAGTCGCCGGTGGTCACTGTCATCGGTGCGGTAGCGGCTCTCGGCTTCGCGCGGAACAGCTAAGGGGAAAGCGGGACAGCGGGTAGGCGGGTAAGTGCGTAGGTGGGGACAAGGAGCCAGCACGCCGTGTCATTCCGAGCGGAGCGAGGAATCGGCCGGGTTTACGTTGTCACCACGATCTCGAATAGACGTCGCGATGGGCGATCACTCTCTCCGCTCGGATGACGCCTGAGTGCTCCCCTCGCGGCGCTTACCAGGTCAGGCTTCCCCGCTGTCCCGCTTCCCCGCCTTCATCGCCCCACCTCGAAAATTCGCACCCCACCCGCTCGAGCTTCACACCTCCCAGGGTGGTCCCCCCGGCGTTCGGCCATGGCCGTCCCCGGCCGTCCAGCTCATAGGCCGTTGCCTTGCCACCGGGCCGCCGCAGCCGCAGCTCGACCGTCGGCGCGGCCGACCGATCCCAGACGAATACCAGCTGCGTTCCATCGGGCCGGATGAACAGATGGTGGTAGAGATGCCCAGCCTTCCCCTCCACCACTCGCACGGCAAGATCGCCGTCCGCCACCGTGATCGAATCCCGGCCGAAGAGCCGCAACAGCAGCTTCACGGTACTGAACGCGAGCTTGGGGGTTCGGTCCTGCCGTAAGAGTCCCAGATAATAGTTCGGGGCATCGCCGATAACCTGCGTGTCCTTGTGCTGGTCCCTGAACTCGTAGATCCCGAGGTGCTCCACTCGCGGTGCCGCCAGAAAGGTCGCAAAGGCGCGCACCCACCATTCGGCTTGCTGTCGCTCAGTCTTACCCGGAGTAGTGGCGAATCCGGTCTCGTTGATCCAGATCGGCTTCGAACCGCAGCGCTTCTCTGCCACCGCAAGGAAGTCCTCCCTATAGGAAGGGCCCAGGTAGCTCTCCACCGTTACCGATGCTGGGGTCCAGGTTTCCGGATACGCGTGGAATGGCAGCACATCGAACGGCCCCTCTCCTGCGTCGCAAGTGCCTTTGAGCCACTCCGTATCGGGCCAGACCATGCCGCCCAGCAACACCTGGGCGTCCGGGTCGGCATTGCGCACCGCCTCGGCGCCGGCTCGGAGGACCCCGGCGTACTGCTTGAGGGTACCATCCCACCACTGGGGGACGTTCTCCCCGTTATAGATCTCATACGACTTGACGCTCGGCTGACCGGCAAGTGTTTGGGCCAAAGCCCTCACGAACCGGGCCCAATCATCGAGCCATATCGGTGGGTCGTTCCAGACTTGCTCGTCCCTTCCTCCTCGCGCCGCCCACGCGGGGGTATAGCCCAGGTATGGCCGAAGCGAGATGCCGGAGCTATCGGCCAGCCGGACGAAGCGCTCCAGCCAGGCGAAGTCATAGCGGCCCGGCTCCGGCTCGTAGTCGTCCCAGCCCCAACTCCCCCGCCAGACGGTCACTCCCAGTTCCCGAAAGGCAGCGAAATCCGTGGCTACCTTGGCGAGATCGTCGCCCTTGTCGTAGTCCTCGAGGATGGCAAACGAGATCGGCTTGGTAAAGGTCTCAGGCTCGGGTGCAGGGCTCTGGCGGCGCAGCTCGGCATGCCGGGAGCAGGCTGACCGAAAGGAAAACGAAATGAAGCTTCAGGTGGAGCAAGCATGAACGGTTTTGCATCACCATCAAGATAGATAGATCGCACGCCGGGTCCGGGAAACACCGTCTGGTGCGAATACCTTTCCCGCCTGTATACTGGTGTACTTCTCCATCCCGGTTTCGGATCCCAACGCAGTCACAGCCTCAGGCGGCGCCCGCCGCCGCCGCGGCACGCCCAGCCACTCACCGATGAGGACGCACGGTATGCCACGACTCTTGTTCGTATCGCTTCGCGCTGTTCTCCTTGCGGCCTCCCTCATACTGCTGTCGCTGATCCCCCGCTCGGCCGGCGCTCAGGAGACCGGGACGGTCACCGGGACTGTAACCCGGGCGGGGGAGGGTTCGGCGCTCCCGAGCGTATCAGTCACGGTGGAGGGCATCGGCCTGAGCACGATCACGGCTCCGGACGGCAAATACACGCTGCGCCGGGTGCCGGCGGGGCCTCAGACGATCGTCTTTCGGTGGCTGGGCTACCGTCCTACCGAGACCCAGGTAAACGTCGAGGCCGGCGCCACCACCAGGGTGGACGCGGCGCTCGAGCCGGTTGCGGTGGCACTGACCGAACTGGTGGTCGAGGGAGCGTCGCGGGGACCGGAGCGGATCGTCGAGGCTCCGGCGGCCATTTCGGTGGTCCCGCAAGAAGTCCTTCAGAGCACGTCCATCACCGGGCAGGCCCCATTGGCCCTGCAGGCGGTGCCCGGGGCTGATGTGGTCCAGAGCGGCGTGAATGACTTCAACGTGAACGCCCGTGGATTCAACTCCTCCCTGAACCGCCGGGTCCTGGTGCTGCAGGACGGCCGAGACCTCGCCATCGCCTTCCTGGGCTCCCAGGAATGGAACGGGATGGTCCAGCCGCTCGAGGATATCGGCCGCCTCGAGATGGTGCGCGGTCCCGGGTCGGCGCTGTATGGCGCCAACGCCTTTAGTGGAGTCATCAACATCACCACCCCGCTGGCTCGGGAAGTGGTCGGCACCAAGGCGACGCTGGCCGGCGGCGAGCTGGAGACCTTCAAGGGCGATCTCCGGCACGCGGGGGTCTTCGGGGATGATCGGTTCGGATACCGCGTCAATGCGGGCTACAACGAGAGCGATACCTATTCCCGATCCCGCACTCTCAGAAACGGCAGCTCGCTCCAGCAGGAGTACGCTCCGGCGACCGACCAGCCGGTCCCACTGACTATCGAAACTCGTCCCCTGGATGGCCAGACCACCGACCCCGTTACCGGAGAGCCCCTGGGCGATCGAGAGCCGCTGCGGAACCTCTATGGCTCGGCTCGGTTCGACTACTACATGAACAACGGCGCGGTGCTCTCCGCCGACGGTGGTGCCGCCCGGGTCGAGAACGAGGTATTCGTGACCGGCATCGGCCGGGTGCAGGTGCTCAAGGCCATCAAGCCGTATGCCCGGGTAGCCATGGCACACGACCGTTACAACATCTTCGCATACTGGAACAGCCGGACCTCGATCGATCCCCAGTTCTCGCTGGTGTCCGGACAGCCGCTCGAGGAGCGGTCGGACTTTTTCCATGTCGAAGGCCAGCAGAACTGGAACTTCCAGGCCGATCGCGGTCGGGTTGTTTACGGAGCCTCCTACCGGAATACCAAGGTAAACACCTCGGGCACCTTGATGGACCCGATCAACGACGATCGAAGCGACGACTACTACTCCGGCTACGCCCAGGTGGAATACAAGCTGATTCCTCAGCTTCGGATCGTGGGTGCCGGCCGGGTGGATGACGGCACCCTGTTCGAGACCCAGTTCTCTCCCAAGGGCGCACTGGTCTACAGCCCGACCGAGAGCCACTCCTTCCGGTTCTCGGTCAACAGCGCCTTCCAGACCCCGAACTACTCCGAGTTCTTCCTCCGCGTCCCGGTGGCGCAAGCCAGCACCGGACCGTTCACGGTCGAGGGACGGCATTCGAGAACTATTATGCCGGAGTGCAGGGGCAAGCGCTCGCCGCCGGGCCGCGCTCGCGGGCCTCACACTCCACCCCACGCTGCCTTGGGACTTCTCGCCCAGACCCAGGCGCTCGCGCTCGGCAACTCCGATCTGCAAGTCGAGAAGGTGCTTGGCTGGGAGCTGGGCTATAAGGGAAGCTTGTCCGAGAAGCTCTATGTCACGGCGGACTTCTACATCAACGATCTCAAGAACTTCGTCACCGACCTGCTGCCGGGCGTAAACCCGACTTATCCCAGCTTCGCGCTGACCGATGGCGGCCTGAACGTTCCAGCCGACCTGGCCGCGCTCGATGCGCATCGCTGGCGGCTCGTCGGACAGTCACTCCCGCTCAGCGGCTCAACTTCGCGCGCCGATCCCGGTGCTTCAAGGTGGGTATGCCGCGGTAGCGGCGGGAACCACCATCCAGGGGGCCAACGCGCTCGCGACGCTGCCCGACGGCAGCCGCGCCATCGTCCTCTCGTACACCAACTTCGGAAAAGTGACCGAGCGGGGCGTGGAGCTCGGCGTGGGATATCAGTTCACGCCCGAGCTTCGGGGCGACGTGTCCTTCACCGGCTTCGATTTCGAGGTGAAGTCTCAGCGGCCGGGCGACGAGTTGCTGCCCAACACGCCGAGCAAGAAGGCCAACCTCGCGATGTCGTATGTCGGCCAGCAGGGCTTCGACGCCAACGTTTCCCTCCGGCTGGTTGACGGCTACCAGTGGGCAGCCGGCATCTTCGAGGGCTACGTCCCGGCAAACGAGTTCCTGAACCTGAGCGCCGGGTATCGGGTCAACAACAATTTCCGGATCCATGGCACCGCCACCAATCTCCTGGATCAGAAGCGGTTCCAGCTGTACGGGGGATCGGTGATCGGCCGGCGGGTCCTGGGCGGGATCACGGCGAATTTTTAGGGGCTAGGGGCTATAGGCTGTGGGCTAATGGCAAGGCTCGGCCCGAATGGTCCAAGCTGAATGGGCCGATTCTGGTGGCTTAGCGAGATGAGCATTGCGAGGTCACTGCGAGTTAACGGTCATAGGCGCTGAACTAGTCGGGTGTGCGTTTAGCCCATGGCCCTTAGCGCATAGCCCATAGCCCCTTACGGCGACAACCTTTCCAGCCGCCAGCCGCCGCCTTTCTTTCGCACGTAGCGGAGCCGGTCGTGTAGCCTGCTGGGACGGCCCTGCCAGAACTCGACGGTCTCGGGAGTGACCCGGAACCCGCCCCAGTAGGGAGGCAGGGGCACGTCGTCCGGAAACCGGCCGTCCAGCCGCTGTGCCAGATCGTCCAGGACTTTGCGGCTGGCGATCAGCTGGCTCTGGTGGGAGACCCAGGCACTCAGCCGGCTGGTACGCGGGCGGGTCCGGAAGTAGGCCTCCGACTCCTCTCGTGAAACGACGCTCACCGGTCCGGTAATGCGGACCTGCCGCTCCAGCTCGGGCCAGAAGAAGACCAGCGAAGCCTGCGGATTCTGCTCCAGCTCGGTCCCCTTCTGGCTGCGATAATCGGTAAAGAACACGAAGCCGCGCTCGTCGTACCCCTTGAGCAGGACGATCCGCGCCGAGGGCGCACCCTCTCGAGTGGCCGTGGCCAGCGTCATCGCATTTGGCTCCAGTACCTTTGCCTCCTGCGCCTGGCTGAACCAACGGTCGAACTCGGCCACCGGGTCGGGGCTCACGAGGGCTTCGTCGAGACGGGCGCGAGCGTACTCGCGGCGAATATCGGCTATGGACATGGCAATAAAATACACCATGAACCCGCTCACACATCTCTCTACCCACCCCATCATAGCCCACCGCGGTGCATCCGGAGTGGCACCCGAGAACACGCTGCCGGCTTTCGAGCTGGCCGTTCGTCAGGGAGCGGACGCGATCGAGCTCGACATTCGCCTCACGGCCGACGGGGTGCCGGTGGTGCTGCACGATGCCACCCTGGATCGGACCACCGGCGGCCATGGTCGGGTGAGAGCGCTCTCCCTGGCCGAGCTACGCGAGGTGGATGCCGGCGCCAGGTTCACCCTCGACGGCGGCCGCAGCTTCCCGTTTCGCGGCGCCGATGTGCGAGTCCCTACGCTCGCGGAAGTACTGCGGGGGTTCCCCGGAATGCCGCTGCTGGTGGACCTGAAGGAGCCGGCGGTACAGGAGGGGGTGCGGCGGGTGCTGCTGGAGGAGAATGCGGTCGAGCGCTGCGTGCTCGCGTCGGAGCACCATGCGGCCCTCCAGGCCTTCCGCCAACCGCCGTTCATCGTGGCCGCATCCGGAGCGGAGATCGGAACACTCTACCGGGCGGTGCTGCTCCGGCGGGTTCCCGCTTCGGTTTCCTACCGACTGGTGTCGGTGCCGGTGCGGTATCGCGGCGTGCCGGTGCCGACCCGCGGTTTCGTGGCGGCAGCGCGAGGGCTCGGCTGTCCGGTGCATGTGTGGACGGTGAACGACGCCGCCACTGCGCAAATGTTGTGGGGGCGCGGAGTGGCGGGCATTGTGACGAACTTTCCGGGGGCGGTCTTGGAGGCCCGAAAAGACTGAAGGCCCGGCGGATGCCGGGCCTTTATTTCCCTGACGAGAAGAAGAGCTTACTTCTTGAAGTTGAAGTATGCCAGCGGACCCCGAGGTACTCCCTCTCCGAGGTTTAGCCCGATCGCCTTACAGGTATTCGCGTAGGTGCCAGGCGTCTTCCAATTGAACTGATAATAGCCGTCACCGAGGTTCTGTAGACCCGAGTTGCCGGCATACTCTTCAATCTGGTCTAGGCTCGCCGCAACCGTGCACACCAAGCCGCTGACCGCAACGCCCAGAGCCATGGGAGAGAAATCGAGAACCGGGGCGCCGTAGTAGTCGGTCAGCCGCCACTTGAGCGGAACTCCTCGGCTTTGGAGACGTTCATCGTATTCGGACGATCCACCGGCGCGAAGAGACCGCTGAAGTTATAGGTGACCCCCTGTGCCACCGAGCCACTGCGCTGCTTTCCTTGAAGTTCGCAGTCTCCGCGTAGCAGGCTGTGATGGTGTGGCTGCCCACGGACAAGGAGCCGGTGGCATCGCTGGTAGCGTTGCCGCCGCTCAGGGTCTTCGCTGCGCCGATCTGCGCATCGCTGCACGCGGCACCGTCATGGAACGTCACGCGTACCGGTCAGCGTTGCAACGGCAGGCGCTACGGCCGCCACAGTCGCAGTAAAAGTCACCGGCTGGCTGAACACCGACTCATCGTCGGAAGAGACGACCGCTGTGGCTCGTAGAGGCCTTCTCCACCAGCTGGGAGGCATTGCCGTCGCTGGCCTCGAAGTTCGTGTTGCCGGCGTAGCAGGCCGTGATGGTGTGGCTACCCACGGACAATGAGCCGGTGGCATCGCTGGTGGCGCTGCCGCTGCCGCTCAGGGTCTTCGATGCGCCAATCTGCGGATCGCTGCACGCGGCACCGTCATGGAAGGTCACGCTGCCGACCGGCGTGGCGACGGCAGGCGCTACGGCTGCCACCGTCGCGGTGAAGGTCACCGGCTGGCTGAATACCGACTCGTTGTCGGAAGAGACCACCGTCGTAGTGGTCGAGGCCTGGTTCACCGTCTGTGAGACTGAACCAGTGCTACCGCTAAAGTCATTGTTGCCTGCGTAGCACGCGCTGATCGTGTGAGAGCCCGCCGCAAGCGAGGGATATCGCTGAAGGTCACCTGGCCACTGCCGTTTGAGCGCAGTCGGCCCGCCCAAGGTTGTCCCTGCGCCGCAGGTCCCATCCTTTAGCGTCACATTACCCACCGGAGTGCCTAACCCCCGGCGAGACCACGCTCACGGTCACGTTGAAGGTCAGCGGCTGGCTGAACACTGACGGCGTGCCGGAGGTCGTGACCGCAGTGGCGGTGGCTGCCGGATCCACCATCTGGACGAGCGACGCCTCGGTCGCCGTGAGCAGGGGCGCGGTCGATCCGCCATAGCACGCGCGGATCGTGATGGGACTCTGCGAAGCTGCGAAGGACGCCGAGTAGGTGACTATGCCGCTGCCGTTCGGCGTCTGCGGCGCCTGCACCTCGGTCGCGTCCGAGCACTGGGTGCCACCCTTTTTAACGCCACCTGACCCGCAGTCACGGGATTCGAGTTGTTGGTCAGCGTCGCTGTAAAGGTGACTGACTGGCCGGTCTTCGACGGATTGACCGAGGAGACCAGGTTCAGATCAACCGCCGTGCTGTTCACCTGCTGGACGACGTTGCCTTCGCTTGCAAGGAATCCCGTGGCGCCACCGTAACAGCCCCGGATGGTATGCGAACCCAGAGAAAGCGAGGAGGTAGTAACCGTAGCCTGGCCGCTCGCACTGAGCGCGATCGGTCCAACACCCAGGATCGTGCCTGCCGCACAGGTACCATCCTTGAAGGTCACATCGCCGGTAGTAACGGCAGTAGCCGGACTTCCGGATGTAACAGTGGCGGTGAAGGTGACCGACTCTCCCGAACCGGATGGATTTTGCGAGGGGGTCACCTGAGTAGTGGTCGCCACTGCGGCGGCCTGAATCACCAGCGTCCCTGTGGCTGTCAGATTGCCCATGCCTTGGCAGTTATCGCCCCTCGCCGCCTGAACTGTGAACGGGTACGTGCCAGCTGCTCGCGGTAGCAGTGGTTGCAATGCTCAGAGTTCTGGAAAAGCTGGCGTTGGTCGAAGTCGTAGTAGTCGGGTTTGTGCCAATAATCGAGGGAACTGCTCCTGCAGGAAATGTCGTAGCCACGTTGAGCACACTCAGCGTCACTGTGCAGGCAGTAGCGTTTCCACCCATCGTTACGTTAATCGTGTACTGAGCGCTGCTGCCCTGGAGTACAGTCACGCTGACCGGAGCGGCTATAGCCAACCCCGTCAAATTGCCATCTGTGAACTGCACCGTAAGACTGCGCCCATTAGCTCTGCTGGTGGCTACCAGGGTGAACTTGACGTCCAGATCCCCTTCATCCACGACATAGGTCGTGTCGTGGAACATCCCGTCCCCCCCAACATTCACCGACCAGGTGTGCGGGTCGTGGGTCAGCGGATCGTCCGTGAGCACGATGTCCAGCACATCCCCTGGCTGCCATCCCGTCCCCGTGAAGTGCACCGTGTCGCCCGGCTGGTAGTCGTCCTTGTCGGTGCTGATCGACAAGCCGTCCTCGGTCGTCGTGGTGGCAAATGCGACCGGCGGAGCTTATCGAGGTTGCCTGGGTTACCGGGGTACGGTCGGGGATCGGCTCGGTGATGTTGTCGCCGCAGGCAATGGCTAACACGATCGCAGCGCAGTACAGGAAGGCACGACGCATCGGGAGACTCCTCAGGGGACTACGGCCAGGGACACGAAGGCATCACCCTTAGGGTGATGAGACGCTTCGGCAGCCAGGCGGTCTCCTGAGAGACCCATCGGCTTTGCGGACCGGCCTCGCGGCCGGGGTGCCTTTATGTGCTTCAGTTTTTCAGGGGTATCAAAGACAGCGAACGCAATTAACAGACCCGCGCCATCTCCCGATCACTATCACCTAACCTTTGGTTCAACCCTGCTTCATCCATCCTGCAAACAGCTGCATTGCTGTGTCGCCGAGACCGGTTCTGTGGTGACACTGCCGCAAAGCTGTCTCCGCGCGGCGGGATCGCCGGAAGCGCACCTATCGGAAGTTCACCTGCGGCGGCCTTTGGGCGGGAGAGCTGCGTCGGAGGAACGACACCAGCGGTCCGGCTGCGACTTTGTATTGTTGTTTTTCCTTCTCCGGGGCCGTAACCTATGTGCTGCCGGTTAGGTGACGGTTATACCGCGGTTAGAAAGCCACCCACCATCCACATGCTGCGCCTCAGGACCCTCGGCGGCCTCACCATCGAAGACGAAAACGGGCCGCTGGCGGGCGCGATCGCCCGAAAGCGGTCACTGGCGCTGCTGGCGCTGGTCGGGCTGAGCACCGAACAGGGACTCAGTCGAGACCGGGTGCTCGCCTACCTCTGGCCCGAGAGCGACACCGACCGGGCCCGGAACAACCTCAAGCAAACCCTGTTTCAGCTCCGCCAGGAGCTCCACGAGGACGTGTTCGCCCGTGGCGCCGGAGTGCTTCGGCTCGAGCCCAGCGCCATCTGGGTGGATGCCTGCGATTTCCAGGCGGCACTCGAACGGGGCAACCCC
Organism: uncultured Gemmatimonadales bacterium; assembly: GCA_963723565.1. Taxonomy (GTDB): domain Bacteria; phylum Gemmatimonadota; class Gemmatimonadetes; order Gemmatimonadales; family GWC2-71-9; genus CAVVWJ01. Next base: position 153,477 of record CAVRRH010000011.1, on the reverse strand, counting down.
ACCACGGCGGTAACGCTCTACCGGGGCCCCTTCCTCGACGGCTTCTACCTCCCCGGCCTGGCCGAGTTCGAGCGTTCGGTGGAATCCGAGCGGGTCCGGCTAGCCCAGCGCCACGCCGACGCGCTCGAGGCGCTGGCGGCGACCGCAACTCGGCTGGGCGATCACCACGGGGCCGCCGACTGGTGGCGCCGGCTGGCCGCCATCGACCCGCTCAGTGCCCGCTATGCCGTGGGGCTGATGCGCTCTTTGGCCCAGGCGGCGACCGGGCAGCCGCGCTGGAGCACGCCCGGATACACGCGGAGCTGGTCCGAGGCGAGTTCGATTCCGACCCCGATCCCGGAAGTCACCGAGTCTGGTGAAGCAATTGCGAGGCATGTTCGCGCGGTGGACCGGCGGTCCAGCCCCGAGACCCCAGACCGAAAAACCCATCGCCGTCGAGAACGAAGCACCCATCATTCCGGCCCGCGGGTGGCGGAGGTCCCCACCGGAACCCTCGCGCCAGCCCCGAGTCCACCTGCCCCACCGCGCAAGTCTCCTGTGCCTGGCGTCGTGCCTCTCGACCTGCCCCCAGCCGAATCCGCTCTCCATTCTCGATGCTGATCTGGCTGGTGGGAATTCTCCTTTTGGTCGGAGCCTGGTTGTGGACCTTGCGCCGTGAACCGGCCACCGGCTCCCCCAACCTGGTCGCGGTCTTCCCCTTCAGCTTCAGCGGCGCCGAGTGGGTCGCAATATCTCGCCGGCGGCATGGTGGATCTACTGAGCGCCAGCCTGGACGGCGCCGGCCCGCTCCGCAGCCTTCCTCCCAACGTGTATCGGGCCCGGATGATTAACCGGGGAGGCGGGGCGCTCGACCCGGAGCGCGGCCGTAGCCTCGCCCGGGAGCTCGGCGCCGAGCTCTACGTGCTGGGTGAGGTCGTGGCCACCGGGACCCGGGTCCTGATCGGGGCCGCCATGTACGACCGCTCCCATCAGGAGGCGGTGGCCCGCGCCTCGGTCGAGGGCGAAGTCCGGGGAAGTGTTCGATCTGGTCGGCCGGCTGGCCGCCGGTCTCATCGCCGGCCGCTACGGCGAGGCACGCGAGCGCCTTTCCCGCGTAGCTGCGACCGCGACTCGCTCGCTGCCGGCGTTCAAGGCGTACCTCGACGGAGAGCGGGCCTATGATGAGGGACGCGACGCCGAGGCAATCGAGGGGTTCCAGGCGCAGCCCTGGGCAGCGACAGCACCTTCGCGCTGGCGTATTACCGGTTGAGCGATGCGGCCGACCGGGCCGGTCGCCCCGACCTGGCCCAGAGCGCGGCCGAGCGGGCGCTGCGTTTCAGGGACCGGCTGGGAGAGCGGGAGCGACGTCTGATCGAGGCCCAGCACGCCTGGCGGATGGGCCGGGGCGGCGAAGCCGAGCGCCTCAGTCGCGGCCTGGTGGCCGATTACCCGGATGACGTCGAGGCGGCGTTGCTGCTGGGAGAGGTCCTGGCGCACGGCAACCCACTCCGGGGACGCTCATCGGTGGAGGCCCGGCCGGCGTTTGAGCTGGTTCTCGCGCGCGATCCCCGGAATGCCGAGGCCCTGATCCATCTGGCCCGTATCGCCTCTATAGAAGGGAGGCGGCGAGCTGTCGACTCGCTGGTGCAGCGGGTGCTGGCGGTGAGCCATGGACCAGAGGTGGTGGAGACCCGGGCCTTCCGAGCCTTCGTTCTGGGCGACCGGCCGGGGCAGAAGCGCGTGACCCGGCGAATCCTGGCGAACCCCGGCGGTGTACCGGCGGTCACCGCGCTCGAAGTGGCGGTAACGGCCGACGATCTGGAAGGCACGGAACGATTCGGACGCTGGCTCGTTGGATCCTCGCACGCTCCCGACCTTCAGGGTTACGGCCATCGGATGCTCGCCCAGGCCGCGCTGGCGCGGGGCCAGATGAGCCGGGCCCGTACCGAGCTCGACCTCGCCGCACGATTCGATTCCATCCCGGCGCTGGAGCTGCGGTCGCTCTTCGCGGCGCTCTCGTTTGTGCCGCTTCCCCGGGCGGAGATCACTCGCCATCCGGGAATCGGTTCGGCGGTGGAACCCTGGTCCAGGATCTGGTGACCAGCCCGGCCACACCGCGGCCCATAGCGGCCTCCACCGCTACCTCCGGCTTCACCGCCTGGGGCTTCTGGATGCTCGTCTGGGAGACACCGTCACGGCGCTACGGTACGCTCGCGCTCTGGATCAGGCGAGCGATACACCCCTCGCGCACCGGCTTGCGCACACCCTGGCACAGAGCATCCGGGCACACGTCGCGGCCGCCGGGGGCCGCGACGCGGAGGCACTCCGTGATATCGAAACGGCAGGATGGGAGGCCGCGGCCTCCGTGTTCGTCTCCGAGGCCTACGACCGCTATTTCCGGGCGGAGCTGCTCCAGCGATTAGCCCGCAACGACGAGGCGCTCGGCTGGTACGGCTCGATCGCCGAGCGCGCGGCGTATGAGCTGGTGTATCTCGCGCCCGCCCACCGCCGCGAGGCTGAGATCTACGCCCGGCGGGGGCAGCGCGACCTTGCGGCACGGCACTACCGCAGGTTCATCGAGCTCTGGAGCACGGCCGATCCGGAGCTGCAGCCGGCCGTCGCCGAGGCGCGCAGCCGGCTTGCGGAAGTGGAGTAAGGCTGTTGGCTATTGGCTTGTTGGCATCCTGACGGGACAGCGGGACACGACAGCGGGTAAGGTATGCTCCTCATCCCGAGCGCAGCGAGGGACCTCCGAGGCAATCAGAAGCCGGATAGGTCCCTCGCTTCGCTTGCAATATCTCAGGATGAGAGCTCTTCCTATTGATCTACCGCCATTACGCCAGTAGCCGTCCGCCCTCACCCCTTCTCAACCGGCAGTCTCACGGCATTCCCCCACTCGGTCCACGACCCGTCGTAATTACGCACGTTGTCGAACCCGAGGAGATAGGTCAGCGCAAACCAGGTGTGGGACGAGCGCTCCCCGATCCGGCAGTAGGCGATGGTCTCAGCGTCCCGCCCCAGACTGTTGTCCTGCTCGTAGAGCTTCTTGAGCTCGCTCGCCGGGCGGAAGGTGTGGGTCTCGGGATCGATCGCCTTGGCCCACGGGATGCTCTTGGCCCCGGGAATGTGACCACCCCGGAGGCAGCCCTCCTGCGGGTACTCCGGCATGTGGGTCTTCTCGCCCCGGAACTCCTCGGGGCTCCGGACGTCCACCAGCTGACCCTTCTTCTTCAAATGGTTCAGTACCTCATCTCGGAAGGCGCGGATCCGGCTGTCGTCCCGTTTCCCGACCTTGATGTTCCCTTCCCGGTACTTGGGCTGGTCGGTGGTGAGAGGTCTGCCCTCATCCACCCAGCGCAGCCGCCCGCCGTCCATCACCTTCACGTTCTTCAACCCAAAGAGTTGCAGTACCCAGAGGGCATAGGTGGCCCACCAGTTGTTCTTGTCGCCGTAGAAGACAATGGTGGTGTCCTGGTCGATCCCTCTGGCGCGGAGGAGGCGCTGGAGCCGGTCGCTATCCACGTAGTCGCGGACTACGGGATCGTTCAGATCGTTGGTCCAGTCGACCTTGACCGCGCCCGGAATGTGGCCGGTGTCGTACAACAGCAGGTCCTCATTCGATTCGACCAGCCTGACCTTGGGATCGTCCAGATGCTGCGCCACCCAGTCGGTGGAGACGAGTACCTCGGGATGGGCGTAGCCACGCTTCTCGATCGGCGTGACCGCCGGAATTGTTTGCGCTTGGGGCATACCGCTTCTCCATCTGGCGGAGGGTGTTGTGACCGTGTGGGCGAGCCGGGCGTGTACTGGAGGGAAGCGCGGCCCGCCGGGCTGTCAAGGAAACTAATTACGAATGAAATAGTCGGAATGTCAATGCAGGGCTGGCTATGGCTATGGCTGTGAGCTATGGGCAAGACCTGTCATCCTGAGCGAAGCGAAGGATCTACTCGGAGTGGTCCGGTATAGTTGCCAGGTAGATCCTTCGTCGCTGTGCTCCTCAGGATGACAGACGTAACGCATAGCCCATAGCCCGTAGCCCGTAGCCCTCTACATCTGAAACAAATAACTGAGCTTCAGAAAGAACCCATCTTCCGTCCGGGTCAGGCTGGAGCGGCCGAGCTCAGTTGGATCACTCAGGGTGCTGCCGTAGCCGGCAAACAGCACCGTGCCTGGGTTGGGTTGGTAGGAGAAGAGAAAATCACCGCGGAACGATCGATGACCGAACGCAGCCGCGCGGACGTAGCTGTCAGCATCCGAATCGAAGATCAGGATCGGTGCGTCGGTGCGGGTGTCGTCCCGGAGGGCATCCCGCCGCTCGGTGGTATACTCACCCACCAGGCGCAGGAAGATTGGCCGGGAAAGCTGGTACTCGATCTTGAGTCGCGGGCTCCGCCAGATATTCACCGTGCTGCCGTCGGTGCGCCGGCCCACGTACTGCAATCGGTACAGCCCGTTGACCCGGAGCTTGTGAGTGGGGCGCCAGTCCAGGGTGAGGTCGAGCCAGGTGATCTTACCGCTGGCCCACTCGAAGAAGTTCTCGTCGTGCCCCCAGAGGAAAAAGATGTTGCCGGAGAAGTGGGAGAACTCGGGCGTGTCGAGCGACAAAACGTAATCGAGATTCGGAATAGTCGGCGTGCCGGTAAAGGGCACGGTGTCGAGGCCGACAGCGCCGGCGCCCGGGACCTCCAGCGCATAATCCGTGTACACCTCGGAGGGATAGCCGAACGACTCCACCAGCACCGACGCGCCCACCTTCCACCCGCCTTGGAGCCGAGTATTGGTGTTGAAATGGAGTTTCCGGTCCTGGATGCCCTGGCCGTCCACGAAGCTCTGATACTCCCACGTACCGTCGAGGGTCACGTCACCGGTAAAGTTCTCGATCAGCCCCTTGGGCTGTCCGTAAACCGTAACGCTGTGAGTCAGGGTGGCGTGAACGATACCTGGCCGGGAGATGAACCCGCTCTGGGCGCGGAACTCTTCGTCGATGCCGGTCATCGTGTAGCGCAGGCCCAAGGTGCGGCCGGCCCGGGCAAAGCGGGCCGACCAGAGCGGCGCGGTGGTGGTGACGCCGTTGCTGCGAGTCCGGCTTCCTGCCAGCTGAAGCTGGCTGCTGTAGACGCCACCGAACACCAGCCTGGCATCCGCCCCTGCCACCCGGTTGTAGTTGTTGCCGTCGATCTTGTCGGTATAAACCACCCCAACCCGCGATTGAGAGCCCAGGTCTCGTTGTACCCGTAGCAGGTTGTAGATCGGGTGATCGCCGCTTGTCGAGCCGAGAGGGTCGTCCACCGCGGTAAGGAGGGCAAGGTCGGTACCCAACGCCTTGCCGGTGAGCTTGGCTGCCGCCACCGGCTGCACGATGCGGCGGGTATAGATCAGCATGTTGGGAGTGTTGAACTGCTCGATGCCGTCGAGGAAGAAGGGCCGCTTCTCCGGGAAGTAGATTTCCTGCCGGGGATCGAAGGCAAACTGCTGCGCGTCGGACTCGACCTGCGAGAAGTCGGGATTGGCGGTTCCATTGACGGTGAGGTTGTTGGTGACGCCCCAGCGAACCGTCCCCCCGAGCTCCGGGCTGCCACCGGCATAGTCCCACCCAGTTGCGGCCCGGGTACCGGTCGTCCGGGAGATCAGAGACGGGGTGACGTCGAGCACCACGCCACGACGAAGGTCCCTGAGACCGACCAGGCTCCCTGATTGGGACAGGAACGAGGCGCTTGCCCGCTTGGCCGGAGCCCAGGAGTCTTCGTGCCCGGAGTGCTGCACTTGCCGTACGATGTTGATGCCCCAGCTCTGCTCCTGCTTCGGTTGGAAACGAAGGCTCTTGAACGGGATCCGCACCTCCACCTCGTACCCGTAGTCGGTCAGCCGGCCTTTGGACTGAAACACAAAGTCAGGGCTCAGGTCGGCCGTCTCCCGCTTCACCACCGCGTTGTTGAACCCGTTGCCGCTGGTGGATCCGGTCTCGACCAGCGCCCCGTCCGACTGCACCCCGAATGGATTTACCGCGAAGACCGTGGCCTGGCGCCCGTCGTTGAAGGTGCTGAGCAGGATCTGCACGTGATCATCCGAGGCGATCCGGTCTCGGTCGGCCAGGGTGGCGTGGACCGAACCGTGGGCTTCGAAGGCCCGGATGCCGAACAGAATCCCGGTGGGCGAATACCAGACCAGTACCTCGGTCGAATCGGCCGCGGCAACTCCATCGGTGGGAGAAAACTGGGAAAAGTCGGCGAGCAGCGCCGCCTCCCCCCAGACCTGCTCGTCGAGCTTCCCATCGATGACCGGCTCGACTTCCATGCGCGGAACCTGCACGGCCAGATTGCCGGCCCGTCCGTCATACCTGGAAGGCGGGTCGATGATGGCGGGATACAGGAGGAGAAACAGGGCGAGATGCATGGCCTCTTACACGCTACGGTCCCTGCCGCGCGCCGGTTTCGGGCTCCATCAGGCATGGTCGCCGGTGGCGGCGAATACCAGGGCCCCGAGCAATCCGAAGCCTCCCGCAAGCAGGAAGGGCAAGGCCGGCGTTGCCTGCCACAGCAGCCCGCCCACCGTCGCCGCGGGAGCGATGCTGAGGCTTCGGACCAGATAATAAAGCCCGACGGTGCGGCCCCTGAGATCGGGACGGGCCGAGTCGACAATGAGAGCCTTGCGTGCCGGCTCGCCGATCTCGCGCAGTCCTCCAATTACAAACGCGGGCACCAGGCCCGCGAACGATTGTGCCGACACCACCGCGAGGGGAAAGAGCGCGAAGGCAACGAACGTCGCAACCACCAGAGGCTTTCGGCCAATTCGCCGGGCCATCCTCGCTCCCGGGAGGTAGCCCACGATAGCCGTGATCATCTGGATGCCGATCAGGACCCCATACTCCGTCGCTCTGATACCAATCACGTCGAGGGCATACAGCACCAGGAAGACATCGGCCAGCGCCTCACACGTGCGCACCAGAATGTCGGAGAAGAGCAGCCGCCGAAGGGAGTCGGGAAGCGAGCGCCAGACCCCAGTGATCTTGGTGGGGCTGGCGCTTGGGAGCAGCGGGACGCGCAGCCCGGAGACCAGCGCCAGGGACACCAGCGACAGCCCGATTCCGGCGAGCAATCCGAGCCGTACCCCGTGGGAGACCCCGTGCTTCACCATGAGCAGCCCGCCGAGGAACGGGGCCACCACTATGGGGACTCGTCGCACGATCGATTGCACCGAGAATCCCAGCGTGCGGCGCTCCGGGGGAAGCGCATCGCCGATCACCGCGAACAGGGTGGGGCTCGCCATGCTCGACCATCCCATCGCGAGGACCAGGCCCGCGAAGGCGACGCCCCAGAACGAGGCAACAGCCAACAGCGCGTACCCGACGGCGGCGAAGGCGATGAAGAGCAGGAGGCCCGCCCGCCGGCCGTAACGATCCGCCAGCCATCCGCCGGGGTACTGGGCCAGACCATCCAGCAGATCGCGCATGCTGCCGTATCCGCCTATGGCAAGAAGCGGCGCACCCAGGCTCTCGAGGTACTTCGGAATGAACCGCTTCCAGAGCTCTTCCCCCAGGGTCATAAGAAAGACCGCTCCGGCCGTGATGCCGATGCGCCGATCAAAGGCCTGTCCTGAGCCTGGTTCCAGAAGCACTCCGGATGAGAGTGCTCCTGAATCGCGACCCCGCTTACCGTTCACCGCTTACCGCTCACCGCTTGAGGGCCAGGCGTTCGGCAAGCGAGGCGTAGAGGGCGTCGTAGAGAAATGCGGCGCGCTGCAGGGTCTCGTGATCGTCGGCCGAGACGAGGGGGAACCCGGAGGAGATGGCGCGAAGCCCCGCCGCCTCGGCCACGGGAACCTCGCCCGGCGCGACTGGGCCGGTGAGGAGGGAGACGACATCGAAAGCGCTCAGTCGCCGTACTGCCGGCCGTGACCGCACCTCAGCCGGGAAGTCGGCGTCGTGAACGATGCGAGCCAGTGCGCGCAGCGCTCGGTCGGTCGGGAGGTACTCCTCGACCAGAGCCTCGAACGAGCAACGGCCCAACTCGTCTTGGTGCGGGTACCGTGCGTCGGGCGCATCGAAGCCGATTGCCCGGTCGCTGCGTTCGACCGCCGCGACCTCAGCCGGATCGATGAATCGGAAGCTGGCGGCTGGATCCACGAACCGGCGCACCAGCCAGCCGGTGGCCGTTCGGTTGACCCGGATGCACCTGCGGGTGACCCACAGCATGGAGTCCTCGGTTCCGGGTTTGTGTGTGCGGGGCAGCTGTGGGCAGGAGGTTCCACCGGAGCACTGCGTTCTTTTGTGCGGAGGTGGGAGCGCCTGCCCACAGCTGCGGAAGGACGAAGCTCCGGCGGCTCTGGGCCGGCTTCCCCGCCACTGTTGCAGCCGAGCCGCCATTGTGATACAGTTGCTATATGGGTGATTCAACTGTGACTGTCAAGTCCGGCCGGCCCGACAAATGGTTGCTCCTCATTCACCAGATCCCGCCCAAGCCGGATTACTTCCGGGTCAAGGTTCGCCGCCGGCTCCAGCGCATCGGGGCGGTCGCCCTCAAGAACTCGGTATACGTGCTACCCTCGCGACCGCAGACGATCGAGGATTTTCGCTGGCTCCTGCGAGAGATCGTGGCCGAAGGCGGCGAAGCAACCGTCTGTGAAGCGGAATTCGTCGAGGGAATCACCCGGGACGACCTGGAGGGAATGTTCCGGGCGGAACGGGATCGGGATTATGCCGAGCTGATCCTCGCTGCCAAAGAGTCGGAGATCGAGACCGATCTCGGTCGGCTGCGCCGGCGGCTGGAGGAGATCATGGAGATCGACTATTTCAGCGCGCCTGGAAGGCGTGCCACCGAGCAGGCGCTCACGACCATCGAAGCCCGCCTGCATGCGCCGGCCGCGCGCGCCGGCGGCCGGCGGAGGAGGGCCGAGGCGATGACCGGACACACCTGGGTAACCCGGCGAGACGTGTTTGTGGATCGGATCGCGAGCGCATGGCTGATCCGGCGGTTCATAGACCCGAAGGCTCGCTTCAAATTCGTCGGCTCGAAGACCTACCAACCGAAGCCGGGTGAGGTTCGCTTTGACATGTTCGAGGCCGAGTACACCCATGAGGGAGACCGCTGCACCTTCGAGACCCTCCTCGAGCATGCCGCGCTGAGGGACCGGGCCCTGACCGTGATCGCGGAGATCGTGCACGACATCGACTGCAAGGACGAGAAGTTCGGACGGGAAGAGGCCGCGGGCGTGGCCGCGCTGGTGCGAGGAATCGCCCGGGCCAACCCGGATGACGGCGCGCGCCTGGAGCGCGGTGCCGCCGCCTTCGACGACCTCTACGCCTCGCTGAGATAGTCGGCCCGATTTACCGGCAGGAGCCACTTATATTCCCGGTATCCCCGCCAATCGCGGGTTTGCCAACGACGCCGGGAGATAAGCAATGCTGCAACGAATGCTGGGAAGCCTCGTGGGGATGGTCCTGCTGCTCACTGTCGCCGCCCACGGTCAAGGCACCGTCGCCAAGGCCAAGGAGCCCGTCTCCGATGGGCGGACGCTGAGCCAGTGGATCGCCGACCTCAAGGGATTGGCGCCCCAGACCCGAAACGCGGCGGCCTACGAGATCGCGAGCATGGGCCCTGCGGCGGCAGCCGCGGTCCCCGCGCTGATCGTAGCGCTCGACGACCCGGTGGCGGCAGTCCGGTTCCCGGTCACGATAGCCTTGCTGGAAATCGGCCCGGCCGCCAAGGCCGCGGTGCCTCGCCTGGTGACCATGGTAGATGAAGAGCTCAACGACGAGATCGCGGCATCGGCCCGGCGGGCCCTGAGACACATCGACCCCGCCTCGGTCCCTCCCCGGGAGTAGTCATCTCCCCGGCTCAGGCCTCGGCGAGCCTCGATCTTCAATCAGCCGCCTCAAGGTGGGACCCAGTAATCCCAGCAGGCAACCGGCCAGCAGGCATAATCCGACGAAAATCAGGAAGAAGTCTGCCTGGCCACCCAGTATGGTGAAGATCTCCCCCCGCTCGATCTGCTGGACCATCCCTGCCACATAGCCGCCGGTCAGGCTCGCGAAAAAGTTGGCGGTGAGCCAGACCCCCATGAGCATTGACGCGAGTCTGACCGGCGCGGCTTGGCTCACGAACGAGATTCCTACCGGAAGAAAACAGAGCTCACCACAGCTGAAGACGAAGTAGAACCCCACCAGCAGCCAGGGACTCACCCGAGCTCCGCCATCAGCCTGAGCCGTGCCGACTACCATCACGACATAGGCTAGACCGAGCAGAATGAGACCCATCGCCATCTTGGCGGGCGTGCTCGGGGCCCGGGGACCCAGCCGTCGCCAGAGGCCAGCCATCAAGGGCGCCAGCAGCAGCACGAAAAAGGGGTTGATGGCCTGGAACCACGCGGCTGGGATCTCTCCACCCGGAACCACTCGGCTCAGCCAGCCGGTGAGTATCCGGTCGGTTCGGTGTGCCGCGAATACGTTGACTGAAGAGCCCACCTGTTCGTAGGCCAGCCAGAAGAAGATGACGAAAACCGTAATGATGGCCACCGCTAGAATCCGCCCCCGCTCCGCCTGGGTCAATGGAGCCTTGGAACGCGGGTCCTCCGCTTGCCACACTGGCGGAAGGCCGATGCCCTGGAGCAGAAATTGGCGGGCCCAGAGATAGAACAGCAGGCCGATCAGCATCGCGGTGCCGGAGGCGGCAAACCCATACGACCAGCCGTATCGGGGATCAGCAGCAAGCCAGGCGCAGACCAGTGGCCCGAACAACGCACCCAGGTTGATCGCCATGTAGTAAAGGGTGAAGCCCGGGTCACGCCGTGGATCGCCGGCTGGGTAAAGCTGGCCCACCATGGTGTAGCCATTGGGCTTGAAGAAGCCGGTCCCCAGCATGATCAGTCCCAGCCCGGTGTAGAAGGACCAGCTCCGGCCGAGCGCCAGGGTGAAGTACCCGAGTGAGAGCACCGAGCCGCCGATGGCGAGCGAGCGCCTGGTCCCCAGGTATCGATCGGCCAGCCAGCCACCGGCCACTGGGGTCAGATAGGCCAGTCCCGTGAACCACCCGTAGAGCCGGCTCGCGCTCTCCTGGGTCCAGCCCAGTCCACCGGTTGTGGTGTCGATGAGGTACAGGATGAGCAGGCCGCGCGTCCCGTAGTACGCAAGGCGTTCCCAGAGCTCGGTGAAGAAGAGCACCGCGAGCCCCGGTGGCTGGCGCACCGTTATCTGGGAACCTCGGCCTCGACCAGCGAGCGCAGCAGGGCTCTCACCGCGGCAACGCCGTCCAGGCGGAAGCGCGCCCGGGTGGGACCGGGGCCGACCCGAATGGTGATCGCGTCGGGCGGCAAGGCGGCAAAGAGGTCTTCATCGGTGCGATCGTCACCGATGGCCAGCGATGGTGGTGGCGGCCAGTCGCTCGGGCGAGAGCGGCGGAACGATCCGGCCCTTGTTGACGCCGTAGGGCCGGATCTCCATGACCTTGTGCCCGCGAGGATCTCTACCGGCTGATTGCTCGAGCAGCTGCGAGAGATGCAGGCGCAGCTCGTTGGCCCGGCGGGCCCCGGTCTCCTGGTCGGCCATCCGGTAGTGCCAGGCCAGCGCGACCGACTTTACCTCGACCAGCGACCCCGGTGTACGGGCGGTAATATCCCGCAGGATCGCCAGCGCCGGCTCCCGCCAGCTCGCCGGTAGCGTCCGCCGGCCGGCACCCACTGGATTCGCCTCGGAGCCCGGGACCAGAAACCGTGCTCGGCGTGAAGCGCGATCGGCAGGTCGCCCAACCACTGCTCCAGAGCGCTCGCGAGCCGGCCGCTCACGACGTGCACGCTCGGTTCTGGGGCGACTGGCCAGCGCTCGCAGCAGCTCCAGCAGCCCGGGGTCCGGTCGCGCGAGCTCGGGCGTCGGCGTGTAGGGCACCAGCGTGCCGTCGTAGTCCAGCAAGACGCAGGAGGTCCTCCGCCTCGTGCCAGCCGCGGCCAGCAGTGCCTGCCGTGCGGCCGCAAGCCGCCGGCCGGTGGCCGACGCGGGGATGATGCGGCGGGTGATCGTCTCCAGCTGCTCCAGGAACGTGGCCGCCCAGCGGTGCACGTCGTAGGTGTCAACCCGCACCCGCAGCGGCGCCAGTCGGGCGCGCCGCTCTTCCGGGTCCATCGTGAGCGCGCGGTAGTAGACCTCCGCCATGCCGTCCACGTCGTAGGGATTCACCTGCACCGCCTCCGGCAGCTCCCAGGACGCGCCCGCGAACTCGCTCAGGACCAGCACGCCATCGCCGTCGGTGCGCGAGGCGACGAACTCCTTGGCCACCAGGTTCATCCCGTCGCGCAGCGGCGTCACCAGCATGACGTCGGCCGCGCGGTAGAGCGCCACCAGCTCCGGCTCCGATAAAGCACGATAGATGTAGTGCACCGGCACCCAGCGCGGGGTCCCGAAGTCGCCGTTGATCCGGCCGACCAGTCCGTCCACCAGGGCCCGGAATTCCTGGTACGCCCCGACCTCGGTGCGCGACGGCACCGCCACCTGGACCAGCCGCACCCGCTCCCGCAGCTCCGGGTGGGTCTGAAGCATCCGCTCGTAGGACAGCAGCCGGCGGGGGATGCCCTTGGTGTAGTCCAGCCGGTCGACCCCCACCAGGAGCCGGACGCTCTCGTCCCCCCGGAGGGCTTCGACCTCGCGCCTGCACTGCCGGGTCCTCCGCCAGGGCCGCGAACGTCTGCGGCATCGATCCCCATGGGAAAGACGCCGAGCCGCACCTCCCGGTCGGAGAGCTGCACCCGGTCGATGTCGACGGTCAGCCCAGGATGCTGGGTGAGCGACGCGGCAAAGTGCCGGAGGTAGGCGGGCGTGTGGAAGCCAACCAGATCGGCGCCCAGCAGCCCGCGAAGCAGCCGGTCCCGCGCCGGCAGGGTGCGGAACAGCTCCTCCGAGGGAAACGGGATGTGAAGGAAGAAGCCGATCCGGGCGTCCGGGCAGCCGCTGCGCGCAGCAGACTCCGGCAGCAGCAGCAGCTGGTAATCGTGCACCCAGATCAGGTCGCCCGGCTGGTAGTGCTGCGGCACGACGTCGGCGAACCGCTCGTTCACCTCGACGTAGGCGTCCCAGTCGCGGACGTGGAGCGGAATCTGATCCAGGAGGTAGTGGAACAGCGGCCAGAGCACCCCGTTGGAGAACCCCTCGTAGTACCGGGCGACCTGATCGGCGGTGAGGGGCACCGCCACCAGCCGCATGGCGGTGAGCTGCTCGTTGAGCTGCGGACTGTTGGGCGGCTGATAAGCTCGCTCGGTGCCCCCGACCACCCGATCCAGAGCCCGCCCGACTGCTCGTGCGGCCGCAGGAGCCCGGTCGCCAGCCCGCCCGGGCTCCGCTGGACTTCGACGCCCCTCTCGGTGGCCCGACGGTGACGGGCAGGCGGTTGGCTACGATCAGGACGCGGGGCATGTGCTAAGGTACCAGTCGCCAGTCATCAGCCGCAAGTCTCCAGTCACGTCCGGTCGGGCCTTGGCAACTGCACCGCTGGCGACTTGCGCGACTCGCTACGACTCTACCTCGGCCAGACCTGATTGCTTCGATCCGACTCCGGGAAATCCCTCTCCGCGATCGATCTCGATGCTCTGCACCGCAGGCTCCCGGGCAACCCGGACCGTGCGGCGCTCGCGCCCCCGAGCCAGACCTCGACCGGCATCGTGAGGCTGTCCACCTGTCCGTCGGCCCGGGTGATCGCCAGCGTGCACCGGCATGGGCGCCTTGCCGCGGTTCTCGATCACCGATCTCCACCGAGTCGCCTGCTGTCGCTGACGCGTATCGATCGCCTGGTCCAGCTTCCAGGTCTCGAAGAACCAGCTCCGCCAGAACCAGGACAGGTCCTGCCCCGACACGTCCTCGAAGGTGTGGAACAGGTCGTACGGCGATGGGTGCTTGTAGGCCAGCGTCGGGCGTACTCCGTGTACGCCTTGTTGAAGAGTCTCGGGCCCGAGCACGCCGCGGAGGGCGACCATAACGGTGGCCGGCTTGTAGTAGGCTGGCGACGCCGTAGGCGCTGTAGGTCGGGTATCGGTCGCCGTGATGCATCAGCTCGACCTCGCTGCCCGACTCTCGGCAAAGTCGAGATAGTTCTTCCGGTTCCGCTCCTCGTCGTCGAAGCCCTTGAAGAAATCGGCCATGGCCTGCGACTGATCGAACTGGGTCAGCCCCTCGTCCATCCAGGCGTAGCGCTTCTCGTCGGAGCCGACCATCATGGGGAACCACATGTGCCCGATCTCGTGAGTGGTCACCTCGTACAGCCCGAGGGTGTCCCACTGCCCGCCGATGCAGGTCATCATCGGGTACTCCATCCCGCCGCACGACGTTGGGCCGTCCACCGCCGTCATGTGCGGGTAGGGGTAGGGCAGCAGGTATCGGGAGAAGAACTCGATCGAGTGCCGGCTGTAGCGCGCGCTTTGGTCCCAATGGCTGGCCCGCAGCTCCGGACGATAGAAGGCATTGATCGCCGTGGTATCGGGCCGGCCGTCGCCGTTCGGCGTCGCCCACGGCGGCATTGGTGGCATCCCAGAGATACCTGGACGAGGCGGCCCAGCTGACGTCGCGCACGTTCTCGGCCCGGAAGCGCCAGGTGAGCTTCCCGTTGGTCCCGGCGGTGGTGGAGGCACCCGGCTCGCGGTCGGCTTCCGTCACCACGTCGCACTATTCCTTTCGCGTGACCGGCCGAATCCAGCCGGGCTCGGGTCTGGCTGCCGAGAGCACCTCGCTCGGGTTCTGCAGCTTGCCGGTGGAGCGTGACCAGCCAGCCCGCCGGCAGCGTCAGGCGCAACGTCGTAGTTGCCGTACCCCATGTAGAACTCGGCGTTCCCCAGGTACTGGTCGATCTGCCAGCCGTTCACGTCGTCGTACACCGCCATCTGGGGGTACCAGTAGTTGATGAAGAACGTCCTCGCCGTCCTGGCCGCCCCGGGGCGCGCCATCGGGCGGAATCCGGAGCTTCCAGGCGAACTCGAACGCGGCTGAGCCGCCCGGCGGCAGCGGCTTCGGCAGCCTGATCCGCATGATCGTTCCATCCACCTCGTATCCCGGACCCTCGCCTCTCGCCCGCCTTGAGCTCGCTGCCCTGCGCGGCCACCCGGCTCAGCTCCACTCCTTCGACCGACCAAGGCACGTCGGTGTTATGCCGGGACCCTGGGGCGAAGATGTTGTGCAGCAGCTGGACGTACACCTCTTTCAGGGTGTCGGGCGACCGGTTGTAGTAGGTGACCGTCCCCTTCCCGCTCAGCCGCTTGGAGATCGGATTGAGCTCGGCCTCCAGCCGGTAGTCGGCCCACTGCTGCCAGTAGCGAGGCCCCGGGGCGCCGGTATGCGTCCGGGTGCCTCGAGCCACCGCACCCTCGAATGCCTCGGATATGGGGATCTCCAAGCCACGGACGGCAGAGGCAGTCGTTCCGGGTGCCGCTGTCGTAGCCGGCGGCGCACTTCGGCCACCTGCGCAGGCCGAAACGGCGGCGAGCAGAAAGATGCCGGCAAGAGCGCTCCGGCGAGTTGGGGCCCTGCTATCCATCAGCTTCTCCGACTGTCAGGGGTCTGGGTTGTCCGTCCGGCGGGGATGATGATCGCACCGAAGGGGTCAGGCAAGGTCCTATCGCCGCTGCACTCGAGCGACTCGCGCCGGAATTCCGGGCGAAGCACCATACGCCACCCACACGGCGTCGCTCCCGGGATCGACTGCCAGATGCCGGATCAAGGCGCCCCGGCTCGGCAGTGGGTAGGCCTCGAACTGGCCCTTAGCAGGATCGTAGCGCAGCAGAGCGTCGGCAGCGGCGGTCCCGATCCAGAGCGCTCCACTTCGCCGGTCCGACCGAATGATATACGGAACGGCGTCAGGGAATGGCAGCGGAATTTCACTGAACTTCCTGGCGGCGGGGTCGAAGCGGAGGAGACGATTCGCCGCGTAGGCCGGGATCCACACGATTCCCTGATCGTCAACGTCGAAGCGCCGGGGACCGCTGTGCGGCAAAGGCAGCGGAAAGATCTCGAACCTTCCGGTGCTTGGCGTGAAGGCGAAGAGCCGGTTACCGATGAGCTCCGAACCCCACACCCTGCCATCGGGACCGAGCCGGATTTCGTAGGGTATTGGCCCACCGGGTCCCGCGGCAAGGGTCGGGTGAGCCGGGACTTCGTGGGTGACGACCTTGCCCGTGGCAGTATGCACGCTGCCGATGAGCTCGGGTGCGTGAGTGAAGTGGCCGTTGAACCAGACCTTCCCCGTTCTATCGATCGCGAGGCTGTGGGGATATACACCGACGTCGAAGCTGCGCCACTGCGAGTCGCTGGCCATCATTGCGAGCTTCTGGGGCGTGCCGAGCACCACCCAGGGCTGGCCGAGCGAGTCGATCTCGATGGCGCGCGGATTCGCATTGGCCACCGGAATAGCGATCTCGCTAACCCGGCCGTTGGCGGGATCGAGCCTATAGAGGCGATGGGTGAACATTCCCGTCACCAGCACCGTGCCCGAGCGCTCGATCGCAATGTCGTGCGGAAGATCGTTCGGCTCCGGCATGAGGAACTCGGTGATCTCGGCGCGAGCCTGGCTCGGGAGTTTCGACTCCTGCACTCCACCCTGCCCGAGATACTTCGCCAGCCAGGCGGCGGTGCTCCGAGGGTCCCGATCGGCTGCGATGACGGGAAAACGGGTCCGGGCCCCAGCGTACCCTAGCATGCGAGTAACCGCCTCGGCCCACTCTGTCTCCGTTCGTGGCCGGCCAGCGATCCGCGCGATCTTCTCGTCAAACTGGTGGCAGCCGGTGCAGTCGAGGATGAATTTTCGCTTGGCCTCACCATCGGGGAGTCGCGCCAGCCAGGCCGAGCTCGGTGCACCGCTTTCTTGAGCGAGCAGCGGCGCACAAGTTGTCGAGGCGAGGATTGCGACCAGGGAGAATCTCACCGCCGAGCCGGTTGCGGGTTCCGTTCCCACAGCACGTTCACGATCAGCCACCGGCCATCGATCTTGCTCAGCTGCATGTAATCCACCCAGTCGGCCATCACCGCCTTTGCGCTGGCGGCATTCCCGAAGATGTCGAGGATGGTCACCTCCTTCTTCTGCCGGTCCTTCGGGGTCTCCTTGCCGTAGCCGTGCCGGGTGCTGTTGACCAGCACCGAGGCACCCATGCCCTGTACCATCGCTTTTCCGGTGGTGGTGTCCCGGACCACGATGCGCTTCACCAGCTCAGGATGGACGGCGCGGGCCATCCGCTCGGCGTTCCCCTCATACCAGCCTTCGGCATAGTCGAGGGCCGTGGCGCGGATGGCGGCCGAATCGGCCGCGGATTGAGCCCGCGCCATGCCGGTAACCGCGGTGGATAGCAGCAGCAGAGCGTGCAGGGACAATCTCATAGTAGATCCACAGGTCGGGGATTGGAGAACACTCGGAGGCCGATGTCCAGCCGTACGGTACCCGGCAGCGGTCCGTTTCAGGCGGGGGCTGTGGGAGCTGGGGGTTTCTCCTGGCTCCTGGCTCCTACAGCCCATAGCCCAGAGCCCGTAGCTGCCAACCCGCGACGGAATCTTCCTCGCAGGCATCACTGTATCCGATCGGGGCAATTCGGCTCCGACCCATTGCAAGCTCATGCAGGAGTTGATATGTCCGAAGGATGGTTGCGTCGCCTCAGAACCAGCGGCGTCGGATTCGCATTTGCCCTTGGCCTGGTATTCGCGGGCCTGTTGCAACTCCCCTATCAGTCGTCGGCCCAACAGCAGGCTGTCTCGGCCACTGCGACGAAGCTGCCGGCCGGCGCGGCCTCACTTCAGGATCTGAGCGAAGCCTTCGCCTCGGTGGCTGAGCACGTCAAGCCGAGCGTCGTGTACATCAGGTCCGGCCAGAAGGCCCAGACGGCGCGCCGCAACGGTCCGCAGGCGAGACCGCGGATGCAGGTGCCTCCCGGATTCGAAGAGTTCTTCCGTGGCATGCCCCCGATGCAGGAGGAGCCCCGGTTCCGGGAAGGCTCCGGCTCGGGATTTATCGTCTCCAAGGACGGCTACATCCTGACCAACAACCACGTGGTGGACGGCTCCGATCAGGTCACGGTGCGCCTGCTCGACCGGCGTGAGTTCAAGGCCAAGATCGTCGGGACCGATCCGAACACCGACCTGGCCGTGCTCAAGATCGAGGCCAAGAATCTGGTTCCCGCGCCGCTGGGCAAGAGCAGCACCGCCCGGGTCGGCGAGTGGGTTCTCGCGGTGGGTAACCCGTTGGGGGATAACCTCACCTTCACGGTGACTTCCGGCATCATCAGCGCGAAGGGTCGCAGCCTGGCTTTGCCGGGTCAGAGCGACCGCAGCATCCAGGACTTCATTCAGACCGATGCCGCCATCAATCCGGGCAACTCCGGTGGCCCGCTGGTGAGCGTGCGGGGGGAAGTCATTGGAGTGAACTCGGCTATCGCCAGCCAGACCGGATACTACTCGGGCTATGGCTTTGCCATTCCCATCGACCTGGCCCACCGGGTCATGGACCAGATCATCAGCGGCGGCCGGGTGAGCCGGGTCGCCATGGGCGTAAGCGTTCAGAACGCCACCGCCAACGATGCGGAGTACGTCGGTCTTCCCGAGATCCGTGGCGTGCTGGTGCAGGATTTCAGCGAGGGCTCGCCGGCCAGGAAGGCGGGTATTGAAGCCGGTGACATCATCGTGTCGGTAGATGGAGCGCCGGTCGAGTACGTGGGCCAGCTTCAGCAGCAGGTCGCCTTCCGCAAGGCCGGCGAGAAGGTGAAGGTCGAAGTCGCGAGGAAGGGTGGAGTACGCAAGACCTTCGAGGTGCGTCTCCAGGAGGTGTCGGCACCCAAGGACACCGCTGCCGGCGACACCAAAGCCACGGATGACGCTGCCGATTCGAGCGAAGAAGCCGCGGCCGACATCGATCTGCTCGGCCTGACCGTGCAGCCGGTGGATCAGGACGCGGTGGAGCAGTTCGAGCTCAAGCCCGAGCAGCGCGGTCTGATGGTCACCGGCGTCACTGCCGGCGGCCCGGCTCAGGGCGAGATCGCAGAGCCGGACAACGGCGGCCCGGACATCATCCTCTCGGTGGAAGGCAAGTCAGTGAAGAGTGTGGCCGACCTGAAGCAGGCCCTCAAGGGCGACAAGTCGGGTGATATCGTGACCCTGAGGCTCTACAACACGCAGGTCAAGGCCCACCGGATCGAACGGATTCGACTGGGCGAGTAAAACCGCATCAATTTTGTAATGAGTTCACGAGCGCGCGCCCATTGCCGGGTTGCGCGCTCGGCTCATTTTGGCGTGCATCGCCGACCGAAGAGCTATCTATCCCGGATCGCCACGCGGAGCTGCCCTGAGCACATTCCAAAGGCTCGCGATGACTGGGCGTACGCCACGTTCAGTTGATACTGAACGTTGTTAACTTTAGCGCCGGCGCTCCGTCTGACTCGGGAGTGAGGTTACACCATGAATGCACAAACTACGGACTTCATCGAACGGATGGGTCTGGCCCTCGAGTCCGATGGCCTTCCGCGCACAGCGGGCCGCATCTTCGGCCTGCTGCTGGTGAGCGAAGACTGCCGCTCGCTCGACGACCTGGCGGCGGAGCTTCGAGTGAGCAAGGCTAGCGCCAGCACCAACGCCAGACTGCTGGAGCAGCGCGGCATGCTGGAGCGGAACAGCCGTCCATCCGACCGGCGCGACTACTATCGAGTCCCGCCCGATCTCTTCAGCCAGACCATGGCCCAGCGTCTTGCGCGCTGGCAGCGCTTCCACGAGGCCATTTGTGAGGCACGGACCAGCCTGCCGATCCGGCGCCGGAAGGTTCTCCACCGGCTCGAGGAGTTGGAGGCGGCTTACGCCTTCATGTCCGAAGTCATCCAGGACGGGGTGGCACGCTGGCGGGATGAGCGAGAACACCGGCCGGCTGTGGCGGGGCTACACCGGTGACCGGAGCGCTCCACTGGACTGCGGCCTCCCTGACTATCGGCTGCCTTGCCTGTACCGGCACGCCCTCGATCGGCGGTGTGGCCGGGGTACCGCCCTCTCCGAGCGCCGTGTGGACGCCACCGGCCGAAGAACGCCCCCGAGAAGAGGCCGTCCGGCCTTCGGTTCCGCCCGACCTCGAACCGCGGATCCAGCGGCTCACTCTAGCCGAGGCGGTGGATATCGGGCTTCGCAATAACCCCACGACCAGGCTGTCCTGGGCCAATGCGCGTGCCGCGGCGGCGGCGTATGGCTCCCAGCGCGGCGCGTATTTCCCGACCGTGGATGGTGACGTGACCGGCACCCGGCTCCAGACTGTCGCCTCTCAGGGCCGCAGCGCCGTCACTCAGTCGGTGTTGAATCCCAGCCTCAACATCTCATATCTGTTGTTCGATTTCGGCGGACGCTCCGGCAACGTGGGAGCGGCCCGCAACGACCTGATCGCGGCGAACTTCACCCACAACGCGATCTTGCAAGGCGTAGTGCTCCAGATCCAGTCGGCCTACTTCCGGTACGTGGCCAACCGGGCATTGCTGCAGGCACAGCGGACCACGGAGCGCGAGGCACGAACCAACCTTGCTGCCGCCGAGGAGCGGCACCGGGTCGGAGTCGCCACCATAGCCGACGTACTCCAGGCGCGGACCGCAGCCTCGCAGGCCGAGCTGGCCGCAGAAGTCATCGAGGGAACCCTGCAGACCTCCCGCGGGGCATTGGCCTTGGCGCTGGGGCTGCCCGCCAACCTCCCTTACGACGTTGATTCGGCCGCAGGTCAGGTGCCGGTGGCGGTCCTGGCCGACAGTGTCGACACCTTGATCGCTCGCGCGGTCCAAGCCCGGCCCGATCTGGCCGCCGCGCAGGCGGAGTTCGAGGCGTCCCGGTCGCAGATCTCGGTCGCTCGGGCCAACCGCCTCCCGTCCCTGGTGCTGAACGGAAACGGGGGACGGATTTACACCTCGTCGCTCCCCCAGGGCGGCAACAACTACACCGTTTCCCTAGGCCTCCGCATCCCGTTGTTCGCCGGGTTCTCACGAATCTACGACCAGCGACAAGCCGTAGCCCTGTCGGATGCGGCAGCCGCCCGGGCAGATGCCTTGGGGCAGCAAGTCGTATTCGAGGTATTCAGCTCATACCACGCCCTTCAGACCGCGGCCAAGCTGGTCAGCACCACCAACGATCTCATCGCCAGCGCGGAGCAGTCCAGCGAGGTAGCGTTGGGTCGGTACCGGGGCGGCGTGGGATCGGTGCTGGACCTGCTCTCGGCTCAGACCGCGCTGGCCAGCGCCCGGGCCCAGCAGGTTCTGGCCCGCCTGGACTGGAACACCTCGCTTGCCCAGCTTGCCCATGACGCGGGCATCCTCGATGCGCGCGGCGGCAGCTCGTTACGCCTGGCGCCGGACTCCGTCTCCAACACGCCTTCACGATGAGGAACGCGGTGAGATCTCGCACCCGCACTCTGGCCGGGTCGTTGCTCGGGCTCCTGCTCCTCGGCGCCTGTGCTGAGAAGAAGGCTCCGCCCAGTCCCCCTGTCCCGGTCACGGTCGCGGTCGCAGAGCGGCGCACCATGCCATTCGAGCTCCCGGCCACGGGAACGGTCGAGCCGCTCCAGACCGTCGCGGTGCAAGCCCAGGTGAGTGGGATTCTCCAGCGCGTCGCCTTCAGGGAGGGCGACGAGGTAAAGCAGGGTCAGATCCTGTTCCAGCTGGACCCGCGGCCCTACCGTGCGGCGCTGGACCAGGCCTCCGCCATCCTGGAGCGCGATCGGGCCCAGGCGGGCAACGCCGCTCAGGAGGCCAAGCGCTACGAATCCTTGGCTGAGAAGGAGTACGTCACAACACAACAGTACGATCAGGTCCGGACCACTGCCGCGGCGGCCCAGGCAACCCTGGCTGGAAGTCAGGCCGCGGTGGACCAGGCACGGCTCAACCTGCAGTACGCCACCATCAGGGCCCCGATTTCGGGGCGGACCGGAAGCCTCCTCCTGCGGGAAGGGAATCTGGTCCGCGGGACCGCCACGGAGCCGTTGGTCCAGATCAACCGGTTGCGCCCCATACTGGTTCGCTTCGCGGTACCGGCCAACAACCTGCCGCTGATCCAGGCCCATCTCGGCAACAAGGAGATGGTGGTCCGGGCCGAGCCTTCCGGCGGAGGCGATCCGAGCGAGGGTACGCTGAGCTTCATCGATAACGCGGTGGACACTACGACCGGCACCATCCTGCTCAAGGGCCGCTTCCCCAACGACGATGGCTCGCTCTGGCCGGGCGGCTTCGTCAACGTGCGGCTCCAGCTCTACGTCGAGCCGGATGCACTGGTGGTCCCTGCCGCGGCCGTGGTCTCGGGACAGCAGGGAAGCTTCGTGTTCGTGATTCAGCCGGACAGCTCCGCGTCCACCAAGGCCGTGACAGTGAACCGCACCGCCGGGGATTTCGCCATCGTGAGCGGCGACGTCCAGCCGGGAGACCGGGTGGTGGTCGACGGACAGCTCCGGCTGCGCCAGGGCTCCAAGGTACAGATCAAGGCCGTCGCCGATTCGACGCGGCTGGGGGCACTATGAACTTTACGGAACTCTTCATTCGACGCCCCGTCATGACCACCCTGGTCATGGCGGGCATCCTGATCTTTGGCCTGGTGGCCTACCGGCAGCTTCCGGTCAGCGACCTCCCCGCCGTGGACTATCCCACCATCTCGGTGAGTGCCAGCCTGGCCGGCGCCAGTCCGGAGACGATGGCGTCCTCGGTTGCGACTCCTCTGGAGAAGGAGTTCTCCACCATCCCCGGGGTCGAGACCATGACCTCGACCAGCACCCAGGGCAGCACCTCGATCTCGCTCCAGTTCGTCCTGAGCCGGAACATCGACGCAGCCGCCCAGGATGTGCAGGCCGCCATCTCCCAGGCCCAGCGACAGCTTCCCCGCGATGTCCTGCCGCCGAGCTTTCGGAAGGTGGATCCCTCGTCGTCGCCGATTCTCTACTACGCTCTCCGCACCACCACGCTACCCCTGCCCCAGCTGAACGAATACGCCGAGACCTTCCTGGCCCAACGGCTCTCCACCATCGACGGCGTGGCGCAGGTGCAGGTGTTCGGATCGATGAAGTATGCCGTCCGGATCCAACTCGATCCCCAGCAGCTCGCGGCCCGCAGCATCGGCATCGACGAGGTCAGCCTGGCCGTCGACAACGGCAATGTGAACCTCCCGACCGGAACCCTGTGGGGCACCGATAAGGCGTACTCGGTGGAGAGCCAAGGCCAGCTCAACAATGCCGCCGAGTTCGGCGCGCTGGTCGTGGCCTACCGGGATGGCGCGCCGGTGCGGCTGCGCGATCTGGGTCGGGTGGTGGACAGCGTGCAGGACACCAAACGGGCGAGCTGGTTCAACGGGCAGCGGGCGGTGGTGCTCGCCATCCAGCGCCAGCCCGGCACCAACACTGTAGCCGTGGCGGAGCGGGTCAAGGCGGAGGTCGAGCGGCTCCGGAACCAGATCCCCCCGTCCATCGACATCGCGACCCTCAACGACCGCTCCCAGACGGTGAAGGCTTCGGTGAACGACGTGAAGTTCACCCTCTTCCTCGCCCTCTGTCTGGTGGTGATGGTGATCTTCCTCTTCCTCCGGAACCTTCGCGCGACGATGATCCCGAGCCTGGCGCTCCCCATGTCGCTGGTCGGGACCTTTGCGGTGATGAAGTTGCTGGGATACAGCCTCGACAATCTCTCGTTGATGGCGCTGACCCTGGCGGTGGGATTCGTGGTAGACGATGCCATCGTGGTGCTGGAAAACATCGTCCGCCACATCGAACGGGGCGAGCCGGTCATACAGGCGGCCATCAACGGAAGCCGCGAGATCAGCTTTACCGTCCTCTCGATGACCCTGTCGTTGGTGGCGGTATTCATTCCCGTGCTTTTTCTCGGGGGCCTCATCGGGCGGCTGTTCCAGGAATTCGCCGTCACTATCGGCGTGGCCATCCTGGTCTCCGGTTTCATCTCGCTCACCCTCACCCCGATGCTCTGCAGCCGCTGGCTCAAGCCTCATCCGCCAGACGAGCGGCACGGCCGCTTCTACACCGTTATCGAGCGGGCCTGGGAGAAATCTCTCAGCCAGTATGAGCGAAGCCTCGGCTGGGTCATGGACCGGCGGGCCTGGCATTGGCTTTCAGCGGCCTGATTCTGGTCGGCACCGTGGTGCTCGGTCGCATCGTTCCCAAAGCGTTCATCCCCAGTGAGGACCAGAGCCAGCTCACGGCCACCACGGAGGCTGCCGAGGGAACCAGTTACGACGCCATGGTCAAGCACCAGCAGGCTGCGGCAGCCATCGTTCAGGAGGATCCCAACATCGACGGCTTCATGTCGTCAGTCGGTGGCGGTGGGCAGAGCCGTACGGTCAATCAGGGGCGCCTGATCATGCATCTCAAGCCCCGCAGCGAGCGGAAGATGAGCGCAGACGAGGTGGCCCGGTCGCTCAGCCAGAAGCTCGCCGCGGTGACCGGGATGCGAGTCTTCATTCAGAACCCGCCCGTCATCAACATCGGCGGCCGTTCGTCGAAGAGCGATTACCAGTTCACTCTCCAAAGCTCGGACATAGAGGCCTTGTACCAGGGGGCCGCGTCACTGGAGCGGCGGCTTCACGACGTCCCAGGATTGACCGACGTCACCAGCGACCTCCAGATCAAGAACCCTCAGGTTCAGGTGGCCATCGACCGCGACCGGGCCGCCGCGCTCGGCATCGACGTGAATCAGATCGAGAACGGCCTCTATAACGCCTACGGCGCCCGTCAGGTCAGCACCATTTACACCCCTAACGACCAATACTGGGTGGTCATGGAGCTGCTGCCGCAGTACCAGCGAGACCTGTCGGCCATGAGCATGCTCCACATCACCGGCCGTGAAGGAGTTTCCGTCCCGCTCGGAAGCCTGGCCAAGGTGACACCGTCCACCGGCCCGCTCACCGTGAATCACTCGGGCCAGCTTCCATCGGTGACCCTCTCGTTCAACCTCCAGCCTGGGACATCTATCGGCACGGCGGTGGACCGGGTGGAGGCCGCCGCTCGTGAGGTGCTGCCCTCGACCATCAGCACCAGCTTTGCCGGAACGGCACAGGCCTTTCAGGCGGCCCAGCAGGGTCTTCTGGTGCTGCTCGTGCTGGCGATCCTGGTGATCTATCTCGTGCTGGGCATTCTGTACGAGAGCTTCATCCACCCACTCACCATCCTCTCGGGGCTGCCCTTCGCCGGCTTCGGCGCCCTGCTCGCGCTGCTGGTTTTCCGGCTCGACCTCAGCATCTATGCCTTCGTCGGGATCATCATGCTGATCGGCATCGTCAAGAAGAACGCCATCATGATGATCGATTTTGCCATCGATGCCGAGCGCCGCGACGGCACTACCCCGCGGCAGGCGATCCTCCAGGCAGCAAGCGTCCGGTTTCGGCCGATCATGATGACCACCATGGCCGCCTTGGTCGGCACCCTTCCCATCGCGTTGGGACACGGCGCCGGTGCCGAGTCCCGCCGCCCCCTCGGCGTAGTGGTCGTGGGAGGTCTGCTCTTTTCCCAGATCATCACCCTCTACATCACCCCGGTGGTGTACACCTACCTGGATGCCTGGCAAAAGCGGCTCTCGCGACGGCGGGCCGCGGAGCCGCGCGAGTACGCCGAGCCAGCCCCGGGTGAGGCGAGAGCAGCCGAGGCTGCCGGATGAGCGCTATAGACGCTCGCACGATATCGGCTCCAGCCCCCAATCCTCGCCTGATCGAGGAGAGTCGGCTGCTCGCGGAGGTCACTCAGGAGCTCGGCAAGGTGATCGTCGGGCAGCACGCCATGGTCGAGCGCCTGCTCATCGGTCTCCTCGCCGATGGTCACGTCCTGCTCGAAGGGGTCCCAGGACTGGCCAAGACTCTGGCCGTCCGCACCCTGGCCGCGACCATCGCCGGCGGGTTCCACCGCATTCAGTTTACTCCCGACCTGCTGCCCTCCGACCTGATCGGCACCATGATCTACAATCAGCGCAGCGGGGATTTCACGGTGCAGAAGGGGCCGATCTTCACCAACATCCTCCTGGCCGATGAGATCAACCGGGCGCCGGCCAAGGTGCAGAGTGCACTGCTCGAGGCGATGCAGGAGAAGCAGGTCACCATCGGCGGTCAGACCTTTCCCTTGCCCGATCTCTTCCTCGTGCTTGCCACCCAGAATCCGATCGAGCACGAGGGCACGTACCCCTTGCCGGAGGCTCAGGTCGACCGCTTCATGTTCAAGCTGGTCGTGACCTACCCGGAGCGCCGGGAAGAGCGTGAGATCCTCGACCGGATGACCGATGGTCCCGAGCCTACCGCGCGTCACGTACTCGACCCGGAGCGTGTACTCCGGGCCCGTCATCTGGTGCAGGAGGTGTATGTGGATGGCCGGATCAAGGAGTACGTCCTCGATCTGGTTGCCGCCACTCGTAAGCCCGCCGCAGCAGGCCTGCCCGATCTCGAGCCGCTCATAGAGTACGGCGTCTCGCCCAGGGCCTCGATCTATCTCATCCGTGCCGCCAAGGCGCACGCGTTTCTTCAGGGCCGCTCGTACGTCATCCCCGAAGACATCAAGGCGCTGGGCCTCGACCTTCTGCGCCACCGGCTTCTCCTGACCTATCGGGCCGATGCCGAAGGCGTTGGTGCCGATGCCCTCCTGGCAAGGATCTTCGAGACCGTTCCCGTCCCATGAGCCCCGAGGACGTCATGCGCGAGGTGCGGCGGATCGAGATCACGACCCGCCACCTGGTGCGAGACATCGTGGCCGGCGAGTACTCCAGCGCCTTCCGGGGTAGGGGTGTCGAGTTTGCGGAGGTCCGTGAATATCAGCCGGGGGACGACGTCCGGACCATCGACTGGAACGTCACGGCACGCCTCGGCTCGGCCTACGTCAAGCGCTACCTGGAAGAGCGGGAGCTCACCGTAGCTTTCGTGGTGGACTTCAGCGCCTCCAAGCGGTTCGGCAGCCGGGTCCGAACCAAGGGGGACCTGGCCACCGAGGTCTGTGCGGTATTGGCGCTCGCCGCCTCGCGGAACAACGACCGGGTCGGAGCCCTCTTCTTTACCGACCGCGTCGAGCGGATGATTCCGGCCAGAAAGGGCCGGCGTCACGCCCTCCGCATCATCAACGACCTCCTCTCCTTCAAGCCGGCCGGCTCCGGCACCGACCTGAACTCCGCCCTGGAGTACCTCGAATCCGTGCTCCGGCGACGCTCGGTGTTGTTCATCGTCTCCGATTTCATGGCCACGGACTACCAATCCGCGCTAGGCCGCCTGGCTCGCAAGCATGATGTCATTGCCGTGCAGCTCTCCGACGCCCGTGAGCGGGAGCTGCCCGACGCCGGCCTGGTCACGCTGCGTGATCCCGAGAGCGGGGACTGGGGGTACATCGATACCCACAGCGAAGCGGTGCGGAATGAGTTTCGCCGCCGAATGGCACGGCTCGATCTCGAGCTGGAGCGAGGGCTGCGGGAGCGAGGCGCCGATCTCGTGCGGCTCGAGACCGGCCATCCTTATGCCGAGCCGCTCCTGGCCTTCTTTCGCCGACGGGAGCGGATGCTGTGGCGGTGAGGATGGGGGACCCTGTCATCCCGAGCGCGCCTGTCATCCTGAGGGAGCCCTTCGGCCACGCTCAAGGCAGGCTCCGCGACCGAAGGATCCCTCGCCAGCGCACGGAGAGATTCTTCGCTACGCTCAGAATGACACCGTTCTTCGCCGCTCTGCTCTGCGTGAAGCCGGTCGCAGCCCAAGTCGCTGGCCAGTCGTTCGAAGTCGTCCCCGAGACCGCCAACCCGACCGTGGGCGACTCGGTCAGCATCAGGTTTCGTGTCCGGCTGGATGAGCGGGACCTGTTGTTCGATTCCATCCCCCAGGCGGTCGGTGCACTCCCACCGGGGGTCCGGATCCTCTCGGTCGAGAAGTTGAGCCGTACACCGGATCGCCTTTTTCATGGGCGGGCCCGGATCGCCTTTTACCGCTCCGGCAAGCAGCCGATCCCCATCTTTGGGCTACCCTTCATGCGGGCGGTGAAGGGAGTCCAGCGAGCCACTCTCGCGAGTGACTCGGCCTTCGTAGACATCACGCCTCTCCTGCCTGCTGGGAACCCGGGCCTGAAGGACATCCAGGAGCTGGAGCGGAGGCCAGTCTCACTTGTGCCGCTCCTGGCGCTGGTTCTGACGCTCGTGGCTGCCGCGGCCTGCTACCCTGTGATCCGCCGAAGGCGCCGACGTCCGCCGCTTTCGACACAGCCCGAACCTCCCGCCGAGCCGGTTGCCCCAACCCCGTACCAGATCGCACTGGACCGGCTGGAGGCAGTAGGAGCGGAACGCTGGCCCGCGCGGGGCAATGTAGCGGCCCACTACGAGGTCGTGGCTCAGACCCTTCGACAATATCTCGAGGACGCCGAGAACGTAGCCGCGTGTGAGCGCACTACCTCGGAGCTGCTGTGGGCCCTACCGCCCTACCTGAGCAGAGTCGGCCTTCGGGATCGCTGCCACGACGTTCTGAGCGACGCTGACCTGGTGAAGTTCGCCGAGGTGCGGCCGAGCGAGGCCAGCGCGGCCGACTTCCTGAGGCGCGCCCGTCTCCTACTCGAGGCCTGGCACGAGGCCCAGCCAGCCGGAGAGAGCGTCCATGCGGTTCGCTGACCCTCTCATCCTCCTGTTCCTTGTGGTCCCCTTCGGCTACGCGTGCGCTGTCCTGGGTCCGAAGACGCCGGGTTCCGCCGGAGCACATCGGCTTTCCGGCGCTTGCCTTTCTCGGCGCTGTCCCGCCCAGCCGGCGGGTACGTTGGCGGCCGCTGCTGGGGGTGCTGCGCGTCAGCGGACTGGCGCTCCTGATCGTGGCGCTGGCCCGGCCCCAGGTAGCTCATGACGTTCGGGAGATCCGGCTGCGCTCCCGCAACATCATGGTTGCGCTGGATATCTCGAGCAGCATGAAGGCAGGCGACTTTCGACCGGGCAATCGGCTGGAGGTGGCCCGACGGGTGCTCAACGACTTCGTGCAACAGCGCCAGGGTGATCTGATTGGCCTGGTGACATTCGCCGGCCGCACCTTTCTCCAGGCTCCACTCACCCCGGATACCGACCTGCTGGGCCAGACGATCGAGCGAGTGGACATCGGGATGCTGCCCGATGGCACCGCTATCGGCACTGCGCTCGCGATGAGCCTCAATCAGCTCAAGGACCTGCCCCCCAAGGCCAGTGTCATCGTGCTGATCACCGACGGCGCCAACAACACCGGCAAACCGTCGCCCTACGCCGCCGCGGAAGCAGCTCGGGCACTCGGCATCCGGATTCACTCTATCGGGCTCAGCACAGCCGACACCTCCCAGGCGGACCGTAACCTGATCTGGCGCTGGGGTCGGGCCCCTGCCCGCCTGAGCCACTCGGACGAAGCGGTCCTCACCCGCATCTCTTCCCGGACTGGGTGGCCAGTATTACCGCGCCACCGACCCGGAAGCCCTCCGGCGGATCATGCGCGAGATCGATCCGCTGGAACGTCAGGAAGTTTCCGTGCAGGAGATGCGCGACTACCGTGAGCTGTACCTGCTTGCCCTCATACCGGGCCTGCTGCTGCTCGGTCTGGAGCTGGGACTCGGCATGACCTGGCTCCGCACACTGCCCTGACGCGATGACCTTCGGATATCCCATCGTCCTAGCACTTCTGCTGCCGGCGCTACCGCTGGCAGGGTGGGCCCTAGTTCGACACCATCGAGGGAGAAGAGTCCGGCTTCACGACTTCGGGCAGCCCGGTCTTCTCGCACGTGCTTCGACCATTCCTTCGGAGCGGCTGAGTGTGATCCGGCAGGCCCTGACGCTTGGCGCCCTGGGTCTCGGCCTGCTCGCCGTGGCACGTCCGCAGTTTGGCTTGCGGCCCGCGTCGCTGGTCCACACCGGACGCGACGTGCTGGTGCTGCTCGATCTCTCCCGTTCGATGAATGCCGGGGATGGGGACCCCAGTCCCTCGGTTTATCCTGAGCGGATGCGAAGGGCTCACGGCAGCTTCACCCGCTTGGCGGCTGCGAAAGGTGCGGTGCTCGACGCGTTGGCCGGATCGCCGGGTGACCGTGTCGGGCTCGTCGTTTTCGGAGGCAGCGCCTTCCTTCAGCTCCCGCTGACTGCCGATCAGGCCGCATTCCGGCGCTTTCTCGACGCCGCAACGACTGACGACCTGGCCAATCCTGCCACCGACCTCTCGCGAGCGCTCACCGCGGCCGCCACCACGTTCGAGCATGAGGGCGAACGAGGCTTTCAATCGGTGCTGCTGGTCTCCGATGGTGAGAGCGTCGAGGGAGACGTTGGCCCCCCGCTCAAGCGGCTCCGACTGGCGGGCGCTCCGGTTTTCGCTATCGGCGTCGGCAGCAGCGAGGGCGCGCCGATCCCCGCCGACAGCAGCGAGGCACCCGAGAAATGGCATCGTGACCACATCGGCCGCGTTGTCCAATCCCGGCTCGAGGAAGGCGATCTCCGGCGGGCGGCAAACGAGACCAACGGTGCCTATTTCCGCTGGACGCCGGGAGCGGCGGCAGGCCTGAGCGCCGAGCTTGGGAGGCTGGAGAAGAGGACGATGTCGTCCCGCACGTCGCCGGAGCGGGCGGATCGTTTCCAGGTGCCGCTTGGGCTCGCGATTCTCATGCTGGCGGTGCAGCCGCTGATCGGCGTGAAGCAGCGGAGGCGGAAGTGAGACCCGGAGTCATTGGGAGGGCGCTCAGCGCCTCAGAGCAGGCTCTGCGGCCGCTCGCGATGACGGCGACGTGGGCCCTTGGACCGCTCGCGATGACTGGCGCCCTGGTATTCAGTAGCGCAGTCCTGGCCGGGTGTAGCCCGGGAATGCGCGAAGCCCGCAATGGCGTGCGGCACTACGACGCAGGACGCTACTCGGAAGCTCACCAGGCATTTCAGCAGGCCTTCGCCAGCAGCGGCGATCCCGCCATCCAGTATGACCTCGGCGTTGCGTTGTATCGCCTCAAACGGTACGAGGACGCGGCCAAGAGCTTTCGTGAGGCCGCGGCAGTTCCCCGGCTCCGGCAGCGGAGCTACTACAATCTCGGCAACGCCTACGTCAGAGTCTCCGAAGAGGCGCCGGAAAAGGACGAGCCGCTACGGCAGGCGATCAGCGCCTATGAGGAGGCGCTCCGGCTGAATCCGGCGGATTCGGCGGCCAAATGGAATCTGGAGCTGGCGCTTCAGCGGCGAGGCGAGGATCGAGAATCGGGTGGCTCGTCCGGCCGTGGCCGTTCGGCCGACTACGGGCAGGGCAACATGAACGTGCCCGGCTACGAAGGAAATCCGGAGGCAGCGGTCGGTGCGATGGCGGGCGGGGGATATGGAGCGGGCGAAGGTGAGTCCGCCGAGGAGCTCAGCGAGGCCCAGGCACGGGCCTTACTGGAAGCGGTGGAACGAGAGCAGCTCAACAGCCACGAGGGCCGCCAGGTTTCGGGAGACGGGGCAGATCAGAAGGATTGGTAGAGCCTCGCTATACCCGATCTCATGTGAACAACTTGACCAACCGCAACAGCAATCACGAAAACACGAAAGAAGATTGTCTAGGCTCGGACTGCTTCAGTCTGCTGCCGTTCTCGTCCCCAGTCGACGTTTACGAGCGCCACCCCGAGCAGAATTATTGCCGCCGCTAGCACCGTTCTCAGCGTAACCGGCTCACCCAGCACGGCCCAGCCGAGCAGCACGGCAACGATTGGATTCACGTAGGCGTAGGTCCCCACCTTGGCGATGGACGTGACACCCAGCAGCCAGATATAGGCCGTGAAGGCAACGAGCGAACCGAACACGACGAGATAGAGCCAGGCCAGTGCGGCGCGAGCCGAGACGTCGCCTAGGCTAAACTCCTTGAGCTCCCCCGAGAGAGCGGCCACCAGCAGGCAGAGGACGCCGCCGGCAATCATCTCCATGCTGGTGGCAAGGAACGGTGATTTCGGCAGCGGGGCGGATTTCGAGATCACCGATCCCCATGCCCACGACGCGGCCGCCAGAATCAGCACTGCCGCTCCGAGGAGATCCATACCGTTCCCGCCGCCCTGGGGGAGGACCAGCAGTCCCACCCCGACTGCACCAAGCAGGAGGCCAACGACCACCTGTTTACTTGGACGCAACCCGCGGCGGAGCCATTCCAGACCTACCATCCAGATCGGCATCACGCCGATCAGCAGCGCCGCTAACCCCGATGGAACCCACTGCTCCGCCCAGGCCACGCTCGCATTTCCGCCGAGCAGCAAGAAGCCGCCTACCACCGCCGCGGCTCGCCATTGCTGGAGAGTGGGAGCCGGATCTCCCCCGCGCCGGGCCCAGGCAAAGAGTACCACCCCCGCCAGGACAAACCGACCGCCGGCCATCAGATAGGGCGGGATCTCCTCCACGGCGACGCGCATGGCCAGGTACGTCATCCCCCAGAAGACGTACACGGCAAAGAAGGCGATCGCGATCTTCCAGCGCAGTGCTAGGGGCACCCATACTCCTTCCTGGAGCCGAAACAAAGTAGAACCAGTCATGTGCAGGACGAGCCCGCGAAGCTAAGCTAACCCTGGTCCCTCGCTGCGCCCGGCATGAAGCAGGCTATGAGATCGATGGCGGACGTACAGATCCACAGAAAGGCCGGGTGATCGTGCCCGGTTACCGCCACGATCACCCGTTCGTAAATGCGGGGGCCGTTCTCACTGTTGGTGAACACCACGATCGCGCGTCCGTTTGGAATGTCGGCGATGGTAAAGTTGCGGAACGAGTTGTTTGCACCCCAATGCCAGAGCACCTCGCCGTGCTCGTCTCGCTGAATGCCCCACCCCAGCCCCCAATGGAGCGCGCTGTTGAGCCGCACCTGGGGCGTAAGCATCGCCTTGCGGGTTGCGGTGGTGAGACTTAGTCCTTGGGCCGGCGGCTGGGCAACGAGGTGGGTCAGGAATTTCGCGTAGTCGCTAACCGTGGTCAGCAGCGAGGCCGCTGCATTCGGTACCATGTACAGCGGAAGCACCGGCCACTGGGGATTGACCAACTGGACCGCTCGCGCGGAATCCTCGTATCTCCAGTCGGTGAGTGGCTTCCCCCAGTCTCGCGCGATCGCCAGGGTTCTGCGGCCGATGGCGCCCTGCACGTCGAGACGGTTTTCGTGGCCGTCGTACCCGGCAGCCATCCGGGGCTCGAATTCAGGCTGCCAGACGTAGCTGCTCTGTTTCATGTCGAGCGGGTCGAGCACCTGCTCCCCCATCAAACGGCCGAACGGTTTGCCGCTCAAAGCCTCCACGACCCTTTGCAGGTAGAAGTAAGCCTCACCCGAGTAACTGAATTCTTTGCCTGGCTCGGTAGCGGGTTCCAGAGGGGAGGACTGTTGCCGCCAGTTGGGCAGCCCGGTGGTGTGGCTGAGGACCTGTCGCGGGGTCACCCGCTTCATGCGTGGGTTGTTGGCGTCGGGGATGGGGAGGTAGTCATACAGCGGCCGGTCCAAGTCGAGGACACCGTTATCCACCAAGCGCAGCACCGCGTAGGCGAAAACCGGCTTCCCGAGTGAGGCGGCCTCGAAAATGGTCTCCTCCGAAACCGCCTGCGCCGGATCTTCGATGGCCCGGCCGAAGCCGCGCCTCCAGAGCCGGCCCCCCTCGACCACTGCCAGCGCCAGACCGGGCACCGAAGCCAGCTCGAGCAGACGAGGTAAGTGGCGCAGCAGGTCCGCATTGGGCTGCCACTGGGGAGCAGCCGCGTCCCGCGGGGCCTGCACCGGCCAGGCTGCCCCAGCTCGCGCTGTGGCCAGCACTGCACCGGCACTTCCCAGCATGAAACGGCGACGGCTCAAGGGCATCAATGAAGCCTCGACAGGACCCTACGCAGGATCGCCCGCGGCGTTTCGGCTGAACCGGGCCGGGCGGGTCGTGCCGCACCCTCTTGTAGATGGCCGCCGGGGAAAAAGGGTTGCGTAGAGGGCGGGACGATCTCACTTATCACTACATGGCCCCGCTTCCCGCTGACACCCACATCGGGCGTGTTCGCCTCCGAGTCGGAGATCTCGAGCGTGCCCTGACCTTCTACCGGGGTCTGCTTGGCTTGAACGTGAGCCGGGATGAGGGCTCGAAGCTCGCGCTCGGAGACCTTCTAGTCCTCGAGGAGCATCCCGGCATTGCCCGCCGGCCTGCGCGGCCGGTTACCACCGGTCTCTACCACGTGGCGCTCCTGGTCCCCAATCGCCGAGAGCTCGGCCGCTCCCTCCTTGGCTTGCGCCAGGCGGGGTATCCGCTCCGCGGGATGTCGGACCACGCAGTGAGCGAGTCGCTTTATCTCGACGACCCCGACGGCAATGGCCTCGAGATCTATGCCGATCGCCCCCGCTCCATGTGGCCGGTTCGCAACGGCGTGGTGCAGATGACGGTGGACCCTATGGATGTCGCCGGGGTAATCGCTGCGGGGCGGGAGCGGCCCGAGCCATGGGTTGGACTCGCCCCTGAGACGGTCGTGGGACACGTGCACTTCACCGTCTCCGGGCTGGAATCTGCGGTCGCCTTCTACCGCGATGTCATCGGGTTCGACGTCATGATGAGTATCCCCTCGCTCGTGGCAGTCTCGGCTGGGGGCTACCACCATCATCTGAACCTGAACACCTGGGCCGGAGAACGGGCGCCTAGGGATTCCGATCGCGTGGCCGGTCTGTCAGGCTGGGAGCTTCGGGTGCCGGATGGGAACGCGCGGAAGGCGTTGATCGAGCGAGTGACTGCGGTGGGCGCCCTGGCCCCTTCATCGAACGGCGTTACGGCCCGCGACCCCGATGCCGTCGCGGTCGAGATTACCGGCTCGGCCTAGACGGGCCCCGTTTTCCGGGGGAGCTCGATCCAGAAGCGCGCACCGCCACCATTGCTGCTGTCGACCCCGATCTTCCCGCCATGAGCCTCCACGGCAAGCTTGCAGAAGGTGAGGCCGAGACCGCTGGATCGCGCCTTGCCGGCCCGGCCCAGCGGGGCTTGACCGAACTTCTCGAAGATCAGTTTTCGATGCTCCGGCTGGACCCCGGGGCCGTTGTCGGTAACCGTGACACGGACAACCCCATTGGTTCCTTCCAGGCCGATCCGCACCTCGCCCCTGCGGGGGACAAACTTGAAGGCGTTACCCACGAGGTTGGCTACCACCCGCGCCACCACCTTTCGATCACAGGCGATGACAACAGGTCGATCTGCTAGTTCATAGACGATTTCCATGCCCTCGGGTGGTGGGCCCAGGGAAGCAACCGCTCCTGGGAGAAGCTGCACCAGATCGGTGTCCTCGGGGGAGAGAGGCATGTCGCCCGACTCGAGCCTGCTCACGTCCAGCACCTGGCTTATCATCTCCTCCAAATGACCCGCCACAGCGTGCGCGTCTCGGGCAAACTCGAGAACCTCGTCATGTGAACCGGCGGCAACCGCCATCCTGAGCAGGTCGAGATAGCCCTGTAGTCCGGTGAGAGGGGATCTCAGATCGTGTACGATCATGTGCGTCAGGGTGTCGCGTGCGGCCTCGAGCTCCTTGAGCTTCCGAAACTGGCCCGTGATATCCACCACCTTGCGCAGGAAGTCCTTCTGCGACCGCAGCTGCGCCTCGACCCTGGCCCGCTCCTCGTTCTCCACCCGCAACCCCTCATTGAGACACTCCAGCTTTTCAGTCCGCTCCGCCACGCGGTCTTCCAGCTCCTCATTGGCCTGCCGGAGCCCGGCTTCCGCCGCCCGGCGGGCGCGAATCTCCCAGTTGGCGAGGAGCGCGCTCGTAGCCAGCAGCAGGAGGCCCAGGCTGCAGGCCAACATGATCGTGAGCTCGGTCCGCACAGCGAGGATCTCCGATTTCGCGGACCGCTCGCGCAGGAGATTGCGCTCGACGGCCTGCAGGTCCGACACGGTGCTCCAGGCGGAGTCCATCAGGGCCTTGCCCTGGCCGGTCAGCGCTAGCGCTTTGGCTGAGTTCAGTCCGCGGGCTAGACGAAGGGAGATCCCCTCGTTCAGCACCCCGACGCGACGAGTCGCCATCCCTAGCACCAGGTTCACCCGCTCCTGCTGAGCCGGATCGCCCGCGGTGAGGCTCCTCAGCTGCCCCAGCTGGCCAACAATGCGTGTTGCCGAGTGATAGTAGGGTTGGAGATACTCCTGCTTGCCGGCGAGGATGTAGCGTTGCTGCCCCGTCTCGGCCTCCTCAAGCGACAGGAGCAGTAAGTAAAGGCTTTCCAGCACCTCGTAGGTGTGGGTTACCCCCCGCGCCGAATTCCGAGACTCGATGCTTTGTTGGTGGGAATACCACCCGGCCCATGCCAGGAGCAGAATGGCGAGCGCAAACCCCAGATTAATCGAGAGGCGATGGCGACTGGATGAGGCGCGTCGGGCTGACTGGGAGCCCAGTGTCAGAGCCGGGCTCAGGAGGCCTTGCCCCCGGCCGAGCGACGGCTGCGTCCGGGATCCAGCAGCCCACGAATCCGGCCGGCCAAAGTGCGAGTGTCGATGCCGTCCATTCCTGGCAGCCGAATATCGAGCAGGATGAGGGCCTCCACCACCTTCATGCCGGCCCTAATCAGCCCATCTCGCGCAAGCTCGAGATTGAGCGTATTCTCTTCAATTACAAGGATGGTCGGGATCATCGATTCTGGACTCCTAGTCCTCACCCGTCGTGAGGGCTCGCCGGACCATGCTCATCATCTCCTTCAGCGTGAAGGGCTTTTCGATCGTCAACACGGCACCCAGCATCTGGGCGTTGCCGAGCAGATCGAGCCGCTTCGTCTGACCGCCACCGGACATCGCGATAATGCGGATTCCGGGGCTATGGGACAGAAGTTCGACGATGGTCTCGATTCCGTTTTTCTCGGGCATGTGCAGGTCGGTAATGACGAGGTCACTGCCATGGTCACGCCAGAGGCGAAGAGCTTCCACCCCATCCCGAGCCTGGGTGACCTGGAACCCTTCCCTGCTCAGGAGGATATGAAGCGCGCGGCGGATGCCGGGATCGTCATCGACGATCAGTATCCGCTGCCCGGCCACTGTGGTCATTCAACCTCCGTTTCGGTCGTGCTTCGAGCGCCCGGCGCAATTCTCCAACCCGCCGGCTCCGGTCAGCCTAATGAGCAGGTAGCGGGCCATGCAGCGATCCTCAATGTCCGCATGGTGATACGCCGTAGTGCGCTGGCCTTTGTGCTGGTAGGCTGCCACTCTGTTGGCGGTTTTCCGGCGCTGCCCCGAGTGAAGCGGACCCCTACACGGGAGACACCGTGAGCGTAGCACCGGCACTGGGAATGATCGGTCGCGGGCTTATTGCCTTCGGTGTTCTGGCGGTGGCAGCCCCAGTTGCCCTCCAGGCCCAGGTTGGCTTGGCCTCGGGTACAGCTCACATCGCCTTGATCGTACGCGTTCCTCCGCGAGCCTCGATCAACGGAGTAAGCTGGGCCCGTGAAACCGCGGGCCAAGGCAGCTTGAGCGAGGGCACGGTCAAGGTTCGCCTGTCGGCGAATACGGGATACCGTCTGGTGGTGGTGGGAACCGCCCCGGTGAGCTCCAAGGCTGAGCCCGCGTTGCGCCTGTGGGTTCGCGCCGAGAACGGACGTTTCGAGGAGGTCAAGTCGGGCGATGCCGTGACGGTGGTTCGGGGTCACCACGCCGACGCCGCGTCGGAGCCTGAGGTGAGCTTTCGCAGCGAGACGTCAGCGTCAGGCCGCGATACTGACGTACTCCCGGTACGCTACGAGATCAGGATAGAGCCCACGATTTAGCAGGACGAGAGATCAGCCGCAGCAAAACTGACTCCTTGACCTTTAGCCTCAGTGCGCGCTGCCCGGGGTGCCGCGTCTCCACACTCATGCCGGCGCAACGCTTCATCCTGGCGCTCGCCCTCATGGCCGGAGGGCGGACTCAGTCCCCCGCCCAGGTTGTACAGCCCGCTTCTCCCCCTTCAAAGGCATCCCTGTCCTGCCCCCGGGTTCACCAGCTCCTGGTGGAGCAAGTCACGGGTGAGTTTACCGACACATCGATCTGGACGTTCAAGAAGCGCGGGGACGCCGACGATGCACTGCGCCGGCTCACTGATCTCGCACTCCGCTCGCCCAAGTGTCCGGCGGCCGTGGGAGTACGAGGGCTGGTGAAGTGGAGACTGAGTCGGACCGACTGGCGGCCGAAAGACGCACCTGGCCAGCGTGCCGGCGTGCCCTGGAATCATGACGCGTTTTATGACTTGGGACTGGCGGCGAAGGTGGGAGGGCCGGCCTCCGCGGCAGCTGCCACTGCGGGGAGTCAATTGCTGTTGCCGGAGAAGCTTGAACGGCCATACCTGGTTCGGGAAGTAGGGCCCGGCCTGCTAAGCGCACTCGCCGCCGAATCCGATGTACCGGACACCATCCAACAATTCCAGCGTGGCCGGCTAGCCGCCTGGCTTTGGGTTCCAGACGTCGCCGACTCAGGATTTTCTGCTTATGCGGCAGGTGGCGGATCGCCGGAACGCGCCGCACTCGAGTTGGGACGGGTGCGCCTTGCTTCCGGCGTCCCCGGAAGCGATTCGCTCTACTATGCCGCGGCCGCTTCCACTAATTCCGCCATCACGGCCGACCTTCGCAAGGACCTCGCCTTCGTCGCCGACAGCGGCGACCTCGCTGCCTACGACATGGCCGGATCGGGGCGCCGTGCGTGGCTCCGCCGCTTCTGGGAGAAGCGAGACCTCGAGTCGCTCAGGCCACGCGGTACACGCCTTCCCGAGCACTATCGCCGTATAGCGATCGCCCGCCAGCAGTTCCGTGTGCTCAGTTATCCCAGACAGTACGAGCTGAACGAGCTCTGGCGGAACCGGGTGGCTGAATACGACGATCGCGGGCTGATCTACATCCGTCACGGCGAGCCTGACCAGACTGCCTCCGCGGTGCGCGCCGGGACCTGCCCCAATACTTCGTGGCTTTATCGGAGGGCCGATGGCAACCTGATCTTCCACTTTGTCGCCCGTCAGAACCCCGACGATTGGCGCCTGGTGGAGACCCTCGCCAATGTGGGCGGCGCGAGCGGTGCCACGACCCGCCTACGGCAGGCGGGACCGTCACGGACCTGCCGGCCGGTTGAGGGTCTCTTCGAGTCGCGCAGCGAATTGGACCCGATCTATGCGCAGTTGGCGGTGAACGACTCCCGCATCAACTGGGAGCGGGAGCTGGCGATCACCACTCGGAGCCGTGAGGTCGGCACCACGACCGACTCCGACCTGCCGCGGTTTTCCAGGAGTCTCGACGTCGTCTGGCGTGCCTACGGCCTGCTGGGCAACGCCCCCGGGTTCGGTCGCACGCTCGTGCTGATTTCGGTCCCCGCGGATGCGCTTTCGCCTATCCTCCGGCAGCCCATGGCCTATGGATTCCGCATGCGACTGGTTGCCCGTTCCGGCGGCAAGGCCGTCGAGGTGGACAGCCTGCGCCTGTTGGCCGTCCGCCAACCGCCGGGGGCAGGGCAGATGCTGACATTCACGGAAGAGGTGCCGCTACCGGCGGGAACCTGGAGCATCGGAGTGGCGCTGCAGCAGCCGAGGGATTCGGCCGGACAAGTGTTGTCGGACGACGACGTGACGGTTCCCAACTCGGGCGCCGCAGCGCTGGCGCTGAGCGATATCGTGCTGGGCGACGGCAGGGCCGGCCGCCTATGGACGGCCCCTGACGGGCCCTTCCCGCTCAGCTCCACCGGCATATACACCCGGGGTCAGCCGGTGCCCATCTATTACGAGATTGCCGGAGCGCAGGCTGGTAGCGCGATAGAGACCGAGATTACTCTCTCGGACGAGAAGGGTAAGAATCGATCGGTGATCCGCTTCAGCGAGCGCGCCGCAGGCCCGGTCCTGCAGGTGCGCAGAGAGCTAGGCACATCGCAGTCACGACCAGGACGCTACACGCTTGCCTTGAAGATCCGAATGTCGGATGGCCGAAAAGCCGATCGGCAGGCGTCGTTATCAGTCATTTCCAAATAGATCTCCACCAGAAATAGTTTCGTCCGGTAAACGAGGGCCACAGTTCCCAGGCGGATCTGGAGGAAGCAACGCGGGCGCGCTACGCTTGGTTGGCGCCCGCATTCCCGGGGAACGCCGGGGCACCCCCGATCCGAGAGGAACCATGGCAGCCAAGGCCCGGACGGATCTCAAGCTCCTGCTCATGGTGTCGCTGCTCACGGCCTGCGCTCACACTGCCCCGCCGACGACTGCGGGTAAGCCGAGACAGCTGGACACGGCTATCGCACCACGCCGGGCCTGGTGGAAGGAAGTGGTGGTCTACCAGGTCTACCCCCGCAGCTTCAAGGACAGCGACGGCGATGGTGTTGGTGACCTCAGGGGCATCACCTCCCAGCTCGACTACATCAAGAGCCTGGGCGTCGACGTCGTGTGGCTCAATCCCGTCTACCAATCTCCCAACGACGACAACGGCTACGATATCAGCGACTACCGAGACATCATGCGGGAGATGGGCTCCATGGCCGATTTCGATGTGATGCTTGACGGCATGCATCGGCGTGGCATCAAGCTCATCATGGACCTGGTGGTCAACCACACCAGTGACGAGCACGAATGGTTCAAGCAAAGCCGAAGCAGCCGAAGGAATCCGTATCGCAACTACTACCACTGGTGGCCGGCGGAGAAGGGCCCGCCACCCAAGCGTTGGAGCTATTTCGACGAAGAGGCCAATGCCTGGCGCTACGATTCGACGACCAGCGCGTATTACCTCCACTATTTCAGCCGTAAGCAACCCGATTTGAAGTGGGAGAACCCGCGGGTGCGGCAGGAGGTCTACGCCATCATGAAATTCTGGTTCGACAAGGGTGTCGACGGCTTCCGCATGGACGTCATCCCGTTCATTTCCAAGGACACGACCTTCCCCCCGCTACCGGCCGAGTTTCGGGGCAACTACCCGGCGTACTATGCCAAAGGCCCTCAACTCCACGAATACCTGCGGGAGATGAACCGGCAGGTGCTCCGCAAGTACCAGGTCATGACCGTGGGCGAGGGCGCTGGGGTCACTACCGACGATGCCCTCAAGTTCGTGGGCGATGACCGCCACGAGCTCCAGACATTCTTTCAATTCGAGATCGTGGAGCGCTGGGGGCGTCGCCAGGGCGACTTCATGTATCCAGACAGCAGCAACCGGAACCTTCCGGCGCTCAAGGACGTCTTCACCCGGTGGGACAGCGTCTTTGCGAACTCGCGGCTGGGGCACCGTTTTCCTGGGGAATCATGACCAGAGCCGCATGGTGAGCCGGTTCGGCAACGACACCCCGCGTTACCGGAATGCCTCGGCCAAGATGCTGCACACGCTGCTGCTGACTATGCGGGCCACGCCGTACATCTACAACGGCGACGAGATCGGCATGGCCAATATCCGCTTCAGCGATATCCGGGATTACCGGGACCTGATGACGATCAACTACTACAAGCGGCTCGAGCGTGAGGGCGGCGACCTCCGGGGGTTCCTGGCGGCGCAGGCCGAGGTCAGCCGCGACAACTCCCGCACACCCATCCAGTGGACCGCGGACACCAATGCCGGCTTCACCAGCGGGGTGCCCTGGATTCGGACCAACCCGGACTATCGTACGATCAACGTGGCTTCCGCGGAGCGGGACACCAGCTCGGTGCTGCACTACTTCCGCCGCATGATCGAGCTCAGGAAGTCCGAGCCGGTGCTGGTGTACGGCAGGTACCGGCTCGTCGATCGCGGGAATCCCGAAGTATTCGCATACACCCGGGACCTCGGAGGGCGCACCCTGATGGTCGCTCTGAGCTTCAGCTCCGCCGGCGGCCGCACACCCGTGCCAGCCGGGTACACCGCCGGCAAGACCCTCATGAACAACTGCGCAGGGTCGCCGGTGCGCGGTCGGGAGCTGGTGCTCGAGCCCTACCAGGCGGTAGTGATGGAGCTGAGGAGGGAATAGGCGGAGAAAGGGGCTCATCTCGCCATGACCGGCGCCGCGGTGGACCGCGTTCACTTCCTCGACGAGCAGCAACGCAACCGGCGTCGAAGCCTTCGCTTTTCGGTCTTCGCCGTGGTTGCGGTCGGGCTCGCGGGGATTCCGCTGTGCGTCCTGGCGTCGCCTTTGCTGTTCGGCATCGTGCTCGTCGGCGCCCACATCTTCGACCTGATCGCGCCACTCTCTGACGCGCAATGGGAAGCTGACACGCGTGTTGGCGTTCGCGCTCCCGAACGTGTGGGCAAGGATTCGCGGACATCCGGTCGATGTGCCGTGGGGCACCCTCGCGATGCTCTTCGTCGCGCCCGGCGCCCTGTTCATGCTGCTTGCCTGGCCGTTTATCCAGCTGCTGTCGCGGAGCGCCGGGGCGGGGATGATGCTGCGCCGGCTCGCGGTCCAGGGACCCGAGCCCGGCGGTGCTGCCGGAGCAGCAGCTTGGCGAACATCGTGCAGGAGATGGCGGTCGCCGCCGGCGTTCGACCGCCCGCCGTGCGGATCATCGAGTCACCGGCGGTGAACGCCTGTCGCCATCGGCCTGACCACCAACGATGCGGTGCTCCTGGTAACGACCGGATTTCTGACCGGCTCGATCGCGACGAGCGACAAGCGATCGTCGCCCACCTCGTCGGCTCGGTCGGCAACGGTGACCTCGAGATCGCAGCCATCATCCTCTCGGTGTTTCAGACCTGGGGACTGGTGGCGCTCCTGCTGGAGACGCCCCTCGACGCGCGCCGACGGGCGCTCATGCGGCGGTTCGTTGGACTTTCGATTCAGGCGGCCCGTGGGCGGGTGGATGCGGAGGACGCGCGAGCGTTGCTGGATCGGCTGTTGGGCGGCGGCGAGTTCGGGGTCGAGTTGGAGGAGTTTTTCGCGAACCTGGACACGATCTATCCGAAGTCGGTCGCGCACGGGTGCTACATCATCCTGGTTCAGATACCGCTCATCGCGACCGTCGGGCTGGCCAGCATCGCCGCCAAGCAGTCGATTGGCCTGTTTACGAACCTCGTCCTCGGGCCGTGGCTGGCCGCGATGTGGCGCGCGCGACGGCGGCTGGCCGACGCGACCGCTGTTCGAGCTCAGCCGCGACCCCGGTGCACTGGCGCGAGCGGTAACAACGCTGGACGGGTGTGACGTCGAGGTGCCTGGCGGGTGGGCAGTGAACTTTCTCTTTCCGGTGTGGCCGCCCGTGACGGAGGAGAGCGCAGCGCGCCAGACGGAGGTCGCCGGATACATCGTCGGCATGCGGTTCTGGAATCTAAGGTTCGGCTCGAGAGGCTGGCTGCGCTCGGGGCAGCGCTGGAGTCCGGAGAGACCGCCGCGCCGCACGGGCTCATGGCCCGCCTTCGCGACGCGCTCCCCGACTGGAAGGAGCTTGGAACAGCCATCGGTTGGGGGGTGATCGCGCTCCTGTCCGTCGCCGCGCTGATCGCCGTAACACTCGCCGCCGCGTCGGTGTTGCTCATCGCGCTGTGGTACGTGCTCCAGTGGGTGACTGCGCTACCAAGGTGGATAAGGCGGCAGATCGTTGCTTGAGCTGAAGAAGGACTGACGCGTTGCTTATGGGTTGCAACTTCGTGACACGCGGACGGGCCCCACGTTACAGAGGGGTTCGATCATGCTGGCTCCTGCTCGGGGTGCCGAGCCTCTCACACACTGGAGCTACTCATGATCATGTACCGTCCCCGCCTTGGGGTCTGGCTGACCCTTGGCTTCGCCGCCACGGTGGTGGCTTGTGAGGATGACACATCCCCCACCGGCATCGGTGAAAGCGATCCGGTTGCCTTTGCGGCCGGCCAGTTCGAGGATTTCACGCCGATATCCGGCTCGGCCGCCTGCGTCGTGCCGCCGTCGACGATCGGCGGATTCGGAACCTACCAGCCGTTCCTCCTCCCTGAGGGATACTCGCAGAGTATCCTTGCCACCCAGATCGGCGACTTCGGCCCGGTCGCTGGGACTGGCGCGGACCTTCCCGACATGCTCGTGCTGAACGAGACCGGGCCCCAGGCGGGCCGCTACATCTACCAGACGCACGAGGTGGGATCGAATGGCGCGGTGACGGTGACCGATCTTCTCACCGGATCGACAGCGCTCGTCGACCAGCAATCGCACTATGAGTCGCTCGACGGAATCGTCTGGACGCCTTGGCATACGCTGCTCTTCGCCGAGGAGCGGATTGTCGCGTCCTTCAAGGATCCTCGGGTACCGGACGCTGTCGGTGGTCTCGTCTACGAGTACGACCCAGCCACCGGGTTGACAGTTCCGCGCCCCGCGGTCGGCGCTCGCTCCCACGAAGGATTGCGCTTCGACGCTCAGGGAAACCTCTACGGCATCTCCGAATCGACGCCCAACGTGAACGGCTCCGGCGCACTCTATAAGTTTGTCCCCGACCGGCGCGGTGACTTGTCGAGCGGTCAGCTCTACGCTCTCAAGGTGCTGAGCCCATCACGCACCGGTGAGGCGGTCTGGGTGCCTCTGGACCGCGAGCAGGTCCAGATCAACTCCGACGCCCCGGCGATCGCTGCCGGTGCAACCGGCTGGGGCCGCCCGGAGGATATCGAGATCTCCACCAGCGGTGGCAACACGAGGGGCTGGCAGTATCATGTACGTCGCCAGCACATCGGAGGAGCTCGTGCTTCGGATCGAGCTCAACGGCGACAATGCGTTCGTGTCCAACTTCGTTCAGGAGGGGATGAACGTCTCGGGGCTGCACAATCCGGACAATCTGGCGCTCGACAACCAGGGCAACGTCTATATCCTCGAGGACAATGGCCCGGGTGACATTTTCGTCGCGCGGGTGAGCGGTGGAAATGAGCGCGTCGC
The DNA here is from genome assembly GCA_963723565.1 of uncultured Gemmatimonadales bacterium. Taxonomy (GTDB): domain Bacteria; phylum Gemmatimonadota; class Gemmatimonadetes; order Gemmatimonadales; family GWC2-71-9; genus CAVVWJ01. The sequence continues at coordinate 108,856 of CAVRRH010000011.1, read as the reverse complement.
CAGTGAGGTTGTGCTGTTCGCCAGCCTCTCCGATTGCTCCGCTGAGCCGACGGGGCTCTACTTCGACCTGAACGGCAAGACTGCGTGGGTACACGTGCAGCATGCCGGCGGCGCGCTGAGCAATGATCTACTGGTGGCTATCACGAAAGACTAGCCCGCGCGCGTCACGCACAGGTAGCAAGCGGGCGGAACACCGGTCATGGGTGTTTCGCCCGTCCGCAACCCGCCTTAGGGTTGGCCCTAGGCGGGAGGGAGTCAGGTTTAGTTGCGCGTTGCAGACCTCGCTCCTATCATTGGCATCCCCCTAGCCGCGCCTATCCCCTTGCCCCCGTGCTCGCCGGGTGTGCCCGTCGACCATCCCCCGGTCGCGCGCCGCACCCCAGATCCACGCCGAGCGGCGCAGGCTTTCAGTCCCCTTAGCTGATCGTTCCAGGCAGGTGGAGGCCATTATGACCACCTCTACCCTCGTCCGCTGTGTCACGCGGCCGGGCCGCGCGATCTGTTGGAGTACTCCCTGAGAAGACGCCAACTGTCAAGTCGAAGCGGGTGAGGGCGTGACTTGCCCCCCTGAGCATTAAACAAATCAGTGGAGCGGAAAGTGTGCATCACTATTGAAGAGCAGCCACCGGCGGCCAAGATGACTGAGTCCGCGGTTGCGCCGGTGCGGGGAAAAGGACGCTGGATGAATGCCGCCCAGAATGAGCGCGGCATGGCGCTAGCCATCATGACCGTGGTGATGATACCGGTTGGTCTCCTCCTAGCGTTATTCATGGACGCAGGCAGGCTATACGTCATCCGGGGCCAGATGCAGGTGGCGGCTGATGCCGCAGCACTCGCGGCTGCTAGCGGCTTCATTGACGGGGTCACAAGCAATGCCATCCAAGCTCGCGCCGCGAATTACGTTGCAGCCAATCCTATCGGCACCGTCCCGGCCAGCATCGAATCCCTCACCATGAACACCGACGCCGGTACGCTGAGTCTCGTGCTAAGCTATCAGACCGGGTCGCTGTTCTGGGCTCCCGGCGGCATCACCGTGCGAATCGGCGCCAAGGCCAGGGCGGACCTGGTGACGCAGGAGAACCAAATCGGGCGCCCCATCCCGAACGGGAACGCCTACGGCTGGTGGAAACAAAACAAGGAGGGAGGCCTTGCCGGGAAGGACTCGGGAATGGTGAGGCTCGGCTCATGACTGCCGACCGGGACCACGCTGCCAGCAGAGGCTGGAACTTCGGCCGGCGAGGCCTCGGCGCTTCCGCTCACCGCGCCCCCGCCGCACCGCGCGCGATGCGGCGCGCCAGCTCGGGCACGTTCTGGAGCACCACGATGTGGTTCGCTCCGTCCGGACGCGCGAAGACGAACCAGCGCCCATCCGGCGACACGTCGTAGTTCGCGTGCGGCGCGGCCGTGTCATATCCCGAGATGTCGAACAGCTTTGTGCGCGTCACCACCCGCGGCTCGGCGCCGAACTGGAGCGCCGCGGCGACGAGCTCCGTGCCCGTCGGTGTGGCCCGTCGATAGAATAGCTCCCGCCCGTCGCGCGACCAGACCGGCTCCGAAGCCCCGTCGACCGATACCTGCAGCTGAACGTCGCTGCCGGTGAGTGCGCGCAGGTAGACCTCCGGCCGTCCCGAATGGTCCGAGACGTACGCGAACCAGCGGCCGTCGGGCGACGGCACCACGTAACTCTCGTCGGCGGCCGTCGCGAGGAGGGTGTCGACCGCGGGGCCTCTCGGTGCGAGGCGCACAATGTCCAGTCCGCGCCCCGCGTTTCCCAGGACGGTCGTGAGGAATCCCGCGTCGTTCCCGAGGGGGGTTCCGGTATACGAGACCGCCACTCGCATGGACTCGGCTTTGGGCGGCGCCGTCGTTCCCAGCTGGGTGCGAAAGACATCCAACCGCCCGCCATTCCCCGCCAGGTAATAGAGTCCCCTGCCGTCGAGCGTCCATACGGGATCGTGACCGTCACGCTGGAAGGTCGCCCGCGTCAGGTCTCCCGTTCCTTCGGACCAGATCCAGACGTCCCGGCCAGCGCTCGACACATGGTCAAAGGCGATGCGGCGGGCATCGGGCGAGATCCGCGGGCTGTGATAGCGCCGGCGCTCCTCGAGCAGGACGCGCACCTGGCCATCACGGCTCACCCGCACCAGGTCGCTCTCGGAGCCCGGGATGTACGCAACGGTCCCGTTCTCAGCCACGGCGAACTGGGCGAACCCGATACCGCTCACCGATACGTCGCTGGCGATCTCCACGTGCGCTCCGGTCACCCGTCCCGACCGGGGGTCGAATGGCGCCGCAGCCATGACGTTGTCGGGACGGACGTACACCAGGTACCCCATGGTGTACCGCACCTCCACGACGGGATTACCGAAGAGGGTGGTGACCTCGCCGCTGCGAAGATCCATCAGCTGCGCAATTCCGGAGTTGGACCCCGTCGTCAGGCCGAGCCCAACGGCGTGGCGACCACCGGGGAGAATCTGTCCAATCGTGCTGGTGGGAAAGACGAGCGAATCGCGACCGTCGGGACCGTGCCGGTAGGTTCCAGCGCCCACGTGGGAGCCCCACCAAATCATACTGTCTTCGGCGAACGCAAGGAACGACGTAGCCTCGACGCCGGGGACCGGACTCCACCCGCCGCCCGCGAGCGGCATCCGCTGCATCGTCGCGCTGCCGTAGCCCGAGTAGAGGAATCGCCCATCGGGTGACAGGCGGAGATGTGCGACGTTCGGGGTATTGGGAATCACCTGGCCCGCGCTGCCGTCGAGACGCCGCGCGAGAACCCTCGATCCGAGCGGGTGGTTCACGGCGAACACCACCAGCTGCCCGTCCGAGGTGATGTCGATGGTTCGCGCCACCCCGTTGAAGGCAACGCTGGTGCCGGGCTCCACGATCGCGAGACGGGAAGGTGCCGGCGCGGGCGGGGCACCCCTTCCTCGCCCAAGAAGCCACCCACCGACGGCGGCCAGAGTCGCGACCGCGACGCCGACCGCGACGAGTTGGCGGCGCCGCGCCGGCGACGCACCAGACTTGGTCCCGGGGCGCGCCCGAGTCGGCCTCCCGGTCGCCGCTCCATCGCTCCGGATCGCCGCGACGAACTCCGCCGCCGTCGCGAACCGGTCCGCCGGCAGCTTCTCCAGCGCCATGAAGACCGCCGCTTCCACCGATTCCGGTACGCTCCGTCCGCCGCGAACCGATGGGCGCCGGCTCCTCGGTCAGCACCTTGGCCACGATGGCTTGGGCGGTCGGGCCGGTGAATGGCGGTTCGCCCACCAGCATCTCGTAGAGAACACAACCGAGGGCGTACACGTCAGTCCTGGCCGTGATCTCGCGCTCCCCCATGGCCTGCTCGGGGCTCATGTAGTGCGGCGTGCCGAGGCTCATCCCGGTCTCGGTCATGCGGGCGCCGCCCGCCTTGCTGGCGGCCAGCGCAATGCCGAAGTCGGCCACCAGCGCGCTGCCGTCGTGCAGCAGGATGTTCTCCGGCTTGATGTCGCGGTGGATGATGCCGTGACGGTGCGCGTAGTCGAGCGCGCCGGCTACTTCGGTGGCGATCCGGACGGCGTCGGCCACCGGCAGCTGCTTCTCGCGATTGAGCCGGTCGCGGAGCGACTCCCCCTCGACGAACGGCATGACGTAAAAGAGGAACGAATCAGCCTGGCCCGAATCGTGGAGCGGCAGGATGTGCGGGTGCTGGAGATGGGCGGTGGTCTTGATCTCGGAGAGGAACCGTTCGGCGCCGATGACGGCGGCGAGCTCTGGTCTCAAGACCTTGATGGCGACCTTGCGGTCGTGCTTGAGGTCCGCCGCGAGATACACCGTGGCCATGCCACCCGCACCGAGCTCGCGCTCGATCCGGTAGCTACGGCTAAGGGCCGAGGTCAGTCGATCGATCATGACACTCACGGCTTCTGGACCTCCATTACCCAGACATCGCTATGCTGGGCCGGGGCGGTGTACACGATTCGATTGCCTTGGACTCCCCATCCGCCCCGAGATGGCTTGTGTCCCGGACCGTCGAAGGTGAGGAGCAATCGGGGAACACCGCCATTCAGGGGGACCGACCAGAAGGTGGCATCGCCATTCCGATTGGTACTCCGGGTCAGGATCGATTGGCCATCCGGGCTCCACAGCGGCTGATCGCTGAGGACGGCGATGGTGCGAATCTCTCTGACGAACCGGTCGGCGCCGATCACGGCTGCGAGCTCGGGCCGCAGGACCTTGATGGCCACCTTACGCCCGTGCTTGAGGTCCTGGGCCAGGTACACCGTGGCCATGCCGCCGGCGCCGAGCTCGCGCTCGATGCGGTAGCGGTCGGACAGGGCGATGGTGAGCTGACGGAAGGGGTTCGGCCATGGGCCGCACGTAACATGCGGCTCACGGCGGCAGGGCGCTAGGCTGTCGCTTTCCGGCGGTCGAGCCCCAGCCGAGAGTTCGAGGCTAGCGTAGAGGTACGGCTTTGCTGCAATCGGGACGTGCGAGGTGAGCTGACTGCAATGGCCAGGGAGGGAATTGAACCCCCGACACGCGGATTTTCAGGCGTCGGCGGTATGCCCTGAGCTCGGCGCGCCAGCGTTGAGGCGGTACCGGGTGCCCACTTGACCAGCATCGAGAACCGCTCAGGAAGGTCTCGCGCAGCGGAGAATCTTGCCATATGTTGGTAACGGTCGGTTAACCCTTTTTCTGAAAACTCATGCCTCGTGGGGCCCCCACTCACTCGAGGTTCGTATGACTCGGCTACGGCCGGTCTGCTCGCTCGCCGCGGCGACCACGCTGCTCGCTTTCACCGCCATAGCCCTGATTTACGCCTGCCAGGAACAGCCGACCGAGTCGGAAGGCATCACTGCCAGGAACGCGCCCACCAAACACCACCTGACCATTCTGACCACAGGCAGCACATCGGGCGGGGTGGTCACGTCCAGTCGAGGGGGGATCAACTGCACGATCTCCTACTCGGCCAGCGGGGTGACGCTGACCGGAACCTGCGGCAAAGACTACAAGGCAGGAATGGTCTTGACTGTCACTGCCGCGCCATCGGGCGGAGGCACTGCCGTCTGGTCGGGTTGCGACGGCGCCGTGACGGAAAACCCCCTCGCCTGCCAAGTCACCATGAGCACGGCTCGCACCATCACGATCAAGTTCTCCCCGCCGCCAAACTCATTCGCACTCAGTGTATCGGGTGGGTCGGGCGGCAACGGCACTGTGCAGTCGAGTCCGGGCGGCATCAACTGCACCATCACCGGTGGTTCGGGCGGGAGTTCTGGGTGCTCGAGCTCATACGGCTCGGGTACTGCGGTGACGCTCACGGCGACCGCCACCAATGGCAGTTATCTCAAGGCCTGGGCCGGCGGGGGCTGTGAAACGAACGGAACGGGAGTTGGTCAGGGTGCCGGCACCTGTCCCCTGACCATGAACCAGGTCCAGTCGGTGGTAGTGAGCTTTCAGAACGACGCAGCAGAATCGATCGTTGGAGCCTGGGGAGCGCCGCTGGTCTGGGAGGGCGGTGTAGCGATTCATGCCCAGCTGCTGCCCAACGGTGTCGTCATGACTTGGGGCCGGATGGACAACGCCCCGATACTGTGGGATCCGAACACGGGGGTGTTCCGCAGCGCCGCCCGTCCTGCCGACTTTTTCTGCAGCGGACACGCGTTCCTGCCGGATGGGCGGCTCCTGGTGGCTGGCGGTCACAGCGGCACCGACAATCTGGGCATCAGGACAGCCTATCTCTACGACTTCGCGACCAACACCTGGGCTCGTGGGCCGGACATGCAGAACGGTCGCTGGTATCCGAGCGCGACCACGCTCGCCAACGGCGAGTTGCTGACGATGTCGGGCGGCGACACGGCACAGCTGCGGAACCTGATCCCCGAGGTCTTTCAACCTGGAGGCTCCACCGGGACGTGGCGGGTGCTTTCCACGGCGTCGAAGAATCTCTCGCTGTACCCGATGCCATTTGTTGCCCCGAATGGGAGTGTCTTCGTCGCTGGGCCTAGCCAAGCGACTTATTACCTCGACCCCTCCGGCACCGGGAGCTGGGTGAATGGCCCGAGCAGCAATTTTGGCTCTCGAGACTACGGATCGGCGGTGATGTACGACGCGGGAAAGATCCTACTGGTAGGCGGCGGCACGCCAACGGCAACGGCCGAGGTGATCGACCTGAATGCGGGCACTCCGTGGCGTACCATCGCCCCGATGTCAGTTGCCCGACGTCAGGTAAACGCTACACTTCTGGCCGACGGCAAGGTGCTGGTGACGGGAGGGTCTAACGCCTCTGGGTTCAATACGATGCCCACCAGCAGCGCAGTGCTGGCGACGGAGTTCTGGGATCCAGCCACCGAAAAATGGACCACGCTCAGCCGCATGAGCCACAACCGGCTCTACCACTCGACCAGCCTGCTGCTTCCTGACGGGAGGGTTCTCTCGGTGGGGAGCGGGCAGCCGCCGGCGAGCGGCCTCAGCAATGATTACACGGCGGAGATCTTCTCACCGCCCTACCTCTTCAAGGCCGACGGAAGCCCGGCCGCTCGGCCCAATCTGGACCAGGTGCCGCTGAGCGTCGGCTATGGCCAGACCATGACGGTGACGACCGCCGACCCGACGGGCATCGCCAAGGCCACTTGGATTCGGTTGTCGTCCGTTACCCATTCGTTTAACCAGAACCAGCGGATGAACAATCTGGCGATCACTGCTCGCGGCACCGGGACCGTCACGCTCCAGATGCCGACGAATGCGAATCTCGCCCCCCCGGGGCACTATATGCTCTTCCTGGTAAACTCCAGCGGGGTGCCGTCGGTGGCCAAGATCGTGCGGATCAACTGAGGTGCATCGATTCGTGAGGGGGCAAGCATCATGAACCCACGGCCGACCAAGGTCTCTGTCAGTGAAGGAAACAACGCTCAAGCCGCTCGCTCATAGGGATTGTCTTAGCGCCGAGTTACATCCAATGGCCAGGGAGGGAATTGAACCCCCGACACGCGGATTTTCAGGGCGCCAGGGGGTGATCCACCCAGAGCTGGGGAGACCACTTAACCGCCCTTCAGGAAAGACTTACGACATGACGCTGGAGCACCCAGTTCTTGCAAGAGTCGATTCAGGTCCATGGAGTTCAGGTATATCTTAGGTACGGAGTTCACGCGCCGTTCCATGAAGACGCTTCCCTGACCTCACCAATGCACAAACTCTTCCCGAATGCCGGCGTGAGCAACAGCTGCGTCAGGCGCGCGCGTGAGGCCGGAATGTGAACAGCGGAGGATGAAAGCAAAGATTGGCGAAGATGCGGGCTGATACCACCCCACGTGGTTGCAAAATTTTTATCGGCCCAACGCTCAGCAAGACGGTAAACTGACACTGGCCCCAAAAACACCCCTCTGCGAGTTCGCCGCGGTGGACCGAGTGCCGCCCGAAGCTGCGATCCGAGATCGGCTGCCATCTCAGCCCTTCGGCCTAATCACCTGTCGAACGGCGGATAGCCGTGGAGGCCAGCGAAAGCCGGCAGCATCCAGGTGCTCCCACGGATCCACCGCGCCATGGCGATGGCGTCCCGGAGGAGCTCACCGCGCGGTCGCGGTCGCCGAGCACGGCTGCGATCTGCGCGCGGTAGTACGTGGGGAACCAGGACAATGTCCGCGACAGGGCGGCGAGCGCCAGGTTTATGCGCTGGGCCCCGGCCCGGTCTCCCCGCCGGGCGGCGAGCACGCCGAGCACCCCCTGATAACCCACATTGCTCGGGTCCTCGGCCGAGAGCCCCTGGATAGCGACTGGGCTTGGTCGTACTGCCCGAGCAACTCGAGCTATCGCCCCAGCGTGTAACGGTATCCGAGTGCCTCTGCTCCTCCGACGGCTGGGCGCGGTACCAGCTCACCGCCCGCTCCGCCGCCGTGCGGCGCTTCCGGCTGCCCGTGCGCCTGAAGCTCGAGCGCTCCTCGTAGCACAGCCGATCGGGGGTAGTATGAACGCGGGACGGCCTGAGCTGAGATCGGCGAGCGGGTAATCCATTAGCGGGTCCGGGGCAATCTCCACGCTCGCTCGAGGCGATCGAGCACATCCGACGTCTTCCCGAGTCCAGCCAGGCATGATTCTCCAAATTGATCGAGGCGAGACGGCTCGGGTCCTTGCGGGCGAGCTCCGGCTACCCGCAGCTCATTCCGGTAGTCGCCCAGCGCATGGTACGGCACCGGAGATCCCGCCGGTAAAGCACTTTCCCGATGTCGGGGAGCCATCCGAGATCGCGCTCGGGATCGAGTCGCCTCAGGATTTCGACCGCCTCGCTGGGTCTCCCGGCCAGCCGAGTGAACAGAGCCGTGAACATTTGAAACTGTGGGAGGCGCGACAGAGCCGGGGCAGGCTGACTCAGGATCCGCGACGGGTCTCGTAATCCCCTGACAGGCCCGAGCTGCGATCCAGCTGAAGGCGGTCGAGGAGGCGAAGTTCGTCGCGACGGGGATCAGCTCGCGACCGACGGAGTCGGCCACCGCGCAACCTGAAGGGTCCCAGCTGCTCATCGCGACCCAGACCGCTGCCGTGAGATAGGTCGAATCGAGCCTTGCTGCCCGATGGAATTGCGATAACGCCTCTTCGTTTATCGCCGCCCCAGTAGGCGCACTGGCCCGCCAGAAGGCTTGGTAGGCCGCGTCGTTGGGGGGCTCGGGACTGGGGTAGTGAGGTCGCTCAAGCGGGGGTCGAGGAGCCCCGCGAGGCCCACCGTTACCCCTGACGCAGTGCTTCGAGCGCCAGTTCCCGCCGGGCAGCGGCCCGCGCACCGGCTCGAGCGCCTGGAGCACCCGGCCGGAGCGCACCTCGAGGATGGCGGCCTGGAAGACCAGGCTATCCCCTGACTGGTCATAGCTCCCGGCGACCACGTCCCCGCCCCGTTCCGCCGAGCCAGCGCGCGTCGTTCGGCCGGCTCCCCCGTCGCGGCCCGCCCCTGGACGTAGAGCACGCCGACGTCCACCACCTCCACGAGCCCGGTCTGGACCAGGCCGCGGTTGATATCGTCGGCCGCGGTAAGGCCCACCGGGTCGAGGGCAGGGTTCCCGGTCCGATTCGCCAGCACCGCGACCATCACGCGCTTCGGGTTGGTGCCGCCGCGCTCAGCCAGGTGAGTCAGCCACAACGCGACGACGATGGCGAGTCCGGCCCGAGCCTACCCAGCATTGCGAATGCTTTCGGTGTGGCTTCCGGACCGGTGCGACCGGCACGTGCCGTGCGCCTCCCTCGGCCAACGCTTGCGCGAACTCCGCGGCACCAGCGAACCGGTCGGCCGGAGCCTTGGCGAGCGCCCTGCGGAGGGCGGCGTCCAACTCCTCGGGAAGCTCCTCGCGTAGGCGGCGCACCGACGGCACCGGGTCGCTCAACCGCTTGGCGATGATCGCCTGCGGGGTGCGCCCGGTATAGGGCGGCTCGCCCGCCAGCATCTCGTAGAGCACGCACCCGAGTGAGTAGACATCCTCCGCGCCCATCCACCGGCCGCCGCCGCCCTGTTCGGGGCTCATGTAGGCCGGCGTGCCGATCGCCAGTCCGGTCCCGGTCAGGCTCGCCGCCGGCTCCCGTCGCAGGGCTGCGCCACGCCGAAGTCGGCCACCCGCGCGTGCCCCTGGCGCGAGCAGAATGTTCTCCGGCTTGATGTCGCGATGGACTACCCCGTGCGAGATGGGCATAATCCAGCGCATCGGCCACCTCGCGAGCGATGCTGCACCGCTTCCTCGACCGGCAGCTGGACCTCCCGCCGGAGGCGATCCCTGAGGCTCTCCCCCTCGACGTAGGGCATCGTGTACCAGAGCAGGCCGGCAGCCTCCCCCGAGTCGAGACCGGCAGAATGTGCGGATGGTCGAGTCCAGCCGCGTGCGGATCTCGCGGAGGAACCGGTCGCTGCCCAGGGTGGCGGCCAGCTCGGCACGGAGCACCTTGATCGCCACCTTTCGTTCGTGACGCAGGTCCTCGGCGAGCTAGACCGTGGCCATGCCGCCGCGCCCGAGCTCGCGCTCGAGCCGGTAGCGGTCGGCCAGGGCAGAGGTCAGCTTCGGAAGCCCGTCACGCATGCTCAGCGGGGCACCTTGCTCTTGAGCTCCTCGAACCAGTTGAGCACCAGCACCAGACGCCCCTCATCGGTGCCCAGCCGCCGCACGAAAATGAACGATCGGTCGTCCGGGCTCACGGCATAGCTGGTATGCAACGTTTCGGTGTAATACCCGCGGACCGAAAGAGCGGCTAGAGCTCAGGATCCGGAACGCCGGGCGGGTTTGCACGAGACCGCCACCAGTTCCGCGTTTCGGTTCTTGAAGAACAGCTCGCGACCGCTGTTCGCCCAGAGCGGTTCGCTTCCTTCCGAGGTCGAGACCTGCCATTTGGCCGCGCCGACATTCGGGAAGGGGCGCACATACACTTCGCGCCGTCCGGATTCGTTGGAGACATAGGCAAGCCAATGCCCATCCGGCGAGAGCGACGGGGAGTGCTCCTGGAATTCGGTGGCGATCAGCGCGACAGGAGCGCTGTCGATCCCGGGTCGCAGACCGTTGATGTCGCGGCCGCCGCCGACGCCCACGCGCAGGATGAGCCACCGTCCGTCGCGGGAGCGAAACCCTTCGTCGATTCCCCGGGGCATTTGCGCCAGAACGGTGGCCGAGCCGCTGCCATCGGCCGGGCGCTCCAGCAGCTTGTTGACTCCGGTGACATCGGAGATATAGGTGACTGCTCGGCCAGCCGGGGCCCAGGCCGGTCTATAGGAAACCAAGCCGTCGAATGCCAGGCGCGCGAGCGGCCCCGTTGCGAGCACTTTGACCCATACCTCGAGGCCGCCACCCTCCCGCTCGATGGTGACCGCGAGCCGTGTCCCATCTGGCGAGAGGGAAAGGGAAAACATCCTGCCCTTCCATGCGGGATCGACCGACATGCTCCTGCCGTCCCGTGCGACTCGTACTACCTGGCCCTCTGGCGAGGAGGAAGTGCTGTACAGCAGGGTTCCCGAGGCCGAGGCCGCGAGTAGGCCTGAGGCCCCCTCTCCCAGAGCTACACCGGCCAGCACGTCCGTCGGGGGGCCGGTCACGATCAGCCGTTTCGGGTCGAACGGGGCCGCTATCGCTGTTCCATCAAGGCGCACGACGAGGAGGTGGCCCGACGCGAGATAACGGGCGTAGGCACCGCGCTCCAGCGTCCTGATCTCGCGAGTGGCGAAGTCCACGGCCGCGATGTCGGATCCCCCCTTGCGCCGCCAGATCGTCAGAAGGGCAGCTCGCTCACCCGGCAGAGGATCGGGAAAGGCGAAAGTCCCTTCCCCCCGAGCGCTATCGGGCTCGGCCAGGACCTGGAGCGATTCCCCGTTCGGCCGGACCCGCGCCAACTTGTGGCCGGTGCCCATCATGAAGTAGATCCACCCGCCTTCACTCCAGGCACCTCCGTCGCTCCACACCGAGTCTCGTGCGATCGTCCTGCGGGGACCGCCAGCGAGCGGAGCAAGGATCAAGTCCCCGGGGAATGCAGTGAAGCCACCTACCGTCCGGCCATCCGGGGAGAAGAACGGACAGCACCCGCCGTCGATTTCAGGCATCCGAGTCGCGTCCAGTCGGTTCAGTTCGCGAAGCCACCCCTCGCCATCGGTGCCATGATACGCGATCCGGGACCCGTCCCTCGAGATGGCGAACGGAAGCTCGAGGTTCATCGCCTGTTCCGACGGGAGCGCGAGCATGACGCGAGTGACTTGCGGACTCGTTCGGTCCCCGCTCGGCCACCAGCGCACGAGCGAGGCCCCCACGACCAGACCGGCGACGATCGCGCCGGCCACGAGTGCAAGCGGATTCCGGCGGATCGCAAGTCGCTGATGCGCGGCATGGATCGCAGCCTGAGCTGCACGCGTGCTCCCGCCGAAGGCCGGATTCGTCAACGCCTCGGCAAACCCTGCCGCGCTGGTGAACCGGTCGGCCGGAAGCTTCTGCAGTGCGGTCAGCACCGTGGCTTCCACATGAGGGGGGATCGTGCGCCGTTTCGGGAGAAGTGGTCGTGGCTCTTCCGTGAGCACCTTGGCGACGATCGACTGCGCGGTGGGTCCCGTAAAGGGGGGCTCGCCTACGAGCATCTCGTAAGTGATCGCTCCGAGCGCGTAAACGTCGCTCCGCGCCGTGATCTCCCGCTCGCCCATAGCCTGCTCGGGACTCATGTAGTGCGGTGTCCCGAGGGACAGGCCAGTCTCCGTCATCCTCGTCCCACCAGCGCTCGAGACCGCCAGCGCGATCCCGAAATCCGCCACCAGCGCGCTGCCATCGTGGAGAAGGATGTTCTCCGGCTTGATGTCGCGGTGGATGACGTTGTGCCGATGGGCGTAGTCGAGGGCACTGGCCACCTCGGTGGCGATCCGCACGGCATCAGGAATGGGAAGCTGCTTCTCGCGCCTGAGTCGGTCGCGGAGCGATTCGCCCTCCACGAAGGGCATCACGTAGTAGAGGAATGAACCCGCTTCACCCGAGTCGTGCAGTGGCAGAATGTGCGGATGCTGCAGATTGGCAGTAGTGCGGATCTCGGCTAAGAAGCGCTCGGCCCCGATCACCGCCGCAAGCTCGGGCCGGAGGACCTTCACGGCCACCTTGCGGCGGTGCCGCAGGTCCTCGGCGAGGTAGACCGTGGCCATCCCCCCGCTCCCGAGCTCGCGCTGGATCGTGTAGCGGTCCGCCAGGGCCGCCTTGAGACGGCCTACGACTTCGGTCACGTGGACGGTCCTACCCGGAGCTATGCTCCCAGGGTAGCGCCGCGGTCTCATTAGGGCTAGGGGAGCCCAAGTCCTAATGCCAAGCTAGGGGGATGGCTAGGCGGGCGGCGAGAAGCGCCGGAAATGTATACCTCCGAATAGCGGGAAACAGGGGGATAAAGAGGACTACTGCAGACTACTTCTTCGAAGGAAACCGTGGCGGCGAGTCATCGCGTGTAGTCGCACTTGATCCACATTCTACTGACAGTTCTACTGACAGTCGGAGCGGCGCCCCTCCCCCGCATGAACCGGTGGCATGACGATGGTGACTTCGTCGCGCACCGGCCTCGCTGGATTTGCTGGGGCTATCTGCTCGCGAGGGCGGACCTGGCTACCCCCCCTCAATGCGGAGCGGGCGGCGGCTGGAGCAAAGGCCTGGTCATAGGGTGCGCCAGGATGTCGTAGGAAAAAAATCGGATCGAGGGGGGTGCCTTCTGAAAAATAGAAATTTTGGATCGCGAAGATATCTCGCCCAGATGGTCCGCGCCCGCACAGACCTACGTCCCAGTCTGGCCTTCGCGGGTCGCTCCGCGCCGACAGCTTCAAGAGCTTGTTAGGCCGCGACCCTCAACCTCACCGCGTGCGAGACTGACGACGAGGGCCGACGCGCTTGTATCCTCGGGGCCGAGAGCCCTCCAGCGGCAGCCTCGAGTAGGCTATCTAGGTCGCTTCGCATCAAGAGGCGCCCGGTTCGAGGCCACTGCTCGGATCTTGTTAGTGTTCCGGATATCGGTGAGCGGGTCAGCGTCGAGCAAGACGATATCGGCGAGCTTTCCGGCCTCCAACGTGCCGAGCGAGTCGGCTACGGAGAGGAATTGGATCGGGTTCAGCGTGGTGGCTTGTAAAGCCTCCAGCGGGGAGAGCCCGGCCTGCCACCAGAAGGCGCAGCTCGTCGTGGACGCTGAAGCCGGGGTAGATGTACTGCGTTGCCGAGATCCGGCCCGGTCATGAAGCGGACCCGCGCCCGGCGCATTGGCGCCCACCACGCGCAGCCGCGCCTCCCAGTACCGCCGGCGCAGTGGCGCCGTCGGACGGGTCGGAGCGCGTTCCACGGTACGGCTCCCACGTCCGTGCGTTCGCCCGCGGGGACGTATCTCAGTCTCGGGTCAACGGCGAGCTCGGCGGCGCTCATGCCGTCCCGCTGCCAGTAGACGTCAGCGTCGGAACCTGCACGGTGCCGTTCGCCGCAAGACGCCTGAAGAGCCTCGCACATCGCGTGGCGTCGTAGGTATCGAGCATCAGCGAGTCGTGCGCGCTGGTCCAGTCATCCCACGCGACCCGCCGGGAGCTCGGCCGAACGCGCGGAGCAGCTCTCGAAAATCCCGCTCAAATGCTCGAAACTCCGCTGACCCGCATCCGACGCCTCGTTGGCATCGACAGCGACAGGAACGTGACCCGCGACGGGAATGCCTTGTCGTTGCGCCTCACGCACGATTGCGAGGTAACGCCTCACGCGGAAGCTTGCTCTACACCTTCACGAAGTCGATTCCCGCGGCTTTGGTCTCGTCGACGAGCCGCCGCGCTTCGTGCCGGAGTCGTGACGCTGTCGGTGTTCTGCCACACGGGCTTGGGGCCATCGAATACTCTTCCGACAGCTACCATTCGAGGCGCTATCAGCGCGCCGGTTCGACTCCATTCCGCCAGCGCTGGATCTCGGCACATGTTGCCCGGCTTGGTCCACATCTCACGGACGCGCCAAGACGCCGTTCGCCACGAACAGCGGGAGGGTACCAGGTGTTCGCCGGGCGCAAGCTGACCTGGTTGAAGATGTGGACGTGCATGTCCCACAATCCTGGGATCGCGTACGTCCGCTGCCGTCCACTTCGCGCGTGCCGCTGGGGAGTTGGACTGTCGCGCTTGGCCCCACGTGGGTGATGCGGTCACGGAGGATTACTAGCGTTTGATCCGGACTATGCTCGCCGGTCTTGACGTCGATCACGGTGACGTGGTGATGGCGATGTGCTGAGGCGCTGAGGCCGATTGCTCACGCGCGGCAAGTGCAAGACCGGCGCAAGCAAGCACGCCTACGTTCACGGCGAGGAGGCAATAGCATGGCATCTGTTCTTAAGACCTCTAAGAAGAGTTCTAGACGCGCTGAACTCCTCGTACCAGTGGAGGTGACAAAAAGGCCTCGCTCCTTTAAGAGCCATCCGCAGCCGAACTGGCATGTTGACCTGCAACCGCCCAAGCACTGTAAATGGGTGTTGTGGCCGGTGCATGCAGCACCAGGGTGTTCTATTCCCTTGCCAGTGCTGGCCACTAACTCGCCCACCGGCCCCCATGATTTCGAGCTCGGGTCGCGTGACCGACACCCGTGCCTGCGGACTCGCGCCACAATCGGTAAGGTACAGTTTAGGTACAATGGGGAGTTGTGCGGCGAGCTAACTTCAATGGCCAGAGAGGGAATCGAACCCCCGAGCGCGCGGGTTTTCAGGGCGTCAGTGGCCGATCCTCTGAGAACTGTCGGAGAACGATTAGACATCTTCCAGCAACGGCCTTACGGTCAGCAGCCATGGTGGCTCAGCACCGGCCAGAACCCTCCAGAAACTGCGGAGTTCAGGTACTACTCAGGTACCAAGTCCGGCATGAGAATTCGGCAAGTATGTACCGCGTAGCAATGCCCTGAGGCGCCAGGCGAGCAAGCAGTGAGGCACAGCCGCTGCGGCGCGCATGTGTCAGTTCCGCCCCTTGATGGCGGCAACCTCTGCGCGGACCAGGCGCGTTGCGGAATCATGGCCGGCTCGGGGTCGGAGCGCAGTGTTAGGTACCGGCGGTATGCATCTACGGTTCTCTGCATCTCGCCGCCAGGACGGCCAGCCGGCCCCTCACCGGCTTGCTAAACCGCTCCTTCTCAGCAGATTGATTTTCATGCCCCGCTAGGAAGCCGCGCTCGTATTGGGCGGTGCCCGACTGTCCCCCATTCCCGCACCCCGCTGTGTACGCTAACCGCATCGGCACCGGAAAGCCTGGGGCCCAACGCCACTCGTTCTCGCCTAAATCGCGGCATCTGATCGTCGCAGACCCTCACACGTTCCATTTCGGCTGTAGATCCGCTGGGATTGTACCCCGCTCAAGCGGTCGGCCTCGAGGTAACATTCAGCTTGCCTATGCATCTTCCAGCCTTCAACTTACCAGGGCCTTCCAGGCTTGCGCCGACCTACTTCCGCACTCTCTGACCCTGGAGATAATGGTGGCAATCGATCCAGTCGACGAGGACACATACGATAAGTTCAGCGGTACCCGAAAGCGCGAAAGCCACCCACACAACTTTGGAAGCACGCTGTCCGCCTTCAATAAGAAGACCGAGCTGAGGCTGGGTTTTCTTGAAGAGGGTGACTCAGCGACTCTCTATCTTTACGTCCGATCGAACGCACCTCAATGGCAGTTCTATAAGAACCTATGGGTTTTGGCCGCCAGTCAGCGCTATGAATTCGAACTTATTGGAATCAGGTCGGAATCTTATGCAGATGGCTACGCTGTACGTTGTGTGGAGGAGTTCACGGTTATGCCGATTGACGCGGCTCTACTCCGGGAGATGCTCTTCCGCAGCCACAGGACTCCGCTTTTCCGGACAGTACAACTTTGAGGCTGTTTTGGGAGAGGGCCAGATCCATGCCTGGAGAGCTTTCTATAATGCAACGGTGGATCCCACCGCATTTGTGGATTCCGCCAGTAAGGCGCAAGTCAGTCGATCCGGTTGCTCCCTGATGATCGCTATGGCTGTCTTAGCCGCCGCAGCCGGGAGTTGCTCTTCATGGCCATGAGGATCCGGTGACTGCATCCGTCCTCGTTGTTCACGAGGCGGCTACAGAGATAATGGACTCGTTAGCCGCCCTGACAAAATCGCCCAGAGCGCAGCGAGCATCGATCGTGATTCGGCCACTCTATGGAAGGTGGTCTCGCGGGAACGCTGTCCCGCGTGGAGGGCGATTCGATGGCGGTGCTCGTACTCCGTATGATGGCACATCTTTTTCTCGCGGATCAAGTCCTGAATAGTGAGGAGCGGCAATTCCTATCCCTCATTCTCCGAATTGAACAAGTGGATCTCGATTCACTACAAGAGCTACGCTCGTCGAGTCCTGGATTGAGCCACGTGTGCCAACAATGGTTACGCATTTGTTCGCTGTCGATGGCCACGCTAATGATGGTGCCAATCGAGTGGGGGAATGTATAGGGCTTCTACTCAAGGCTGCGGGTACGATCGTTGGCAACTTCGGTAAGCAGGATCAAGCGCTGCAGAGAATCGGTAACACTTTCTCGGATACTAAAGGAATTTGCCGCAACTCATAAGCTCACCATTGTAGAGCCTCAGATTAGACGCGAAGCGCCAGCACCTGCGGCGCCCACACTTGCTAAATGCCAACAGGATCTTGAGTCCCTGGTGGGCCTCGCAGATGTGAAACGGGAGATCTCGGAAGTCACGAACTTTTTAAGAGTCCGCACCTTAAGGAGGCGCGAGGGCATAGCCGCACCGTCAGTTACGCTCCATCTCGTTTTCACCGGGAATCCTGGAACGGGCAAAACCACGGTAGCGCGGATTATAGGTCAGATTTACCGGGAACTCGGCTTACTGAGAATCGGGCATTTGATCGAAGCGTCACGAGCCGATTTGGTGGCTTCGTATGTTGGCCAAACCGCGGCCAAGGTAACCCAGCTGGTCCAGCGCGCCCTAGGTGGGGTGTTGTTCATTGATGAAGCCTATGCTCTAACCGCCGGCAGGATCGCAGGAGACTACGGATTCGAAGCTGTCGACACCCTGCTGAAGCTCATGGAGGATCACAGGCAGGACTTAGTGGTCATAGTTGCAGGTTACCCCCGACCCATGATGGATTTTCTGGGATCTAACCCTGGTCTGGAGTCGCGTTTTACACGGTTTCTGCATTTCCCTGACTACAGCTCCGAGGAGCTGGCAGAGATATTTCGGCGACAGGTGTGGCAAGCCGATTACGAGCTTCAGGCCGGCGCAGATGAGGCTCTGGGCACCGTCTGTACGCGCCTTCGCGGCTCGACTCCTGAGTGCTTTGGGAACGCGAGAGTAATGCGGACGCTCTTCGAGAGGGTGACTGTCGTACAAGCTAACCGGCTTTGCACAGGGTCGATGGTCTCACGGGAGGAGCTTAGAGCGATACTACCCTCGGATATTCTAAAGCCGCCGCCCCCCATCCTAGCTGCCTCCATCCTCGAAGAACTGTGGCCAGCGGCCCCATACGTAGATCAGCATGGGACCAAGGTACGGGGGACTCTCACCAGGGTAAACTCGCCGCGAGTTTGCATCGGCACGGGGCTTGCCCTCCCACCCGCTGACCGCCCCCTTCCCGCTTTGGCTCTCGCAAACGGCACTAGCGCCATTCAAAAGTGCGCCTGCCGCCTGGGTTGCTGCGCGAAACCAGACGTAACCGGAGGTGCCACGTGAAATTCTGGCTTGGCGTGCTTCTCGACTTCTTCCGCATCTGGGGCTGGGTGTCAACCCAGTTGTTCCTGCAAGGCTGGCTGTCTGTGGTCGGAATCGCCTGCGGGATCGCTGGGCTCGTGCGCGGACGGGTGCCCCGTTTGCAGAACCTGATTGCAATAGGGGTAGGACTGTTTTCGGTGATCCTTTGGTCGGCGTTACTGCGTGGTGGGTTCTCGGCTGCTGGTTGATGTGCTGAAGTTCGGATACAGTAACGCGGAGAATACTGTCTACTGGCGAGAACTACGCCGGAAAGCGCCGCGAAAGCCTGATGGCATTTAGGCCCGAGCCGAGATCATTCCTGGCTCGGGCCATCTCACCTGCTTAAAGACTCCGTTTGGAAGTAGAATCGAGTAGTGCTCGGTGAATCCTTCGTAATAAGCTGCCGGATTTCGACCGCTGCATCGGTGAATGCTGGCTGACATTGCACGTGGAGTTCAATGCCCTCAATCGGTTCATTGACCCGACGCCCGGCACGTGCCCGAGCCTGTAGCTCGACCTCCCCGGGGTCCGTGAATCATCACCTCACGCCGAGTACTGCCTACCGTCCTGGAAGTACCCGCAGGGGTGTCTCTGCTAATCCCAGGTGCCTTTAACGTCAGGTAGTCCATAGGGAAGCCTTCGCCGAGCGGCTGGAGCACAAGTTCCCCACGAGAACGGTGCAGGGGGAGAACGACCGGGTCCTCACCGTGAGGTATGAGATAGAGCGAAGCGTTAACATGAAAGACGCTTCGACCCTCGTCGATGCCGCGTTCCGCCACCGCTTCAAGTACCTCGACAGATGGCAGTCGCTGAAGTGGTACGTAGCAACCGGATCAGATCTGTCCGCGTCGCACTGCGGATACTCGTGCCCTCGCGCCAGGGTGTTTCTCGGCTGATCGGGCCGCCTCCCGGCTTTCCGAACATAGGGTTGCGGACGACAAAGGGAGCACCGCTCGTCTCAAACAAGAGAGCTACGAGCGTTTGCCCGTCATATGGCACTAAAAAGTCTTCCATGGCGGGCGCGATGCCATCGAATTGCGCCTGGACCTTGGGGTGCCACTTTGCCAGCTCATTTACGGCCGCACCAATGGCGCCCCGCTTTTCGTCAAGACCAATGATCCAGAGGACCGGATCCCCGCGAGCAGCGTTGGCGTGCCCCGCTATACGACGTGCTGCGTCTACAGCATCGGGCCACTCTGCCTTCAGCTCGACACGGGAGTCCTCGATAGGCGCGCTTGCTCTGACCCTATCCGCAACCGTGATCACCCAATGTTCAACCTCAGCGCACCGCATGCGGTCACCCCGCCTCATAGGTTGCAAATTCTCGTAGACGCTCGAATTCCGACGCTTCTATGACGGGCGGAGTCCGTGTGGCTGGGACTACCCCGAAGATCTGCCGTAAAGTCGATTCCGACAAAACAGGAGGGGTCCATAACTCGAGCCAAATCGGCCTACACACCAGGACCACGCCATACTTTAATACGCGCTTATGGTACTGCGCATCCCATACCTCGACGACCCTCTCGGGTGCGATTCGGGCCATGAGGTGCTTGAGGTTTCCCGGTGGTTCATGATTCGTCTCTTCAAGCGGCTTGGGATGATTTCCGGGAACCAACAGGTTGCTCGGCAAGGAGAGCCCACGAGAGCTATACCAAGCCGCTGCATCGTCGTGCGACTCACATCGCTTTATGACTTCGAGCAATGCGACCAAGCACCGGTGCCTCGTGCCATGAGCGACATAGTTCGCCTTAACCGCGTAGTAGGCAACCCGGTCACCTTCATACAGGCGGGGTGCAAAGTTCGGCACTTTCGGCAGATCGCGGTGATCGATGGAAATGGTGCCTCGAAATCTGGCTCACGCCGGCATGACCCATCAATGAATGGGGCCAGCCCTCTGGCTTCGGCTGCGCGACGGCCCGCCGAGTGTCGGCAGAGGGGTCGATAGGAGGTGAGGAAGTCTTTGGCACCCCGGGCTAGACTGTGGCCCCTTCAAACGCGCGTCGCCAAGGCCCAGTCAAGGCAGATGCGCGCTCAGTGTCGATTGGCAGGCGGATGATGCCAACAAACGCTACTTCCTTTACTTGCGCGCGAGTACCGTGAAACCGGCCTGAAGCAGTGAACGTGTTGGGCCCCCTAGGAATGGGCTGCCCCTGATTCTGCCGTGCAGCGCCAGTGTTGTACCGGGAGAACTGAGGCAGAAAGCCGGGATTGGCAGCTAGAGGAGAGAGAAGGGAGCGAAGCCGCAATCGTAAAACGACCGGCCGCTCGCCGGCATACCGAGCGAAATGCGTAATGCCGTAGCCGACTGGACCGGCCGTGCCTGTTCCAGGCCAGAAGAACACGCGTTGATTCACGTACTGAACGAGGTCGCTAAGCATGCCAGCCCGCTTCAAAGGCGATATTGGTCGGATTCAATGGCGCTTGGTCACGGATAACCACCGACCATCGGACGAATTAGAGAGTCAGCATCCGTATCCCGCCTCACGCGCAGGAGATCCATGCGATTGGCTCGCTGTAAAAGGTTGGCCGTGGACTCCAACCGACCTACCGCTAAGATGCGGCCGACATTCTTAATCGGAGAAGTGTGATAGAGGTACGGCCGAAGTTCTTCATAATCTTCGAGGTGAAATCCCATAGCTTCCTCTAGGCTTCAGATAGAGGTAGAGGACCGTCCAGATCCAGTCGCATTTCTAGTCCAGAAGGCCAGCCCAATCTTCTGACCGAGAAATTGGCCCTGCCGCCCGAAAAGAATTTGTACAAACGATCATAGAAGTCTTTTGTATCGCCACCCCACGGCAGCCCGATTACCGCTCGGCCAAGCGGGACCAGGAGACCACGGAATGGCCTTACGATCCCCAAAATGTCAGGACTCTGAGGGAGCTTCGGGTGGACGGATCCAGCATGCCCCTTGAATCAAATCGGTGTCTGGATGACGGATCTGCTCGCGTACTAGATCAAGGCTTGAATCAAACGCATACAGATAGCCGAACTTGGCGAAGGCAGCGATGTACGCAGATTTGAGATCTACTATGGACGCATGCTGCCACTCGAAGCCTAAACGAGCGTGGATCTTAAACTCCCGAGGCTCGCCGTTTTCGACATTTTCCTTCGGAGGTTGTGTACCGCGCTGCCTGCTGAAGTGCTCGGGGTTGTTCACCTTCTCCGAGACTTCAAATGTGACGTATCTTCCTTCACCCCGCAGCCGGACATTTGTAGTCACGCCACCCGCTGAGAGCCGAGCCTTTCCGCCAAACTTTCCCCCCTTACCAGCCAGGCCGCGGACCAGGCCAATGAACTCCTCCCGCTGTTTGACGGCTGCGTCGATCGTATGACCGGCCCGTACTGTTGCAGGACTGATGTGGCGCGATCGGCTTCCCGCCCATGCTCCGAGGAGGCGAATCTTCGAGTGTTAGCTCACCATTACCGATGGCGGAAACATCGAAGAGAACTTGGCAAATCGGGCAGGCGTAGAGTTCTCGGCAGTCGCTCATAGCGCTCAGCGCCTTTGAGCCGACGTTGAAAAACTCCACCTTCCGCTTCCCCATATCTTTGCTCATATAGGCCCAATGCCACAAGGCTAGCGTCGGCAGTTCAGGTACTTTTCAGGTACTGCGCAGAAGAAAGGCCACCCGAATTAGGTGGCCGCCGCTGTTCTAAGCTAATGTTGATGAGCGAGTTATAGCGAGTGGCCAGGGAGGGAATTGAACCCCCGACACGCGGATTTTCAGTCCGCTGCTCTACCAACTGAGCTACCTGGCCGTGGGGCGGGAAATATAGGAAGGCGGCTAGGCAGGGCCTGAGCCAAGTCGAGTTGGCTGACGAGCACGGAGTAGACATCTGCGCCCGCTTCGCGCGCTCAGGGTGACACCGGCTCGGCTCTCCTGTCATATTTCCCGTCCATGCCGCCGCCCATCGTTCCCCAATCTCACCGTCCTGTCTCACCCTCTCATCCAACACAAGCTTTCTATTCTCCGGGACAAGCACACCAGCACCCGGGATTTCAAGCAGCTGGTCGGTGAGATCGCCACCCTGATGGCCTACGAGGTGACCAAGGACCTCCCCACTCAGCCGATCGAGATCGAGACGCCGCTCGAGCGCACCACCGGCCGTCAGGTCGCGGGAAAGAAGCTCACCCTGGTACCGATCCTCCGCGCCGGCCTCGGCATGGTGGACGGCATCACCCAGCTGATCCCCTCGGCCCGGGTGGGGCACATCGGACTCTACCGGGATCATGAGACGCTCCAACCGGTGGACTACTATTTCAAGATCCCGCACGACGAGATGGAACGGGATTTCTTCATTCTCGACCCCATGCTCGCCACCGGGGGGTCCGCGGTTGCCGCGGTCGGCGCCCTGAAAAAGGCCGGAGCCCGCCGCATCCGGTTCCTTTGCCTGGTGGCGGCCCCCGAAGGAGTCCGCCGGATGCTCGAGAACCATCCCGGACGTTCCGGTATTCGCGGCCGCGCTGGACCGCAGCTCAACCATGTCGGCTATATCCTGCCGGGGCTGGGGGACGCCGGCGATAGCTCTTTGGAACCCCGCATAGCCTTCATGACCTCCACTCGCATCACCTTCTGGGGCGGCGCCGGCCAGGTCACCGGCTCGATGCACCTGCTCGAGGCGGCCGGAGCCCGAATCCTGCTGGACGCAGGATTGTTTCAGGGCCGCCGGGCAGAAACCCACGCGCTGAACGCGCAGCTGCCTTTCGATGCCCGGCGGATCGATGGCGTGGTGCTGAGTCACGCTCATATCGATCACTGCGGCCGGCTTCCTCTCCTGGTGAAGGAAGGGTTCCACGGCCCGGTCTACAGCACGCCCGCTACCCGGGACCTGAGTGCCGTGATGCTGGCCGACGCGGGGCACATTCAGGAGAAGGACCACGAGTTCCTGCAGCGCCGCGGCAAGCCCCTGCCCGACAGCGAACCGCTGTACTCGCTGCGAGACGCCATCGCGGTGCAGGATCTCATTGTCGGCGTGCCGTACCGCCGGGTCTTCTATCTGCGTAAGCATCTGGCCCTCGAGTTCCTCGAGGCGGGCCACATCCTGGGCTCCGCCGCGATCGATCTTCGGATAACCGAAGGCGGAAACCAGCGAGTGGTGTTCTCCGGCGACATCGGCCGCAGCGGGCTTCCCGATTGTGCGTGATCCGGAACCGCCTTCCGGGCCCATCGACACCTTGATCATCGAGGCCACCTACGCCGACCGGCGAGCACGAGTCGTTTGCGTTGGCTGAGACTCGCCTGGGCGAAACGGTGCGCCGTGTCGCGGCGAGAGGCGGTAAGCTGTTCATCCCCGCCTTCGCGGTGGGGCGGGTCCAGGAGCTGGTGTACAGCCTGCATCGCCTCTATCGCGCCGGGCAGATCCCCGAGGTGCCGATCTATGTCGATAGCCCGCTCGCGGTGGACATCACCACCGTCTTCCGGCTCCACCCGGAGGTCTTCGATCGGCGGGAGCGGCTGATCGAGACCACCAACGAACTGTTCGACTTCCCCCTGCTGCGCTACGTGCGAGAGGTCTCCGAATCCAAGGCGATCGACGCGCAGCACGGGCCCGCGGTTATCATCGCGGCTTCCGGCATGGTGGAGTCGGGACGGATCCTCCACCATCTGGCACACGGCATTGGTGATCACCGGAACCTGATCCTGTTTGTGGGCTTTCAGGCGGAGCACACCTTGGGTCGGCGCATCCAGAGTGGCGAGGAGATGGTCAGCCTCCTGGGGCAGAAGTACGAGCGGCGCGCCGAGGTCGAGACCATCGGGAGCTACTCGGCCCACGCCGATCGCGACGAGTTGCGGGCCTGGGTGCGCCGGCTCGGCGGTCCGGTGCGCCGCGCCTTCGTGGTGCATGGCGAGCCCGGACCACTGGAGGCAATGGCGACGATCCTGCGTGAGGAGGGAGTGCCCGACGTCCACATCCCGAAGCACGGGGAGAGCTTCGATTTGTGAGGGCGGAACGACGTTCCGCCTTCCCCTCGTTTCGCCAGTCGGTTGCCCTGACCCTGCTGGCCGCTGCCACCGTGTACACAGTGGCTCTGATCATGGTGCTCGTAGTCAGCCAGCAGGACCAGCGCCGGCCAGTCGATGCGATCGTCGTCCTGGGCGCCGCACAGTACAACGGGCGGCCTTCCCCGGTGCTTCGGGCACGCTTGAACCACGCGCTCCACCTTTACCGGGAGGGGCATGCTCCCAGGATCATCGTCACCGGAGGGATGGGGCGGGGAGATACGACCAGCGAGGCCACCGTAGGGCGTCAGTTCCTGGTGAGCCATGGCGTGCCCTCGGAAGCCGTGGTGGTTCAGGCACAGGGCCGCTCGACCCAGGCCTCGATGACTGCTGTGGCCGAGTGGCTGGAGCAGAAACGGCTGCATCGGGTGATACTGGTGAGTGATCCATTTCACATGTTTCGCCTCCGCCTGGAGGCGCAGCGCACCGACCTCGAGGCCTACACCTCGCCGACCGAGGACAGCCCGATCTCGGACAATCCGGTCCTGGAGCTTCGCTATCTCTTCGCCGAGGGATTCAAGATCCCGGTGGCGTGGGTCCGGGCCGCCGTCTCCCCTCTCACCTCTCACTCGCGATCCCTATGACGCTCGTTTCCACGGAACGCATCTACACCGGCAAGGTCGTGAATCTCGACCTCGACACCGTCCGCTTCCCCGATGGCACGACGGGCAAGCTGGAAATGGTTCGACACCCTGGCGCCTCAGCGGTGGTCGCGCTTGTTGGACGAGCCCCGCGGCCCGGATCCGAGGGTCCTGATGATCCGACAGTTCAGGCATGCGGCCAACGAACTTCATCTGGGAGATCCCTGCAGGACGGCTCGACCCCGGAGAGACACCGGCCACCTGCGCCCAGCGCGAGCTGGAGGAAGAGACCGGCATGTCGGCCGACGTGTTGGCCCGCCTGACTACGATCTATACCACCCCGGGGTTTACTGACGAGAAGATCCACATCTTCCTGGCCACCGGGATGAAGCAGGGGAAACACCGCCGTGAGGCGGACGAGTTCATGGAGGTGCATACCAAGCGCTGGTCGGAGATCATGCCCATGATCCGGACCGGCGAGATCAAGGACGCCAAGACGCTGGTGGGGCTGATGTTTGTGGAGTGCTTTCGGAGGAAGGCAAGCTACTAGAAGGCTCTGGGCTATGGGCTATGGGCAGTGGCAAGGGTCAAGTGGACCTCCGCGAGCAATGTCATCCTGGGGAGCCTCGGCGACGAAGGATCTCAGCTTGCCAGTTTCGCTCAGGATGACAGTTCTTGCCCATAGCCCATAGCCCATAGCCCAGAGCCCCCCTACAATTCTCCCATGCCCCAAAATTCGCCGGACGCCTTGCATCGCTCACTCAACAAGGGCGAGCTGGCGCTGGTCTATTACCTCTATGGACCGGAGGACGTCCTGAAGGACGAGGCCGTCAAGGCCATCGTAGACCGGGCGCTCGACCCCACGCTTCGTGATTTCAACTTCGACCAGCGCTCGGCGGCCCAGCTCGACGCGGAGGAGGTCGACGCGCTCTGCAACACTCTTCCCATGCTGGCTGACCGGCGGGTGGTTTTGCTCCGCGACATCGAAGGCTGGAAGCGAAAGACCAAGGGACGCGCCGAATTCCTCAGGTATCTCCAGCGTCCTAGCGCTGAGACCGTGGTGATCATGGTCCAGGGCTCAGGCGAGGAGACCGAGGACCGGGAGCTGGCGGCCGGCGCCTATGCCGTTCGGTTCGATCCACTCCCACCGGAGCGGGCCCGCAAGTGGCTGTCGCATCAGGCCACCAAGCTGGGGGTAACCCTGGAGCCCGATGCGGCGGAACACCTCATGCGTTCCGTCGGCTCCGACCTGGGTGCCCTCAGCTCCGAGCTTGCCAAGCTGGCTTCGCTGCCCGCCGGGGAGCCGCTGACCGCCGAGCGGGTGGGTGACCTGGTTGGCGTTCGGCATGGAGAGACGCTCTGGGATTGGCGCGAGGCCGTGCTGGATAGCCAGCCCGGCGTTGCAGCCGCGCTGTTGCCTTCGATTCTGGGTCAGCCTGGCGTATCGGGAGTAAAGCTCCTGATGACGCTCGGCACCGCGCTGGTGGGGCTCGGCATCGCTCGGGCGCACTACGACCGGGGCATGCGCGGTCGTAGTCTGGAAGCCGCCGTCCTCAAGAGCCTGCTCAGCGTCCGGCCCTTCGGCCTGCTAAGCTACAAGGAGGAAGCCAGCCGCTGGAGCCGGTGGGCTCCGCAGTGGTCGCGCAGACGGATCCGCGCCGCTCTTCGGGCGGCCCGAGACACCGATCAGGCGCTCAAGGACACCACGATCTCCGATGACCGGGGCCTGCTGACCGACCTGGTGCTACGAATCGGGATACCATCTGCGGAGGCAGCATGAGCGGGAAGGCCGGGAAAGACGGGAAGGTCGGGAAAGACGGAAAGGTGAACCGGCCGGGACTCCTATGGCGATCTATTGTCGCTCGGGTTCTTGTGCTCCTTCCCGTCCTTCCCGTCTTTCCCGTCCGTCCCGCCCTGTCCCAGACAGACCCCCGCCTTGTGGACGCCATCCGCCAGGCTCAGGAGGGCAGGGGCGACACCGCCCGAACCAAAGTACGTCACTTGCTCGCGGCCACGTCGCCGACCGATACGCTCTATCCCCAGATCATCTATACCCAGGCCATGGTGGCGAACGAAGCCAACGAGATGCGGCGTCAGCTCCAGCGCGTGGCGGTTGAGTACCCCTCATCCAGCTGGGCCGACGACGCGCTGTTGCGCCTGGTTCAGCTCGACTATGCCAGCGGTAATCTCCCGGGCGCGGCCCGAAACCTCGAGCGCATCCGCCTGGACTATCCCGGCAGCACACTCCTGCCCCAGGCCGCCTACTGGGCGGCTCGCACTTACTTCGACCAGAAGAACCCGGAGCTGGCGTGCCGCTGGATCGCCGACGGACTCGCCGGATCCCGCGGCAACTTCGAGCTGCAGAATCAGCTCGGCTATCTGGACCAGCGCTGCGCGGGGGTACGAGCGGATGTCGCCGCTCGTCCGGCCACGGACTCTCAGCCCGGGGGAATCGATACCGCGGCTCTTCCTCCGGCCCGAACCGAGCCAGCACCCTCGCCGGTCAGCCCGGCCCCGCCCTCAGCGACACCATCTCCGGCGCGACCTGGCCGTTTCCGGGTTCAGATCACGGCTGTCCGTTCACCCGCTGCTGCTGCCGCCGCCGCCGCGAGGCTCCAAGCGCAGGGCCTGGCCCCGGTGACGGTTGAGGAGGGCGGACTCTTCAAGGTCCGGGTGGGAGATTACGCGACCCGGCCCGAAGCGGTGGCGGTTGTGCCTGACCTCAAGGCCAAGCTCGGGGGCAGCCCATTCGTGGTCGCGGAGCCCTAAAGGCGGCCGCACTGTGCGGCATCATCCTCCTCGCGCTGGCCGGCTGCGGTTCCAAGACCTCGGCCGTTCCCGCCGTCCCCGATCGAGGAGACGAATGTCGACTGTCCGCGGGCTCAGCCGGGTCACCTGAGACGCTGACCGTGGCACTGGCCGATCCCGTCGATCCGGCTCACGCGCCGATTCCGACGAACGACAGCGAACGGCTTCTTTTCCGCCAGCACTCCGAAACCCTGGTTCGGCTCGACTGCCACGGTGAAGTGCGTCCCGGTCTTGCATCTGAGTGGACGGCCGACTCGACCGGGCGAAGGTGGATCTTCACCCTCCGTCAAAATCCCCACCCTCCCGACCGAGCACCGCTAACCGCGGCCGGTGTAGCCTCCAGCTGGCACGGCCGGCGCGGCGCCGTAAACGCCCTGGGAATAGACTCCGCAGTCGCGCTGGACGATGGCAGGTTGAGCGTCACCTTGCGGGCCACGCCGGATTCCGCTCCCCGCCTCTTTGCCGATCCTGCCCTGTCCGTCCCTACCGCGCTGGACGCTGTGGCCGGATCCACCGCCAGGATCGCTTCGGATAGTGGGAGCGGTCCGATCCTCGAGTTCCAGGTCGCACCGGATGGCGATCCCCGCGACGCTCTCGACCGCGGCGCGGATCTGGTTGTCACCCGTGATCCTGCGGTCGTCGACTACGTCGCCAACCGGCCTGAGTTTACGACGTTCCCCCTCCCCTGGAGTCGCACCTATGCTCTGCTCCAGCCGGCCGGGGCCCATCCGATATGGATCCTCGGGGCGGATTCGGTGCGACGATCCCTGGCGCGAGACGTGGCTCAGGCCGACGCGCGCGGGGCCGAGCCCCCCGTCTGGAGGCGTGAATGCCCTTACACCATGCTGTCTTACGTCGTGCCCCCACCGATTTCACCGCGCATCGTTTATCCGCGCAACGACAAGGTGGCCCGGGGGCTGGCCGAGCGCATCGTCGCGCTCACGAGGGATACGGTCCAGCTGAGATCCGCTGGCCTCGATCCAGCGGAATTTGCCGCCGCAGTTCGCGACCAGCATGACCGGGGCTACGTCCTGGGTCTTCCTCGCCAGGTCCCTGCGCCCTGCCATGAGTTGGCGGCGTTGCCCGTAGGGGCCTGGATCCTGCCGCTGATCGACACCCGAGCCCACGCCATCGTTCGCCGGGGGGCCTCGCCCCTCACGGTCGAATGGGACGGCACCGTTCGAGTGCTCCCACGATGAGCTTCCGCACTCGCCTCTTCCTCGGCATTCTTGTCGCCGTTCTCCTGCCGCTCGGTGCACTAGCCTACGGCGTGCGCCGGGAAATGGAGCGGCGTCTCACCACCGAGTATGAGGGACGGGTCGGGTCGATGGCCGAGGTCATCGCGGCGGATCTCGCGCGCGAAAGCGGAACTGTCGCGGCCCGGCTGCGCGCGTTGTCCGGCGACCTGGGCCGCGACAATCGGTTCCGCCTCGCCGCGCTTCGGGGGGACGCCTCCTCCCGGCGATACCTGCTCGATTATGCGGCCGAGGCCATGAGGGTGTCCGGGCTGTCGATGCTTCAGATCCAGGACAGTGCGGGAAGAATCCTCAGCTCGGGACATTTCCGGAACGAGTTCGACCAGTTGCAGCCGGAGTTGCCCCGCCTGCTTTCCACCATCAGGGACAGCATGACCCTGGTCCGCACCCGCACCCCGGAAATCCCGCTGGTGGCGCTGGCGCGGGTGGACTCGTTCCGGGTCGGGGGCAGGCCGTTCAGCGCAGTCGGGGGGATAGAAGCTGAGAGTCGGCTGCTCGATCGCCTGGCTCGCGACGGAGACCTCGAGGTCAGCCTCGCGTATCCCGGAATGCAGCAGCCCACCACAGTCGGCGCCCGAGTCGTGCGGGAGATTCAACTTCCCTATGTGGATCTCTTGCGCGGCAGCGGTGTCACCGTGGACACGGCCCGGTTCCTTGTCACCCAGTCCCTCGGCACTCTGAAGGCGTTGCAGCGAAGCGTCGATCGATGGTTCCTGCTGGCTGTGGGGCTCACCCTGGCTGCGGCCCTGGCCTTGGCGGCCTGGCTCTCCTCCCGTATCAGTCGCCCGCTCCGCGAGCTGGCCCAGAAGACCTCGCAGATCGACCTGGACCGGCTGGACCAGAGCTTCGAGAGCGAGCGTGGGGACGAGATCGGCGCCCTCTCCCGGCTGCTCGGCGCCATGACCGAGCGGCTCCGGAACAGTTCAGCCCGGCTGCGCGAGGCGGAACGGAGGGCTGCCGTAGGCGACCTGGCACGTCAGGTCAATCATGACATCAAGAATGGGCTGGCCCCGATCCGTAACGTGCTACGCCACTTCTCGCAGGTGGCTCGGCAAGAGCCCGCACTGCTGCCGGCAGTGTTCGAGGAGCGGAGGGGCACCCTGGATTCGAGCGTCGAATACCTCGAGACGCTGGCCCGAAACTATGCCCGGCTCTCGCCGACTATCGAGCGCACGCCGTGCGACGTGAACACGGTGGTAGAAGAGGTGCTTCGCAACACGGCGGCCGATGGCAGAGTGCTCCACACCAGCCTGACCGAGCGGCTCCCACGGGCGCTCGGCGACGCCCTGATGCTGCGACGAATACTCGAGAATCTGGTGGGTAACGCTGTGGACAGCCTGGGAGGCCGCTCCGGCGCGGTCACCGTGACCACCGAGCTGGCCGGCGGTGACGGCGAGCCGCCCAGGGTGAGAGTCATTGTGGCGGATACCGGTTCCGGTATGACCCGGAAGGAGTTGGATCATGCTTTCGATGACTTCTACACCACCAAGACGGAGGGTACCGGCCTTGGGCTCTCCATCGTGAGGCGACTCATTCTGGACCTGAACGGCACCCTGCGAGTCGAAACCGAGCCCGGTACCGGGACCCGCTTCGTGGTCGAGCTGCCCGCCGATCCGGCAGGACGGGGGGCTTCATGACACTCGTGCTCGTAGTGGACGACGTGCCTACCCTGGCCCAACAGTACGCCTATGATCTGAAGCGGGTCGGCGGCTACGACGTTCTGACCGCGGCCGACGGCAGCGAGGCCCTGGATCTCGTCACCCGGTCGGGAGTGGATTGTATGATCCTCGACCTCGAGATGCCCGGCATGGACGGCTTCGGGGTGTTGCGTGCAATGAGCCAGCAGGGAAGCGAGGTGCCGGTCATTGTCTATACCGGCACCGGTGACTACGACCGATGTATCCAGGCTGTGGGCCTCGGGGCTCATGGCTTCATCGACAAGGCCGAACCCATGGAACGGGTGGTCAGAGAGGTCGAGATGGTACTGGAGCGAAAGCGGCTTATGGCCGTGGTGGCATCGCTTCAGCGGCAGCTCGGCGAAACCTCATTGATTGGGGACAGCGCGGCTATTCGCCGGCTCCGGGAAGCCATCGCACGGGTGGCTCCGATTCCCAGTCCGGTTCTCATCATGGGAGAGAGCGGTTCCGGCAAGGAGCTCGTCGCCCGCGATCTGCACCGGCTCGGCCCGGGTCCAGCCGCGCCATTTGTCGCCCTCAACAGCGCGGCGCTTCCCGAAAGCCTTGTCGAGAGTGAGCTCTTCGGTCACGAGCGGGGCGCGTTCACCGGCGCCGCGAGCACCCGAAAGGGGGCCTTCGAGTCGGCGGAGCGCGGGACCCTGTTTCTGGACGAGATCGGTGAGCTGCCGCTCGCGGCCCAGGCCAAGCTCCTGCGGGTTCTCGAGGAGCGCAAGGTTACCCGGCTCGGCGGTAATCGCTCCATCTCGGTCGAGGCGAGAGTGGTCGCCGCCACTAATCGGGACCTGGAGGCAGAGGTTGCCGCGGGCCGCTTCCGGCAGGACCTCTACTTCCGCCTCAGCGTTCACGTAGTTCGGGTGCCGCCGCTACGCGATCGGCTCTCCGACGTTCCCGAGCTGGCTACGGCCTTCGTGGCCGCCATATGTGAACGGTTCCGCATTCGGCCCAAGAAGCTTTCGGGTGACGCCCT
Organism: uncultured Gemmatimonadales bacterium; assembly: GCA_963723565.1. Classification (GTDB taxonomy): domain Bacteria; phylum Gemmatimonadota; class Gemmatimonadetes; order Gemmatimonadales; family GWC2-71-9; genus CAVVWJ01. The sequence goes on along the minus strand of CAVRRH010000011.1, from coordinate 77,387 downwards.
CGAGCTGCTGATGGGTTACGACTGGAGCCGCAACAACGTGCGTGAGCTCCGCAACATCCTCGAGCGGATGATCATCGCGGCTGACGGCGAGGTGCTTCGCTCCGAGCACGTGCCGGTCGAGCTCCAGGAGCAGAGCCAGGTTCGTGTGCGGCCGGCCTCGGCGGGACGGGACTTCCACGCACTGAAGGTCGAGGCCGAGCGCCAGATCGTGGTAGCCGCTCTGGAGCGGAACGATTGGCACATCACCCGTACTGCCGACGAGCTGGGCCTGGCTGACCACGCGAGCTTGCTCAAGATCATGCGGCGGCTCGACCTCAGAAAGGAGTGAGGCGAGCTCGGACCCGACGTGTCCCTGCGGACACGAGCGGCCCCCTTTACCCGTGTCTGCCGGAACACAATCGCCGCTTCCGGCCCCTCCAGCACTCCGCATAACCGCTTGCAGCGCAACCCAATCTGAAAATCTCCTCGGCCGTCCTGGGTCTGGCCGTCCGCTTGCCCTTGAGTGCTGCCGTCCACTGGCCACTCACGGCGCCGACGCGCCACACTGAAGGAGGAGTTCCATGTCCGGCACGCGTGCACGCTCTCCAATGCTTATCATCTCCACCCTGATCCCATTTGCCGCGGGATGCGGCGGCTCGGATCAGCCGAAGACCACCTCCAGCTCCGTCGGCGCTACCCCGACGGTGTCGGCCGCTTCGCCGACTACGGTAGGCACCGAGGCTCCGGGCGCAGTCACTGCCGTCTCGTACGAGACGGCCGAGTCTGCTTTTGGCGCGGGACGCTACCCCGAGGCCGCCGAGCTCTTCACCGCTTACAACGCGACTCATCCGGAGAATCCGTGGGGTCACTACATGCTCGGGATGTCCGCCTGGAAGGCAGGCGAGCAGGAGAAGGCTTTGAACGCCTTCGACCAGGCGCTCCAGCTCGATCCGAGCCACCGGAAGAGCCTGTTCAACTCCAGCCGGGTATTGCTGGAGAGCGGCCGGCCGAAGGAGGCCCTCGAGCGGATCGAGAAGGCTCTTGCGCAGGAGCCGATGTCGAACGAAGGCCTGCGTCTGCTTGGACGGGCGCGATACGAGTTGGGGGATGTCGACGGGGCGATCCAGGCGTATCACCGGGCACTCTCCATAGACGAGCGGGATGTCTGGTCGATGAACAACATGGGGCTGATTTACATCCAGCAGGATCGGAGCTCCGAAGCGCTGGCGCCGCTCGCGCGAGCCGTCGAGCTCAGAAGCAACGCGCCGGTGTTCCAGAACAACCTGGGCACGGCCCTGGAGCGGTCCGGGTACCCTGATGCCGCAGCACAGGCATACGAAGCCGCGATCGCGGTGGACAGCGGCTACGAGAAGGCCTCGATCGGCCTCGCCCGGGTAACCGGCGGCGGTCAGAAATCGGAATCCACCCCGGTGGACCTGGCAGCGCTCTCGAGTCAGTTCCAGGCGGACATCGAGACCTGGCGTGGAGCGGCAGTGGTTGACTCGACTGTTGTCCCGGTTGGGACAGTAAGTGACTCGAGCACCACGCCGGTGGAGACGGTGACTGATTCGATGCCGGTGGAGACGGTGACTGATTCGATTCTGGTGTCCGGCAGGATTACAAGCGATTCACTGGAAGAGTGCGAGTCGGAAGAGGACCGGTAGCGGCGGTCCCTCGACGGCGAGCATGCATGCGGATGGGGGTCGGCGTGGAGCCGGCCCCCATTTCGTTTCAACCTTCCGAAGGTTCCTCCTCGACGGGAGCGGCCTCGTCCAGCACCCGGCGAAGCTCCCGCTGGGCCTCGGGAGTCAGCGGCGGCGCCCCGGCTGCTTGCGACTGGAGGAGCGCTCCGAGGAATATGCCGTAGTCCTGCTTGGCGCAGGTGGAGCACAGGCTACGGTCGTAGAGCTTGTCACCCAAGCGCTGGGTCTGGAAGATCTCGGCTTCACGTTCACCACAGCGTTGGCACAGCATGTCGCAATATACCCCGCCAATCGGAGATCAAGCGGTCTGTGTCGCCAGCAACGCCGTACTTACGCCCGACCCGCTGTCTCGCTGACCCGCTGTCCCACCGACCCGCTGTCCCGCTTGCCCGGTAGCGGGAGGAACGGTGGGATGGCCGGTTAGGGTAAAGGAGAACTCTGGCCCTTCGGGCGCATCTTCTCGATGGTACTTCGTAACGAGCTGCCCCAGAGTATCCGCCAGTTCGTACGCGAATGCGTGCTGGTCAGCCGGGGTGGCAAATCGGACGTCGGTCTGAATGGTGAGCGTGGCGAGACGCTTGTCCGCCACATCGGCTTGACGTCGGAGCGCGGCGACGTCGCGGATCATCCGCGCGGCCACAGCAATGAGATAGGTAGAGGAGAAGCGATCGCCGATCTGCTCCGGATCCGCCGAGAGCGCCCCGAGCGCGGCGGGGGAGATTACATAAGTGCGGGCCGTGGCCTGGACCACCCGTTCAACGCAATTGCGGCGACGCCGCTCCTCGATGAAGCGGACCAGGCCGTCGGCCTCGAGCTGGCGCACGTGGTAGGTGACTGCCTGCCTGGGGAGTTTTAGGCGGCGGGCCAACCCTGCGGCCGAATCGGGCTCGACTAACTCGTTGAGGAGTCGGAGCCGGATTGGGTTGAGGACCGAGGCGGCCCGGCCCGGGTGCTCGATAACTTCAAGAGCGGCTGGGGACATGGCATTCCTGGTGAGCGGTAACGTCACTTACGACACCAAGATGCACTAGACGAAAAATACTGTCAAGACAACACACTCGCCCGCACCGCGAGCGACACACCGGCCAAGCCCACCGCGTGCCGCAATCGGTAGCTGATGGGAACGTCTGCCGGGCTGGTTCCAGGCCCGGGGCGAAACTTCAGCAATCTGCTCTCCACCTCAGGCAGCAGGCCGGAGACCGTGAGTGTGCGACGAAGCCCGGCGGCGTTGAATACCCAGCATTCCAGGTAGCCGGCGCGCGGCGCGACCTTGGCAATCGGCCGGCGGTGCAGAAGGGTGAGAGGTAGGCTGATTTCATCCAGGACGATCACGGCACCGCGACACACATCCCGGATCGCCTCGAGGGCGCCGATCGGATTCCGCAACAGGTTCAGGGTGTACCCCAGGAAGACCAGATCGAAAAACCCCACTCGTGCGGGAGACAGGTCGTACACGTTCAGGTCCTGCCAGGTGGCGCGCGAGCCGCGCAGCTCGGCAGCCAAACGAAAGGTTGCCCCCGCCTCGCTACGCTGACTGTCGATGGCGAGCACCTCACCTGCGCCACGCCGCTCCATCTCGAAGGCCCAGAAACCGTCCATGGTTCCCACGTCGAGACAGCGGGCGCCAGCCAGCGACAGGGGCCAGGGCATCCGCTCGGCCATTGGTCTCAGATCCCACGCGCCGGGCGTGGCCAAGCCGGGCGCGATGTCGATCGTGTGCCACCATCGCTGGCCGGCAATCAGGGCAGCGGCGTGCGTCACGAAGGGGAGCCCAACTAGCAGTCAGGGCGTCGTCACCGGCGCCCTACCGAATACGAAGGCTCCATAGCCGAGCGTGAGCAGGCCATAGATGGCCACTGTGGACCAGCCGAACTGGTTCACCAGTCCCCAGAATTGCCCGGTGAGCGCCACCACCAGGCCGGCTACCGAGCCGATGAAGGAACCGATCACTACGCTACGCTGGGTTCTCAGATCCCCGACATCGCGAATGAGGTACAGAACCAGCCCGAGCTGAACCAGCGCCGCCCCGAAGAAGCGGCCGATGAGCACCACGGCGGATCGGTAGGTATTCCGTAAAGCGGGAGCAGGGCTCTGGGCACAAGAAGGAATGCCAGACCGAAACCGAGTGCGATCAAACCGGCTATCAGAAGGAGGGTTCGAAGCTGCATGAGTGTCTCCTTGCCGGTGAGGGCCGTAAATGGGACCGTGCCGAACGCGAGACGCCGTACAGTATAACCTACAGAAGTCCGGACACCGGGTTAGGCGCGCCTTCGGCGAAGCGGGAGGGCGCAGCGCGGAAGCGTCCAGGGCTAGAGAACTTCCCATCGGAGATCAGCTCGGCCAACAAGGCGCCGAGCGCGGGCGCATGCATCACACCGTGACCGGAAGACCCGTTGATCAGGTACAGGTTGTCGCAGCCGGGAGCACGACCCAGGATGGCGTGCTTGTCGGGTGACATCTCATAAAGCCCAGCCCACGAAGCACCGACATCGATCGCGATGTCACGCAGAACGGGTCACCCGCGGCGGGCCATTCTTGTCACCGCGCTATCCACTCCCGATCCACACTGATGTCGAAACGCTCGCCAGGAACGCCCGGAGTGGGCCACAGCAGGAGCACACGACCGTCACGAACGCGGAAGTGGAATCCGTCTCCAGTGAAGATCGTCATCGGCATGTAGGCGGGAGCAGACGTGCAGGGAACAGTCGCCGCGGCCTGGCGCCGGAGCGGCATCACCGGGAGGGACACACCCGCCCACTCCGCCACTCCCGCCGCCCATGGTCCGGCCGCGTTTACCACAACGCCGGTGCTGATCCGGCCTCGCGAGGTCTCCACTGCGACGATCTGGCCGGCACTGTCGCGGACCAGGCCGCTCACGCTGGTCCGCCACTCCAGCAGTACGCCCTGCCGGACGCGCCGCTGAGAGATAGCCGTTCAGCATCCTGAGTGGGGCTATGAAGCCATCGGTGGGACAGAATACTCCACCGATGACCTCATCAGCTGGAGTCGCGGGTTCAAGCGTGCGACATCGTCGACGCCAACCTCGGTCGCCTCGTCGCAGCCCTTCCTCACGCTGCACTCGCCAGACCCGCGCGCAGCACGTCCGAACTCTGACTCGGCGTCGCGCGAGCCACAGATATCCGGCGGGCAGATAGCCCGGATCGGTCCCGACTTCGTCCTTAAAGCAGCGAAACTTTTCGCGCGCGAGCAGTGAGAGCCGGACGTTGATCGGCGTGGCATACTGGGCGCGGATACCCGCCGGTCGCAGCACCGGTGCTTCCCTGTCCCGGCCGGGCGCTCCGGTCGAGCAGCAGCACGTCGCGCCATCCGCGGGCTGCAAGGTGATACGCGACGCTGGCCCCCATCACCCCGGCGCCAACGATGACGACCGACGCCGGCTTCATGCCGTGAAGACGTGCTCCGGATGCTTGAAGCTCTTGAACTCCAAGGCGTTGCCGCTGGGATCGAGGAGGAACATCGTGGCCTGCTCGCCCGGCTGTCCGGGGTAGCGGATTCGGGCTCCAGAACGAACGGGATGCTCCGGCGGCGCGGATCCGGTCGGCGACACGACTGAAATACGTCCCAGGGAAGAAGCGCGCCGAAGTGAGGCATCGGCACGGGAACGCCTTCCACGCGACCCGGTGTTCTCGGTAGGCGTGGGTTTGCCGGTGTTGTGGGCGGAGATCTGATTGCCGAAGAAGTCGAAGTCGACCCAGCTTTCAGTGCCCCGGCCTTCCCGGCAGCCCAGGATCTCGCCATAGAAGCGGCGGGTGGAGTCGAGATCGCGCACGAAGAAGGCGAAGTGGAATGGCTGAGGCATTGGCGTAAGCATGAAGCGAACACTATGTACCGCAACTGGAGAATTGTTCAATGACCAGCATTAACACGTCCCATGGCGTCCCGGCCGCCGCCGCCGGAACCATCACACTGGGCGGCGATCTGACGGTCAACCGCATGGGGTTCGGCGCCATGCGCCTCACCGGCAAAGGCATCTGGGGCCCACCCGAAGAATCCCGCCGAGGCCGATGCGGGTGCTGCAGCGGGCCGTCGAGCTGGGGGTGAACTTCTTCGACACCGCCGATTCCTACGGACCGCACGTCTCCGAGGAGATCATCGCCGACGCGCTGTACCCCTACCCGGGCCTGGTGATCGCCACCAAGGGCGGGCTTCGAGCGGCCCGGGCCGGACCAGTGGGTCGAGAACGGCCGGCCGGAATTCCTCCGCCGAACGCTCGAAGGAAGCCTCAAGCGGCTCCGGCTCGACCGCATCGACCTTTGGCAGCTGCATCGGATCGATCCCAAGGTGCCGGCGGAGGAGCAGTTCGCGGCGCTGCGCGAGTTCCAGCATGAGGGGCTGATCCGCCACGTCGGCCTTTCAGAGGTGTCGATGGCCGATATCGAGCGCGCGCGGAAGGTCGCTGCCGATCGTCTCGGTGCAGAATCGCTACAACGTGACCAACCGAAAGTGGGAAAATGAAGTCGAGTACTGCGAGCGGGAGGGCCTAGCCTTCATTCCATGGTTCCCTCTGTCGGCTGGGGCACTGGAGCACCCGGCGCTCCACGCGGTAGCCGCACGCCATGGGGCCACGGTGTTTCAGATCGCGCTGGCCTGGCTGCTGGAGCACTCACCGCTCGATGCTGGTCATCCCAGGGACGTCCTCGGTCGAGCACCTGGAGGAGAACGTCGCGGCCGCCGAGATCAGGCTGACGAAGAAGGATCATGAAGGAGCTGGACTCGATTAAATCGACGGCTGACGCGTGAGGAGCGACTGTTATATTGCCTCCATGCCCCTCGCCAGCCGGGACAGTGCCGCACCGACCCCGCCGATGCTCAAGCATTGGCGGGAGATGAAGGCCCAGCACCGGGATGCCATCCTGTTCTATCGGGTGGGCGACTTCTACGAGATGTTCAACGAAGACGCCGAGCTCGCCGCCCGAATCCTCGACATCACGCTGACATCCCGCGGCGATGGCGTGCCGCTCGCCGGCGTGCCGGTCAAAGCCGCCGCCGAATACCTGCGTCAGCTGGTCGGCGCCGGGCACCGCGTCGCCATCTGCGAACAGGTGGAAGACCCGAAGCTCGCCCGCGGCCTGGTCCGCCGGGAAGTGGTCGAGACCCTGACACCCGGCGCGCTGATGCAGGAAGGCTGGGTGCGCGGGGTCGCGGAACAACTGGATGGTGTGCGCGGCAGCGGGCAAGCGGGAGCAGGCGGGGCAGCGGGGACAGCGGGTACGGACTGGCTGCCGTTCGACCTGAGTACTGGCGAATTCCTCCTCGAAACCGTCTGACGGAGATGGACTCGAAGAAGCGCTGTCCCGACTGAGCCCGGCAGAGATCGTGATCTCGACGGACGACCCTTCCCCGCTGCCCCGCTGCCCCGCCTCCCCGCTGCTCACGTCGCGTGAGGATTGGGAGTTCGACCCCGATCTCGCGCGCGAAGAGCTGGCCCGCCGCTTCAGCCTGGCGTCGCTCGACGGGCTGGGCATGGGCCCGGACGACGACTCCTGCCATCGCCGCCGCCGGTGCCCTGCTCCGCTATCTCACCGAGCTTCAGCCCGGCGGTCTCCCCCATCTCATTCGCGCCCGTCGTCCGCCGCAGCGATGCCTTCCTCTGGATCGATGAGATGACCCGGCGAAACCTGGAGCTGGTCGAGCCGCTCCGCGCCGGGGCCCGGGGCTGCACTCTGCTCGAGATCATCGACGCCACGCTCACGCCAATGGGCGGGCGGCTCCTGCGCCAGTGGCTGCTCTCACCGCTTCGCGATCCTGCCGCCATCGACGCCCGGCTCGACGCGGTCGAAGTGAACGTGCGGGACGGCCGAGGCCGGGCCCGGCTGCGAGAGGCGCTGGATGGGGTCCGCGATGTCGAGCGGCTGGCCGGCCGGGCAGCGGCGGGACGGGCCACTCCCCGGGAGATGGGCGCCCTGCGCGACTCGTTTCATCGCCTTCCCGACGTGGCCGGCGCCCTGACCGAGCTGGCCGGATCACCGCTCCCGCATGGCGGTCAGAGTGCAGCGCCCTGGCCGAGGCCGCCGACGAGCTCGACCTCCTGGCGGACCTGAGCGACGTGTCTCGCAGCGGCGCTGGCCGAGCGGCTGCCGGCCACGCTGTGCGGATGGGGGGTCATCCAGTCCGGGCTACGACACGGAGCTCGATGAGCTGCGGTCGCTGCAGGGACGGCGGGCCGGCAATACATCGCCGCGCTCCAGCAGCGGGAGCGAGAGCGGACCGGCATTCCGTCGCTCAAGGTCGGATTCAACAAGGTGTTCGGCTACTATCTCGAGGTTACCCACGCCCATAGCGGCCGGGTGCCGGCCGATTACGAGCGGCGGCAAACCCTCGCTACCGCGGAGCGCTATGTGACGCCCGAGCTCAAGGACTACGAGGCCCGGGTCCTCGGCGCCGAAGAGCGAATGGGCGCGCGAGAAGCGGAGCTGTTCGCAGCGCTGCGAGAAGCTGGTGGCGCAGGCGATCGAGCCGGATCCAGCGGACCGCGCGGGTGCTGGCCCGGCTCGATGTCTGGGCCGGGTCTGGCCGAGTGGGCCGTGTCGGGACATTACGTGCGGCCGGAGGTCACAGACGGCTTCGACCTGACACTCCGGGAGAGCCGGCATCCGGTCATCGAGCGGATGATGGCGCGCGAATCCTTCATCCCCAACGATGCCCGCTTTACCGAAGCGGAGCGGGTGGCGCTGGTAACCGGCCCCAACATGGCGGGGAAATCCACCATCCTGCGCCAGATCGGCCTTTGCGTGGTGCTGGCGCAGATGGGCTCGTTCGTGCCGCCGCAGAGGCATCGGTCGGCGCCGTGGACCGGCTCTTCACCCGGGTCGGTGCCAGCGACAATCTGGCGGGCGGCCAGTCCACCTTCATGGTGGAGATGAGCGAAACGAGCGCCATCCTGCACAATGCCACGTCCCGCGAAGCCTGGTCCTGCTGGATGAGATCGGCCGCGGCACCTCGACCTACGACGGGGTCGCCATCGCCTGGGCGGTCACCGAGCACCTGCACGACCGGGTGGGCTGCAAGACGATGTTCGCCACCCACTATCACGAGTTGATGCAGTTGCCGGAGCGGCTTCAGCACGCCCGGAACTACAACGTGGCGGTGCGGGAGACCGGCGATACTGTGGTCTTTCCTGCATCGCCTTGAGCCGGGCGGCACCGACCGATCCTACGGCATTCACGTCGCCCAGCTTGCCGGCCTGCCCCAGGATGTCGTGGGCCGGGCCCGCGAGATCCTGGCGACGCTCGAAGGTGAGCACCGCATGGTGCCGGGCCCGCCGCCCCCGCTGCCCGCGATCCCGGACAGCTGCCGCTTTTTCGGCGACCGAAGCCCGGACCCCATGGTGGAGGAGCTCGAGTCGCTCGACGTGAATACGCTCACGCCGCTGGAGGCGCTGAACCGCCTGGCGGACTTCAAGCGCCGCGCGGGCGAGAGAAAAGGCAGCCACGGATGAACACGGACCTGTCCAAAAGCTTTGTTGTTCAACAGCACACCTGGTGAGTTCACGAAATCGAAGCTGGGTGGTGTGCCGTTGACCAGTGTCAGGGCAAGCAGCGGCGAACGGAGCGTGGCACCCTCGGGGGCGATCCATTCCCATCCGTGTTCATCCGTAGCTAGCTTTTTGTGATGGTGAAACCAACCCGCGGCCGTGGTACTCGCGCTAACTCTGGTTGCCTGCGAACGAAAGAGCGACGGGACCATGAGGCTGGTGGACCGCACCGCGCCCCCGCCGGTTACTCCAGCCGAAGAGCCACCAGTCGCCATCAATCCGGTGTCACCGGTCCGATATCCGCCGGCGCTGCTGGAGCAGGGTATCGAGGGCCAGGTCCTGCTCCGCCTCTACGTAGACTCCGCCGGCCGCGTCATCCCGGATTCCACCCGCATCGAGGAATCGAGTGGCTACCCCGCGCTCGACTCAGCGGCGCTGGTCGGCTCGCCCGAGCTTCAGGTTCTCTCCGGCGCTGCACCAGGGCACGTCCCATCGCCGCGCCCTTCATCCAGCCGGTCCAGTTCCGCGGCCCCCGGGCCCGTCCCAAGAGTCCCGACTCCATGAGCCTACCCCAACACCTCGTGCCCTATGAGTCGGTTCTCGATACCGTCGGTTGGACGCCGCTCATCCACCTGGCTCGAGTCGGCGCTCGGCATCCGGACCCCGATCTACGGCAAGGCCGAGTATGTGAACCCGGGCGGATCGGTGAAGGATCGGATCGGCCTCGCCATCATCGAGGCCGCGGAGAGAGCGGGGTGAGCTCCGGCCCGGTGGGACCATCGTCGAGGGAACCAGCGGCAACACCGGCGTGGGCCTGGCCATTGCGGCGGCGCTCAAGGGCTACCGCTGCGTGTTTACCATGCCCGACAAGATGTCGCAGGAGAAGGTCCGCCTGCTGAAGGCGTTCGGGGCGGAGGTCGTCATTACCCCGACGGCGGTCCCTCCGGATCATCCCGACAACTACGTGATGAAGGCCAAGCAGATCGCCAAGGATACCCCGGGCGCGATCCTGGCCAACCAGTTCTACAACGAGATCAATCCCGAGGCGCACTACGCTACGACCGGACCCGAGATCTGGGAGCAGACCGGGGGACGGGTCACCCACCTGGTGGCCGGCGCCGGCACCGGCGGGACCGTCAGCGGGGCCGGCAAGTATCTGAAGGAGAAGAACCCCAAGGTTAGGATCGTCGCCGGCGACCCGGTGGGCTCACTGTACACCCACTACCACCGAACCATTCCTTGGGTGACGGCCATCCTTACAAGGTTGAGGGTATCGGCGGCGACAAGATCCCGACCACCATCTGGTTCGATTGGATCGACGAGTTCCGCCAGGTCTCCGACCGCACCTCGCTGATGATGGCCCGTCGGCTGGCCCGGGAAGAGGGAATCCTGGCCGGCGGGTCCACCGGACTCAATGTGTCGCTGGCCCTCGACATCGCCCGAGAGCTGGACGACCCTAAGGCGCATGATCGTCACCATCCTCTGCGATACCGGCGAGCGCTACCTCTCCAAGGTCTTCAACGACGAGTGGATGCAGGAGAATCAGATGCTGGAGGCGCCGCGGACAACGGTCGAGCAGCTGCTCGAGCGGCGGCCCGCCAACGCGCCCCCGCTGGTGAGCGTGGCGCCCGCAGCTGCGGTGCGCCAGGCGCTCAACCTCATGAGCACCTGGGGAGTGAGCCAGATTCCGGTGGTCGAGGACGGCCGATCGGTCGGTGGGCTGGTGGAGGGCACGCCTCATGACCCGCGCGCTGGCCCAGCCGTCGCTGCTCGACCGTCCGGTTCGCGAAGTCATGGAGTCGCCCTTTCCCGAGGTCGAGGCCAACTGCCCTACCGATCGCCTCGGCGCCATGCTCACCCGCGAGAGTCCGGCCGCGCTGGTCCGCAAGGACGGCAAGCTGATCGGGATCGTGAGCCGGTACGATGTGCTGCAGCAGCTCATCGGGACCCGTTAGATAAAGCGTGACCGGTAAGCGGTAAGCGATAAGCGGGGACTTGCACGGCCAGTCTGGTCAACCCCGCTCACCGTTCACCGCTCACCGCTCACCGCCTTCGGGAGTTGAATGCGCGTAACCGTTTTGACCGGCGGGACTTCAGCGGAACGCGACGTGGCCCTTGCCTCCGCGGTGCAGGTGATCGGGGCCCTGCGCTCCCGCGGCCACGACGTGGCGGTGGTCGACACGGCCCGGGGCTACATCCCCCAAGTCGGACGAGTCCGCGCTGCTCTCCGGGCGTGGTCGGGACCGAGCCCCCGTCCATCGACCAGCTCCATGCCCTGGAGCGCGGGCTCCTGCTGTCCGGTCTGGCCAACCTGGCCGTGGTCCGGATGCCGACGTGCTGTTCCTTGCACTGCATGGAGGGCGAGGAGAGGACGGCACCATCCAGACCCTGCTGGAGATGGTGGGTGTGCCCTACACCGGAAGCGGCCGGCTGGGCAGCGCGATGGCGATGGACAAGGACATCTCCAAGCGGCTCTTTCGGGCCGCCGGGGTCCAGACCGCCGATTGGGTGATGGCGCCCGCATCGCGACCCCAGGTAGAGCGCGATTTTGGATGGCCGGTCGTGGTAAAGCCCTCGAAACAGGGATCCACCGTAGGGCTGACAGTGGTGAAGAGCGGCACGGACTATGAGGCGGCGGTGACCCTGGCTGCGGCAGTACGATGACGAGGTGATGATCGAGCGGTTCGTCCCGGGCCGGGAGCTGACCGTCGGGGTGCTCGAGGGCCGGGCCCTTCCGGTGGGGGAGATCATCCCGCGGCATGAAATTTTCGACTACGAATGCAAGTACACCCCGGGGATGTCGCAGGAGATCTTCCCGGCCGACCTGCCCAGGGCGGTTGCGGCGGAATGTGGTCGGCTCAGCCTGCTGGCGCACGAGGCGCTGAAGCTCGGCGGTTACTCCCGCGTGGATTTTCGCTTGACACCGGAGGGTGAACTCTTCTGTTTAGAGGTAAACACCCTGCCGGGCATGACGGCCACCAGTCTCATGCCGCAGGCTGCACGGGCGGTGGGCATCGAGTTCCCCGAGCTGTGCGAACGGATCTGTCGAGCTGCCCGGCGCACCCGGGTCGAGAAGCCTCGGGAAGGCTCGGGCACTCAGAGTTAAAGGCATTGTCGCGATGAAATCGTCTCCCTCGTACCGCATGACCCCATGGGTAGGTCGCCTCATCATCGCCAACGCGGTGGTGCTGCTTCTGCTCATGACCCTGTTCACCTCTCGCGAGATCTTCCAGGCGCTGCAGTTCTCTCCCCGAACCGCTTTCACCCGCCCGTGGACCTTCGTGACTTACATGTTCGTGCACGCGGGCCTGCTGCATCTCCTCGCCAACATGCTGATGCTGTATGTGTTCGGACCGCGGTGGAGAGCCGGATGGGCAGTCGCAACTTCATCCTGTACTATCTGTATCTGCGGTGTCGGCGCGGCGGTCTTTTCCCTGCTGCTCGGCGGCATCATGCCGGTCGGCGCCTTCGTTGGGGCATCCGGTGCCGTGTTGGGTGTTGCGGTGGCGTTTGCTTATTTCTGGCCCGACGCGGAGCTGATCGTGTTCCCGATCCCGGTCCCCATCAAGGCCCGCACGTTGGTCCTGGGTCTCGTGGCGCTCGATGTGATCGGCTCCCGGCTCTGGCCCAACGACGGAATCGCCCATCTGGCTCACGTGGGTGGCGCACTCTTCGGGTTCTTCTTCTTCAAGGTGCAGTCCTTCTCCCGCCGGAGCCCTTCGGAGCCGGCCCGCACGGTGGAACGGGTCGTGATGGTGCAGTCCGGCTCCTCCGAGCCGGAGCGGCGCACCCCCGTCACACCGATGCACCCGCGCCGCGGAGTCGAGTCCGATCCGGTTACAGCCGAAGTCGACCGCGTGCTCGACAAGATCAGCCAGGGCGGGATCTCGAGCCTGACACCGGCAGAGCGCAGGTTCCTCGACGAGGTAGCGCGGAAGAAGAAGCAGGACCATTAGGGTGGGAAGAAGTGAGAGGTAAGAAGTAAGAAGTGTGAGGGGGTGCCGGCATGAACCGGTGCCCCCTTTTTCTTCTCACTTCTACCTCTCGCGCTCTCACCTCTCACCTCTCACTCTCACTCGCCGTGGTCTTGCACTTAACCCGGCACTTTCGTATTGTCTCGCGTGCTGATCAACCTCCTCCCGGATTTCCTCGCGGTACTAGAGGCCGCCGACCGGGAGGCGGCGTATCGGCAATACCGCGAAGCTCATCGTCTGATCCTCGACGCCTACTGGCGTAACTACGTGCTCGATCCCGAAGCGCCCCACGGCGACGAAATCGTCACCGCCGCACTCAAGGCCGACCGCAGCGATCTCTATGCGCTGGCAGCATCCACCGACATCGTGCAGCTCGCTGAAGAGGCGATCGCTCGAGCCGAAGAGCTGCTCGGCGTGGATGGGCCCACCGACACCTACCTCATGGTAGGACTGGGCGGCGCCAACGCGGGGGAGTTGGTGGTCGGCGGACGCGGCGTGGCGTTCATCTGCCTGGAGCACTTCACCGGACGGGTCAATCCGGAGACCTACGGCATGGGGCTTCCGCCCGACCTCATTCCGGTCTGGATGGCGCATGAGCTGGCGCACACGGTGCGCTACACCTCGGCGAGCAGCGCGAGCGACCTGCGGCGGCTGGTGGCGGAGGGCGGCGGCTACTACGACTACTGGACCACGGGTAGCCGGGCGACCGCTGCGGGAGCTGCTGGTCAACGAAGGGCTCGGCGGTCCACGCGGCACAGGCGGTGGCGCCGGGGTTCGATGCGGCCGATTACTTCGGCTACCCCCGCCGCCAGTACAATCGCCTGCGCGAGATGGAATCCTTTCTCCGGCGCGCGGTCGAGCCGGATCTGGACCGCAGCGGCCTGGGACTGCGATTACGCTATCTCTCCGGCGGCATGAGCCCTTCCGCTCGACTGGTGGGCGGGCGCGTCATCCCCGAACGGGCCGGCTACTATCTGGGTTACCGGATGACCGAAGCACTGGTTGCCGAGCGAGGCCTGGCCGAAGCGGTGCGTGCCGGCGCCCAGGAGTTTCAGGCGGCGGAGGACGCGGCGAGGGGTATTCAAACTGCGTGAGCTGTTCACTTTCCCACACAGAAACTACTGAACACCCGGTCCAGCACTTCCTCTATGTCCACCGCGCCGAGCAGTTCGTCGAGCGCGGCGGTGGCCTCGCGCACGTGGTGAGCCGCCAGCACGGCGTCGCCGCGCCGGCCCAGGTGGGGCACAGCCTCAGCTAGCGCGTCTTGGGCGCGGACCAGGGCCGTGCGGTGCCGCTCCCGGGTGAGCGCCGGTTCGAGGTCGGGCAGATTGATTCGTTCGGAAAACACTCGCTCGGCGGCCGCCCGGCGGAGCGCGCCCAGCCCCTCGCCGGTTATGACCGACACCGCGAGTCCCTCCCCCGGCACCTCCACGAGATCGGCCTTGGTTCGCACCAGCAGTGTCGGCCTCGAGGCAGCTATGGCGATCTCGTCGTCTCCCAGCTCACGACCGGATTCCACGCAAAGCAGCACCAGGTCCGCGGCGGCAAGATAGCGGCGGCTGACTTCGACGCCCAGCCGGTCGATCTCCCGCGGTGCATCCCACAAGCCTGCGGTATCGGCCAGGCGCACGGGCCAGCCCAGAAAGTCGCTGTGAGCTTCGACGGTATCGCGCGTCGTGCCCGGGATTTCGGTCACCAGTGTCCGGGTGCTGCCGAGCAGGGCGTTGAAAAGCGAGGACTTCCCCGCGTTGGGGCGCCCGGCAAAGACGAGCAGGGCACCCTCCCGGAGTCGCTCGGCCGATGGCGCGCCGGACACCAGTAGCCGAATCTGGTCGCTCGCCGCTTCGATCTGCCGGGCTACCCGCTCCGGGGAGACCGGGCCATCGTCCTCTTCGGGAAAGTCGATATCGTAGCTGAGAAGCGCCTGCACCTCGATGAGCGATCCACGCAGCGCCGCGAGTCGGCGGGAGAGGCCGCCCTCGAGCTGGTGCAGCGCTGCTTGTGCCTGCGCCGGTGCGGTCGCGTCGATCAGGTCGCCCACCGCTTCTGCCTGCACCAGATCGAGCTTGCCGTTGAGAACGGCACGCCGGGTGAACTCCCCCGGGGCCGCCGGCCGTGCACCCGCCGCCTGAAGCGCCGCCAGGAGCCGAGCCGACACTTGCAGGCCGCCGTGGCAGGAGAGCTCCACCAGGTCGTCTCCGGTGTAACTGCCGGGTCCCGGGAACACGGTATAGATGCCCCGGTCGATCGGCTGCCCGGCCGCGTCCCGGAAGGTGGCCAGGGTTGCCAGTCGAGCCGGCTTACGTCGAAAGCCAGCGATGACCCGCTCGGCCACCTCGAAGGCGCCGTTCCCGCTCAGACGGATCAGGGCAAGAGCCGACCGGCCGGGAGGGGTCGCGAGCGCAACGATGGGATCGGAGAGCATCGACTGGAACTAAATGACGTGCGTCAGTCATCGCGAGCGAGGCGAGGCCTGCCCTGAGCCCTTCGCTGCGCTCAGCGTAAACTCCGCCGGAGGGCGCCCTCGCAATGACTCCGAGCTCAGGCCTTCCGCTTTGCGCGCGCGGGTTTGGGCTCCGGCGCTCGGGTTTTGACCTCGACTATCGCCTTGGCTGCCCGCTTCTTCCGCTCGCGTGCCAGCATCCATTGCTGCGGGATGCTCGCGATGTTGCTCACCGCGTAGTACAGGTTGAGGCCGGAGGCAAAGTTGAGGAAGAGGAACGTCATCATGACCGGCATGATGTAGAGCATCATCTTCATCTGCGGATTCGGCTCCATCCCGACTTGCCCGACCTTGGTCAGCCCCCACATCGAGAGCCCCATGATGATGGGGATGATGTAGAGCGGATCTGGGCGGGAGAGGTCCGGGAGCCAGAGAAACGATGCTCCGCGCAGCTCGATCGTGTTCTGAAACACGAAGAAGAGCGCAAAGAGCACCGGCATCGGCAGCAGCATCGGCCAGCAGCCACCCAGCGGGTTGACGCCGTGCTCCTTGTACAGCTTGAACATCTCCTGCTGTACCTTCTGCGGATCGTTCTTGTACTTCTCCTGGATCTCCTTCATCAGCGGCTGCACGGCCTGGAGCTGCATGTTGGCCCGCATCGCCTTCTGGTTCAGCGGCCAGAGGATCAGCCGCACCAGGATCCGAAGATGACGAGCACCAGACCGTAGGCCAGATACAGGTGCTCGTGCATCCAGACCAGAAGCCACCGGACGCCGGCAGCCACCGGCCGGATGATCGTACGGAACCCCGGCCAGCCATAGGGATTCACGTCGTCGAAGCTGTGCCCGATCCGGCTGAGCCGGTCCATTTCCATCGGTCCCACGTAGGTCGTGTAGCCGAAGCTCCCGCTGGGCGGAAGCGGCATGCTGAGCTCCACGTTTGCCTGGCTCGGATCGCCGTCCGCCGTGGCCGGCCGCGGTTGCCGTCGCGCCGCTGATGCCACCCCGGGTGCTGTCGAGCGCCAGCACCGCCGTGACGAAGTACTTCGACTTGATCGCCGCCCACTCGAGCGGCCCGCTCACGGTCTTGGGCTCGCCCGGCTTCAGGCCGGAGAAATCGGTGCGCTCGGTCTCGTTGTGCTTGGTGACGAGCGCCAGAGCGCGACGGTTTTCGTTGGAGTCGGCTTCGGTGTTGGCGATGGTGGGACCCATCCCCACCCGCAGCAGCCCCCCGTTCGGTCCCACCCCCGTCACCCGGCCCTCCACCCCGATCTGGTAGTCGTCGGGGCGGAAAGTGTAGGTCAGATCGACGTTGACCCCGTTCCGCTCGCCACTCAGCTTGAGCTTCGTCGGGCCCTTTACGTCGAGGCTCTCCGCGGACACGGTGAACGGCCAGTCGTGCAGCGGGATGGTGTCCTGGTCCCGAACGAGGGTCAGACCCAACAGGCGGCTGTCAGGAGGAAGGAGCTGCGCCGGTTTTCCCTTTTGTCCTGGAGCCATCGAGCGATAACGCGACAGCGTCGCCTCGACCAACCGGCCACCGCGGGTACTGATGCCGTAGGTGTAGAGCGGCGAGGTGATGCGGACGGTGTCTTCGGTCGCGCCTTCGGCGCGAGGCGGCTCAGCGGGGAGGCGGGGCAGGCGGGGCAGTGCTACGGCCTTAGCTGTGTCTCGAGTCGGCACAGCAGCAGAAACGCTGTCCTGCCTCGCGAGAGCGTGGGCAGCAGGGCTATCCGCCGGGGCGGCGGTCTCGCTGCCCCGCTTCCCTGCTTCCCCGCTGCCGGGCGACTTCTTCATAAAGATTGCGGGGGCGATTGCGATGACCATCATCAGCAGAATCGCCCAAATGGTACGGCGGTCCATGGACTCAGTTCACAGCGTCAGGGGACAGGATCGAACCCGCCCGGATGAAACGGATGACAGCGGACGAGACGGCGAGCGGCCAGCCAGGTGCCCTTGAGTGCGCCGTGGCGGGTGACCGCCTCGAGTGCGTACTGGGAGCAGGATGGGGTGAACCGGCAGTTCGGCGGCAGCGCAGGAGAAATACCCCGCTGATAACCGCGGATGAGCAGAGCCAGAACGCGGCGCGGCACCTGGAGGAGTTGGAGCACGGCTCACCCCACACCAAGAACAGTGTCGCGCCACGAGAGCACCTGCGCCTGAAGCGCCTCGAAGCTGGCGGCGTAAGCCTCGCGACGTGCCTTGATCACCAGGTCCCACGCCGGCTGCCGTTGCTGGATCTCCCGACGCCAGATCTCCCGCAGACGCCGTCGTAAACGATTGCGGGCCACCGCGGATGACTGAAACTTGGGAACGATCAGTCCCATCCGCGGCTGGCCCGTTGAGTTGTCCGTCCAGATCATGTCCAGATGCTCGAACCGGCGGCGCCGGCCATGGGAGAGGCAGTAGCGAATGTCGGACGCGCGCGCGAGCCGGTGGGCTCGGGGCAGGCGCGCCGAACCCGTCAGGAGCCCCCGTGCTTCGACGGTAGCGACACGGTGAGCCGCTTGCGACCCTTCTTCCGCCGGCGGGAGAGAACCGCACGCCCCCAGCGCGTGGCCATCCGGGCGCGGAACCCGTGCTTGTTGATCCGGCGCTTGTTGCGCGGGCGATAGGACGGCTTCATCCGAAAAATCCTCCCAAGTGAGCCGAGAAAGTTAGCCGGGAGAGAGGGACGGGGTCAAGTTGAGAGGCGGGAAGGACGGGAAAGACGGGAGGACGGGGAAGTCAGGAAGGAAAAGAGAAGAATCGGGGCCGCGCTCCAGATCTGTGGCGCTCGACCATCTCCGATTCTCACGACTTCCTTCCCGCCTTTCCCGTCCTTCCCGTCTTTCCCGTCTTCTCCCTGTCAAGCCCCGATTGACTTTTCCACAACCCGCCCGTAACATCTCTCGCCCTTGAAAAAATTCCTTCCGTTTTCGAGTACCGATGCAGCTGTCCGCAAAAGACGCATGGAAGCGCATCCTCGACGAGGCGCATCGCGAACTTCCAGACCACACGATCCGGACGTGGCTCGAGCCCACTGAGGCGATCGCCCTTGATGAGGGCCGCCTGATCATCGGGGCACCCGACCAGTTCGCGGTGGAATGGAATGAGACGAAGCATGCGACGCTTCTGTCGCGTCTGGCCGAGCCTGTTCTGGGCCAGCCGACGTCCGATCGTCTTTCGGGTAAACGAGGACCGGCAAAAGCGGCCGCAGATGGACTTCTTCGTGGCGCCGTCCGTGCCCACGGCCACCGGCACGCAGGTCAATCCGAGCACCCAGCCCCTCAACGAGCGGTACACCTTCGATACCTTCGTTATCGGGAAATCGAACGAGCTCGCGGCCGCAGCGGCCCATGCGGCGGCCGAGTCGCCGGGAAAGACCTACAACCCCCTCTTCATCTATGGGGCCACCGGGCTCGGCAAGACTCACCTCATGCAAGCCATCGCCCACACAGTGTGCCAACGGCACCCCGACACCAGGGTACTGTATGTGGGCGCGGAGCAGTTCATCAATGAGGTCATCGAGAGCATCCACAGCCGGACGATGCCCGAGTTCCGCCGGCGCTATCGGACCGATGTAGACCTCTTCCTGGTGGATGACGTGCATTTCCTCGAAGGCAAGGAAATGACACAGGAGGAGTTCTTTCACACGTTCAACGCCCTCTATGAAGGCAACAGGCAGATTGTCCTGACCTCGGACCGGCCCCCCAAGGAGCTTCCCGGTCTCGAAGCCAGGTTGGTGAGCCGCTTCGAATGGGGCATGGTGGCCGACATCGGGCAGCCCGATCTGGAACACCGGATCGCCATCCTGCGGAAGAAGCAGGAGCAGGATCATCTGGAGCTCACCATCCCGGACGACGTGCTCCGCTTCATCGCCGAGCACGTGCGCTCCAATGTGCGTGAGCTCGAGGGTTGTATCATTAAGTTGCTGCTGTTCGCCTCGTTGAAGCACAAAGAGGTGTCCATCGAGCTGGCTCGCGAGGCCCTCTCGGACAAGATTCGCCCGGGCGAGGATGGCATGGCGGCGCCGAAGGCCCTGCCATCCATCAACAAGGTGCAGGAAGTCGTGGCTCGGCGCTGGGGCGTGACCCCGGAGGGACTCAGATCCAAGGCTCGGATCAAGACGCTAACGGTGCCGCGACAGATCGCGATGTATCTGGCCCGCGAACTACTGGAAATGCAGCTGGTCGAGATCGGTCAGGCGTTTGGCGGCCGGGACCATTCGACCGTGATTCATAGCGTGGACAAAGTGAGCCGCCAGATGTCGCGCGATCGCGGTTTTCGCGAGCGGGTGGAGCATGCGCGCCAGGAGTTGTGCGCAGAATAATCCCCGCGCGATTCACTGGCTGTGGGAATTCTGGATAGTAGTGGAGATCGTGGCGGTGTGGCTGGGCCTCATCCCCATCGTACACACGCTGTCGACAGCGGCTGAGGGGTCGTAAGTGCGGGCTCGCAGACTTCTTGTGGCGGCGCTCCACATTTCCAGACCCTCTACTACCGCTACTAAGTATTTTAATATGGAAGAGTAGTATCTGATTATAGCATTCTGAGGAGCGGAATGAAGCTCACGATCACGCGGGAGCAACTCCAAGAAGGGCTCGTTGCGGTGGCAGCCAGCGTCCCCGCCAAGACGACGCTGCCGATCTTGTCGAATATCCTGCTCGAGGCAACCAAAGACGGCATCCGTCTCTCGGGCACCGATCTCGACATCTCGGTCAGCACCACCGTCTCGGCATCGGTCGATCAGGAAGGCGCCATCACGCTTCCTGCGCGCAAGCTGGTCGAGATCGTCCGCGAGCTGCCCAGCGCCGCCATCCGCCTGACCGCGTCCGGAGAGCAGCGGGTGACCATCGAATGCGGCCGCTCCAGATTCAAGCTGCTCGGGTTGCCGCGCGAAGAGTTCCCCGCATTTCCCACTGTGAAGTTCGAAGGAGGCTGGCGCACCTCCTCCCGGGAGCTCCAGAAGCTCATCGGCCACGTCGCCTTTGCCGCGAGCACCGAGGAAAGCCGCCCCATCCTCAACGGGGTGCTATGGGAGCTCCGGCCCGAGCGGATGCGCATGGTGGCGACGAACGGGCACCGGCTGGCCCGGATGGACGTGCCGACCGTCGAAGCCAGCGGAGCGTCGCAGGCCGACCTCATTGTCCCGCCCAAGGCACTGGAGCAGATCCGGCGCCTCTTCGGGACCGACGAGATCGTGGAGATCGCCCGCAGTGAGAACCATCTGGGCTTCCGGTCGAGCTCAACCCAGATCTTCACCCGCCTGATCGAAGGGCCGTACCCCAACTACGAGCAGGTGATCCCGCGGGAGAACGACAAGGTGGCGACGGCGGACAAGTCGGCGCTCACCGCCGCGTTGCGTCGGATGAGCATCGTGGCGAGTGACCAGACCCATCGGATCCGGATGGCCTTTGCCAATGGCTCGTGCAAGCTCTCGGTCCAGACCCCGGACCTCGGTGAAGCCCAGGAGGAGCTCAACGTCAGCTACGAGGGAGATCCACTCGAGATCGGCTTCAACGCAGCTTACCTCCTCGAAATTCTGAAGTACATTCCGACCGATGAGGTCAGGATGACGTTCAAAGCCCCTGAGCGGGCCGCCACGTGTGAGCCGGTGGGTTGGGATGATCCGGCCAGCTATCTGGCCCTGGTGATGCCGCTGAGGCTCGTGGATTAGGCTAGGAGGTCTCTATGTCGGACATCAAGAACAATCTGGAAAACGGAGTACCGGTCGACTCGCCAGCGGCCGAGCGTGGCGGTTTTGTCGCGCTGGCGGTGCTGGCGGCGGCTCTGGGCGCTGGCGCGGCTGTTCTCCTGGCCCCTGATGAAGGAGCCAAGACTCGAGAACGCGTTGGGCGGGGCCTGCGGAGTCTTGGGGGTGACGCGGCAGAGACGGTAGAGCAGCTGCAGCGAGAGATTCGGAGACGTAGAAATCAGGCGCGCCGCGAGAAGCAGATCATTGCTGTCGCCGGATTGCTGATCGGGGCCGGCTTCGGCGCCTTGCTCGCTCCCGAGAGCGGGGCACGAGTCCGCCAGCGGCTGGGCGGCACTCTCGGCCGGATCAAGGTGGGCGCCATCGATCGCATCGAACGCCTCCGGCAGCGTGAGGGTGAGGCAGCCTCGGACGACCCGGAGAAGCAGGAGGTTCGGAGCGTCCAGGACCTCGGCCGCGATCCGAATACGGTTTTCTAGGCTCGGCTACCGTTTAGGTTGCCGAGCCGTCGTGATGGTATAGCTCCCCGCCTGCTTCACCGGCACCGTTTGGCCGACTGCCGGCACCGATATGGTCATGTCGCCCGCGTCGCTGCCCCGGGCAGAAATCAGGGTGCCTTCCTGGCTTAAGTAATGGACCGCAGTCCGCGTTCCCGTGCCGGACATCTCTAACTGCTGCTCGAACTGCACTCCCTTTCCCGTTCGCTGGAACGACCCGTTGCTCTCCAGCTTGATCGCCTTCTTGGCCCGCGGATCGTCGCTGTCGACCGCGCGATAGCTCGTGACCCCACGCTCGGTCGCGTCGAAGGCGTCCGCCCTGATCGGAACGTCGGTGGTATCGGTCCATTCCATGCCGGTCTGCACCCCGCCCGGTGGTAGCGACGGGAAGAGACTGCGAAGCGTGACTCCGACCTGATCTCCCAAGGTGGTGGAGCGATCGGCAGTCAACGCTGAGAGGTGGCCTTCAGGTGTCAGTCTGCCGGTCCAACGAGTTCCCCATGCCGGAACCAACGAATCCAGCACCGCAGGCACTCCGCCCGCCGAGGCCTGAAGCGAATCGAGCACAATCGTGACCAGGTACCCGGCGCTGTCCGGCAGGAGGGTGAGGTTGAGATACGCGGTCCGGTCGATGAGCTGCTGCTGGCTGGCGCCGCCCGGTAACTGAAGCGTAAGGCTATCGTGCCGCTGGAGAGTGTATCCGGCGTTCGCGGATCGGCCGGTAGACCACCCCGGTTGGCGTCGGGACGCCGGGCGGAGCCGGCCCGGGTTCCGGGGTCGGGTGTCCCGGTCTGCGTCGGCTCGCGACGTGGCCGAACCGCACCCGGCCAGCGCAAGCGAGGCCACCACCGCCAGTATGCGCTTCACGGTGTCTCCCCGCTCACTTGAGGGTTGTGACTTTGGTCTTTTGAACGATCGTGATCGGGAGCGGCTGGGGCGCAAACGACCCCGAGATCTTCAGCGAAGACTGCTGCTGCCAGTCGCCTCCCAGATAGCGGCCGTCGACCGCCCACGTAGTAGTCGCCTTTGCCGCGGCCGCTTCCCTCGATTCGCGCCGGGCCGCTCGGGGTCGGTTGAGTGCCCGCAACCGACGAAGTGAAGTCCTCTGTGATCCGGACCGCTTTCCGCGACCCGCGGGTCTCATTTGCGGAGGCCTTGTAGGCGCTGACCCGCCGCACGGTCACGCTGTCGGCTCCCACGCCGTCGACCTTGGCCGTCGTGTCGACCCAGCTGTCACCAACCTTCAGTCCGGCCCTGATCCAGGGAAAGAAGTCGCTCAACAGACCCTGGATCTGCGCTGCGGCCGAGGTGCCGGTGATCGGCTTCAGTCCGAGCGGCTTGCCCGACTTTCTCGATGAAGCCGCGGAACTCCGCGCCGCGGGCGCTGTCGAGCACGGCGGCTGGAATCGGGGTCGCACTGTCACCCCGCACCGAGTCTACCACCACCCGCATAGCCTTGCCGCCGGCGCTGTCGGCCAGGATCACGGTGATGAAGCTGGAGGTATTGAAGGAAATGCTCTGCTTGGCACCGCCGGCAGCGGTCGCGTCCGACCT
The DNA here is from genome assembly GCA_963723565.1 of uncultured Gemmatimonadales bacterium. Classification (GTDB taxonomy): domain Bacteria; phylum Gemmatimonadota; class Gemmatimonadetes; order Gemmatimonadales; family GWC2-71-9; genus CAVVWJ01. Next base: position 54,048 of record CAVRRH010000011.1, on the reverse strand, counting down.
CCTGAGACAGTGACTGGTCGATGCGGTATTTGGTGGTGGTCGGGGCCAGGTGAGATGCAGGAAGAATCAGGACGGCGGCAGCGAGCACGGTGAAACCGGCGGAGTGTGGCAGCATCTGTATCCCCGAAAAAGGAGGCTGTGGGACTGGAAAAGGTAACCGGCAGACACCCCCAAAACCAACAGCCCCCCGGGATATCATCCGGGGGGCCGCTGCTGGTCGAGCCGTAAGCCGAGTTCTGTTTCCCGCGGCAAGCGCGCGGGAGATGGTCATCTGTCTGGGATGGCCGTCGCCGGCCACCTCTAGCAGCCTACCCGCGGCTTTCCGTTTTCCGGTTGTCGGTGTGGGTCACACCTCGCCGCCTATTTGGCCTTGCTCCGACTGGGGGTTACCCTGCCACCGCTGTTACCAGCGGCGCGGTGGGCTCTTACCCCACCGTTTCACCCTTACCCGCGGAGACCTTGCGGCCTCCTTCGGGCGGTCTCTTTTCTGTGGCCCTGTCCGTCGCCTTCCGGCGCCCAGGCGTTACCTGGCAGTCTACCCTATGGAGCTCGGACTTTCCTCGGGAACCTTGCGGCACCCGCGACCATCACGCTTGACCAGTGGAATCAATATAGCGGGTAAGCGGTAAGCGGGTAGGCGGGAAGCTGCGGTAAGCGGTAAGCGGTAAGCGTAAGCGGAACAGGGTACCGTCAGTACTCAGCGTGCTTAGCCTGCTCGCTTACCCAGCTTCCACGCACCTAGCATATCCCGACCCTCGCCAGTCCCCGCCGGGCCTGGTCAAGGAACGGCTGGAGCTCCGGGTCCGCCGACCTCCACTGGGTCAGGACCTCGCCGGTACTCGGCACGCGCCTCGGCCAGTCGGCCCAGCCGCTCGTACGCCGCACCGCGAAGCAGCCGGACCCGCCCCAGCATGCCCCACCGGGAATCGAATCCTCCAGTGTAGAGATTGGAGGGCTCGAACCCCTCCAGCACCCGAAGGGTTGTCTCATAGTCCCCCAGCAGGTAATACGCCTGGGCCGCGTAGGGGCGGCTGTAGACCTGGTACATGTACTTGGCCGTACGCGGTCGAGTCCGGTTCCGCCAGAGCCCGCCGAGCCCCGGCGGAGTCTCCCGGCTGACCGCCAGAAGTGCCCGCACCTCCTTCGAGGGCGTCTCGCCGGAGATCGCCTGAAGCTCCGTAAGAGCGGTGCTGTCGGCCGCGAGGCCGGTGAAGAGCCCGATCGCCGCGGTGGCGCCGGTATGGACCAGGTGCTTCCGCTTGTCCGGCGTGGCCATCCGTCCGGCTTCGGCCGCGCTCTGCCAGATCTGCCGCAGTGATGCTGCGGGCCCTCCGGCCGCGGCGTATAGCTCACCGAGCATGACCCGTCGCCACGATTCACCTTTGGAGTCCCCGTGCATCCAGCCGGGCTGATAGAGCACTTCGCGGCGTACCTGGTCGGCCAGGTCGATCGCCTTCGCGGCGTTTTCGAGGTCGCCCTGATAGGCGAAGACATTGGCGGCGGCCGCAATATCGGCCAACACGGTCGGCGTCCCCTGGTAGGGCTGGAAATCCTTCGGCGCCACGGTATCGAGGGCCGTGCGAAGCTGGGCGGCAGCGCGGTCGACCTCACCGGAGGCAAACTGGATCCGGGCCTGCACGAAAGGCAGCTCCGGGTGAAGCGGCGTCACTTCGCGGAAGCGCTCTACCTCCGCCAACGCTGCCTGGGTAGTTCCCCACGCCCACGTATGCGTTGACCATCGCGCCGTGAGCTCGGAGGGTAGTCGGCTGGCTGTTCACCCAGCTCCGCGCCGAGTTGAGTGCCTCTCCCCTTGCCCGCTGGACCGCAGCCGCCACCTTCACGCTGTCGATGAGCTGCCGCCCGGTTGCGGTTCGGGTTACCGCAAATGAGTCGGTCGGCAGCAGGGCATAGAGCGGACTGGTAACCGCCGCCTCGCTCAACATCGCGTGCACGTGCTCGTAGGCCAGAGCGTAGTTCGGATCGAGCGCAAGCGCTCGCTTGAACGCACGCATCGCCTGGGTCCATGCCGGCGCCTGATCAGCCCCCGCGGTGTCGTGGAACCAGGCGTCGCCCAGGCCGTACCATGCATCGGCGTCGCCGGCATCGCGGGCGAGGAGTTGCTGATAGAGAGCGCGAGCCTCGGCACTCTCGCCCTGCACGAACGCCCGGTAGGCGTTGATGACCGCCCGCTCGTGCAGGGGGAGGTTGCCCGAAAAGGTGGTGGCGCGAAGGATCGCGCGGTGCGCGATGGAATCCTCCGTTCCCCCCACCCAGCCCCGGGTGAGCGCGAGCTTGTAGTACGCGAGACCGAACGTGGTATCGAGAGCTATTGCGCGCTCGAGGTCACGCTGGGCACCGGCCAGATCCCAGCGATTGAGGTGCTCCACTCCGCTCAAGTAGGCGCGGAAGGCCTCGAGTGACTGAGTGGTGGAGCGCGCCAGTCCGATCCGGATTTCGTTGGGAGCACCGGACAGATCCAGCAGCTTGGCCGCCAGATCATCGAAGAGCGGCCGCACGTCGGACCCGGCGCGGTCGTCCACCCGCGCGACGTCCACTCGCTTACCGCTGGCGACATCGAAAACCCGTGCTGTGAGGTGCAGCGAATCGCCGGCCGGCGTAAAATCGCCCAGCACCACGGTCCACACCCGGGCTTCGCGGGCGAGCCGCCGAGCCATGTCGAGGCCGATGTCGTCGCCGACCTTGAGGCGGTGTTTGGCCAGCAGATCGTGCAGCCGCTCGTGGTCTACGACCGTGAGATCCTTCCACTGGGACAGGTTGAGGCCCAGCATGCTGACGCTGCCATCTCTGAGCCAATCCACCGAACGTTCGTCGCGCAGGTTGTCGAACGGCAGGACCAGGATGGAGTGACGGGGATTGACGCCGCTGGGCGGCCCGGGCTGCGCCGAACCAGGGCGACAGTGGCCACGAGCAGTACCAGCGCTGCGCCGGCCAGCGCGATGACCCGCCGCCTGCTACGCCGACCAGGCGGAGGCAGCGGCCGTTCACCGACCACGGCCTGACGGAACTCTTCACCGGTCTGCCACCGGTCTGACGGCTGCTTCTCCAGCGCCCGCATCACCGCGCCAGCCAGCTCTCGCGGTGTCTCCGGACGCAAACGTTCGACAGGAACCGGTCGCTCGGCGATGTGCTTGGAGACCACAACCCGGTGAGGCCCCTGGAAGGGTGGCTGTCCGGCAAGCATCTCGTAGGCGACCACACCCAGCGCGTACAGGTCGCTGCGAGTATCGATCTCCTCGCCGGCGGCCTGCTCGGGACTCATGTAGACCGGCGTACCTACTGCGACGCCTTGGCCGGTACTCGAACCGGTCGCCTCGACGGCCACCGCCCGGGCAATCCCGAAGTCGGCGAGCATTGCCCGCCCGGTTGCCTGGTCCAGAAGCACGTTCTCCGGCTTGACGTCCCGATGCACTACGCCGGCCCGGCCTGACGCATCCAGGGCGGCAGCGAGGTCGGACAGGATGCGGGCGGTGTCGCCGGGTGGAATGCGACCCTCACGGAGGAGCTTCTGCCGCAGGCTCTCGCCCGCGACCTCGTCCATCACATAGTAGAGGAGGCCATTCGCGCTGCCGGCCGCATGAACCGCAACGATGTTGGGATGCCGCAGCCGCGCGATCGTCCGGGCCTCGGCCAGAAAGCGGCGAGTGATCGACTCGTGCGCGGCGAGCTCGGGGTCAACGACCTTGATGGCTACCCGTCGATCGAGCGTGGTGTCGGTGGCAAGAAAGACCACGCCCATGCCCCCGCGTCCCAGCTCGCGTTCGAGCCGGTACTGAGGCCCGAGCGCCGTTTGAAGTGCGGTGAAGAGGTCGATGGTCGAATCGCTCACGTCAGAGACCAATGGGAGTGGAATAAAGAATACACCCGGTCTGCGGCCTGACCATACCACCAGGGAAGGACTTGGTAACAACCTTGATTGGATGCTTCGCAGCCCGGCAGGGTTGCCTTCGGCCCCGGCCGGCACGCCCGCGTTTAATGACCCGACGTGGTCGGGGTTCGCGCCGTTTCGGATTTAAACTCATTTGACGAGCCTGGGGTACACTCCCGCACGACCTACCAAGAGGACAACGTGCGTTTTGGCTCAGAGGAGGGGGGTTCGCCCACCGTCGCCACGGTCCTGCTGCCGATCGAGCGGCCTCGGGTGGACGCGGCCGGCAGCGGCTGCTTCGCGGTGGTTCACCGGGACTCGATTCCCGAGGCGGTGCGCATCGTCCGAGAGCGACCGGTGGACGCGGTCCTGGTGTCGGTGCACCGGTGCGGGCCAGAGCAGGTGGAGGTGCTGGGTCACCTGGTGCGGGAGTTCCCCGGCATTCCAACTGTCGCGCTCGTGTCACAGCACGACCCCAGCGCCACCGAGATGCTGCTCCGGCTGGGCGCTTCCGGCGTCCGGCAAGTAGTGGACGTGACTTCCCCCACCGGCTGGAACCGGCTTCGCCAGGTGGTGGGGCAGCCGGCAACCCGAGCCGTGGCCCGGATCCAGGGCCCGATCCTCGACGCCCTCGCCGACGCTCCGGCCGACACCAGGCTCTTCGTCGAAGCCATGATCCGCCTGGCCCCGGAGACGCCCACCGTCACCAACCTGGCACAGAGGCTGTACGTGCGGCCGAGTACTCTGATGTCGCGCTTTGCCCGGGCGGGACTCCCGTCTCCCAAGAACTACCTGGCCGCCGTACGACTGCTGCATGCGTCTTATCTCTTCGAAGCGTCGGGCCTCTCGGTGGCCGATGTCTCCTACCGCCTGGAGTACTCCTCGCCGCAGAGCTTCGGTCGCCATCTTCAGGGCCATGCTTGGCGTCACCGCACTCGAGTTTCGCCGCCGGTTCCCGTTTCCTCTCGCGCTGGAGCGGTTTCTTGACCTCCTGATCCTCCCTTACCTCCCCATCTGGAGGACCTTCCATCCATTGGCTGCGGGGAGCTGGATTGAGAAGTGAGAAGTCACCTCTCACTCCTCAACCGGTTGTACTTCCGCAGTACGGCTCTCAGCCGGTCGTGCGGCAGTGCCGGAACCCGGAGGTAATTCGCGCCGGTCATGGTCTTCGCGGCAAGCATGGCGTTGATGATCGCCTCTTCCGTGGCTTGCACGGTGGCTTCGTAGACCGGGTCGATCCGCTCATCCTCGAGCATAGGGACAGACGTCACGCCCAGGGTGTCTGCGGCTTTCGCACGGGCTGTGGAAAAGGCGAGGAAGAGATCTCCCGAACCCGCCCCGGCTATTCCACCCATGCGGCCGATCCCGAGAGCCGCCCGGCGCGCCACCCGGCGGAGCTGGTGTGGAAGGAGGGGAGCATCGGTGGCGATGACGACAATGATCGAGCCGTGCTCGCGCTCCCGGTCGACTCCTCGGGGGCAACGCATTTCCGCCTCTTCGGGACCGAGTTGGGCGTCGGTGTCGTAACATGGCTTTGGCTCGGAGATCTCTTGCCCGACCGGCACACCCCCGATCCGCAGCTGCCGTCGAAGTCCAAAGTTGCACTGCACCAGCACGCCGACCGTGAATCCGCCTGCCCGGGCGGCGAGCCGCCGACTCGCAGTCCCGATGCCGCCCTTGAACCCGAGGCACTGCATGCCGGTGCCGCCACCCACGTTACCCTCGACCACCGGACCCGGCTTGGCGGCGGCCAGCGCCGCGAAGACATGCTCCTTTCTGACGTGAAAACCGTAGATGTCGTTGAGGTCGCCATCCCAGGTCTCGGCCACAGCTGGCAGGCAGCAGTTGAAGACCCCCGGCACCCGGGTCCGCCCCCACTCGATCACCGCGTCTCGCACGGTACCGACGCTATTGGTGTTGGTGATGGTGATCGGATAGAGCAGACGGCCGTAGTCATCGATCCATGTAGTGCCGGTCATCTCTCCGTTGCCGTTGAGACTGAACCACCCGGCAAACACCTCAGAGAGGTCGGTAGTGCCCCGAGGAAAGATGGCGGTCACCCCGGTCCGTACCGGCCCTACTCCGACCCGCAGCTTTCCCGAGCCGGAGATCAGCGTAGTATGCCCCACGGCCACCTCTGGAACGTCGGTGATCGCATCGAGGGGTCCAGGCGTGCCGTCCAGCGGGATGCCTAATTGCGGGGCCCGAACCGGGGCGGTCTGCGCCTGGCCAATGCCCGCAGCCAGGCACAGCATCAGCGTTGGCCAGACGATTCGGAGCGCGTTCATAATGTCTGGAGTGAGCGAGAGCCGAAGTACAGCAGACCCACCAGGGGGAGGGCCGCCCAGAGATAATCGAGCTTCAGGGGCTGGGGACGCGCCGTCGTTACCGAATGTGGCAGCTCGCTAATCCGTGCTTTTCGAGATACCGCTGGTGGTACTCTTCGGCGCGATGAAAGGTCGAGGCAGGGGTGATCTCCGTGACGATAGGGCTGGAGAATTTCCCTGACTTGTTCCACCGATCCTTCGAGGCAGTTGCCGCTGCCTTCTGACCTTCGTCGTGGTAAAAGATCGCCGACCGATACTGCGTGCCGCGATCCGGACCCTGACGGTTGAGCGTCGTCGGGTCGTGACTGGTCCAGAACACGTTTAGCAGGTCGTCGTACCCGACCCTGGTCGGATCGTACGTCACTTCGACGACTTCGGCATGACCGGTCCGCCCGGTACACACATCCTCGTACGTCGGATTGGGAAGCGTCCCTCCCAGGTAGCCGGCAATGGCGTCGGTTACACCGGGCACCTGCCGGAATGCCACCTCTACCCCCCAGAAACATCCGGCCCCGAACGTGGCCTTCTCCAACTGTGTCATGTTCTCCTCTCGGTGGTACCCCCCACCACCAACCAATGGCGCCTCGGAATCGTTCCCGTTCAGTCCCACCCCATTCGCCGGCGAAGTGACGTAATGTGGGCGACGTGGTGCTTGCCATGCCAGGCGTACAATGCCACCACTTCGTCCAGGCCGAACATACGGCCGTGCTCGGGATGCCGAAACCGCCGGGCAAAGTCGGCCGGGCGCAGATTGCGCAGCAACAGCAGCCAGCGCTGGTGGAGGGATTCGAGCAGAGCCAGCGACGGCTCTACCGGTCCGGTGCGGGCATCCGGCAGCTCAGCCCAGCGCGCTTCCTCGTACGGCTTGATGGTGGGCTCCTCTTCCGTGAGTGCGAGCTTGATGCGGGTATACGCATTGAGGTGGCTGTCGGGAAGATGGTGCACCACCTGGCGCACGGTCCAGCCGTCAGGTCGATACGGTGTATCGAGCTGCACCGGAGAGAGGCCCGCCACGCCGGCGCGGAGCTGACCCGGTGCGGCAGCAATCTCGCCGATCCACTGCTCTCGCCGAGCCGGGCTGCCGTCCACGGCGTACCGGAACGGCCCGATCGGGTAGCGAAGATCGTCCATCACGGCAGCTCTTCCGTCCTAGTCTCGGGCTCTATCAGCGGTCCGGGTGCTACCGGAAGCGCGCGGGGCTCCATCGGGAGTCTCACCGCGGAACTCGAAATGCTCTTCCCGGAGCAGTCGGTCCTCCAGCGGAGCTTCCGAGATTTCCAGCAGGAGGAGCCGGGCCAGCACCGCTTCCGCCACTCGCGCCGCAGGCTCCCACTGACCCGGGGTGAGTGCGGGGTAGAGGTCTGCAAACTCGGGCTTCAAACGTGCTTCGCGCATGAAAAGAGACGCTCCGGTGAAGCCACCTTTGCCAGGCGAAGTGTCTGTCCACCCGGACTATGCTTCGATCCTACCTTCAGGTAGGACGGTGCGCCATACCCGCTGCGCACCGTGAGCCAGCACCGTCATCCGGTGCCTTGGCGGGCACTTCCAGCCGGCACTTTTGAGCTGAATCCGGTAAGCGGTCCCAGCGTCTTGCGCAGCAGAAACTCCGAGTGCCCCCGGACGATGTAGTCAGTGAGCTCTCCTATGACCTTGTAGCCGAGCCGCTCATACAGCCGAAGGGCGTCCAGGTTGAACGACGACACGCACATGAACACGTTGGGCGAGACCTGCAGTATCCGCTGTTCGGCGAACTCGACCAGCCTGGAGCCGAGGCCCTGCCCTCGCCGAGTGGGGGCGATGCAGATCGTCTGGATGTAGCCCACGAATGCTCCGGTCATGCAAAGAATGAGGAACCCGGCCAGCCCGGTTTCGTCGCGGGCCACATACACCTCGCGGCTTGGATCCTGGATGATGTCTAGGGATGTCCCGTAGCTCCGCCCCAGAGTGATCCAGGGCTCGGATGCCGCCATGAGCCGAGCACAGGCGCGGGCGTCGGCCTCGGTTTGCAGTGGGGAAATGGAGAGCTCAGCAGCGCTCGTCTTGCGGCGGGGCATGACTCAGATCGGCTCCTCCCATGCCTGCCGCACGCGCGCGGCCGCCTCCGCCCGCGCTTTGGTGGTTGGGTTTCGAAGCATCCCGACCTTGCGCAACAGATTACGCGCCCTGCGGTACAGATCGGAAATCACGTGGCCACGGGGCATGGTTGCCGTGCGCGGCAATAACAGGAAGTGCACGTGCCGTATCCGCTCGTTGAAGGACACGGCATAGATGCGCTCCGCCACCACTACCCGTTCCAAGGCGAGGACCCCTGCTCGCAGCACCGGCCCGAGGGCGTCCGCTTCTGCTGAAGTGAGCTCGGCGAGTGACTCGCAGTGTCGTCGAGTCTTGACGATCAGCTCGCCCGGATCGGTGAAGGGGCCCGTATGGTGGCTCACATACCAGAGGCCGTCATCCACGATCACACCGCCGGGAGCCGAGACGTCACCGGCCACCTCGACGCATGCGCTGCACCGGAATGCGGGCGTGGATGCGAGTGTCATGCCGACAGACTGATTCCTTCCTTTAGTATCCATACCTTGGTTGCAAAGAAGAGCCGTATCATGGCTGCGTGGTCCTGGGCGGCCACAACCACGACGAGGTCCTCGCCATCGTGACCCTTCGTGGGCCTCACGCTTTGCTTCACCCGCATCCGACCCTTGAGCGTGTCGAACCAGGGTGGCAACTCGCCTCGTTGGTCGCCTCGTACCACGTCCCGACTCTTCGCTCCGCTGGGGTCGGCCAGGGCCACTTTGCAATACCACTTGCCTCGGGCCTCGCCCTTTGTCGCGCGCGAGAAGGTGACTGAGCGATCAGGAAGCTCGGCCCACACCTTCACGTTCGGCGTGGTACGCGGCCGCACCTCGACCCGTCCGTCGCGCGCGCTCGGGGTCCTGACCACGAACTCCCACTGATTCCGCGCCGGGAAGTTGCCATCCTGGACCGAGTAGGTCTGTTCGGTGCCAGACATCGGCTCGCCGCCGAAAGTCCAGGTCGACGCACGCTGCTCACCGGGCTCCACCGTCACTCGATCCAACCGGTAACGCGTCCGTGGTGCCATGACGACCTCCTTGGGGGTAGGCGCTCAGTCCGTGATGGGCGTCAAGCGCGTTGGTGTGTCATGGGGGGCGGTCAGACAAACGATGAGGGGGAGGGCACCGAGATGCAACAGGGCCGGCTGCCGGGTGCCGTCGCGCGACGGCACACCGGACAGCACATCCTGGAAAGGTCAGGCAGCCATGGGGTTTCCAGCTATCGGCAACTGGCGACGCGCCGGCATTGCCACCCCGGCCTTGAGTAGAGCGGCGACACGCTTCGGGAGCACTGGATGGGACGACATCAGCTCGGCGCGCCTGATCCAGAAGCTCTGATCCTGCTGTGCCTGTGCGGCAAACTCTCGCACGTCCACGTGGGGATGAAGCTGCTTGCCTGCGGCCAGCGCGAGTAGCCCGCTGATAGCGCCGTCGGGCTGGCAAGCGGCACCGATGCGATCGCAGGTGTACTCGCACGCACGTGAGTATGCGCTGCCCAGATACGGCAGGAACCGCGCGGGCGTAGTCAGCCACCGATGCCGCAGGTGGCCACGCCAAAGATGGGCCAGTTCGTGGCCCACGATGAAGCCAACCGCCGCCTCACCCTGATCGAGCGCCAACTCGAGCACATCAGAGTTAATGACCACAAAATCACGCCCGGAGAACCGAGTTGCGAAGGCCGGTCCGCGATCAGGAGAGGGCGATCTGCCCCTCGATCTGAAGCTCCGGAAGGACACCAGGGATCGTCAGCGTCGCATGTACCTGGAGACCTTCGGTCCCCTTCAAGGTCCCGCGTTGAAGCGCCGCCGCCACCGACTTCTCGATCTCCCGTTGCGCCGTCACGCCAAAGCGCTTCAGGAACTTCCTCACCTCAAGGTTGAAGACTTCCTCATTCATAGGTTACCTCCTGAGGTTGGAAGACCGTCGGGGTCAGGGTGCGCGAGGCAAGCCACAGCTGGCCGAAATCTGCATCCGGTGCCGGGCAAAGGTGCGGTAGCCCCACTCGAACAATTGGCTGAGCCCGGGCACTCTCGAGAGCAGGTATAGCGGGTAGGCCCACCAGATCCGCCGCATCATGTACCGGTACACTTCCGCCCCGGTGAGAAGCTGTCCGCTCGGTTGGAGGAGCCGGATGTCACTCAGGAGGCTGGCAGGAGAGAGGCCGGTTCGATCCTGAACCCAGGCGCTCTGGAGCGGCGCGATGGCAAGGCCGCGTCGCTGGAGCGTTGGGCCCCACGACGAGACCCATCGGCTACACACGCCGCAGTCGCCATCGTAGAGTACCCATCCCGCAAGTGGCTCGGCTGCGGAGCGGTCTGCCGGGGCGGCGCGACCAGTCATCTCAGGTGCCGAAGGCGGCGCGGGCCACCTTGAGACGCACTACCTCCACCCGGTCGTGCTGCTCTTTGGCTCTCCGCTCGAGGGCGCTGAGGTCCAGTTTCCGGATCTGGGGCACGAGGTCGGCGGCCACGCCCAGTGCACGCCAGAGCGCAAGCTTCCCGAGGATCCCGAGCTCGAGGGTCTCGAGTGCCTCCAGCAACCTCAACTCGCCGCCACCGGAGTCATCCAGCCTGAGCTTGGCCTCACCCACCTTTTCGGTTAGCCAGGCGGCAGCCTTCCGTACCCGGCTCTCCTTGCCCCCCACCTCGTGCAGCAGGCCCTGAAGCACCTTCTGATCCTCTTCGATCTCGGACTGAAGCGAGGCGAAGAACCGTTCTCGCTCAGTTCCATTGGAGAGCTCGCGCAGATGACCCAGCAGCTCGATCGCCGCGACCGATCCGGCAAGATGATCATTGAGGTAGGTCGTAAGAGTCTCGATGCTCATCACCCGAGATTTCTCAGTCCTAGGTCAGACGCGGTTGTCAGAGTCACCACCCTGAACCCGTCCGTTTCGAGGACCGCCCTTCCGCCCTCTTCCCGATCGACCACCGCGAGCACGCCGAGCACGCTTCCACCCGCCTCCTCCACTGCCGCGACCGCCCTCAAGGCGGAGCCGCCGGAGGTTATCACGTCCTCCACCACCACCACCGCATCCCCGCGGTTGAAGTTTCCCTCGATCAGGCGCCCGGTCCCATGATCCTTCGGCTCCTTGCGCACGCTGAAGGCGTCCACTGGTGCGGTGCTCCCGAAGCTGGCGGCCGCGATGGCGTAGGCCACCGGATCCGCGCCCATGGTGAGACCACCGACGGCCGCGGGGCGCCACCCCATTCGCTGAATGGCTTCCCAGCCCATCCGACCGATAAGCCTCATGCCCTCTGCCGACATGGTCGCAAGGCGACAGTCGATGTAATACGACGACTGTTGCCCCGAGGCGAGAACGAAGCTTCCCCGTTTAACTGAGCGCTCCAGCAGCAGGCGCTGGAGCGACTCACGCTCGGTCACGTGCCGCCCTTGCGAAACAGGCCGGCCAGAAAACCGGTGCGTTTTGGCGCTTCCTCCCGCACCGCCGTGCAGAAGGCCTGGGCAAATTCGTCCACCGTCTTATAGCGCTTAGCCAGATCCCGTTCGAGCCCGTGCATCACGGCGGCCTCGACGGCCGGCGGGAACCGAAGACCCTTCCGCGCTTCGTTAAGAGCAATAGGGGGCTGGGTTAGTAGTTGCTGAAACAACTCCCTAGGGCTCTTTCCGTTAAATGGTAGCGCGCCAGTCAGCAGGTAGTAGGTAATGGTCGCCAGGCTGTAGACGTCCGCCTGCTCCTTTACCAACTCCCCGCTCAAGGTCTCGGGGGCGACGTACTGCAGGGTTCCGACGAAGAACCCGGCCCGGGTGAGCCGCTCCTCCGGATTCGATTCGGAGTCCCGCGCGATGCCGAAATCGAGCAGCTTGGCGCTTTGCTCGGCCGGGTTGTACATGATGTTGGCGGGCTTGAGATCGCGGTGGATGATCCCAGCGTGGTGAGCAGCCGTGAGCGCGGCGCCGATCTGCTCGACGATCTTGGCTACCAGCTCTGGAGCCAGGTGACCGGAGCGATTGACGAACTCGGCCAGGGGCTCGCCCTCGGCCCACTCCAGGGCGAGGTAGTGGAGCCCATCGGCTTGGCCGTAGTCGTAGGCCCGCACGATGTTGGGGTGGCTCACCCGCGCACCGTATTCCGCTTCCCGCAGGAAGCGCTTGACGGCAACCGGGTCTCCCGACAAGCGGGAGCGAAGGATCTTCACCGCCGCCGTACCACGTTCCGGGTGCTCGGCGCGATAGACGGTCGCAGTGCCGCCTTCGCCGACATATCGCTTGAGGTGGTATCCGGCGACAGTCCGACCGACCAGCGTATCTCCATTCATGCAGTCGCCAAGCTACTTAATCCACGAGAAGCCAGCAAGTTGGAGCGGCCTTGCGGCGCCGTGATGCGCTTGACGCCTCTTGATCGCCATAACTAACCTTCGCCGGCGAGCAATCATGCGGCGTCAAAGGTGGTTCACTAATGGGTGGTCTCATGCGGCGGCACGTCATTGCGGTAGTACTTGGCGCGGCCGCCCTCGGTTGCGGCAGCTGGAAGCGGGTCGGCAGCAAGGATGGTCCGGCGCCGGCGGAGCAGCTCACCCAGCTCATGAATATCTCCAGCTTCTATCAACGGCTTGGCCGCCTGGCCGCTGCCGAGCCGCTGCCGTTCGTGGGAACCGTTGCCTTTGCCGCCGGGCCGGCGGACTCCGTCATCACGGTCCTGGGCCTCTCGCTGGAAAATCGAGCTCTGGCCTTTCAGCGGGAAGGCAATCTCTTCGCCGCTCGCTACCGGGTGAGCATCTCGTTTCAGCGGGAGGGCGCCAGGTCGGTTGACCTGACTCGTGAAGAGATCGTTCGGGTTCCCACCTTTCAGGAGACGCTCCGAGCGGAAGAGAGCATCCTCTTTCAGCAGATCCTCCGGCTCACCCCGGGCACCTACAAGGTGATCGTAAGCGTCCGGGACGCAGGCTCGACTGCCGAGAGTCGCGCCCAGGGCGAGTATATCGCGCCTTCGTTCAGTCCCGGCACCACCTCTGCGCCGATCCTCGCATACCAAGCCACCGGTCGCGGAGCGTTGACCGACCCGCTTTCCGTGGTGCTTAACTCTCGAGGGTCCGTAGGATACGGAGCCGATACGCTGCTGGCTTATATCGAGGGCTACAGCTTCCCCGGACCGGCTACTGTGCCGTTCAAGGTGCTGGACGAGCAGCAGACCGTCGTCTATACCGATTCGCTGCGGTTCCGCGGTGGTCGGCCGGTCGAGAGTCAGGTCATCCGGCTGGCTCCCGACAGTATCTCGCTGGGCGAGCTCAAGCTTGTGGTGGGCACCGGCCCGGTCGAGCGAAGCGCCTCGGCGCTGGTTTCGTTCTCCCAAGCCTGGGTGATCACGAATTTCGAGGAAATGCTCGACCTCCTGAGGTATTTCGGGCAGGACGCTCGGGTGAACGCCATGCGGAAGGCTCCGTCGGCTGAGCGCTCCCGGCTCTGGCGAGAGTTTTATGCCGAGACCGACCCCAACAAGATCACGCCCGAGAACGAGGCGCTGACACAGTACTTCGGCCGAATCAGCGCGGCCAACTCCCGCTTTACCGACGAAGGCGTCGCTGGCTGGCGCACCGACCGAGGCGAGGTGTTCATTGCCCTCGGGGCGCCCGATGAGACCATCGAGACCAGCCCGGGCACCGCCGGCAGGGTAGTCCGCTGGACCTACCTCAGCTACCGCTTGTCCCTGTTCTTTGAGGACGAGACCGGGTTCGGGCGCCTTCGCCTCACGCCCGGCTCCCGGTCCGAGTTCGAGCGGACGCTGAATCGAGTGAGGAGGCAGTCTTAGGCTGAACGAGGGAACGCAGGAACGATGGAAGGGGGGCGGTTCCCTCGTTCCACCGTCCCCTCGTTCCCTCTTATGTTCCAGTCATGCCGAATCACACTCCGCCCCAGCTCTTCCTCATCGACGGCTACGCCCTGACCTACCGGGCCTTCTTTGCGATGATCTCGCGGCCGCTCCGGACGGCCAAAGGGGAAAACACCTCGGCGGCCTGGGGAGTGGTGAACTTTCTTCTCCGCCTGCGAGAGAAATACCGGCCCGATTACGTCGCCTGGATCAACGACGCCGGCACGTCGTTCAGGGAGGAGCGCTACGCCGACTACAAATCCACCCGGGAGAAGCTCGACAATGAGCTTCAGGCGGACTTCGACCGCTCGGTCCAGCGGATCACTCAGCTGCTCGAGGCGTTCGGCATCCCCCTCATCGCGATACCCGGTTATGAAGCGGATGACGTGATCGGCACTCTGGCCACTGTGGGTGCTGAGCGCGGGCTTCAGGTCGTGATCGTCTCCGGCGATAAGGACTTCTATCAGCTCGTGGGTCCCCGCGTCGCTTTGCTGAATCCAGGGCGAGGCGGCCCGGCAGCCGTGGACGAGACCTGGGTCGACGAAGGCAACGCCTCCGATCGGCTGGGTGTGGCCCCCCGACAGGTGATCGACTTTCTGGCGCTTGTCGGCGACGCTTCGGACAACATTCCTGGCGTGAAGGGGATCGGGGAGAAAGGCGCGCAGAAGCTGCTGGCGGAGTTCGGCGACCTGGAGACTCTCCTTGCCCGTGCGGGCGAGGTGACCGCAAAGCGGGCTCGGGAAGCTCTCCTTACCCAGGCGGATAGCGCGCGGCTTTCGCGCGAGCTCGTGACTATCAAGCGCGACGTGCCGGTGCAGCTCGACGCCGGTGCCTTGGTCCCCCACGAGCCCGATCGCGAAGCAGTTATTCGCCTTGTGACCGAGCTCGAGTTCTATTCGCTGGCACGCAGACTGACGGGGCAGGGGATCGCGGGGCCGGTCGAGCAGAGCGTGGCCGCGTCCGCTGCGTCGGCGGAGGAAGGTGAGCCGTCAGTCGAGCACGGAGACGCATCGCTGGCCACGCTCACTGAGGACGAAGGGGAGTCTTCCTTTTCGGCCGAGTCGTGGCTTACCCTGTCGGACATCTCGGGCCCGGCCAGCGCGGCGGTAACCGTGCTCGATGATCCCGGTGACCTGCTCGCGCTGGTCGAGCGGCTGCGCGCGGCGCCGATAGTCGGGCTCGACACCGAGATCTCTTCGCCCGATCCCCGCGATGGCGAGCTGGTCGGTCTTTCGCTGGCTGCAGGCCCGGAAGAGGTCTGGTATCTGCCGTTCGGCCACCGGCCGAGCGTCGGGGAGCTCGCTGCCCCCACCCCGGTCCGGAACCTGCCGCCGCTCACCGACTCCGCCTGTGCCCCGCTCTTCGCGCTCCTCAGCGATCCCGCAGTGCCCAAGGCAGGGCACGACATCAAGTTCGATTGGCAGGTCCTGCGACGCGCGGGTGTGGAGCTCGGCGGGGTAGCATACGATTCCATGCTCGCGAGCTTCGTGCTCGACCCCGGACGGCGTTCCCACACCATCGACACGCTCTGCCTCGAGCACCTCGGCCGGGCGATGCAAAGCCACCAGGACCTGGCAGGCAAGGGAAAGTTGGAGATCCCCTTTGCCGAAGTGGCGATTCCGCTGGCCGCGAACTACTGCGGTGCGGATAGCTCTACCGTGCTTGCACTGCACCGCTTCTTCGGGCCGATGCTGGCCGAGATGAAGCTGGAGGCGTTGCTGCGGGATATCGAGATGCCCTTGGTCGAGGTGCTGGCCGATATGGAGTGGGAGGGCATCACCATCGATCTCTCGGTCTTTCGTCGTCTGAGCGACGAGCTGGGGAAGGATCTTCGCCGGCTGGAACAGGAGATTGCGCGGGTTGCGGGCACCGACGTGAATCTCAATTCTCCGCGACAGCTTGCCCACATCCTGTTCGAAAAGCACCAACTGCCGGTCTTGAAGAAGACCAAGACCGGTCCTTCTACCGACGCCGATGTGCTCGAGCAGCTCGCCGCCGTGGGACATGAGCTTCCGCGGCTCATCCTGGAGTACCGCGAGCTGCAAAAGCTGAAGAGCACCTATGTAGACACTCTCCCCCAGCGGATCAACCGCAGGACGGGGCGGATTCATACCAGCTTTAATCAGGCCGGGGCAGCCACCGGGCGACTCAGCTCGGCCGAGCCCAACCTTCAGAACATCCCCATTCGCACTCCGCGGGGGGAGGCGATCAGAGCCGGCTTTGTGCCCCGCGAAGGGTGGGTGTTCCTGGTAGCCGATTACTCGCAGATCGAGCTCCGGATCATGGCCCATCTCTCGGAAGACCCTGCCTTCATCGAGGCGTTCCGCCAGGGCGGTGACATCCACCGGCAGACTGCCGCCCTCATCTTCAACGTGCCCCTGGCCCAGGTCACCGGTGAGATGCGCGCCCGCGCCAAGACCATCAACTTCGCAACGATCTACGGCCAGGGACCTTTCGCCCTGAGTCGGCAGCTGGGCATCTCTCTGGATGACGCGAAGGGGTTCATTGCCCGCTATTTCGAACGGTTCTCGGGAGTCCGCGCCTTTCTCGACCGGCAGATCGAGCGGGCCAGGCAACAGGGATACGTCGAAACCCTATTCAAGCGACGCCGCTACATCCCGGAGATCAAGGACCGGAACTTCAACCAGCGTGCCTATGGCGAACGGAACGCGCAGAACTCGCCTCTCCAGGGCTCGGCGGCCGACCTGATCAAGCTCGCGATGGTGCGGATCCATCGCGCCATCCGGGAGCGTGGACTCGCCAGCCGGATGCTCCTCCAAGTGCACGATGAGCTCATCTTCGAAGCGCCACCGGATGAGATCGAGCCCCTATCCCAGCTCGTGCGGGCCCAGATGGAGAACGTCAGCCCCCTCCTGGTGCCACTTGTGGTGGACATCGGGACCGGGCCTAACTGGCTCGAAGCGAAGAGCTGAGCTGCTGCGCGCAGAATTTGCATCACAATGGCTTCCCGCCTGCCTGTTCAGCGGGTGTGGGCGCCCGCCGTCTGGCGAGCGCTGCAAGCCTACCCGCGGCGGGAGTCTGGCAAGGGCCCTGCGCGGCCGACCGCACACTGGAGATCTATGAGGCTCGCTGTGCTGCCCGTGGTGACATTCGGGCTCTTTGCGATGGTCGTTGCGGACCGAGTATCGCAGGCCCTGGCCACGGCCTCACGGGAGGCGGCGGTCTCCGGTCCCAGCGACAGCCTGCCGGCAACCGCCGCCCTCGCCGAGCGAACTCCAGTCGATGGCTCAGCCCGTGCTACCAGCTCCACCGCTGGTGCCGTAGCGACCAACACACCTACGATCGACCGGCTTGCCCGGCTCGCTGCGCGGCAGCACCTCAGTCGCGGAGGCGGCAGGACCTACCTGGATTCCTTGATCATCAGCACCGATTCGTTGGTGCGGCGTTGGCCTGATCGAAACGGGGTACCTCTCAGGGTCTGCCTGGTCATAGGGGGGCCTTCTGATTACCGGCCACAGATGGCAGAGTTCGTTCGGGAGGCCCTGTATCGCTGGGAGAACACCGGCATGGGGGTTCGTTTCGGCCCGATCTCCGACACCACCGACGCCGATATCGTGGTGCGCTGGATCGATCACTTCGACTTCGATCGCGCAGGGCAGACCGACCTGACATGGGATCAAAAGGGTCGCGTTCGCAGAGCCTCGATCTCACTGGCGGTTCGCACCAATACCGGGTTCTCGATGCCGGACGCTGCTCTGCTCTCGGTTGCCGTGCATGAGACTGGGCACGCGCTGGGCTTGCCCCACTCCCCCGACTCCAACGATGTGATGTTCCCTGCTACCCGGACTGGCAACCTTTCGGAGCGCGACCGGCGCACGGCCCAGCTGCTCTATGAGCTTCCGCCCGGGTCCCTCCGGGATATGGGCACGCTGCCTTGAGACTCGGCATAGCCTTGGCTTCTCGACCGCATTCTTCATCCAGCCTCCGGCACCGAACGAGCGCCGACTCTCACCGAAGGTGCCGGGTCTCCTGCGTACTTCTGGCGACGTTCGCACTCGTGGGACCGGTCCGGGCGCAAACGCTGAGCGAGGTAGATGCGATTGTTCGGCAAGGCATCAGACAGGGCGTGTATCCCGGCGCGGTCGTGGTCATCGGCAGGAGGGACTCCGTGCTGTACGCGCGCGGGTACGGCCACTTTACCTGGAGCCCATCCTCTCCGGTGCCGACACCCGACTCCACCTTCTGGGACATCGCCTCCATCACCAAGGTCATGGGGACCACGAGCGCGGCCATGCGGTTGGTGGATGCAAGGCGTCTCAGCCTGGACGCGCCGGTCAGGCAATATCTCCCCGAGTTTTCGGGAGGCCCAAAGGATCGGGTCACCGTAAGGATGCTTCTCGACCATACCAGCGGCCTGCGCAGTTATGCGCCGTTTTTCAAGCAGGCCCGAACCCGCGACCAGGCGAAGACGCTGCTCTACGCAGAGCCGCTGATCCGGCAGCCCGGCCACAGTGCAGTGTATAGCGATCTCAACGCCATTCTGCTGGGGCTGGTGCTGGAAAGTGTGTCGGGACTGCCACTCGATAGTCTCGTCACTCGTGAGGTGTTTAGGCCGCTGGAACTTCATGCGTCAATCTTCCGGCCGCCTGCCTCCGTCCGGCGCCGGACCGTGCCCACCGCCCTCTGGCGTGGTCACCCGGTTCAGGGCCAGGTGAATGATCCCAACGCGGTGGTATTCGGCGGCGCCGCGGGTCACGCCGGCATATTCTCGAGCGGCATGGACCTGGCCCGCTATGCCCAGGTCTGGCTCCGAAATGGCGTGGGACCCCGAGGGCAGTGGGTGACGCCTGCGACCATCCGCCAGTTCCTCACCCGCGGCGCTAACAGTGGCCCCCGGCTGCTCGGATGGGATACACCCGAGCTCGACGGTAAGGACCCGAGCTTGTTTGGTACCCTTATCAGCGACGCGGCGTACGGTCATACCGGCTTTACGGGGACCGAGATCTGGATTGATCCGGCTCATGACTTGTTCATGGTCTTCCTGACGAACAGAACGTTCGACCCCAGGGCGCGCAATGCGCACCATGCCCTCCGCACGGTAAGGACCTCGCTGTCCGATGCCGCCATACGCCTGGTGCCCCCGGTATGTCAGCAGGAGCTGGTCACGGCCTGCTGAGCGAAGCGACCTCGTTATCTTTCTGAGGACGGTGCCCCTGAAAGCCAGTTGCCAGCTGCCGCGAGTGTGTCCCCATGTCTACCGCACCTACAGCCGAAGCCATCCGAAAAGCCATCCGCGCAGTCAAGGATCCTGAGCTCAACCTCAACATCATCGACATTGGTCTGGTATACGAAGTCGACGTGGACGAAGCGGGGAGCGTTCGGGTGCAGATGACCCTCACTTCGCCGGGCTGTCCGGCAGGCGCCGAAATCATCGCAGATGTCAAGCGTGTGGTGGGCGATATGGAAGGGGTGCAGTCGGTAGAGGTTGAGCTGGTGTGGGACCCCTACTGGACGCCCGAAAAAATGGACCCTCGCGTCCGCACATTCCTCGGATTCTAACCCAAGACTTGCGGGCGAGCGGTTGACCTACGCGGCGGGGCGCTGAAGGGCAGCGAGAAGCCCGCTGCCGATCTCGTGCACTTGCCAGCGACGCAGCTCCGGCACCTGGGCGAGCTCCTCGACGGACGCCGGATTGATACGGGCAATCGCCTCGAGAGTGCCGTTCGGGCAGAGGACTCCCGGTGCCAGCTCGTATTTGGCAGCAAGCAGGTTCCGGGCGGCCTTGAGTCGTTCTAAACGGGCCTCGTAGGCGGCGTCGACCGGCCGGCGGGGCGGTCGCTCTACTCGGGGCAGGTCGGCCTCAGGAACCGCCAATCCCCGCTGCACCGCCGCCAGAATTTCGCGTCCTCTTCGCTCCGCCTGCTCTCCCCCGATTCCGCGCACCGCCTTGAGCTCTGATAGATCGGCCGGGGGCGCTTTGGCCATGGCCAGCATTGGCTCGTTGTTGAGAATCCGAAATGGCGCCTTGTCGGTACGCCGAGCCAACTGGTCGCGCCACTCGAACAGCTCCCGCAGAACGGCAAGTGCCCTCCCGGGCAGCGCCTTTGCGCCCTTGAGCCGGAGGTAGGCAGGCTCGTCAGGCTCGGTCGGCGACCATCGGACTCCCGTCACCAATGCGAATTCCTCCTCTGCCCACTCCAGGCGGCCGCGCTCGCGGAGCTGCTCCCGGAGCAGGTCCCGAAGTGCCGGCAGGTGGTGGGTGTCGGCCGCCGCATACTCCAGCATCTCGGGCGAGAGCGGCCGCGCCGACCAATCGGCGCGCTGATAGCGCTTATCCAGCTTCACGCCGAGATACTTCTCCAGCAGCGCGGCTAGCCCCACACCGGGCTCATTGAGCAGCTGTGCGGCAATGCGAGTGTCGAAGAGGTTGGTGACCCCGAAGCCGTACTCGAGGTTGAGCAGTCTGAGATCATAATCGGCGTCGTGAAAGACGATTTCGACAGTTGGATCGGCCAGCGCCGCAGCGAGCGGCGCCAGGCTGGTCACGGCGAGCGGGTCCACCACGGCGGTCTCATGCCGGGATGAGAGCTGGAGCAGGTAGATGCGGTCGTGAAAGCGATGAAAGCTGGCGGCCTCGGTGTCGACAGCCAGGAGCGGCTCGCCCTTGAGCCGTTGGAAGAGATGTTCGAGCTCAGCCTGGCTTTTGATCAGGCGAACACGCGGATGAGGCGGATCATCGGGTCCAGGGGCAACGCTCACCCCGAAAGGTTGTTAGGCTCGCTACTCGGCGCAACCGGGCGTTAGTCCGCCTTGGCAACCAGTTCCAGGCCAGCAGCAATTTCATCGAGCGCCTTGGACAGCGTCTTATAGAACTCCGCGTCGGGCTGTGGTGTGCCTCCCATGGCGGCATCCATCTGAAGTTTCCGGGCAAGGCGGGCGGCGTGGCGGATGTAGTCGGTCGGTGGTTTCATAGTCGGGAAGAGCCTGTCCTGAGTGCAGCGAAGGATCGGGAAAGACGGGAAGGTCGGGAACGGGCGTTTGGCCCCAAAGCACGTCACCCAAGATATCATTTCCAGGCGACATCTGCCTTCCCGTCTTCCCATTCCCGTCCTTCCCGCCTTTCCCGTCCTTCCCGCATATTAGATCCATGTCCATCCCCGAAATCGACCTCGTCGTCTACCCTGACGAATGCGATGCCTTCGGCCACCTGAACCAGGCTTCATTCCTCAGTCTGTTCGAGCGGGCTCGCTGGGAGATGCTGCGAGGTGGCCCCGGTATGGACGTGTTCACCCGGAGTGGCGCCTGGCCGGCCTTGCGCAAGACGGTCATCGATTACCGGGCGGCCGCCTTCCCGGGCGACGTGCTTCGCTTTCAGCAGGTGCTCACCCATCATGGACGAACCAGCTTTACGATGCGTCAGACCGCACGACGGGTTCGAGACGACACCCTCATCGCCAGCGCGGAGTTCGTCTTCGTCTGCATCGATCGCGATGGCCGGCCGGTTCCGGTGCCGCAGGAATTTAGCGAATACCTGAATGCTCGGCCCGACTCCCCCCGGAATGTGCAACGCATCACGGTGCACGGGGTGAATCTCGCGGTCGAAGAGCGAGGCGAGGGCCCTGCCGTCCTGTTCGTGCACGGGTACCCACTGGACCGCACCATCTGGAGAGAGCAGATCGGAGCGCTGGAAGGGTTCCGCTGCATTGCGGTCGACCTGCGCGGCATGGGCCAGTCCGACGCGCCGGATCTCGGTTACAGCATGTCGATCTATGCCGCCGACCTCGCCGCGCTGCTGGATGTCCTGGGTGTGGATGAGGTGGTTCTCTGTGGGCTATCGATGGGGGGCTACGTGGCCTTCGAGTTTCTGCGACAGTGGCGCTCGAGAGTCCGGGGGCTGGTGCTCATGGATACCCGGGCAGATGCGGATGCTCCCGAAGTGCGCCGGGCCCGCGATGCGGCCGCTGCCACCGCGCGAGAGCGTGGTGCGGGCGCCATTGCCGATTCAATGCTTCCCAGGATGCTGGCGCCGGCGACACTCAGCCGCCGACCTGATGTCGCCGAGAGGGTTCGCACACTCATGTCCGGCACGCCGGTGGCTGGTATCGTTGGGGCGCTGGCCGCGATGCGGGATCGCGAGGAGAGCGAATCGCTGCTTCCAACGCTCGCCGGTGTACCGACACTGGTGGTTGTGGGCGAGGCCGACACCATCACCCCACCCGACCAAGCGCGAGCCATGGCGGATGCGATACCCGGCGGCCAGCTGGCCGTCATTCCTGGAGCCGGCCACCTCCCGCCGGTGGAGCAGCCGGAGGAGACCACCGCCAGTCTGCGCGAGTTTCTGAAGTCGCTGGGGTGAAACCTTCCGGCGGAGCCGCGCGTTCTATTCTCTGGCGGCGGGCCTGCTATGGGTCTCCGCCGGATCAGATGGTCCTACCAAACTTCGGCTCCGGGGTCGCGGCCAAGCAGTACGATCCCGGGGCTCCTTTCTTTCAGGGCTATTGGCTGCTCGCTATTGGCTATTGGTTACTCCATAAACCAGCGACCCTCCTCAGTGATGTCAAGGAGGGTCGTTCTGGCTCAGAGCCAGCCCATAGCCCATAGCGCCATAGCTCAATAGCCCTCTACCTCTTCGGCCTGCCCGGCGGGGTATCGCTATTGAAGACTTCCTTGTTCTTCTCTATGAATGGCGCCTGGTCGGGTGGAACGTCCTCCTCCGGGAAGATGGCTGTCACCGGGCACTCCGGCTCGCAGGCGCCGCAGTCGATGCACTCGTCGGGATGAATGTAGAGCTGGTCCTCGCCCTCGTAGATGCAGTCCACCGGACATACATCCACGCAGGCGCGGTCCTTCACCCCAATGCAGGCCTCGACTATCACATAGGTCATTGCTGCGGCTCCTCCGCCGAGTTCATACTGGAACCTGGACTCTCGAAAAGGTATACGAAGTGTCCTGGTGCCGCGCAAGGGCTTGGCGCACCCTTATTTTGCTCTCGCATGCTCCGATTCCTCATTCTCCTCCTCTGTCTCTTTGCTGTCGCCCCCGCGGAGGCTCAAACCTGCCGGCCGGGGAGAACGGCGCTGGTCCTTTCGGGCGGCGGCGCCAAAGGTCTGGCCCATATCGGCGTCCTGCGCGTGCTCGATAGCCTGGGAATTCGCCCTGATCTCGTCGTGGGCAGCAGCATGGGGGCGGTCATCGGCGGCATGTATGCCAGCGGATACAGCGGACGGGAGATTGACTCGCTGGCTCGTACCCTGCCGATTGCCGACCTCTTTCGAACCTATCAGCCGCGCGCGCCTCGCTCGCTGGGACTGATTCAGCCCCTGGTGGTGTGGGAGCAGGGCAGGCGGAGATTTACCATCCAGAGCGCGGCGGTAGGCGAGGCCGAGGTCAATGCCCTGGTCAATGCCGCGATGCTGCGCGGTAATCTACTCGCACGAGGGAACTTCGATTCGCTCCCGATCCCCTTCCGGGCGGTTGCGGCAGATCTGGCCAACCGCACTCCGGTGGTGCTTGCCACCGGCGACCTGGCCCGCGCCGTTCGGGCCAGTTTTGCCGTCCCGCTGGTGTTTGCCCCAGAGTCACTGAACGGCCGCATTCTCGCCGATGGGGGCCTGGTGGCGAATATCCCGGTGGCGGTGGCGCGGGCCGCGGGGGCCGAACGGGTCATCGTTTCGGACGCCACCGAGCGCCCCAGCGATTCACTCGACCTGTTCTCGCCGATCGTGCTGGCGGAGCGGCTCCTGGGCTTCCTGTTCCAGCAGTCTACTGATTCCCTGCATGCGGAAGACGTCCTGGTGCGGCCGGCGGTGGAAGGATTCCCCGGCCTCAACTTTTCCGCCGCTAACGTGGACCGGCTGATACGCCGTGGCAGTGGAGCGGCGGACACGACTCTCCCAAAGGCACGATGTCTTCCACGGAGCCCGGAGCCCGTCCCGCCGGCGCTGCCGAGCAGAGTTGCCGGCCTGACGATCGAGGAAAGCAACGCCTCCGAGCGCCTCGCGCTCCGCCGCATTCTGGGGCTGGGATTGAGCGACAGCCTGGATGCTGATCTGCTTCGGAGCAGGGTTCGTGACCTCGCTAATTCGGAAGCGTATCAAGCGGTCTGGTTGGCGCCGTACGGCGCCGGAGATTCGGTCGCCTTCGACGTATCGGTTCAGCGATCCCCGCGGAGAGTGGCGGGGCTGGGTCTCGCGTATGACAACGAGCTTGGCGGCCGCATGTGGGTGGGAGCGGTGGACCGTCGGCTCTTCGACCTCGCGCTGGAAGGCAGCACCGCCCTGTTCCTGGGAGAGTTTCGCAAGGAGCTCTACCTCGGGTTCCGAAGAAACTACCAGCTGGGGCGTCAGCTGATGAACCCTGCCTTCACGACTCGACTGGCCACGGAATCGGTGCGGCGGTTCGACCCTGATGGCGACGAGCTCGGTACCGCCTTCACTCGAGAGGCGCTTGGTTTCCTGGGAGTGGAGCGCTCGTTCAAGGCGGGCTGGCGTGTCGCGCTGGGCCTAAGTGCACATGCATGGCATGAGCCGGGACGAAACCGATCCACCCTGGGTGTAAGCGCGCAGGGGGTGAAGGCGGGCCGCTCGGGTGGGCAAGTGCTCGGCATAGACCTGATCTGGGCTGGGCTCTATCATCGTGCTGCCTTCGATGGAGAAGTTTCGGTCAGGACCGGAGCCCTGCGTCTTGAACCTCGACTTCGGCTCGGCTGGGGTGAACGGCTGCCGCTTCAGGCCACCTTTCCGCTGGGCGGTGAAGACGGATTTCCGGGACTTCATATCGGCGAGCGGCGAGGTGACCGGGAATTCGTGCTCAGCGCCTTGCTGACCTACGCCTTGAAGGGGCCGTTCGTAGGTAGGGTAGAACTGGCCGCCGGGCGTTCCGCCCTCGGCGGAGAGATCCTTGGCTCCGACGGCTGGCTCGCGGGCGCCCGGGCAGGTCTCGGTGCCGAGACGCCGGTGGGGCCGGTCCGATTCGAGTATGGGCTCACGCAAGGTGGACGGGAGGCGGTGTTCGTCAGATTGGGAAGGTGGTTTTGACTGCTGCCCTGCGCTACCTGGTCATTGCGAGAGCTTGCCCTGAGCCACAGGCGAAGGGGCGCCGAGCGCCGAAGCAATCCCGACGCACGAAAAACCTGCCTCGTCAGCTATAGCTGGCCGGCGTACGTGGCGGATCTGGGCTCGGGCGGTCCATATCTCCCGTTCGGCCCGTAAAGCCGATGCCACTCTTCACGCAGGCAGAAGGGGTCGAGGCCCTGTGGCCGATCGACCGCCAGTACGCCGTCGAGATGATCGATCTCGTGTTGCAGAAGCTCCGCTCGATCCCCCTCCACCTCGATGTCGCTCCACTCTCCTTTCAGGTCCTGATACCTGACCCGGATGCGGTAAGCCCGGGATACCCTGACCAACAGGTTAGGGAAGGAGAAGCAGTCGTCCCAGACCTCGAAATCTTCGTTCCCGATATCAATGATTTCCGGGTTGATCAGCGTCCAGGGTTGGTCCATTTCAACGTAGACCATCCTCACCGGAGCCCCGATCTGCGGCGCGGCAATCGCCCTCCCACTCCCGAAGCGCGACTGCCAATCGCGGAGGGTTTCCCGCATGTCGTCCATGATGACCCGCACCGCGGTGGAGCGCGGTTTTGTGATCGGCTCGCACTTGGCCCGCAGAATCGGGTCACCCAGGAGTCGAATCCGGTGGATGGTCATGAGGTGCCACCATTGTAGGTGTGGACTCAGATCGCTGCCCAAATATGTGAAATGCGCTCCCAATGGACCAGCGGTGGCGCCCCAATGACCGCACTTTAAGAGGTATAAAATACTACTACTATACCGCTGTTGGTGCCAAAAGCCAGTTCGTCGTGGCTTTCTTCCCTAGAATAGCAAGCACTAAGTCACTTTCGGGGATATACTTACGAATTCGCACCAATTTGCTTGCTCGAATTGACAATTCCGACTAAATCACTTATGATTTCCTCCTATGGAAGCCGCATTCCCGCCTTCGGGCAGCGCACCCCTCTCGTTCTCGCTGAGCTTCAGTGGAGCACGAGGCCAGGTTCTGATCCAGCTCAAGCGAGCGCACCGGCTGACCGCCAAGGAGTTGGCCAGCAGGCTCGGCGTCTCGCTCAATGCTGTGCGGCATCACCTGAAGGAACTCGAGGCCGAAGCACTTGTCGAATACGAGCGCCAGCACCGGGGAGTGGGGGCGCCTGCGTTCGCGTATCGGTTGAGTGCGGCAGGGGAGGCACTCTTTCCGCGTCGCTACGAGGCTACCCTGACTGAGCTGCTCGACCACGTGGTTGAGCGTGAGGGTCGTGCCACGGCCGTGGCGGTGCTCGAGGCTCGGTACGACGCACTCACACGGCGGCTTCAGGACGAGCTCGCCGGAGCGACACCGGCCCAACGGATGGCCGCAGTGACGCGGTTGCTATCCGACGAAGGCTACATGGCGGAGGGTACCGCCTCCGCAGAGACGGGCACCCTGATCGAGCACAACTGTGCCATCCAAGCCGTGGCCCAGCGGTTTCCGGAGATCTGTGCGGCGGAGGCCAGGTTCCTTGCCGCCGCTCTGGGCGCGGAGGTCGATCGCCACGAGCACATTTTGAGCGGTTGCAGCGCCTGTGAGTACCGGGTGCGTTTCAATGCCACCGCAGCGGGGCCGGATGAGCCCCAGTCACAGGAGAGCGCATGAGTTCGTCGGTCGAAACCCTGGTCAATAAAGAGTACAAATACGGCTTCGTGACCGATATCGAAGCCGATGAAGCACCGATGGGTCTGAGCGAGGACATCGTCCGCCTCATCTCGGCCAAGAAGGGCGAGCCCGAGTGGCTGCTCGACTGGCGGCTCAAGGCCTACAGGGGCTGGCTGAAAATGAGCGAGCCCCATAAGTGGCCAAACATCAAGTACGATCCCGTCAATTATCAGGCGCTTCGCTATTACTCTGCGCCCAGGACCAAGACTCCCCTGGGAAGCCTCGACGATGTCGATCCCAAGCTGCTGGAGACCTACCAGAAGCTCGGCATACCGTTGACGGAACAGAAGCTCCTGGCTGGGGTAGCGGTCGACGCCATCTTCGACAGCGTCTCCGTCGGCACCACATACAAAGCCAAACTGGCCGAGGCAGGGGTCATCTTCTGCTCCTTCGGTGAAGCCGTGCGGGAGCATCCAGAACTGGTCCGCAAGTACCTGGGCTCGGTCGTGCCGGCTAGCGACAACTTCTTCGCTGCCTTGAACGCCGCGGTGTTCAGCGATGGGTCATTCGTGTTCGTCCCCAAGGGCGTGCGGTGCCCCATGGAGCTGTCCACTTATTTCCGGATCAATGCGGCGGATACGGGTCAGTTCGAACGAACCCTGATCGTGGCCGAAGAGGGCGCCTCAGTGAGCTATCTGGAGGGGTGCACGGCGCCCAAGCGGGACGAAAATCAGCTCCACGCCGCGGTGGTCGAACTCGTGGCTCTCGACGACGCAACGATCAAGTACTCGACGGTGCAGAACTGGTACGCCGGAGACGAGCAGGGCAAGGGCGGCATCTATAACTTCGTGACCAAGCGAGGGAAGTGCGTCGGGGTTAACTCGAAGATTTCCTGGACTCAGGTCGAGACCGGGTCCGCCATTACCTGGAAGTATCCGAGCGTCATCCTCCAGGGAGACAACTCGGTCGGTGAGTTCTACTCCGTGGCGGTGGTGAACGGGAGGCAGCAGGCCGACACCGGCACCAAGATGATCCACCTGGGAAAGAACACCCGCAGCACCATCGTCTCCAAGGGCATTTCGGCGGGTCAAGGGCAGAATAGCTATCGCGGGCTGGTCAAGGTGCTGCCGAAGGCCGCTGGCGCGCGTAACTATACCCAGTGCGACTCCATGCTTATAGGTAACCGCTGCGGAGCGCACACCTTTCCCTACATCGATGTACAGAACTCCACTGCTTCGGTCGAGCACGAGGCTTCAACCTCGAAGATCGGCGAGGATCAGATCTTCTATTTGAAGCAGCGGGGCCTGAATACCGAGAATGCCATCTCGATGATCGTGAACGGCTTCTGCAAGGAAGTCTTCAAGGAGCTCCCGATGGAGTTCGCCGTCGAAGCGCAGAAGCTGCTTGGGATCAGCCTGGAAGGAAGCGTCGGATAAGAAGGCTGTGGGCTCTCTCGGGCTGCTCCGCTTCGACCCATAGCGCCTGGCCCGTAGCCCATAGCAACTCAAGGAGATTGACATTGCTCGAAATCAAAGGCCTCCGCGCCAGTGCCGGAGACAAGGAAATTCTCAAGGGCATCGACCTCACCGTCAACGTCGGTGAAGTCCACGCCGTCATGGGTCCTAACGGGTCCGGCAAGAGCACGTTGGCCCAGGTGCTGGCCGGTCACCCGGCCTATGAGGTAACCGCCGGTCAGGTGCTCTACGAGGGTAACGATCTCCTCGATATGGACCCGGAGGTGCGTGCCCAGGCAGGAATATTCCTGGCCTTTCAGTACCCGGTGGAAATTCCGGGTATCAGCAACGCCTACTTCCTTCGGGCCGCCTACAACGAAATCCGCAAAGCCAAGGGTCTGGAGGAGGTCGACTCGATGGACTTCCTCGATCTGCCTCGAGGAAAAGCTCAAGCTGGTGGAGTGGGGTCCCGAGATCATGAGCCGAGCAGTGAATTCGGGTTTCTCGGGCGGTGAGAAGAAGCGCAACGAAATTCTTCAGATGGCAGTGCTGGAGCCCAAACTGGCGATCCTGGACGAGACCGACTCCGGGCTCGACATCGATGCGCTTCGAATCGTGGCGGCTGGGGTCAACGCGCTGCGCAAGCCGGACAATGCGACCATCATCGTGACTCATTACCAGCGGCTCCTCAACTACATTGTCCCTGACCAGGTGCACGTCTTGTCGGCGGGCAGAATTGTGCGGTCCGGAGGCAAGGAACTCGCCCACGAGCTCGAGGCTAGAGGATACGAGTGGCTGGAGCAGGAGGTAGGGGCTGCGTCGTGAGCAAAGCCTACCTGCAGGAATTCGGATCGCGAGGTTCGTTGGCCGCTACGGAGACACCTGACTGGCTCGAGCCAGTCCGGAAGGCCGCGATTGACCGGTTCGCAGCGACCGGGTTCCCGACCGCGCGAGATGAAGAGTGGCGTTTCACTCCCGTCGCCCCGATCGCCCAGGGCACCTGGCGCCAGGGCGCGGGCTTGGCGCATGGAGTCACCCGCGAGCAGCTCGCTCCGTTCATCTTCGGGCACCCGGAGTGGACCACCCTCGTGTTCGTGGACGGCGGGTACAGTGAAGCGCTCAGCTCCACCGGGGAGCTCGCGGCCGGGGTTCGAGCGGGGAGCCTGGCTGAAGCCCTTCGGGCCGACGGGGCCATGCTGGAGAAGCACCTGGCGCGTCACGCCTCCATCCAGTCGAGTCCCTTCACCGCGCTCAGCACTGCGTTCATGCGCGATGGCGGGTTCCTTCATGTGCCCGCTAACACCGACCTCACCCGTCCGGTCCATCTGGTCTTCGTGGCCACCCGCCAAGCGGCCGGCAGCGTCACCCATCCCCGCAACCTGGTCGTAATCGAGCAGGGAGCCAGAGCGTCGGTGATCGAGAGCTACGTAAGCCTGGCGGAGGGTGCGAGCTACTGGACCAATGCGGTAACCGAGGTCGTTGCCGGTGCCAACTCCTGGATCGAGCACACCCGGATTCAGCGCGAGAGCGAACGAGCCTACCACGTTGGACTGACTCACGTGGAGCAGCAACGAGACAGCCACTACCGCTCGTTCACTCTGGCTATGGGCGGCGCCCTGGCACGACACAATCTCCACGCCCGCCTGAACGGTGAGAACGTGGAGACATTGATGTACGGGCTGTATCTGACCCGAGGCGAGCAGGTGGTGGACAACCACACGGCCATCTATCATGACCAGCCCAACTGCCGCAGCTGGGAGGTCTACAAGGGTGTGCTCGACGGCCGGTCCCGCGCCGTGTTCAATGGCAAGGTGTTCGTGAAGCCGGAGGCACAGAAGACCGACGCCAAGCAGACCAACCGAAATCTGCTGCTTAGCGACGCGGCCAAGGTGGATACCAAGCCCCAACTCGAGATCTTCGCCGATGACGTGAAGTGCACCCACGGCGCCACCGTTGGCCGGCTGGACGATGTCGCTCTCTTCTATGCCCGAAGCCGAGGAGTCCCTGCGGAGAAGGCGCAACGGCTCCTGACCTATGCCTTTGCCGCCGAGGTCACCTCAGAGGTGGTCCTGGAGCCGGTGCGAGATGAGTTGGACCGGCTCGTCCGCGAACGTCTGGGGGAGATGTGAGCGGGGACAGCGGGGAGGCGGGGAAGCGGGGCAGCAACTGCGCCGGTCGGAATCGCCTCTGCCGCTGCAATCGCTTACCCGCCTCCCCGCCTCCCCGCCTCCGCCGCTTGATGTAGCCCGCATCCGGGAAGACTTCCCCATCCTCCGCCAGCGGGTTCGGGGAAAGCCCCTCGTCTATCTCGATAACGCCGCTACCAGTCAGAAGCCTCAAGTGGTCATCGACGCGGTCACCCGATTCTATACCACCGAGAACGCCAATATCCACCGTGGGGTGCACTACCTGAGCGAGCGGGCGACGGTGGCGTACGATGAAGCGCGGGAAAAGGTCGCCCGCTTCCTCAACGCCCATTCCAGCCGAGAGATCATCTTCACCCGTGGTACGACGGAAGGCATCAATCTCGTCGCGCAGACCTACGGGCGAACCCACCTGAAGCCGGGTGACGACATTGTTATAACAGCAATGGAGCACCACTCCAACATCGTTCCCTGGCAGCTGCTCTGTGAGCAGGCGGGGGCGACTCTTCGTGCGGCGCCAATCAGCGATGAAGGGGAGCTGGACGTGGATGCATTCGAACGGCTGCTGGGAGACCGTACTCGCCTAGTCGCCGTGGTTCATCTCTCAAATGCGCTAGGTACCATAAACCCGATAAAGCGGCTGGTCGCGTTGGCGCACGCTCGAGGTATTCCGGTACTCGTTGATGGTGCCCAGTCGGCACCGCACCTCCAGGTGGACGTCAGGGATCTGGGTTGCGATTTCTTCGTGTTCTCCGGTCACAAGATTTTCGGACCCACCGGTGTCGGGGTACTCTACGGTAGAGAAGCCCTCCTGGAACGCATGCCGCCATACCAGGGCGGTGGTGACATGATCGCGACGGTAACGCTACAGCGGTCTACATGGGCTCCGCTGCCGGCCAAGTTTGAGGCCGGCACTCCGATGATCGCCCAGGTGATGGGCCTCGCCGCCGCACTCGACTACGTGAACGAGTTAGGCCTGGATGCCATTGCCACCTGGGAGAGGGATCTCTTGGACTACGCCACTGGGCGAGTGAGTCAGATCGAGGGAATCCGGCTGATCGGCACAGCGCGTGAGAAGGCAGGCGTGCTGGGATTCGTGCTTGAGGGCGTGCACCCCCATGACATAGGCACCGTTCTCGACGACGCAGGGGTCGCCATAAGGGCTGGGCATCACTGTGCCCAACCAGTGATGGAGCGCTTCGGCGTGCCGGCGACCGCCCGAGCCTCCTTTGCCTTCTATAATACTCGGGCGGAAGTCGATGCCCTGGTCGATGGTCTGATGACTGTCAAGAAGATGTTTGCTTGATGGCGACTCTTAGCGCGCTGTACCAAGACTTGATTCTGGACCACAATCGCGCTCCCCAGAACTTCCGGCGGATGGAGAACGCCAACCGCCGAGTGGAAGGAAACAATCCGCTCTGCGGAGACCGGTTGACGGTGTGGCTCAGGGTGGAGGACGGCGTGATCAACGATGCCGCCTTCCAGGGCTCGGGCTGCGCTATCTCCAAGGCCTCGGCTTCGCTGATGACCAGCGCGGTTAAGGGTAAGACCCGTGAGGAGGCCGAGGCTCTGTTCGAGAGGTTCCATCGGCTAGTCACCGGCTCGATGGAGCAGGCCGAAGTGGAGTCCCTTGGCAAGCTGGCGGCTTTTTCCGGCCTCTCCGAGTTCCCCATTCGGGTCAAATGTGCCAGCCTTTCGTGGCATGCCATGAAGGCGGCGCTGGATCAGCCCGACGCAGTGATCTCGACGGAGTAGCGGAACGGGGGAACGAGGAAACGAGGGAAGGTGTTTAAGCCGGTAGATCCCAATCACTCATGCTACATAAGGAAGAACACAGATGCCGTACAATCCCACGCTCGTCGCCCCTATGCGGGCCGAAGTCACCCGCCTCGGCGCTAGGGAGCTCACCAGCGCAGCCGAGGTAGATGCAGCCCTGGGCGACCAGAAGGGGTCCATGCTGGTTTTCGTGAACTCTGTCTGCGGGTGTGCCGCTGGGAATGCCCGGCCGGCGCTGGCCCTAGCCCTCAAGCACAACGTTGTACCCCAACAGGTTGTGACTGTCTTCGCCGGCCAAGACGTGGATGCCGTAGCCCGTGCCCGGCAGTTCTTCGGCGAGTATCAGCCAAGCAGCCCGTCCATGGCGCTGTTGCGGGACGGCGAGGTAGTCCATTTTGTCCATCGCCATCAGATCGAGGGTCGTTCACCCCAGGCAATCGCCACCGACCTCACCGCCGCGTTCGACCGGTTCTTCGGCGCCACGGTCTAGGCCGCAATGTCGGGTCACGTTTTTCACCCTGGTCACGCGGAGCTGCACGGGGTCACGGTCGTGGTCGAGACCACTGGGGCGCTGACCTACGTGGGGCGGTACGACAGCGAGGATGAACGCGGGGTACTCATGCTGGATGTCGGGGTGCACGATGCCGCGGCTGGGGGCGGGTCCAAGGAGGAGTACGTTCGCAAGAGCGCCAAGTTCGGGATCCGGAGCGACCACAAGCACCTGGTGGTGCCGGCTGGCCAGGTTACTCGTATTACCCGACTGGGAGAAATGATCGAGTAGACTGCGTCAATCTCGCATGTCCGTATCAGTGCCTCGTTGATGTCGCAATAATGTCATCAGTCCCCACCACCAGGTATTTCCAATAGATTCACCGCCTATGGATCGTTACCACGTCATCGTGATCGGCGGCGGCCACGCCGGCGCCGAAGCCGCCACCCTCGCCGCTCGGCGGGGAGCTAGAACGCTCCTGCTGACCCAGAACCTCGAGACCATAGGCCAGATGTCGTGCAACCCCGCTATCGGCGGGATCGCCAAGGGTACCGTCGTCCGTGAGGTGGATGCACTCGGCGGGGTCATGGGCCACGCGACTGATCTGTCCCGGCTCCAGTTTCGAATGTTGAACAAGTCCAAGGGCCCGGCAGTGTGGTCCCCCAGAGCGCAGTGCGATCGCGGGCTCTATCGCCGGGCCGTGCGTTCATTGCTGGAGCGGCAGCCCAATCTGGAATTCGCCCAGGGAACGGTCGCTAAGTTCGTGGTGTCCGGAGGTTGTATCAATGGTGTCGTGACGCTGGACGGTCGCACATACAGGGGCGCTGCCGTCGTACTCACCGCTGGAACATTTCTGCGCGGTCGTATTCATCTCGGACTGGATACCCAGGTACCCGCAGGCAGAGCTGGGGAGGCTCCAGCCACCGAAATAGCGCAGCAGATCGACGAGCTTGGCCTCGCAGTCAAACGGTTCAAGACAGGCACCCCACCGCGCATCGATGGACGCTCTGTGGACCTGTCACGCTTGCTGCGCCAGGACGGAGACTCCGGTTCATTCTGGTTCTCGTTCTACCACCGGGCGAGTCATCCCGAGCAGCGACCCTGCTACCTGACCCACACAGGCCCTGCGCTCCAGGAGATCGTTCTACGGCATCTTCAGCAATCGGCGCTGTACGGCGGTGCGATCAGCGGACGAGGACCACGGTACTGTCCCTCCATCGAGGACAAGGTCCTGAAATTTCCGGCTGCGGAACACCACCAGGTGTTTCTCGAGCCCGAAGGACTCGATACCTCGGAGATGTACGTTAACGGTCTCTCGACATCACTCCCTCCCTCGGTACAGCTGGAGTTCCTGCGTAGCGTACCCGGCCTCGAGCAGGTGCTCATGACCAGGCCCGGCTATGCTATCGAGTACGACTATTTCCCCCCCACTCAGCTCCACCCGACTCTCGAGTCGAGACATCTCCCGGGACTCTTCCTGGCAGGCCAGGTCAACGGAACGACAGGATACGAGGAGGCGGCAGGACAAGGTGCAGTCGCTGGAATCAACGCGGCGGCTCGGGCCTTGGATCTCGAGAGCATCGTACTCCGACGCGACGAAGCCTTCATTGGGGTACTGACCGACGATCTCGTGACGAGGGGGGTCGATGAGCCTTACCGGTTGTTCACCTCGCGATCCGAGTACCGACTCCTTCTGCGGCAAGACAACGCGCTCCGACGGCTGGTGCCCATCGCCGAACGACTCGGCACCCTGACCCAGGAGGAGCTGCAGATTGGCTGAGGTCAGACTCCGAGACGAAGAGTGGGTTCAGGCCATCGCGCAAGCAACCAGTATCTCACCCGACCTCGCCAATCCGATCCTTGAAGGATGCGGCTCGTCCTGTATCACAGAGCCGATTCGGGTCTCCGATCTGGCTCGGCGTCCCGGCGTTCCTCTGACGGCCCTACTCGGCAGCGTCGGCATTGAGCGGTCCCACGATCAGGCTGGATGGGCCGACATCGAATTCAAGTATTCCGGATACTTGGCCCGCGAGCGATCGGCGGCGGCGAAGCTAACCCAAATGGAAGAGTTCCCCATCCCGCCAGACCTCGAGTACCGAGAGCTCACAACGCTCGCTTTTGAGGCAAGGGAAAGGCTTCACGCGCAGCGCCCGGAGACTCTCGGCCGCGCGAGCCGGATCCCTGGGATCTCCCCGAGCGACCTGCACAGCCTGATCCTCGAGGTCACGCGCTGGCGATCCCGGGCCGCGGCTCCCTCCCGTTTCACGTGAAACACTTCAAGGCTCCTTCCGGACGCGCATGACGCCCGCCCTCGAGACCCTCCCATCCGTTTCACGTGAAACTCTAATCGTAGCTACTGACCGTCTCTCCACTCCCAAGGGATCCGAATGAGGGCACGTCCAGATCTCGCTTGCTGTCCCTCGTGGTAACTGAGAGTTCCCCTCGATAAATGGACAGCGCTGTCGTTAGCTAGTTGCGAAGAGACCGTCTCTAGGCAGGGACGAGACGTGAGCCTCTGGTGCGGCAGTTCCGTCCCTGCTCCGCTAGAGCCGCCGACGGTCAGGGTTAATGCTGTTCAGCGCCTGAGCCCCTTGCTCGCGTCGAGATCTGTCGGCTTCACACGAAGGGACGAGGAACCCTTCGTCTCTTTGTGGTGAACAGTAGAACGGTGAGAGGAGGCCCAGGATGGTCGTCACTCTCCGCGCCGGTAGACCAAACGCCTCACCCCGAGACACGATCCCTCGCCCGAGGGCCGTGATGGCGTGCCGTCATTCGCCGCCAGGACGCGTCCCAGTTCCACTCGACACTTGAAAAGACGAAGCCAACCGCGCGCAGGAGATTGCACAGTACGCGCAACATCATATATTCGTCTGTCTCCCCCGATGCCTTCTCGGCTCCAGCTTAGATCACCGTTGTTTCGTTTAGACAGTAAGTGACTGTGTTAAACCAACTTAGAGGTTAACCAGCGCCCATGGCCCATGTCATAGCAATTGCGAACCAGAAGGGTGGCGTGGGGAAAACCACGACCGCCGTCAATGTCGCGGCGTCTCTCGCCATGGCGGAGAGGCGCACTCTCCTCCTCGATGCCGACCCTCAGGGCAATGCGACGAGCGGTGTCGGCATAGCCAAGGAGACGGTTGAGCTCTCGCTTTACGAGTCCCTAGTCGAAGGGCGGCCTGCGGTAGAATCGATCCTTTCCATCAGCGCGCTCCCTTTTCTGTCCGTGCTGCCCGCGACACAGGACCTCGTTGGCGCCGAGCTGCAGCTGGTGGATCGCGATGCTCGCGAGGCGATCCTTCGGCACACACTCGAGGGGTTACAGGACTCATACGACTACATCGTCGTTGATTGCCCTCCATCGCTTGGCTTGCTGACCCTGAATGTGCTGGCGGCGGCCAACGCGGTGTTGATCCCGATCCAGTGCGAGTACTACGGCTTGGAGGGCATCTCGCAGCTTCTTAACACCATCCGCCTAGTACAGCAGAACTTCAATCCAGGCTTGGCGATAAGCGGTGTGCTTCTGACCATGTACGACTCGCGTTTGAACCTTTGCCGGCAGGTGGCGGAGGATGCAAAGGAGTACTTTGGCGCCAAGGTCTTCATGACACCGATCCCGCGGAATGTGCGGCTCGCAGAAGCGCCGAGTTTCGGGAAGCCCATTCTTCTGTACGACGTTCAGTCTGTGGGTGCCAAGAGTTACCTGGCAGTTACCCAGGAACTGATGCGCCGAATCGAGAGTCCAGGCGTCGTCGAAGAGGCGCCGGCCCCCATCCCAGAGGTAACCACATGAGCGAGACGAAGCGTTTGGGACGAGGTCTCGAGGCCCTGCTCGGTGCCGTATCCCGAGAGCAGGCCGAGGCCTCTGGCTCACTGCGGGAGCTTCCCATCGGGAGCGTGCTGCCCAACCCGTATCAGCCGCGCACCCATGTAGACGAAGACAGTCTGGCCGAGCTGGCAGCGTCGATCGAAGCATCCGGCCTGCTGCAGCCGGTCATCGTACGCGCACGGAAAGGAAAGTTCGAGCTTATTGCCGGCGAACGCCGCTGGCGGGCGATCCAGCGTCTGGGGTGGGCGAAGATCCCGGCGGTGGTGAAGGAGGTCGATGATCAGACCCTGCTGACACTTGCTCTCGTCGAGAATCTTCAGCGCGACGACCTGACGTCCATTGATGAGGCGGCGGGATATCAGCGCTTGGGCGTTGAGTTCAAACTTCCCCAGGCGGAGATCGCCCGTCTGGTGGGACGGAATCGCTCAACCGTGGCCAACCTCCTCCGCCTGCTGAAGCTGCCGGAGGAGGTGAAGACGCTGGTTCAGGAGGGGAAGCTTTCCGAGGGTCATGCCCGGGCCCTGCTCGCGGTAGAGAAGGAGTCAGAGATCCTTCGCCTGGCGAGAGAAGCGGTGGCCGAGGGCTGGTCTGTTCGCGATACCGAAGCGCGGGCTCGGGGAGAGTCGCCTGCCGCTGCGGCGCCGGTCGCACCGACAACGGCGCCCGGCCACGTCCTCCACAGAAGATGCCCACGGGAGAGGTCCGGCGAATCGAAGACGCGTTGCGAAAGCGATTGGGCACTGATGTCCGAGTCACCGCCCGGCGGCGCGGCCGTGGGTTCCTCAGCATCAGCTACTACTCCAACGACGATCTCGCTCGCGTGCTCGAGCTGATCCTGGGCGAGCCGTTCGCAGGATGAAGAGCCGTTCGCGCTCCGTCACCGTCCTGATCCAGAGAGACGGCACGACGAAGACGCACACCTTCCGAATTCGACTCTGGACTCTTCGTCTCGGGGCCTGGTTGCTGGCGCTGGTGGCGGTGCTGCTGTTGCTGCTGGTAGTGCTCTACGGACCCATGGTCAGGGCAGCAGCGCGCGTCCCGGGCATGGAGCGGGAGCTATCCCGGCTGAGGCCGAGAACGCGAGAGTTCGCGAGCTTTCGGCCGCGCTCGACAGCGCAGAATCTCGTTATGCTCAGGTTCGCCAGATGATGGGTGGCGAGATCGTCCGTGATCGGCTGACGATCACGTCGTCCTTGCCTGTCGCTCCTCCGATTCGAGCCCGGCTGGTTTCGGGGCCAGCGCCCCTGAATCCCGGAATCGGTGTTCCGCAGTACTGGCCGCTGGACGAGACAGGTTACATCACCCGGGGTCAGGTGAAGGCTGGTGGTCGCGAGGAGGCCCACCCAGGGATCGACATCGCGGTCTCGGTCGGGAGCCTGGTACGAGCCTCTGGCGGTGCCATTGTGGGGCAAGCCGGCGAGGACCCGGAGTATGGCCTCTTCGTCCTGCTGGAACACGCGGCTGGTACCAAACCATGTACGGACACCTTTCGCGCATCGTAGTGACAGCTGATGCCACAGTGGCCCCAGGTGAGGTCATCGGCCTCACCGGCAATAGCGGGCGATCGACGGCGCCCCACCTGCACTTCGAAATTCGCCAGCAGGGTCAGTCGCTGGACCCGCAGACCATGGTAAAGGAGGGGCGCTGATGGGGATCTTCAGCAGTGCCGCGCGGGACGAAGAGGGCAACGAGCTGAGGCGGCGGCGTACCGACCAGATACCCTTCTCCATTATCGCCAGCGATATGACAGTAATAGGCGACTTGGAGACAGAAGGTGTGGTGCGGGTCGAAGGACGAGTGCGCGGAACAGTGCGAGTCGGCGCACAGATACTGGTGGCGCAGGGCGCCGTCATCGAGGGCGACCTCCATACCCAGGAGGCTGTCATTGCCGGGCAGGTGAGCGGAGCCATTCACGCCCGCGAACGGGTGGAGCTCCAGGCAACCGCGATGGTAGCGGGAGACATCCTGACGCCCCGAATCTCGATCATTGAGGGTGCCCGGATCACTGGAGAAGTAAAGATGGACGCTGCAGCGCGGGAGGGCGGTGGCAATTCCCCACAATAGTTGATAATTCAGCTAAGTGTGTGGAAATCAAAAGTTTGACGCACTTGTTGCATCCTGGAGGTACCAAATCACGCCAACGTGCCAACTATTAACGTAGTGCTCGTCCGTTGCTGCTATACTGTGCTCTCGATGGCACTTCTCTCGTGCTCCTCGCCCCCTGCTTCTGGAATGCGGGTTGGGCTCATCACTCCAGGCTCGATTGCCGA
The DNA here is from genome assembly GCA_963723565.1 of uncultured Gemmatimonadales bacterium. Taxonomy (GTDB): domain Bacteria; phylum Gemmatimonadota; class Gemmatimonadetes; order Gemmatimonadales; family GWC2-71-9; genus CAVVWJ01. The sequence continues at coordinate 15,332 of CAVRRH010000011.1, read as the reverse complement.
TGCCGCCTGGAATTCGGCAGCCTACCAAGGCCTGCAACGAATCCGTGACTCGCTAGGTGTCCAGGTCAGCCACGTGGAGGCCCGGACCCCAGCCGAGCAGACCGAGGCGCTCCGGACCTATGCCGCCCAGGGCTATGACCTGGTCTTCGCCAACGGGTTCGAGTTCCAGGACGCCGCCGAGCGGGTGTCGTCCGAATATCCGAAAACCGTATTCATCGTCACATCCGGCCGCCGGGCCCACGGCAACGTGGCTCCCCTCATCTTCCGGCTGGAGGAGGCGAGCTACCTGGCCGGGATGGTGGCGGGCGGGCTGACCAGGAGCAATGTGCTCGGCTTCATCGGCGGCATCGAACTACCCCCGATCAAAGCCGCTTATCAGGGCTGGGTTAATGGCGCCAAGGCGGTCAATTCAAAGGCTGAGAGCCGGGAGATTTACCTCAACAGCTTCGACGATGCGGCCGCCGGGCGGGAAGCGGCACTGGCGCTCATGCGAGTCGGGGCCGACATGTTCCACCACAACGCCGATGCCGCGGCACTCGGCCTGTTCCAGGCCGCCAAGGAACAGCCCGGCGTGTACGTCTTCGGTGCCAACGCCGACCAATCGACCCTGGCAGCCGACCGGGTCCTCGGTAGTGCTGTGATCGACCTTCCGCACGCCTTTCTTCTGGTGGCCTCCGAGTTTCACTCGGGACGGTTTACCCCCGGGTGGAGGTCTTCGGGCTGGAGAGCGGCGTAGTGAGCTACGTCCCCAACCCGCGTCTCGACAGCCTCGTCTCACCCGAGTTGAAGGCTCGGATGCGCGCCGCAGCCGACTCGATGGTTGCCGGGACTCTGATAGCCGCGCCCCGCCCGGCCACTATGGAAGCGGCGCGACCACGGATCCCGATCGGCCACCTCGCGATACTCGGCGCACAGCTCAGAGCCTGAAATGAGTCCCGGTGTTCCGCTACCCGACGTCGCGGACTATCTGGACGAGTATCTCCGGATCAGGGAGATCCCTGACGAGCCGAACGCGATCAACGGCCTCCAGGTCGAGAACAGCGGTAGCATCGGCGGGATCGTGGCAGCGGTGGATGCCTCCCAGGCGACGATCGATGGCGTCATCGCCACGCTGGAGCCAGACAGCCGCCGCCGCTGCTTCTGGTTCATCATGGTCTGTTCTGGGATGGCAATGTGCCGGTTACCGGCCGCAGGTACCGGCGGCTGTCGGCGCTCCTGGACCACGACATTCCACTGTATGCCGCCCACAACCCGCTGGACGTTCACCCGGAAGTCGGCAATAACGCGGTGCTGGCCGAGCGACTGGGCATCAGGGTGGAAGGCTGGTTCGGGAACTACCGTGGCGTCGCGATCGGAGCGTGGGGACACGGCCCGCCAGTCTGGCGACCCGTGAAGCGCTGGCCCTGGAGCTCGACCGCGTCCTGCACACCCTGAAGGGCAGCGCGACACTGATCCCAGGAGGGCCGGAGAAGCCAGGCCGCATCGGCATCATCACCGGCGCCGCCGGCAGCATGATCGCCGCGGCCGGCGACGCTGGCCTCGACACCTTCATCACCGGCGAAGGCCCGCACCACACCTACTTCGACGCCATGGAGTGAGGCTCAACGTCATCTATGCCGGCCACTACGCCACCGAAACGCTGGGCGTCCAGGCGATGGCCTCCCATCTGGCGGACCAGTTCGATCTCGAATGGGACTTCCACGATCACCCCACCGGACTCTGATGTGACTCCGGTGCTCGAGCTTGCCGGCATCCACAAACGATTCGGCTCCGTGCACGCTCTGCGCGGGGTCGATTTCGTATTAGCCCCGGGGGAGGTGCATGCGCTGCTGGGGGAGAACGGCGCCGGCAAGTCCACCTTGATGCATGTCGCCTATGGGCTGGTACGTCCCGATGCCGGAGAGATTCGCGTCGACGGCGTGACGCGGCGGATAGCCACTCCCCGGGTTGCCCGGGCCCTGGGCATCGGCATGGTGCACCAGCATTTCACGTCGGTGCCGGCGCTGACCGTGGCTGAGAACGTGGCCCTGGCGGCCGGCTGGCCCGTCGTGCCGCACGAGATGCGCGAGCGCACCAGGCTGCTGAGCGAGCGCATGGGTCTGCCACTCGATCCTGACCAGCGGGCCGGCCGGCTCTCGGTGTCGCTGAAGCAGCGGCTGGAGATCGTCAAGGCTCTGGCCAGCGAGACCCGAATACTCCTGCTGGATGAGCCGACCGCCGTGCTCGCCCCGGCGGAAGCGGAGCTGCTGCTGGAGATGATCCGATCCTTCGCCGCCGCGGGCGGGTCGGCCGTCCTGATAACTCACAAGCTCGATGAAGCGCTCCGCGCGGCCGACCGGGTCACGGTTCTGCGGCAAGGCTCCGTGACGTTCGCCGGGCCGGTTCCCGGCCACTCGGTGGATTCGCTGGCCCATGCGATGATCGGTGGTGACCGGTTCCTCTCTCCCGGGGAGGCGTCGAACCTCCGTGCGGCGCCCTTCTCGGGAATCGATTCGTCTCGATGCACTGGAGGTCTCTCGCGAAAGCGGATATGGGATCGCCATCCGCCGCAGCTCTCTTTCGGTCCGCGCCGGCGAAATCGTCGGAATTGCAGCGGTGGAAGGCAACGGCCAGCGGGAGCTGCTGCGTGCCGTCGCCGGCCGCATCGTGCCGCTCCGTGGCAAGCTCCAGGTCGCCCAGCCCGTGGGATTCATCCCGGAAGACCGCACGACGGAGGGCCTGATCCCGGCCTTCAGTCTCACCGAGAACGTTGTGCTGGGTCTGGGTGACGAAGGGCCCTGGGTCCATGGCGGCCGGATCGCCTGGCGCGAAGCCGAAGCCCAAACCGCCGAGCTGATTCGAGACCTCGAGATAGCGGCGCCGGCCCGCGCACGCGCGGCCGCGCTGAGCGGCGGCAACCAGCAGAAGCTGATTGTGGCGCGGGAGCTCTCCCGATCTCCGGCGGTGATTGTGGCGGAGAATCCAACCCGCGGTCTCGACATCAGGTCCGCCACCGCCATCCACCTCCGCCTGAGGTCCGCGGCCGCGGCGGGCGCCGCAGTCCTCTTCCACTCCGCCGATCTCGACGAAGTCATCCACCTGGCCGACCGGATCATTGTCGTGACCCGGGGCGTGATGACCGAAGCTCCTCCGGGTGCCTCACGGGCCGAGATCGGCGCCATGATGCTCCGGACCGAAGCGGCTGATGAAACTGCGTTGGGCTCTCGCAGCCGTCATCCTGGGTTTGGCCGTTCTCTGCTGGCTGGAAGCCGCCGGCTTCGATGCGCAGGCCGGGCTCCGTGCCCTGTGGATGGGCGCCTTCGGCTCCTGGGATTCTTTACCTCGGCACGCTGGTGCGTGCGGTGCCGCTGATCCTGATTGGGCTTGGCATCGCGATCGCGTTCCGCGGCGGAGCGCTCAACATCGGGGCCGAAGGCCAGTTTTACGCCGGCGCTATCGCGGCCACATGGGTCGGGTTGCACATGGCCGGGCACCTGGCCCCGTCGCCTCGCGGACCCTTCTCCTGGCCGCGGCAATCGCGGGTCTCGCGTGGGTGGCAGTTCCGGTCTGGCTGAAGCTCCGGTTCGGTGTGCTCGAGGTCATCAGCACGCTGCTGCTCAATTTCGTCGCTGTGTCCCTGGTGAGCCTCATGGTCCAGGGCCGCTGCAGGAGCGAGGGCTATCTACCCCCAGAGCGACGCCATCGCGGAGGCGGCGCGACTACCCCTGCTTCCCGGTTCCCGGCTGCATGCCGGCTTGGCCCTCGCGCTGGCCGGCGGACTGGTCCTGTGGTTTGTCTTCGCCAGGACGCTCTGGGGCTTCCGACTCCGGGCCGTAGGCCTGGGCCCTCGTGCGGCGGAAGTTAGCGGCCGGATCGACAGCCAACGCATGGGCGCGATGGCCCTCCTGCTTTCGGGCGCGATCGCAGGACTGGCCGGGGGAGTCGAGATCAGCGGCGTATCGTACGCCCTGTTCCAGAACCTGTCGCCCGGCTACGGCTTTACCGGCATTGCGGTAGCCCTGCTGGGCGGCCTGCATCCGATGGGGATTGTGGTGGCAGGAATTCTGTTCGGCGCGCTTCAAGCGGGCGCGGGCGCGATGCAGCGGGATGCCGGCGTCCCCGCTGTCGCGGTGTACGTGGTCGAGGCGGTGATCATCATCGTGGCCCTGCTGGCTACGGCGCCGCGAGGCGGGTGGACCAGCCTCCGGGCAGCTGTGAGAAAGCGGATAGCCCCGAGCAAGGCCGCAGGATAATGGACTCCCTGGCGCTCGTTGCCGGGTTTCTGGCCGCCGCAGTCCGGGTGGCCACTCCGCTGATGTTCGCGGCCACCGGCGAAACCATCACCGAGCGCTCCGGCGTCATCAACCTCGGCATCGAAGGCATGATGCTGGCGGGTGCGCTCGCCGCCACGCTGGGAGCCACCGCCTGGGGCCCGTGGAGCGGGCTCGCGTGCGCGATCGTTGCCGGCATGCTGCTGGCGGCGGTCTTCGCGACGCTGGCGATCGGCGCGCGCGCCGACCAGATCATCACCGGCACCGCGATTACCCTGGCCGCCGTGGGGCTCACCGGCACCATCTACCGGCAAGCTTACGGGACGGGCGGTGCCGGCCTCACCATCCCCACTCTCCCGCCATCGCCATTCCGGGCCTCTCACAGATTCCGGTGCTGGGCCCGGCGCTCTTCGACCAGCCGGCGCCGACCTACCTTGCGTTGCTCGGCGTGCCGATGGTCTGGTGGGTCCTCTTTCGCACCCGGCTAGGCCTGGCGCTGCGGGCCACCGGCGAAGGTGCCGCGATGGCTCGCGCAGCCGGTGTTCGAACCAAGCTGATTCGTACGGGGGCGACCATCGTGGGCGGCGGGTTTGCGGGCCTGGCGGGAGCCAGCCTGGTACTGGCTCAGGTGGGCACGTTCGCGGAGGGGATGACCGCGGGTCGCGGTTACGTGGCGATCGCGATCGTGGTGCTGGGCCGCTGGCATCCGGGCGGGGTTGCTCTCGGCGCGCTGCTCTTTGGCGTCGCCACCGCACTGCAGTTTCTCTTCCAGGCGCTGGGGCTCGAGGCTCCCTACCAGCTTTTCCTGATGCTGCCCTACCTGCTGACGCTGCTGGCGCTGGCGGGCGCGGTCGGGCGGGTCCGCGCGCCGGGCGACCTGGGCGACTGAAAGCGTTGCTTTCCCTCAACCCCTGGATGCGGCCAGCGCTCGCGGGCCTCGACGATGGTCTCGCACCCGCGCCTTGAGCGCGGGAACATCGGCCAGGGTCAGCCCGGCGGTCTCGACCGGCGGGAGCACCCGCACCTCCGCCACCGACCGGCCGAAACGCCAGTCGTGCTTGCGCAGTGCGGTGCCCGTGCCCGACACCGCCAGCGGCAGAATCGGCACGCCGGCCTCGATGGCCAGGCGGAACGCGCCATCCTTGAACGGGAGCAGCTCGGCGGTCTTCGACCGGGTACCTTCCGGAAAGATCATGACCGAAACCCGGTTGGCGAGCGCCTTCCGGCAGCGCGCCATCGCCTCGAGCGCGCTGGGGCCGAACCCGCGCTTGACCGGAATGTCGCCCGCCAGCCACATCATCCAGCCCATGATCGGAATCCGGAACAGCTCGGCCTTGGAAAGCCACTTCATCTCCCAAGGCAGATGGCTGATCAGGAGGATGTCGGTGAACGATTCGTGATTGGAGACGACGACGAAGGGCCGGCGCGGATCCTTCGGCAGCGGGCCGGAATAGCGGAAGCGCCACAGCGGATTCAGGGTCGCCATGGCCGGGCCGATCTTCCGGAAGATCAGGCCCGGGATGTAGCGGCCCCGGTCGAATGGCGCGGTGAGCAGCCGAACGACCACGAGCACGGGAAACCAGAGCAGGATGCAGGCGACCAGAACCAGCCAGGCCCAGATCGAGACGATCGTTTGCCAGAGTCGCGGCATGCTACTCTATTCCGGGCTCAGGGAGGCGAAGTGTGCCGGGACACGGTACCGACGCAGCGGCCGGGGTAACCTTAGCGTCTCTGGGCTGTGAGGGACAAGAGGTCACCTCTTCCGCGAGCCATAGATGACTCAAGACGGGCCAGAGGAGCGAGCCGGACAACGAGCGAACCTGCCTTCGGTCGGAGAGAATCGGGCGGCCCGCCCGAGCCGACTAACCTGGCTCCGACGGCGAATGAGGAGGAATCGCGGGATGCTGGGCCAAAATGCCGACGCGCGCCATGTCTCGCTGGTGCTTCTCGCGCTCCTCGCGGTGCTCTACACCCTGCATCTCGCCCCGGCGTTCTTACTCCCGATCGTCCTGGCCATCCTGCTGAACCTTCTCCTGAGCCCACTCGTGCGCCTGCTCCGCAATCGCCTCCGGATCCCCGAGCCGCTGGGTGCCGGAATAGTCATCGTCGTGCTCCTGGGTGTCCTGGGGTTCGGCACCTATCGCCTTACCCCGGCGGCGACCGCATGGGTGGCGCGGGCACCCGAGAGCATGGCCACGATCCAACGACGTATCCAGCCGCTGCGCCAGCCGGTGGAGAAGGTGACCAAGGCGGCGGAGCAGGTCGAGCAGGCCACCGATCTGGACAAGAAAACGCCTGAGGTCGAGATCAAGGGACCCAGTCTGACGCAGCAGCTTTTCGGCGGAACCACGGCGGCGTCTGAGTACGGCCCTGGTCGTCATCTTCCTGACCTACTTCCTGCTGGCCTCCGGCGACCTCTTTCTGCACAAGCTGGTGGCGGTGCTTCCCCAGCTGAAGGACAAAAAAACCGCGGTGCGCATCGTGCGCGAGACCCAGGCGCAGGTCTCGACTTATCTCGTGTCACCACGATGATCAATACCGGGGTCGGCATTGCCACCGGTGTGGCCCTGGCGCTGGTGGGCATGCCCAATCCGGTGCTGTGGGGGGTGGTGGCGGGGGTGCTCAATTTCGTGCCCGTATATCGGGCGGCCTGGTCAACACCATGATCCTGACCCTGGCGGCGTTCCTGACGTTCGAGGACACCGGCCGGGCGCTGCTGGTTCCCATCGTCTTCACGGCCATCAACATTCTGGAGGGGAATCTGATCACACCCATGGATCCTGGGTCGCCGGATGCGGCTCAATACCGTGGCGGTGTTCGTTGGGTTGGTTTTCTGGTGGTATCTCTGGGGTATTCCGGGCGCTTTCCTGGCCGTGCCGATTATGGCGACGATCAAGATCGCCTGCGATCACATCGCGTCGCTGGCACCGATCGGCGAGTTCCTGGCTGAGAAGGAACCACGAGGAGCCGGATGAGAGAGAAAACGTGACCCGGGCAGCATGCCTGTGGATACCGAACGACGGGTCGTGGAGTCAATACCGCTCGAGGTCGACTGGTCCGGGTACGACTGTACCGTCCGGATGCGGGGGCGTGGCCGGTTGGTTTCGGCGCATCGTGCTCCTGCCAGCCGCAACCGGGCCGTTGCCCTCGGCAATCATGTGTTTCTGCCCGACCGGTGCGACGGGGACCTGGGGGTACTCGCTCATGAGCTGACCCACTGCGCCCAATATCAGGCGTGGGGGCCGCGGAGTCTACTTCGCCCGGGGTTGATCGCCCAGCTGCGCCACCTGATCCACCGGACGCTCAGAGTCGGCTCGAGTCCGTACCCATACCGAGTGGAGCCGGGCAAGCCGTTCAGGTCGTACGGAATGGAGCAGCAGGCCCAGATGGTGGAAGACCGCTTTCGGGCAGGCCTCAGGCCAGGCGGTACCGTCGGCCTGATCCATCGGCCTGGTCTCCGCCTGGTGTTCCTCGGCGTCCGGCATCTTGTCTTCCCAAAGCGCCAGCACGTTGCCGTCGGGGTCGGCCACCATCGCCATGATGCCCCAGGACTGCTGGGTCGGCTCGGTCGTAAACCGGACCCCGCGGTCGTGCAGCACGCCGCAGTAGTGGAGCAGGTCGGGCACGAACAGGGTAATTCCGGTGTGCCGGCCGACGAGCGACCGGGCCTCCTTATGCACCGCCGGATGGACGCTGAGGTGGGTCTCGCCCTCGAGGAACTCCGCCCCGAACGAGCCTTGCTTGGTGAGTGGCAGCCCAGCGCGTCACGATAGAACTCCACGGCGCGCGGCGATATCGTGCACGAAGATGGCGATGCTGTGCAGGGACGGCCTGATCGGGGCGGTCATGGGACGGCTTTCACCGCAGTAGGTTCAGGACGAGCTCGCGGTCACCACACCCAGTGCGATGGCGCCGACGAAGAACAGGAAGAGCACTCCGCGCCAGCAGCAGGAGCGCCGCGGCTGCCGGCTCTTGGCGGCCGCCGGCCGCCGAGGTGGCCCTCCAGCAGCGCCATGTTCTTCATGTTGGATTTCCAGGCGACGTCGAACAGATCGCCCAGCAGGGAATCCAGCCGACGACGGTGTCGAGTGCTACGTTCGCGATCATCCGGGTCACCACCGATCTCGGAGCGCCCAGCCGGGAGGCCTGAAGGATATGTACCCGGAAAAGAGCGCGCTCACCGCATCGCCGAGCCCAGGCACCAGCCCGATGAGCGCGTCGAGGCCGAACCGGTACCGGGTTCCCGGGATCGCGAAAGCGTTGTCGAGCAGCCGGCTCAAGGTCCGGAGCCGCTCCACCTGGGGAGGCTGAGACAGGTGCCCACAAGCGGGGCAGGCTTCGTCGAGCCGCAGGATTGCTCATCACTCAATAGTAAGGCCCAAAGGCTTTCCCAGCAGTCATCGCGAGCGGCCAACGGCCGCGCGGCGATCCCGCCACTCCGAAGTCGCAGCGGCTGGATTGCTTCGGGCGCGAAGCCTGCCCTGAGCGCAGCCAAGGGCGGCCCTCGCAAGGACCGGGCTAGAAGAACCGCCGGATGAGGTAGAACATGAGGTTCAAGACGATCGAGATCACGATCATCGAGGCGAACGGGATGTATACCCGCACCGTCTCCCGCTCGATCCGCATGTCTCCCGGAAGACGCCCGAACCAGCCGAACCCCCAACGACACCAGTACGCCTACAGACGACGAGGCCGATCCGAGCGTGATCAGGACGGATCCAGCGGACGACGAGCTCATTGGATCAATCCTTGTCGCACCGCGTGGATGTAGTCGGTATATGCCGGGGTCCCCAGCCGCGCTCGCACGTCCGTCGCGATCTGGCCCCGGTGATAGGCGGAGTGGATCACGACATGGGTGAGGATCTCCTCGACCGTGCTGGTCCAGGCTTCGCCTCTCGAGTTGGTGTAGGGGACCTTTTCCGTGAGGACTCATGCGCGTCGTCCAAATACTCCGGCCACAGCCGGGACAGACTGGTCCAGCCGCTCGCCGCACCTCAGGTCGAGCTCAGGCCAGACCGGAAGGGGTCCGACGTCGTGCCGGCGCAGCGGGCCAGCCAGAGCCACTCGGCGGCGACGATGTGGGCCATCCACTTGAGGCTTCGGGGAGGCGTGTCCTCCTGGAGCGAGCGAGCGTCTCCTGGTTGGCCCATACGTCGTAGCGAAGAAGCGCGCAGGTGCCGATCATTCCGCCCTCCTGTTTTGCCGACCGAGGCGAAGGCCGCCCGGAAGTTTCGGCGCATTCCGGCGAGTCCAGGCCGTTCGAGCGGCGTGTCTCCGAATCGGTCGGCGAACTCCTCCTCGGTCATGTCCTCGAAGAAGTCCCGCTCACTCCCTCAGCGCGGCGGCGCGGCTGGAACTCAGGAACTGCTCGTCGGTGGGCGAAGCGCTGATTCCAGGGACACACGTCGTTGCAGATGTCACACCCGAAGGCATAGCCCTCGAACCGCTCGGCCAGCTCCTCGGGAATGGGGCCTTTCTGCTCGATCGTGAGATAGGAAATACAGCGGGTGGCATCGAGCACTCTGGGCTCCACGAAGGCATCTGTGGGGCAGGCGTCGAGGCAGCGAGTACAGCTGCCGCAGCGGTCCAGCTCGAACGACTCGTCGGGCCGCAAGCGGGAGATCGGTGAACACCGAGCCGATGAAGAAGAACGAGCCGGCGTCAGGCGCACCAGCATGGTGTTCTTGCCGATCCAGCCGAGGCCGGCCCGCTGGGCCAGCTCGCGCTCGGGAACCGGGCCGGCATCGACGAAGATGCGGCTCAGTCTGGCGCCGCTGGCCCTGAGAAACTCCGCCAGCAGGTCTAGCCGCCGTCCGGTAACCCGGTGATAGTCCTTGCCTCGGGCATACTTGGCGATGCGGGGAGCGGCGATCCTCGGCCCCGTCCGGGGTGTAGTAGTTGTCGAGCACGACCACCACGGCGCGCGCCTCAGGCGACGATGCTCCGCGGATCCTTTCGCCGGGCCGCTTGCCGGTGAAGGTATCGCATCGTTCCGGCGTAGCCCTTTCGCCAGCCACTCATCGAGACGGTCGGCATGCGCGGTTGGGCCCGGGTGGGTGATTCCGCAGGCGAGGAATCCGAGCTCGCGCGCACGCGCCTTGACGCCTCGCTGAGCTCACGGGCATCCGGTCGTACGGTCGCAGGGAGCCCGGCTCGCCTCGGTCATGATGAGCCGCGCCCCGCGGCCGTAGGTCACATAGGACCAGGCCCACTGGATCATCACCAGAACCCGGTTGCGGAACCCGATCAGGAAGAAGATGTGGACGAAGGTCCAGATCAGCCACGCCAGCAAACCGCCGAAGTGCAGCTTCCAGATGTCGGCCACCGCCCGCCCCCGGCCGATCACCGCCAGCTGCCCCTTGTCCCAATAGTGGAAGGCCCGCCGGGGCTGCCGCCGGAGATCGCCCTGGATGGTGCGCGCAGCGTATTGGCCCATCTGGATGGCGACCGGGCAGATCCCTGGGAGCGGGCCGCCCTCCTGGTGGTTGAAGAGTGCCGCGTCGCCGAGCACGAAGATCTCCGGATGTCCCGGGATGGTGCAGTCGGGCTCCACGATGGCGCGGCCGGCCTTGTCGAGTGGGGTGCCGAGACGATTTCAGGACCGGGCTGGCGACGTTGCCGGCGGCCCAGATGACCGTCTGAGTCGGGATGGTCCAGCCCGCGGCCATGACCGAGCCCGGCCGGATGTCGGTGACCAGCGTCTCGGTGCGCACCTCGACTCCGAGGCGGCGCAGGTCCTGCTTGGCCTTGTCGCTGAGGCTGGGCGGGTAAGTGGGCAGCAGGCGGGTCCGCCCTCCAGCAGCATCACCGTCGCTTCGCCCGGGTCGATGTGCCGAAAATCGCGTCGGAGCGCGTAACGGCGGAGCTCGGCCACTGCGCCCGCCATTTCTACCCCGGTAGGTCCGCCGCCAACAACTACGAAGGTGAGGAACGCATGGCGGCGGACCGGATCGGGCTCCCGCTCCGCCTGCTCGAAGGCGAGCAGCACCCGTTGCCGGATGGTGAACGCGTCCTCGAGGCTCTTGAGTCCCGGGGCGATGCTCTCCCACTCGTCGTGGCCGAAGTAGGAATGTCGAGCGCCGGTGGCGACGACCAGATAGTCGTAGGTCATTCCGCGCCGTCGGTGAACACCACCCGCCGTCGCGGGGTCGATGGTCGATACCTCCGCCAGCAGCACTTCGGTGTTGGACTGGCCCCGCAGCACCGACCGGATCGGAGCGGCGATGTCGCCCGCATTGAGCGCGGCGGTCGCCACCTGGTAGAGCATGGGCTGAAAGAGGTGGTGGTTCCGGCGATCGACCAGGGTGACTCGCACCGGCGCGCGCTTGAGGCCGCGGGCGGCATACAGTCCCGCAAAGCCGCCGCCGAGGATCAGGACGTGGGGCATTCACAGCCCCATGGTCTCGCGCCGCCACCGGGCGAACCGTACGACGTCCTCCAGCGGAGGGACGGCGTCCTCGTCCGCATAGGCGGTGTACATCCGCCAGCGCAGGTAGGTGCGGTCCGGCAGCGGCAGGAAGGGCGCTCGAGCCCACCAGCGCCTCCGCGCGAAATGCCCACGCCGTCCGCAGCAGGTCCAGCCCGAGCCGCGGGCTCAGAAGCCCCCGCCACGCAAGCCGGCCCGTGAGTGACAGCCAGGAGCGGGACATGCGCCAATTATAATTGGTATATTCCGCACCCTATGACACCCACGGCGACCCATGACAAATAGCCCGTACCGCACGATGGACGACAAGAAGCGTCCAACCGAGGACGAGACCCTCCTCGAGGGGCCGCAGCCGCGGGAGCGGCAGGACAAGGAGCAACTCCTCGTCTCCGACCCCTGGCGGGTGCTCCGGATCATGGGCGAGTTTGTCTGGGGATTCGACAACCTCGCCGATGTCCGCGACGGGGTCTCGATCTTCGGCTCGGCCCGCACCAAGCCCGACGATCCCCACTACCAGGCCGCGGTCGAGACCGCGCGGCTTCTGGCGCAGGCCGGCATCCCGGTAATTACCGGCGGCGGGCCGGGAATCATGGAGGCGGCCAACCGGGGAGCGCTGGAAGGCGAGCGGCCTCTCGATCGGCTGCAACATCGAGCTGCCGTTCGAGCAGGGCTCCAATCGCCTCCTGACCCGTAGCCTCAACTTCAAGTTCTTCTTCGTTCGCAAGACCATGTTCGTGAAGTACGCCACCGCGTTCATCGTGTTCCCCGGCGGATACGGAACTCTCGACGAGCTGTTCGAGGCACTCACCCTGATCCAGACCGGGAAGGTCAAGCATTTTCCGGTGATTCTGTTCGGCAAGGAGTATTGGAGGGGCTGGTCGAGTGGCTCGACCGGACGGTCGCGGCCGAGCGGAAGGTCGACGCCAAGGACCTCCTGTTGTTCAAGGTGACCGATGATCCGGCGGAGGCCACCCGGATGGTGATCGAGGCCAGGAACGAGAAGCGGTGACCCGTCCGTCCGCCAAGTACCTCCGCGGTCAGCGCATCGATCCCAAGGCCACCACCGGCAAGGAGACCGTCGCCGAGCTGATCGACAACGCGTTCCTGGCCTACAACGCCGGCCGTCTGCGGGAGGGCTGCCAGCTCTTCACTCAGCGTATGCTCGAGCCGGACGTTACCGTCGGCATGACGCTGACCGGCGCCATGACGCCGGCCGGGCTCGGCATGAGCTGCCTGATTCCGCTGATGGAGGCGGGGTTCGTCGACTGGATCATCTCCACCGGGGCCAATCTTTACCACGACGCCCACTTTGCCCTCGGGCTTCGCGATGCACCGGGGTAACGCCCAGCGCCGATGACGTCGAGCTGCGCGACAAGGGCGTGGTCCGCATCTACGACATCTTCTTCGACTACAACGTGCTGCTCTCCACCGACGCGTTCGTTCGCGAGGTCTCGGCCCGGGAGGAGTTCCAGCGGCCGATGAGCACGGCCGAGTACCACTACCTGCTGGGCGGCTACGTGCGCGAGCGCGAGCGGGCGCTCGGGCTGTCGCGCCGCTCGGTGCTGGCCGCGGCCCACGAGCTGGAGGTGCCGATCTACACCAGCTCGCCCGGTGACAGCTCCATCGGCATGAACGTGGCGGAGCAGGCGCTGGCCGGAAGCAAGCTCCGGTTCGATGTCAGCGCCGACGTGAATGAAACCGCCAGCATCGTGCTCGAGGCCAAAGCGGGCCGGCGGCAAGAGCGGGGTGCTGATCGTGGGCGGCGGCAGCCCCAAGAACTTCATGCTCCAGACCGAGCCGCAGATTCAGGAAGTGCTCGGCATCGACGAGCGGGGCCACGACTACTTCCTCCAGATGACCGACGCCCGGCCCGACACCGGCGGACTATCCGGAGCGACGCCCGCCGAGGCGGTGAGCTGGGGCAAAATCGATCCCGACCAGCTGCCCGGCACGGTGGTGGTCTACACCGATAGCTCGATCGCCCTCCCGCTGCTCACCGCGTATGCCCTGGAGCGCCGGGCCAGCCCGGCCGCTCAAGCGGCTCTACGCACGGCGCGGCGCGATGATGGATCGGCTGGTGAAGGAGTACCGGGCGGCGCTGAGTCCCGGGATCAGCGAGCGGAAGAGTCGTCGGGAAGGACGGGCAAGAAGGGAGATAAGAAGGGAGAGAGTAAGGAGTGAGAAGAGGGGGGCATCTTGATGCTACCGACAGGATCTACCTATCTCTTCGAGGCCGTTTGCGTTCCTTCTACCTCTCACTTCTCACTTCTTAACCTCTCCCGCCTACCTTGCATTTCTGTACATCAACTCCATCAACTCGTCGTACATCGCTTCCGTCTTGTCCGGATCTCCCGAACGGATCGCCTCGGTGGCGCAGTGTCTGAGATGATTCTGCAGCAAGGCTCGGCCAACGCCGCGCAGAGCCTCCTGCACCGACGAGAGCTGCATCAGCACGTCGGCACAGTAGCGCTCCTCCTCGATCATCTTTTGGAGACCACGCACCTGCCCCTCGATCCGCCTGAGCCGGCTGACGATCGCGTGCTTGGCCTCCGGGTCCACCGACGAGGCCTGAGTCCCGTCTGCGGCGCGGGTGCCGCAGGCGCAGGGGCTGCTAGTTACCGCTGACATGAACTGCTCCTTCACTAAGATGTCGAGGTGATCGGGAAAAGTTTCCTGAGCCGCAGACTATTCGACACCACGCTGACGGAGCTGGCCGCCATCGCCGCCGCAGCCATCGCCGGGGTGAGTAGCAGACCGAAGGCCGGATAGAGCGCACCGGCCGCGATTGGGATGCCGACGACGTTGTAGAAGAAGGCCCAGAAGAGATTCTGACGGATGACCCGCATGGTGCGGCGTGACAGGCCGATGGCATCCACTACTCCCAGCAGGTCGCTTCGCATGAGGACGATGTCTGCGGCCTCCACTGCCACGTCCACTCCCGTGCCCATCGCGATACCGATATCAGCCCGCGCCAGGGCGGGAGCGTCGTTCAACCCGTCGCCCACCACGGCAACCGCTTTACCCTGACTCTGGATCCGCCGGACCGCCTCCACCTTCTGCCCCGGCAACACTTCGGCGATCACCCGTTCTACGCCGACGGCCCTGGCCACTGCCTCGGCGGTCCGGCGATTGTCGCCAGTGAGCAGGACCACCTCCAGGCCCAGCCGCTGAAGCCGGCTGACTGCCTCCCGGCTGGTTGGTCTGATTGGGTCGGCCACCGCGATCAAGGCAACAACCTCCCCGTCCACCGCTACGTAGTCCGGCGTCTGCCCCTCGGCCGTCAGCTGATCCGAGCGGGAACGCAAGGGTGCCGTATCAATGCCCAGCTCCAGCATCAGAGCGGCGTTTCCAACAGCCACTCGCCGGCCACGAACCATGCCGAGCACACCCCTGCCCGTGAGGGTCTCGAACTCCACCACGTCCTCGAGGGAAAGATCGAGGCGCGTGGCCTCCGCGACGATCGCCTCACCCAAGGGATGCTCGCTCAGCCGCTCTACCGAGGCTGCGAGCTGAAGCACGCGCGGCTGGTCGAGGTCGGGTGAATCACCGTCCGCCAGCTGCACCGACCGGACCAATGGACGCCCTTCGGTTACCGTGCCGGTCTTGTCCAGAACGACGACGTCGATGTGCCCGGTACGCTCCAGCGCCTCACCCCT
>CAVRRH010000010.1:0-118347 GCA_963723565.1 uncultured Gemmatimonadales bacterium | reverse complement strand
GCGCTCCCAAACCGACTATCCGAAGGAAACAGCAGCGACCCTGTACTGCCGGGGCGGAAGAGGTTCTGATCCAGCTGCATCCAGACGAACCGGAGGGTGTCGGGCGAGTTGTTGGTGTAGCGGATCGTTTCGGCCCCGGTGATCCGGTGGCTGGCGGTATCGAGCGTCGCCCGGATAGTGTAGTCGGCCCGCTGTTGCCAATAGTCCCGGCCCGGCGCCCCATCGGCCCGCCGGATTTCGCCGGGAGGAGGGAGCGGGGCAGGGCTGAAGATTCCGGTGTCGGCTACCGGTGGCCGCAGCGTAGGCAAGGCCAGTGGGCGGGCGGGCTGCACCGGCTTAGGGCCCGAGGGTTGCTGCGCAGCCGCCCGCCCCTGACCGTGCCAGGGGAGAGGCGAGGCCAGCAGGAGAGCCGTCAGGACTGCGTAACGCATGGAGTTGTTCATTCCTCTAAAAGCTTCTAAAGCTTCGGCAGAGTCACCCCGGTCTGCTTCTGATACTTGCCCTTCTTGTCGGCATAGCTGGTTTGGCAGATGTCGTCGGCATCGGCCTCGAAGAAGAGTACCTGGCAAATGCCCTCATTGGCGTAGATCTTGGCTGGCAGCGGTGTGGTGTTGCTGATCTCCAGCGTCACATGACCTTCCCACTCGGGCTCGAACGGGGTCACGTTCGTGATGATGCCGCAACGGGCGTAGGTCGACTTGCCGAGGCAAATGGTGAGGACGTTGCGCGGGATCCGGAAGTACTCGACTGACCGTGCCAAGGCGAAGCTGTTGGGCGGTACGATGCAGACCTCCCCGTCGAACTCGACGAAGCTGCGGGCATCGAAGTGTTTAGGATCCACGATGACGGAGAGAACGTTGGTGAAGATCCGGAACTCCGGAGCCACCCGCATGTCGTAACCATAGGACGACAGGCCGTAGGAAATGGCCCCCTCGCGGATCTGCCCATCCACGAACGGTTCGATCATGCCGTGCTCACGGGCCATGCGGCGGATCCAGCGGTCGGACTTGATGGACATGGGCCTTAGTTGGGAAGCGGGGAAGCGGGGAAGCGGGGAAGCAAAGCCGCATCCCATGAATAGGGGCGGAATATAGTTGGGGCGAACCATGGTTACAGCGGCTTGGGTTTCATGTCCTGCCCTGGCACTCGTGCCTTCCTAGCTTCCCCGCCTCCCCGCTTCCCCGCCTCCCCGCCCGTTGAATCACATCCATAACGCGGTTAATTTCGACTAGACAAGTGAAAAAATTCACTAAAGCGAGATGTTGACGCTCATGCTTCAGCCGTATATCCCGCTCCTGCTGCTCATTGCGTTCGTTATCGCCAACGCGATACTGATGCTGGGCCTGTCCCATATCCTCTCCACCTACCGCCGGACGCCGACCAAGATCGCACCCTACGAGTCGGGCATGCCGGTGCTGGGCGACGCCCGGGAGCGCTTCTCGGTCAAGTTCTACCTGGTGGCCATGCTGTTTATCGTGTTCGACATCGAGACCGTGTTCATGATTCCCTGGGCGGTCGCCTTCAATCAGCTCACCGCGATCTCGGGGCTGCTGATCGTCGAAATGTTCGTCTTCATCCTCATCCTCGCGGTGGGGTACGTCTACATCTGGAAGCGCGGAGCATTGCAATGGGATTGAGCAATCCCGCTACGGGCAACCCGGACGACGAGGTCACGACGGTCTCGTCGATCTCGCCGAACTGGGTCACCACCCGGCTCGACTTTCTGACCAACTGGGCTCGAGCCAACTCGCTCTGGCCCATGCCGTTCGGAACGGCCTGCTGTGCTATCGAGTACATGGCGACCGCGGCGAGCCGGTTCGACATCGCGCGTTTCGGTATGGAGCGGCAGAGCTTCTCTCCTCGCCAGGCGGATGTCCTGATCTGCGCCGGGCGGCTGCCGTTCAAGCTCGCGCCCGTCATTCGCCGAATCTGGGATCAGATGCCCCAACCGAAGTGGTCCATCTCGATGGGGGCCTGCGCCTCGACCGGCGGGATCTTCGACAACTATGCGATGGTGCAGGGGATCGATACAATCATCCCGGTGGACGTTTACGTGCCGGGTTGCCCTCCGCGGCCCGAAGGGCTGATGTACGGGATTCTCCTGCTGCAGAAGAAGATCAAGGGGGAGACTATCGCGGACGATACGCTGCGGGACGAGAAGCTCGTTGGCTCCTCGGGGCTCTTCCTGCGGCCGGAGCGGATAGACGAGCTGAGCGAGCCCTTCGGAAATTCGGTTCAGCAAACCCGCTCCTCCTGATGCAGCGCTCTTCTCCCATTGTCACCCTGAGCGAAGCGAGGCCGTATCTCAAACGGCTCTCCGCCCCCTCGGTGCGAAGCCTGCCCTGAGCGCAGTCGAAGGGCACCCTCAGGGTGACAGCACTCTAAGATGAGCGCCCTCTCGCCATCTGTCCCCGCGCTCCGCGCCGAGTTCGGTACCGCCATCGAGCGTCAGCTGGTTTCCTCCGGCCAGACCATCGCCTACGTCGAGCCGGGACCGGTCTCACGACGTTCTCGCCTGGCTGCGGGACACCCCGGGACAGGAGTACAACTACCTCACCGACGTGACGGCGGTGGACTATCGCGATCCCGAGCGTCCGCTGGAGGTGGTCTACCAGCTGCGCTCGCTCGGTCGTAAGGCCGATCTCCGGATCAAGGTGGCCCTGGATAAGCGAGGTCCGCTGGAGGTTCGGTCGGTGTACGACCTCTGGCGCGGCGCCGACTGGCTGGAGCGCGAAGTATTCGACATGTTCGGCGTGACTTTCACCGGCCATCCCGACCTTCGCCGCATCCTCATGTGGGAGACCTATGCCGAAGGGTATCCCCCTGCGGAAGGACTTTCCTCTCCGGGGGCACTTCAGCCGGGCAGAACAGACCAGGCAGGCGCTGGCGGCCAATCCCGAGGCCCACTACTCGCTGGAGGAGCTCTCCCTGGCCGAGGCCTCTGGCGAGCTGCCCAAGGACATGCGGGAGCGGCTGGCGCGGGGGGAGCGGGGATTCCTGAAATGACACTTCGCACCGTAGAAATGGCGCTGGCCACCCCAGGCGTGGATGCAGCCGGCCACCCGACCCGAGTGCCGCTCGGCGTCAACGATGGGAACGGACAGTACCGAGAGGATCTCGGCGCCGAGCACATGCTGGTCAACATCGGGCCGCAGCATCCTGCCACCCATGGCGTGCTCCGGCTAGTGCTCGAGCTCGAGGGCGAGACCGTCAAGCGCTGCATCCCTCACATCGGCTATCTGCATTCCGGATTCGAGAAGCTGGGGGAATACCGGCAGTACAACCAGATCATCCCACTGACCGACCGCACCGATTACCTGTCGCCCATGGCGAACAACGTTGGCCTGGCGCTGGCCGTCGAGGCGATGATGGGCCTGGAGCTCACCGAGCGCTGCAAGGTGCTCCGGGTCATCGCCTGCGAGATGAGCCGCATCATCTCTCACCTTGTCTGGCTCGGCACCACCGGCATCGATCTCGGCGCGTTCACTCCCTTTCTCTGGTCGTTCCAGGAACGGGAGCGGATCTACAACCTGCAGGAGTCCTGGACCGGCGCCCGGCTCACCACCAGTCTCACCCGGGTCGGTGGGCTGATGGCCGATATTCCGGATGGCTGGGAAGCCGGCCTCCGCGAGTTCACCAACACCTTCCCGAAGACCCTTCAGGAAGTGGACACCATGTTCACCCGGAACGCCATCTGGATCGGGCGAACCCAGGGTGTCGGTGCCCTCACGGCCGAAGAGGCGATCAACTACTCGCTCTCGGGTCCGATGCTTCGGGCAAGCGGCGTGGACTACGACGTCCGCAAGGACCGTCCCTACCTCGACTATGAGACCTACGACTTCGATGTCCCGGTCGGCGAGTACGGCGATATCTACGACCGCTATCGGGTGCGAATGGAAGAGATGACGCAATCCAACCGGATCCTGGAGCAGGCCCTGGACCGGTTGAGCCGGCTCCAGGGCGCTCCGATCAACGTCTCCGATCCTCGCGTGGTGCTCCCTCCCAAGTCCCGCGCGATGAGTGACATGGAAGCGATGATCTTCCACTTCAAGCAGGTGATGGAGGGGGTGAAGCCGCCGGCGGGTGAGGTGTACATGGGAATCGAGAACCCCAAGGGCGAGCTGGGCTACTACATGGTCTCGGATGGCACCAGCAAACCGGTGCGCTGGCGAATCCGCCCCCCTTCGTTCATCAACCTCGCCAGCCTGCCCACCATGTGCGAAGGTTCGCTTCTGTCCGACGTCATCGCCATCAACGCCAGCGTGGATATCGTCATGGGAGAAGTCGACCGATGAGCTCAGGGGGACAGCGGGGCGGGCACCCGCCCACGGGTGGTTGGGCGGCAGGGGAGCATGGAGCAGTGGCAGGGCACAGCGCCGCCCCCATGGAAGACTACAGGCCGGTTTTTGTTGGCCCGACTCGGTCCCGTCTGGAGCAGCTATTCACCAAGTATCCCACTAAACAAGCCTGTTTGCTGCCCGCCCTCTGGATGGTGCAGGAGGAGCGAGGCTGGATCTCCGAGCCGGCCATCGGTGAGGTAGCAGATGTCCTGGATCTCACTCCGGCGTACGTGAAGGGCGTGGTGACATTCTACACCATGTACCACACCCATCCGGTCGGGCGGCATTTCATCCAGGTCTGCACCACCTCGCCGTGCAACATCTGCGGGGCGGAGGATGTGATGAAGGCGTTGCTCAAAGAGACCGCCTGCGGCGAGCTCGGGGCCACCAGCCCGGACGGCAGATTCACCGTAATCGAGGTCGAGTGTCTCGGCGCCTGCGGATTCGCAACACCGATCCTGATCGATGACGACTTCATCGAGAGCGTCACGCCCGACAAGGTCCCTGGCATCATCCAGAGGTACAAGTAATGGGCTACCCACACCCCAGTCATCCCAAGGAAAACCCGGTCCTCTCGAAGCACTTCGGGGATCCCGAGGCCCGCTCGTACGACGGGTGGGTCAAGCGGGGCGGGTACGAGGGGCTGAAGAAGGTCCTCGGCATGACCCCTGAGGCGGTGGTCGAGGAGATCAAAACCTCGGGCCTTCGCGGCCGGGGCGGCGCGGGGTTTCCCACCGGACTCAAGTGGTCGCTCATGCCCAAGGCCGATGGTCGCCCGCACTACCTGGTCTGTAACGCCGACGAGTCGGAGCCGGGCACCTTCAAGGACCGCGAGATCATGCGGTGGACGCCGCATCAGATGCTCGAAGGCTGCGCGATCGCGGCGTATGCCATCGGAGCCGAGCGCTGCTACATCTACATCCGCGGCGAGTTCACCGATGCTTACCGGATAGTGGAACAGGCGGTCGAGGAGGCGACTGCCAAAGGCGCCCTGGGCGGCAACGTCTTCGGCAGCGGCAAGCGGATCGAGGTGATCCTGCACCGGGGCGCCGGAGCCTACATCTGCGGGGAAGAGACCGCAATGCTGAACTCGATCGAGGGAAAGCGGGGTAATCCCCGGATCAAGCCGCCCTACCCGGCGCAGGCCGGGGTGTTCGGCATGCCGACCACGATCAACAACGTGGAGACACTGGCGGCGGTGCCGCACATCGTCATACGCGGCGGCGAGTGGTATAAGGGGCTTTCGCTCAACAATCCCAAGAGCACCGGAACCAAGCTCATCTCGGTCTGCGGTCACATCCAGCGGCCGGGGAACTACGAGGTCACGATGGGCACACCGATGAGGGAGCTCATCTACGATATGTGCGGCGGCATGCGCCCGGGCCGAACGCTCAAGGCGGTGATTCCGGGCGGCTCCTCGGTGCCGATCATGAACGCGGCGGAAGCCGACGAGTGCCTGCTGGATTACGAGGGTGTGGTGGCCAAGGGATCGATGCTGGGCTCGGCCGGGATGATCGTGATGGACGACACCACTGACATGGTCTATCAGATCTGGCGACTGGCCCGCTTCTACGCCCACGAATCCTGCGCGCAATGCACTCAATGCCGCGAGGGCACAGCCTGGTCGGTTCGCATTCTAGAGCGGATCCTGGCGGGGAAGGGAAAGCAGGAACACTTCCAGCTGTTGCTCGATCTCTCCGACAACATGACCGGCAAGACGATCTGCGTTCTCAGCGATTCCTGCGCCGCTCCAATCGTCAGCGGAATTCAGAAGTTCCGTCATGAGTTCGAGGCGTACATCCAGGGCGCACGCGAGCCAGCATTGGCAGCCGTCTGAGATCAAGAGCAAATGCAGACTACGGGATCAGAGGAACTAGATGTCTGACGAATTGGTCAACGTAACCATCGACGGGCTGACGGTGAGTGTCCCCAAGGGCACCACGATCATCGAGGCCGCCAAGCAGGCCGGCATCCTGGTGCCGCACTACTGCTACCATCCGTCGCTCCCGTCGCCGGCGCTCTGCCGGATGTGTCTCGTCGAGGTGGAAAAGGCGCCCAAGCTGATGCCGGCGTGCGTCACCGCCGTGGCCGAGGGACAGGTGGTCAACGTCGAGAGCGAGAAGGCGAAGAAGGCGCGCGAGGGCGTGCTGGAGCTTTTGCTCATCAACCATCCGCTGGACTGCCCCATCTGCGACCAGGCCGGCGAGTGCGAGCTGCAGGACTACGTGTTTCAGGAGGGCCGGTCCGGGACCCGCTACGCCGATTACGCCAAGCGGTACAGCCCGGTGGAAGACTTCGGCCCCGACGTCCTCTACGTGCCCAACCGCTGCATTCTCTGCACCCGGTGCGTTCGCTTCATGGAGGACGTGGCGGAGGATCCCATCCTCAACGTCTCGGAGCGGGGCGACCGTGCGTACATCGGGATTTCGACCGAGCAGCCGCTCGACCATCCCTGGGCCGGTAACGTCGTGGACCTCTGCCCGGTGGGATCGCTGATCTCGAAGGACTTCCTGCACAAGGCGCGGGCCTGGGACCTCGACAAGACGGCGAGCGTCTGCCCCGGCTGCACTCAAGGCTGCAACATCACCATGGACACCCGGGACGACATCGTCGTCCGGTTTCGCCCCCGCCCGAACCTCGAAGTGAATCGCCACTTCATGTGCGACTACGGCCGGATGAACTACCGCTGGCTCAACCGGGGCGACCGGCTCGAAGCGCCTCTGGTCCGGGATGGTGGACGGCATGTCGCCACCGATTGGGATACCGCCCTCGACCGGTTGGGGCAGCTGATCCGCGGCACCTCGGGCTCGGCCGTGATACTTGCCTCCGGCGTGGCGTCCACTGAGTCGCTGGGGCTGGTCCGGCGCATGCTCGAGCGGCTCAGCGTGACCGCGGTGGTGCAGGTACCGATGGGTGAAGAGGCTCCGCTGGCCGGAGTGCCCAACCTGGCACTCCGGGCCGAGCGTGCTCCCAATCTGGTCGGCGCCAAGCTGCTGGGATACGGCTCCGACTGGCCCACGGGGCTGCTGGAGCTGTCGAGCGCGGGGCTGGTCATCGTGCTGGACGCCGACCTGTCGCAGTCTGATCTGGACCTGATCGCCAAGGCTCCGGCCAGCGTGGTAGTGCTGGGTACCCTGTTGCCCGAAGCCCTCCGGAACGCGGAGCTGGTGCTTCCGATCACGACCATGGCGGAGGAGAACGGCACCTACGTGAATCGCGATCGACGGATCCAGCGTTACAACCAGGCCAAGTCGCAGCCGGGCATGGCGCGGCCCGCCTGGTGGGTAGCAGGCGAGGTCATCGCCGGCCCGGGACCGAGTGCTTCCGCTCCAGCAACCGCCGCTCAAGCCTTCGAGCTCCTCGGCGAGCGCTGGCCGGTGTTCGCGGGGACTTATGACGACATCGGGTTCACTGGACGGGTGCTCTCCGATTCGGCTGATGCCGTCGGGGCCAGCCAACGCTCTGGGGCAGGGGTGTCGTGACCCCCGAGATGAAGGGGTTCCTGCTCCTCAGCGTCATCAAGATGCTGGTGGTGTTTACCGTGACCATGGTGGGCGTGGCACTGCTGACCCTGATGGAGCGGAAGGTCAGCGCCTGGATGCAGAATCGCCGGGGCCCCAACCGGGTCGGTCCCGCCGGCCTGCTTCAGCCCGCGGCCGACGGACTGAAGAACATCCTCAAGGAAGAGACGTTTCCAGCCTTGGCCAACCGTGGGCTCTTCCTGCTGGCTCCGGCGTTCTCCTTTATTCCCGCGTTGCTGCTGTTCGCGGTGATTCCCTTTGGTGCCCCGCTGCCGGTGGACTTCGATTTCACCCTGGGCCCGCTCGGACGGTTCGTGCATCATGGTCTCATGCCGATGGTGGTGGCCGACCTGCCGATCGGATTCCTCTTCGTCCTGGCCATCAGCTCGATGGGCGTGTACGGGATCGCGCTGGCAGGCTGGTCATCGAACAGCAAGTACGCCTTGCTCGGTGGCCTCCGGGCCAGCGCCCAGATGGTCTCCTACGAGGTGGCCATGGGGCTGAGCCTGATCCCGGTGCTGCTCATGTCCGGCAATGCGAGCCTGTCGGCCATCGTGCAGGATCAGCAGGCCGGGCTCTGGTACGTACTGCCCCTCTTTCTCTCGTTTTTCATCTTCCTCATCTCCGGCTTCGCCGAGACCAACCGGCTCCCGTTCGACATGCCTGAGGCCGAGTCGGAGCTGATCGCCGGCTATCACACCGAGTACAGCGCGATGAAGTTCTCTTTCTTCTTCATCGCCGAGTACTCCAACGTCGTGACGGTCTGCGCCATGGTCACCACCCTCTTCTTCGGTGGCTGGGACATTCCGTTTACCCACTGGGACGAAGCCGGCGGGGTTCTGCAGAGCATCGCGACTGCAGGCTTCTTCTTCGTCAAAGTGATGTTCTGGATCTTCTTCGTGATGTGGATCCGCTGGACCCTGCCGCGCTTCCGTTACGACCAGCTCATGGCGCTAGGGTGGAAGGTGCTGATGCCGCTGGCGCTGGCCTATATCATGGTGGTCTGCGTGGCCATCTACGTGATCCAGCGGGTCTTCGGCATCACGGACCCGATTTATGAGGGCCTTGCGCTGTTCGGTCTCAGCCTGGTGCTGGCGGTGCTGGTCTTCGGGCTACTCGACAGCGGCATCTTTATCCGGGGCTCCGCTCGGCAGCGACACTCTCTCAATGCGCGTGCGCGACGCGCCCCGGT
The DNA here is from genome assembly GCA_963723565.1 of uncultured Gemmatimonadales bacterium. Classification (GTDB taxonomy): domain Bacteria; phylum Gemmatimonadota; class Gemmatimonadetes; order Gemmatimonadales; family GWC2-71-9; genus CAVVWJ01. The sequence goes on along the minus strand of CAVRRH010000010.1, from coordinate 109,294 downwards.
GACGAACTGATGGCAATCGGCGTCAAGGTCATGAAGCGTCCCGAGCGTCAGGTGAGCTACGTGCGCGCCACGCTCAAGGGGATGGCACTCACCTTCAAGCACATGTTCGAGAAGAAGGTGACCATGCAGTACCCCGAGGAAAAGAGCACCGACGGCGAGCACGGGATGGGGCAGTGGAGCATCTCCCAACGGTGGAGAGGCACCCACCGCATGCTCACCGATGAGCAGGGCCGGTCGAAGTGCGTGGCCTGCGGACTGTGTCCCCAGGTCTGCCCGGCCAACTGTATCAAGCTGGTGCCCGGCGAGGACGAGCAGGGGGACCGCTATCCGCTGATCTACGAGATCGATGAATTCCGCTGCGTATTCTGCGGATACTGCCAGGAGGTCTGCCCCGAGGAGGCCATTCACGTCGGCGTGCACTACGAGAATGCGGAGTACAGCCGAGACCGGTTCGTCTACGACCTTGAGCGGCTCTCCTCGCAAACCCACGCCGTCTCGACGCTCTGGGACCCCACCGATCCCAAGGGTGAGTAGATGACCGAAGTGGTTTTTTACATCTTCGCGGCCGTGGCGGTCCTGTCCGCCACGCTCTGCATTCTCCAGCGGAGCCCCATGGCGTCGGCCCTCTGGCTGGTCTCGACGATGTTCTCGCTGGCGGCGATCTACGTGCTGCTCAACGCGCAATTCATCGCGGCCATCCAGGTGCTGGTGTATGCCGGTGCGATCATGGTGCTCTTCCTCTTTGTCATCATGCTGCTGAACCTGGGGCACTCCGTGTCCGACCTCAGGGGCCCGTCCACCGTGGCGGCCACGCTCGTGATCGTCGGACTCCTGTCGCTCGAGCTGCTGGCCTTGATCCACTATTCCCCCCGGCGGCTGGCCAGCGAGCTCTCCCAGTGGCCCACCTACACCGACCCGGCTACGGCGTTCGTGGCCGGGCAGATTACCCAGCAGGAAGGCGCTGCTCACGGCGTGGTTATGGCGGTGGCGGCTCCGCTCTTCCAGATCTACCTGATCCCGTTCGAGATCACCTCGATCCTGCTGCTGGCCGCCATCGTCGGCGCGGTCGTCCTCGCCAAGCGGAACGTCTGATGCTGCTCGGTCCCTCCCTGGCGCTCTCGGCCATCCTCTTCAGCCTTGGCGTGGCCGGCGTGCTGCTTCGCCGTAACGCCATTGTGCTGTTCATGTGTATCGAGCTGATGCTCAACGCCGTGAATCTGACCTTCGTGGCCCTGGCGCAGCTCCACGGTGCCAGCGGCTACGTGATGGTCTTCTTCGTGATGACCGTGGCGGCCGCCGAGGCGGCGGTGGGCCTGGCGATCATCATCGGGATCTTCCGGCACAAGCAGTCGGTGGACCTCGGAAACATCAACCTGCTGCGTGGGTGATAATGAGTCGTAGAGAGCCTGTCATCCCGAGCGGAGCGAGGGATCTCAAGCCATTCGGGGCTGAGATCCTTCAGTCGCCCTGTGAGGGCTCCTTCAGGATGACACGGGGCGGAGCACGATGATGTCCCACTGGGTCTGGCTCACCGTCGCTCTGCCGCTGGTGGGCTTCCTGGTCAACGGCGCGCTGGCACTCCGCCGCCCTGGGGCCAAGGGAGCCGTGTCCGTGGTTGGGGTTGGCGTGCTGGTCGCGTCCTTCGTTGTGGCCATTGGAGTATTCCTCGAGCTTTGGCGTCATCCACCGCACGCCCCGATCATCGTGAACCTGTGGCGCTGGATGCCGGTGGGCGCGCTGCAGATCGACATGGCGTTTCAGGTAGACCAGCTCGCTGCCGTCATGTTGCTCGTGGTGACCGGGGTCGGGAGCCTGATCCATCTGTTCAGTGTCGGCTACATGAAGGAAGATCCGGGATACGCCCGCTACTTCGCGTACCTGAATCTTTTCGTGGTCTTCATGCTGGTGCTGGTCCTGGGGTCGAGCTTTCCGGTCATGTTCATCGGCTGGGAGGGCGTGGGTCTCTGCTCCTATCTGCTGATCGGCTTCTGGTTCAGCGACAAGGTCAACGCCGACGCGGGCAAGAAGGCGTTCATCGTCAACCGGATCGGCGACTTCGGCTTCTTGATCGCCATGTTCCTGATCTGGCACTCCCTCGGGACACTGACCTTCACCGGCATGGTGGGGAAGGCGCCGGCCCTGCTGACCGTGGGGGGAGGCACGGTCACCGCCATTACCCTCTTCCTCTTTCTCGGCTGCGCCGGTAAGTCGGCCCAGATCCCGCTCTACACCTGGCTGCCCGACGCGATGGCGGGCCCGACACCGGTCTCCGCGCTGATCCACGCGGCCACCATGGTGACCGCGGGTGTCTACCTCGTAGCCCGGACCAATGTGTTGTTCGCCATGGCCCCCCTCTCGAGCACGGTTGTGGCCGGAATCGGAGCGCTCACGGCCCTCTTTGCCGCCACCATCGGCCTGCGCCAGTACGACATCAAGAAGGTGCTGGCCTACTCCACCGTTTCCCAGCTGGGTTTCATGTTCGTGGCGGTGGGGACCGGCGCGTACACCGCCGGGATGTTCCACCTCGTCGCCCATGCCTTCTTCAAGGCCCTGCTGTTTCTGGGCGCCGGAAGCGTGATCTACGCCATGCATCATGCGTATCACGCCACCCACTCGCACGCCGACGCGCAGGACATGCGCAACATGGGCGGTCTCAAGCAGCATATGCCGGTCACCTTCTGGCTGATGCTGATCGCCACCCTCGCCATTGCCGGCATTCCGCCGTTCGCCGGCTTCTTCTCCAAGGACGAGATCCTGGCCGCGGCCTACGCCCGAGGCGAGACTATCCCGATCTACTACCTCTTCTACGCCATGAGCGTAATCGCCGCCCTCCTAACTTCGTTCTACATGGCCCGCCTGATGGCCAAGACCTTCCTGGGAGAGAATCGGACCGGGGAGCAGGAACGGGCCCACCTGCACGACGCCCCGCTAATCATGACCGGCCCGCTGGTGGTGCTCGGCGTGTTCAGTGCCCTCGGCGGGTTGCTCAACCTGCCCCGCTTCCTGGGTGGTGGCGGAGCGATGGAGCACTGGCTCGAGCCCGTCATGGCTCCGGCCGCTCGCACCTTCGGTCTCGAGATGCCCCACGGCACTACTGAGTTTATCCTGATCGGTGCCGCGGTGGCCATCGGAGCCGTCGGACTCGTGCTCGGGTGGTGGCTCACGATGCGCCGGCACCAGCTGTCGGCCGCCGAGTCACCCGCGGATAGGGGCCTGGCCCAGGTGCTCTATCGCAAGTACTACGTGGACGAGATCTACGACGCCATACTGGTCCGCCCGCTGCTGTGGCTTTCCCGGGTCGTGCTCTGGAAGGGCGTTGACCAGGGCGCCGTGGACGGTGCTGCGGTAAACGGAACCGCCAAGCTCTCCCGGGGACTGGGGTGGCTGGGAAGCCGACTCCAGACGGGGCAGGTGGGCGTCTACGTGGTGCTGTTCCTGGTCGGCGCGCTGTGGATCCTCCATGCCATGGCCAGGTGACGGTCCGATGACCGACTTTCTCGCCTCGATCCACTACAACCAGTGGATACTCCACGTCCTGGTGCTGCTGCCACTTGCCGGCGTGGTGCCGGTTCTCCTGGGCGACGAGCGCAGCGCCAAACGCATGGCGCTGGTGATCACCATGCTCGAATTCCTGCTCTCGGCCGGCCTGTGGTGGGCCTTCGACGCCAACGACGGGGGCATGCAGTTCGTCTCGAGCGCGCCCTGGATCCCCCGCTGGGGCATCAGCTACCGGGTGGGCATCGACGGCATCTCGCTCTTCATGGTTCTGCTGACCACGGCGATCATGCCGCTCAGCGTGCTGGCGAGCTGGGACCAGATCGAGCGGAAAGAGCGCGCGTTCTACGCCTTGATGCTCACCCTTCTCACCGGGCTCGTCGGGGTCTTCCTCGCGCTGGACCTGTTCGTCTTCTACGTCTTCTTCGAGGTGATGCTGATCCCGATGTATTTCATCATCGGGATCTGGGGTGGCGCCAACCGGCTCTACGCCGCCATCAAGTTCTTCATCTATACCATGGCCGGCTCGCTCCTGATGCTGGTGGCCATCGTGGTCATGGCCTGGAAGATCGCGGCGACTACCGGCACCCTCTCGTTTGCCTATGAACATCTGCTGGAGAATGCCGGCACTCTGGGACCGGCCGCGCCCTGGCTCTTTGCCGCGTTTGCGCTGGCATTCGCGATCAAGGTCCCGATCTTCCCGCTGCACACCTGGCTTCCCGACGCCCACGTCGAGGCCCCCACGGCGGGCAGCGTGCTCCTGGCGGCCGTCATGCTCAAGATCGGCACCTTCGGCTTTCTCCGGTTCGCAGTGCCGTTCTTCCCCCAGGTCGCCTTCTCGCCGGCGGTGAGCCGCCTGATGGTCGTGCTGGCGGTCATCGGCATCATCTACGGGGCGCTGGTGGCAATGGTTCAGCCCGACATCAAGAAGCTGGTGGCCTACTCCTCGGTGAGCCACCTGGGCTTCGTCATGCTGGGCATCTGGGGAGCCACCGTGATCAGCGTGCAAGGCGCGCTCATGGTGATGATCAGCCATGGGATCTCGACCGGTGCCCTCTTCCTGCTCATCGGCATGATCTACGAGCGGCGGCATACCCGCATGATCGACGCTTACGGCGGCATCGCCCGCGTCGTGCCCATCTTCAGCCTCGTGCTGACAGTGGTGGCGCTCTCTTCCATCGGCCTGCCCGGACTGAACGGCTTCGTGGGTGAGTTTCTGGTTCTGCTGGGGAGCTTTGGGCCGTACCCCTGGGCCACTGGGATTGCGACGACCGGGGTGATCTTCGCCGCGGCCTACATGCTCTGGGCCCTTCAGCGCATGATCTTCAACCGGCTCGATAACCCCGAGAACGAAGGGCTCAAGGACTTGACCCGGCGCGAGCTGGCGGTGTTGCTGCCGATTATCGTCGGTATCGTGTGGCTGGGGCTCTTTCCGGGGCCGGTGCTCCGGCGGATGGAGCCGGCAACGCGGCGCTATGTGGATGCGGTTCAGCCCCACGCTGCATCGACTACCGCCCGGCTCGGCGCCACTCCGGCGTCAGGACAGGGCAAGCCATGAACCAGCTCGACATGACTACACCCGAAGGAATAACTCTCGGGCTGCTTCCGGAGATCCTGCTCACCGGATGGTCGCTGGTCGTGCTGCTGCTGGCGAGCTGGCGCCACGAAACGCCGGAAGACAGCCGTCTGGCCGGCTGGCTCAGCTTCGCCGGTGTGGTGCTCAGCGGTGCGGGTCTCGGGTGGCTCTGGGTCAACGACGTCGGCCCACTTGGCCTGGCCCAGATGATCGCGCTGGATCCGTTCCGGTATGCCGGGCTGGCGCTCGTCCTGGTGTCCGCCGCGACTACCATCCTGCTTTCCCTCGGCTATCTGGAGCGTGAGCGGCTGCTGGCCCCGGAGTACTATCCGCTCATCCTTCTCGCCACGTCCGGAATGATGTTTCTGAGCGGCGCCGAGGACCTCATTGTGCTGTTTCTTGGGCTCGAGGTCATGTCGGTGGCGGTCTACGTGCTGGCCGGCTACGACCGGGCCAACCTTTCCTCGGCCGAGGCGGCACTGAAGTATTTCCTCATTGGCGCCTTCGCTTCAGGATTCCTGCTATATGGCATCGCCCTGATCTACGGGGCCACCGGCACCACCAATCTCTCGCTGATTGGTGCCCAGCTCGCCGGCGGAGAGCTCTCGCTGATGGCGGCACTCGGACTTGGGCTGCTGCTGATCGGCATGGGCTTCAAGGTGGCCGCGGTGCCGTTTCACATGTGGGCTCCGGATGTATATGACGGTTCCCCGACCCCGGTCACAGGCTTCATGGCCACCGGGGTAAAGGCGGCGGCGTTCCTCGCCCTGGTGCGGGTGCTGGTCGAGTCTTTCCCTTCGGCTGAGGCGGTGTGGCAACCGGTCATCTTCTGGCTGGCGGTCGCCTCGATGGTGGTGGGCAACCTGGTGGCCCTGACACAGCGGACCTTGAAGCGCATGCTGGCATACAGCTCGATTGCTCACGCGGGCTACCTGCTGGTGGCGGTGTGGCCGGGAAGCCGGATGGGAGCCGGCGCGGTGCTGTTTTATCTCGCCGCCTACGTAGTAACGACTCTTGCCAGCTTCGGATTCCTCGCTGCGCTGGGGCGCGGTGGTGAGCGGGATGTTACCTACGACGACATCGCTGGGCTGGCGGGCAGGCGTCCCTGGATGGCCCTGGGCCTGGGCGTGTGCATGCTTTCGCTGCTTGGCTTTCCGGGAACATTCGGATTCATGGGCAAGTGGTACATCCTGTCGGCCGTCATCGCCGAAGGCCAGGTGGCCCTCGCGGTGGTGCTGGTGCTCACCAGCGTCGTCTCCGCCGGATACTATCTGCCGGTCATCATGGCGATGTACATGAAGCCTGCGGCTAGCGAGGAGTCCCACGCGGAAGCCCGGCTCTGGCCGGCAGCCGCCGGGGCCATCGCGGTCTCGGTGATCGCGGTGCTGCTGTTCGGCTTCTGGCCGGCCGGTGCACTCGATGTAGCGGGCCGGAGCGCGTCTACCCTGACGCAGACCGGGGCCCCGGTTGCGGGACAAAGCGTAAACAGTCAACAGTAAACAGTGAACGGGCCCAACCCCTCACCCCCGTTTACCGTTTACCGTTCACCGTTCACGCAGTCGAGGAAAACATGAACGTTCCCAAATCCATTTTCCGGCAGTACGATGTCCGCGGTCTGGTCGATCGTGAGCTGACGCCGGAGCTCGCCCGCGCCCTCGGTCGGGCTTTCGCCAGCGTGGCGCACGAGCGCCTTGGTCGGCCGCCGGTCATCGCGGTAGGACGGGACAACCGTCCCTCGGGCGATTCGCTCTCCCGGGGAGTCCGGCGGGGCATCACCGAGGCGGGAGGCACGGCGATAGATGTGGGGGCCCTGCCAACCCCGGCGCTCTATTTCGCGGTCTCGGCCCTGGGCACCGATGCCGGCCTGCAGGTAACCGGCTCGCACAACCCGCCCGAATTCAACGGCTTCAAGATGGTGCTGGCCGGCGAGGCATTTCACGGAGACGACATCGTCGGCCTTTGGGAGATCATCACGGCCGAGCGATGGCGCTCGGGCGCCGGGAACGAGACCGCGGACGGGTCGGTGCTCCAGCGCTACCGTGAAGGGATTATCAGCCGGCATAAGCTGGAGCGGCCCGTACGGGTCGTGGTGGACTGCGGCAATGGGGTCGGCAGTCTGATCGCCGTGTCCACGCTCCGCGGCCTCGGTGCCGAGGTGACGGCGCTGTTCTGCGAGTCGGATGGAAGCTTCCCCAACCACCATCCCGATCCCACGGTTCCGGAGAACCTGCGGGACCTGCAGGCCGCCGTGCGCCGCACCGGTGCCGAGCTCGGCATCGCGTTCGATGGAGACGCCGATCGGATCGGCGCCGTGGACGAGACCGGCGAGATCATCTACGGCGACCAGCTTCTCGTCATATTCGGCCGCGACGCGGTGGAGCGATTCGGCCGCGGCACCCCGGTCATCTTTGACGTCAAGTGCTCAGACGTGCTCCCCATGGCGCTCACGGCCGCCGGTGCAAAACCGGTGATGTGGAAGACCGGCCACTCGCTCATCAAGGCCAAGATGAAGGAGCTCAAGGCGCCGCTGGCCGGGGAGATGAGCGGCCACATGTTCTTCGGCGGTGACTACCTGGGCTTCGACGATGCGCTGTTCGCGGCGGCGCGGCTGCTCGAGATCGTGAGCCGCCGCCCCTTCGGCCTGGCGACGCATCTGGCCGACCTTCCGCGCACCTTCGCCACGCCCGAGATCCGGGTGGAATCCTCCGAGGACCAGAAGTTCGGCCTGGTCGAGCGTGCCGCGGCATATTTCGCCTCCCGCTACCCGGTGAACACCATCGACGGTGTGCGGATCACGTTCCCCAAGGGGTGGGGCCTTCTCCGGGCGTCGAATACCCAGCCAGTGCTCGTCATGCGCTTTGAAGCCACCGACGCGCGGGCGCGGGATGCCTACCAAGCCGAGGTGGAGGGGTTTCTCGAAAATCAGAAAAGCGTTAGCGGTAAGCGGTGAGCGATGAGCGGGTAAGAACTACAGTCACCCTGAGCGCGGCGCAGGGGTCTCGGCTGAAAGCCTCCTTCAGCCCTCTTGCTTTTGCAGCGCCATACACCCGGGTGACCCTCTTGTCCCGCTCACCGCTTACCGCTCACCGCTTACGCTGTTGGGTTTAGCATGTCCCGCCGCGGTCGGCGGCTTACAGCCGTGCTCGCGGGAGTCGTCGCCCTGTTGTTCGCGGGCCGATGGACCGCCGGTCTTCTGGCCGACCGCTGGTGGGCCGCCGAGCTTTCACCTGCGGCGGCGGAGTTCCTCACCGACTGGCATGTTCTCCGCTTGACGCTCGACCTCGCCGGGTGCCTGGTTGCCTCCGCCTGGTTCATCGGACACCTGCTTGTGGTCTATCGAGCGGTCGGCACGGTGCAGATCCGCCGCAATGTCGCCAACCTCGAATTCCGTGAGGCCCTCACGCCTCGAACCCTGCTCACGGTGGCGATCGCATCCGGAGCATTCTTTGGCCTCCTGGTTGGGGTGGGTGCCTCGGGATGGTGGGGCGAGGCCACGCTCGCCTGGCAGGGGGTCTCCTATGGCATCAGCGAACCGCTCATGGGTCGCGACCTCGGTGTCTACGTGGCCCAGCTCCCTGTCTGGCGGGCCGCACATGGTTTTCTCCTCCTGCTGGTTCTTCTGGCACTCACCGGCGTGGCTGCCCTCTACATCCTGGTAGGCGCCATTCGCTGGATCGAGCGACGACCCGCGATCAACGATCACGTGCGAGCTCACCTCGGCTGGCTGCTCGCTGTCCTGGCAATCGCGCTCGCGTGGGGGTACCTCCTCGAGCCGTACGAGGTGATCGCCGGATCCGTCGACCTGCTGGACGAGCCGAGCTGGCGAACCGGGCTGGTGGTCTCTCCCGTGCTGGCCGGGGTCGCCCTCGCGGCGGGCGCGCTTTCGGCTTGGTGGGCAACCCGCCCGCGTCACACGCTGGTCCTAGCGGGATGGTTCGTCCTCGCGAGCGCCTCCATCGTCGGGCACTGGATTCTGCCTTCGGTACTGGGAGGATCGGCGACTCGGACGGTCGAGCCTCGGACCATGGAACAGCTCGAGCGCCTGGCATACGGGCTCGAAGGCTTGCGCGACGTCCATCTGGCGCCGATCGGCCAACCCATGCCGCCGGCGGTGCCATCGCTCTGGAGCCCCGCAGTCGTCGCCCGCGTGCTTCCCGTAGACTCCAGTCACCTCCTTTCCATCGATCCCGCGCTTTTGACGCGGCAAGGCAAGCGCCGGCCTGTCTGGCTGGTCGTTCGTTCGAACCCGGACGGACGCGTCGTGGTCTCGGCTGTGGCGGACAACCGGGTGAGCCGTTCCGGCGAGCCGCTCTTTCATCGTCTGAGTGACACGCTCTCCCATACCAGTCCCGCCGCGCTGCTCGACCTGCCTTCTGATCTGCTGCAACCCGACCCTTCCGATTATCGGTTGCGTCAGGGCGACGCGCCCGGCGTGCCGGTGGACTCCTGGGCCCGTCGGCTGGTGCTTGCCTGGGCGCTCCAGGCCGGCGAGCTCCTCGGGCAGGTACCCTCTGGGAGCCGCATCGATTGGCGCCTCTCTCCCGAGGCCCGCCTGGGCCGCTTGGCTCCCTTCGCCGAATGGAGTGCTCCGACGGCGCGGGTGATCAACGGTCAGCTGGTCTGGTTGCTGGACGGCTATCTCGCATCGAGCACCTTTCCGCTGACGGGGCGGGTGATGTGGCGCGACCGCCGGGTGGGGTCGGTCAGGGCCGCCTTTCTCGGCTCCGTAAACGCCGAGACCGGGGCCGCGCGCGTGTTCCTCCAGCCCGGAGCCGATCCCCTGGCGGAGACGTGGGCCAGGCTATCCCACGGTGTGGTGGAGCCGGAATCCGCCATCCCTGAGTCCGTGCTTCGAGCGGCGCCTTATCCCGGTGAGCTGTTTCGGATCCAGGCTCAGGAGCTGGAGCACACCCCATGGAATGCCGGCAGCCTGGGTGGGGGGACGGGACAGTCGGCCGCGGAGCCACCGCCGCCACAAATCGGATGGGCGCCAGACACGTCTGGGCCTCGGCTGGTTTCCACCTTCGAGTCGCCCGGTGAGCGGCGCCTCAGCGCAGTGCTGATCGGATCCCGGGATGATGGTCGCACTCACCTCCAGCTGATGCGGCTCGACTCGACCACAACGCTTCCCATTCGTGGCGTGCTGGAGAACCGTTGGGCGAACTTCCCGTCGTACGACGCACTCAACGACTCCATTCAGGAAGACGGAGGCAAACTGGAGCGGGGGCCGGTTCGAGTGGACATCGGTCCCGGCGGGCCAGTTGCCTATCAGGGGTATTATGCCGTGCGACCGCCAGGGGGGATGGTCCTGGTCTGGGTCAGCGTGGCGGCCCGGGATCGTCTTGGCGCGGGCCGTACCCTCCAGGAGGCGTGGAGCAACCTGCTCGGAACGACGGTTCCCGCTCCGCCGGGAACCGCGCAGTCGGGACGGCTCGAGGAGGCCAGGCGCTGGATGGAGCTGGCCGATTCGGCTCTCAGGATCGGTGATTGGTCGGAGTTCGGCCGGGCCTGGAACACGCTGCGCAGCGTGCTGGGTTTGCCTCTTGATTCGGCGAGGTTCTAAGCTTGCTCGCGTCCAAGCCGGAGAGTAAGACTTTTGCGCACCGCGGTGCTGGCGCTCGGCGGCAACGCGCTGGCGCGCTCGGATGAGCCGGCCACGGTAACCAACCAGTTCCGGCATGCGCGCGAGAGCGTCGCGCCGATCGTAGAGCTGGCCAGGCAGGGATGGCGGATCGTCATCGTGCACGGCAACGGGCCGCAAGTCGGCGATGAGCTGCTGCGCAACGAGGCGGCCAGAAAAGTCGCGGAGCCGCTTCCCCTGGGAGTTCTGGTTGCCGAGACGGCGGGCTGGATCGGGTACATGCTCCAGCAATCCCTGCAGAACGCGCTCACTGCCGCCAGAGTGCAGCGCGATGTCGTCACCGTCATCACCCAGACGCTGGTCGATCGCTACGACCCGGCCCTGAATCGGCCGACTAAGCCGATCGGCCATCCGCTGTCCGATAGGGAAGCTGCCCGCATCCGCGACGCGGGGCGCGCAGTGGATAAGGACGGTGCCGGCGCATGGCGCCGGATGGCCACCAGCCCGCTGCCGCTCGGGGTGGTAGAGTTTCCGGTGATCAAGCGACTGCTCGACCAGGGCACGGTAGTAATCGCCGCCGGCGGCGGAGGTCCTCCGGTGTACCAGGATCCGCTGCTTGGACTCGAGGGACTCGACGCCGTAGTGGACAAGGATCGGGTCTCCGCCATTCTCGCGAGCCAGCTGGATGCCGAAGTGCTGATGATCCTGACGAACGTGGATGCGGTTTTCGAGGGCTGGGGAACGCCGCAGGCGCGTCCCATCCGGCGGATGAGCGTGGAGCAAGCTGAGAGCATGATCGCCGGCGGATCGCTCGATGCCGGTGGGATGAAGCCCAAAATCGAAGCTGCCGCGGGGTTCGTGAGCCGAGGTGGGACGCGGGCCATCATCGCACGGCTGTCCGAAGGACCAGCCGCGCTCCGCGGCGAGACCGGAACGACCATCATGAGGATGCCGTGAATCTGCACGAGTACCAGGCTCGAGCCCTGCTCAAGGCGGCGGGCATCCCGATGTTGGACGGCGATGTCGCCTCTACGCCGACCGAGGCGGAATCAATCGCGCGCCGGCTGGGCGGCACGGTCGTGATCAAGGCGCAGGTGCACGCGGGAGGGCGGGGGAAGGCCGGTGGGGTGAAGCTGGCCCGTAACCCCAGCGAGGCGCTCGATCATGCCGCCGAGATCCTCGGCATGAGCATCAAGGGTCTGGAGGTGCACAAGGTGCTCGTTGTCCCCGCTGCAGATATCGCCAGCGAGAGCTATCTCGGCCTCATCATGGATCGCGAAACGCAGCGACCAGTGTTCATGGTCAGCTCCGCCGGGGGGATCGACATCGAAGAGGTTGCAGCCAAGACCCCGGAGAAGATCCTGCGCCTTCCGGTCGACCCAACGTATGGCCTGCTGCCCCACCAGGCGCTCACCTTGGCCTTTGCGCTCTACAGCGACTTCAATCAGGTGAAGGCCGCGGCGCGGATGATGGAGCAACTGTACACCGTCTTCACCGGGAATGGCTGTTCTCTTGCCGAGATCAACCCGCTCGCGACCACGCCAGGCGGCCAGGTCCTCGCGCTCGATGCCAAGATCGTCATCGATGACAATGAGCTGTTCTGGCGGCCCGACCTCGGCCTCCTGCGCGACGATACCGCCGAGGAGCCCAGCGAGGCTGCCGCTCGCCGGGCCAACCTGTCGTTCATCAAGCTGGAGGGCAATGTCGGCTGTGTGGTGAACGGCGCCGGCCTGGCAATGGCGACGATGGACCTGGTGAAGTACTACGGCGGCGAGCCGGCCAACTTTCTCGATATCGGTGGCAGCTCGAATCCGGAGAAGGTCATAAGTGCGCTCAAGATCATCACCAGCGATCCCAACGTGAAGGCAATTCTCTTCAATATCTTCGGTGGGATCACCCGCACTGACGACGTTGCCAACGGCATCGTGGCCGCCACCCGGCAATTCAAGGTGAACGTGCCCATCGTCATCCGGCTGACCGGCACCAACGAGACCACGGCCATCAAGATCCTCGAGGCCGTGGGAATGCGGGCCTTGAGCGACATGGACCAGGCGGTGGAACAGGTGGTTCGTCTGGCCCGGGGGGCGGCGTGAGCATCTTCATCGACCGGCACACCCGGCTTGTGGTCCAGGGAATCACCGGCCGTGAGGGCGCGTTCCACACCCGCCAGATGCTCGAGTATGGCACCACTGTGGTGGCCGGTGTGACACCGGGTAAGGGCGGGCAGAAGTTCGAGAGCCAGGTGCCCATCTTCAACACCGTTGCCGATGCGGTTCGCTCCACCGATGCCAACTGCTCAGTGATCTATGTGCCGCCAATGGCCGCGGCAGGAGCCATCTTCGAGGCGGTCGACGCCGGCATCCCGCTCATCGTCTGCATCACCGAGGGTATTCCGGTGATGCACATGAGCCGGGTCATGCCGTTTGTGCGGTCCCGAGGGGCGCGGCTGATCGGGCCGAACTGTCCCGGACTGATTACCCCCGGGGACAGCAAGGTCGGGATCATTCCGGGGAACATCTGCGCCCCGGGACGTGTGGGGCTGGTCTCTCGCAGCGGCACGCTGACCTACGAGGTGGTGAATCATCTCACGCGCAACGGTATCGGTCAGAGCACCTGTGTCGGGATCGGCGGCGATCCCGATCATCGGCACCGACTTCATCGATTGCCTCCGCGCGTTTCAGGAGGATCCGGGCACCGACGCCATCGTCATGATCGGCGAGATCGGTGGTACCGACGAGCAGAACGCCGCCGCGTTCGTGAAGGAGAAGGTGACCAAGCCGGTGGTTGGATTCATTGCGGGGCAGACGGCTCCGAAGGGACGCCGGATGGGCCACGCCGGGGCCATCATCTCCGGATCGTCCGGTACCGCCGAGGAGAAGCTGGCGGCGTTCGAGGCAGGCCGGCATCGGCGTCATGCGGCGTCCGGTGGACGTCGTGGCGCTGCTCAAGTCCAGGCGTCTGAGGCTCACCGCAACTTCAGGAGACATCGTGGCAGCGACACTGACACTCGGCATCGTCAAGCCCGATGCGGTCGCAACCGGCAAGACCGGCGCCATCGTCGCCCACCTCCAGAAGGCTGGCTTCATCCTCCGGGCCGCCCGGTTGGTGCGGCTGACCCGCGCCGCAGGCCGGCAGCCTTCTACGCCGTCCATGAGCGGCCGCCCGTTCTACGCCGATCTGGTCGAGTTCATGACCAGCGGGCCCTGTCTTCCCATGGCGCTCGAGCGGGATGATGCCGTTGCCCAGATGCGGAACGTCATCGGCGCCACCGACCCGGCCGAGGCGGCACCCGGCACCATCCGAAAGCTCTTTGCCGAGTCCAAGGGCAAGAACGCCATCCATGCCTCGGACAGTCGCAGAGAATGCCGCGCGGGAGGTCGCGTTCTTCTTTACCGAAGGGGAGCTGGCCCAGCTGTGGGGAAAGGGCAGTGAGCGTGAGAAGTGAGCTCGTAAGGTCCGCGGTCAGCTCGCGCTCCCTCAGGCTGACGACTCCGGCTCAATGCTCACGCTCACTTCTTCACCGCTCACGCTGTTATCGTTGCTTGACCCAAGTTGTTGTCGCCGCTACTTTAAGCGGCTATGCTGCGAGTAGACATCCGGGACCTTCAGCGGGGCCCGGTACAGACGGTGGGAGAGCTTCGGCCGGACGATCCCGCCTTCGAGGGGTTGGATCTGAATCTGATCGGCCCGGTATCGGTGACGGGGCAGCTTCAGGCGACGGGCCAGGGCGAATACCTGTGGCGGGGCAGCCTCCACGGCGCGTTGCAAAGCGAGTGCCGGCGCTGTCTTGCCGACGTTCGCACCGAACTGGACATCGACGTGGATGCCGCGATCTTCAGCACCGATCCCGAGGCGGCGGACGATCCTGATTTCTATCCGCTGCTGGAGCGCGCGTCGCATGTCGATATCCGGGACGTCGCGCGCGAAGAGTTGGCTCTGGCGGTGCCCGCCCGCCTGTTGCTCTGCCGGGAGGACTGTGCCGGTCTCTGTCTCACCTGTGGAGCCGACCTGAACGCGGGACCCTGCGGCTGCTCCGCGCCCGCCGAACCTGTTCGAGGATCTAATGGCAGTTCCCAAGCGTCGAACGTCTAAGTCCCGGAAGCGTCTGCGTCGCGGGCATCACGTCGCGGCCGACGTGCGCACCCAGGCGTGTCCCCGGTGTGGCTCTCCCAAGCTCTCGCATCGCGTCTGCGATTCGTGCGGCTACTATCGGGGAAAGAAGCAGGTCGAGGTCGAGGACGCCTGAGCGTGATCCGCGTGGCGGTGGACGCTATGGGGGGCGATACCGCCCCGCAGGCGGAGATCGCCGGCGTGGTCCAGGCCCTCACCTCGCTGCCCGGCAAGTTCATCATTCAGCTGGTCGGGCGTCCCGATGTAATCGGAGCCGAGCTCGCCAAGTACCCTGATGCCGATCGCAGCCGCATAGAGCTTCACGAGGCGGCTGAAGTCATCGGCATGGCGGAGAAGCCACTCTCCGCTGTTCGCAGGAAACCCAACTCCAGCATCGTCATCGGCCTCGGCCTCCAGAAAGCCGGCCGCTCCGACGCCTTCGTGTCCGCCGGCAACACCGGCGCCATACTCGCCGCATCCACGATTCTGCTCGGGCTGCACGACGGGGTCGAGCGGGCCACGGTCGCCACCCTGTTTCCCACCCTGACCGAGCCGGTGCTCGTCCTCGACGGCGGTGCCAACGTCGACTGCTCGGCCCGCGAGCTGGTGAACTTCGCCTACCTCGGCAGCGTCTACATGCGCGACGTGCTGCGCCGCCCCAGCCCGACCGTCGGGCTCCTCAACGTCGGCGAGGAGGAGGAGAAGGGGAACGCGATCATCCGGGAGGCCCACGGCCTCCTCAAGCGCAGTCCGGGCCTCCACTACATCGGCAACGTCGAGGGGCGCGACATCGTCGCCGGACACCAGAAGTTCGGAGTGTTGGACGTCGTGGTGTGCGACGGCTTCGTCGGCAACGTGGTTCTCAAGTTCTATGAATCGGTGGCGCGCCTGTTCGTCGGGCTGGTCAAGCAGCAGCTGCCCGAGATGCTCCAGCCGGCCGAGATGAAGGAGCTGTTCCGCATCCTCGACTACTCCGAGTACGGTGGCGCCCCTCTGCTCGGCGTGAAGGGGGTATCCATCATCTGTCATGGCGCCTCGCCGGCCAACGCGATCAAGAACGCCATGCGAGTGGCGGTGCAGTCGGTGGAAGCCGAGCTCAGCAAGCACATCGGCGCCGAGTTCGCTCAGCGGGAAGCCGCGGCCCAGGCATGATCCAGCGCCCCTTTGCCGAGATGGCCAGCATCGGCGTTGCCGTTCCGCCCGGCGTCCTCACCAACGCCGATCTTGCCCGGATGCTCGACACCTCCGACGAGTGGATCGTGGAGCGGACCGGAATCCGCGAGCGCCACATTGCCGGACCGGAGCAGTCGGTAGCCATGCTGAGCTGCGAGGCCAGCGAAAAGGCACTCGAGCGTGCCGGGCTCAGGGCCAGGGATCTCGACGCCATCGTGCTGGCCACTGCGACGCCGGATCGCCTGCTCCCATCCACCGCCTGTGATCTCCAGGCTCTGCTCGGGCGCAGACCGCGCCGCGGCCTTCGACATCTCCGCCGCCTGTCCCGGTTTCGTATTCGCCACCGCCGTGGCCGAGGGCCTTATCGCCTCGGAACAGAGCGAGACCGTGCTCGTGATCGGTGCCGAGAAACTGTCCACCATCACCGATTTCCAGGACCGGTCAACGGCCATCCTCTTCGGCGACGGCGCCGGGGCGGCGATCATCCGCCGGACGACAGGCAAGAACGGTCGGGGCATCCTTTCCACTTTCCTCAAGTCCGACGGGAAGCTCGCGCCGCTACTCTATCGGCCCGGCGGTGGTGCTGCCGATCCGATCAGCGAGAAGGTGGTCTGCGAGCGGTCACACTACATGAAGATGGCCGGGCGCGAGGTGTTCAAGGCCGCGGTACTCGCCATGGCGGAGGCCTGTGACGAGGCCCTGCAACGCGCCGGCGTGAGCGCCGACGAGGTCGATCTCCTGATCCCGCATCAGGCCAACGTCCGGATCATCGAGGCCACCGCCAAGCACGCGGGCATGTCCATGGAAAAGGTGATGGTCAACGTGGACCGCTACGGCAACACGTCCTCCGCTTCGATTCCGCTGGCACTGCGATCAGGCTATCACCGAAGGTAGGGTCAAGCCCGGCTCGCTCCTGCTGCTCGTGGCCTTTGGCGCGGGATTCACCTGGGGCAGCACCGTCATCCGGTGGTGACCGTGCTGATGTGTCCCGGCCAGGGGGCACAGAAGGTCGGAATGGGGAAGGACCTGGCCGAGCGATTTCCGGCGGCGCGGGAGACCTTCGCGGCCATCGACGAAGCCCTCGGCACCGCTCTCTCCCGCTTGATGTGGGAAGGCCCCGAGGACGAGCTGACCCTAACGCACAACGCCCAGCCCGCCATTCTGGCCCACTCCGCCGCGGTGCTCGCGGTGGTCCGAGACCGGCTCGGCTCGCCCGGGAGCGGCGGCGGGTCACAGCCTGGGCGAGTACAGCGCGCACGTCGCCGCGGGAACCCTGAGTGATGTGGAGGCCGCTCGTCTGGTGCGCCGCAGGGGCGAGCTGATGCTCGACGACTGGCCGTCGGCGGCCCGGGACCATGGCGGCGGTGCTCGGCCTGGCCACGGCCGAGGTCGCAGGCTGCGTGCGACGAAGCCTCCGGGCCCGACGGCCTGGCGGTTCCGGCCAACCTCAACGCGCCCGATCAGACCGTGATCTCGGGCGACCCAACCGGGGTCGGTCGGGCAGGAGAAGCGGTGCAAGGCTCGTGGCGCCAAGCGGGTCATTCCCCTGAACGTGAGCGGCGCGTTTCATTCGCCCCTCATGGCGCCGGCGGTGGACGGACTGCGTGAAGGCTCTTGCGGAGGCCACCTTCGCCGATCCCGGCTTTCCCGTCATCGCAAACGCCAGTGGCGAGGCGGTGCGCACCGGGGTGGACGCCAAGCGCCTTCTGGCCGATCAGCTCACGGCGCCGGTGCGCTGGGTGGCCTGCATGCAGACCGCCGCCGAGCTCTGTCCTGGCGCCACGTTCGTCGAGATGGGACCGGGGGCGGTGCTGTCCGGCCTGCTCAAGCGGATCGTCCCGGGGGCGAAAGCCAGTCACGCTGGGAACCGCGGATGAAGTGGAGAGGTTTCTAGCAGTGAGCCAGCACCATCGATCTCACCGGCAAGACCGCCTTCGTCACCGGCAGCACGCGTGGAATCGGGCTCGCCATCGCGCGGTCACTCCACGGCGCGGGCGCCAAGGTCGCGGTGGTCGGCCGAGATCTGGAGCGGGCCCGGGCGGTGGCTGCAGGCCTCGGTGAGCGAGCCGCGGCGGTCGCCTGCGATGTAGCGAATGCGAGATCAGGTCGACGGCGGCGGTGGCCGCGGCCGAGAAGGCGCTGGGCCCGATCGATATCCTGGTCAACAACGCCGGCCTCACCCGGGACAACATCCTGCTCCGGCTCACCGACGAGGATTGGGATACGGTGCTCGATGCCAACCTGAAGGGGCGTTTCACACCATCGGGCCGCCATCAAGGGCATGATGAAGCGCCGTGCCGGACGCATCATCAACATCAGCAGCATCGTGGGCTTGATCGGCAACAAAGGGCAGGCAAATTACGCGGCGAGCAAGGCCGGGCTCATCGGCCTCACCAAGTCCGTCGCCAAGGAGTACGCCAGCCGGAACATTCTGGCCAACTGCATCGCGCCGGGGTTCATCGAGACCGAAATGACCGACTGCCTTGCCCGAAGAAGCGCGGGCCACATTATTAGAGGAGATCGCGCTGGGCCGACTGGGCCGGCCCGAGGACGTCGCAGGGACCGTGCTGTTTCTGGCTTCCGATCTGGCGGGATACATCACCGGCCAGGTGCTGGTCGTCGACGGTGGAATGGTGATCTGAGACGGACCCGCAATCTTCAATCGAGGACGACATGAGCAACGTGGAAGAGAAGGTCAAGGATATCATTGTCGAAGAGCTCGGCGTCGAGCGTGAGAAGCTGACGAACGATGCCAGCTTCATGGAGGATCTCGGCGCAGACAGCCTCGATACCGTGGAGCTGGTCATGGCGTTCGAGAAGGAGTTCGACATCGATATCCCCGACGAAGAGGCGGAGAAGCTCCGCACTGTCGGCGACGCCATGTCGTACCTGCACGAAAAGATCGGGAAGTAGCTTGACCCATCGTGTCGTCGTCACCGGCCTGGGGCTGGTGACGCCAGTCGGGAACCGACGTCGAATCGCACCTGGCAGGGGCTGCTCGCCGGACGGTCCGGGGCGGCGCCGATCACGAAGTTCGATCCTTCGAATCAGCGGGTGCGGTTCGCCTGCGAGGTCAAAGGCTTCGATCCCCTTCAGTACATCGACCGCAAAGAGGCTCGACGCTACGACCTCTTTGCCCAGTTCGCGCTCGCCGCCGCCCACCAGGCGATCACCCAGGCGGGCCTGGAGGGTCGCTTCCCACTCGCCCGAACGCACCGGTGTCGTCATCGGCAGCGGGATCGGCGGCATGCAGACCTACGAGGAAAACTGCTCGCTCTACCTGACCAAGGGTCCGGACCGGGTCTCCCCCTTCTTCGTCCCGATGTTCATACCCGATATCGCCGCCGGGCTCGTGTCCATCCGCTACGGGCTCAAGGGACCCAACTTCGCCACCGTGTCCGCCTGTGCGTCCTCCGCTCACGCCATCGGCGAATCCTTCAACATGATCCGCCGCGGCAGCGCCGATGCGATGGTCACTGGCGGCGCGGAGGGAGCCATCACCGGCCTTACGGTAGCCGCCTTCGCCAACATGAAGGCGCTCTCGACCCGCAACGACTCGCCTGAGACGGCCAGCCGGCCGTTCGACAAGAGACCGCGACGGCTTCGTCCTGGGTGACGGGGGCGCCGTGGTGGTGCTGGAAAGTCTGGAGCACGCCGAGCGGCGGGGAGCCCAGATCCTGGGGGAGGTGCTCGGCTACGGAGCTCAGCGCCGATGCCTACCACATCACCTCTCCGGCCGAGAACGGTGAAGGCGCGCAGCAGGCCATGCGCATCTGCCTCGAGGACGGCAAGATCGATCCCAGGGACGTGGGCTACATCAACGCCCACGGCACGTCGACACCCCAGGGCGACATCGCCGAGACGGAGGCCGTCAAGGCGGTCTTCGGCGATCAGGCGCGAAAGCTCGGTGTTCGGGTCCACCAAGTCCATGACCGGCCACCTGCTCGGCGGGGCGGGGGCGCTCGAGTTCGCGGCGTCCCTTCTGTCCGCAACCTGCGGAGTGATTCCGCCCAACGATCAATCAGTTCACTCCCGATCCCAAGTGCGATCTCGACTCGGCTCCCAACCGCAAGGTCGAGCGCAAGGTGGATGTGGCTCTCTCGAATTCCTTCGGCTTTGGCGGGCACAACGTGACCCTCGGCCGTGCGCGCCTGGGAGGCTAACCACGCCCACCCCTCCGGAAGAATTCAGTACAGACACACAGAATTCGAGCTTGCTTGTTAATGCTGTTGCCACCCGACCGTGTCCCTCTGTGCCGGATGTGGTGAATATTTCATAGCGAGGCTGGCCGAGGGGCTGGGCCACCGTTAGCTTTGACATCTGGTTAATTCCGGCATCTCAAGGAGATACGATGTCTGGTGGGATCGACCTGGCACGCCTCCGTGACCCTCTGCTGCGGCCCATCGCCGACAAGGTGAGTGGGGGCGCAGCGTCTCGACCGCCGATGACGCGCCGGGTCCTTTATGCCACCTCGGACCTGCTCGGCCTCGGGATGCATAGCCGACCATGCCAACTACATCCGCAACGGCGACCGGGTCTTCTTCTCCGCCAACCAGCACATCAACCCCACCAACGTCTGCATTCTCCGGAACACCTGCACCTTCTGCTCCTTCGCGCGCATGCCGAAGGAGGACGGCGCCTACACCCGGTCGCTGGAAGAGGTGTTCCATGAGGCCGGAGCAGGCTACCGGGATGCCCACCCGAGAGTTCCACATTGTGGGCGGACTGCATCCCGAAGCTTCGGCTGAGCTACTACACCGACATGATCCGGGGGCTGAAGGAGCGGCACCCGCAGGTTCACATCAAGGCGCTCACCGCGGTTGAAATCGCCCACCTGGCACGGATCGAGAAGCTCTCCGAGCGGGAAGTGCTCCTCGCCATGAAGGACGCGGGCCTCACCAGCCTGCCGGGCGGCGGCGCCGAGGTGTTCAGCACCGCGGTACGGGCCACCATCGCAGAGCGGAAGCTCACCGGCGAGGAGTGGCTCCGGGTCCACCGGGTGGCGCACGAGCTCGGAATCCCGACCAACTGCACCATGCTCTACGGCCACGTCGAGACCGCGGACGATCGGATCGAGCATCTGAGCATGCTGCGGGCATCTGCAGGACGAGACCGGTGGCTTCCTGACCTACATCCCCCTCGCCTATCATCCCGATCACAACGAGCTGGGAGAGGAGATGGGCCGGGTGGGCACCGCCACGACCGGGTACGAGGACCTGAAGAACATCGCCGTGGGGCGGCTGTTTCTCGACAACATTCCGCACATGAAGACCCACTGGCCGATGGTGACGCCGTTCCTGTCGCAGATCGCCCTCAGCTTCGGTTGCGACGATGTCGAGGGCACGGTGGTCTACGAGCGGATCTACCATGAGGCCGGCGCTCACACCGACATGCACCTGCCGTACATGGATCTGGTTCAGTCTGATCCGCGGCGCAGGGAAGGTGCCCGTCGAGCGCGACAGCCTGTACCAGAGCGGTGCGGGAGAGCTTCGACGATCTCCCGCCCGCTGGACCCCCACGGCACGTCGGGGCCGACCGTGGTCGGCCCGCGCAGGTGCACGCCGCATGAGACTCGGACGCATTCCCTGGATCAACTGCTATCCGATCTACGGCGCCATTGATCGGGGGCTGGTGAGCGTGCCGGCGGAGCTGGTCTCCGGCACGGCATCGGAGCTGAACGATCTGCTCGCCGCCGGTGCGCTGCAGGTGAGCGTCGTCTCGGCGGTGGAGTACGCGCGGAACGCGGCGGCATACCACCTGCTGCCTGACCTCGCGATCACCTGCGACGGACCGGTGCACAGCGTGGCGCTCTTCTCCAAGCGCCCGGTAGAGGAGCTGTCCGGGTGCACCGTACTGCTTAGCGCGTCCTCGCGCACCTCGGTCCTGCTCCTCGAGCTTCTCTGCCGCCATCGCTGGGGCATCCATGCCGCACTTCGCCACGGCACGGGCGGAAGCGCCGGACCTGGGTACGCTCGCCGGCACTGCCCGCACGAGGCGGTGCTGGTCATCGGCGACGCGGCTCTCCACCTGTCAGGCCAAGCCGACCTACCCGGTGCGAGTCGACCTCGGCGACCGAGTGGAAAGCCTGGACCGGTCTGCCGTTCGTGTTTGCGGTGTGGGCTGCTCGGCGCGAGGCCTCGGCGGCAGCGGTGCGGGTGGTGCACCAGCGGCTGATGGAGTCCCGCGCCTGGGGGCTGGCCCATCTGGACCTGCTCGCCGCGGCAGCAGCGCCAGGACACCGCCGTGGCCGAGTCCGTCTGCCGAGCCTACCTCGGCGACCTGGACTACGCGCTCTCCTACCGGCATCTGGCCGGGCTGACCGACTTCTTCCGTCGGCTGGCGCAGGAAGGGATGGTGCCGGACGGCTCGCTCTCGTTCATCTCGGCGGCGTAGCAGAGCTGAAAGAGCGATGAGCAAGATCTAATGGTGTACATGAGCGTTGTAGATCGCACCTCAAGTGAATTCTCAGGAATATCTCGAGCTCTACGAGCGCGCGAGCCTGCTGGAGCTGGGCCACCTGGCCGATGCCGAGCGGTGGCGGCAGCACCCGGAAAATGTGGTCACCTACATCATTGATCGGAACATCAACTACACCAACGTGTGCGTCGCCGATTGCAAGTTCTGCGCGTTCTATCGCCGGCCCAAGCACCGCGAAGGATACGTTCTCAGCTTCGAGCAGATCGGTGCCAAGATCGACGAGTGCAAGGCCATCGGAGGGGTGCAGATCCTGCTTCAGGGTGGGCACAATCCCTACATCCCGTTCGAGTGGTATCTCGAGTTGATGCGCTACATCAAGCAGCATCACCCGATTCACATCCACGGCTTCTCCCCCTCCGAGGTGGTCTTTTTCAGCGAGCGCTTCGGCCTGCCAGTGGCTGAGGTGGTGCGTGAGCTCAGGGCCGCAGGTCTCGACAGCATTCCCGGGCGGCGGGGGGGAGATCCTGGTGGACTCGGTGCGGGAGCGGGTTGCCAAGAAGAAGGCCCAGACCGAGGAATGGCTCGGGGTGCAGGAGGAGGCGCATCGGCAGGGAATGAAGACCTCGGTCACTATGATGTACGGCCTGGGTGAGAGCAACGCCGATCGGATCGAGCACCTGTTGCGGGTCCGCGAGCTGCAAGCCCGGACCGGCGGATTCACCGCCTTCATCTGCTGGCCGCTTCAGCCGGAAGGCACCGAGATGGCCGCCCAGCCCAAGACCGACGCCGTGGCTTACCTCCGGACCCTGGCGATGGGACGGATCATCTGCGACAACGTCCCCAACCTTCAGTCGTCCTGGGTCACCATGGGACTCAAGGTGGGCCAGGTCGCGCTCCGATTCGGGGCCAATGACTTCGGCAGCCTGATGATGGAGGAGAACGTCGTGTCCTCGGCCGGCACCACCCATCGGGCCACCATCGAGGAGATGGAACGCTCCATCCGCGATGCCGGCTACGAGGTGCGGCGCCGCCGCCAGGACTACTCGATCATCGACCAGCCGGCCACCGTGGCCGCATGACTCGAGTGGGTATCGGCTACGACTCGCACCGCTTCGTGGAGGGCCGACCGCTCATGCTCGGTGGGGTCACCATCCCGCACGCACGCGGCCTCGCCGGCCACTCCGATGCCGATGCCGTTGCTCACGCGCTCACCGATGCCATCCTGGGCGCGGCCGCGGCGGGCGACATCGGACAGCTGTTTCCCGACACCGATCCACAGTGGAAGGACGCAGATTCGATGGAGCTGTTGCGCAGCGCACACGAGCTGGTACGGGGCCGGGGCTACGCCCTGGCCCAGGCTGATCTGACGATCATTACCGAGCAGCCGAAGCTCGGCCCCCACCTCGGTACCATGGCCGCCGCGCTGATCGCGCGGTTGGGAGTCCAGCCCGGGCTCCGTGAGTCTCAAAGCCAAAACGAACGAAGGAATGGGATTCATCGGCCGGGGTGAAGGCATCGCGGTCATCGCGGTCGCCACCCTGGAGGCGCGCTGATCGAATCGCTGCTGGCGTGGCTGTCGCAACTACCGCCCGCCGCCGTCTACGCCGTCCTCGCACTGCTTGCAGCGGTCGAGAACGTCATCCCGCCGGTTCCTTCCGACGCCGCGGTTGCGCTGGGTGCGTTCCTGACCAACCGGGGCCTGACCACGCCAGTGGGTGTCTTCGGCGTTACCTGGGTGGCCAACCTTGCCGGAGCGGCCGCGGTCTACTTCGTCGCCCGGCGTTACGGGCGGCGCCTCTTCGCCACCAGGACCGGCCGCCGCCTACTCGCCCCCCGCTCTCTAGCGATAATCGAGCGCGAGTACCTCAGGTTTGGCGTGGCCGGAATATTCGTGAGCCGGTTTCTTCCCGGTATTCGTGCCGTGGTGCCCCCCTTCGCCGGTCTGGTAGGCCTGAGCCCGATGCGAACATTCATACCGATGGCCATCGCGTCCGCCATCTGGTACGGAGGCATCACCATCCTTGGGACCCTGATCGGCTCGAATTGGGAGCGCATCAACCAAATATGACAGGTATCAACCGCACGCTTGGGATTGGAACTCGTTCTTCTGGTGCTCGTTGGTCTCATCTGGTACCTCCTGCGGCGGCGGCGGCGGCAGCGGGAGCGGGTGTGGCACGCCACCGAGGAGGCTCTCGATCCCGCGGCGCCGTCGTTTCTGGCCGGTTCCGAAATCATGGAAGGGTCGGCCCGGCAGGCGGCGGCGTTGCTGGTCCTGGAGCTGGCCTATGCGGATCAGGCGCTGACGCCGGCGGACCGGGAGCTGGTCGCGTCCCACCTGCGCGATCGCTGGGGTCTATCGTCATCCGAGCGTCCGCCGGCGCCGGAGGCTGAGCAAGAGCGTCGGACGCGGTTCATAGAGTATGCCCGCCGGCTGGGGCAGCGGTTCGGACAGAAGGAGCGTCTAGGTCTAGTTGAGCGAATGTGGACCGTGGCATTCAGTGATGGAGCCATCGGCCTTCATGAGGAGCGGCTGATGCATCTGGCTGGTGAGCTCCTTGGCATACCTCAGAAAGACCTGGTCGAGGTCCGTGGAAGGCTCCAGACGCCGAGCGCACCATGACTGTCCGGGAGCTTCGGTCGCAGATCGATCGGGATTTCTGGCTTGAAGGCTTTCGTGACTTTCTGGCCCTCGAAGCGGGGCACAGCGCCAACACCGTTGAGTCGTACATGCGGGACCTCCGGCGGCTGGGGGAATTCGCGATCTCCCGGGGTGTGCGAGACCCCAGTCGTCTGACCCGCCCGCTCCTGCGTGATTTCGTCTACCTGCTGAAGGACCTGGGCCTGAGCGCCGCGTCCATTCGCCGTGGGGTCTCGGCAATCCGCACCTACTTCGGCTTTCTGCTGGGCGAGGGTCGGGTAGGCGATGACCCCAGCGACCGGCTGGAGAGCCCGCGGCGAGGACGGGTGCTCCCCGACACGTTGAGCGTTCAGGAGGTCGAGGCGCTGCTGGCCGCGCCGAACCTGGATCAGCCCCTCGCGTGGCGAGACCGCGCTCTTCTCGAGCTGGCCTACGGGGCCGGGCTTCGCGTCTCCGAGCTGTGCGGCCTCGGCCTGACTGATCTGCTCCTGTCCGAAAACCTGGTGCGGATTTTCGGCAAAGGCGGCAAGGAACGCCTGGTTCCCATCGGCCGGAGCGTCATCGGGGCCGCCTCCGTGTATCTCCACCAGATGCGGCCCGGCCCTCGACCGCGGCAAGAGCAAGAACAGGTCTTGCTCAATGCGCGAGGCGGGCCGCTCTCGCGGGTGGGGGCCTGGGGGGTGGTTCGTCGTGCCACCCAGCGCGCGGGGATTACCAAGCGGGTTACGCCTCACACGTTGAGGCACAGCTTCGCCACCCATCTGCTCGAGGGCGGTGCCGATCTCCGCGCCGTACAGGAGATGCTGGGACACGCGGACCTCTCTACTACCCAGATCTACACTCACGTCGATCGGGAATACCTCCGCTCAGTACACAAGCAATTCCACCCCCGTGGCTGAGAGTAATTGATGGTGATCACAGCGGTGATCGAGAGCTCCCGGACATGGCATTCTTCGAGGCACGGAGCGTCCGCGGTCTCCGGATCACGGGCGCTCCTTATTCAGCGTAACCCGATGCTCTTACCGAAGGCACCTCCGCCTTAGCGCTCGTTGATCGACCCGTGAGCTAGCTCACGTCTGTAATGCCCCTCCATGACTATTCGCCTATCCAACGGCATCCAACGGGACCAGGAGGAACGGACATGAGGCAGATCACTCGTGCCGCTGCGGCGGTGCTCATGGCAACTGCATTCGGGTGCAGTCCCCGCGATCGTCAGGAGACAGCGAGCCAGGTCGATTCGGCGGCTCAGGACGTGCGCGAGGAAGCTCGGGAAGGCGCCGAAGAGGTTCGGGAGGAGGTCCGGGAAGCTCGCGACTACACCTACGCCGAACGGAACGACTTCCGCCGCGATCTCGATCTGCAGCTCAGGAAGCTCGACGAGCAGATTGCCGGGATCGAGCGTGATACCAAGCGGGGCCTCGACCACGCCCGGGACAGCGCTATCGTGAACGTTCGCACCGCACGCAAAGCGGTGAGTCGCGATCTGGATCGCCTGAGTGCAGCCACCGACCGTGACTGGGACGAAGCGAAGCGGAATCTGAACGAGTCCCTGTCCGCGCTCGACCGCGAAGTTCGCCGTTTGCTGCCCGACGCGCGCCCCATGGGCGGCACCGGCCCCAGCTGATTGGGGAGGGACTATGGGCTGTGGCTACGGGCCATGGGCTGTCGGCACTCTCCAGTACAGGTGTCATCCTGAGCGACCGTAACGCATAGCCTCTTCACCCCCCGATTCCTGCCGTCGCGGGATCGGTTCGCTCGAAGAGCCGGCCGAGCCACTCGACGAGCAGGGCGGCTTCGAATGCCATGGTGCCCAGCACCAGTACCGTGGCAGGAAGCGCCGCCCAGCCGTTGATGGTGCGGTGCAGCAGCAGAAAAGCCCCCCCACCAATGGCCACCGGCAACAGCAGTGTGACTGCCAGCAACGCGACGAACATGAGCATCATCAACATGTTCTGCCCCAGCGCTTCCACGCCAGCCGGCCGGCCCGATCCGAGATGAACCCAGGCCGGGTAGAGCAGGGCCGCCCCGTTCTGGATGATCATGCCGAGCAGGTTGATACCGGGAAGAAACACGAAGGCGGCCAACAGGAGCCAGGTGCGCTCAGCCAGTGCCGGGACCATCGATTGGTCGCCGATGAAGGCCAGGTAACCGATCATCAGAAGGGTCAGCTGGATCACGGTTAACACCAGCGCCGACGCGCTGACCTCAGCAATCACGACCGACCAGCCACGCAGCGGGTAGCTGCGGAGCAGATCGAGCTTCAACAGATCGCCCCGCAGGTCGTTGCGCACCCACTGTGGCCCGATGACCGTCATGGCGCCGGCCCAGGTGACCGCGAACCATCCGCCGATTTCCGCCAGCGTTCCCTCAGGCTCGAACGAGAGAGCCGAGACAATGACCCCTCCGACACCCAGGGCGATTGCGACATTCCTTACCCGTTGTGTCCGGGTGACGGCTACCAGGTTCTTCCAGAGAATGGCCCCGGCAGGCCAGCCTCGTGGGGCCAGTCGAAACAGTGGAGGAATGACCCTGCCCGCTCCCCGGGGCTGCAAGGCGTCCTGCTTGTCGATCGGAGCGCGCCTGCGCCCGCTCCAGGGATACTGCGGCTGCCGCCTCCTCGAAGGCCGTATCGGACCGCACCACCCAGATGTAATGGAGCACCATCAGGACCAGCGCCGGCCACAAGGCGTTGAGCCAGGCAGAAACGCTGTGCGCGGTGAGCGGCCGGATCATTACGCCGGAACGGGTAGGTCAGTGCGGTCGGAATTGGCTGTGCCGCCGCTTCTCCCAGGGCCGACAGGAACCCGAGTGGTGTCCGGGCGTCGGCACCCGCCAGGTGCGGCAGGGCGTCGGCAATGCTCCAGGTCAAAGCGATCAGCACCACCCCTAACACCACGAGCGAGACGACTCGATGCCGCAGACCCAGCCGTCCATGCTCGGCCAGGCTGGTCCGAACGAAGGACGCCCCCAGCCGGTGCAACGACAGCGTAGTGAGGAGCACCCAGATCGAAATGACCCGTAGCCATGGTGAAAGCCCGAGGCGCTCGTGCGACAGGATCAGGGTCCACAAGCAGCGCGTTGAAGAGAATGAGGAGCTGGCTGCGAAGCAGCTTGAACTGGATCAGTCCGCGGCGGGAAACCGGACCCGAGAACAGAAAAGTGACCTCGGCCGGGCTGAAGGCGAGCACCCGTCGCTCGACTCCGAAGATCCAGCCCCACGCAACTACGCCGAGCAAGGCAAGAGCACCGACGAGCTCGAGCCAGCGCGGGTCGGCCAGCCCCCCGGTGACGGGTGCCGGCCGCTGCGCAATCACCATGAACCAGAGATACGCCAGCCCCAGCAGGAGCGCCGCCACATACCTCGGGCTTCGCAGGTGGCGCATTTGACGGGCAACTCGGTTATGTGCCGAGCGCCACGCCAGATAGCCGAACATGCGGATCACGTCTCGGCGCCCTCGTCCTGACCGATCAGGGCGAGAAAGACGTCCTCCAGGCTTCGCGTCCCCAGCTCCGGGTGCCGGGCGATGATCTCGGCGGTGGTACCGAGCGCCACGACACGCCCCCGCCGCATGACGAGGAGTCGGGTACAGATCTCCTCGACCAAGTGGAGCAGGTGGGAGCTCAGATATGACGGCCGACCCAGCGGCAGCTCGGCGCATGATCGTAGCCTTCATCCGGCGGATTCCAACCGGGTCCAGGCCGGTGAGCGGCTCGTCCAGCAGAAGCGCCTTGGGCTCGTGCAGCAGCCCACATGCGATGGCGAGCTTCTGCTTCATTCCCCGCGACAGTTCCCCCGGCAGCGACGCCTCGCTTTTCGGCCAGATCCATTTCCACGAGCAATCGTGGAATCCGATCGCCGACGTCGGTCACTCCGTACAGCCGGCCGACGAATCGCAGATGCTCCTCGACCGTGAGGTACTCGAAGAGATGAGGCTCATCCGGAATGAAGGCCAGCGCGGCCTTGGCGCGCACTGGATCCCGAGCCAGATCGTGGCCCGCGATCCGGATCTCGTCCAGCGCTCGGGATGATGATTCCGGCGATGCTCCGGATGGTGGTGGTCTTGCCTGCGCCATTCGGGCCGACCAACCCGAGGACCTCGCCAGGGCCAACTTGAAAGGAGAGCCCCTGGACGGCAGGGAAGTCGCCATACAGCTTCTGCAATCCATTGACTTCGATCACGGGCATCCCCAGGGTTGCCGCTGAAACTTTCCGGATTTGTGGGTCGTCACGTAGGGCGAAACATATCACCCGCTCTCCCGGAGGGCGGAGTCTATGCGAAACTATTGGATGCGGATCGCCCTCGGCGCTCTGGCCATATTCATCGTCGGCATGATCGGACGCGAGCCTGGTCACCGAGGCATCGGGAGCGTGCAAGGGGTGGTGGAAGGTAGCGGTCCGCTCAGCATTCCCCTCGCCTTCATTCCGTTCAAGCTCGAGTGGTACAAAGCTCGGTACCTTCGAGCGAGTCACTCTTGCAGACGGACCGCCCAACCGAAGCGTGACCAGCGTGCGAGCTGGAAGTCAAGCTGAGCGACTCCGTCCTCGCCCGGGGCCTCGAAGGGCTGCCGCCTGGCCGCCAATCTCGAGACGAAGGACCCACGGCCCGCCGGACATCAACGTCCACCGAGGGTCGCGTTCGCGGAGGGCAGCATTCTGGTGCGCCAACGACGACTCCACTGACGTCGGCCTTCGTGGAGTATGGGCAAGCGGTGTTCCAGCCGGGCGATGTGACGCGTTCCGCTCTTTCTTGCCTCCGCGGACTGGTTGACGAGCTCCAGAATATCGACTTCGATGAGGATTCGACCGCCAGCCGGTGGCGGAGGCGCGGTCGAGGCGGCGGTCGATTCGACCATCGAAGCCGGGCCGACTCGAGCTGTTGCAGCCGAGCAGGCAAGGCCAGGATCGGTCCGTGTCGCAGAGTCGGCATGATTGGACTCGCTTCGGGCCGAAGGGCGGCGTCGCGCCGATTCCGCCGCGCAGGTGATCGAGCAAGATGGCGGACTCGGCTGCGCGCCCGGTAGCTTCGCGCGATGCTCCTGGTCCTCGATAATTACGACAGCTTCACCTACAACCTGGTTCAATACGCCGGTGAGCTCGGCGCCGATCCGGTGGTCTACCGCAACGACGCGCTCACGCCCGAGGAGGCTCTCGCGTTGCGGCCATCGGCGATCATCATCTCTCCCGGACCCTGTACCCCGACGCGAAGCCGGCATCTCGGTCCCGCTGGTCCGGGCCGCGGCGGGCGAGTACCCATACTGGGTGTCTGCCTGGGACATCAGGCGATCGGCGAGGCCTTCGGCGGCAGGGTTGTGCGAGCCGACCGGCTCATGCACGGGAAGACCACGCTGGTGGCCCATACCGGGCACCCGCTCTTTCAGGGCATTCCTTCAGCCCGATGGAGGTGATGCGGTATCACTCGCTGGTGGTCTCGCCCGAGCAGCTCCCCGCCGAGCTCGAGACCGTGGCCTGGTCGAGCGACCGGCGCCGGGTCAGGAGATCATGGCCCTCTGTCACCGAATCGCTCCCGGTCTACGGGGTCCAATTTCACCCCGAATCGGTCGCCACTCTGCACGGCAAACGCCTGCTCGCCAACTTCCTGTCCCTGGCCGGGATCTCCGTCTCATCCGCCTCAGGTGCTAACTGTCTAACTCTTTGACGCACAATCTCCTAGCTCCTCGAGTTCCCGGTCTACGGCACAACTTTTGACTCGGGACCCCCTCCTTATTAGCTTCCGTGATGCGCGTCCTGGGCGTGATTCCGGCTCGTCTCGGCTCCACCCGCCTCCCCAACAAACCGCTTCAGCCTCTGGCAGGTGAGCCGCTCATCACCCGGGTCATCGAGCGTGTGCTGGAGCACGGCCTGATCGGAGAGCTGGTGGTGGCCACCGATTCGCCCCGCGTAGTGCAGGTAGCCGAGCGGTCGGGAGTTCGGGCGGTGCTCACCGACGATGGTCACATCAGACCGGAACCGATCGGGTTGCCGAGGTTGCCGCGCGCTCCGACTTCGCCGCGTTCGACGCCATCGTGAACATCCAGGGGGACGAACCTTTTCTGTCCCGCGAGGCGCTGGCGGGGGCACTGGGCCGGGTGGAGCAGGGGGACGAAATCGGCACGGCGGCGGCTCCGCTCGATCCGGCGTTCGCCGCCGATCCCAGCCGGGTGAAGGTTGTGACCGATGCTCGTGGTCGGGCCCTGTATTTTTCCCGGCTCAGTCATCCCGCACCGCCGGGAGCCTGACGACCCGAGCGACGGGTTTGTACTGGCAGCATCTGGGGATTTACGCCTTCACTCGAGCAGCGCTGGCCCGCTGGGTTACACTTGCCGCCATGTGCGGCCGAGTCAGGCCGAGCGACTGGAGCAGCTGCGGGCGCTGCATCACGGCATGAGGATTGGGGTAGCGCGGCTCCAGGATGCCGGCGCTTCCGGGGGTAGATACGGCCGAGGACCTCCGACGGGCGGAAGCCCACTGGCACACTTTTCAAGGGCAGGTCTAATGACCACGGGTCCGAACGCGACCAAGTACATCTTCGTCACCGGCGGCGTCGTGTCCTCTCTCGGGAAGGGCATCGCCGCCGCTTCGCTTGGCCGATTGCTGGTTGAGCGCGGACTGAGTGTGACGATGCAGAAGTTCGATCCCTACATCAACGTCGATCCCGGGACCATGTCGCCGTTCCAGCACGGCGAGGTCTTCGTCACCGACGACGGGGCGGAGACCGATCTGGACCTGGGACACTACGAGCGCTTCATCGATCGATCGCTCTCCCAGCAGAACAACGTGACCACCGGGCCGGATCTATCAGGCGGTGATCAACAAAGAGCGCCGCGGCGAGTATCTCGGCTCCACGGTCCAGGTGATCCCTCATATCACCGACGAGATCAAGAGTGCCATCCGGCGGACCGGCTCCCGGGCCATGACGTCGTGATCACGGAAATCGGAGGAACCGTTGGCGACATCGAATCGCTTCCGTTCCTCGAGGCGATCCGTCAGTTCCGCCAGGAAGTCGGACGCGACAATGCGCTTTTCATCCACCTTACGCTGGTGCCCTACATCGCAGCGGCAGGAGAGCTCAAGACCAAGCCGACCCAGCACTCCGTTCGCGATCTGATGCAGATCGGAATTCAACCCGACATCTTGATTTGCCGGAGCGAGCAGCCGCTGACGTCCGAGATCAAGCGCAAGATCGCCCTGTTCTGCAACGTGGACTTCGGCTGCGTCATCGAGAGCCCGGACGTGAAGTCGATCTACGAGATCCCGGTGCGGTTCTTCGAGCAGGGACTGGATCGGGAGGTCTGTCAGCGGCTACGGCTGGAGACCAAAGAGCCCGACCTCCAGCCCTGGAAGATCATGACCGAGCGGATCCTGCACCCGACTCACCGAGTTCGTATTGGCGTGGTCGGCAAGTACACCGATCTGCACGATGCGTACAAGTCGGTGCAGGAGGCTCTCATTCACGGTGGCATCCCGAGTGAGGCCAAGGTCGAGATCGAATGGCTCGCAAGCGATCAGTTCACCGACCAGGCGGCAGCCAAGCGCCTGCTCGGCGGCTGCGATGGGCTGCTCATTCCCGGGCGGGTTTGGAGAGCGGGGCATCGGCGGGATGGTTGAGGCGGTCCGCTGGGCGCCGGGAGAACGATCTTCCGTTCTTCGGCATCTGTCTCGGTCTCCAGGTCGCCATCATCGAGTTTGCCCGCAACGTCTGCCGCCTTCCCGACACCAACAGCACCGAATTCGAGCCCAACTGCGAGACCCCGGTCATCTCGCTCCTGCAATCGCAGCGCGACGTGTCTGACCTGGGTGGGACCATGCGGCTCGGGGCCTACACCGCGCGGCTCCGGCCCGGCTCTCGGGCGGCCCAGGCGTACGGTACCGGTGAGATAAGCGAGCGGCACCGCCACCGGTGGGAGGTCAGCAACGCGTACCGCGACGTACTCGCGGAGTTCGGCCTTCGACTGTCCGGTCAGTCACCCGATGGGGGGCTGGTGGAGGTCATCGAGCTGCCCGATCATGCCTGGTTCATCGGCTGTCAGTTCCATCCCGAGCTGAAGTCGCGGCCCACACGCCCGCACCCGCTCTTTGCCGGGTTCATCGCGGCGGCAATGCGTCGCCGTGCCGCTGCCCCGACGCGCGCGGCGGCCGAGGAGCTGGCCGAGAGCTCGCGCTGATGGGCTGGTCCTTCGGTCGCACACCGTTTCTCATCGCCGGGCCCTGTGTCATCGAGCCCGGCGACGTGCTGCCCAAGGTGGCCGATGTGCTGGCTCGCATTGAGCGCGACCTCGGAATTCCGGTGTGTCTCAAGGCCAGCTTCGACAAGGCCAACCGCTCACGGCTGACAGCCGATCGCGGGCCCGGATTGGATGATGGCCTCCGCGCTCTCGAGCGCACCCGAGCCTCGAGCGGCCTCCCTGTGCTTACCGATATTCACGAGGCGCCACAGGCCGCGGCCGTGGCCCAGGTGGCCGATGTGCTCCAGATCCCGGCGTTCCTCTGCCGTCAAACCGACCTCCTGGTAGCCGCCGGGCGCACCGGCAAGCCGGTCAATATCAAGAAGGGGCAGTGGATGCCCGCCGAAGGGATGCGGGGGGCGGTGGAGAAGGTGCGGAGCGCCGGGGCATCCGAAGTCGCGGTCACCGAGCGGGGCACCTTTTTCGGCTACGGTGATCTCGTCGTGGACATGCGTAACTTCGTACGTCTCCGCCACGCCACGGGCGCTCCGGTGATTTTCGACGCTACCCACGCGGTGCAGCAGCCGGGGCAGGGGGAAGGCGGAGCCAGTGGAGGGCAGCGTGAGTTCATTCCACCGCTGCTCGCCGCGGCGGCCGCGGCCGGAGCCGACGGATTCTTCCTCGAGACCCATCCCGATCCGGCTCATGCGTTGAGTGACGCATCCACCCAGTGGCCGCTCGACCAGTTGGCAGAGCTGGTTGGGCAGACGCTGGCTATTTGGGGATGGGCCCGGGTATGAAGACGCTCGGCGCCGCTGCCGCTCGCCGCGTCAGGCTGCTCGGGCTCGACGTCGATGGCGTCTTGACCGACAACGGGGTCTTCATCGGACCGGTTGGCGGTCAGCGCGTGGAGCTCAAGCGATTCGACATCCAGGACGGGCTCGGGTTGATACTCCTCCGGAGCGCGGGTTTGCCGGTCGTCTGGCTCAGTGGAAGGAGCTCCGAGGCGACGGCCTTGCGGGCCGCGGAGCTCAGGGTCGAAGAGCTGCTGCAGGTCCCCGGCCCAAGGAAAGCCGCGGCCTTTGCGGACCTGCTCAAGCGTCGTGGCATCGAGTGGGAGGAGGCTGCCTTCGTCGGTGACGATCTCGCCGACCTGCCGGTACTGCGGAAGGTCGGGCTGCCGATTGCCGTCGCCAATGCGGTGCCGGAGGTCAAAGCTGTGGCGACGCACGTGACCACGGCTGCCGGTGGTCATGGCGCCGTGCGGGAAGTGGTCGAGGCTCTCCTCCGCGCTCGCGGTGACTGGGACGAAACGCTGGCCCGCTACTTTACGGAGCAGACCGCCGGTGCGGCTTGACGACTCGGAGTTGATCGGGGCGGGGCGCCGAGTGCTCCAGATGGAGGCGGCCGCGGTCTCGGAGACCGGGCGCCGGCTGGGTGGCGATTTGCCAGCGCGGTGCGCTTGCTTGCCGAAGCGAAGGGAAGAGTCATCGTGTCGGGCGTGGGAAAGTCGGGGCTCATCGCCCGGAAGCTCGCGTCCACCCTGACCTCGACCGGCACCCCGGCCTCCTATCTCCACCCCGTCGATTCGCTGCATGGCGACCTGGGCATAGTGGGACCGGACGACGTCGCCATCGTGCTGAGCAAGAGCGGGGAGTCGCAGGACCTGTTCGGTCTGGTGGGATCGTTGCAGCGGCTCAACGTGCCGATCATCGCTATCACTGGATCCATGGACTCGCTGCTGACGCGGGTGGCTACCGTGGCGCTGGACGGCACTGTGGCGGAGGAGGCCTGCCCTCACGACCTCGCTCCGACGGCGAGCACCACTGTGGCGCTCGCGCTCGGAGACGCCCTCGCGGTCGCGCTGCTGGAGGAAAGGGGATTCACCCGGGAGCAGTTCGCGGAGCGACATCCTGGTGGAAGTCTCGGCCGGCGACTTCTCCTCCGGGTTCAGGACGTGATGTTGCCGGTAGGCCGGGTGCTCAGGCCCGATGCCACCATGCGCGACGCGGTCGTCAGCCTGGCCCACGACCGGGGGCTCGCGATGGTCGCGGAGAACGGGCACCTGTCCGGTGTGCTCACCACGGGGGATCTGACCCGCCTGGCCGAGCGCGACCCCCACTTCCTCGAGCTTCTGGTGGCCGATGTCATGACCCGATCGGCCAAGACCGCGGCCCCGGGTGATCTGGCCGCGGCCGCGGTTGGAGCCATGCAGAAGCACAAGATCATCGTGCTTCCGGTGGTGGACGAGGACGGTGCCATTGTGGGCGTGGTCCATCTTCACGATCTGATGCGTGCGGGGGCGGTATGAAGGGAACGAGGGAAGGAGGGAACGAGGGAAAACCGTTTGGGAGCCGCGCATGGCGAGCCTTCCTGCGTTCCATCGTTCCCCCGTTCCGTACTCCTGACCGCATGCGAGGACACCGGCGTCCGGCCGACGACGACGGTGAAGGCCACGGACAGCGCCGACCAGGTGCTCGAGGGATTTTCCCACTACGTGACCAATGAGGGAGTCCGGCGCAGCCGGGTGGAAGCCGATACGGCGTTCTACTACGAGCCGACCCAGATCACCGAGCTGCACAAGATCAAGGTGGTGTTCTTCGACATCAAGGGCGCGGAGGGGTCCACCCTGACAGCTCAACGGGGGACCTATCGCTGGCAGGACGGCTCGATGGAGGCCACCGGGAACGTGCGGGTCGTATCGCCCGACGGACGCCGGCTCGCGACCGAATCACTGCGCTACGACAACGCCACCAACCCGATCATGACCGACAAGCAATTCTCGTTCGACCGCGGGGCGGAGCACCTGGAGGGGAACAGCTTCCGCTCCGACCCCGACTTCAAGAACGTGGTGACGGACCGACCCGCGCGGCGTGTCCGGCGAAGGCCTCCTGCTGCCGGGGCACAATGAAGCGGGGAAGCGGGGAAGCGGGGCAGCGGGGCAGCCGGTCAGAGGGACGCCAGGTGGCGCGGGGCTGCATCCCAGCTTCCCCGCCTCCCCGCTGCCCCGCTCGGTCTGGCGCTCTCGCTATGCTCTCGTGACTAAGGCCGCACCGCTGCACGGCCAGAGCCGACCGCTGCGTCTTCCAGATCGACAACGTGGATCGCCAGGGCAGCGTCAAGCGAAACCGCCGCCGGCACCAACTACTTCGCCGGGGGCAACGTTCGACTCAGCTGCCGTGGGTCAGCAGCTCACCATGCAGAGCGACAGCGTGGCCGCGTACGGTGGCAGCGTGGTGCAGTTCATCGGGAACGTGAAGTACCGCGACTCCACTCTCACCATGGATGCCGACCGCGGGACCTACTACCGGAACGGTGAGAAGTGGGAGGCGCGGGGCAGGGTCACCACCAAGAATCTCAAGAACGGATCCATCCTGACCGGCCCTGCCCTCGACTACTTCCGGGTGGTCAAGGGGGTGCGTGACACCCTGGAGATGTTCTCCACCGGCCGGCCGCGGATCCAGTATGGAACGACTCCCACCGGCGCCAAACCGGCCGAGCCATACATCATCGTAGCGGATCGGGTGCGGCTGAAGGGCAGCGATCGGCTCTGGGCCGGTGGAAAGGTGACGATCGACCGCAGCGATTTTGCGGCTCGGGGTGACTCGCTCAGACTGGATACCGGCAAGGGAAGCGACGGCACCCTCATCGGCGGCAATCCGGTGATGCGAGGCCTGGGACGCGACAGCTTCAACCTGACAGGCCGCCGGCTCGATCTGAAGCTCGACCAGAGGGAGCTCACCTACGTAGTCGCCAAAGGTGGCGGCCATGCAGTCAGCAAGGAGTGGGATCTGGTTGCGGATACCATCGGCCTCGACTTGAATAACCGGAAGCTCGAGCAGACGCTGGCCTGGGGAGACTCGATCCGTCCCCATGCCACCTCGCCGGCTTACGCCATGCGCGCCGATTCGCTCGCGCTCGATACTCCAGCCCAGCAGCTCAAGGAGGTTCGGGGTTTCGGGTCTGCATGGCTCGGCGGGACGATCGATTCGATCAGCAAGCAGCGTGACTGGATGCGGGGCGATACCGTCGTGGCGAACTTCGTCCAACGGGACTCGGCCGGTACCCGCCGCGCTGCCCTGAGCCGCATCGTGGCGCGGAAGGGGGCCCAGTCGTATCACCTGGATCCCAACCAGAAGCATCCGGAGCGTCCCTCGATCAACTACGCCCGGGGTGACGTCATCGTGATGACCATGAGTCAGGCTCCGAAGGGCGGAGTGGACCGGGTGGACGTCCGGGGCCAGGTGGATGGAATCCAGCTCGAGGCCGCAGATGCCGCGGCGTTGCCCGACTCCGCCAGACCGCCGGCCGTTTCGCCGCCACGAGGGCCGGTCAGAAGATGACCGCCCCGGAGTGGGTCGCCGCGCTCGGCGATCGCGATCCGTCGGTACCCATTGGCTTGGCCGCCATCGTCCGCGCCGCCGGTCCGACCGACAGCATCGCGTTCTCCGATCTGGTGCACAGCTACCGCGAAGCCTATCTGGCCTGCTATCAGCCGACCGGCGATGCTGACCAGGAAGTCTCCGGCGATGAAGTGCGGCACCACCTCATCGATTCCGTCCTTCCGCGGCTCGCCACCGAAGGCTGGATTCTGGACACCGGCCCGGGCTACTGGCAGACCGTCCGGCCCCGGGTGGCCTGGTGGGGACCTGCGCCGGAGGAGCGGCAGACGGTCTACGACGCCTTGCTCGGGTCAGCCCGGCGCGCGGTGCAGCGGGCCAAGTCCTACACTCGCCAGCGCGTAAAGGCCAGCCTTCTCGAAGGTCTCGATCTGAGCAAGAGCTTCAAGGGACGCCGGGTAGTGGACGATGTCAGCGTTCGGGTGGAGCAGGGAGAGATCGTCGGACTGCTCGGTCCCAACGGCGCGGGAAAGACCACGACCTTCTACCTTATTACGGGCCTCATCCGGCCGGACCAGGGCCGCGTTCGTCTGGACGGCGTCGAGCTCACCGACGCGCCGATGTACCAGCGGGCGCGCAACGGCATCGGCTACCTGGCCCAGGAACCCTCGGTCTTCCGCAAGATGACCGTCGAGGAGAACATTCTAGCCATCCTGGAGACACGCGGTCTCGGCCGGGACGAGCGCTACAGCCGGCTGGACCGCATGCTGGATG
Organism: uncultured Gemmatimonadales bacterium; assembly: GCA_963723565.1. GTDB lineage: Bacteria > Gemmatimonadota > Gemmatimonadetes > Gemmatimonadales > GWC2-71-9 > CAVVWJ01. Next base: position 71,027 of record CAVRRH010000010.1, on the reverse strand, counting down.
AGCTGTCGATCAAGCACCTTCGCAAGAGCAGGGCGTACACTCTGAGCGGCGGCGAGCGGCGGCGGCTCGAGATCACCCGGGCGCTGGTCTCCGACCCTAAGTTCATGTTGTTGGACGAGCCGTTCGCCGGCGTCGATCCGATCGCCGTGCACGACATCCAAACCATCGTCGCCGGCCTCAGGCATCGCGGCATCGGCGTGTTGATCACGGATCACAATGTGGAGCAGACCCTCGACATCGTAGATCGGGCCTACATCATGTTCGAAGGAAGAGTGCAGGCCGCCGGCACCGTTCGCGACCTGGTCTACGACGACCGGGTTGCCCAGCTGTACCTCGGGCCAACGCTCACGGCGCGGCTCCGCGCCCGTCTCGAGGCCGTGGCATGAGAACCGGCCTGTCGCAGCACACCAGTCTCCGCCAGGAGCTGCGGGTCAATCCCCGGCTGTACCAGGCCATGGACATGCTGTACATGCCCATGATGGACCTGCAGCAGCATCTCAAGCAGGAGCTGCTGGCCAACCCCTTCCTCGAGCTGCTGGAGCCGGAGGAGGAGACGCCGGAACAGCTCACCGCCGAAAAAGAGAAGGAGCAGAAGGACAAGCAGGAGGAGGTCGATTGGGAGGAGATCCTTCTCAACGGGTTCGAGGTGGGGGGTACCCGGGAGCAGTATGAGCAGCTGGAGTACACCGAGCCGGTCACCGTAGAGTCCCGCGACCTGATCGACCATCTGCGGGAGCAGCTCCAGATGCTCATCTTGACCCCACGCCAGCTGCTGCTGGCCGAGGAGTTCCTGGGCAACATCAACGAGGAAGGCTACCTTGTCGCGTCGCTCGAGGAAATCCTCAACTCCGTAAACCTGTTGATTGCGGGGCACGTTCGAGCGGAAGAGGCGGACGATACTGAGGCGGAAGGCGAAACGGCGGAAGATGAAACCGCAAACCCCGCTTCTTCGCGCGCCCCTAGCGCCTTTTCCGCCGCTCCATCTACCGCGGCTCCACCTACCGCCGCTTCATCTACCGCCGCTTCGCCTTCCGCCTCTCCACCCTTCTATACGGCGGCAGAGGCTGAGGAGATGCTCGCTGTCATCCAGCGGCTCGATCCATCTGGAATCGGGGCGCGGGATCTTCGGGAGTGCCTGCTGATCCAGCTGGTGGAGCTGGCCGATACCAGCTCACTCACTTACCGGCTCGTCTCGGAAGCCTTTCCCGACCTCATCGCCCATCGCTGGAACGACCTGGCCAAGCGTTTCGGAGTCGAACCGGCGGCGGTGCAGGCGGCCGCCGATCAGCTCTCCCGGCTCGATCCCAAGCCCGGTCTCAAGCATTCCAAGCAGAGCGACGGGTACATCATTCCCGATCTGATCGTGGAGAAGATCGGCGGCCGCTACCAGGTGTTCCTCAACGACACCGGCATGCCGCGACTTCGCCTCAGCCGCTCCTATCAGGAGATCGCGCGGGACAAGAAAAAGATGACCCCGGAGAACCGGGAGTTTATCGCTTCCAAGATGAACAGCGCCAACTGGATGATTCAGGCTATCGAGCAGCGGCGTCAGACCATGTTGAAGGTCATGAATTTCATCGTGGACCGGCAGCGCGACTTCTTCGAGAAGGGCATCGAGTACCTCAAGCCGCTCACCCTGCGGGAAGTGGCCGAGGTCATCAACATGCACGAGTCCACGGTGAGCCGGGTGACCAACGAGAAGTACGTCCAGACCCCGCGCGGCGTGCTTCCCCTCAAGTTTTTCTTCTCCAGCGCGCTCTCCACCGCCTCAGGCGAGGATGCGAGCGCCCGCTCGATCCGTGCCAAGCTGGAGAAGATGGTGAGCGAGGAAAACAGCGCCAAGCCGCTCACCGACCAGCAGATCGTCCACCTCTTCCAAGAGCAGGGGATTCAGATCGCCCGCCGCACGGTCGCCAAGTACCGCGACCAGCTGGGCATCCTTCCGGCGCGAATGCGGAAGCGAGTATGACCATCGCACCGGTCGAGACGCTGGATGTGAGCGTGCTCGTCCCGGCCAAGGACGAGGCGCCGAACCTTCCCGAGTTTCTTCAACGCTGCGCCGACGCTCTCGGCCCTTCGGGCTTCTCGTTCGAGGTGATCGTCGTCAACGACGGCTCCCGGGATGGGAGCGACCGGGTGCTTCGCGATCTGGAGCGGCAATACCCGTTTCTCTCGGTCGTTACCCACCGCCGGCAGCGCGGGATCGCCGACAGCCTCCGCTCGGCCGGCGACATCGCCCGGGGCGATGTTTTCGTCTTCTACCCGGCCGATCTCCAGTACCTCCCCGAGGACATCCCCGCGCTGGTGGGCCCCATCCTCGACGGGCGGGCCGATATCGTCACCGGCACCAAGCAGGGTAAGTATGAGAAGGCGTTCGTCTCCAATGTCTACAACGTCCTGTGTCGCTGGCTCTTCGGTGTTCGGGTCAGCGATCTCAATTCAGTGAAGGCCTACCGGCGGGAGGTCATGCTCGGTGTACCACTCCGTCCCGACTGGCATCGCTACATGGTCGTGATCGCAGCGGCCGACGGCTATCGGCTCACGTCTCTGCCGGTTCCACTCTACCCCCGGCGGGCCGGCATCTCGAAGTTCAATTGGAAACGCATACCGGTCGGACTTTTCGACCTGATCTCGGTCTGGTTCCAGCTTCGGTTCGGTCGCAAGCCAATGCTCTTCTTCGGCGTCGGTGGCGCCATTCTCTTCGTCATCGGCCTTCTGGCCGGCATTGCGGCCCTGGTGCTGCGCTTCGGCTACGGGATCGGCCTCCGGCCGTTGCTGAATCTTGTCGAGATGATGGTCATCAGCGGCATTGTCCTGTTCGGATTCGGCTTTCTGGGCGAGATCATCGCTGGAATGCGCGAGGAGACGCGGGAGATCGCCCGCGATCTCGCTCGGCTCGAGAAGCTCGACGTCCGGGACTAACCGGTGCGGGTCGTCTTCCTGACCCACAACTACCCCCGCAGGCCAGGCGACCTCTACGGCGCCGCGCTCGGCATGCTTGCCCGCGCTCTCATGCGCCGGGGGATCTCGGTCCGCGTTGTCACCCCCAGCGACGAATCAGGGGAAACCGAAGTCGACGGGGTTCCGGTCAATCGGACGCGGGTCGGTCGCTCCATCAGAAACACGATCTCGCGCACTGATTCTATCGCGGCGGCGCTCAGAAGCCCGATCGGGTGGCTCGCTCTGGCAGGCCTGCGGCGCTCCCTGCGCGCAGCTGTCCGTCGCGAGATCACCGGCCGGGGCCGACCTCGTTCACGCCCACGGCTGGATACCAGCCGGCCTCGCGGCGCCCGTTGGAACGCCTCTCGTGTTGACCGTCAATGGGACCGATGCCTCCCTGCTCAAGGAGTCCCGGATCGCACGCTCGCTGGCACGGCCGCTTTTTCAGCGTGCCGCGGTCGTAACCACGGTCTCCCGTGAGGTCGGCACTTGGGTTCAGTCCGGCGCGGGTCGGTTCGTCGACAGCGCGCACATCCATCCCATGCCGACGGACACTCGAGCCTATCCCTGGACTCGGGGTGGGGGTGGTGCAGTGGTCATCGCCCGGCTCATCGCCTCGAAACGGGTGGAGCTCGCCATCGAGACTGCCGCCGTCCTGGCCTCGTGTGGCCACGACTTCCCCCTGACCATAGTAGGCGACGGGCCTGAGCGTCCTAGCCTGGAGCAGCGGGCAGCTCGTCTCGGGGTCTCGGCGCTGGTTCGCTTCGTGGGAGCAAAGTCCCCGTCGGAGGCAAGGGTCTATCTCGAGCGCGCCGACGTCATGCTGTTCACCGCTCGTGGAGACGGTAGCGCGCTGTCCGCGATCGAGGCACTGGCCTCGGGCGTCCCCGTGGTGGCCTGCTGGGATAGTGGGGCCGCGGTGGACATCATCCCGGAGTCGGGAGCCGGACGCCTTACCCTTCCAGCGGCGGAGGCGATCGCCGACAGCGTGCTGGATCTCCAGGGCGACCCGGACCGCCTCGCCATGGGGCGCCTGGTCGGCGAATCGTGGCGTGCCCGGCTCGCCCCAGACAACGTGGCTGAACTGTGCGACGGATGGTATCGCGATGCCCTGGCCGGCTAAAAACCTCCTGGGCTGATCGCAGTGACGCTGGTCTGCGGTTGCGCCGCCGATGGGAGGCCCGTGTCGAGGGAGGATGCCGCCAGCGCAGAGCCGAAGCGGGAGTACGCTGCGCCTTCTACCCGCACCCACCCCTCCGGAGTGATTGCCGCCACCCTGCGGAGCAGCGGCCGACCATTCGGGATAGCAGTCTCCCGGACCGGCATTGTCTATTGTACCCTCCTCGACGCCGCGAGCCTCGTCCGCACCACGCTCCAGGCCGATTCGCTTACCAGCGTCCCGGTCGATCAGGTGCCAACCGATGTTGCCTTTAGCCCCGACGGAACATGGGCATACGTGACGAATCAGTGGGCGCAAACGGTGGGTATTGTGGACGTTCGGACTACTCGACAGGTGCACGCCGTCCCCGTATCGGGCGATCCGTATCGGGTGACGGTTGGACCCGAGGGTCAACAGGTCTACGTGACCACCAACACCGGTAATCTGGTGCTGATCGACCCCGCGATGCGCCGGGTTGCTCGTACTATTCAGCTCGGCCGGAATCTCAACGGACTTGTTATCAATGCTGACGGAACGCGGGTTTACGTGGGCGATGTCGAAGGTCACGGTCTACGAGCTCGACGCCGCCGGCGATGTTCTGCGCGGATTTGCCGTGCCGGGTAGACCGCAAGGCCTAGGTCTGTCCGCAGACGGGAGGGAGCTGTATGCCGCTGGCGAGGATGGCGATCTTATCGTTCTGGATCTCGAAACCGGTACCGAGATTGCTCGGGTTCCGCTGGGCGCAGGCGGGTTCCGGCTCGCCGTGACACCGGATCAGACCCAGGTCTGGGTTTCAGCCCCGGCCGCCGGCCGCGTCTTCGTGCTCGACCGCGCATCCCGAACCATTCGCTCGACCATTGACGTGGGTGGGGCCCCACGGCGACTCGCATTTGACAGGTCTGGTGCCCTGATCGTGATTGCCGACGAAGCCGGCGCCATACGCTTCGTGCGATAGCCACGAAGCCCATGCGGATTCTCACCATCACGCACAACTATCCTCGCTTCTCCGGTGACCCGGCCGGCGCCTTTGTTGCCCGCATCGCCGAGGGCGGCTGCGGCCCGGGGCCATGAGGTGGAAATCCTCGCGCCGCACGCGCCCGGCAGCCCTGAGGACGAACGAACTGCCGGGCTCCGGATTCGTCGCTTTCGTTACGGTCCCGACGCTGCTCGAACGGGTTGCCTACACCGGCAACCTCCAGGGGCGTACCCTGCTGTCACCGCTGGCCGCGCTCGCGTTCCCCGGCTTTGTCGTTGCCTTCGGCCATGGCTGTCCGGGCCGCGATTCGGCGCTTCTCGCCCGATGTAATTCACGCCCACTGGTGGATGCCCGGTGGATGGTTTGCGAGCCGGGGACGGGTGCCGTACCTGATCACCTGCCATGGCTCGGATGTCCGGCTGCTGGAGCGAGGAGATCTGGTCCGCAGAATCGCGCTGCCGGCGTTCCGCCGGGCCGCACGGGTCACTACAGTGTCGAAATTTCTGGCGGAGGACATTCAGCGGATGCTGCCCTCGCTTCAGACCAGGGTGCAAGTGACGCCGATGCCGGTGGATGTCAGCGGATTTCTCGAGGGTGGTCGGACGGCAAAGCTCAATCCACCGCGTCTGCTCTATGCCGGGAATCTGGTGCCGAGCAAGGGAGTGGATGTCCTGCTCAGAGCCGTGGCCGAGCTTGCCAGGCGTGGCGTTGTCTGCGAGCTCAAGATTCTGGGTGAAGGTCCCGCCAGGCCCGAGCTCGAGGCACTCGCTCGTCAGCTCGGGATTGCCTCCAGGACAACCTGGGCGCCGTTCGTCCCTCAGGCCCGGATGGCAGCCGAGTACGGCGCCAGCACCGTGACGGTGCTCCCGAGTCGCGGCCACGCCGAGGGTCTGGGTCTGACCCTGGTGGAAGCTCTGCTGGCCGGCTCCGCGGTCGTGGGGACGGCCGCGGGCGGCATTCCCGAGGTAGTCGTTCACGAGCAGACCGGCCTCATCGCTCGCGACGGTGATCCGACCGACTTGGCCAGTCAGATCCAGCGTCTGCTCACCGATCCCGTTCTCCGCCAGCAGCTCACTCGGGAAGGGAAGGAGCACGTGCTCCGGACCTATGCACCCCAAGCCGCGATCGACCGCTTCCTTGAAATCTACGATGCCGTCGCTGACCATCAGCCGCAGCGCTGAGCCGCCCGAAGATTGGCGCGCTTTTGCGGTGGCCCATGGCACCTTCTACCATCGCCCGGAGTGGGCTCTGTGCCTCAGCGACATCTATCGCTTGCGGCTCGACTACTACTCGGCTCGTAGCGAGGGCGAGCTGCGGGGTTTCCTGGCTGTGGCGGAGATACCGCCCCTGCTCGGCCCGCAGGCGGTTTGTCAGCCTGCCGTTCAGCTACGCCGCGGGTCCACTGGCACGGGACGCGGCCACTGCCGCCGCGCTGTCCGAGGCGGTTCTCCAGCGGGCGCGGGAGCGGGGCGTTCGGAGGATCGAGCTGAAGAGCAGGGGCGAGCATCCAGCCCCCGCCGGCTTTCAGCGGGCTTCCCGCTATACGACGTACGAGATTCCCACCGAGCAGGGTGAGTCGGCTGTCTGGCAGCAACTGCACGCCAGGCAGCACCCAGCGAAGCATCAAGAAGGGCCGGAAAGCCGGTGTCGTCGTGCGCCGGGGCGAAACAGCAGAGGACTGGTTGGTCATGGCCGAGCTGGAGGAGAGGACCGCGCATGGACACGGCCTGCCCGCACCGCCACGCCGCTTCTTCGTCGAGGGGTGCCGCCGGCTCCAAAGCGCCGGTTTGGCTCGAGGTGTATCTCGCCTCCACCAGTACGGGGCGCGCCGGCGGCTGCTATCACCGATATGGAAAGGCCCGCGCTCCTGGATCTACGCCTTTGGAGCGTCGGATCCAGCGCAGTTGGAACACCGGCCCAATCATGTCCTGCTCTGGACCGCTATTCAGGACGCTATCGCGTCCGGGCGCCGCTTCGACATGGGTCGTGCAGCCCCGGAACAGGAAGGCCTGGTGGAGTTCAAGCGGCGCTGGGGTGGACAGGCAATACCGCTGGCCTATGATTACTGGCCAACGCCCGCGGGTTTGAACATCGCCGCACGCGACCGCGGCGCCCTTGCGGCAGTGGCCGCAGTCTGGTCCCGTTTGCCGGCCGGGATCGCGCGGCTGGGGTCGGGCCTCTACCGCTACCTGGGATAGCTCGTGAGCTTCGCGTGGCGCCTTCGAAAGAAGATCCTGAAGCGGTGGGCCCGAAATGCATTCTTTCCGGGCTGGCGCGTGAGCCTGCTCCGGTCCTGCGGCTTCATCATCGGGCGTGAGGTTTACATCGCGGACGATCTCCTCATCGTGGAGGAGCTCGCCGAACGGGGAAACATCACCATCGGCGATCGGGTGAGCATTGCCCCACGGGTTACCCTGGTCACCTCATCGCATCCCAACCACTCCCGAATCCGCGGCTTCGCGCCGGTCTCGCAAGGACCCATCGTCATCGAGGAGGACGCCTGGCTCGGCGCCGGGTGTGTCGTGCTTCCCGGCGTGCGCATCGGCCGCGGTGCCGTCATCGGCGCCAATAGCGTGGTGCTCTCGGACGTACCGTCCCTCCACGTGGTCGCTGGTCAGCCGGCCCGAACCGTCCGGGAGTTGGTCCCCGAAGCGGGGTGGCGGTGATACTGCTTGACCTAGTGCGTGACCGACTCAGCCCGGCTGAACGCTTTGGGCTCGACGTCCTGGTGGACCTCTCGCGCCTTCTGGTTGCTGAGCGTGCCCACTGTGATCTGGTGCGGCTCAAGGTAGTGGAGCGCGGCTCCGCCGGATCGGCGGCTGCGGACCTCAGTTCCCAGGCCGCATTGGAGCGCGGGGACGGTGAAGTCCGGGTAACCACGGCAGCCCTCCGAGGGGTGGCCGAGGTAGCTGGCGGCGCCATCGAGCAGCGGTCCACTGCTACCGATCGTCATGGCCGAGTGCCGGCGACTGAGAATCCTCTCGTCGCGGCCGGTCAGAGTCGCAAGCCGGTGGTCTCCCTGCTCGGTCATCGAGCTGCGTCGAGCCACGCTTGCAGTTGCGGGGCGGCGGCCCGTGCGGTCACTGGCGCCCTGGCCGGAGGGGCACCGTTGGGCAGCGGCGGTGACCCATGACCTCGACGTCGTGGAATGGTGGCTGCTCTTTCCCCTCCTCCGCATGGCGCAGCTCGGCATGAAGGGAGACTGGGATCAATTCGCTCGGGTCGCTCGTGCCGCCAAGCCGGAGCATCGGCCGGGACCCGGTCACCCGGGGAGTACATTCCCTACTTCAGCTCGAGGCGCATCACGGGATCAGAGCGACCTGGTTCGTGATCTGTGCTCACCCCAGCATCAGGTCCATGCTGGCCGGCGATTCCACCTACCGACCTGAGGGCCCGGCGGCTCGCCGAATCCTGACGGCGCTGACGCACGCAGGCCATGAGATCAGCCTCCATGGCAGTTTTGCCACCGCCGAGGACGCAAAGGCGATGATGGCGCAGCGCCGCCAGCTGAGCCGTCTCGCTGACTCGCCGGTCGAAGGAATCCGCCAGCATTTCCTCCGCATGCACCCGGGACGCACTCAGCGAATCATGGTTGAGGCTGGTTTCGAGTACGACGCTTCCTGGGGTTTTGCCGATCGGAACGGCTTCCGCCTCGGAGTGGCGGATGTGGTTCCCGCCTGGGATGCTGAGCGGGAGGCAACGATGCCACTGGATCTGGTGCCCCTGGTCTGGATGGATCGCGCGCTCAGCAAGTATGCCGGAGTGGAGGAGCCCGGCCGATGGATCGAAGACGCACGAGAGCTCGCCCGCGAATGCAAGGCCGCGGAAGGCGTGTGGGTAGGGCTTTGGCACCCCAACACCATGGAGGCGCTGGGATTTCCCGGGGCTGAGCCGGCCTTCGTCAGCTTGCTGCAAGCGCTGGCCGATGACCGCCCTTACTTTCGCCTCGGCTCACAAGATCGTCCAATGGCGCCGGTTCCGCCGCTCGGTGCGAGCTGCCCGGGTCTCGGCCGATGGGCGGGTGCGTGTTGAGCACTGTTGAAGGGCAGCGCACGGTAATCGCCATCGAGGACGAAGCAGGGAGACAGCGTCCAGGTCCAGGTGAAAGCGGAACGGCCCGAGTGGCGCGGCCTAGAGTCTGGCGTGGACTGCAGTTCATGGCTGGCGTGCTGCTGGTCGGCTTGGCGATCCGATCGATCGCTGCCAACTGGCAGAGTCTGCGGGCCCAGCCGATCGAGTGGCAACTGTCGACCGGCTGGATCGCGCTCAGTGTGCTGGTCGTCTTTGCCAGCTACGCGGTCCTGATCGAAGGCGTGGCGCCGAGTCGTGCTCAGCATGGGCGAAAAGCTGGCATTCTTGACTGCCGCGCGCATCTGGTTTCTTGCCAGCCTGGGAAAGTATGTGCCGGGCAAGGTGTGGGCGGTGGCGGGCGCAGCGGTGCTGGCGCAGCGGGCAGGTGTGGATCCGTCGGTGGCAGTTGCAGGAGCGCTGGTGCTTCAGGTGCTGGCCCTGGCGAGTGGGGCGGCGGTGGTGGCCGTGACAGCGGGAGAGGCGTTCCAGGCGGTGGGGCAGGGGGCCATCCCGATCGCGGCGGTGGTCATCCTTCTATCCCTGTTCGGAGTGGCGGCCCTGACCTCTCAGTCGTTGCTCGACCGAATTGGCCGGCTGCTGCCCGGCTCCTGGCCCCGGCCGCGCGCCATCCCGGCAGGGATGGTCGTGGCGGCGTTTCGTCGCCAATGTGCTCGCCTGGATCGGCTATGGCGTTGCGCTGCTGCTGCTGGCCCGCGGCCTGCTGCCCGGTGTCGTCTTGAGCCTGCCTCAGGCGATCGGGCGTGTTCACCTGCTCCTATCTGGCAGGCTTCGTCGCTCTGTTCGCTCCGGGTGGTCTGGGCCCGCGGGAATCGGTGTTTCTCCTCATGTTGGCCAGTGATATCGGACTCAAGCCGGCGGCGGCACTGGCCCTGGCCAGCCGGCTCCTGCTCACAGGAACGGAGGTGCTGCCCGCTGTTCCTCTCCTGCTTCGGCGCGACGCGGCGAGTCCCCCGACGGTTCGAGAAGTCTGAGTGGCACAGTCGCAGTCGTCCGACCTCGATCAGATTCCTCGGTGGGTGCCGTTCGTGGTCATGGCGGCACTGACCCTGCTGCTGTTCCGCGATTACCTGCTGAGCGGCCCTGGCGCCATGTTGCTGGGCCAGGACACCATCGCCGCCGGCATCATGTTCCGCAAGTTCTTCGTCGAGCACATCCGGGCCCTCGGCCGGTTGCCGCTGTGGAACCCCTACCTCTTTGGAGGCGTGCCGACGATCGAAGCTGGCAGCGGAGACATTCTCTATCCCGCCTCCATCCTGCATTTCCTGCTGCCGCTGACCAGCGCCCTGGCCTGGAAGCTCATCCTGCACGTGTATCTGGCCGGTGTTTTCATGTATCTCGCGGCGCGAGCATTCGGTGCCAGCCGCCTGGTGGCGCTTTTTGCCGGGTCCGCGTATTTGCTGTCGGCCAACCTCGTGAGCCTCGTCTGGGGCGGGCAGGACGGCAAGATGTATGTGACCGCGCTCTTTCCGGCGGCACTCTGGCTCCTGGTCACCGCGCTCGACCGGCACTCCTGGCTTCGCTTTCTCTGGCTTGGCGTGGTGGCCGGGCTGATGGTGGTGGCGCACCCTCAGTTGGCGTACTACGCCTATTTCGCCCTGGCGGTGTACGCGCTCGCCAGCCTCTGGGTGACGGCGACACGCTGGCGGAGCGTTTCTGGCCAACGGACTCGCCGGGGGCATGCTGGCGGTGGTCACGGCGGCCGGAGTAGCGGCGGTGGTCCTGCTCCCTATGTACCGCTATCTCCGGGAAGACTCTCCCCGGGCGGGACCGGGCCGCGGCTTCGAGTACTCGGCCACCTGGTCGCTGCACGCGGAAGAGGCGGTCTCACTGTTCATTCCCGAGTTCTCCGGAACCGACGTCCAGTCGCAGACGTACTGGGGGAAGAACCCCTTCAAGCACAACTCCGAGTACGGCGGCGCGCTGGTGTTCGTGCTGGGGATTGCTGGCTGTAGCCGGCCTCAGAGGTGACCGGCGGCGCTGGGGTCTTGGCGCCATGGCGATGATCGTCCTGCTCTACGCTCTGGGGGCGGGGACGCCGGTGTTCCGATTGCTCTATTCCGTGGTCCCCGGACTCAAGCAATTTCCGGGCACCCAGTCTTGCGACGTACCTGGCGATTGTGGCGTTCACCTTGTTGGCGGCGCTGCTGGTCGAGCGAGCCCTGGCCGGCGACCTCCGCGCCCGTGCGGGCCATGTCGGTGGCCCTCGCGGCCGGGGCTCTCGCGGCGCTCCTGGTGGCAATATTGACGCTCGCTGCCGGCACCGGCCTCTACGCGACCTGGACTTCGATCTTCGGCGGCGCGGAAGCAGGTGGGCGGGTCGACGCCTTTGCCGCCAATGTCGGGAGACTCGCAGCCGGCGCGCTGATTGTGGCGATCATCTGCGGAGCCGCCTGGGGTGCAGTGTTCCTGTGGAGCCGCGGCAAACTGAGAGCTACTCATGTAGCCCTAACTCTGACGCTGCTCACCGCGATCGACCTCATGCGGGTCGACGATCGGTATATCCAGGTCGTGCGCTACGACGACTTCTTTCCCCAGGATCCCGGGATCGAGGCCCTTCGCGCCCGGCTGGTGCCCGGGGAGCGCGTGCTCACGGTCGGTGGGGTCTATCCTGACGGCTTTCTGGCGAGTTACGGAGTTCCTGAAGTCTTCGGCTACCATGGAAACCAGCTGCGCTGGTACAATGATCTCACCCGCTATCACTGTGCGCCAGTCGGCTCGCACGACGGCGGAGCTCGAACAATACTGGCTCAGCTTCCTGAACAGCGCTGCCCTGCGCGCCCTGGCTGCCCGGTACGTGCTCCTGCCAGGGCAGGTGGAGCTCCCCGGCTTCCGGCTGCTGGGCGCCGATCAGCGGGTAGCGGTGTACGTGAATGACGCTGCCCTGCCGGGGGTGGCGGTAGTGCCGGAGGTTCAGGTCGAGCCCGATTCCGCTCGGCGGATCGCCGTGCTCTGGTCACCGACGTTCGATCCGGCCAAGACCACCATCGTGGAGGAGCCGGTGCAGGCGGTGGGACAGGCGGGTGGAACCGGTACGGCGGTTATCGAGGGCAACGGCGACGATACGCTGGCCGTGCGGGTTCGTTCCACCGGGCCGGCACTCCTGCACGTGAGCCGCACTTATCACCCATCATGGCAGGCGGAGATCGATGGAGTCTCAGTGCCCGTGATTCGGGCCAACCACGCCCTGATGGCGGTTCCTCTGACCCGGAGCGGTGAGCATCGGGTGGTAATGCGCTATCGTCCCTCAATTGTCCGTATCGCTGCCATGATCAGCATCGCAACCTGGGCCGCAGTCATCCTGATTACGCTGCTCGGCGCTGTCCTGTACCTTCGTCGCGCTCGTGGCTGAGCGTCTGCTCGTCGTGGTGCCGACCTACAACGAGCGGGTCAACCTTCCGCTCGTCGTGCCCGCCATCCTCCAGCAGGATCCGCGATTCGAAGTCCTGGTGGTGGACGACAATTCGCCCGATGGCACCGGCCAGCTGGCCGACGAGCTGGCGGCGTCCACACCCAGGGTGCACGTGCTGCACCGGCCGGCGAAATCCGGGCTGGGGAAGGCGTATCTGGCGGGGTTTCGCTGGGCGCTGGAGAAGGGGTACGACCTCATCTTCGAAATGGATGCCGACTTCTCTCACGATCCTCGGTTCCTGGGCGACTTCGTACGAGCCGCTCACGATGCCGATGTGGTGATCGGCTCCCGTTACCGCACCGGGGTCAACGTGATCAACTGGCCAATCTCCGGCTGCTCCTCTCGATCGGGGCCAATCGAGTACGCCCGCTGGATCACCGGCTTGCCGCTGGCCGATTCCACCGGCGGATTCAAGTGCTTTCGGCGCGAGGTGCTCGAGGCTATCGATTTCGAGAAGGTGCGCTCCAACGGGTACTCCTTTCAGATCGAGATGAGCTTCCGGGCCTGGAAGAAGGGGTTCCGCCTGGTGGAGATACCCATCGTGTTTACCGATCGGGTCGAAGGACAGAGCAAGATGAACAAGCGCATCGTCCGGGAGGCAATCTGGATGGTGTGGTGGCTCCGGCTCCAATCACTCATGGGCCGCCTGTGAGGGGAACCCTTTTCTACAAGATGACCGGCTCGGGCAACGACTTCGTGGTGCTCGACGGCCGCGCCACGGCGGCCGATGGCTGGCCTCCGGCCCGGGTTCGGGCCATCTGCGATCGCCGCAATGGGGTCGGGGCCGACGGTCTGGTCATTCTGACGCCCGTCCACCCCAGGGGCGGTCCGAATGTCCTACTGGAATTCGGACGGATCCTCCGGCGCCATGTGCGGGAACGCGGCACTCTGCTAGCGGCCGGCTCTCGGTAGACCTCGAGATGGTCCGCACCGGGAGAATTCTGCCTCCTGACCGATGCCGGGCTGGTCCGGGTGATTGCCCGGGCTCAGGCTGACGAGGCGGAGATCAACCTGCCGGACTGCGACCTGCCACGGGACATGCCGGATCTTCGACCGGGCACCGGTGAGCACTGGTTTTCGCTGGGAACGGTCGGCGTCCCGCATCTGGTGGTCCGGGTGGACGACATCGAAGCGGTGGACGTTTCGGGTCGAGGGCGGATGCTCCGGTCCGACGCCCGAGTGGGTCCGGCCGGGGCCAACGTGAACTTCGTGAGCCCCAGGGAGCCAGGCGGGCTCCTGGCTCATCCGGACGTTCGAGCGCGGCGTGGAGGGCGAAACCCTGGCTTGTGGTACTGGAACGGTGGCCGCTGCGCTCGCCCTGGTCGGCCGGGCCGAGGCGGAGCTGCCGCTGAGCTTCCAGAGCAGGGGAGGGCTGGAACTGGCCGTGCGCGCCCGAAGCGACGGCACCCGGGCCACGGAGGTCTGGCTCGGCTGGCCAGGGCCGGCTGCTGTTTCGCGGGGTGTGGGAAGCGAGCTAAGTCGCTCGCAGTGCCGACGTGGAAAGCATCACTATCCTGTTGCACACCAACAATATACGTCTCTGATCCTCGCAGTCATCCACAGTTCTCCACAGTTTTCCCCAGCGCTACTTAACATAACATATCTTATACGTCGTTCGTTTGAGACTCACAAAAAAGGGGCCCCACCCTCGAGGCCCAGCCCCTTACCCGCTTTCCGTTGTGCGCAAAGCTTGCCTGAGAAGGGGCCTTCCTGGCCTACATCTTGCCCGTCGGTCAGCTCGGCCAGACGCACCTGGGCTTCGGTGACGCTGGGTGTCTTGGGATACTTCTGAAGGACCGTCCGATACGCCTTGGCCGCGTCCTCAGGTTTCCCGCCTTCGCGGAACGCTCGGCCGGCGTCCACCAGGTACTTCGCCTTGAGGTACTCGACTTCGGCCGCATTCGAGGCCTGAGTATACGCGTTGGCCGCTTCGACCCAGTGCTTGGAATTCTCCAGCGCGGCGGCCAGCAGGCCGCTGGCCGGCGTGACTGCTGCGGCTCAGGCTTGCTGGCCAGGAATTCCCTGAGCCCCACCACCGCCAGTTCGCTCTGGCCGTTGATCATCCGCACCTGATTGAGCGTGATGACTGCCTCGCTGAGCCGCGTCGGTTCCCTTATAGGCCGCGATCAGCTTCTGGAGCTCGCTCGAAGCCAGAGGCAGATTCCCCGCCTCGGCGGCCGCTCTTGCCTGATTGAGGCTGCGGGAGGCGAATTGCTCCTTCCGCTTCCCGCTCGCCATCACGAACCACCCCGCGAGCGCCAACGCGGCCAGGATCACTACCCCGGCCACGAGGGGCCGCTGGCGCTGCTGATACCAGGGCTTCGTCGCCGCGGGAACTGCGGCTGGGCTTGTCCGGCGTCGGTTCCACTGTCGTTGCCATGTGTGTCCAGCAGTAAGGTTTTGAAGAAATCCCGCGGCCCTCGACGGCACCGCGCGCATGCCCCCGGCGTGACTCGAACACGCGGCCAACAGTTTAGGAAACTGCTGCTCTATCCATCTGAGCTACGGGGGCGAGTATAACTGCTTGTTTCGATTCAGCCTGCGAACTCAGGCTTCAGGTAGTTTCTCAGCTGAGCGCCCCTACCTGGCGCCGCGACTCCGCCCGGATCCACCGGAGCAAGGAAAAATGGCACCCCTGGACCAGCCGGTGCAACCCCGTGAGGACGGCTATGGGCTATGCGGCCTGTAGCTATGTGCCATTCGATTAGGGCTAATTAACTGGCCTCAAGGTTCAATGCTGTTAGCCCACAGCCCATAGCCCATAGCCTTTAGCACTTCGCCACCGCGTGGTACGGCGCCCCGGAGAGCCGCTGGCGTCCGGCCAGGCCGGCGATCTCGAGTAGAAAGCTCCACCCCACCAGCTCCGCACCCAGCCCTCGCGCCAACTGCCCGGCCGCCTTAGCCGTCCCACCGGTGGCCAGCACGTCATCGACCACCAGCACCCGGCTTCCATTATTCCAGGCGTCCCGATGGGCTTCGAGCGAGTCGCTGCCGTACTCGAGATCGTAGGACTCGGTCACCCGTTCCCAGGGCAGCTTACCCGGTTTCCTGGCGGGCACGAATCCGGCTCCAAGCGCAGCCGCAACGGCCCCGCCCAGGATGAAGCCTCTTGCTTCGATGCCCATGACGTGGGTGACATCCCGGTCGCGGAATGGACGGCACATGTCGGAGACGACGTCTCGCAGCAAGTGCCCGTCCTGAAGAACCGGAGTGATATCCTGGAACAGGATGCCGGGCTTGGGATAGTCTGGTATGGCCCGCAAGCGCTGCTGAACTCGCTCGGCAACCGTCGTCATTGGTCACCTGATTCGGGTGAAAGCCAGACTACATGACATCGAAGCCCTTCCCTATCGGGATCGCTGCGGGCTCATTGGATCGCTCCACCCGGTCCACCTGGGCGTTCGCCGGGCCGGTCCGGAGTAGCCGCTCGAGTGCGGGGATCCCTTCTTCTGGCCCGTCTATCATCACCTCAACACTGCCGTTCGGCAGGTTGCGAGCGTAACCGGTGAGACCCAGCGCTCTGGCGTGGCGGGCGACGAACCAGCGGAACCCGACCCCCTGCACCATCCCAAACACCTGGAACCTGGTGGTCACGCCGGGCGGCTCCGACGGGCCCGCAGCGTTTCGACTACGATGGGCAGCACCGAGATCGCGATGATGGCCAGAATCACCAGGGTAAAGTTCTCCCGCACCACGGAGATGTTGCCGAAGAAGTAGCCGCCGAGCACGAACAACCCCACCCACAGCACCGCGCCGACCACGTTGTAGGTGATGAACCTCGGGTAGCTCATGGCGCCGACTCCGGCGACGAACGGAGCGAAGGTGCGGATGATTGGAACGAAGCGCGCCAGGATGATTGTCTTGCCGCCGTGCTTCTCGTAAAAGGCGTGAGTACGCTCGAGGTACTCCTTGCGGAGAAAGCGGATGTCTCCCCTGAACGCCCGAGGACCGATATAGGCGCCGATCCAGTAGTTCACCGTGTCCCCCGCGATCGCGGCGATGATCAGCAGCAGCACCACCAGCCACAGGTCGAGCGCGCCCAGCGCCGCGAAGGTCCCGGCAGCGAAGAGCAGCGAGTCACCAGGCAGAAACGGGGTGACCACGAGCCCGGTTTCGCAGAAGACGATGAGAAACAGGATCAGGTGAGTCCAGGTGCCGTACTGAGAGATCAGCTGGCCCAGGTGCTGATCGAGGTGCAGAAAGAGATCGATGATGCGAGGCAGCAGATCCATGCACAGGCTCCTGGGGATCTATTCCTGGCGAAAGCCGAATTCGCCCACTAGCGGCACGAAGCGAACGCCTGCGATCGTGCTGGTCCGCACGCCATCACCGTGACGCTCCACCAACGTCAGCGTCTGGGAAGCGCGATCCCCCAGCGGGATGACCATCCGGCCTCCGGGCGCGAGCTGTTCCACGAGAGGTGCCGGCACCTCTGGCGACGCCGCCGAAACCAGGATGGCGTCATAGGGCGCAAACGGGCGCCACCCCAGCGTGCCGTCTCCTACCAGCACGGTCACGTTGCGGATACCGGCTGCCACGAGCGCTGTGCGAGCACTCTGGGCCAGCCCGGCGACCCGCTCGACACTGAACACCATGCTGGCCACCAGTCCGAGCAGGGCCGTCTGGTACCCCGACCCGGTTCCGATCTCGAGGACCTTCTCCTGCCCGGTAAGACCGATCAACTCGAGATACCGGGCCTGGACGTACGGCTGGGAGATCGTCTGCCCACTGCCGATCGGCAGGGCGACGTCGTCGTAGGCCCGATGGCGCACGCTCTCCGGCACGAAAAGGTGCCGCGGCACCATCTGAACGGCGCGCAGCACCGAGAGGTTTCGCACTCCCTTACGCCGGAGGGTCTCCACTAACCGGGTCCGATAGCCCCCGTAGCTGTCGCCCTCCCCTACCCCTCCAGCGACCATCCCCGAACCGTTTCCAGCAGCGAGTAGTTGGTGAGATCCATGTGCAATGGAGTAACCGAGACGAAGCCCTCGGCCACGGCAAGGTGGTCGGAGTTTTCCCCGCCGGTCCAGGTGATCGTGCCGCCTCCGATCCAGAAGATCTCCCTGCCCCACGGATCCTTCATCCGGGTCAGCGACTCGGAAAAGTAACGGCTTCCCAGCTTGGTGACCTGAATGCCCTTAACCTCCGACGCCGGCATTCTGGGAAAATTGATGTTGAGCAGCATCTGCTCCGGGAAGTCGCGCACTCTGGTGATCCGCTGGACCAGCTCCAGCAGCAGTGGCCGGTATGTGGCCATCGTTTCCGGCTGGTTTCCCGCGAATGAGATGGCGATGCCCGGCACGCCCAGAGTCACGGCCTCCATTGCTGCCGCCACGGTGCCGGAGTAGAGCACGTCCTCGCCCATGTTGGGACCGTGATTGACTCCGGAGAAGACGAAGTCCGGCCGTTCGGGCATGAGAGCCTGGATGGCGAGCATGGCGCAATCGGTGGGGGTGCCATCGATCTGCCAGCCGCCATCAGGGCGCCGGGTGGGCCGGAGCGGGCGGTGCAGTGTGAGCGAGTGGGATGTGCCGCTTTGCTCTCGGTCGGGAGCTACGACGGTGACGTTCCCCACTTCCCTGCACACCTCGGCGAGGAGCGCCAGGCCAGGAGCCAGTACACCGTCATCGTTGGTCACGAGAATGTTCACAGCGGGACAGCGGGACAGGGGGGCGGCGGGGCAGGAACAGGGCACCACCCTATCACTGATACTGGATCCCTAACCACCCTGCGCCCCCCCGGCCTGCCCGTCGGCGCCACTGCCCCCCTGTCCCGCTGTCCCGCTGTCGGGCTTTACCGCCTTAACCGGCTTCCCATCGAGAATCCCCAGCACCTCCTCGAGGGTCGTGCGGACCTCGTGGGCCATCTCCGCCTCGAAAGCCCGCTTGGCGGAGACCTCGCAGCTCGCCGGTCCGGCGGTAGTGATCGATCCGCTGCCGGGCCCCGTCGATGGTGAACTTCTCGGTATAGAGGAGGTGCTTCACCAGCATGATCAGCTCGACTTCGCGCCCCTTGTAGACCCGGTTGCCCGAGCGATTCTTGGCTGGATTCAAGAAGCGGAACTGGCTTTCCCAGTAGCGAAGGACATGCGGTTTCAGGTCAGTCAGCGCACAGACTTCGCCGATGGAGTAAAACTCCTGGACTGGTCGGGTGGCGGTCATTTCCACTGCTCCGACTTGAGTTCGCGTGCCATGAGCTCGGTGATGCCCTCCCGAGCGGCCTTTCCGCTGAACAGAACTTCACAGACTTTCTCGATGATGGGAAGCTCTACTCCCATCCGTTCTCCCAATGCGGCGCCGGCCTTCGAGGTGTTGGCGCCCTCGGCCACGCTCCGGTGGGCGGTGCGGTACTGCTCCAGCGTCTGCCCCTCCGCCAGCGCCACGCCTAGAGCGCGATTCCGGCTGAGGCTTCCGGTCGTAGTCAGGATCAGGTCCCCCATGCCGGCCAGGCCGGCGAACGTGAGTGGGCTGGCCCCCAGAGCGACTCCCAGCCGGGTTATCTCAGCGAGCCCACGCGTGATCAAGGCAGCCCGGGGATTGTGGCCCATCCCGAGCCCCTCGAGAATGCCTGCGGCGATGGCAATGACGTTCTTGAGCGCGCCGGCGAGCTCGACGCCGACAACGTCGTCGTGTGAATAGACCCGGAACCTGGGAGTCGCGAAAATGCGCTGAGCGTCGTGCGCCGTGGCTTCGTCCCGTGCCGCTGCCACTACCAGGGTCGGCTGCCCCTGACACACCTCCAGGGCAAAGCTGGGGCCCGACAGTACCGCAAAGCGAACCTCGGGAAGACACTCCTCGAATACGTTCGACATGAGAGCCAGGGTATCGGTCTCGATGCCCTTGGTGGCACTCACGACGAGCGTTCCCGGTCGCACGCCGCCCTTGATTCCCGAGATCACCGATCTCACCGCGTGACTCGGCGCGGCGGAGACGATGACCGGTGTGTCGGCAACCGCCTCACGCGCGTCGGCAAATGCGCGGAGCTTCGGCGCGAGAGGAACGCCGGCGAGGAACACAGGGTTCTCGTGTCGCTGGTTGACCGCAGCGACCACCTCGGGCTCGTACGCCCAGAGCCGCACGGTCTCTCCCTTGAGAGCCAGGAGATTGGCTAGCGTGGTACCCCAGCTGCCAGCGCCAAGCACCGCGACGGGCGTCATGGCTGGGGCGCGCTCGTTGTCCGGCGGCCGAAGCGATTCTCGGTTCCCTTGAGCAGCCGCTGAATATTTCGCCGGTGAAGGAGGATGACCCCCGCCGCTATCGCCGCTGCAATCCAGAGAAGCGCGGGTGAGGTCGAGTCCTCCAGCAGATAGACCGCCAGCGGGAGCACCGCAGCCGCGGCGATGCTTCCCAACGAGACGTAACCGGTGAGCCAGACCAGCAGGGCCCAGACCAGAGCCGACACCCCCAGCGCTAGCGGTGCGAGGCCGAGCATGACGCCGGCGGCCGTCGCGACTCCCTTACCACCCTTGAATCCGACGAACACCGAGAACACATGTCCGAGAATGGCGGCCGCCCCGCACGCGAGCGCGAACAGCTGGGAGTCGGATACCTGTGGCGCGAACACGAGGACGGGGATAGCCCCCTTGGCGATATCGACCATAGCGGCGGGGATTGCGTACTTCCAGCCGAGGACCCGATAGAGATTGGTGGCGCCGAGGTTGCCGCTGCCGTGCTGCCGGAGATCGATTCCCGCGAAGAGTCGGCTGAGCAGATAGCTGGTCGGTATGGCTCCCAGGAAATAGGAAGCGAGAAGCCACAGGACGGCAGCAGCCATCAGCGTCGAGATCCCCGACTGGTGAATTTCAACCGTAAGGGCGATCCGGTGAACGGCCACGCTTCCCGAAAGCCATGCGCCAGGTAGCGCTGATACGACTCGGGCACCTCGTCGGGCCGGTTGCTGACGATGGCCAAGGTGGGAGGCGCGGTGGCGATCTGCGAGGCGTAGAGCAGCTTGACTTCCTCACCGGGCTTCTGGGGTGGTGCATTTCGCTCGATCAGTGTTGCCAGCACTTTGTTCACCTCGGCCGTGGGAACTCGCCGCTCCCGGCCCTCGGCCACCTCTACGATCAGGTCGAGCACCTTCCGCACCCGCTGACCAGTGAGCGCGGACACGTATAGGAACGGCACATAGCGGAGAAACGGGGCCTTGGCGACCAGCGCTTCCTGACCCTGCCGGGCCGTATTGGCGTCCTTCTCCTCGACGAGGTCCCACTTGTTCACGAGGATGATCAGTCCGGCGCCCTCATCCCAGGCCTGGGTGGCGATCCGGAGATCCTGGTTGTGCAGCCCCAGCGCCGCGTCCACCACGAGCACGGCCACGTGGGCCCGCTCGATCGCCCGTTCGGTCCGGAGTGTGGAATAGAACTCCAGATCATCTTCTACTTTAGCTCTGCGGCGTAACCCTGCGGTATCTATGAAGTTGAGTGTTTTGCCCTGAAAGCGCAAGGTCGAGTCAATTGCGTCGCGGGTAGTCCCCGCCTCAGCGGCCACGACATGCCGTTCCTCACCCAGAAGCCGGTTTACCACGGAGGACTTCCCCACGTTCGGCCGCCCCACCACGGCTACGTTGATCGTCTCCTCGTCCTCGGCCGGATCGTGGGGTGGGAGGCGCTCGACGATGGCATCCAGGAGATCGCCACTCCCCTTCCCGATCGCCGCGCTCACCCCAACCGGATCGCCGAACCCGAGGGAGTAGAACCCATACTGCTCGGTACTCTGCTCCAGGTTATCCAGTTTGTTCACCGCGAGCAGTACCGGGCGCCCGGCCTTCCGAAGCCGGTCGGCAATGGCTCGATCCACCGGATTCAGTCCCTCACGGCCGTCCACTACAAACACCACCACGTCCGACTCGTCCAGGGCGAACTCCACCTGACGCCGGATAGCGCGATCCAGCGAGTCATCGGATTCCGGTAGCAGGCCACCGGTGTCTACCACCCAAAAGCGGCGGCCCTGCCATTCGGCGTCGCCGAAATGACGATCGCGAGTGGTGCCCGGCCGTTCCGATACGATCGCCGGACGGCCACCGAGGATGCGATTGAAGAGGGTGGATTTGCCGACATTGGGCCGGCCGATGATGGCTACGGTGGGCTTGCTCATGCCGCCACCGACACCCGAAGCACGTCGGTGAAATCCCTCGAGAGGCGTACCTCGACCGGCACCGAGTGCGTCAGCACGTCGAAGCTCATGTTGTCGATGAACAAACCATCGTCGTTCACGGATTCACCCGGAAGCAGGACGAGATCGAGATCGCGGCGGCCTTTCAGGGCCTGTTGCATAGCCATGCCGGGGAGCAGTCCAGCCGTCGTGACGGTCGGGCCGAAGAGCGTATTCACCACCGGAATGAGCTCGAGCTCGGCGCCCGTCTTTCTGGCGAGTGGCTCGAGCACCATCGGCATGAGCTGACCCATGGCGGTACCGGTCACCACGGCAATCCGCTTGCCTTCCCACCCGCGCAGCTCGGTGGAGGCCGTGTCAATCCGCTGCTGCAGCCAGCGCACCGACCCGACGCCGTTTTCTACCTGATCGAAGCCGTCATAGATCTCGGCACCGGGTAGCTCGACACCAGCCCGGACATAGAGCTCGTCGGCGCCGAATGCCCAGTGGATTCCCCGCTCAGCGCGCGAGATGGCGGCTCGCTCTTCGATGAGCTCGATCGCCGCCCGGCACTCCTCGGAGGTGGGCTCCCGTACCAGGTGGTGCTTGGAGTACTCGGTGAGCCCCACCGGCACTACGGAGCAGCCGATGATCGCGGGGCCAAACTGGTACAACTCGGTGAGCGTCTGCCGCAGCACCGGTCCGTCGTTCACCCCGGGTGACATCACGATCTGGGTGTGAAACTCGATCCCGTGGTCCGCAAACTCTCGCAGCTGAGGAATGACCTCGGGCGCGGTGGGATTGCGCAGGAGATAGCGCCGCACCGTCGGGTCGGTGGCGTGAACCGAGACGTACAACGGTGACAGCCGGTAGTCGATGATGCGCTGGACGTCGTGGGGCTTCAGGTTGGTCAGAGTGGCGAAGTTGCCGTAGCGGAAGGAGAGCCGATAGTCGTCGTCCCGAATGTAGAGAACTTCACGCAAGCCGTCGGGCAGCCCATCGACGAAACAAAAGTCACAGCGATTGGCGCAGCGCCGGATCCGGGCGGGCTCGAGCTCAACGCCAATTGGCTCTCCCAGAGGCCGCTCGATCTCGAACTCGATCTCCTCCCCGCCAGGCTGGCGCACGTGCAGCAGGAACTCTTCCTCGGCGGTGAGAAACTCCCAATCGAGGAAATCCTCCAGCTCTCGGCCGTTCACTGACAGGAGCTCCGTGCCTTCCTGGAGACCCAGCTCGGTTGCGATCGAATCGGGATGTACCGCGGTTACTCGAATCATCCAGCACCACTCAGAGTCTGTCCGGAGCTCTCGCCCCCGAGGGAAAGCCCGGAAAGATCTCTCTCCGTGACGCTAAATTCAAGACCTGTGGTCACTTCCCGCCTGGGATCAAAGTGTCTTGTAAGCTCGGTGACAGCAACAACTGGCCGCATGCACCCGCGAAGCAGGTGCATGCGACTAAATACTTGTGGTCTGCTCTAGGGATCTGAGGGGGGAGGGCCCTGCTTAAATGCTCCTTGACTCTCCTCATCCCGAGGGCTGCGAGGGATGAGGAGAGGAAGTCCGCTCTACTGTACCCTTACGATCTTGCCCGCCGAGGGAACGCCGTTGCGGTTGAGAATGAAGAGCAGATAGTGGCCCGGAGGTGCCAGGTTCGCATTTGCGGGCGCGGTCACCTCAACCCCGGTTGGGGTCTGGGTAAAGCTCAGCTTATTGGCCCGCTGGCTCGCATCGAACGCGTGGGTAACCGACCCCAGCCGGATCCAGCGTACCTCGGTGACCTGAGCCGCATTCGGCGTGGTGACAGGGAACGTCTCTCCGTAGCTCACGGTGGCTCGAAACCGATGAGATGCTCGGCCGCGCGCCCTTGAACAGATAAGGTGGAGAGAAGATCTCGTGGTTGGTCTTTCGCGGGTCCTCTTGGGTGCCACCTGTGCCAGGGTCGTTTGCATCGCCGCTGGCCCCGTGCAGCACGGTTCCGTCCGGCATCAGCATCGATACAGAGTGGTAGCCACGTGCAACCGAGGCAGCGGCCAGGGTAGTCCAGGCATTGCTTTCCGGATTCCAGATCTCGGCTGTCTTAACTGCGGTCGCGATATTGTTGAAGCCGCCGCCGCTTACGCCGCCGGTAATCAGCACCTGTCCGTCCGGCAGGATAGTCGAGTTTAGGTGCCGGCGTGGCAGTCGACATGGAGCCAGCGCTCTGCCAGGTCGCTGAGCCGTTGAGGTCTATCTTCTCGGCGGACGCTGTAGGCACGCTCTTCCTGAAGTTCTACGTCAGGCGTTTGCCAACCAGGATCGCCTCCTCCACCAGCGTAGAGGATCTTCCCTGTCTCGTACATCACGGCTGTTCCATAATCGCGGTTGATCTGCTCGATGTGGCTTGGTCCATCACTCCACGCGCCCTGGCCGCCGCCGACACCTAAGGCACCTACGTCAAACCAGCGTGACAGTACACGCTCTCCAGCGTAGAAGATGCGGCCGTCTGGGGCGACGAAATTGCGCGGGTAGTACGGCAATTCGACGTTCGCTGCCCCCGGCAGTGGGACCCAACGATCACCTTCCCAGATTTCCGGTATCTTCACCACCTGTTTCGCCGCATCCTTGCCCGCCATCGTAACCACCCGGCCATCCCCCAGGACGGTCAACGTGGGATACCAGCGAGCGTACGCCATGTCGGGTCCCTTTTGTGGGGCACCGTCCTGAGAGAAGAAGTAGGTGGCCTTGATCCCGGCATCATTCTGGTGGTGACCGCCGGCTACCATCAAGCGCCCGTCGGCATAAGCGTCTGCCCGGCACAGAACAGCATATCGGCGAGCGTCAATCATGGCCTCCGGTGGACGGCGTCCCCTGGGCCGGATCCCAAACCCGCGGCATCCCCATACTGTCGGCGACGTCCCGCTTCCCCCAAGCGAAGACCTTTCCTGTGGGAAGCAGGCTCATGTGCAGCGGGACGATGTCCCAATTGACGACCGGGCCCCACTTCCCCGAGCTGGCTTCAGGCGGCAGGTCCGACACCGACACTGGCGAGGACGTCACGCTCGCCGTACCTGAGGTGAACTCGAGGGTGTGGTCTCCGGCTCCCGCGATGCCCAGATCGCCGAACTTCGCGATCCCGCTGGCATTGGTCGTTGCGGTGGTCTTCCCTTCCAGAGTGCCGCTCCCCGAAGCAATGCGGGCTGTCACCTCGGCTCCACCAACCGGACTACCACTCCCGTCTTTCACCACGACTTCCGGCTGGACCACGGGATCGAAGACCTCACTGGTCAGCGCGGAAACCGGCGGGTTGGTCGAGATCTCGATAGTGCCCGGCGGCGGAACATCTTCCGTGGCGGTCGCTACGAAGGTCACTGGGGAGCCTTGGAGCCCGGCCACCGACGCCGTCGTCGTCTGCTCGCCGGGGGTGGGACCCAGAACCCGGTTCACCGAGGCACGGCCGTTCGATTCGGTACTGACCGTCGCGGATGAGACGCTCCCGCCGCCTTGGGCCGCCCAGGTGACGCTCACGCCCGGCACTGCATTGCCCGACGC
Organism: uncultured Gemmatimonadales bacterium; assembly: GCA_963723565.1. GTDB lineage: Bacteria > Gemmatimonadota > Gemmatimonadetes > Gemmatimonadales > GWC2-71-9 > CAVVWJ01. The sequence continues at coordinate 45,832 of CAVRRH010000010.1, read as the reverse complement.
ATCTGTGACCAACACGGTGAGAGGGTTCGGCAGCGCGGAACCTATAGCTCCAGTCTGCCCATCGCCGCTGAAGGACTCGATGTCGGTTGGGACCGTCGGTTGGACGTTCTCGCCGCAGGTGAGAGAGCCGGCTGCCAGAAATAAGGCGAGAGCCCCAGAGCGTAGCTGCGAAAGTCGAGTCATTGTCACCAAGAGCGCCTGTCCACTGGGCGCCGCCATAAAGGTTCAAGGTCGTGCATCAACCGCCCGGACACGCAGGTCCCGGGCCGCGGTGTAACCCGGTTCAGTGGTTGTAACTCATTGTGCCCAAAAAGGTTGCAAACACAGGTGGTAGCGGCGTTGCATCGGCGCCACGAGAACCCTAACCACGCTGGGGCCGCTCTGCCAGAAGATGGCCACATTTGAGCGGATCGGCTTCCTCCCGCTGTGTCCCGGGACACGAACCCGGTCGAGCGCTCGTGTCGATCTCTATGTCCAGCCCATGGTCAAGCAGGCAAGAGAAGGGAATCAGTATGAAGGACAGCGGAAGGCAGGATGGCGAGCGGGAGCTGAGAGCGGGCGACCGGACTCGAACCGGCGACGTCCAGCTTGGGAAGCTGGCATTCTACCACTGAATTACGCCCGCAGTGGAACGGCCGGAATGTAAGGCGGAATGGGCGGGAGGAAAAGAGGCGGTCACTTACCGCCTTACCGCCTCACACCTTGGCGGAGGCCTCGAGAAAGCTTCGCAGATCGGGCTCGCTGATGGCTGGCTCCCCCGGCGACACGTTGTCCAGCCGGCCCTGGCGCATCCACCGCTCCAGCTGGCCCACCAGGTCGAAGAGATGATCGAACGAATCCACGACGAAGAGCAGCGGCTGGTAGTGGTCGATCTCGAAATACTGGTTGATCACCCATTCGAGCTGCATCGGATAGCGCTGTACGTCGGGTGAATCGATGGAATGTGCGATCTCGCCGTAGGAGCTGAGCAGTCCGCTGCCGTACACTCTGAGATCTCCGCCCTGCCGCATCAGCCCGAATTCGATGGTGAACCAGAAGAACCTTGCCATCGCCTTGAAGATGCTGGTGACCCGGCGAATCTTCTCCTTCTCGTCCTTGATGCCCGCCACGATCTCGGCCGCCGTATGGGCGCAGTCGCCGAAGCGAACCAGCGTGTCGGCAAACGCGCGGTCGGTGTGCATTGGAACGTGGCCGGCGATGTCGTGGAAAATGTCCGGCTCAGGCAGATAGTCCAGCGTGGCGCCGTCCCGGATGGTGATGGTGGTAGGAAACTCGCGGTTCCGCAGGCAGTCGAAGAAGAGGAAGGAGGGGATGTAGCCGCTCACCGGTTTGGCCTTGAAGCCGGTGAGCGGGCTGAGAAATCGATTGACGTCCTCCAGCCGCGGCATCCGCTGGGGATCGAGACAGAGGCTGTCGATTCCCTGAAGGAAGCGGGGGTTGGCGTACCGCCGCCACCGATCCTCCATCCGGGCGAAGAGCCTGCGCCAGGCGTCGTGGTTGGCCTCGGAGTAGAGCTCGTACGGCTGGTGGATGTACAGCCGCCCTTCCTCCTGGGCCTGTTCGATGAACGGCGCCTTGGTCGTCGTCAGGCCACTGCCGGCCGCGTGCTCCGCTCGCACTCCCGCCATCGGATCCCCCTTACTTCTGTTTGTACCTCCAGGCTGCGATTCCGCTTCCCTGGGCCTTGGCCTCGATCGGCTGCGACTCTTCGGGCTTCAGCGCCGGGACCTGAACTTCCTGGCTGGCCAGCACGGTTCCCTTGCCGTCCAGGAACTCGAAGACGAGAGTGTACGGCTTGGGCGCCACCGGTTTGCCCTGGGCGGTCTCTGCCTTCCGACCGGTCGCTGTCCCCGTAATGGTTGCCGCATCGGCGGTCGGCGCAAACTGCGTCACCTTGATGGTGGTCGGCATCCCGATCAGTTGTATCGCGGTCTTGTTGGCCTGCGCTTCCTTCTTCGCGATGCGCTGACCACTCCCCAGCATGCGGACCGCATCGTCGTTCAATGGCTCGATCGCCACCAGCCGCGCCGCCGCGTCGGCCAGCTTGGGGCTCTTGAGTCCGATATAAGCGTTGGCCAAGCCGTATAGCGCGTCACGGTTGTACGGCTCGGTGGCGATCACCTGCTCGAAGGCCGCCGCTGCCTCGCCATATTTCTTTTCGTTGTAGAGTGCTATGGCCGCATTCATCTGGGTCCCTGCGGCCGAGGCCGCTGGACCGGCGGCCGCCGGGGCGGCTCCGACTTCCTTCTCGATCGCCTGTGCCTTTTCGATCTGACCGGTCAAGCGATAGGAGCTGGCGAGCGCCCGCTTTACATCAACATCCTTGGGAACCCACGCGACATACTTCTCGAGAACTGGTACGGCTTCCTTATGGCGGCCGGCCCGCTGAAGCAGGGCGCCCCAATTGCGAGTGGCCAGGTTCCGGTCTTCAACCGAGTTGGTCTGCTCGGCGATTTCGGACGCCTTCTGGAAGTAGAAGATCGCGCTGTCGGCCTGGCCGGCATTTGCGAAGATCACCCCGGCATTCAGGAAGGCGATCGGTTTGTCCCGATAGATGGTGTTGGACTGGCGGTAAAGCGCGAGTGCCGAGTCGTTCTTCTCTGCCTTGGTGAACTCGATGCCCGCGTTTACCAGCGGTACCCAGCCCAAGTAGCGCACGTCGCTGATGTCCTTCTTGCACCCGGGCGAGAGCGCCTCAGCCCTGGTCAATGCGGTGTCCGCCCCGACAATGTCGCCCTGTTGCAGGTAAATCCGTCCGAGATAGAACCAGAGGGCCGGGTTCTTTTCCTGCTGGTTCTGCTCCAGCGCCTCGAGCAGCACTTTCTTACCGTTCGCGAGCGCTCGCACCCGGTTCTCTGGTACCTCGGTCTCGATGCCGGTCTTCAGGTAGGTGGCCCCGCTCTGCACTTTAAAATGGCCGGCCTTGAGCCCGCAGGTGGGGGGCGTGTACTTGGATCGGCATCGCCTTGACGACCCGATCGTTGATGACGGTTTGAGCCAGCACCGGCGCGCCGCGGAAGGAGAGGAACAGGATTGCGGCGGACAGGATTCTCGTTTTCACTCTTTATGACTCCTTTTTCGGGGCCACCGGCCCGGCATTATCGGCGCTCACCAGACGGAGAGCCCGGGATTGCAAGTCCCTTGCCACCTCATGGGCTGGCCTGCCAGTTCGGCGGGCCAGCGCCGCCACGTCCTCGTATTCCGGCTTGACCCGGGGTCCGTCGGGCCCATCCAGCACCTTGACCCGAACAGCTGCGCCGTCGGCGGTTGTCACCTCGACTTCACGCCGGGCAAGGGTCACCCGCTCCGCACTATACCGGCGAATCCCCGCGGTGGTACTGTGACGGAACAGCGCCTCGGCCACTTTGTCGCCCTCCGCAGGGGCCACGGTGACCTCCACGCGGAAGCCGACTCGCCCTTTCTTCATCTGGGTGGTCCATAGTTGTACGTCGAGCGCTCCTGCCAGAAAGAGCGCCTCCCGCAACGGATCGAGAAACTCCGGGCTGAGATCGTCCAGATCCGTGGACAGCAGGACCACCTCGCCCGCCTCGAGCGCGGCCGTGGCAAGGATCAGCCTGAGCGCGTTGGGATAGCCCTTGGGGTTTCGGCCCCCCGCCCCCCAAGCCCCTGCTCCAGCCGCTCGCCAACGGGCCGGCGGCGTGCCCGCAGATAATACCCTCAGCAGCACAGCCCCAGTCGGCGTCGTGGCTTCGCCCATGACCGGCCCGTTCGGCCCAACCTCTAATCCCTCCAGCAGGATCGATGTGGCGGGCGCTGGGACCGGCATGACTCCGTGGGCGGTGCGCACCCAACCGCTCCCAATGGCCACCGGACGATTGTAGATCCGGGTGATGCCCAACTGTTCGAATCCTTCGATCGCCCCGACAATGTCAATCAGCGCATCCACGGCGCCAACCTCGTGCAGTGGGACCTGATCGGCCGGCAGCCCGTGGACGCGCCCTTCGGCCTCACCCAGCAGGCGGAAGGCGCGAACCGCGCGCTCACGCACCCAGGGCGAGAGCCTGGCTCGTTCCACGATAGCGATCAACTCACCGATATGGCGATGCGGTCCGTGTGAGCTCGTGGCCGTCGCTGCCGTGGTGGAGGGGTCCATGCGCGTGATCGTGCTCATGAGGATGCTCTTCGATCACCGCTGATGGCTCCTCCCGCCTGCCGTCGGGAAGGCACACATCTACCTTCGTGGCCCGTACCCCGCAGCGATCAACCGACGAGATCTGGACGGTGACGTCAGCGAAGCCCAGACGGGTGGGAAGCGACCGTAACCATTCGCTGAGGCGCCCCGGCCTCGAGGAGTGCGCCCAGCAGCATGTCCCCGCTGATGCCGGAGACCGGATCCAGGATAGCAAAGCGTCCATCAGGCATAGACTTAGAATATAGGCGGAAAGGCGCTAAGGCGGAACGGCGGTAGGTAGACAACCTAATCTGACAGATTATCCTTCGTCCCGCCTTACCGGCCGTTCGCCTTCAGATGCTCCAGAATCCGCTCCGCCAGCCGGGCCGAGAAGCCTGGCACCGATGCGAGCTCGGCAACGGAAGCCGATCTCACCCCCGCGAGGCTGCCAAAACGCTCCAGGAGCCGACGCCGCTTGGTGGGACCGACGCCGGGAATGCTGAGAAGCTCGGATGTAATCGTGCGCTCGGGTCCGCCGTTTCCGGTTATAGGCCAGCCCAAATCGATGCGCCTCATCCCTGGCCCGCTGAAGCAGTCGGAGAGAGGGGCTGCGGCGTGGGAGGCGAAGGCTTTCGGAGCGGCCAGGAAGGAAGACCTCCTCCTCTCGCTTGGCCAGGCTCACCATCGGCAGCTCTCCCAGCCCGAGCTGGCTGGCGGCCTCCACCGCCGCGCTGAGCTGACCCTTGCCACCGTCGATGACGATCAGATCGGGAGACGGGAGCTGCTCGTCGCGGCGCCGGGTCAGATAGCGGGTCAGGACCTCCTGAATGGCGGCGTAGTCGTCCTGCTGGCCGACCCCCTGGATCTTGAACTTGCGGTATTCGCTCTTCCGGGGCCTCCCTGCTTCGAACCACACCAGCGAGCCCACCGTGTCCCGGCCCTGATTGTGCGAGATGTCGACACAAATGAAACTGCGCGGAACGATGCTCAACCCGAGATCGCGGCCCAGCGCGTAGACCGGATCCTCGGCCCTCTCTTCCGTCTCGAATGACTCGATGCGCAGGCTCTCCAACAAGTGCCTGGCGTTCTGATCTGCCAGCTCCAGCCAGCGCTGTGCGGTCCCCCGGCGCGGCACCAGCCAATCGGTGTCGGGGAGAAGCTCGCGCAGGGTATCCCACTCCTCCGGAGGCATCGGAATGACCAGCCGTCGAACTCGGCCTTCGGCCGGCACGTAGTACCGCACCAGGAATGCGCTCAGCACGGCACTGTCCTCTTCCTCCTCGACCCCCTCGAGGAACCGGTGCTCCCGCCCCACCACCCGACCGGCGCGAACGCGGATGAGAACGCCCACGGCATCGTCCCCGTCTCGAGCGTAACCGATCACATCGGCGTCGCCTGTCCCCATCACCTCGACGCTCGCCGGCTCATCGAGCCGGTCCAGCCAGCGGAGAGCATCCCTCATCTCCCGGGCCCGCTCGAAGTCCTCCCGTTGGCTTGCCTCCAGCATTGCTTCCCGGACCCGCACCCGCACGTCTTGGGTCCTGCCCTCCAGAAACTCGACCACGTCGGTAACCATGCGCTGGTAGTCGGCCATGTCGTGCCACCCCATACAGGGAGCGCGGCAGCGCCCAATGTAGAAGTCGAGGCAGGGCCGCTCACGGCGCTCCTCCGGCAACTTGTCCTGGCAGCTTCGGACGGTGTAGAGCCGCCGAATGATCGCCAGCGTCCTCCGAAGCTGTCCCACATCGGTATATGGACCGAAGTAGCGGGCCCCAGGAATGTCGCGCTTCCGGGTCACCAGCACCCGCGGGAATGGATCATCCAGCGTCACTGCGATGGATGGATAACTCTTGTCATCCTTCAGCCGGACGTTGAACCGGGGCCGGTACTCCTTGATGAAGTTGTTCTCGAGAATGAGCGAACCTGCCTCGCTCGGCACGACGATTGTATCCACGTCGGCGATGAGCCGCTGGAGCAAGCGGTTCCTGGGGCTATCCGGAAAATCGGTGGCAAAGTAGCTGCGTACTCTGCTGCGGAGCCGCTTGGCCTTTCCGACGTACAGCACCTCCCCCTCGCTGCCTCGCCAGAGGTACACACCGGGTCCTTCCGGAAGGGTGTCGAGCTTCCGCTGGAGTTCCTCTGGTATGGGGGGAGTAGTCACGCTCTCTCGCTCACAAATTCACTGAAATCCCAGGCTCGCTTGGCGAGTACGAGGACTTTACTTTGTCGTTACCTCCGTGCCCTCCCTCCCTCCGTGGTGAAACGTTAGAGACTGGAAGCATTTGGGGTAACTCATGCCCCTCTGCGCCAGCCTACTCTGCCCAGGAGTCGCCAGGTGTGGGGCACGCCCAGCGTGGCGGTGATGGCGAGGTACGCGACACCGTACATACCCAGGGAAAATAGCGCCACGACCAGGGGATGTTGGCCTTCGAGCGCGAGCTTCACCACCCAGGCCGCGGCAGCCGCCGCCAGGGCGCTTCCCCAGAGCCGGGCGACGAACGAGACCGGGAGTCGCGTCGCTCCAATCCTGGAAAGAAGTCCCCGCCGAAGCAGGTGAAACTCGATCCATCCGGCCATGCCCGCTGACGCCGATAGGCCCGCTGCTCCCCAGCGCGGATCGATGCCCAACTGAAGTGGCAACGGGATGGCAAACAGGTATCCGAGCACGATGGTCAGTGCCACGCGCACCATCGCGAACCGGAGCGGCGTCCGGGTGTCCTGAAGCGCGTAGTAGGTGGATGCGTAGAGCCGACCCCAGGTCGAGGCCAGGAGCCCAATGGCGGAGCCGGCGAGAATGGCCCACACATACACCGTCATCTCTCGAGTGAAGGCTCCGGTCTGGTACAGCGCGCCCGCCACCACGTCTCCCAGCGCGAGAAAGGCTACCGCCGATGGAATTACGAAGAATGCGATCTGGCGCAGCCCTCCATCGAGCCGGGAGCGCAGTTGCGCCGCGCGCTGGCTCTCGTCCCCGCTGACCCCCGACATGGCCGGCAGCTCAGCGGCGGAGACCGACATGCCGAACAGGCTCACCGGCAGCGTATACAGCACCTGAGCGTAGGAGATCGCTGCCACGGCGCCGGTGGGCAGAAAGCTCGCAATCACGGTATCCACGTAGGAGCTGATCTGCACCACCCCTCGTCCCACGAACACCGGAACCGCGTTCCGAACCACCGTTCGTACCGCCTCCGCTCCCTGCCGGAGCGAGGGCGTCACCCTGCCGAGTAGCCGGAGAACGGTGGGCAGCTGGACTCCAAACTGGAGGGCGCTCCCTGCCACCGATCCCCACGCCGCGACCTGAGCAAGCCGATACCCCGCAGTCGTATCGCCAAAGGCGAGCAGTGTGCCGATGATCGCCAGGTTCCAGACAACCGGTGCGGCGTAGGAGAGAAAGAAGCGCCCGTGGCTGTTGAGGACGCCGAGGCACCAGGCCGAGAGGACCAGGAAACCGGCCCCGGGAAGAAGATCCGGGCCAGCCGGATAGTGGCCTCCCGCTTTTCGCCATCGAAGCCGGGAGTGAAGACCGTCACCAGTACCGGCGTGAGCAGGACGCCGAGCAGCACGACGATCGAGGTGGCCAGCGCCAGCAGGCCCCCGACCGCGACGGCTACCCGGCGGGCCTCGTCCCGGTCCTGTTGCTGGAGTCTGACATAGACGGGAATGAAGGAGGCGGACAGCACTCCCTCACCGAACAGGTTCTGAAGAAAGTTGGGAAGCTTGAACGCCGCGTTGAAGGCATCCGCCGCGGCGGAGGTACCGAAGTAGTGGGCGAAGACCCGGTTTCGGACCAGGCCCAGGATCCGGCTCAGCAGGATGCCCGCCGCCACCATAGCCGCGGGACGGGAGGGCCGACGCGGCCGTTCCGTCAGGAAGTCCGTGGCGGTGGGAGGGTGGAGCGCTGCGACTGATCTTCGAGCAAGCGTTGCAGGAACTCGTTCTCGTCCTGCAGACCCTGGACGCTACGCATCAGATCGTCGACTTCTGCTTCCAGCAGCTCGACCTTTTTCGCCAGATCGGCCAATGCCGGCGGCGTCGCCTGTGGCCCTTCGAGACGGCGCGCCAGCGCTCGGCCAATAGGCGAGTCCACCACGATCCCCATGATCGGGATGAGCAGTGCCACGAGGAGGATGAGCGCGATGATCGACATGAGTCGAGTCTATGACGGATTCAACGCGCCCTCAAGGGCGGAGGCATACCAACCTTCGATGGCTTCACTAAGCTCGATCAGGAGACCAGGGCCGTAGCGCGCCAGGAACGGCGCCAGGGTAAGCACCCGCTCCTGAGGCTTGTTGTCCGGCTGCACCATGGTACGGGCCTTCGCGATCTGCCCGAGCTCGATCTCCTGCCGCCGCTTGAGATGCTGCAGCAGCTTCCGCTCGATGTCATGCACGCCGCTCAGCCCTTGGTTCTTGGCCCCCTGGACCGGCCGTGCGAGTGTCGGATCGATCTCAGCCGCGCTTCGGCCGAGCGCCTCATAGCCCATCTCGAGGGCGGCTCGCAACTGCGCGATGGCGTGGACGGCGTCATCGGGCAGCTGTGAGCGTACCAGTTTTGCCTCGAGCGCGCCCGGGGCCTCCAGCAGGTCATCCAGCTCGATGTTGAACTTCTGAAGCACCCGCTCGACCCGAGGCTCGACCAGAATTCCGGACCAGCGAGGCAAAGCCAGCTGGCGGGCGATGCGCATCCGCTCGTAGACCGGCGGCGTGAGTGCCAGGTAGCTCAACTCGCCGGGGCCGGCGAGGTAGGCGACCGTTGGGAGCAACGCGCTCTCGACCACGGGTCGCAGCAGCACATTGGGGGAGAGCCGCTGCGGGTCATTGGCGGCAATATTCTGGAGCGCCGCCAGGTCGAATCGCTCCCGGCTGCGGCGTGTCATGAACCCGCCTTCGTCGATCATCAGACGATCGCGTCCCTGCGCTCCCTCCAGCATCACCAGCGTCGCGCCGTCACCGACCGGCACACTGGGGACGGCACCGGCCAGGCGCAGCTCTTCCGCCCGATGCTCCAGGTCGCGATCGAGCTCTCGGGCGAGTCCGAGCGCGCGCACCAGGTGGCGGGCCGCGGCGCGCTTGACGCTCGGATGGGTGCTGTCGAGAACGGCGACTCCCAACGGGGCGAGCAGCTCGGCCAGCGCGCCCCCAAAACTCCCGGCCACCGTTGCCGTGGGCTGATAATGCCGCCGGAGCCAGGCAAGCGTCGCTTCGCGGAACTCGGATGCCGGCAGATCCGCCGCCAGCGACTCAAGGGCGCGATCCACCTCGCGGCCGAGCGGCTGTCGGTACATCGGGGTGAGGGGAGCTTCCGGGGGCCGCGGCGGAAGCGCAGCGGTGACCAGGGTGCCCTCGCCCGAGATCCAGCTCGCCTGACTTGCCTCGGTGAAATCGTGGTCGTCTCCGGCCACCCAGAAGACCGGGACCACGGGGCGCTGCCACTGTCGCTCCAGGACTCGGGCCAGGGCGGCCGTGGAGATGGCCTTGTAGAGGGTGTAGAGCGGACCGGTGAAGAGTCCCGGCTGCTGTCCCGTGGTGATGACGAAAGCCCCGGGCTCGCTGAGGCGCGCCAGCGCCGCGTCCCGGGCGGCAGAGTGTATGATCGCGTCGGCCAGCGCGGGGTCGAAATGCCCTTCCCGCGGCGGGGGAAGCTCGACAGCTGGCGCGAGCGGCGTCGGCACTATGCGGAGCGTCATCCGACCTGTCCCACGAGAATGGTGCGAGGCGAGCTCGACGTGAGTGGTGCCGCATCATAGTCGCCGAACCGGAACAGCACCGTGACGCCGGCCGCCTCCAGCATACCGGCCATCTGCTGAGGCTCGAACAAGCGGACTCGTTCCCGGAAGTGCCGCCCCCCGGCACCGCGGATGCTCTTGCAGACGTACCGCCCGTCGGGCGAGACCGACCGCGATACCTGGACGGTTGATCCCGCAACCTCGAGCGTCTCTTCCGGCACCAGCTGTCGCCGGACGGCGGCAGGGTTCAGGAAGTCGATGACGAACCAGCCGCCGGGACGGACCGTAGCGATCATCTCATCGAGTGCCGCGGTGTGCTCGGCGTCCTGCTCGAAGTATCCGAAGCTGGTGAAGAGATTCACGGTGAGATCCATGGAGCCGGCGCGGATCGGCAACTGGCGCATGTCGGCACGCACCAGGGGCGCATTGGTTACCTGCTGGGCCAGACGCAGCAAGGTCATCGAGAGATCGACTCCAATGCACCGGGCACCGGCCTCGTGAAAAGCCCGCGCGTGGCGCCCTGCCCCGCAAGCTACGTCGAGCACGCGCCACCCCTGCTGAAAGGGCACCGTTCGGACGATGAGATCGACAGCCCGCCCAGCCTCGGTGTCGTCCCGATGGGGATAGAGCCGCAGGTACTCTTCGCCGAACCATTCTTCGAACCATTCCATGGGGGCTATGGGCTATGGGCTAGGGGCAGCCAGGGCAATCGGCTAGCCCTCCGTGGAGAGCTGTATCGCACTTGGAGTAGCCCAAAGCTCATAGCCCATAGCTCATGACCCCTTATGATACGGCTCCCCCCGCAGGATGGTGAACGCCCGATAGAGCTGCTCGCCCACCACCACGCGGGCCAGCTCGTGCGGGAGCGTGAGAGGGCCGAGGCTCCACGTAGCGCTGGCCCGCGCAATCAGGGAAGCGTCGAGGCCATGCGACCCACCGATCACGAATGTCAGTGGCCGCGCCGCCAGCAGCCAACGCTCCAGCTGCCTCGCTAGATCGGTACTGGTCCAGCCCGCCCCGACTCGCGCCAATGCCACCACGTTGGAGCCTTGCGCCATGCGGCCGCCGAGCCGTTCGGCCTCCTCCGCCCGCTGGGCTGCCACTGTGGGTGCTCGACTCGCCTCGCGCACCTCGTGCTCCCGAAAGGTGACGTATCGCTGGAGGCGCCGAGCGTAGTCGTCAAAGGCCTCGCGGTAGTACGGCCGCAACCTCCCGACCGCCACGACCGAGACGTCCACGAGGCTGCCTCGCCCTCAAGCATACATCCCTCTTAACCGGTGCACCGCCGCCACTCGCTCGACCGCCTGCATGTAGGCGCCGATGCGCATATTGATCCCATGGCGGCCGGCCATCCCGGCAACTTCGTCGAAGGACTGCACCATGATGCGCTCCAGCCGCTGATTTACCGTTTCCTCATCCCAGAAGTACCCGCCCCGGTCCTGCACCCACTCGAAATAACTCACCGTCACCCCACCGGCATTCGCCAGAATGTCGGGGATGACGAAGACGCCGTTCTCTTCCAGGATCTTGTCGGCGCCGGCGGTCGTCGGACCGTTGGCTCCCTCGCAGATGATACGGGCCTTGATGTCGCCGGCATTGTGGCTGGTAATGACGTTCTCGAGCGCCGCCGGCACCAGGACATCGCAGTCGAGAGTCAGCAGCTGGTCGTTGGTGATCTGCTCGGCCTCTTTGTAGCCGCCGAGGAAGCGATGCTGCCGCACGTGCTGAATCACTTCCTTGATCCTGAGGCCCTTGGGATTGTAGATCCCGCCGGACTTGTCGCTGACGGCCATGATTTTCATGCCCTGCTGTTCCATCAGCTGGGCCGAGATAGAGCCGACGTTGCCGAATCCCTGCACCACCACGCGGCTGCCCTGGACCGGCATGCGGAGCTTGTTGAGCGCCTGGCGGGTCACCAGCATGCAGCCCCGGCCGGTAGCCTCACGCCGGCCCAGCGAGCCACCCATTTCCACCGGCTTGCCGGTGACCACGGCGGTGACCGTATGGCGCTTGTGCATGGAATAGGTATCCATGATCCAGGCCATCATCCGCTCGTTGGTGTTCATGTCGGGAGCGGGTACGTCGGAATCGGGTCCCAGCGTGTCGATGATGGCCGAGGTATAGCGCCGGGTGACGCGCTCCAGCTCTGCGTTGGACATGGTGCTGGGATCGCAGACCACCCCGCCCTTGGAGCCGCCGAACGGGATGTTGACCACGGCACACTTCCAGGTCATCCACGCCGCCAGCGCCTTCACCTCGTCCAGGGTGACGTTCATGTCGAACCGGATGCCGCCCTTGGCTGGCCCCCGGGAGGTGTTGTAGAGCACCCGGTAGCCCACGTAGACCTCGGTTTCTCCATTGTCCCGCTGGATCGGCACCGAGACGATGATCTGCTTCTCGGGGCTCCGCAGGACCTTGTACAGCCCCGGATCGAGACTCAGCCGCGTGGCCGCATAGTCGAAGCGCGACATCATCGCTTCGAATGGGTTCTCCTCGCTGAGGAACTTGTCCTTGTCGGGACGGATGAGATCTTGATTCGGACGACTGACGGTGGCCATAAAGTTCCGGTACGCTCCGAGAGGTTGTGTTTACAGTCCATCCACCGGGGTCACGACCGCGTCCAGCGCGGCGGCGATCCGCTCGCCACCTCGTTCCCACTCCAGGTCGAGCATGGCCACCAGCGGTTCAGGCACCGAGTTGGGCCACCGGTTCCGCAGCTTCACCGCGTCCTTCTGGGTGATCACCACGTGATCGGCCCGCCGGGCTGCGTGTGCCAGCCAGGCTACATCCTCGTCCCGGTAGTCGTGGTGGTCCTTCCAGGTGGCCACCTGGACCGCCGCACCGGTTGCCTTGGTCTGGGCCACGAACGCATCCGGGTCCGCGATGCCCGATGCCGCCACGACTCGCTTGCCGGCCAGCGCCGAGGCGGGGCTGCGGGTGCCGCTCACCATACCTTCGAGGTAGCGAAGTCCCAAATGAGCAATCGCTATCGGTCCCTGGACCCGCCCTTGCAGCTCCGCGGCCAGTGCAAGGGCGGCCTCCGCTGTCGCCCGCTTCCGGGTGACCACCACCGCATCGGCACGATCCAGGGCACCGAGGCCCTCCCGCCATGGCCCAGCGGGAAGCGGCCAGCGGACGGCCCGGGTAGTCTCGGCGCTCACGACGGCGATGTTGAGGTCGCGGCGCACGTCCAGACGTTGGTACGCGTCGTCCAGAACCAGCACCTCCGCTCCCCGTGCCAGCGCCCGCTCTGCCCCGGAGGCTCGATCGGGATCGGCAATCACCTGTGCCTCCGGCACTGCGTGCTGATGCACGAGGGTTTCGTCGCCGCCATAGCCGCGGAGCAGGATGCCGGGCACCAGGCCGCGAGACACGTAGTAGCGGGCGATCCAGATGGCTATTGGCGTTTTACCCGAGCCGCCGGCGGTGAGATTGCCCACGGCGACCGAGGGGAGCGGCAGGTCCTGAATGGGAAGCCAGCCGCGGCGGTAGGCGAGCTCGCGCGCGGCCATGGCGCCACGCCAGAGCCCCGAGGCCGGCAGGAGTGCCAGGCGCACGAGCCGTGCATCCGGTCGCCGACTGGTCCAGAGCCACCGCACTACCCGATGAGTGTCGCCCCGTCGCGTCATGGGCCTGTCCTTGATACCTCGTCGAGACCCTCAGCCGCCCGTGCCAACCCTTCCGCGAGCCCCGCCTCGCCCTCCGCGACCTCGAACGGGTGGCCGTAGGTAATCCGCACCCGGGCAAGGGGCTTGGGAATCATGAACCGATCCCATGAATGTAATCGCCAGGCGCGGTCGGCCTCCGCGTGAACCGGCACGATCACACCGCCACCCCGCTGGGCCGCGGCCACCACGCCTGGCTTGAGCTCACGGCGGGGGCCGCGGGGGCCATCGGGGGTGAAGGCCACCGAGCGTGCCGACCGAAGCTCTCGCACGGCGCCCAGCAGCGCGCGAGCTCCGCCCCGGGTGCTCGACCCGCGAACGGTGCGATATCCCAGGGAGCTGGCGAGGTCCGACAGGTACTGCCCATCGCGCGCCTCGCTCACCACGATGGCGACACCCTGGTTCCGGTGCTGCCACAGAAGCGGAAGCAGAGTCTCGTGCCAGAGCAGAAAGACAAGCGGCCGCTTGGCTTCGTGCGGCACCCGCCAGCGCTCATCATGGGCCACGGTGATGCGCCAGGAGCGGGCCAGCACCCGTACGGCCGGCACAGCTGACGGTCCGAGCCACGGGGGGAGAAATCCTCAGTCGGTCGGCTCCAGAAGCTCAGCGGCCAGGGCCACCACCCTCGTCGTAGCGCCGGCTTCTCCCAGGCGCTCACGCACCAGTGCCAGTCCTTCACGCTGAGCCACGGTGCGGAGATCGTTGGGCTGGAGCAGCGGCCCAACTGCGGCCGCCAGGTCTCCGGCGGAGGCGCGATCCTGCAGCATCTCCGGCACCACCTCGCGGCCGGCGACCAGGTTGACCAGGCTGATCCACTGCACAGTTCGAACCCGTTGGAACATGGCGTATGTGAGCGGGTGAACCTTGTAGGCCACGACCATAGGCGTGTCCGCCAGCGCCGCCTCGAGCGTGGTGGTCCCGGATTTGGCCAGCGCCGCATTCGCGGCGGCAAAGAGCGGCACCGGATCTCCCCGCAGCACCTCAATGGGCCCTGGATTGGGATACTGGCCTTCGGGGATCCCCGCCACCAGGACCCGGTCGCAGACGCCTTCTCGCAGCAGGCTCAACCCAGCATCTCGGAATGGCTCCCACAGGCGCCGGATCTCCTGCGTCCGACTTCCCGGAAAGATGCCCAGCACCCGGCTGGACGCCGGGATGCCGAGTTGGGCACGTGCCTCCTCGCGAGTGGGCCAAGGCCCCCGATCAACCAGCGGATGTCCCACATACTCACTTCGAAGCCCCAGTCCGCCGAAGAACATCTGCTCGAACGGCAGTACCACCGCCAGCCGGTCCACCGCGGCGGCCAGCCGGCGCGCACGGCCCGGCCGCCAGGCCCACAGCTGGGGCGCGATGTAGTACAGAACCTTGGTCCCGGTGGCGTGGGCAGCTTCGGCCACCCGGACGTGAAAGCCTGGATAGTCGACCAGGATGACCAGGTCGTAGCGCCCGACCTTGAAGTCCTTTTGGAGGGCCCGCAGCAGCCGGTAATGAGCCCGGATCTTGGTGACCACCTCGACCAGCCCAAAGGCCGCGAGCCCTTCCATCCGATGCCTCAGTGTGGCTCCGGCTTGAGCCATCTGCGGGCCGCCGAGGGCTTCGATGGTGGCGTTGGGGTAGCGCGCCCGTAGTGCGCGAACCACGCCCGCCCCGTGGAGATCGCCCGACGGCTCACCAGCGGAGATGAAGATGCGAGGCGCGCCCCGCTGAATCATCAGTAAGCGGTGACGACGAGGGGCGGGGTTCGCACCGCGTCCGCAACTCGCAAGGCAAGCTCGAGGGCCGCCCGGCCCTCTTCGCCGCGGACCACTACCTCGCGCTCTCCGCGGACTGCGTGCACGAAGCTCTGGAGCTCGAGCAGCAGCGCATCTGCTTCAGGGGCCGCCAGCTCGATCCGTTCCACGACGTCAGCCAGCTCTCGACCGGTGCCCGGCTGCCAGCCGGCTCGCACCCGCATGAACTCGCCGCCGCCGGTGGCGAGGTCGAGCGAGAAGTAGCCATTGGGCTGAAAGAGACGCAGTCTGCGGACCCGCTCGCGCGCGACCCGTGAGGCGGTGGCCAGGGCTACGGCGCCGTTGGCGAACTCGACCCGGGCGTTGGCGATGTCCAGGTGAGGTGAGAGAACTGGAAGTCCCGAAGCCCGAACTTCGGTGGCCACGCTGCCCGTGAGATGCAGCACCAGGTCGAGATCGTGAATCATCAGGTCGAGCACTACCGCCACGTCGGTTCCCCTCGGTTGGAACGGTGCCAGGCGCAGGCTTTCTATGTATCGGGGCCCATCGAGATAGGCCTCCGCCGCGCGAATAGCCCGGTTGTAGCGCTCGATGTGCCCGACCTGAAGCTGGACTCGCCGCTGCCGTGCCTCCGCGATCAGATCATCGGCTTCGGCTAGCGTTGCGGCGAGCGGTTTCTCCATGAGGACCGGTACGCCACGCCTCAGCGCCCGGATCCCAACCTCGGCGTGGGCCGGGGTCGGCACCGCTACGGTGACGGCTTCCACCTGGGACAGCAGCTCGTCCATGTCTCCGAAGGCGACGGTCTCCAGCTCACCGGCGATCTTCCTCGCCCGGGCAGGGTCTACATCGTAGATGCCCACGAGGCGTACGTCCTTGAGGCCGGCGAGATGCCGGGCATGATGCTGCCCCAGCGCGCCCACACCCACGACGCCGGCCGGCAGCCGTGCCGTCACGCCGGCACGCCTCGCTCGCTGGATTCGACGAACGTCAGGAAGCGCTCTACCTCGGGAAACGCCGGCAGGTCGGACCGGGCTCGTTCCAGCGCCTGCGACAGGTTCAGGTCGGAGTTGAAGAACAAGCGGTACGCTCGCTTGAGCGCGGCGACCGTTTCCCCCGAGAAGCCCGCCCGCTGAAGACCGAGAGAGTTGAGCCCGTAAAGCTCCATCGGGTTGCCAACCGCCTTCACGTACGGGGGGATATCCTGGTTGACCCGGGAGCCACCGCCTACGAAGGCATAGGTGCCGATAGTGACGAACTGATGAACAGCGTTGAGCCCGCTGAGGATGGCGCGATCGTGGATGGTGACGTGTCCGGCGCACTGGGTGCCATTGGCGATCACCACGTCATCACCGACATGACAGTCGTGCGCAAGATGCACGTAGGTCATGATGAAGCAACGGGCCCCGACCGTGGTCTTAAACGTTGCCGCGGTACCGCGGTTGATCGTGGAGTACTCGCGGATGATGGTTCCCTGTCCCACTTCGACCCAGGTCTCTTCCCCACCGTACTTGAGGTCCTGCGGGTCTCCGCCCAGGATCGTCCCGTCGCCGATCCGCACGTCTTCGGCCAGACGCACGTTCCGTTGCAGCGTGGCCCGCGGGCCGATACGGCAGCGGTCGCCGACCGTCACCTGGGGACCGATGATGGCATAGGGGCCGACCGTCACGCCGGTGCCCAGCCTGGCCGAAGGGTCGATGAGCGCGGTCGGGTGGATCACCGATCCACCACCCGCGCCATCATCTCCGCTTCCGCCACGACTTGGCCCTCCACGTAGGCCACCCCTTTCATGCGGCAGGTTCGCCCCCGGTTCTGCAGCATCTCGAGCTCACAGCGGAGCTGGTCTCCGGGAAGGACTGGGCGGCGGAACTTGACGTGGTCGAGCGACATGAAGTACACCACCTTCTGATCCGGATCCTCGATCGTGCCGAGGAGCAGCATCCCGCCTACCTGCGCCATCGCCTCGATGATGAGCACGCCCGGCATGATCGGATGGCCGGGGAAATGACCCTGAAAGAACGGCTCGTTGATCGTCACGTTCTTGATTCCGACGATCCGCTTGGTACCCTCGACCTCGATGATCCGATCCACCAGCAGGAACGGATACCGGTGAGGGATCACGTCCAGAATCCGGCCGATGTCCATCACAACGCCTCCATCTCGCTGTCCGGTGCGGGTGAGCCAGCGCGCCAGCGCAATGTTGCCCTGATGGCTCGGCTTGGTGGCGACGATGTGGGCCTGAACCCGGCCTCCGATCAATGCCAGATCGCCCAGGATGTCGCCGGCCTTGTGGCGCACGAATTCATCGGGCCAGCGAAGCGACCCGCCGACCAGACCTTCTTCAGAGAGTACCAGGGTTGATTCGAGCGCGGCACCCAGGGCCAGGCCGCGAGCCCGGAGCGCGTCGGCTTCACGAAGAAATCCGAAGGTCCGGGCCTGAGCCAGCTCCCGGGCAAATTCCCCGGGTGTGATGTCGTAGGAGCCGGTCTGCCGCCCGATGAGCGGGTGGGGCCACTCGATGGTCGTAGTCAGCCGGAGCGACTTGGCTGGAGCGATCACGTAGGATGAGTCGGCCTCGGATATCTCTGACGCCGTCGTGACCCGGTACACCACCGGTTCGCCTGGCTGCTCTGTGATGCCGGCCTGCTCCAGCGCGGTCAGGTAGGGAGCGAACGATCCGTCACCGATCGGGGCCTCTGGCCCGTCGAGGTCGATGGTGAGGTCGTCGATCTGGAGCGCGGCCGCGGCAGCGAGCACGTGCTCGACCGTCTGCGCCACCGTTTCGCCCTGTCCCAGCACGGTGCGGCGCTCGGTGGACTGCACCTCGCTCAAGCGAGCGGGAATTACCGGGGCACCGGGGAGATCGGTCCGCCGGAAGACGATGCCCTGTCCCGACGGCGCACCCTGGCAAACCGCGGAGGCGGACGAGCCGGTGTGCAGGCCGATCCCGCTCACGCGCGCGCTTTGGGCCAGGGTACGCCTAGCCATGGCGCGTCCGCTCCGGCACCAGACGCTCCAGCTCATCGACGATTGCCGCGAGCCGGTACATGGCGGCCTGTGCCCGCAAGAACTGGCGATGCGGCCGCGCGGGGTGACCGCTGAACGAGGCGCCTGCCGGGACGTCGCCGAAGATGGCGCTCTTGGCGGCGATTCGGGCCCGATCGCCAATCGCGAGGTGATCGGTGACGCCCACATGGCCGGCCAGGATGACGTCATTCCCCACCCGCGTGCTGCCCGCGATCCCGACGCCCGCCATGATGAGGCAGCGCTCACCGATCCGGACGTTGTGCCCCACCTGAACCAGGTTGTCCAGCTTGGTCCCGCGGCCCACCACCGTGTCGTCGATGGTGCCACGATCGATGCAGGTGTTGGAGCCCACCTCCACCTCGTCCTCCAGGATGCAGCCCCCCACGTGCGGGATCCGGGTGTGTCCTTTGCCGTCGGAGAGATAGCCGAATCCATCGCCGCCGATGATGGCGCCCGCCTTCAGGACCACCCGGCTGCCGATGCGGGTGCCGGCGTAACATACGACTCCGGGCCCAAGCGTCGCGTCGTCCCCCACCACCACCCCGTCACCGACAGAGACGCCCTGCGCCAGGCGGCAGCGTGCGCCGAGGTGCACGTTTCTGCCCAGCACCACGAACGGCCCGATGGACACATCGGGACCGATTGCCGCACCGGCCCCGATGCGTGCGGTCGGGTCTATGCCTGGTTCAGGGGACTCGCTGGGATACAGGGCCTGCAGCACCCGGACGAGTGCTCCATACGGGTCGGGCACGACGATCCGGGTTCCTGGCCCGGCCCCGGAGGCCAATGCCTCGGGTACCAGCACCGCCCCCGCCTTGGAGCTTTCCAGATCCGCCGCATAGCGGACCGAAACCGCGAAGGACAGCGCGTCCAGCCCGGCCCGGTCCAGAGGCCTTACCCGGTGGATCCGGACACCCCCATCGCCAAGCAGGCGGCCACCGACCAGGTCGGCGACCGCCCGCGCGGTGAGGCTCCCGGATGTCACGAGGTCAGCTGCCCACTTTGAGCTGCTGAATCACACGTTGAGTCAGATCGATCGACTTGTCCGCCGTGACGATGCCATTGTTGGGCGCGCTCACGTCGAAGATCATGGCGTAGTTGCCTGCCGCTCGAACCCCTTCGATGACGCTGTTGACCTTGCTCTGGATCGGGTCGAGCAGCTCGCGCTCCCGGGTTGCGGCTCGCTGCTGTAGCTCCTGGGTGCGCTGCTCCAGCTTCTGCTGCTGCGCCTGAAGATCCTTGCGCTTCGCGGCCCGCTGCGTCGGACTCAACATGACCGACTGTTGATCAAAGTCGGATGCGGAAGAATCGAGCGCCGCCTGAAGCTTCTGCACCTCCACCCGGTAGGTTTCCAGCTCCTTGGTGAAGGTCGACTCGGCCTTAACGTATCCAGGCGTCTGCTTGAGGATCGCCTGGGTGTTGACGTAGGCAATCTTGCTTCCACCCTGCTGGGCTGCTAGTGACCCGGGCCCGGCCATCGATACGGCGATCAAACCGACCCAGGCTACCACGACGGCAAGCTTCATGCTTCACTCCAGTTGAAAGGTGCGTCCGGCCTAAAAGAAATTGCCCAGCTTGAAATGGAGCTGCCAACCGGGCTTTGGCCGCCCGGTGATGTCCACCCTGTCGAACCCGTAGCCGAGATCTAACCCGATCGGTCCTAGTGGCGAGATCACCGCCGCCCCGAAGCCTGCCCCGCGGAATAGTCGCGTGGGATCCCACTGCCGTGCGGTCCGGTAGACGTTGCCCGCGTCGAAGAAGGAGCTCACGTAGAGCGACTGGCTGATCCTGGCGCCCGCTTCGATGGTGAATGCGGAGTAGGACTCGCCGAAGGCGTCAGGGCTGGCCGCGTTGCCTCCGCCAGCGGTGGGGTCGAACCCTTTCGGCGTGATCGAGAACTCCTCATAACCGCGCAGCGGGACGCCGTACTGGACTCCTCCGAGCGAGTAGAGCTCGGTGAAGAAAGGCCCGGCGTCGCCAAAGATAAAGCCGGATTTGGCGGTCAAACCGAGCACGAACTGTATACCGGCCCCCAGCTGCCCATCGCCTCCAAGGGTTCCGAGCGGGGCGTACCAGCGACCCTCGAGATCCAGCTTCCGATAGTTGCCGGTGCCCCCAAGGAACCCGCCGTTCAGCTCGCCGCTGACATTTGTCAGGGAGCCGCCGGTGGCGAAGGGCAGGCCGAAACGGGTGTCGCGGAGCAGGCTCGCGCCCAGCGTCGACCGGGTACACGCGCTGCATTGGAATCGGGCCTGAAGATCCGCCGACCCCTCGCTGTACGCGACGCGCTGGTACGAGTACGAGGTGAACAGTCGGGTGTAGCGTGACCCCAGGAAGGGGAAACCGAGCTGCAGGCTCGCACCGGTCTGCTTCCTGCGCCCCAGGTCACCGACGGTGTACCGGGCACGCGAGTCGAAGAGCGAGATAGTGCCGGAGATCCGGCTTTCCCGAATGGCGGGATCGGTGTAGCTCAGGGTGAAGTCGTTGATGTTCTGGCCGAACTGCCATTGCAGCTTGCCCCGTTTTCCTCGGCCGAAGAGGTTGGGCTCCTCCAGTCCGAGGAATCCGCCGACTCCGGTACCCTGCCCCAGCGACGCGCCGAAGTTGATGTTACCGGTCCGGCGCTCCTCGACCCGGAAGATGATGTCCACGTCGACCCCGTTGGCGGCCGGCTTGACGTCAGGCGAAGGAAGCGGCTGCTGAAAGAACCCCAGATTGGAGACGTTCTGGTAGGAGCGAATCAGCCGCTCACGGCTGAAGAGATCGCCGGGAAGCAGGACGATCGCCTCGCGGATCACCCGCTCGTGGGTCACGTCATTGCCGACGATCTCGACTTTGTTGATGGTGGCCGGCGAGCCTTCCCGGATGTTCCAGTGCAGGTCCACCAACGGGTTGCCCACCGCTCCCGTGCGCCGGACCTCTTCGGGCTGGACCTGAGCGTAGATGTAGCCGTTGTTGGCGTACAGGTTCTGGACCTTCTCGGTGCCCTCGTTCCATTCCGAGCGGTTGAACGGGCGGGGCGTCCCGGTCGGCGCTCCGGTGGACCCAGTCGGGCCGAACGGGTAGAACGCCATCAACTCTTCGGTTGAGAAGCGCCGGTTGCCCTGAATGTCGAAGGTCCCAACGTGGTAGACCGGCCCCTCGTCGACCGTGAGCCGCAGGACCGCCTTACCTCCGGCGGAGTCTGCCACGAGGGAGTCGTGCGTCACCTGGAAGTCCACGAATCCCTGGTCGGCGTACCACTGGGGCAGCCGTTCGCGCACGTCCTCCTCGACCGTGCGCTCGTCGTACTCGCCCTTCTGGAACCACCAGAAGCCTTCCGGACGACTCGACATGTGCTTCACCACTGCCTTGTCGGAGAAGCGCTTGTTGCTGTCCACCACCACCTGGCTGATGGCGACCCGCTCGCCCTCGTCGATGTCGAACACGATCCGCATCTTGCCCGATTCCTGGGGCAGCTGAAGCACCTTCACCTTCGAGGTGTAATAGCCCTTGTCCTTGTACAGCGAGTCAATGCCCGCCCGTGCCTGCTCGACCGCGTTGCGATCGAGAGGACGGCCCTCGGTCAGGCGCACCCGGCCCTTGACGTCACCTTCCGACAGCCGGCTGACCCCGCGCACGGCCCACTTCTCCAGAACGGGGCGCTCCTTGACCTTGATGACCAGGATGAGACGCCCGCCAGTGTTCCGCTGCTCCACCAGCACGTCGTCGAACTGCCCGGTGCGGAACAGCGAGGTGATGGCGCGCTGGATGTCACGGTAATTGACTGGCTGGTGGGCGACGATGCCGGAACTGCCGATGATCTGGGAGGAGGTAAGTCGCTGGTTCCCTTCCACCTTGATGCTGTCCACCTTCGGCGGCGCAGGCTCCTGAGCCCGAAGCGCCGCCGGCGCTCCCACGAGGAGAAAGCCGGCGGCGAAGATCGGAAGAAAACGATGCATCGGTAAGGGGCGAAGGGTAGGCGCGCCGGACCCGGGAAGGGTCCGGCGCACGGGCTTAGGCCTGGGGGGTGACAGTCAGCGCGCGGAACGCCAACCGCTCGCCGTCCGGAGCGACATCGACCTCGATCTCGTCCCCTCGGCCGAAGTCACCCATGAGGATCTTCTCGCTGAGCGGATCCTCGATGTAGCGCTGGATGGAGCGCTTCAGCGGACGGGCCCCATAGTTCGCGTCGTAGCCATGCTCGACCAGGAACTCCACCGCGGCCGGCGTGAGCTTGACCTCGTCGCCCAGGCGGCGCTGAACCTCCTTCAGCAGGATCGTGACGATCTGGGCGATGTGTTCCTTGGACAGCGGGTGGAACACGATCACGTCATCCAGTCGATTCAGGAACTCGGGATTGAAGACCTTGTTCATCTCTTCCTTCACCGTGTCCTGCATCCGCTCGAATGTTGCCTGCTGGTCCCCGCCGTGGAACCCAAGGGACTTACCCTTCATGATGTCGCGGGCACCCACGTTGGACGTCATGATCACGACCGTGTTTTTGAAGTCGATCATGCGGCCGTAGTTGTCGGTCAAATGGCCTTCATCCAGCACCTGAAGCAGGATGTTGAAGACATCCGGATGCGCCTTCTCGATCTCGTCCAGCAGCACCACGGAGTAGGGCTTCCGGCGCACCGCCTTGGTGAGAGTGCCGGAATCCTCGTAGCCGACGTAGCCCGGAGGCGCACCGATCAGGCGTGACACCGAGAACTTCTCCATGTATTCCGACATGTCCACCCGGATCAGGGCCGAGGCGTCGGCAAACAGGAACTTGGCCAGCGCCCGCGCCAGCTCGGTTTTCCCCACCCCGGTCGGGCCCGAGAAGATGAACGAACCGATGGGGCGGTTCGGATCCTTGAGCCCGGCACGCGAGCGCCGGATGGCCCGGGACACAGCCTTGATGGCCTCGTCCTGACCGACGACCGATCCGTGGAGCTCGTCTTCCATCCGCATCAGCCGGGCGGTCTCCGCCTCCTGGAGCCGGGTGACCGGAATACCGGTCCAGCGGGAGACGATGAAAGCGATGGCCTCCTCGTCGATGACCGGCCGCCGGGTCTGCCGCTCCTTCTCCCACTCTTCCTGCTTGAGCCGGATCTGGTTCTGCAGATCCCGCTCCTGGTCTCTGAGCGAAGCCGCGCGCTCGAAGTTCTGGTCCCGAACTGCATCTTCCTTCTGGACGTTCACCTTCTCCAGCGCAGTCTTGAGCTCCGCCACCTCAGCCGGCGGAACCTGTGAGGCCAGCCGCGCGCGGGCTCCGGCCTCATCGATCACGTCGATGGCCTTGTCGGGCAGAAACCGATCGGTGATATAGCGCTCAGAGAGCTCCGCGGCCGCACTGAGCGTCGCGTCGGGGATGCTGATCCGGTGGTGATCTTCGTATTTCTTCCGCAAACCCTTCAGGATCTCGACCGTCTCCGGCACCGACGGCGGCTCCACCACGACGGTCTGGAAACGCCGCTCCAGCGCCCCGTCCTTCTCGATGTACTTGCGGTACTCGTTCAAGGTCGAGGCGCCCACGCACTGCAGTTCACCCCGGGCCAGCGCGGGCTTCAGCATGTTGGAGGCATCGATGGCGCCTTCGGCGGCACCGGCCCCCACCAGGGTGTGCAGCTCGTCGATGAAGAGGATGATCTGCTTGTTCTGGGCGATCTCGTTCATGACCGCCTTGAGCCGCTCCTCGAACTGGCCACGATACTTAGTGCCGGCGATGACCGCGGCCATATCCAGCGAGAGCACCCGATGGTCCCGCAGCACGTCGGGGCAGAGTCCATTGGCAATGAGCAGCGCCAGCCCCTCGACGATGGCGGTCTTTCCGACGCCGGGCTCGCCGATGAGAACCGGGTTGTTCTTCTTCCGGCGGGCCAGGATCTCCATGACCCGCTCGATCTCCTTGGCCCGGCCGATCGTCGGATCGAGCTGGCCCTCCGCGGCGAGCTGTGTCAGATCGCGGCAGAAATGGTCGAGTGCGGGAGTCTTGGACTTCTTCTCCGACTTGGGCGCGGAGCTGGGCTGAGCGCTGCCGCCACCGGCCGAGGCCTGGGGCATGTCGCTACCCAACAGGCGCAGGGTCTCCGCCCGCGACTGCTCCAGATTCACACCGGCGTCGGTGAGCACCTGGGCGGCGATGCCCTTCTCTTCTCGAAGGAGGCCAAGCAGTAAATGCTCGGTGCCGACGTAGGAGTGATTCAGCTCCCGCGCCTCGGTCATCGCCAGCTCGAGCACCTTCTTGGCTCGCGAGGTGTAGGGAAGATCGGGACCGGCCGCGGCGGCCGCTTTCCCCTTCTTCACCGTCTCCTCGATTTTCTGCTGGATGTCTTCGAGATCGACGTTCAGGTTGGTGAGGACTGCCGCCGCCACCCCCTCGCCCTCTCGAATCAGGCCCAGGAGGATGTGCTCCGTCCCCACGTATTCGTGATGCAGGCGCGCCGCCTCTTCGCGGGCCATCTGCAGGACTTTACGGACGCGATCTGTGAAATTGTAGCCGTTCATTGCGGTATCCTACGTAGCTCCGAAGCCCTGCGTCGCGGCTCATCCACGGCGTCCCACCTCGGATTCCAAAACTTTGCGCACGAACTGTGCCCGCCGAACTGGCAGATCGGGGTCAGCGGGTGCCACTCCTTCGGCCACCGCCAGATGGGCCGGTTGGGTGTACACCAGCAACTTGTTCAGCGTGTACATGCCGACACCGGGGATGAGATTCACACCTACACCGAGTCGTACGCCGCTCAACAGGTTCATGGCTTCGTCGAACGACAGCGCCCGGGCATAACGAAGTAAGCCGTACGCGCGCCACACTTTGTCCTCGATGATTGCCGGTGCGTCGCGCAGCAACACCTGCCGGGCCTGCTCTTCGTAGTCCATGACCTGCCGGACCATTTTGCCGAGATGATCGAGCAGCTCATACTCGGAACTGCCGAGCGTCGTCTGATTGGACAGCTGGAAGAAGTTGCCGACGACCTCGCTTCCCTCGCCGTACAGGCCCCGGAAGGTGAGTCCCACCTGCGCCAGCCCCTGCAGCACCTTGGAGATTTCCTTGGTGAGCACCAGGCCGGGAAGGTGTATCAGAACCGAGGCCCGAAGCCCAGTGCCGACGTTGGTGGGACAGGACGTAAGGTAACCAAATTCAGAGTGAAATGCGAATGCAAGTCGTTGTCCCAATTCGGCGTCCAGCCGGTCGACCTCGGCGTAAGCGGCGTCCAGCGCGAACCCGGAATGGAGCCCCTGAAGGCGGAGATGATCCTCCTCGTTCAGCATGACTCCGAGGCGATCCTGGACCAGCAACGACGCACCCGAGCGCACCCGTCCATCGACGTCCAGCCCTGCCAACTCCTTGCTGACCAGGTGCCGCTCGTGTAGCAGCTGCCGGTCGCTCCGATCCAGATGGTCGAGCCGGAACTTGATGGCCCGCCGCAGAAGCACGGTATCCCGCGCGGCGGCCTCCACCGTCTGGAGAATGTCCTCCCGCTCGGACTCTGAGTTGCGTCCCTGGTAGACCCGCCCGGCCAGGTTCCGTGCCAGCCGGATCCGGGTCGAGAGGACCAGGTGGCTGGAGGGGCCGCTCGCGTCGAGCCAGCCGACCCCGCCGTCGGTAAGAAGGCTGAGGTCGATCATTCCATTACCCTTAGCCGGTCGCGCAGCTCCGCGGCCAGCTCGAAGTTCTCCGTCTCCACGGCCACGCGGAGCTGCTCCCGCAGCTCGCTTGCCCCGTTTCGGGTGCTCGGCGTGGTGCTCCCACCGCTCTCGGCATAACGCTCGCCCATGTGGTGGGTCGAGCCGTGCAGCCGGCGCAGGAGGTCTCGAAGCGGCACCTCGAAGGAGCGATAGCAGTCGGAACAGCCCAGCCTGCCACTCTCACGAAAGTCCTGCAGCGACCCACCGCAACGAGCGCAGGTATCGCCGGTCCGAGGGGCGGGTGTTTCCGGCAGCTCCTGCCCCATGGCAGCCAGAAAGGTCCCCAGCGGCGTTTTCGGCGCGGCGCCGGGGCTCTCCACCCCCTTCTCCGCGGCGCAACGCTCGCAGAGATGCAGGGTAGTGACCTGCTCGTTGACGATCTGGGTGAGGTGAATGACAGCTTCACGCTCCCCGCACTGCTCGCAGGACATCAGGGCATGGACTCCACGCCGGAGAGTGGCACCAGGCGTCCGCCCTCGAGGGACAGCACCCGGTCGGCTCGTGCCGCCAGGGATCGGTTATGGGTGACTACGACGAGTGCAGTCTCGAACTCCCGGGATAAATGCGCGAAGAGGCCATGCAGTCGCTCACTGTTCGCATTATCCAGATTGCCCGAAGGCTCATCGGCCAGCACCACGAGCGGATCGGCTATCAGAGCGCGTGCCACCGCCGCACGCTGCTGCTCGCCGCCCGACAGCTGTGACGGCCGGTGCGACATCCTTCCGGCAAGACCCACGTCGGCCAGCAGTTCCTCCGCCCGCGATCGGGCTTTCGCATCGTCCTCACCCGCGATCAGGAGCGGCATCATCACGTTCTCCAGCGCGGTGAATTCTCGGAGCAGGTGATGGAATTGGAAGACGAACCCCAGCTTTCGATTTCGGATTGCGGCCAGGTTCTCGGCGGTTTCGTCGCTATACGATTGGCCCCCTAGCCGTACCGTGCCGCCGGATGGGCTGTCCAGGGCGCCCAGCAAATGAAGCAGCGTGCTCTTCCCCGAGCCGCTGGCCCCTACGATCGCCACGAACTCGCCTCGGCTCACCATCAGATCGACGCCCGACAACACCTCAATAGGGTTGCCGTCGCCGCCGCGGTACACCTTGCGGAGTCCCTGAGCTTCGAGAATCGCCGTCATTCGTGGCGGATGGCCTCCACCGGCGTGAGGGCGGCGGCCGAGCGCGAGGGATACAACGTGGCGGCTACAGCGATGGCGAGGCTCGTCACCACGACGACTGCAACGTCCTGCCATTCAATATGAACCGGCAGGTGATCGATGAAATATACGGCCGGATTGATCCGGACCCAGCCGGAGCTGTCTACCACATAGGAAAGGGTAAGACCGAGCACCAGCCCCAGCGTGGTGCCCACCAAACCGATGAGCGCACCCTGCACCAGGAACACCCGCGCGATGGCCGGCGAGGTGAGCCCCATGGCCTGCAGGATGCCGATTTCCCGGGTCTTGTCGGTTACCACCATCGTGAGCGTTCCGACGATGTTGAAGGCGGCCACGACCATGATGAAAAAGATAACCAGCCCCATGGCAAGCTTCTCCAATTGCAGCGCGCTGAACAAGCTCGAGTTCTGAGTCTGCCAGTCGAGTGCCCGGTAGGGGTAGCCCAGCCGCTTCTCCAGGGCGGCGCCGATCTCGGGGGCGCGGTCGGGATCATCCACCCGCACCGCGATACCGGACACCGCCTCGCCCAGCCCGGTGAACCGCTGCGCCATTTCCCGGGACATGACCACGAACTGGTTGTCGTACTGAAACATGCCGGTGTCGAAGAGCCCGGTGACCTCGAACTTCCAGAATCGCGGCACCGCCACCCCGAGCGCGGGGTTGATCTTGGCCTGAGTGACCGGTACCAGGGTGACGATATCGCCCGGGTAGACCGAGAGCCGGGAGGCCAGACGGGAACCGAGGAGGACGCCTCCATCGACCCCCGGCTTCGTGGCCTTGAACGACAGATCGCCTTTGGTGACGGCCTGCGGCAGCGATGTGACCGATTTACTTCCAGTATCGGGATCAAACCCGACCAGGTTGACCCCTTCCCCATAGTCCTGGCCCGCGGTGATTCCCGCCTGGCTTATCACTTCGGGACTGGCTGCCACCACGCCAGGCTCTTTCCGCACCTCTGCAATAACGCTGCGCCAGTCATCCACCCGGAGTCCGGAGCCGAAGGTGAGGATGCGGAGATGGGGATTGGCCACCAGGATGCGTTCCCGCAGATCATCGCGCAGCCCGTTCATGACGCCAAGCACCACGATCAGCGCCGTCACACCTACTGCGACGCCACCGGTGGAGATGACCGTATTGAGCGACGCCGTCCGGGCGGTCCGCCGGCTACGGAGATAGCGCCGCGCGATCCGCCACTCCAGCTTTGAGGGCCACCGAAAGGTGGCTACCAGCTCACGCCAGCCATTACGTAGTCCGGACCGCGCCTTTGCCCATAGGTTGTGCCCAGATGGCGCCTCACTGCCTTGCTGCCTCGCTGCCTCGCTGCCCCGCTGCCCCACCGTCATGATCCCTCCGGACGCATGGCAGGAAAGATGATGACGTCGCGAATCGAAGGTTTGTCGGCAATGAGCATCATCAAACGATCGATGCCCAGACCGAGTCCCCCCGCAGGAGGCATCCCGTACTCGAGCGCCCGGATGTAGTCGGCGTCGTAGCTGTGCGCTTCCTGGTTCCCTGCAGCCCGCTGCTGCACCTGGTCCTCGAACCGGCGACGCTGATCGTCGGGGTCGTTGAGCTCGCTGAAGGCGTTGACCAGCTCCCGTCCGCCCACGAACAGCTCGAACCGCTCGGTGAGCGACGGGTCGCTGCGATGCTCTTTAGCCAGCGGAGAGAGCGCCTTGGGGTAGTCGACCACGAACGTAGGTTGCACCAGATGAGGCTCGACAAAGACCTTGAAGACTTCATCCTGCAGCCGGCCGACGGACAATGCCGAGACCGCCTCGGGATCCGCGTCGGATCGAAGAAGAAGCGCGCGCATCTCGTCTTCTGTTGCGGTGCGCAGGTCGAGGCCGGTGCGGGCCCGAATGCCGTCGATGAACGGCACCCGCTGGAACGGCGGCGCGAAGTCCAGCCTGGTGCCCGAGCGCTCGAGCACGGTAGTTCCCAGGCAGTGCTCGACGACCCCGGACATCAGGGCCTCTGTCAGCCCCATCATGTCGTTGTAATCGGCGTACGCCTGATAGAGCTCGAGCATGGTGAATTCCGGATTATGAGTTCGGTCCATGCCCTCATTCCGGAAGTCGTGGCCGATCTCGTAGACTCGCTCGATTCCGCCCACCAGAAGCCGCTTGAGATACAGCTCGTCAGCAATCCGGAGGTAAAGCGGCATGTCCAGCGCATTATGGTGGGTGACGAAGGGCTGAGCCGCAGCCCCCCCATAGAGCGGCTGCAGAATGGGCGTCTCGACCTCGAGGAACCCGCGCTCATCCAGGAACCGCCGGATGAAGGCGATGGCCCTGGCACGGAGCACGAAGATCTGGCGGACATCCGGGTGCACCGCCAGGTCGGCGTAGCGCTGGCGGTAGCGGAGCTCGGGGTCGGTGAGGCCGCCGAAGGTGACGGTTCCTTCCGGCCCGGTCTGCGTCTTCCCGCGCGGGAGGGGGCGAAGCGACTTGGCGAGCAGGGTGATGTCAGAAGCCCGGATGGTGACTTCACCCGCCTTCGTCCGGAACAGGCGGCCGGTTATTCCGACGTGATCGTCGAGGTCCAGAAGATCGACGAGGTCATAGCGCGCGCCGAGGTCGTCCCGCCTCAGGTATACCTGGATACGCCCACTGGGGTCCTCGATATGTCCGAACACGACCTTTCCCTTTGGACGCCAGGACTCGATCCTCCCTGCGACCGAGACCTCGGGCCCATCCTCGCCCATATCATCGCGGTAGGCAGCCAGCGCTTGCGCTCCGGTATGGGTGCGCTCGTAGCGATAGGCAAAGGGTTGGACGCCCAGCGCCTCCAGCGCCGCCCGCTTCTCCCGCCGCGCGGCCTCGACGTACGAGCGTTCCTCGACGGTACTCACGATGGGCTCACGCCGCCTTGCCTCCGAACCGCTTCAAATACGCCTGAATGAACGTGTCCAGATCTCCATCCATCACTCGCTGCACGTCACCGACCTTCACCTCGGTCCGATGGTCGTTGACCATGGTATAGGGTTGAAACACATAGGAGCGAATCTGGTTTCCCCACGAATTGTCGGTCTTGGTTGCCTCGACCACGGCCCTGGCGGCCTCCTGCTCTTCCAGCTTCTTCTGGTAGATAGCCGCCCGCAGCATTTTCATGGCGGTGGCCCGGTTCTTCGTCTGACTGCGCTCCTGCTGGCAGGACACCACCGTGTTGGTCGGTACATGGGTGAGCCGCACCGCCGACGAGGTCTTGTTGACGTGCTGGCCCCCGGCGCCCGAGGCCCGGAAGACGTCCATGTTGATGTCTTCCTCCCGCAGGTCCACCTCGATGGTATCGTCGATGTCCGGATAGACGAAGACCGAGGCGAATGAGGTATGGCGGCGTGCCTGCGAGTCATAGGGCGAGATCCGCACCAGGCGGTGGACCCCCTTCTCCGCCTTGAGGTAGCCGTAGGCGTATTCGCCCTTGATCTCGATCGTCACCGACTTGATGCCGGCTTCCTCTCCCGGGAGGAGATCGAGAATGGCGACCTCGAAGCCGTGCCGCTCCGCCCAGCGCACGTACATCCGCATCAACATCTCGGCCCAGTCCTGCGATTCCGTACCACCGGCACCAGGATGGATCGTGAGGAGCGCGTCGCGCGCGTCCTCCGGGCCCTGAAGCATGGCCTGGAGCTCGAAGGCTTCGGCCGCGGTATCGAGCTCGTCGGCTTCCTTAGCCAGATCGGCCGACATGGACTGGTCCGGCTCCGCATCCAGCAGCTCGGCCATTTCGAGCGCACTGTCCAGCCGGCGATGCAGGGTGTCGTAGGGGATGAGCCAGTTTCTGAGGATCTTCATCTGCTGAACCGAGCTTCGCGCCGCTTCAGAGTCGGCCCAGAAGCCCGGCAAGGCCTGCTGCTCCTCGAGCGCCTTCAGCCGGGCGGCCTTGTCCGACAAGTCAAAGAAAGTCTCGGAGTTCAGCGACTCGGCGTTGCAGATCAGTCAGACGATCCACGAGGTCCGACATGCCAACTACTCCATGCGAAGGGATGCAGGAAACCTAATGGGGGTAAGATGCAAAAAGTGAGAAGTGAGAGGTAGTAAGTAAGCAGGCGGGAGGTTGTCATCCTCAGAGCCTGCCCCGAGCTATCGTGCGAGGGGGCTCAGGGGGACAACCGCTTCCTTCTCACCTCTTACTCCCTACTTCTCACTTCTTACTTCTCACCTCTCACTTCTTACCTCTTACCTCTCAGAAGAGCTGACGGCCCCCGGCCAGGATCTCGTTCAACGCCTCCCGGAAGTACCCCGTGGACTCGGCGACCTCGCGCCCGACCTGCTCGGCGTACTCCTCCCAGCTCTTCTTGATCTCTTCCTCGAAGAGCTCCTTGAGGTTCCCATCACGCAGGCCTTCCTGCCGCTTGCCCGGATGATAGACCACCATGTCGGAGATAAGCGCTCGCGCCAGCCGCCGGGCCTTGAGCGCGGGATCCTGCGACAGAAATGGATTGGCCGGGCGGCTCCCGGCAGGAGCTGGTGGACGCGCGGCTGGGACGCTGGAGGCTCCCCCTGCAGGCGACGAAGGCCTGGGCGCCCCTGGAGCCGCCGTGGGTGCCGACGGCCTTGCAGGCCCGGCCGGGGCGGCCGGGGCGCTAGCCGCTGACGGGACCGGACCGCCGGCAACCGGAGCGGCGGATGCCGGCTTTGAGGCTGGAGGGGCTGGAGCGCCGGCGGCGGTGCGTATAGCCGGTGCCGCTGGCCGCTGTGGCGCTACCGGATGCGGCGGAATTCCCGCCGGGGCCGGCGCAGGTGGAGCGCTCAGCGGGCGCGGCACCGCAGGAGGTTCAGTTGCTCGGCTCGGCTCACTCCGTACCGGCTCGGCCCGGCTCGGCTCACTCCGTATGGCCTCGGCCCGGCTCGGTTCACTGCGGGCTGGCTCGGAGCGAGGCGGCTCGACTCGAGGTGATTCGGCGCGTGGTGGCGGGACTGTCGGCGGTGGCGATGGCGCGGCCGTGGGGGCCGGAGTCGCGGCCTGCCGTCGTGCTTCGGCCTCTCGGCGAACGGCAAACACAGCATTGCACACGGCGCAGCGTGCCCGCACACCAGCCTCAGGCACCTTGGCGGGATCGACGCGATAGACGGTGGCGCAGTTCGGGCAAGTGACGTTCATGTCATGATCCTCACGCCTGCTCCCTGGAGGTCGGTCCGGTCCGCTCTTCCCCACTGACGCCCTGCCGCCGGTCTACGACGAACACCGACCCAGGCAGCGTCTTCGCATAGCTCTTCATTTCGGTCGCAAGCTCGCTCACCTGTGCCGGATGCGCAAATTGGCGATGCCGGTTGGTGACAATGCCGATCGAAAGTGTCATCAACGGGACCCGGTGGAGCTGGCCTCGCCGGTCCTTCCCAAAAAAGTACCCTGCCCTGCGGTCCTGCTCGTTGTACTGCAGGGGCACCAGCGAATCGAAGACCTCGAGAATCTCGCTGCAAACGGGGCTGATGTCCCCAGCGGGAATGATGAAAATAAAGTCGTCTCCCCCAATGTGACCCACGAAGCCACGCGAGCCCATTAGACCTCTCACGACGTCGTGCAGGATCCGGGAGAGAATGTAGATCACCCGGTCGCCATCATAATAGCTGTACCGGTCGTTGAACTCCTTGAAGTGGTCGAGGTCCGCGTAGCAGACCGCAAATTCCTGGCTGGACTCGAGTCGGCGCCGGATCTCACGCTCGATTTCGGTAGTGCCGGGCAGCCTGGTGGACGGGTGGACCGACACGTCCCGCTCGGTGCGCACCAGCATTGCATCCATCCGGGATCGCTGCTCGGCCGGGGAGAACAGCCCGGTGAGAACCTCGTCCGCTCCGGAGCTAAACCACGCTTGAACCTGTTCCGGGTGGTGCGTCCCCGCCAACGTCGTGATGGGCACTATTGCGGTAAAGGCGTCGCTCTTGAGCCGCCGGACCAGCCCCACTCCTGTGGTTCCCGAGTTGTCTCCGTCAACAAAGAGCAGGCAGGGATGACCCCGCAAAACGATCGATTCGACGTCGTCCGGCTGGCTAAATACCAGGAGGGGAAACGCATGGGTGGCCGCCCACTGGCGAACCAAGGTCGGGACCGGACAGCCGTCCGGCGAAAAGAAAAGAATCGTCGGACGAGTCCGCACCCATTGCCTCTCGTAAAGAGTTACGCGTAGCTAACTTAGGTCTCTCGAAGCGACAAGTCAAACCATGGAGAAACCCTTACTCGCCGGCCGAGCTGAGCCCCTGGTGCAAGAAATAGCAGCCGGTGGTTTCTCAGCCTTAGAAATCGGACACCTCGCCGCCGAAACAGCAGGATCAGGGCCACGGTCGGGCGGTCGGGTGGACAGCGGTCAGGCGGATTAGGATCACTGGGAGGATCGAACTCTGCTCTCTTCGTCTGTACTCCCGTCCGCCCGTCCGCCTTAGAGCGGCTTGGCTTCGTCGATCAGCATAATGGGGATGCCGTCCTCGACGGGGTAGACCAGGCGGCAGGAGTGGCAGATCAGCGCTTCGGGAGCAGCCCGGTATTCGAGCTCTCCCTTACACTTGGGGCACACCAAAATCTGGAGCAGCTCGGGAGAAAGGGTCATGCGGACTCCTTGGGCGTGGCCGGGAAGCCGAACCGGGTCAGTGCGCCGGAGCTCTTTCGCCAGTTCGGCAGGGTCTTCACCCAGCAGTCGAGGTAGACCGGGGCGCCGATCAACTCTTCCAGCCGGCTCCGGGCGTGGGTCCCAATGGCCTTGATGGTGACGCCCGAGCGGCCGATCACGATGGCTTTCTGCGACTCCCGCTCGACGAAGAGGGTAACTCGAATGTATACCGGACGCTCGGCTTCGCGAAACTCCTCCACTTCCGCCGTGAACGAGTAGGGCAGCTCGTCGCCCAGGAGCTCGAACGCCGCCTCCCGCAGGTATTCGACCACAAAGAAGCGCAGTGGCTGAGTTCCAATATCATCGGGATCGTATTCGAACGCTCGCTCCGGAAGGAACGACCCTACCCGCTGGAGCATTCGGGAAATCCCGTCGTCTCCTGCCGTGGCAACGACTGGAGTCTCTCGCTCGAGCTCGGCCCTTCGGGCCGGGTGAATGAGGTCGCCCTTAGTGTACACGGTGAGCACCGGGATGCCCAATGGCCCAGGGAGGCCAGTGAGATCCTCGAATGGAGGCGCCGGAGCATCCGGTGCCGGATGGAGATGCAGGACCAGGTCCATCTTCCGGACGGTCTCGAGCGCCAGCTCCCGCATTCGGGCCTGAAGCAGGTATGACGGATCGAGCAGGCCGGGAAGGTCGTGGAAGATGTATTGGGTGTCCCCGTCGGTTCGGAGACCGGTGACCGGAAGTCGGGTGGCTTGAGGTTTGGGACTGACGATGGCGAGGTGTTGCCCCACCAGCGCGTTCAGCAGGGTGGACTTGCCGACGTTGGGCGCGCCGGCAAGGGCGATGTGGCCGGTCTTGGTTGGCATGCAGGAAGATAGGGCCCGATCAAGGACTGGATGTCACCCGTGTCAGGTCAATATCCGGCTGCACCTCATCGCTCAGAGGCACACCGGCCCTGTCCTGTCGTATCATGCGGGAATAAAGGGAGATGTTCCGGTCGAAGAGAAACTGACCCAGCAGCCGGGTCCACGACGTATGAGCCAACAAATCCTCGTAGACCTCGGGGGCGGCCGAGCGGATCCGGGGCAGACGATTCCAGGCCACCGATGGAAAATCGTGGTGCTCATTGTGGTAGCCCACATTGAATGTCACGGCGTTGAGTGAGCCATAGTAGCTGAAGGTTTCCTGGTCGCCCTCCGTCACCATGTAGTGCCGCTGGATCCAACGGGCTCCCAGGGGATGAAGACCGATAGAAAAAAAGAGCGAGAGGATCAGATAGACGAGTGCCTTGGGTCCCCAGGCCAGATACACCGCAGTATTGACACCGATCTGGATCGCCAGGTTCGCCAGAGTCCACCCGTCGAAGACGGCGACCTCCTTCACCCGGAACGAACGAATCATCTGGAACACAGGGTAGAACAGGAGCCAAACGGCCTTGCCGAGAGGGGAACGTCCCACCAGCCGTGCCTCCCACCGGCTGGGTACGTCCGCATCGAGCTCGTAGACCCCCTGGAAGGCGTGGTGCTTCAGGTGGTACTTCTGGAAAGAGACCGCGCCCGGGGTGAACAGCGGCAGATTGGCCAACAGCCCGGCCAGAATGTTGGGCAGCTTCCGTCGGAACACCAGGCGGTGGGCGCACTCGTGAATAGCCACGAACAGGGCGTGACTGGCGAACGCTCCTAGAGTATACGCGAGCGCGACGATCAGCCACCACGGCCGCGCCGCCGCAAACCAGGCAACACCAAACTGCAGCAGCACTATACCCAGGGTATACCAGAAGGTCCGCTGACTGGGACCGATCAGAGCTCGGATTTCCGGGTGCCGCCTCAAGAGATCCTTGGTGCGGGCCCGGTGTGGTTCGGGTGCGGCGGAATGGACAAAGTCCGATCGGCTGGCGGGCGGGACGGGGTCGTCTCGAAAACGATGCTGCGGATGCGCCATGCGAATGCGGTTCCTAGTATGGGGAATAGGGGCTTCGAATATGGGGCTCTCGGGTCCACCTTAGCCACCCCGAGGGTTCAGACAGGCGGATAAGCAAACGTCGGCGCTCCAATCGGAAGCGCCGACGCCGCCAGCAAGACCGCTGCTACTGCCGCGCCATCGCCAGATGCATGGCTTGCTCCGGTTCAACCAGGTGGTCCAGACTCTCAGCGGCCTCGGCAATGGTGATCTCTACTCCCCTGACCCGGCCGGTAAACTCATTCCCGTGTGGCCTATAGTCCTGGGAAACTGGTGATCCGGTGTCCACGCCAATGTCCAAACCATCGTCAGCAGAAAAGACCATGGCCGCGGTGGCCGCAACCTTCCCTTCACCGACCTTCTTGCCGTCAACGTAGAGCGACGCCGTGCCGCCTTTGCCCAACCCACCACCGTCGTATTTGAACTCCATGCGCACCTGATGTTCTCCAGGCGGCAGCGCACTGCCGGCTTCGACGTAGAAGTACTGAATGCCGAGCAGGTTGTAGCAGTACTTGAGCTTGCCGTCCTTCACGTAGAGAGCCCAGCCGCCGATGTTGCCCCCCTGCGCGATGATCACCCCCCGGGCATCAGACTTGGGCACCTCGATCAGTGCGGTGATGGAGTGGGACTTGTTCTTGATGTTCACCACCGAATTCTCCGACAAGCGCCCCATACCGCCAAAGAGGATTTGCCGGTTCCCCCGGATCAGCACCGGCCGGCCGGCGAGATCAGGGTTCATCCGTTCCGCAACCCGGTCGTCCAGCGGCAATACGTTGTAGCGGGTAGCCTCGATCAGCCAGAGGCGTTGCAGCTGGTGCAGCTTCTCCGGCATCTGCTTGGAGAGGTCGTTGGCCTGGCTCCAGTCCTTGCTGGTGTCATAGAGCTCCCATACGTCGTCGTCGAATGCGGGGACCTTCTCGCCCACCAGGAGCCAGGGCGTCTTGTGCCGCGTCACGGCGGTCCAGCCCTTGTGATAGATCCCGCGATTGCCAAACATCTCGAAGTACTGGGTCTCATGTTGCTCGGCGGCCTTGGGGTCATCGAAGCTATAGGCCATGGAAACCCCCTCGATGGGCTGCTGCTGGATCCCCTCCACCGACAGCGGCTGGGGCAGCCCGGCTACCTCCAGGATCGTGGGCGCCACGTCGATGACATGGTGGAACTGCGAGCGCTGCTCGCCCTTCGCCTTGATTCCTTTGGGCCAGTGGACGATGGTCCCATTTCTGGTGCCGCCCCAGTGGGAGGCGACCTGCTTGGTCCACTGGTAGGGCGTGTTCATCGCATGGGCCCAACCCACCGCAAAGTGATTGTAGGACTCGGGGCCGCCGAGCTTGTCGATCCGCTCGTTCAGGAATTCCGGGGTCTCGAGGGCCGCGGCGCCGTTGAAATTGATCATCTCATTGTAAGTGCCATTCAACGTCCCCTCGGCCGACGCGCCGTTGTCGCCGATGATGTAGTACACCAGCGTGTCCTTCAAGAGGTCCATCTTTTCCAGCGTGTCCAGCAACCGGCCGACGTGATGGTCGGCGTACTCCAGGAAGCCGGCATAAATCTCCATCTGGCGCCGCAGCACCGGCTTCAGGGCATCAGGCATGGCGTCCCAGGCAGGGATCTGCTCGTGCCGCTTGGTCAGCTGGCAGTCCGCCGGAATGACACCCAGCTTCTTCTGCCGCGCAAAGGTCTCTTCCCGCAGCTTGTCCCACCCCGCGTCGAACTTGCCCTTGTATTTGTCGGCCCACTCCTTGGGCACATGGTGCGGGGCGTGGGTTGCGCCCGGGGCGAAGTACGCGAAGAACGGCTTGTCGGGGATCAGCGCCTGTTGTTGTCCGATCCAGCCGATGGCCTTGTCGGTCATGTCCTCCATGAAGTGATAGCCCTCTTCCGGCGTCTTCTTCACTTCTATCGGAGTGGTTCCCTCGTAGAGCGAAGGGTACCACTGGTGCGCCTCACCGCCGATGAAGCCATAGAAGTACTCGAAGCCCCCGCCGCCCGTGGGCCACGCATTGAAGGGGCCGGCAGGGCTCGTCTCCCAGACCGGGACCTCATGGCACTTGCCGAACTGGGCGGTGGCGTAGCCGTTCAGCTTGAGCGTCTTGGCCAGCGGTGCGGCGGTCTTGGGCAGGACCGAGCAATAACCCGGAGACCCGCTGGCAATCTCAGTAATGCCGCCCATGCCGACCGAGTGGTGGTTGCGGCCGGTTAGCAACGCCTGCCGCGTCGGAGAGCAGAGGGCCGTAGTGTGAAAGCGATTGTACTTGAGGCCACTCGCCGCGAGGCGTTCCGCGTTCGGGGTCTGGCAGGGGCCGCCGAAGGCGCTCGAGGCGCCAAATCCAGCATCATCGATCAGAATGACGAGGACATTGGGGGCGCCCTTGGGGGGGCGCAGTTGCTCGATGGGCGGATACTTCGTATCCGGATCCTTGGCATCGTAAGTAATCAGGCCAGTCCGCGGCCGATCGGGGATGGGAAGGACCGTGCGGTGCTGGGTATCGCTCATCGGGGGGGTCCTTTCGCTGTAGCTGGGCAGACTGCAGTTGTCGGTTTTGAGTCAGGGCAAGGGGGCTGGCTATCGTATTGGGCTTATCAAGGCCTGCCGGCAGGCCGCAGGCCCGGGCCTCACTTCGGCTCCCAATGAAGATGAGGAAGAACTGCAGGCTCAGGAATTAGACTTTAGTACCATACAGAAGACCGAGTGCTACCCAGTCCGTTCTGCCAGCTGACCTCATGGCGCGGTTCCTGCCGCGCTCCCCTGACGCAGAGCCCTACCGCAGGATGGGTCCCCTGCCCCGAGCCCTCCACCTGTGGACTGTGACCTGCATCCTTGGTACGAGCTCCGCGTGAAAGCCAAGTTGGTTAGGCCCGGCCGCGATAGGCTGCCGACGGTATAACAAGCTGTCGTTCATGGAGGCGGGAGCTATGCCCTGGATCATCGTTGAGCCGGGTGTTGGAGGTCCGCGAAGCTATAGGGAGAAGGTCACCACCTATCTGTGCGACTGGCCGGATTGCCTGAATACTGCCGAGCAGGTTGTGGGGTGCGTGAAGGAACTCGCTGCCTGCGTTGCACTTTGCAAACAACACGCGAAGCAGGCTAGCGGCGGTTCAGGGTCAGCCGCTGCCTGATGTAGTCCTGCTCGTCCGCTTCACGGTCTTGGTGACGTGGTAGGCGATGAACCTGCTCAGTTGGCGGGGACTGGAGTCCAGGTCGAGTCCGGGTTGTAACGCTCCATTGCGCGGAAGCGCTCCGGCGTCTGGGGCCCGAGGTCCTGCTCGTAAACGATGCCGTCGTGGCTCACGATGAAGGTCTTCACGCCGGTCACCAGGTACTCCGCCGGCGCGGCGACCAGGGCGAAGCCGCCGATCATCACACCCTTCACCACGAAGTTCATCTCCCCGAGCGGCGCCGCAGGACCCTGCCCTTTCAGAACCTTGAAGTTGTACCCATGGTAGGGCGAGGGGGTCTTAGTGTAGCCCTCCGCGATCGCCCGGGCGATCACCTCCCCGACGGGTCCCTCCCAGCTGCCATCCGCGGCCTGCCACGCCAGACCATCCCGCTTCCGGGGTGTGCTGATGATGCGCTG
Organism: uncultured Gemmatimonadales bacterium; assembly: GCA_963723565.1. GTDB lineage: Bacteria > Gemmatimonadota > Gemmatimonadetes > Gemmatimonadales > GWC2-71-9 > CAVVWJ01. The sequence goes on along the minus strand of CAVRRH010000010.1, from coordinate 6,639 downwards.
CGCATACTGATTCACGCTTGCACCATCGTGCCTGGTCCGTGCGTATTCCCGCTGAGCCTCGACGAACCCGCGGCACACCTGGATGGCATCGAGCTCGTTCTGGCCGATGCGACGGAGCCGGATCTCGTCCGCTCCCGCCTCGGCATCGAAGCGCCAGGTACCCTTATCCTCCACTATAGGCATGGGAAGCGGCCACTTGCCCGGACCCACCACGAGCGTCGCGGACTTCCGCGACGAATCCAGCTCGATCCTGTGCTGGGCACGGGCCACCGCCGCAAACTCGACGCCGATCTTGCGGTCCATCACCGAGTCCTTCGACGATACGAGGGACTTACCCTCGCTCCCCAGGATCTCCACCAGCGCCGGCACGTCGAACTGCTCGGCGGCCTGAATGAGCGCGGTCGCCGCCTCCTCGGGCGAGCCGAAGTGCCGCTGCTGCACCGAGTCAGCGGTGGGAGCGCGCGCGGATTCTTTGTCTTTGGTGCACGCGCCCAGCGCGAGAAGGACGACCGCGACGCGTCCGAGCAGTGAGGTCACCTGCGGCGGCCTCCGCCCCGCGACATCCCGCCCCGCGACCCCATACTCGACGCGCCGCGCGAGCTGCTCGCGCGCGCACTCGCGCCATTGTAGCCACTCCCCCCGCCACTGAATGCGCTGTTGCCCCTGGACCCGCCGTCCCGAGGGACGTTTCGGTTGCCGACCTGATCGCCGCCCCAGGACCCGCCGCCTCCCGCGCCGGATGACCGGTCGCTGACCCCGGCACCACGTTGTCCCTGACCACCACCCGCGGCCCGGTTGCTCGCGCCGGTGCCGCCTTGCCCCTGCCGGCCGCCTGCAGCCCTGTCGCTGACTCCGGCCCCTCGCTGCCCCTGACCCCGGGTCGACCCACCGAACTTGTCGGCGGTCCGCTGGTCGGCGTAGGGGGCCCCGCCTCGATGCGAAGGGTTGTGAGACCACGCGCCGCCAGCCCCCTTGGGCTGGGCACCACCAGGCCTGCCAACACCGCCTGCGCCACCCATCTGTTTGAGGAGCCTGGCACGCTGGACCGGGTGGCACTACTGGCCCGTGACTGGTTTGAGCGCCACTTGGCGAGTGGTCAGAAAACGAAGGCAATGGCTCCGGGCGAAACGTTCCAACATTAGAAATGGCAAGGAGGATTAAATATGCCAACGCAAGAAATCCCACGCCATGAATGGACTTCATTCTTCGACGGCTTCAGTGGTTGTCATGAAGACTGGCTGGTCAGCGTTGAGACAGTCGGTCCCAACCAGGATCCTCAGGTCAAAGCGCAGAACCTGCCGCTCAGACGGGTTACAGCCGAGTTGAAGGAGGATGGAAAAGCTGTCATCTCAATTGCGCTCGGCGATGGGGCGCAGGAGGACGAAACCTGTACGGTTACAGAAGCAGTATTCGTGAAGCTTCAACAAACCGAGGAAGGAGCAGACGAAGCGGTGTACATCGGTTCCAACAGTTCCGTGACCATCCTCAGATTTCGTTCACCGATGCTACCGGAGATGGTGGATGGCCTCTTGATTAGAAGTCACCGATAAGCTGGGCATTGGAAAGGGGATGCTATTCTCTCTGTTATTACTGGCTTCAGCAGAATGCTCGCACAATTGCGTCAAATCTGGCGAGTAAGGCAGGTACAAGAAATCCTGGGTTGGCCCACGAGCATTTCAAGCAGGCGAACCGAACCGTCAGCGACCAGACACGAATTCAAAAGAAGATAGCTAAACTGGAAAGCTTGGCCTGGCCTGAAGCTGTTTCCGTAGAGTTCCTATTCTTGTCTCAAGAGTGTTTTCCCTGGGGATATTGAAGGGAGAAGAACAAAGGCCCGGAGACAATACTTGTGATGAAGTCGCGCTTGAGCGTCCAAGGCATGAGCACATCTGCTATCGCTCGGGTCAAGCGAATTACCTGGAATACGGTTCATCGCTGGCTGGAAAGGGGGTCTGGTGCCATCGTTTCAACGATCGAAAAATAGAAGGACTCTCGGTGGTGGAGCTTTCAAGCAGACGAAATCAAAACGATCGTCGGAAGCAATGCAGGCCAATCTGGATCTTCGCGGTGATCGAGCTGTCGTCTCGACTCTCGATCCCTCATCTCAGATTGTCAACGAAGCGGTCTACGGGCTCCAATCGCGGTCGATGAGTCAATTTGCACAGCTTTTTTGAGCAAAGTCCTCCGAGAATGAGATCGGCTGTCGAGATTAACCGGTGCTTCGACAAAGCTAGCGCCGGTTCAACTGCTCACCCAGCGGTCGCCTGCGAGCCAACTCAGTTTCCAATGCTCAATGAGAAACAGGACAAAGGAGGACGGACAATGTTGCGCAGTGTCAACGACCTAAAAGGCTTGAAGCTTCGCGCGACCGATGGCGAGATCGGGAGCGTGGACCAGTTTTATTTCGACGATGAGACCTGGACGATCCGATATCTGGTGGTCAACGCGGGTAGCTGGTTGGTCGGCCGGATGGTGCTGATTTCGCCGATATCGCTCGGTAGAGTGGACTGGAGTGCAGGACACCTTGCGGTAAACCTTACCAGGAAGCAGGTAGAAAATAGCCCCAACATCGATACGCATAAGCCGGTGTCTCGTCAGCACGAAGCTGAATTTCTGGGGTATTACGGATACCCTTTCTATTGGGGTGGTAGCGATCTGTGGGGGCCGGTGCTCCATCCCGCGGACCTGTCGGAAAAGACAACTGCCGCAGAAGCACGTTCTGTACCCAAACAAGAGTCCATCGATAGGCATCTGCGTAGCACCAATGAGGTGAGCGGCTACCACATTCAAGCGGTTGATGGCGAAATCGGTCATGTCGAGGACTTTCTAGTTGACGAGGAAACTTGGTCCATCCGCTACATGGTGGTAGATACCCGAAATTGGTGGCCTGGCAAGAAGGTATTGGTCTCTCCGCAATGGATCGAAAGCATCAGTTGGGAAGAATCCAAGGTTCATGTGGATCTCTCCCGAGAAACGATCAAAAACGGCCCGGAGTATGACGAGTCCTCTCCTGTCACTCGACAGTACGAGAGCGAGCTTCATGACATCCATGGCCGCCGGGGCTATTGGCTTTGAGAAAGCGGATAGGCCTATGCCGGACCGGAAAAACATCCCTGTATCATTTCGGCGAAACGGGCTGGACGGTCTACAAGAGTCACAGAGTGCGGCCGATGGACAAAAAGGACGGAGCCTCTTCGTAACGGCTACCACACAGCCTGAAAGGAGGAGTCGCAGGTGCAATCGAAGCTCATCCAAACCAGCCCCGATAGGACGTTCGCGGTCGTGTTCGAATCCGGAGAAGAAGTCGTTGCTGGCTTACTGAAGTTCGCCAAAGAGCAAGAGGTGTCGGGCGCGCATCTCACAGCGATCGGCGCGTTCGAACGTGTGACGCTAGGCTTCTTCGAACTGAGTAGGAAGAACTACAAGAAGATCGCTATCGAAGAACAGGTCGAGCTGATGTCGCTTGTGGGCAACATCGCTCGAGACGACAAAGGTGAACCGAAGCTGCATGCCCACGTGGTCGTCGGCAAGTCGGACGGGACTGCACACGGCGGACACTTGCTCGAAGCGCACGTGCAACCGACGCTGGAGGTCATCATCGTCGAATCATCCCAGCGCTTGCGCCGCACGACGCGCCCAGAGTTCGGTCTCGCGCTGCTCGATTTGGCATGATGGCACTTCTCGATATTCAGTGCGACCTTGCGCAACAAGGGCAGCACCTGCCGCACTGCTGGGAGCACACCGTGGGCAGCTGTCATGCCCCGCTTGCACTTCGAGCGGATTGGCAAGCGACTTCGCGTCGAATGTGAACTCGGCGACAGCGCCTCTCAGAGCTACCGCAAGCGCCCGAGTGCCTTACGGACCTTCTGGAGCATTTGGTAAGTGATCTCGTTTTCGTGCAATAGCGGATCCCATGTCTCGGGCTGCCGGACATCAAACCAGCCAATCTCCCGAATGATCGGGTGTACATCATCCATTTCTGGTTCGATACCTGGATGCGCTGTGCCTTCCTGAATCTTGCAAAGATAGGTTCGTAGCCTCTCGTAATTACCTTCAGGCACGTCAGGCACTTCGAACAGAAACCGCGCGACCGCGACAGCTAGATGCGTTTCTTCTCGCACCTCCCGTTCAAGACACTCCACCTCGGTCTCACCTGGCTCCCGTCCGCCACCCGGGAACACCCAAAACAGTCTTCCGGTTCGCCCATCAAGCACTTTGAGCAGCAGTAGATGATCATCAGACACGACAGCGGCTTGATAGCGGATGGAACGTCGCATAGAACATGTTCATGCAAGGCGCGCTGACGTCCCGTCCGCAGAGCGCCTTTCGCTTTCGGTGGGCATCGGATCATTCCACTGAGATCCCCAAGCAAACTAAAACATCTGGCTTTCAAGAAACTGTTTAAGACTGACCAATCTGAAAAAAGGATCTTTAGGCTGGTACTTGAAGGTTGAGCTGGCGGATTGATTCCGAACGAAGAAGATCGAAGCTAAAATTGAGGACTCAACCGATCTGTGCGAATTACTAATTTGCGGTACAATTGCTCGCATTTCCCATCTCGCCATTCTTTTTGAAGTCACCAGGCAGGAAAAACCCTGGGCTCGACTTCCAAGATTTCGCAGATAGGTTTGCTTTGCCTGTTTGAAAACGCTACGGCGTTAGTGAGGACATATCGCCCTATCATGCGGAATTGGCAGTCGCCTCGGCGAAGCGAACTTCCGGTTTGCCCGTGATACGTCAACTTGCCTTGGTTTTGGTAAACGCTTGGCGACAAGGGAGGAGCGATTGCAGCGCTAGTGGTGCGAACTTTGGAGGCGCGGATCTGAAAAACAGCTAAGCTCTAAACAAGCATTTTACAAGGAGTAACCCACTGCAGCTCGCCGCCGCTGAACTCGGCACTCGCCACTATTTCAAACTGCCCATTATCGCAACCTGCATGTTCGGAAGCGGACACCTGAACCTTCTACGAGCCGTTGATTTCCGGCCCTAAAGCTCAGCATTCACTCAGATAGTGATCAAATCTGGCTGGCAACACACTTGCTAATCATCCAGTGGGAGGTCCGGCGCGATGTTCGTCCCACAATCTGCTGTTCTCGACAATCCCATCTCCCCCACGCGGTTTTCCACTTTTCCCGAAGTATCACGCTTTCGAGTCCTCGTGGCTGATGATCAGCAGAACATATTGCTTGCTTTGCGCCTATTGCTCGCCCAGAACGGCTATCAGGTCGAGACAGCCAACTCACCGCAGACTGTAGTGGAGGCTCTGGCTTCTCGCACTTTTGACGTTCTTCTGATGGACTTGAACTATGCTCGGGACACCACCTTTGGTCGCGAAGGGATGGACTTGTTGGATAGACTCGCGGACGACTGCTTGAACCTCGAGCAAGATCCCGCAGAGTCGTCTGTCTTGACCCTGCTTCTGGAGCTGGTTCGAGAAGAGGCCCGTTTTCCAGGATTGCCGCTTACTCTGAACACCCAGGGCTTTCGTACGCGTCGCGGAACGAAATGGACCGGAAGTGGATGTTTTGAAGCTGCTGCCGCGCCTCTTTTGATGCCGCTCCGGAGATTCGACGGGCGCAGCTCTCTTCTGCGCGGTGACTGAGAGTGTCGAGTGGCGAGTGGCGTGTGGCGAGTTGAAGCTAAAGCGAGAACTATTACCTGAACCTAACACCTGGGACCTGACACCTATGTACAACGACCTTCGCTATGCTTTTCGCCAACTGACCAAGAACCCCGGACAACCTGCCGGGCGTGAGCGCGGCGACGTTCGGGAAAGTCCCGCTCTGAGAAGCTGGATGACAGTTCACGGGGCCTTTTCAATCACTCCACACGCAATGCGCCTGCCGGCACCCCCCGCTGGGTCTGTCTTGCCGTCGTCAGCCTTTTCATGGATGACGACAGCAGTGCCACCCGGGTGGAACACCGAGTTGGCACCTTCACCCAGGGTAAAGTGGCTATTGCTACTTCTGTATTCCCCTTGCCATCGGCCTCAACGCTGATATTAGGTAGATCGCCAGCGTGGGGACCCTCGGGATTCATCAAGCCGTGCTTCTTTCCTTCGGGATTGAAGTGTGGGCCCGCTGATTCGAATGTGGGTGCCTCACATTTGCCAACCGAATGGATATGGAAAGCATATGTTCCGGCGGGAATACCCGTGACTTGTACAGAAACCTGTACTCCTTCATTGACTACTTTAAGTTGGGCAGTGCCGACCGCTTTACCTTGTGTATCCCGCGGCCTTACCCCCTTTCACGGCCTGTGCTGCGCCAGCAGCCGCTCCCGCAGTCAACAGCAGTAGTGTGAGAGTAGGAATTGCATTCTTCATGGTTACCCTGTCTCCTTTATCGTCGTTGCAGCAATGGGTCAGTTACGAAATGCCCGTACGCGAAACCCGTCCCGAACAGACCACAAAAATGGTCCAGCCTTAGGCGTTCCGGGAGCGCAGCAAGACCCAGTCTTACTTTACTTCGATGAGAATCGCCTTGCTGCTATCGGTTGGTAACACCAAACGAACGGCTTGCCCCGATTTCAGTTCTTCAATTGTGGCTTCTCGATTGTTGATGATGATTTTTGTTTCAGGTTCTACGCTCACGAATTTTCTTGACGTTCCGATAGTGCGATCGTCAGACGACGGACGTT
>CAVRRH010000009.1:0-10076 GCA_963723565.1 uncultured Gemmatimonadales bacterium | reverse complement strand
CCATGACCGCCCCCACCATCGCAGGACCCCAGCGCAAGCCGTACGACGACGAGATCGACGTCTACGGCATCACCCACACTGGAAAGGTCCGGAAGGAGAACCAGGACCACTTCCTGATCTGCTCCCTGAAGCGGCAGATAGTGGTTCGGCAGACCAGCCTCCCCACCATCCACAAGGTCACCCAGGAGGGCGAGCGGCTCGCCTTCATCATGATGGTGGCCGACGGCGTCGGCGGCGGCGCCAAGGGCGAAGAGGCCAGCCGGATGGCGGTCGAGGCGGCCACCCAGTACGTCCAGCGCAGCATGCGCTGCTACTATGCCGCCAGCTCCGAGGACGACGAGGAGTTCTTCGACGCGCTGCGGGAGGCGGCACTCGGCTGCCATGGGGAGCTGGTGCGCCGGGGTGAGAAGGACCCGGAATACCAGGGGATGGCCACCACGCTCACCCTCTACCTCGGCGTCTGGCCCTGCGCGTACCTGCTCCAGGTGGGGGACAGCCGTTGCTACATCCTTGAGCAGGGACAGCTGACTCAGATCACCCGCGACCAGACCATGGCCCAGGAGCTGATCGACCTCGGCGTCATGAATCCGGCGGATGCCAAGCGCTCCAGGCTCGGGCATACGCTCTCCAGCACGATCGGTGGACGCAACACCGAACCGGTGATCACTCGGCGTAACCAGAAGTGGGGCAGCGTGGCACTGCTCTGCAGCGACGGGCTCACCCAGCACGTCTCCGACGAACGGATCCGCGAGCGGCTCAGCACCATGAAATCGTCCCGCCAGGTTTGCGAGGATCTGCTGAAGGAGGCGCTCGCAGGGGGCGGGACCGACAACATCACCCTGATCGTCGCGCGGGCCCTGCCGGGAGACCGGTGAGGCGGTAGATGATAAGCGGCTAAGCGGTAAGCGGGGTCCGCCGCCCTAGCATCGTCCCGTCGTTCCGCCCTGCCTATTCGACAAGACAATTCCCGCAATGGACGTCCCATGCGACCCCTCTGTCTCGCTCTGCCCCTGTACCCCCGCGATCCTCGGGGCCCAGCAAGCGGCACCCGCTGTCCCGCCGCTCGAGATCGGCGCCGTGGCACCGGACTTTACCATGAAGGGCGCCACTCGCTACGGCGTCCTCGCCCGACCCGATCCATCTCTCCGACTTCAAGGGAAAGACCGTTGTCCTGGCGTTCTTCTACAAGGCCCGGACCGGCGGCTGAACTGTCCAAATGAACGCGTACCGTGATCAGTACGCGACGCTCTTTCAGAACGGCCGCAACGTGGTGCTCATCGCTATCAGCGCCGACCCCGATACCGCGCTCGCCTCGTGGGCGCGCGACTCGGAGTTCCCCTTCCTGTTCGCCAGCGATACCGGGACGGCCGTCGCCAGGAAATACGGCGCCCTGGCCGACAATCCGGGGATGACCAACCGCAACCTGTTCGTGGTGGGACCGGATGGGAGGATCGCCTACCGGGCGACGCCGTTCCGAGAGGTCGATCCCTCGGCCTACACCGAACTAGGCGCTGCGATCGAGGAGCTGGTGCCGGCGGCGCGAGAGCAGGGCGGGAGATGAAGACTTTTCGAAGTTGTTTTCCCGCTTGATCTTGCCTAGCTTGTAAATGACTGCGATTCATTCCTGAAGTTTACTGGCCTCCCCGCGCCCCGTGCCGGGACGAGAGGCTCGATTGGTAGAATCAACGCTGGCGGACCCAGCTCCAACTGCTGTACCGGTCCACCGTAAGAGCCGGCCGCTCTACGGCATGGCCATCGTGTGCGTGGCTGTGGCCATCACCTTGCCGGCTGCGGTTGAGCCCATAATCCCATCGTACTCTTCCCTCATCGCATTGCTGATCTTCTGCCTGGCGGTTGGGTTCGCTTCCGCTGCCGGAGGTGTTGCCGCGGGTGGCTTCGCTCTCCTGCTGGGCGCGATATGGTTCTATCTGGTCGCACGCCAGGCATCCCCGGCCGTCACCGACTCCGGTGCCCTTCTGCTTCTCGGGATCTATGCGCTCAGCGCGGGGGGCATCGCATTTCTCGTTGGGTCGCAACGTCGTCGCACCGATGGTTTAGATGACCTGGACCAGGAAGAACCCAACGAGCGAAGGAATCACGCCCAGATGCGGCGCGGACCGAGCGAACGCTACCGCACGCCGCCCGATGAGGCGAACGACTCCGCCGTCTTCATGCTGACTCCCGAGGGACGGCTAGCGACATGGAATAGAGGGATCGGGCGCATGCTGGGCTACGAGAAGCTGGAGTTTCTTCACGCGGAAGCGGCCGACCTCTTTACGCCCGACGACCGAGCCCAGGGTTTACCGGAGCGAGAGCTCTCTGAGGCTGCCGAGAAGGGCGCGGTGAGCGCCCAACGCTTGGTTGTCCGGAAGGATGGCACCTGGCTGCCGGTGCAGGTAACCGTCACCAGCGTACGCGACCGCGAGGGAAACCTCCTGGGCTATGCGAGCAGGCTTCGGGATCTGTCTGAGGTCAAGCGGATCGAAGAGGAGCTGCTGCAACACCGGGAGGCACTGGAACTGGGTTACGAGGCGGCGGGCCTCGGTACCTGGGACCACGATCTCCTCACCGGCGAGCTGCGACTGGATCACCGGGCCATATCGATGTTGGGCTTTCACCCGGGTGATTCCGTCACGTACACGAACTGGGCGGACGCAATCCACCCTGAGGATCAGGGCCCCACCGAGGAGCTGAGACAGGCCGCTATTCGCGACCGGCAGCCGTTCTCCGCTCAATTTCGCGTCCTTTGGCCTGACGGGACGACGCATTGGATCGCTGCCAACGGGCGCGGCACCTACCAGAAGTCGTCGGGCAGACCGCTACGAATGCGGGGCATTCTGCTCGATGTGACGGAGCGCAAGCAGACCGAGGAGCGGCTACAGGAGGTGGTTCGGCTGGAGGCGATCGGCCGGCTGGCGGGTGGGATCGCCCACGACCTCAACAACATGCTCGTGGCGATCATGGGGTTCAGCGATCTCCTGGCCCGAACCTTCGAGCCGGACGATCCGAGACGCGAAGATGTGGATCAGATCAACCGGGCGGCTACGCAGTCGGCGAACCTCACACAGCAGCTTCTTGCCTTTGCCCGTCGGGAAATTATTCGTCCGCGCCAAATGGACCTGAACCGGGTGGTACGGTACGCGGCGGGGATGCTACGGCCGGTCGTGGGCGAGAACATCGAGCTGGTTGTCCGGCTCTCGCCCACCCTCGGCGGTATTCATGCCGATCCGCCGCGCGTCGAGCAGATCGTGATAAACCTGGTTCTGAACGCTCGAGACGCCATGCCGCAGGGTGGGCGAGTCGAGGTCGAGACCTCGGCTGTAGAGCTGCAGGCGAACTCTCCGGTGTGGCAGCCAGAGTCCGAGGCACCGCCGCCCGGTCGCTATGCGGTGCTCTCCGTGCACGACACCGGTCACGGCATGGACCCCGACACGCTCCAGCACATCTGGGAGCCGTTCTTTACCACCAAACCCGCCGGCCAAGGTACGGGACTCGGGCTCTCGGTCGTCTACGGCTCGGTCAAGCAGAGTGGTGGTTTTGTGTGGGCCGAGTCGGAGTTGGGCGGGGGTACCACCATTAGAGTGTACTGGCCGGAGATCTCTGTGGTCTCGGAGCAGACCGGGGAGATTCCGGTACCGATCCCCGTTCAGCGGGGTACGGAGAATGTGCTGGTGGTGGAGGACGAGCAGCTGGTACGTGCGCTGATCGTGCGCACAGTGGAAGGGTTTGGATATCACTGTATGGAGGCTGCCGACGCCGCGGAAGCGCTCCGGCTGATGGAGCAGGAGCAAGGGAACTTCGACCTTGTGGTCACCGATGTTGTCATGCCGGGGATGAGTGGGGGACAATTGGGGGAGCTCCTGGCCCATAAATATCCTACCCTGCCGGTGCTCTATACGTCGGGGTTCGCTAATAATGATGTGATCCGCCGGGGATTACTGGATCCGAGCCGTCCGTTTCTGCAGAAGCCATTCACGCCGGAAGATCTCGCGCGCAAGATCCGCGAGGTGCTCGAGGCGAGCACCGCCAGCGACTACGAGACCCAGACGGCTTAAGAACCATGCAGCGGGCACGGCAGCCCCGCGTTCCCGTCACCGCCTTCCCGCCCGAACTCCCCATGTGACCCGGCCCACCGCGGTTTCTCACCTAACTCCCTACCATTTAAATCGTAACCAGCTACATACATCGCCCACGCAGCGCCGGTCCCGAGCACGGAGCCAAGTCCATGCGTCTGAAGCTCCGATCCCCCCGGGCGGGCTGGGCGATGGCCTCGGTCGTGATGACCCTGGCCGCTATCCTGTTCTATGCCAATCTCACCGGCAGCGACCAGCCGCTCGAGCACGCCCTCCCCCATCGCTACTCCGCCTGTGATCCGCAGTTCCGCCATACCTCCAGCCACTTGCTGGGACCACCCGTGGTGAATGGCAACCGGGTCACGACTCTGCTCAATGGTGACCAGGCCTTCGCCGCGATGTTGCATGCGATACGCTCCGCCAAGCACAGCATCACCTTCGAGGGCTACATCTTCTGGTCGGGAGAGATCGCGCAGCGCTTCACCGATGCTTTCTCCGAGCGGGCCCGCGCCGGCGTCCCCACCCACCTGGTGCTGGACTGGCTCGGCTCCAAGAAGATGGACCGCAAACACCTGAAGCAGATGCGCCAGGCCGGGGTGCAGATCGTGAGATATCGTCCACTTCGCTGGTATACGCTCGACCGGATGAACAAGCGTACCCACCGAAAGATCCTGGTAGTGGACGGCAAGATCGGGTTTGTGGGAGGGATCGGGATTGCCGACCCCTATGCCGGTAACGCCCAGGACATGGACCACTGGCGAGACTCACAGTTCCAATTCGAGGGGCCCGTCGTAGCTCAGCTGCAGTCGGACTTCCTCGACAACTGGATAAAGACCGGAGGCGTGCTCCTGGATGGACCGGAGTACTTCCCCAGTCTGGATTCGGTCGGCCCTCAAATGGCGCAGGCATTCCACAGCTCACCTGGAGATGGAGTCGAGAGCCTCCGGCTCATCTACCTCCTCGCGATCTCGTCCGCTAGCGAGAGAATCCTGATTGCCAATCCGTATTTTGTTCCCAACAAACTTGCGGTAGGCATGTTGGTGGACGCCCGGCGTCGCGGGGTAAACGTCGAGATCATCGTCCCGGGGCCGATTCTGGATGCCGGCGTCGTGCGCCGAGCGTCGCGGGCCAAGTGGGGGCCGCTGCTGGAGGCCGGCGTCAAGATCTACGAGTACCAGCCGACGTTCTATCACACCAAAGTGATGGTAGTCGACGACTGCTGGGTCTCGGTGGGCTCGACCAACTTCGACAATCGTTCGTTCCGGCTCAACGATGAGGCGAACATCAACGTGTTCGATCGGCGGTTCGCGGAGGAGCAGATTCAAATCTTTGCCGAGGATCGTGCCCGCTCGAGGAAAGTGACGTTGGAGGAGTGGCGCCGCCGGCCGATCACGGAGCGGCTGGAGGAGCTGGTCGGGAGGATGGTGAGGAATCAGCTCTGAAGTGGTGCGGAAAACCGCCGCCTAGATTCGCCGTCTCGGCGGCGGTTCTCCGCTTCCCTCACACCCAGGGCAGATCGGGATCGAGCGCTCTCGCCACGACCTGCGTCTCGGCATCGACGCGGACCAGCAGTGAGCCATTCGAATGGACCAGTGCGTTCAGGATGTCGTAAGTGCCGGGTTTCGGTACAGTCAGTCCATCCAGCACCACCTCGCTCGGCAGAGCATCGCCGTCACCTTCATTCAACACCTCGCGGATTCTGATCTCTCCCATAGCGCAGAAAAAAATTGCACCGATGTTCGAAGTTGGATCGGTGCCCCAGCTGCCCGCGGCGGCGCCCACTCTGATACCCGTCAAATCGACTCTCACTTCTTGCCCGTGCCGGATGTCAGCTTCGCTCATTCTTTCGCGAAGCCGGTAGGTCTGGGAGTGGGCAAAGACTCGGGGTTCCATGAGGTCCTCCTGGGTGGGCGGCTATTACCGGACATCTGGTATCGGAGTGCGATCCCAAGCTACGGGTTGGTTTCCTTGTTGTCGGTGGGGAGCGTGTCTCAGCCGGAGTGGCGCCGGTCACGTCAGGAGGTCGCTCACTGCGGGCGCAGATGAATCATCCGCGGCGGTCAACGGGCTGGCGCTCTAGCCCAGTCACACAGATGTTGACGTAGGTCGGCGGTAAGGCGGTAAGGCGGTAAGGCGGTAAGGCGGGGTAAGGCGGTAAGGCGGTAAACGAATTCCAGATCACCCGAAGGGGGGTCAAATATGCCGAGCAACACGATTCCACGCATCGGATTGTGCACCACTCTCGTCTTCGTCGCCTGCTCCCAGGGCCGGGACCGCGATCAACCGAGTGCGGCCCGCACCGATAGCGGTGCCGCGGCTGAGAAACCCGCTCCCTTCGACAAAGGGCCAGTGAAGATCGCCCTGGTCCAGTACAGCGGCGCCGGTGATTACTTCGAGCAGTGGACCAGGGGCGCCCAGCAGCAGGCCGATGCGGTCGGCTTTACCATGCAGCGCTATGACGCGCGGGCCGATGATGCCAGGCAGGCCGCCGACATGAAATCCGCGATAGAGTCCCGCGTCGCCGGTATCATCGTGGACCATGGTCGCTCCGCCACCATGTGCCCGCTGATCACTCAGGCCACCGACGCCGGTATCGCGGTCGTGGTGTACGATGTCAAAGTCGCCGAGTGTGCCCCCAAAGCCGTCGAAACCGCGCAGAACGACGCCAACCTGGCCACCCTCGTGCTCACCCAGATGGCCAAGGACATCGGCGATGGCGTGCCCGTCGGCTACGTGAATCCGTTCGTTATCGCCCCGCTCGAACGGCGCGATGTCGTGTGGAGGAAATTCGTTGCGGACCACAAGTGGAACCAGAAGTTCCGCATCGGGAAGTTCAGCCACACCGTGGCAGCCGACAACGCGCGCCTCGCCGCCGACGCGCTCAAGCGTGATCCCGGAGTGAAGGCCGTGTTTGCTCCTTACGACGAGCTGACCAAGGGGGCGGTGACAGCCATCGAGCAGAACAAGCTGGGCTCCAGGGTTGCCGCGTACGGGATCGACATCTCCAACGCCGACATCGAGCTGATGACCAGGAAGGGCAGCCCCTGGAAGGCGACCGCCACCACCGATCCGAGCGCGGTCGGCGCGGCGGTCACCCGCACGCTGGCCCTCCAGTTGGCCGGCCAGCTTCGCAGCAAACAGGTCGTGTTCCCGGGTGTCCTGGTTACTCAGACTTTCCTGGTAAAAGAACAGATCAAGAACATGGAAGACCTGCGGGCGAAGCTTCCCGAGTTGAACCTCGCCAACGTCGCCTCGGCCGCCTGGATTCGGTCGGTCACGTTCTGACTCGGATAGTCACCGGAATTATCACCGGGCCTATTTTCACGAATGAGCGGCAAGATGTAGCTTTGAAGATCACTTACCCGCTTCTCTAGATGCCCGACATGCTGGCCTCGCTGAGGGTCGCCCTTGCCGACCAGTACCGCCTCGAGCGCGAGCTCGGGCGTGGGGGTATGGCTACCGTCTACCTCGCCCACGATCTTCGCCATGACCGCCCGGTCGCGCTCAAGGTCCTCCACCCCGAGCTGGCCCACGCCCTGGGCCCCGAGCGCTTCCTCCGGGAGATCAAGCTCGCGGCGCGGCTCCAGCACCCGCATATCGTCTCGGTGCACGACTCGGGCCAGACCGACGCCGGTGCGCAGCACAGCGCGCCCCTGCTCTGGTTCACGATGCCATTCATCGAGGGCGAATCGCTGCGGCAACGTCTCACGAGGGAGCGGCAGCTCCCAGTCGAGGACGCCCAGCGAATCACCCGCGAGGTAGGGCTCGCCCTCGACTATGCCCACCGCCACGGTGTAATTCACCGCGACATCAAGCCCGAGAACATCCTGCTCTGCGATGGCCAGGCGATGGTGGCCGATTTCGGCATCGGACGGGCCCTGGCGCAGCCGTCGCCCGGCGAACGGCTCACCGAAACCGGGATCGTGATCGGCACACCGGCATACATGAGTCCCGAGCAGGCCGCCGGCGAGCGCGAGGTAGATGCGCGAACCGACATCTACTCGCTCGGTGTGGTGCTGTACGAAATGCTCACCGGCGAGCCCCCGTACACCGGCGCCACCGCCCAGTCGATCATGGCGAAGCGTTTCACCGGCGAGATACCGAGCATCCACCGGGTCCGCCCGGCGGTGCCCAATTCGGTAGAGCGGGCGGTACTTCAGGCGCTCGCCCCGGTTCCCGCCGACCGGTTCCGGACAGCCGCAGAGTTCTCCCAGGCGCTGTCGGCGGCAGGTGCAGTGCCGGCGGATCGCACGGTACCGGGTGTGTCCACTGCCGTCCGACCCAGGTGGCGGTCCCCGGTATCGCTCGCTTCCCTGCTCGGGCTCCTCTTACTGGTTGCCGGTCTGGCCACGTTCTTCCTGCGGAGCCACCGTGCTGCCGGGGAGTCCGGCACCGGACACAAGCGGCTTGCCGTGCTCCCATTCGAGAGCCTGGGCTCGCCGGAGAACGCGTACTTCGCGGATGGGATCACCGATGCGGTGCGGGGCAAGCTCACGACAGTACCCGGCCTTCAGGTGATCGCCCGCAGCAGCTCCAGCCAGTACAAGCAGACCGGCAAGAGCCCGCAGCAGATCGGGAGGGAGCTCGACGTAGCGTACCTGCTGACCGGAACGGTGCGCTGGGACAAGGGCGAGGGTGGCCGGAGCCGGGTGCAGGTGAGCCCGGAGCTGATCGACGTAGCCAACGCCACCGCGTCAATGGCAACAGCCGTTCGACGCATCGCTCACGGATGTCTTTCTGGTGCAGGCCGACATCGCCGGTCGAGTGGCGGAAGCCCTGGGCGTCGCCCTGGGTGCAGGCGAACGGAAGGCGTTGGCCGAACGGCCCACCGCAAACCTCGCGGCCTACGACGCCTATCTCCGGGGCGAGGAGATTTCCAGCGGGCTCTCGACCGCCGGGCAAGTCGCCCTGCAGCGAGCGGAGAACTTTTACGATCGGGCGGCAGCCCTCGATTCCACCTTTGCCCTCGCGTGGGCCCAGCTCTCTCGAGCCAACTCGCTGATCTATTTTCGCGGCACCGGCGCGAGTGCCCCGGCGAATAAGGCGCACCTGGCGGCTGAGCGGGCATTGGCATTGGCGCCCGGGCGTCCCGAGGGGCACCTCGCGATGGGTGATTACCACGCCAACGTCTCGAGAAACTACGCCGAAGCATTGCGGCAGTATGCGGAGGCCGGCCGACTTACTCCGCCCCGGGCAGACCTGCTCACCGCGGCCGCGCTTGTGGAGCAGAGGCTGGGCCGCTGGGACGCCGCGCTGGATCATCTGGACCAGGCGCGGAGGCTCGATCCCCGTTCCCTATTCACGAACCGGCGGTACGCCTTCACCCTTCTCTGGCTGCGGCGGTATCCGGAGGCGCGTGCGGCATACGATCGGGCGCTCGCGCTGGATCCGGGTAACGTCGCCGGGCTGCAGCAGAAGGCCATGCTTTCGCTGGTGCAGGGCGACCTGCCGGGAGCCCGGGCTGTGCTTCGGGCCGCGCCGCGAGAGGTGCAGCCCGAGGCCCTCATCGCGTACGTGGCTACCTACTGGGACTTGGTGTGGTTGCTCGATCACGAATACACGTCGCGTCTGTTGAAGCTCACGCCCGTCCCGTTTGGTGACGACCGCGGGGCCTGGGGGCTGGCACTGGCGCAGGCCCATCTGCTCCGGGGAGACCGGCGCTCGTCCCGAGCGTACGCCGACTCGGCGCGGATCGCCTTCGAGGCGCAGCCTCCGGGAAGGAGCCAGTGACGAGCAGCGGATCTATCGCGCGATCGCCCTGGCATACCTCGGCCGGTCGGCCGAGGCGGTGCGGGAGGGGGAGCAAGGTGTGGCGGCGCGCCCGATCTCCCAGGATGCCTACACCGGGGCGTATCACCAGCACATGCTCGTGCGGATCTACCTGCTCGCCGGGCAGCATGAGAAAGCGCTCGATCGTCTCGAGCAATTGCTCGAGATCCCGTACCTTCTGTCCCCGGGCTGGCTCCGGATCGACCCGACCTTCGAGCCGCTTCGGACGCCCGC